>JACJZF010000015.1 GCA_020635725.1 Flavobacteriales bacterium
AGCACCGAAGCGCGCAACCTCTGGATGGGCACCTTCCACAGCGTGTTCGCCCGCATCCTGCGCGCCGAGGCCGACAAGCTTGGCTACCCGAAGGACTTCACGATCTACGACACCGACGACAGCCGGAGCGTGATCAAGGCCATTGTGAAGGAGTGGAAGCTGGACGACAAGCTTTACAAGCCCAACCAGGTGCATGGCCGCATCAGCATCGCCAAGAACAACCTGGTGGGTCCGCTGGAATACCTCGCCAACGCCGAGCTGATGGCCGGTGATGCGGCCGTGGGTCGCGAGAAGATGGGCGAGCTGTACAAGGCCTACGCCGAGCGCTGCTTCCGCGCCGGCGCCATGGACTTCGACGACCTGCTCTTCAACACCAACATCCTCTTCCGCGACCATCCGGATGTGATGGTGAAGTACCAGAGCCGCTTCCAATACCTGCTGGTGGACGAGTACCAGGACACCAACCTGGCCCAGTACAACATCGTGAAGACCCTGGCCGCACGCCACGAGAACCTCACCGTGGTGGGTGATGACAGCCAGAGCATCTACGCCTTCCGCGGCGCCAACATCCAGAACATCCTCAACTTCCGCACGGACTACCCGGACCACAAGCTCTTCAAGCTGGAGCAGAACTACCGCAGCACGAAGACCATCGTGGGCGCGGCGAACTCACTGATCGAGAAGAACAAGGACCAGATCAAGAAGGAGATCTGGACGGACAACAGCGATGGCGAGAAGATCAAGGTGCACCGCTCGCTCACCGACAACGACGAAGGGCACTTCGTGGCCAACAGCATCTTCGAGACCAAGATGCAGCAGCAGGTACCGAACAAGGGCTTCGCGATCCTGTACCGCACCAACGCTCAGAGCCGCAGCATGGAGGAGGCCCTGCGCAAGCACAACCTCCCCTACCGCATCTACGGCGGCCTCAGCTTCTACCAGCGCAAGGAGATCAAGGACCTCATCAGCTACTTCCGCCTGGTATGCAACCCGCGCGACGAGGAGGCGCTGAAGCGCGTAATCAACTACCCCACGCGCGGCATCGGGCAGACCACCATCGACAAGCTGCTGGTAGCCGCTGCCGCCAAGCAGCTGCCCATCTGGGACCTCGTGCTCAATCACCTGCAGGAACTCGATGTGCACAGCGGAACGCGCAAGTCAGTCGCCGAATTCGTGCTCATGATCCAGGGCTTCCAGACGCAGCTGCCCACGCAGAGCGCTGCGGCGCTGGGCGAGGAGATCGCGCGTCGGACCGGCATCCTCAAGGACCTCTTCGCCGACAAGACGCCCGAAGGCGTGAGCCGCTACGAGAACATCCAGGAACTGCTCGCGGGCATGAAGGAGTTCAGCGAGGCGCAAGAAGGCACCGACGTGCCGCGCACGCTCAGCGATTTCCTCATCGACGTGGCATTGCTGACCGATGCCGATCCCGGCGCGGGGGCCGGGACAGGCGAGGACCCGAACGACAACGACCGCGTGAGCCTGATGACCATCCACAGCGCGAAGGGCCTCGAGTTCCCGTACGTGCACGTGGTGGGCCTGGAAGAAGACCTCTTCCCGAACCTGATGAGCGTGCAGAGCCGCGCCGACCTCGAGGAGGAGCGTCGCCTCTTCTACGTGGCCATCACCCGCGCCGAGAAACGCTGCACCCTGAGCTACGCGGTGAGCCGCTACAAATGGGGCAACCTCACCGCCAGCGAGCCCAGCCGCTTCATCGAGGAGATCGATCCGAAGTACCTGGAGATGCCGCGCCAAGCGGAGCGCGCGCCCTCCTTCGGCGGCTTCGACCGCAGCACGCCGCCATGGGCACGCAAGGCCGTGGGCTTCGACCGGTCGGGGGAAGAAAACGGAGGATCGAAACCGGTGTACGGTCGCGCACGAACGGCGCCTGGTCTCAACAAACCGGCCGCGCCGCGTCCCCCTGCGCAGCGCACGCCCGCCTCCACCGAACCGGAGCGCAAGAACCTGAAACGCCTCTCCCCCACAGGCAAGCCCATGGAGGCCACCAGCACGCTCGGTTCGCTCGCCGCCGACATCGCCGAGGGCATGACCGTGGAGCACGAGCGCTTCGGCAAGGGCAAGGTGCTGAAGGTGGAAGGGAACGCGCCCGACCTGAAGGCCACGGTCTTCTTCCCCAGCGCCGGACAGAAGCAATTGCTGCTGCGCTTCGCGAAGCTGACGGTTCTCAATGAGTAGGGCACAGGACTTTCAACACATTGGAGGTGTCTTGGCTTCCATTCCCATTAAATGGGGACTAGACGACTCCGCCCTGAGCTACCAAGGCATTCGCTTCGACTGGGAATGGACCAGGCACAACGACCTATTAACGCTGCGCTTTGACGCTCCTGGAAAAGCCGATTTCGAGAACTTCGCCTCCAAGCTCCGCAACGACCTTGGCGACCTCGTGGAGGTTGGCGTGCTGAATCCAGACCAACCGGGTAACCATTCCCAAGCAGCGCCCAACTTACTCTTGGGTAAGTACGCGAAGCATTTCGTACGCGATCAGGCTGGACTCGAATACACTATTCTCGGCTTCACGCACTCCCCGACATCTCCCAAGTCGAACTCAAACAGTCTTCGCCTATTCCATCCGAATGGATGGGACGGAATTGGGCACTATGCGCAGGGCGACAAAAGAATGGGGGCCCTGGAAATCCAAGTCAAAGGATACACTCGCCTCGCTGCGCAAATGCAATCCAAAGCAGAGGTTGACGGTTCGTGGCAGGCACTCAATAACTCGCTGCCCATTCGACTGCGAGTTGTGAGCTCGAAACTATTGCTCGTCATTGGTGTTCTCAGCTTGCTCTTTTCCGCAGAGGGAATCCTATTCATCATGTTTGGGGCTGTCTGGCCCCCTAGTTCTCTGCAATTGACATTGTGGATTGCATTGATTGGGATAGGCGGGAGCTATTTACTTGGTATGCGTGTAGGAAGAGAACACAGATTGACGCAGATTAATCTGGAGGTTTTCGAGGAGCGGCGCTGGTGGCTTAGAAGCATTTTCGATCTGCCCATTAAGCTGTCAAACATTCGCATCCGTCCCGAAGAGATAGTCCAGAAGTAAAGGGCTTGGGACGAGCAGACACTGCAGAGCGCCTACAAGTGGAGCAGCGCTTTGCCTACTTTCGTCCCGCGCCCGCGTCGAGCGACTCCGCCGTGGCGCTTCCTTGATCCAGTTGAGCATGAGCAACGCGCCCTTCGATTACAATACCCAGCGCCCGCGGATGATCATTCCCGAGTACGGCCGCAACGTGCAGCGCATGGTGGAGATGTGCATGGAGATGGAGGACCGGGAGAAACGGACCCGGTCGGCGCGCGCGATCATCGATGTGATCGCACGGCTGAACCCGCAGCTGCGCAGCAGCGACAATTTCGAGCGCATGCTCTGGGACCATGTGTACATCATGAGCGACTTCAAGCTCGATGTGGACGCCCCTTTCCCGATGCCCACGCCCGAGGAGCTCGAGAGCAAGCCCGAGCGCGTGCCCTATCCGCAGGAGGAAGTGAAGTATGGGCACTACGGCCGCATGGTGGAACGCATGGTGGCCCAATGCGCCGAGATGGAAGCGGGCGAGAAGCGCGAGGCCTATGCCTTGCTGATCGCCAATCTGATGAAGCGCCAGTTTCTGGCCTGGAATCGCGATACGGTGCCCGATGGCGTGATCCTGAAGGACCTCGCCGATCTCAGCAAGGGCAAGATCCGACTCGCGGCCGATACGCAGCTCGCGCAGACAGCCGACCTCCTGCGCACGCAGCAGACCGGGCCGCGCAACGAGGCCGACACGCGCCGGCAGGGCGGCAATGGGCGCAAACGCCACCGCAAGCGGAAGAAGAATCGGTATTGAGGTTGGGAGGTTGGGAGTTGTTCCTTCGCTTCGCTCGGAATGACAGGTTGATGGAGTTGGGTGTTGAAGCCATGCTCAACCGATAGGAGTGCAGCGGTACAACGCCGCGCAACTGACAACCGACAACTGACAACTCCGCGCCCGTGCGCTCAGAAACGCGCCGTGCAAGCCCTTGCTTCGCGTCAACGCGAACGACATGCATAGTTTCCGAATCGAGGGTGGCCACCGGCTGAAGGGCGAACTGATTCCGCAAGGGGCCAAGAACGAGGCGCTGCAGATCCTTTGCGCGGTGCTGCTCACCAAGGAGCCGGTGACCATCCACAACATCCCGGATATCGTGGATGTGAACAAGCTCATCGACCTGCTGAAGGCCATGGGCGTGGCCGTGGAGAAACTGGGCGCGGGATCTTACCGGTTCCAGGCGAGCCAGGTGAACCTCGAGTTCTTCCTGGATCCCGAGTTCAAGCGCATGGGAGGCGGACTGCGCGGCAGCGTGATGGTCGTTGGGCCATCGCTCGCGCGCTTCGGCCGCGGATACATCCCGTCACCGGGCGGTGATAAGATCGGACGCCGCCGCTTGGATACGCACTTCATCGGCTTCGAGAAGCTCGGCGCGCTCATCACCTACGACAGCCGCGATGGATTCTACCGCGCCGAGGCCAAGCGGCTCAAGGGCTGCTACATGCTGCTCGACGAGGCCAGCGTGACCGGCACGGCCAACATCATCATGGCCGCCGTGCTCGCCGAGGGCCGCACCACCATCTTCAACGCCGCGTGCGAGCCGTACATCCAGCAGCTCTGCAGCATGCTCGTGCGCATGGGCGCGCGCATCAGCGGCATCGGCAGCAACCTGCTGCACATCGATGGCGTGAGCGAGCTCGGCGGCACCGAGCATCGCATGCTGCCGGACATGATCGAGATCGGCTCCTTCATCGGCCTCGCTGCCATGACGCGCAGCGAGATCACCATCAAGGACGTGGGCTACGAGCACCTGGGCGTGATCCCCGAGGTCTTCCGCCGGCTCGGCATCGCCGTGGAGCGGCGGGGCGATGACATCCACATCCCGCAGCAGGAGCAGTACGAGATTACGCGCTTCATCGATGGCAGCAACATGATCATCGCCGATGCGCCGTGGCCTGGATTCACGCCTGACCTGCTGAGCATCGTGCTCGTGACGGCCACACAGGCGAAGGGCAGCGTGCTCATCCACCAGAAGATGTTCGAGAGCCGCCTCTTCTTCACCGACAAACTGATCGAGATGGGCGCCCAGATCACGCTCTGCGACCCGCACCGCGCGCTGGTGATCGGCCACGACTTCGAGCTGCCGCTGCGCGCCATCCGCATGACCAGCCCTGATATCCGCGCTGGCGTGGCCCTGCTGATCGCGGCATTGAGCGCTGAAGGCACCAGCACGATCGACAACATCGAGCAGATCCGCCGCGGCTACCAGGATATCGAGGGGCGCCTCAACGCCATCGGCGCGCGCATCGCCGTGGTCTGAGCGCCGCACCCCTGCTGGCCGTCCGGTGGCATTCCTTCCGCGGCACGATGTTGGCTGAACGCGCGGCCATCCATCACACCTACTTTCGCACCATGAAAATCCGGTCGGTCATGTCCAAGATGCAGCTCCTTTCCCTCGCCGCCGTGGCTCTGCTGGCGGTATACGGCTTCACGCAGACCAACAAGGCCAAGGTGGGCACCTCCATCGGCGACAAGGCGCCCGAGCTCGCGTACATGAACCCCGACAGCAGCAAGGTGCTGAAGCTCTCCGAGCTCAAAGGCAAGTACGTACTGGTCGATTTCTGGGCCAGCTGGTGCCGCCCCTGCCGCATGGAGAATCCCAACGTGGTTTCGGCTTACAACAAATACAGCAAGGCCAAATTCGCCGATGCCAAGGGCTTCGAGGTATACAGCGTGAGCCTGGACCGCAGCCGCGAGCAATGGAAGCAGGCCATTGCACAGGATGGGCTCCTCTGGAAGTACCATGTGAGCGACCTCAAGTTCTGGCAGTCGCAGGGCGCCCAGCTCTACGGCGTGAGCTCCATCCCCATGAGCTTCCTGATCGACCCCAACGGCGTGATCATCGCCAAGAACCTGCGCGGCATGGCCCTGCACCAGGAACTGGACAAGCACGTGAAGAGCCTCTGAGCAGGAGCGATTCAGTCTGAAAAGGCCCCGCCCGGGGCCTTTTCCATTTCCGGCGCCATCTGCCAAAAAGTCCCCGACATTCGCGGCCCCGTCAGCCCAATAGCCATTGGCACCAAGGTTGACCGGCCCAGGATGATCTTCAAAAAGCGACGAAAGACCATGACCGACCGACCCGATGGCAGGGAGGCCGCCGCTCCTGCTGACAAGGCCGCCGAGCAGAATCAGGGCATCGATGCCGCGAACGAGCAGGCCATCGACCCGTTGACCTTGGCCAGCGAGGCCGCCGCCGAGCACGTGATGCACGATGCCGAGTCCGATGGACGTGAAGACATCGCCGAGCTGAGCACCCAACTCGCTGCCGCCAGAGCCGATGCCGCCGACCTGAAGGACAAGTGGCTGCGCCTGAATGCCGAGTTCGACAACTTCCGCAAGCGCACCGCCAAGGAGCGACTTGAACTGATCCAGTTCGCCGGGGAGAACACGCTGAAGAACATGCTCCCCGTGCTCGATGACATGGAGCGGGCGATCGCCAATAACACCAAGACCGACGATATCGCGGTGGTGCGCGAGGGATTCAGCCTCATCCAGAGCAAATTGCTCCACATCCTGGGCAGCCAGGGGGTGAAACCGATGGCCGATGAGAAGGGGCAGCCCTTCGACACCGACAAGCACGAGGCCATCACTAAAGCCCCTGCGCCGAGCGAAGACCTAAAGGGCAAGGTGATCGACGTGGTGGAGAATGGGTACACCCTGCACGACAAGGTGATCCGCTACGCCAAGGTGATCGTCGGTGAGTAGTGGCGGATCATGATTCGCCCGAACGAACCGAATGAACTGAAGCCATGAGCAAGCGCGACCCATACGAGGTGCTGGGCGTCGAGCGCAACGCCAGCGCTGACGACATCAAGAAGGCCTACCGGAAGCTGGCCATCAAGTTCCACCCGGACAAGAACCCGGGCGACAAGGCCGCTGAGGAGAAGTTCAAAGAGGCCGCATCGGCCTATGAGATCCTGAGCGACCCGGAGAAGAAGGCCAAGTACGACCGCTTCGGGCATGCCGGCCCGCAGATGGGCGGCGGCTTCCACGGCGGCGGCATGAACATGGAGGACATCTTCTCCCAGTTCGGCGACATCTTCGGCGATGCCTTCGGCGGTGGGGCCTTCGGCGGGTTCGGGGGCCGCTCGCGCGGCGGCCGCACCATCAAGGGCAGCAACCTGCGCGTGCGCATCAAGCTGAACCTCGCGGAGATCGCGCATGGCGCCGAGAAGAAGATCAAGGTGACCAAGCTCGTGCGCGGCAAAGGCAGCGAGTACGGGAATTGCCCCACCTGCGGCGGATCCGGCCAGGTGCGTCGCGTGCAGAGCACCTTCATCGGGCAGATGCAGACCGTGAGCACCTGCCCCACCTGCGGCGGCATCGGGCAGACCGTGAGCAAACGCGCCCCGGGAAGCGATGAGCATGGCCTGGTACGCGAGGAGGCGGTGGTGCCGATCAAGATCCCCGCCGGCGTAGAGGAAGGCATGCAGCTCAACATCAGCGGCATGGGCAATGAAGCGCCTGCGGGCGGCGTGCCTGGCGACCTGCTGGTGGTGATCGAGGAGGAGGCGAATGCCGAACTGCGGCGCGATGGCATGCACCTGCACCACGAGGTCTTCATCAACATGGCCGATGCTGCCTTGGGCACGAGCATCGAAGTGCCTTTGGTGAGCGGCAAGGCCAAGGTGAAGATCGAGCCAGGGACCCAGAGCAACCATGTGCTGCGACTGAAGGGCAAGGGCCTGCCAAGCGTGCAGCACCATGGGCACGGCGATCTCTTCGTGCACGTGGCCGTATGGACACCCACCGACCTCAACAAGGAAGAGAAGGCCGCGCTGGAGAAATTGCGCTCCAGTCCCGGTTTCCAGCCCCGGCCCACCGCCAAGGACAAGGGCTTCTTCGAGCGCGTGAAGGAGATGTTCGGGCACTGAACCGAGCGCCCTGCTGGCGCGTGTTGCGTTTCTTCGCAGGACAAGCATGCTCCATGCGCATCATCGTACTCGCCCTCTGCTTCTTCGCCGGTAACCTGCTCGGTCAGGACTCTGCCGCATACATCGAGGAGGATCTCGACTACACCGACTCCGAGGCGTACACCGATTCGCTCATCGAATCGTTCCGCTACCAGCAGGGAGAAGTTCAGATCGGCGATGGCATGGCCACGCTACGCCTGCCCGAAGGCTACAAGTTCCTCGACGGGGAACAGAGCTACTACCTGGTGACCGATGTGTGGGAGAACCCGCCCTCTGTGGCGATCGGCATGCTCGGTGTGATCATGCACGCCGATGCCGACGTGTATGATGCGAGCACGGTCTTCTTCGTTCACTTCGAGGACATCGGATACGTTCCGGACGAGGACGCCGACGGCATCGACTATGCCGCCAAGATGAAGGACATGCTGCACGACGACAGCCTGGAGAATGTGCAACGCATAGCCGATGGCTACAGCGGCCTGCGCCTCATCGGATGGGCCAGCGCGCCGTACTACGACAAAGAGCGCAAGGTGCTGCACTGGGCGAAGGAGATGGAGAGCGATGACCGCGAAGCGCACGTGCTCAACCACAACATCCGCGTGCTCGGTCGCAAGGGCGTGCTGGTGATCAACGCGGTCTCCAACATGGATCGGCTCGACATCGTTCAGAGCGAAGTGCCTGAGGTGCTGGCGATGGTGAGCTTCAACGACGGCTTCCGCTATGACCAGTTCGATGCGGAAACGGACCAGGTGAGCGCGCAAGGGCTCGATGGGCTCATCGATGGCAAGACGCGCGAGCGTGTCAGGGAATTCGGCATGCTGCTGATCAAGGTGGCCGTTGGCGGATTCATCGGCCTGCTGCTGATCGTGCTGGGCATCTGGTTCCTCTTCATCCGCAAGCGGAACTGACCGCATGCAGGACAGCGCTCCATTCACGGTACGCGGTCGGCTCGTCGACATCGAATCGGGTCGCATCGTGCCATCGGCGGTGCGGGTGGAGAACGGACGCATCGTGGCGATCACCGATGCAGCGGATACCGGCGAAGGCTATCTCCTGCCTGGCTTCATCGATGCGCATGTGCACGTGGAGAGCTCGATGCTGGTGCCGAGCGAATTCGCGCGTTTGGCGGTCTTGCATGGCACCGTGGCCACCATCAGCGACCCGCATGAGATCGCCAACGTGCTCGGCGAAGAGGGCGTTGAATTCATGATCGCCAACGGGAAGCAGGTGCCCTTCCATTTCTACTTCGGGGCGCCCAGCTGCGTGCCCGCCACCGTATTCGAGACCGCGGGCGCCCGCATGGATAGCGCGAGCGTGGGCCGCCTTCTGGAGCGGCCGGAGGTGCTCTACCTGAGCGAGATGATGGACTTCCCCGGCGTGCTCAACGGCGATGCGGAGGTGCTGCGGAAGATCGCCCATGCCCAACGCCATGGCAAGCCGGTGGACGGCCACGCGCCAGGCCTGCACGGGGAAGCCGCAACGCGCTACATCGCGGCAGGCATCAGTACCGACCACGAATGTTTCACGGCCGAGGAGGCGCGCTTCAAGCTGGAGCACGGCATGATCGTGCAGGTGCGCGAGGGCAGCGCGGCCAAGAACTTCGATGCCTTGATCGACCTGCTGCACGACTGGAGCCACCGCATGATGCTGTGCAGCGATGACAAGCACCCGGACGGCCTGGTGGAAGGGCACATCAACCACCTCTGCGCGCGTGCCGTGCGCCGCGGCATCGATGTGTTCAAGGTGCTGCGCGCCGCGTGCCTCAATCCGATCGACCACTATGGCCTGCCCATTGGCCGTTTGCGCGTCGGCGATCCGGCAGACTTCATCGTGGTGCGCGACCTCGAAGGATTCCACGTGCACCGGACCTACATCGATGGGCGTTTGGTTTCGGAGGAAGGCCGATCACGGATCGACCGCGTGGCCGTGGGGGCTCCGAATAATTTCCACTGCTCCCCGAAAACAACGAGCGACTTCCGCCTACCGGCGCAATCCGCTGATCTGCTGTGCATCGAAGCGCTCGACGGGCAGCTGATCACGCGCAAGCAGTGGTTGCCGCCGACCGTGTCCGATGGCACGTGCATCGCCGACACCGCGAAGGACCTGTTAAAGATCGCCGTGGTGAACCGCTACGCCGATGCCCCTCCGGCGATCGGCTGGATCACCGGCACCGGGTTGAAACGCGGCGCCATCGCCGGCAGCGTCGCGCACGACAGCCACAACATCGTGGCCATCGGCACCAACGACACCGACCTCTGCGCCGCCATCAACCTGGTGATCGAGCATCGGGGAGGCATCAGCCTTGCCGACGGCGACCGCGCAAGCGTGCTGCCGCTGCCCGTGGCCGGCATCATGAGCGATGCCGACGCGTGGACCGTGGCCGATGCTTACGCCGCGCTGGACCGGGAGGCCAAGGCGCTCGGCTCCACGTTGAGCGCGCCGTACATGACGTTGAGCTTCATGGCCCTGCTGGTGATCCCGCACATCAAGCTCAGCGACCGCGGGCTTTTCGATGGCGATGCCTTCCGCCTCATCGGCCTATGATGATGCGCGCCTTGGTCTTCTTCTGCTTCCTGCTCAGCGCATGCGCCCTGCGCGAACATGCCGGGCGTTCCCGTCCGCTCGGTCCGGAGCCCATGCGCACCGATCTCGCCGCGATCACACAAGGATCGGCTCCGCGCACCGACCATGCGCCGCCCACGGAAGCGGTCGTTCCTGAAGAAGAAGAACCGATCGCTTCGGCGGAATCGACCGCACCACTTCACCGCGTCTCTGAATCGCCCGTGCGCGCGGAACAGACCTGGGCGGTGGTGAGCCCCGCTCCAGTCCACGCCAGGCCGCCGGAGCAGGAGAATCTCATGCCGAAGAAGCGCTGGAATCGCTTGGCTATCCCGGCCTTCGTAGCGGCGCTGGGCACGGTTTACCTCGGACTTTTCACGGGCAGCACCTACGCGGTGATCGCGGGTCTCTTCGTCACCTTGGTGCTCGCGGGCTTCTCCCTTCGCCAGATCCGACATCGCGAGGAAGCCGGCAAGGGCTTCGCGTTCGCCGCGCTCATGATCGGCGTGATCGCCACGCTCATCACCGCGCTCACGATCGCGCGTTACGGATTGGAGTGAGTCGCGAGCGCCGCAACCAGCATCGCTGAGGCTTTGGCTTGCAAGGGCTCGGGCGACTCTCCGCGCTCACGCAGGCTCTTCAGAGCGAGCGCACCTTCTGATTTCGAGAGCTTGTTCCCCGCCTCATCCTTCAGCAGCGGATGATGCAGGAAGCGGATGCGCTGGAAGGCGTGCAGGCCTAGGCGTTCCGCCAGATAGAGCTGGCAGGCGGTGGAAGGAAGCAGGTCCTCCCCGCGTACGATGAAGGTCGTACCGAACTCCGCATCATCGACGAGCGAAGCGATCTGGTAGGCCGGACGCGCGCCCAGATCAGCGCGTTGCCGCAGCACCGGGTCGCTCATCCAACGCGCGGGCTGCAACACGGCTTCCGAGCCATCCATGGCACGCATCCGCACATAGGCATCCTGTGGGAGATGCAGACGCCAGGTCACCGCAGGGCCATCGAAAGGCAGATGACGCTGCCGACATGCGCAGCCTCCGCGCCGCTGATCACCGCGCGAACACGTACACGCGTAGAGGTCGCCCTGCTCCTTCAGGATGCTGATCGCTTCGGCATAGGCGCCCAACCGGCGATGCTGGCTGAAGACCTCCACCTGTTCCTTCACGGTACGCGGACCATCGGTGCATGCGATGCCCAGCCACGCGAGGGAATCGAAGATGTCCTGCACATACTCGGGCCGGGCACGCTCCGCATCCAGGTCGTCGATGCGCAAGCGGAGACGGGCACCCTGCCGTTGCGCCAACTCCCTCGTGATGAGGAAGCTGACCGCGTTTCCGGCATGCAGGAAGCCGCTGGGCGTGGGCGCTATGCGGGTGCGCTCTTCCGCGATCATGGGACAAACCTAGACGCCGTGCGGAAAGTGCAGGAAAGATGAATCCCTGGGTTCGGTCGGTTTTCTACATTCGCGCCCGCGTTCGCAAAAGGGCGAACGCTCTGACCGACAAGAACATACACGAACAACGCGAAGAGCAATGGGAAGTGACTTGATGTATTACGTGCCCGCGATGGGCGTACTCGGCCTGGTGGTGATGATTGCCAAGGCCATGTGGGTGCGCAAACAGGACGCTGGCGACCAGAACATGCAGGAACTGGCGGGCTACATCGCGCGTGGCGCGAGCGCCTTCCTCCGTGCGGAGTGGAAGGTGCTGGGCATCTTCGCCATCATCGCGGCCATCCTCCTGGCCTGGAGCGGCACCTTGGTCACGCACAGCGATTGGGTCATCGCGGTGGCCTTCCTCATCGGCGCGTTCTTCAGCGCCTTCGCCGGTTGGATCGGCATGAGCATCGCCACCAAGGCCAACGTGCGCACCACGCAGGCCGCACGCACCAGCTTGGCCAAGGGCCTGCAGGTGAGCTTCAACGGCGGCACGGTGATGGGCCTCGGCGTGAGCGGCCTGGCGGTGCTGGGCCTCAGCCTGCTCTTCATCGTGTTCTACAAGATGTACGTGAACGGTGCCAGCCCCAACGGCGAGGAGATGATGACCGCGCTGGAGGTGCTCGCGGGCTTCTCGCTCGGCGCGGAATCCATCGCGCTCTTCGCGCGCGTGGGCGGCGGCATCTACACCAAGGCCGCCGATGTGGGCGCCGACCTCGTGGGCAAGGTGGAAGCGGGCATCCCGGAGGATGATCCCCGCAACCCCGCCACCGTGGCCGACAACGTGGGCGATAACGTGGGCGATGTGGCCGGCATGGGTGCCGACCTCTTCGGCAGCTATGTGGCCACCATCCTCAGCACCATGGTGCTCGGTCGCGAAGTGGTAGCCAGCGGCGACAACTTCAATGGCCTCTCCCCAATCCTGCTCCCGATGGTGATCGCAGGTCTCGGCATCATCTTCAGCATCATCGGCACCTTCTTCGTGCGCATCAACAAGGACACCGATAGCGTGATGGCCGCCCTGAACCGCGGGAACATCGGCAGCATCATCCTCACGGCCATCGCGAGCTACTTCGTGATCGACTGGATGCTGCCCGAGACCATGACCTTCCACCGCGGCGACGTGGTGCGGGAGATCGCGCGCATGAATGTGTTCTGGTCCATCATCCTGGGCCTGGTGGTAGGCTTCCTCATGAGCTACATCACCGAATTCTACACCGCCATGGGCCGTCGCCCGGTGATGAGCATCGTGACCAAGAGCGGCACGGGCCACGCCACCAACGTGATCGGCGGCCTCGCCGTGGGCATGCAGAGCACCTTCCTGCCCATCTTGGTGCTGGCGGCCGGCATCTACGGCGCCTTCGAGCTCGCCGGACTCTACGGCGTGGCCATCGCGGCGGCCGGCATGATGGCCACCACGGCCATGCAGCTCGCCATCGACGCCTTCGGCCCGATCGCCGACAACGCGGGCGGCATCGCCGAGATGAGCGGCCTGCCCAAGGAAGTGCGTGAGCGTACCGATATCCTCGATGCCACGGGCAACACCACCGCAGCCACCGGCAAGGGCTTCGCCATCGCCAGCGCCGCGCTCACCGCCCTGGCGCTCTTCGCGGCGTACGTGGGCCTGGCCGGCATCACCGCCATCGACATCTACAAGGCTGATGTGCTCGCCATGCTCTTCGTGGGCGGCATGATCCCCTTCCTCTTCAGCAGCATGGCCATCAGCGCCGTGGGCAAGGCCGCCATGGACATGGTGCGCGAGGTGCGCCGCCAGTTCCGCGAGATCCCCGGGATCATGGAAGGCACCGGCAAGCCGGAATACGAGAAGTGCGTGGCCATCAGCACCAAGGCCTCGATCCGCGAGATGATCCTGCCCGGCGCCCTCGCGCTGCTGAGCCCGGTGATCGTGGGCTTCGCCTTCGGACCGGAAGCCCTCGGCGGCCTGCTCGCGGGCATCACCGTGAGCGGCGTGCTCATGGGCATCTTCCAGAACAACGCCGGCGGCGCCTGGGACAATGCCAAGAAGAGCTTCGAGAAGGGCGTGGAGATCGATGGGCAGATGTGGTACAAGCACAAGGCCGACAAGCCTTCGCCCCCGCACCAAGCGGCGGTGACCGGCGATACCGTGGGCGATCCCTTCAAGGACACCTCGGGCCCCTCGATGAACATCCTCATCAAGCTCACCTCGATCGTGGCGCTGATCATCGCGCCGCACATCAACGAGACCGGCCATGCGGCATTCTCCGCGGAAGAGAACGCAACGACCATCATGGACTCGGATGCCCATGACCAGGCCGGACACGAGATGGATGCCCACGGCTCCACTGCGGCTGCAACGTCCGATGCCTCCGCCGCGCAGCGCGATTCGCTCGAGCGCCTCTCGACCCGCGCCACCGATTACAGCACGAAGCTGATCACCGGCTACGAGGTGAAAGGCGCCACTGGCGGCATGGAGAACGACCTGATGACCTTCATCATGCGCGCCGTGCCCGCGGACAAGACCACCTGGATCGCCTTCAACGAGGTGAAGTTCAACGGTGCGGCCATGACTCCCGCTTCGAACGCGCAGGTGGACAATACGGCGGAGATCCTCAAGGCATACCATACGTTGAAGCTGGAGATCGGTGCGAGCGGCGCCAACGGACAGGCCCAGGCCGATGCCATGCGCAACGCGCTCATCGCGAAGGGCATCGCCGCCGACCGCTTGGTGGCCAGAGGCTACGGCGCCGATGCGCCCTTCGCCACCAAGCCGCTCTACCTGGATAAGGCACCGACCACTGGTGCCGCGCTGCGCGTGAGCGAGCGCTGACCGACTTCCCCGAAACGAAGAAGCCCCGCCGATGGCGGGGCTTCCTGTTTCTACGAGAACGAATCTAGCGCTTCTTCACCGGCGCCGCTTTCGCGCCGTTCTTGCTCGGGGCGCCTTTGGCGGTCACCTTCACGGTGCTCTTCGCGGGCTTGGTTTCGGTCTTCTTCGCCGCCTTCTCCATGGGGAAGAGGCCATGCACCTCGGCATCGATGGAATTGATGATGCGGCCCAGGTCCTCCGGGTCGGTGTGGAAGGCATTGTCCTCCACATCGATCACCAGCAATTTGCCCTTGTCGTACTTCTCGATCCAGGCATCGTAGCGCTCATTGAGGCGCTTGAGGTAATCGATGCTGATGCTCGCCTCGTAGTCGCGCCCGCGCTCGGAGATCTGGCGCACCAGCTTCTCCACCGGCGCTTGCAGGTAGATGAGCAGGTCGGGCGGCTGGATCGCGTTCTCCATGTTGAGGAAGAGGCGATGGTAGTTCTCGAAATCGCGCGTGGTCATCAGCCCCATGGCGTGCAGGTTGGGGGCGAAGATGTACGCGTCTTCGTAGATGGTGCGGTCCTGGATCACGTTGAGGCCGCTGCGGCGGATTTCCAGCAGCTGCTCGAAGCGCGAGTTGAGGAAGAAGATCTGCAGGTTGAAGCTCCAACGCTGCATGTCCTTGTAGAAGTCGAAGAGATAGGGGTTGTTGTCCACGGCCTCCTGCAGCTGCTCCCATTTGTAGTGCTTCGCGAGCAGCTGGGTGAGCGTGGTCTTGCCGGATCCGATGTTGCCTGCGATGGCGATGTGCATGGCGGGAGGGGATGAGTGCGAGTGAGCGGACGTGCGAGCAGCCTCCGCGCCCGACGGATGGCGAAGATACCCTTGTGTTCCAAGGCCGGCCCGGTTGTGGAAAACTCGCGTGCCTAGCGCTCCGGTACCGGCACGGGGCTCACCACGATGCGGTCCTCCAATAGCAGGTAGAGCATGCCGCGCTCGGTGCGCAGCTCGCGCACGGTCTCCAGCGCATGTGGCAGCGGCAGCGGCTCCACGGCGAACGAGCGCATGTCGTAGCGCCAGGCGCCCTTGTCATCGAGGTAGGTGATGCCGCCGCCGCCCACCTCGTAGGATCGGATCCCGGTGATCGGGATCGTGCGCATGTAAGTGCCGAAGATGTCGAAGACGAGCAGGCCATGCGCCGGGTCGTTCACGTAGAGACGGCTGTCGAGCTCGTGCATGGCTTTCGGTTCCGGAGTGAAGCCCAGGAGCTGATCGAGGCGACCGGTGTTCGCCATTGGACGGAGCTGCGCGTCCACGCGGAGCAGGGCCATCTCGCGCTGATCATAGAACCAGAAGCTGTTCTGCACGCTCATGCAGGCCAGCACCACCTGGGTGAATCCGTTGCGCGGCAGGTTGATCACACTGCCCTGCACGGCCAGGGTATTATCGAGCACGGCCACCTGCCCTTGCTCGCCGGCCAGCACCATGGGCTTGAGCGAATAGAAGGCATCGATCGCGGTGATGCGGCCGAAGGTCTTCAGGCTGTTGCGCAGCCAGGAGCGGCCCTTGGTGTCGAAGAGCTGCAGCTCATCGCCCTGCACCGCGTACACGTTGCCGAGCTCATCGGTGGTGAAGCGGTCGAAACGGCCGTTGATCACATACCCTTCATCCTGGGCCAGGGCCAGCGCTGGAAACAGGGCGAAAAGAAGCAGTTGACGACGGACGCTCATGCGATCACGGGGGCGAGGATGGACTCGATCACCGCGCGGTCGTTGCAGAGTCGGGGCACCTTGTTCTGGCCGCCGAGCTTGCCGCGCTGCCGCATCCAGGCATGGAACGTGCCATCCTCGAGCTCATGCACGAGCGGGACGCGCAGCGCCATGTCGCCGCGGCGCTTCGCATCGTAATCGGAGTTCAGGCCGCGCAGCGCCTGGTCCAGCGCGGCGGTGAAGCGGCCCAGGTCGTCCGGCGCGCGCTCGAACTCGATGGCCCACTCATGCGCTCCGCGCGCTTCGTCATCCATGTACACGGGCGCGGCGGTGTACTCGCGCACCACGGCGCCGGTGGCGCGGCAGGCGGCCTCGATGCCGCGATCGGCATTGTCCACGATGAGCTCCTCGCCGAAGGCATTGATGTAGCTGCGCGTGCGGCCGCTCACCTGGATGCGATAGGGCTTCACGCTGGTGAAGCGCACGGTATCACCCGGCATGTAGCGCCAGAGGCCCGCATTGGTGCTGATCACCACGGCATAGCTGGTACCGGGCTCCACCTCATGCAGCAGCAGGGTGCGCGGCGCGGGCCGCCCGATCTCCTCGAGCGGCATGAACTCATAGAAGATGCCGTAGTCGAGCATGAGCAGCATGTCATCGGCGCCCATGCGGTCCTGCACGGCGAAGAAGCCCTCGCTGGCGTTGTAGCTCTCGAGGTAATTCATGCGCGGGTCGCGGATCAGGTCCTGGAACTGCTCGCGGTAGGGCCTGAAGCTGACCCCGCCGTGCATGAAGAGCTCCAGGTTGGGCCACACCTGGGTGATGTCCGATTTGCCGGTGAGGTCCAGGATGCGCCGCAGCAGCACCAGGGTCCAGCTGGGCACGCCGGCGATGCAACGCACGTCCTCGCGCATGGTCTCGCGCGCCATGCGCTCGATCTTCTCCTCCCAGTTCTCCATCAGCGCGGTCTCGATCACCGGGGTGCGCTTCACCTCCACCCACACGGGCAGGTTGCGGATGATGATGGCGCTGAGGTCGCCGCTGTAGGCATCGTTGCGCACGTTCTCGATGGTGCTGCTGCCGCCCACCACCAGACTCATGCCTTGATAGAGCTTGCTGTCCGGCCGCTGCTGGTAATGCAGGGCGATCAGGTCCTTGCCGCCTTTGTAGTGGCAATCCTCCAGGGCCTCGCGGCTCACGGGGATGAACTTGCTGCGGTCGCTGGTGGTGCCGCTGCTCTTCGCGAACCACTTGATGTCCGTTGGCCAGAGCAGGTTCTGCTCGCCCTTGCGCAAGCGGGCCACGTAGGGCTTCACGTGCTCGTAGTCCTGCACGGCGATGCGCTGCCGGAAGTCATCGGGATCGCGGATGGTGCTGAACGCGTGCTCGCGCCCCCACTCGGTGTAGCGCGCCATGCGCACCAGGGAATGGAAGACCTCCAGCTGCGCCATGCGCGCATCATCCCGGAACAGCTCGATCTGCTGCAGACGCTTCTTGATCAGGTAGCCGAAGAGCGCGTTCAGTGGCATGGGCGGAACTATCTTCCGCCGTTAAGATAACCTGCGGTCATGAACGACGGTCAGCCCCTCTCGAAGATGCGTTCAGCCATCGGCCCCGACGGCACGGTGCGGTACGCGCTGCCCTTCGCTCCGGAAACCGACCTGAGCGCATGGGTGGGCCAGCGCCTGGCCCTGCGCGCCACCGGTGTGCTCAGCTGCGTATGCTGCGGCCGCCGCGTGAAGAAGCTCTTCCAGCAGGGCTTCTGCTACCCCTGCCTCACCACCGCGCCCGAGGCATCGGAATGCATCGTGCGCCCCGAGCTGTGCCGCGCGCACCTGGGCGAAGGCCGCGACCCCGCGTGGGAGACGGCGAACCACAACACCGAGCACGTGGTGTACCTGAGCCACACCGGCAACGTGAAGGTGGGCGTGACGCGCGCCGCGCAGGTCCCCACGCGCTGGATCGACCAAGGGGCGGTGGGCGCCTTGATCATCGCACGGGTGCCGTACCGCCAGCTAGCGGGCCTCATCGAGGTGGACCTCAAGCGCATCCTCGCCGACAAGACCAACTGGCGCGCCATGCTCAAAGAGGTGTTGCACGACCCCGGTGCGCTGCGTGCCGCGCGCGCGCAGGTGATCGGTGCGTTGAACGATGCGCTGCGCGAGCACCTGCTGGTCGAGGAGGAGCCGATCGCGATCCGTTACCCCATGCTGGCTTACCCGCCGAAGGTCACCAGCGTCTCCTTCGAGAAACAGCCGGAGGTGGGTGGCACCCTGGTGGGGATCAAAGGCCAGTACCTGATCTGGGAGGATGGCCGGGTGCTGAACGTGCGCAACCAGAGCGGCGTGCACGTGGAGCTGGTCTGAATTTCTTCGGGGCCGCGAAACCTTCCGGGTAACACCCCCGTTACAGCACTCGGGTTTTGGTTAGATCAGGCAACTGATCATTAGGGCAAGCGAAGGGCCGCCGAATGGCGGCCCTTCGTGCGTTCCGTATAAGCTGCTCAGCGCACCACCAGCTCGAAGGGCATGCGCGCCTGGATGCCCATGTGCCGGCGCGCCTCACGCACGGCGCGGTACTGCTCGAGCAGTTCGGCATCCTCGCCGAGGTACTCGCGCGCCACCCAGGCCTTGGCCTCCCCGTTCAGGTCCTTCATCAGTTTTTGGAAGAACTCCTCCTGCTCGGGCAGTTCCACCTTGCGGTAATCGGTGAGCTGGGCCATCTCGGCCGCCGCGGCGATGGCATCCTCCAGGCCGCCCAGTTCATCCACGAGGCCGCGGGCCTTGGCGTCGATGCCGGTCCACACGCGGCCCTGTCCGATGCTATCGACCTGGGCCGCGGAGAGCTTGCGCCCCTCGGCCACACGGGCCACGAAGCCGTCGTAGAAATCATCGACCCAATGCTGAATGATGCGCTTCTCATCCTCGGTGAGCGGGCGGCTCACGGTCATGAGGTCGGCGTACGTGTTGGTCTTCACGCCATCGAAGGTGATGCCCAGCTTGTTGTTGAAGAAGCCCTTCATGTTGGGGATCATGCCGAAGACGCCGATGCTGCCGGTGATGGTGGTGGGCTCGGCGTAGATCTTCGACGCGGCGCAGCTGATGTAGTACCCGCCGGAGGCGGCCACATCGCCCATGCTCACCACCAGGGGTTTGGCCTCGGCGGCGAGCTTCACTTCCCGCCAGATCACCTCGCTGGCCAGGCCGCTGCCGCCGGGCGAGTTCACGCGCAGCACAATGGCCTTGATGGAGCTGTCCTCGCGCGCCTCGCGGATGGTCTCGGAGAGCGAGGTGCTGCCGATGGCGTCATCGCCGCTCTCGCCGCTGGAGATGCCTCCTTCGGCGTAGATCACGGCCACCTTGCGGTCCTTGTCGCCCTTCTCCTCGTCGTAGGACCGCAGGTACTTGCTCAGTCCCACGAAGGCGATCTTCTTCTCCTTGTCGAGCCCCATGCGCTCCTTGATGTCGGCCAGCAGCTCATCGCGGTAGAGCAGGCCATCGACCAGCTTGTGGGCGAGCGCGGTGGTGTCGTTGCGCACCAGCAGGCTGTCGGCCACGCGGTCGAGCTCTTCGGGCGAGAGGCCGGTCTTCTCCGATACCGCCATGCGATGGTCGGCCCAGAGGCCATCGACGATGAGCTGGATCTGCTCCTCGTTGGCCTTGCTCATACTGTCCTGCGTGTAGATCTCGCCGAAGCTCTTGAACTTGTTGTTGCTCCCGCGGATGAACTGCACATCGATATCGAGCTTCTGGAAGAGGCCCTTGAGGAACATGTACTCGCTGTGCAGCCCGCGGTAATCCACATCACCCTTGGGTTGCAGGTAGATCCGGTCCGCGGCCGTGGCCACGTAATAGCTGCCTTGGGTGTAGAGCTCGGCCCAGGCCACCACGGGCTTGCCGCTCTCCTTCTTGAACTCCACGATCTTCTCACGGATCTCCTTCAGCGTGGCGAACCCGCCATTCACGAAGCTCAGGTCGAGGAAGACGCCTTCGATGTGCTCATCCTTCTTGGCGTGCTCCAGCGCGCTGAGCACCTGGTTGAGCCCGGTCTTGGATTCGCCGCTGAAGGGTCCGAAGTCGAGGTCGATGTTCTCCTCGGAACCGCGATCGACGAGCTGCTGGTCGAGCGTGAGCTGCAGCACCGAACCATCCTTGAGCTTGGTGGGCTTGTTCTTCGCGCCGAGCCCGGCACCGATGGCTGCCAACATGCCGATGAAGAGGAAGATGAGCACCACCCCGATCACCAAGGTGCCGAGCATGGAGGCGAACATGAACTTGAAGAACTGTCTCATGAGGCGTTGTTTTAATGCCAGGCCGAAACTAGGTGGCCGCCACGGAGCCCCACCGCCTGTATTCCACGAGTGGACGGCTTATCGGATGGGAGGCCCACCGGTAGCTTTGGCCCGATGCCACATGCCTACCAGGCCCTGCTGCTGCTCGGCGGCAACACCGGCGACCCCACGGCGACGCTGGGCTTGGCCGAGGCCTTGATCGCACGCGACGCCGGAGGCGTGCTCGCCCGCAGCCGCGATCATTGGACCGAGCCCTGGGGCTTCGAGGACAGCCGCCTCTTCCTGAACCGCGCGCTGCTCATGAAGACGACCTTGCCGCCGGAAGCGCTCATGCGCACCTTGCTCCGCATCGAAGCGGAACTGGGTCGCGAGCGCGGTTCGGAACGCTATGCAGCCCGCTCGATCGACATCGACATCCTGCTCCTGAATGGCCAGGTCATCGGCACGGAAGCGCTCACGGTGCCGCACCCGCGCATGCATGTACGCGCCTTCGCCTTGGAACCCGCGGCCGATATCGCCCCACAATGGGTGCATCCCGTGCTGCACCGCACCGTGCTCGAGTTGCTGAACGACCTTCGCGACCCCGCATGAGCACGCGCCACAGCTACATCGCCATCGAAGGCCTCATCGGCGCGGGCAAGACCACCCTCGCGCGTCGCCTGGCCGAGCTCTGGGGCGGCCGCCTGGTGCTGGAGGAGTTCGACGACAACCCGTTCCTGCCCCGGTTCTACCAGCAGCCTGAGCGGTATGCCTTCAGCGTGGAGCTCAGCTTCCTGGCCCAGCGCTACCACCAGCTCAAGCGCGTGACCGAGCAGGACCTTTTCAGCCCCGTGACCATCGCCGACTACTCCATTGGCAAATCGCTCGTGTTCGCCAGTGCCACGCTCGCCGCCGATGAGTACGCCCTCTTCCTGGACCTGTACCGGATCATGTACGCCGACCTGCCGCAGCCCGACCTCATCGTGTACCTGCACCTGGGTTTGGAGCGCGTACGCGAGCGCATCAAGCAGCGCGGCCGCGGCTACGAGCAGCAGATCGGCGCCGAATACCTGCTGCGCCTGCAGGAGCGCTACATGGACCATCTGCAGAAAAGCGCAGGGTCGAAGGTGCTGGTGGTGGACCTGGCCGAGACCGATCTCATCCGGGATCCGGGGGCCTTCGAGCGTTTATTGGGGCTGATCGACGAAGAACAGGCCGCAGGTCACCGCATCACCGCCCTATGATGCGCACCTTTCCGTGTGAGTAAGTGTGGATAATGCGTCCGTGGGCTCACGGAAAGCAGTATTTATACTTGCCGCCGAAATCACCAACTCGCCTCCTTATGGATAAGCGCCAACTCAAAGGCCTGACGCTCATGGCCGCAGCCACTCTGGTCATCACCGGTTGCGGCGGCCTCGGCAAGATGAAGAAGTACGCCGAGACCATCAAGTACACCGTCGACCCCAACCCGCTCATCGTACAAGGCGACTCGGTGGCCATCAATGTGAATGGCAGTTTCCCGGGGAAGTACTTCTACCGCAAGGCCCAGGTGGAACTCACCCCTACCCTGACCTACGCCGGTGGCGAAACCCCCTATAAGATGGTGGGCTTCCAGGGCGACAAGGCCGTGGGCAACTACACGGTGATTCCCTACGAGACCGGCAAGAGCTTCAGCTACAGCGGGAAAGTGGCCTACACCCCGGCCATGAGCACCAGCGAGCTGATGGTGAAGATCATGGGCAAGCAGGGCAACAAAGAGGTCCCCTTCGACCCCTTCAAGCTGGCCGATGGCGTGATCACCACGCCCTATCTGATGATGAGCGACGACAAGGTGCTGCTTGCCCGCGACGCCTTCCAGCGCATCACCAGCCACAGCGAGATGGCCACCATCAACTACCTGGTGAACAGCAGCGTGGTGCGCCCCGGCGAGCTGCGCGATGCCGACATGAGCGCCATGAGCACCTGGCTCAAGGGAAGCGTGAAGCAGCCGAGCATCCAGATCAAAGGCGTGACCATCGATGCATGGGCCAGCCCCGAGGGTGAGCTGAGCAAGAACGAGAACCTGGCCAGCGACCGCGCCAAGAGCGCCATGACCTGGCTGAAGAGCGAACTGAAGCGCAACAAGATCAAAGCCGACAGCCTGGAGAGCTTCTATGCCATGACCCCCCGTGGCGAGGACTGGGATGGCTTCAAGCGCGCCATGCAGGCCAGCACCACCGTGCCCGACAAGGAGCTCGTACTCCGCGTGCTGGAGATGTATCCTGACCTCACCAAGCGCGAGGAGGAGATCCGCAACATGGCCGCCACCTACAAGGAGATCGCCGAGGAAATCCTGCCCCAGCTGCGCCGCAGCGAACTGCGCTTGAACTACGACCTCGTTGGCAAGAGCGATGAGCAGCTCATGGCCATGAGCAAGAGCACGCCCGATAGCCTGAACGTGGAAGAGCTGCTCTACAGCGCCACCCTCACCACCGACCTGAATGAGCAGCTGCGCATCTACCGTGAGGCGAGCCGTATTTACCCGAACGACTACCGTGGACCCAACAACGTGGGCTACGTGCTCATGATGCAGAACAAGCTCAGCGAGGCCGAGACTGAGTTCCAGAAGGCCAACACCATCCAGGACAACCCTGTGAGCACCAACAACCTCGGCGTGTGCGCCCGGTTGAAAGGCGACCGCAAGAAGGCCATGGAGATGTACCGCAAGGCCACTGCCGCCGGTCCGGAGGTGAAGTACAACATGGGCATCGTCGATATCCAGAACGGCGATTACGGCAGCGCCACCAGCAACATGGGCGGAACCAAGAGCTTCAATGCCGCGTTGGCCAAACTGCTCGGCGGCGATGCGAGCGGCGCGCAGGCCATCCTCGAGGGCAGCACCGACAAGGATAGCGCGATGGGCCACTACCTCATGGCCGTGATCGGCGCTCGCCAGAACAACGGTGACATGGTGCGCAACCACCTGGCCATGGCTGTTCAGCAGGACGCGAGCCTGCGCGAGAAGGCCATGAAGGACCTGGAGTTCCGCGACTTCAAGGGCCAGCTCGGCATCTGATCACAACCGATCCTTCAGGAAGCCCTGCCCGCAACGGCAGGGCTTCTTCGTTGCGCTCATTTCCGGTCGATACCGCCGAAATAGCCGCGGTTGCCGCCCAAGTTGAAGAAGCTGATGAAGAGCGCGATGTAGCTGAGGTAGAAGACCGATTGCACCGAGACCACGAGCTTGCCCAGGCCGGTGACCGGATAATACTCGCCGAACCCGATGGTGCTGGTGATCATGAAGCTGGTGTACACCGCATCGGTCCACTTGGCCAGCGGCTGATTGAAGTACCCGAAGGCCATGTGGATCACGGCGAAGCTGAACACCACCTCCATGTAATTGATGAAGATGAGCAGCTTCGATCGCCGATAGGACCGCGGTGATGCGAAGTGGTCGGAGGCGAAGATCAAGGTGGGGATGTACAGGATGGTCTCCAGCATGAGCCAGCAGACCAGCCCCAGAACCCACGGGTTGTGCTCCCATCCTTGCGCGAGCACCACCAGCGGCAGCGCGGTCTTCAGGAGCACGAAGACCTCCACGGCGAAATCCTGGTAGAGCCGCCCTTGGCGCCAGAACAGATGCTTGATGTACATGCCGGGGAAGACGAACTGCGAGGCCGCGAGACCGAGCCTCACCAGTTTCTCCAAGCCCGCGTCCTCTTCATAGGCGTTGTCCCAAATCGCCTTCAGGTTCTGCACCCGATGCCCGATCGTCGATTGCAGGGTCTCGTCGGCCCGGGGCCCACGGCCCTCGATCAGTTTCCTCACGGTGCGCTTCATGCGAAGCCAATCTACCCCAGGCAGGCCGAACGATGCATGACCGGCGACAGTCGGATCAGAGCTCCCACACGGTGCGTCGCTTGCGCAGCGGCCGCTTGATCCGCTCCTTATGCTCCAGCACAAAGGCCATCACCAGATATACGAAGAGGTGCGCCCCCGCGGTGATGAAGCTCAGGTAGATGAAGCTCAAACGCACCTGCTCGGTCTTGACGTTGAGCTTCTGCGCCCACCATTCGCACACACCGAACGCCTGCTGCTCGAACCAGGTCTTCGTGCGGGTGATGGGTGAGGTCATGACCGGGCGGGGTTGCGTCGTTCAGGAGACGGTGCGCTTGAGCAGTTGGTTGCCGATGCCGCAAGATAAGCACCTGCGCCGGGCGCAATAGGAACCCTTCAGCTCCAACAAGGCCTGACTGCGTCCAGCGGTATCCGCAGGCAAGCCGTGCCGCGCCCATGCCTCCAGCACCGTGTTGCTCTCTGCCGGCAAGGTCTCCAGCAGGCGCAAAGCGCGCTCCTGCCGATCAGAACGGCCCTGCAACCGTCCGAAGGCGAAGAGGCAGGGCACCACCGCATTGATCAGCAAGTGGTCCATGCCGGTCGTGCCCAATCGTTTCGGCTTACGGGCCCCTTCCTTGTCGAAGCTGAAGCGGGTCTGCCAGTACGGACCGGCCTCGGCATCGAGCTGCTCGCGCATCGCGCCGGCATCCTCTGTTTCCAGGAGCCCCGTGAACCCGCGATCGAGGCGGCCCACCAGCGCTGCGAACTGGGCGATGCGCACGGTTGGTAGGTTCATGGGTCGCATGCGACCGAATTTCCAAGCGGCCACGGGCATCGGCCGCAGCGCATGCATGGCGGCGAGCAGCCGGTGCTCCTGCTGCAAGCGGCGCGGGTGCTCATCCACGAAATCGACCTGCAGCAGGCCGGCCTGGCCGAAGAGAAGGGCTTCGGTGCGCTCCGGGTCATCGCGGTACTTCAGCAGCACCTTGAGCGGCAGGTGGCGTGCAAGCATGCCGAAGGCCTCCGCATTCACCTTCATACCGAAGGCCCGCGCTACCATGTGGTACAGCGTCTCCGCAGCGTCGTCGTTCAGTTCCCGGTACAGGCGCTCCACCTCCAAGGTCTTCCGTTCCAGTCGTTCCACCAGGACCCGCTCCAGCCAGGGCCCGATCCGGAGATGATCCACGCCGCCGAGCAGGTTCGCGCACGGCACGAAGTCTCGGCTGCGCATCAGCCCATGATACAAGGCGATGCTCGACGTGGAGATACGCGGCAGCAGCTCCACCGTAGGCAGTTCGTGGCCCGAGCGTGTTCGCGCGGCCGCATCATGCTCATACACCACGTGCAGCACCACGTTCTCATAGGCCACGTCCTGCTGATGACCATGCGCGTCCCACTCGCTCGACCGCAGATGCACCTCGACCGTGCCTGCCCAGAGCTGCCCATCGATGCGCACGCGGGCATCGCGCAGGTCCGGACCGCTGTCGTGCTGTATGCGCCCGTGCTGCAGCACCTCAACCGGACGCCCATCCGTGGTGCGCAGTCCGCGATGCTCGAAGAGGCCCTGCTCCCAGATGAATTGAAGAAGGTCCTCGCCATAGGGAAAGGCAGGGTCGAGCAATGGATTCCCTTCGGACGGAAGCATCCCGTGAAAATAACCGTGATGATGATTCAGCGCGCGAGGACCGAAGGCATCGCCTCGGCCATGGCCTCCTGCAGCTGCCGGGCGGCTTCGCGGGCCTTGGGGATCGCCTCCTGTCCCGCGCCGGCATAGAGCACGCCGCGGCTGCTATTGATGAGCAGTCCGCCGTCCGCGGTGAGTCCAGCGCGCATCACGGCGTGGAGGTCGCCGCCCTGCGCGCCCACGCCCGGTACGAGGAAGAAGTGATGCGGCGCCAGGGCACGCGCGCGCGCGATCACATCGCCACGTGTAGCGCCCACCACGAACATGAGCTCCTCCGGGCTGCCCCAAGCGGCGGCCCGTTGCATGACCACCTCGAACAAGGGCCGCTGCCCATCGACGCGCAGGAACTGGAAATCATCGGCCCCGGCGTTGCTGGTGGCGCCGAGCACAATGCCCCACTTGCCCGGTCGGCCCAGGAAGGGAGCCACGCTGTCACGGCCCATGTAGGGTGCCAGGGTCACGGCATCCACATCCAGCCGATCGAAGAAGGCCTCGGCGTATTTGCGGGCCGTATTACCGATATCGCCGCGCTTGGCATCGGCGATGATGAAGCAATCGCCCTTGCTGCGGATGTAGGCGATGGTGGCTTCCAGGTCGAGCCAGCCCTGATCGCCCATGGCCTCGTAGAAGGCGAGGTTGAGCTTGTAGGCCACGGCCAGGTCGTGGGTCACCTCCACGATCGCCTCGTTGAAGGCTCTGACCGGATGGCTCTCGGCGCGGAAATGCTCCGGCACCAGGTGCTCCTCGGTATCGAGCCCTACGCAGAGCAGGCTGCGCTTGCGGCGGATGGTGGAGACGAGTTCGGCCCTGGTCATGGGGGGCGAAGGTCTGCAATGCGGCAGGAAAGCCGACGCTAGAGGCCCGCCTCGGCCTTGAGCTTCTCGGTGCGCTCCGCCAGCTGCAAGGCATCGATGATGTCCTGCAGGTCGCCATTGAGCACCTGCGGCAGGTTGTGCACGGTAAGCTCGATGCGGTGATCGGTGACGCGACTCTGCGGGAAGTTGTAGGTCCGGATCTTGGCGCTGCGGTCACCGCTGCTCACCTGGCTCTTGCGCTGCGCGGCGATGGCCGCCTCCTGCTTCACCACCTGCTCCTCGTACAATTTGGTGCGCAGCATCTGCATGGCCTTCATGCGGTTGCCGAGCTGGCTGCGCTCGGTCTGGCACATCACCACCGTGCCCGTGGGGATGTGCGTGAGGCGCACCTTGGTCTCCACCTTGTTCACGTTCTGCCCTCCTGCCCCGCCGCTGCGCGCGGTCTCCATCTTCACGTCGCTCTCCTTCAGGTCCACGTCGGCCTCCTCCGCTTCGGGCAGCACGTTCACCGTGGCGGCGCTGGTGTGGATCCGGCCCTGTGCCTCGGTGGCCGGCACGCGCTGCACGCGGTGCACGCCTGCTTCGAATTTCAACGTGCCATAGGCCCCATCGCCGAGCACGTTGAAGATCACCTCCTTGTATCCGCCCACGGTTCCCTCGCTCACGTCGGCCACCTCCAGTTTCCAGCCCTTGTCCTCGATGTAGCGGCTGTACATGCGGTAGAGATCCCCGGCGAAGAGGCTGGCCTCGTCGCCACCTGTTCCCGCGCGCACCTCCACGGTGCAATTGCGTTCGTCGTTCGGGTCCTTCGGCACCAGCAGCATCCGCACCTCCTCTTCCATCGCCTCGATGGAATCGCGGCTCTGATCGCGCTCGGCCCGAGCCATCTCCAAGAGGTCCGCATCCTTCTCGGTGCGCAGCATCTCTTCGGCGCCGGCCAGGTCGTCGTGCAGGCGCTTGAAGCGGAAGAAGGCCTGCTCAATGGGCTCGAGGTCGCGGTAGCTGCGGTTGAGCTCGATGAAGCGCTTCTGGTCGGCGATCACCGAGGGATCCGCGAGCTGCTTGCCGATCTCGGTTCGACGGTCGTGCAGCGAGGATAGCTTGGAGAGGAGATCGGACATGGGAATGGGTCTCACGCGCTCGCGCGGGGAATGCGGAGCGATGCGATCAATGGTAGGTGAACGTGCCGTGCGGGCTGCTGAGAAGGACCTCCTTTGAAGGTGACGCTTCAACCCGGCCAACCACGCGCGCGGCGATGCCAAAGGATTCCGAGATGGCGATAATCTCCTCGGCACGGCTGGCCGGCACATAGAACTCCATGCGATGCCCCATGTTGAAGACCTTGTACATCTCTCGCCAGTCGGTGCCGGACATGCGCTGTATGGCACCGAAGAGCGGTGGCGTCGGGAACAGGTTGTCCTTGACGATGCGGAGGCGATCCACGAAGTGCAGCACCTTGGTCTGCGCGCCACCGCTGCAATGCACCATGCCATGGATGTCGGCGCGCATGGCATCGAGCACCCGCTTCACTACCGGGGCATAGGTGCGTGTGGGCGAGAGCACGGCCTTGCCGAAATCGAGCGGCGTCCCTTCCAAGGGGTCGGTGAGCCTGGCCTGGCCGCTATAGACCAGGTCTGCAGGAGTGGCCGGGTCGAAGGTTTCGGGATACCTCGTGGAGAGCTCGTTCGCGAACACATCGTGCCGAGCGCTGGTGAGGCCGTTGCTGCCCATACCGGCGTTGAAGAAGCGCTCGTAGCTGGCCTGGCCATCGCTGGCAAGGGCCACGATCACATCACCGGGCTGGATCCGCGCATTGTCGATCACGTCATCGCGTCGCATGCGGCACACCACCGTGCTGTCCACGATCACCGTGCGTACCAGGTCGCCCACATCGGCCGTCTCGCCGCCGGTGCTGCTGATGCCTATGCCGAGCGCGCGCATCTCCTCCAGGAAGCGCTCCGTGCCCTCGATCAATGCGCTCACCACCTCGCCGGGGATCAGGCGCTTGTTGCGGCCGATGGTGCTGCTGAGCAGGATGCCATCGGTGGCGCCCACGCAGAGCAGGTCATCGAGATTCATCACCACCGCATCCTGCGCGATGCCGTGCCAAACGGATAGGTCGCCGGTCTCCTTCCAATACGCATAGGCCAGCGATGACTTGGTGCCCGCGCCATCCGCATGCATCACGATGCAATGCTCCGGGCTGCCGGCGAGCCCATCAGCCACCACCTTGCAGAAGGCCTTCGGGAAGAGGCCCTTGTCCAGGGATGCAATGGCTTTGTGCACATCCTCCTTCCCGGAGGAAACGCCACGCTGCTCGTATCGGTTGCCGCTCATGGGGTGAAACAAGAAGAGCATCCACCGGCGGCGGATGCTCTTCCCATCAGTTCTTCAGCTAATTCTTGGGCGCTTCCTCCTGCTGCGGCACACTGCCCGTTCCCGGTACGAAATCGGTGCGCAGCACCTTGAAGTCCGTGCGGCGGTTCTTCTGGTGCGCGGCTTCCTGCTCTTCGCGGGTGGCCATCTTCTTGATCACATCCATGGGCACCACGGGCTCATCGGGGCCCATGCCCTTGGGCACCAGACGTGCCGGGTCGATGCCTTTGGTCACCAGGTAATTCACGCAGCTCTGAGCACGCAATTGCGAGAGCTCCTTGTTGCCGCCCTTGTAGCGCCGGGTCGGACGCGCATCGGTGTGCGAGCGCAGCTCCACCACGTAGGTGGGGTTATCCACCAGGATCTGATAAGCGAGGTCCAGCGAATCCTGGCTGGCGGGCAGCAGGTCGAACTTATCCACCTCATAGAGCACCATGGGCAGGTTCACGACGCCACCCTTGCCTGCGGGCTGCAGGAAGTACTCCTTCACGAAGGTGGTGCTCTCCTGAAGGCCCACCGTGGTGATCTGGTCCTTCACCACCAGGTATCCTTCCATCTCGGCGAGGATGCTGTAGCTGGTCTCCTCCTTGATGTAGCGGTCCTTGCCGTTCTCGATGAAGGCGAAGCCGCCGTTATCATCCGTGAGCGCGCTGAAATTGCTGCCGTTGGTGCCCACCACGGTCACCTTCGCGCCGATCAGCGGCAGGCCCGTGACCTTGTCGTACACGTTGCCCTGCAGGGCGTACTCCAGGTTCGGCATGTAGAAACGCCAGATGTCGTGCTGCCCTTTGCCACCGGCGCGGTTGGTGGTGAAGAAGCCGCGATCGTTCTCGCCATCGAACATGATGCCGACCTCATCGGAAGCGCTGTTCAGCGGAGCCTTCAGGTTCTCGACCTGGCCCCAGGTGCCATCGCCGGTCTTCTCGGCGCGGAACATGTCCATGCCGCCCATGCCCTGATGCCCGTTCGAGGCGAAGTAGAGGCTGCCGTCGAAGCGGATGAAGGGGAACATGTCATCCTTGGCGGTGTTGATCTCCGCACCCAGGTTGGTGGGCGTGCCGGTGGGCATGCCATCCTTGTCGAGGCGCACCATGTACAGGTCCTTGCCGCCCTTGTGGCCGGGGTAGGGCGAGTTGGTGGAGAAGACCAGCATGTTGTCATCGTCGTTCAGCGCGGGGTGACCCACGGTGAGCGTGTCGTCCTTGGCGCTGCCGGGCTTGAGCTTCAGCATCACGGGGGCGCTGTAGTTGTTGCCCACCTTCTTGCTCATCCAGATGTCGCAGCCGAAGACCTTCTTCTTCTCGGCCGGGCAGCGGGTGAAATACATCACGGTGCGCTTGCTGTTGAAGATCGGTGTGGCCTCGGCGCCTTCGGAATTGATCTCCAAGGGCAGCTTCACCGGCTCGCTCCACTTGCCCAGCCGGTCGCGGGAACTCACGAAGAGATCGGCGAAGGCCTCGCCTACGATGGCATCGGTGCTGGAACCGGTGGAGGCCGGACGCGTGCTGGAGAAGACCACGCTCTCGTTCTTCTTATCGGCGAACGCGGGGCTGTAATCGTATTGCGGGGTATTCAGCAGCACCTCGGGGTCCACGCTGTAGCGCGTGGGGCTGTCCTTCCATTGCTGCGCCATCTGGCACGCGGCGATGGCGGCGTCGGCCCGCATGTCGTTGCTCTTCTTCTCCTTGTACTTGTTGTAGCTGGCGATGGCCTCGGCGAAGAGCCCCTGCTGGCGCTGCATCTCTCCGATCCAGTAGTAGGTGACCGGATCGGTGTACTGCGCCTTGTTGGCCTTCTCATACCAGACCTGGGCCTGCTGCACATCGCCGATCATGCGGTAGCTCTCGGCCACCTTGTAGATGAGCTCGGCCTTCACGGCCGCTTTCTTCTCCACGGTGTAAGCCTTCTTGTAGAGCTCGATGGCGTTGAAGTAGAATCCCTTCTTGTAGGCCTCATCCGCCTCATCGGCCAGGCGCCCTTGGGCCACGGCCGTGCTGGTGAACAGGAGGCAGAGGGAAAGGCCAGCCAGGATCTTCCGTATCATCATGACAGGTGTAAGGGGGGAATGGTTCCGCACGGGGTCGCGGCGAAGATATACAGTTCCTCTATTGGGCGAAGGGGTGCTGAAAGAGCGAGGGGCGCCCCTAGGAGCGCCCCTCTAACCGTTCATCCTCAGCGGGTAAAGAGCACCTCGCGCATCTTGGGAAGAGGCCAGAGCTCATCGTCCACGAGCAGTTCCAGTTTATCGGCGTGGTAGCGGATGCGATCCAGGTAGGGCTTCACCGTGTCGCAATAGGCGATGGCCTTGTCCCGGGCATCGTCCAGCGCATTGGCCTTCTTGCGGGCCTCGATCATGTCGTTGACCATGCCGATCACCGCACCGATGTGCTCGCTGATCTCTTCGATGAGCCGCAGCTGCGTGGCGGTTGCCTTCTTGGCTTTCTCCGCGCCCAGCACCTCGCGCAGGCCGCGGACGTTCTCGATCAACCGGTTCTGGTAGGTCACGGCCACCGGCACGATGTGGTTCTGGGCCAGGTCGCCTACCACGCGGCTCTCGATCTGGATCTTCAGGGTGTAGCTGTGTAACTCGATCTCGTGTCGGGCCTCGGTCTCCACGGGGCTGAGCACGCCCATCTCGGCGAAGAGGTCCACGGCCTCCTTGGCCGTCCAGGCATCGAGCGCGCGGGGGGTGTCCTTCACGTTGGCCAGGCCTCGCTTCTCGGCTTCCTTCACCCACTCATCGCCATAGCCGTTGCCCTCGAAGCGGATGGCCTTGCTGCTGGCGATGAGGTCTCGGATCACCCGCAGAATGGCCTCATCCTTCTTGGTGCCCTTGTCGATCAGGGCATCGACCTGCTTCTTGAACGTGCGCAGCTGGGCGGCCACGATGGTGTTGAGCACGGTCATGGGACCGGCGCAGTTGGCGCTGCTGCCCACGGCACGGAACTCGAACTTGTTGCCGGTGAAGGCGAAGGGACTGGTGCGATTGCGGTCGGTGTTGTCGAGCATCACCGGCGGGATCCGGCCGATGTCGAGCTTCAGCTCGGTCTTGCGATCCGGGGTCATGGCACCCTTGATGTTCTTCTCCAGGCCATCGAGCAATTCGCTCAGGTACTCGCCGATGAAGGCGCTGATGATGGCCGGCGGCGCCTCGTTGGCTCCCAGGCGATGATCGTTGCCCGCGCTGGCGATGCTCGCGCGCAGCACACCGGCATTGCGGTGGATCGCGGCGATCGTGTTCACGAAGAAGGTGAGGAACTGCAGGTTCTCCTTGGGCGTCTTGGCAGGCTTGAGCAGGTTGCGGCCCGTGTTGGTGGCCAGGCTCCAGTTGTTGTGCTTGCCGCTGCCGTTCACGCCGGCGTAGGGCTTCTCGTGCAGGAGCACGCGGAAGTCATGGCGGTGGGCCACCTTCTCCATGATGTCCATGAGCAGCACGTTGTGGTCCACGGCGAGGTTCATCTCCTCGAAGACCGGGGCGCACTCGAACTGGTTCGGGGCCACCTCGTTGTGGCGGGTCTTCACCGGGATCCCGAGCATGAGCGCCTCGGTCTCGAACTCGCGCATGAAGGCCCGGGCGCGGTCGGGGATGCTGCCGAAGTAGTGGTCTTCGAGCTGCTGCCCTTTGGCGGGGATATGGCCGAAGAGCGCGCGGCCGGTCATTAGGATATCCGGCCGGGCGAAGTAGAGCGCCTTGTCGATGAGGAAGTACTCCTGCTCCCAGCCCAGGGTGCTGATCACCTTGGTCACATCCTTATCGAAGTACTGGCACACGGCCGTGGCGGCTTCATCCACGGCACGGATGGCGCGCAGCAAGGGCATCTTGTAATCGAGCGCCTCGCCGGTGTAGCTGATGAAGATCGTGGGGATGCAGAGCGTGCGGCCGATCACGAAGGCCGGGCTGCTCGGGTCCCAAGCCGTGTAGCCCCGGGCCTCGAAGGTGTTGCGGATGCCCCCGCTGGGGAAGCTGCTGGCATCGGGTTCCTGCTGCACCAGCATGCTGCCATCGAACTTCTCGATGCTGCGTCCGCCGCCGATGGGCTCGAAGAAGGCATCGTGCTTCTCGGCGCTCAGGCCCGTGAGCGGCTGGAACCAATGGGTGTAGTGCGTGGCGCCCTTGGTGGAGGCCCACTCCTTCATGCCGCTGGCCACTTGGTCGGCCAGTTTCCGCTCGATCCGTGTGCCGTGCTCCACCGCCTGGCGCACCGCGTACCAGGCATCCTCGGTGAGGAACATGCGCATGGCGTCCTCATTGAACACGTTGGCTCCGAAATACTCGCTGATCTTGTTGGAGGGCGCCTCGGAGAATCGGGGGGTGCGGCTGAGCACATCCTCCAAGGCCTTCATGCGAATCAGGGGGGTGGACATGAAATTTTGTGTTTTCTGGCGCAAAGCTATCCCTCTTGAGGGGGGTGTTGCCAGAAATAGAATGCTTTTCTTTTCCAACACCCTTTTCATCATAGGGGTCTGACCCGAAAAGACCTCAACTCGGTTGACCGAAGGGTGAATGGAACCAGGTCTCAGCCGCGCTGCACCACGTACACGACATAGAGCGCGTAGGCCGCTACCAGCATCAGGCCCTGCCACCGGCCCATGCGATTGCCCAGGCGCATCAGCGGATAGAGCAGCAAGGCCGTTAGGGCCATGGCCAGGAGGTCTAGCAGGAAGGCGGAGTGGTTGGCAGCGATGGGATGCACCACGGACGTGATGCCCAGGATGCCAAGGAGGTTGAAGATGTTGCTTCCGATGAGGTTGCCGAGGGAGATATCCGGTTGCTTGCGGAAGGAGGCCACCAAACTGGTGACCAGTTCAGGCACCGAGGTTCCGAAGGCAATGACCGTGACGCCGATGAGCTGCTCGCTGACCCCGGCCTGCCGCGCCAGGCCCACGCCGCCCTCCACGAACCACGATGCGCCTTTCGACAAGGCCGCTATGCCCACCACCAGCAGTGCCGCTGCCTTCCACCAGGCCATGCGCGGTGCCGCCTGCGTGCCACCAGACCCCGACCGACGGGAGGAGCGCAGCATCCATCCGACATAGAGCACCAGCAGGGCCACGAAAAGGAGCCCTTCGACCCGCGAGATCAGGTCGTTCCGAAAGAACCACCAGAAAAGCAAGGTCACGGCCATCATCAGCGGCCAATGGACCCGCCGCGCTTCGCGGTCCACCTCGATGGGGAAGATCAGGATGCTGAGCCCGAGGATCAGGCTGATGTTGGCGATGTTGCTGCCCACCACGTTGCCGATGGCGATGTCCGGGGTGCCTTTGAAGGCGGCCACCAGGCTCACGAGCAGCTCGGGTGCCGATGTGCCCATGCTCACCACGGTAAGCCCGATCACCAGCGGCGACACGTGCGCCCGCAAGGCCAGGTCCACCGCGCCGCGCACCATGAGCTCCGCGCCGGCAACCAGTATGGCCAAACCCAGGAGGGTGAGGAACAGATCCATCACGCCGGGTCCTTCGGACCGGATTCCTGCTCTGTGCGGGGCACGGTGCCCTCTTCCACCATCGCGCGCATCTGCCGCCGCTGCTCGTTCGCCGCACGGGTCACGTCCTGCGCGCCTTTCTGGATCTCGCGTTGCACCTCATTGCTGGCATCGCGCACCTGGCGCATGAAGCGACCCATGGTGCGGGCCATGTCCGGTATGCCCTTCGCGCCGAAGAACATGAGCACGAACAGCAGGATGATGAGCAGCTCGCCACCGCTGATGTCGAAGATGAGCGCGATACCCACGGGCCGAAAGTAGGAAGTCCCGCTGCGGGCGGGACTTCCTCGAACGATTCGGATGCCTTATTGGCGCATCGGGTCCTTGCCCTTGAGCAGGTCGGTGACGATAGCGCTGGCCACGAACACGGAGGAATAGGTGCCCACGCCGATGCCCACGAGCAGCGCGAAGACGAAGCCCTTGATCGCGGTGCCGCCCAGCACGAAGATCACGATCAGCACCACCAGGGTGGTGAGCGAGGTGTTCATGGTACGGCCGAGCGTGGAGTTGATGGCCTTGTTGATCACCACGCTGTACGCCTCGCGCTTGTGATCGCGGAGGTACTCGCGGATACGGTCGTACACCACCACGGTATCGTTGATGGAGTAACCGATCACGGTGAGGATGGCGGCGATGAAAGCCTCGTCGATCTCCAGCGAGAAGGGCATGATCTTGTAGAAGATGGAGTACACCCCCAGCACGATGAGCGCATCGTGCATGAGGCTCAGCACGCCGCCCAGGCCGAACTGCCAGTTGCGGAAGCGCACGGCGATGTACAGGAAGATCAGCGCCAGCGCGATGGTGAGCGAGGTGATCGCATTCTTCGTGATGTCGTCGCTGATGGTCGGGTCCACCTTGCGCGATTCGGTGATCTCATAGCCGCCGAAGGTGGCGAGGCCATCGCGCAGGCTCGCCTCAACGCGATTGTCCGCGGCCGTATCGGGCTGGTTGATCAGGAAATTGGTGGTGATCTTCAGCTGGCTCTTGCTGCCGTAGGTCTTCACATTCGGGGTGCTCTTCACGCCCTTGTCATCCACGAAGCGGCTCTCTAGCGCGCCACGCACCGACTCCACGTCCACCGGCTCGGCGAACTTTACCACGTAGGTGCGGCCGCCGCTGAAATCGACGCCCCAGTTGAAGCCGTTGGTGACCATGCTGGCGATGCCCGCGGCGATGAGCAGGCCGCTCACGGCGTAGAACACCTTGCGCTTGCCCATGAAATCGTAGTTGGCATTCACGAAGATGTTCTTGCTCCAGTCCATCCATACGGCGAAGGACTTGCCCTTCTCCAGGCGGGAGGTGATGACCAGGCGCGAGAGGAAGAGCGCGGTGAACAGCGAGGTCAGGATACCCAGGCCCAGCGTGACCGCGAAGCCCTGCACGGGGCCGCTGCCGAAGATCAGCAGGATGACGGCGATGATCAAGGTGGTCACGTTGCCGTCCACGATGGCCGAGAGGGCGCCCTTGTAGCCCAGGTCCACGGCGCTCTTCAGCATCTTGCCGTGGCGCAGCTCCTCACGGACGCGCTCGTAGATGAGCACGTTGGCATCGACCGCCATACCCATGGTGAGCACGATACCGGCGATGCCGGGCAGTGTCAAGGCTGCCTGCAGGGAGGCGAGCGAGCCGATGAGCACGAACAGGTTCACGATAAGGGCGAGGTCAGCCACCCAGCCAGCGCGCGCGTAGTAGAGCGCCATGTACACCATCACCAGCAGCAGCGCGATGAAGAAGGACATCATGCCCGTGTTCACGTTCTCCGCGCCGAGCGAGGGGCCCACCACGGTCTCATCGATGATGCGGGCTGGTGCCGGAAGCGCGCCCGCCTTCAGGATGTTCGCGAGGTCCTCCGCCTCCTGGATCTGCTTGTTGATGTCGCCGGTGCCCATCTCGATGCTCGACTGGCCGCCACGGATCTCCGAGCGCACCTCCGGCGCGCTATAGACCAGCCCGTCCAGCACGATGGCCACTTGCTTGCCCACATTGTCCGCGGTCATCACGGCCCAGGTCTGGGCGCCCTCGGGGTTCATGCTCATGCGCACCTCCACCGAACCCTTCATGTCGAAGTCCTGCGATGCGCTGCTGATGGCGCTGCCATCGAGCTTGGGCTTGCCGTCGCTGGGCACCTTCAGCGCGTAGAGCGGGAGCATCTTGCGCGTGGAGCCGTCGTTCATGGTCTGCTCCATCTGCTTGGCGCCCCAGGCCAGGCGCACATCACGGGGCAGGGCGCTGCGCACGGCCTCCATGGCCAGCAGGCGCTTCACCTCGGCGGTGTCGGCCACATCGGCCATGCCCACGGTGGCACCACGCATCCAGCCGCGCTGGCTCACCAGGGGCTGCAGCTTGGCGGCGAGCGGGGCGCGCTTGGCGAAATCGCGGCGCAGGGCCGCGGTGTCCACCTCGGCCTCCTCGATGCTATCCGGTCGCAGGCTGTCCGGCACTGCGGCATCCGCCTCGGCCACGGCTGCGGCATCGTAGGCCAGCACGCGCAGGGCCATACGGCGGTTCTGCGCACGACCTTCCTCGGTGGCGTTGGAGGCCACCGGATGCTGCGATCCGTAGCCTTCGGCCTCCAACCGATCAGCAGCAATGCCCTTAGCCCGCAGATCGGCCACCACGGCTTCGGCTCGCTGCTGCGACAGTTTCTGGTTGCTGGTCTCGGAGCCCGTGCTATCGGTATAGCCCCCGATCTTCAGCTTCAATGAAGGGTAGGCCTTGAGGATCTCGGCCAGGTTGCCCAGCTGTTCCGCAGAGCCATCCTGATCGATCTCGGCGCTTCCGCTCTTGAAGGTCACCCGGTCGAAGTTGAACCAGGTCTCCTTATCCACCTCGTTGCCGGCCGCGATGAAACCGACGAGTTGGCTCTCCACGCCCGTGGCACCGCCGGTCACCTCGAAGCCGCCGGGCAGGGCATGCTTGAACTCGTTCTCCGCGCCCAGGCTGTCGGCCAAACCGGGATAGAGCACAGCGCTCAGCGGCGCGTTCACCTGATCCAGGATCGGTCCGATCTCGGCATTGTCATGCGTCTCCCAGAATTCGAGGTTGGCGGTGCTCTGCAGCACCTTGCGCACGCGCTCCTTGTCCTTCACGCCGGGCAGCTCGATGAGGATGCGGCCACTGAAGGCCTGCTTCTGGATGCCGGGCTGAGCCACGCCGAACTTGTCGATACGGGTGCGCAGGATCCGCTCGGTGTTGCTCAAGGCCGATTCGGCCTCGCGGCGAAGTGCGTTCAGGTAATCGTCATCGGAGCCCTCGCGCTCGAACATGGCCTGGCGATCGGGGCTGTAGAAGATGGCCGAGAGCGGCGGACGGCCGTCGATCTTGGCGTACTCCTGCCCGAAGAGCGTGACGAAGTCAGCATTATCGGTGAGCTGGCGCTTGCGCGCGTTCGCCATGGCCGTGGTGAAGGCCGGGTTGTCGCTGTTCTCGCTGAGTCCCTCGATCAGCTCGGGGATGCTCACCTCCAGGGTCACGGCCATGCCGCCCTTCAGGTCGAGGCCCAGGTTGATCTCCTTCTCCTTGCACTCGCGGTAGGAGTAACCGAGCACAGGATAGACCTGCTCCTCGGAATGCGCGCTCAGGTAACGGTTCTCGAAACCGAGCTTGAGCGAGTCGAAGTTCAGCTTACGGTCAGGCTCGGCCTGCACCATGGAGTCGGCCTGCTGGCCAGCCACCGTGGCGGCCTGCTTCTCCATGCTCGAGGTGAAGATGGAGAAGGACAACTGATACGCGCACGCGAGCGCCAGCAGGATGGTGAAGATCCAGAGCGCACCTCTGTTCTGCATGACCGATAGGGGGTTTCGTAAAAGAGGCGGCAAATATAGAAGTGTTGCTTTTCCCCGGACGGCCCGCCCTTTTCCCCTCGCGATCAGGCAGCAACAACCGAACGTTGCCCGGTTGAGATTCCCTTCACCCGGCATCGCGGCCCAGGGCAGCGCGCGCGACATTTGCATCGTCAACGCCCAACCGGCCATGCTCAACCGCTCCCTCCTGCCCGTTCTGCTCTGTGCTTTGAATCTGGGCGCCCACGCCCAATGGGACCTGCACTTCGACCCGAATGTGCCCGTGACGCGCCAAGGGAACGCACTCGACCTGGCCTGGGCCGGAGGGCTGAATTTCCTGCAGGTGAGCGAGACCGACCTGGACGGGGACGGCCTGAAGGACCTCTTCCTCTTCGACCGCTCCTACATCTCGGGCCATAAGCCCGTGATCCTGCTCGGCACCGCCGATGGCGGCACCGCCGGTTACCGTGTTACTCGCGACTACGACCTCGTGGCGCCCTTCAACGAGCTGCACGATTGGGTGCTGCTGCGCGATTACAACTGCGACGGCAAGGAGGACATCTTCACCTACTCCTCCGCAGGCTTCTCGGTGTACAAGAATGTGAGCACGCCCGGGCAGCCGGCCTTCGAGCTGGTGAAGTACCGGGTGAACTCCAATTACGTGAGCCCTTCCGGCGCCAGCAGTTTCGCGAACCTCTTCATCTCGCAGGTCGATCTGCCGGGCATCGCCGACATCGATGGCGACGGCGACCTGGACATCCTCACCTTCAGCCTGCTCGGCTCCTACATGGAGTACCACAAGAACCTGAGCATGGAGACCTACGGCAATTGCGACAGCCTCACCTTCGAGGTGCGCAACAAGTGCTGGGGCTACTTCGCCGAGAACTTCAGCAACAACTCGGTCACGCTGAACTCGCCATGCCCCTTCAACGTACCCAACCCGGAGATCGGAACCGGCGGAGAAGAGGCTGACACGGACGATGAGCGCGCGCACGCGGGCAGCGCCACCACCATCCTCGACCTCAACGGCGACGGCGTGATGGAGATCCTCCTCGGCGACATCTCCTTCAATAACCTGGTGGCCCTCTACAACGGCGGCACCGTGGCCGATGCCCTCATGACCTCCGAGGACACCCTGTTCCCGAGCTACGACACCAGCGTGGACCTGATCGTGTTCCCCGGCGGGTATTACCTGGATGTGGACCGCGACGGCAAGCGCGACCTGCTGGTGAGCCCCAACGCCACCTCACTCTCCCACAATTACCAGAGCCTGTGGTACTACACGAACAACGGGGAAGATGATGCCCCGGTGTTCGACCTGGTGCAGCGCGATCTCTTCCAGGACCGCATGATCGAACTCGGCGAAGGCGCCATGCCCGTGGCCTTCGATGAGAACGGCGATGGCCTCATGGACCTGCTCGTGGCGAACCACGGCTACTTCGCCACGGGCGGCAACTACGTGGGCAAGGTGGCGCTCTTCCGCAACGTCGGAACGGCATCGGCACCGGCCTTCGACCTGATCACCGATGATTACCTGAACCTCTCCACCAGCGGCATCGGCTTGAGCATGTATCCGGCGTTCGGCGATCTGGATGGCGATGGCGACCTCGACCTCTACATCGGCGACCTGCAAGGGCGGATGCACTTCTACCGCAATACCAGCACGGGCGCCAACGCGCAGTTCCAGCTGGAGCAGGCGAACATCACCGATGCGGGCGGCTCCATGATCGATGTGGGCCAATTCGCCACCCCGCTCTTCCACGACCTGGACCAGGACGGCCTGCTCGACCTAATCGTGGGTGAGCGCAACGGCAACCTGAACTATTACCGCAACACCGGCAGCGGCGCGGCTCCGCAATGGACCTTGGTGAGCGAGACCCTCGGCGACGTGAGCACCGTGGAATGGTGGAACATCACCGGTCACTCGGTGCCCGTGATCTACGAGAACGACCTGGGCGAGCGCGAGATGCTGCTGGGCTCCGAATCGGGCATGATCTACCGCTATGGCGGCATCGAAGGCAATATCGATGGGGCCTGGACCCGCTTGGATACCGCCTTTTGGGGAATCGACGATGGAGCGCGCACGGGCCTATGCCTCTACGACTTCACCGATGATGGCGCGCTGGACCTGGTGATCGGCAATTTCCGCGGCGGCCTCTCCTTCTGGCGCAGCGATGAGGTGAGCACCGTGGTAGGGCCGCGCTCCGAGGGCCCTGCCTTCGGCATCTTCCCCAACCCGGCCAGCGGCACCGTGGATCTGCTGCTCGATGAGGAGCCGCTGCCCGGCAGCCGGTGGGCGATACGCAATGGGCTGGGCCAGCTGGTGATGGCTGAACCCGCCCGGTTGCGGCGCACCAGCCTGAGCATCGACCAGCTGCCCGAAGGGCTGTACACGGCCCGGCTGGTAGGGCCCACCAGCACCCGGGGCCAGCGCCTGCTGGTGCTGCGCGGCGGCCGTTAAGGCAAAGAAGAAGGGGCGCCTCTCGGCGCCCCTTCCATTCATTCGGCGTACCGCTCAGGCGGTCACGTTGCTGTTCATCTTGTCGAGCACCTCCATCACTTCCTTCACGGCCTTGGCACTGGCGTGGCAGCTCTCCATCTCCTCCTTGTTGAGCTGCAGCTCGATGATGCGCTCTACACCGTTGCGGCCCAGGATCACCGGCGCTCCCATGTAGATGTCCTTCAGACCGTATTCGCCTTGCAGCCATACGCAGCAGGGGAACACGCGCTTCTGGTCGCGCACGATCGCCTCCACCATCTGCGCTGCCGCCGTGCCCGGTGCGTACCAAGCCGAGGTGCCGAGCAGGTTCACGATCTCGCCACCGCCTTTCTTGGTGCGCTCCACGATCGCATCGAGCTTCTCCTTGGAGATCAGCTCGGTGACGGGGATGCCGCCCACCGTGGTGTAACGGGGCAAGGGCACCATGGTATCGCCGTGGCCGCCCATGAGCACCGCTTGGATGTCCTTGGGGCTCACGTTCAGCTCGGTGGCCAGGAAGGCACGGTACCGGGCGGTATCCAGGATGCCGGCCATGCCGAACACCTTGCTGCTGGGGAGCTTGCTGGTGATGTAGGCGCAGTAGGTCATCACATCCAGCGGGTTGCTCACCACGATGATGATGGCCTCCGGGCTGTGCTTCACCACATTCTCCGTCACGCTCTTCACGATGGCGGCATTCGTGGCGATGAGGTCATCGCGGCTCATGCCCGGCTTGCGGGGCAGGCCGCTGGTGATCACCACCACATCGCTCCCCGCGGTCTTCGCGTAGTCGTTCGTGGACCCCACGACCCGGGAGTCGAACAGGTTGATCGGCGAGGTCTGCCAGATATCCAGCGCCTTGCCCTCGGCGAATCCTTCCTTGATGTCGAGCAGCACCACTTCATTGGCGAGCTCCCAACGGGCTACGGTGTCGGCGCAGGTCGCGCCCACGTTACCGGCCCCTACCACAGTGACTTTCATCCTTGCTGAGCGGGTTAGATTGTGAATGGCCTCCAAGACCGGTGGCGAAAGTAGATGATCGTTGAAGCCCGGACACCCATGTTCATCATCCTGTCGATCGGATTCGCACCGGGCAGGCATCCTTTCGCCGCCTCTGGCGTCTTACTCCCAGCCATGGCTATCTTGTCGGCTCCAAGCACCAAAACGGTGGTCACACCTGCTATGAGCGAACGGCCCGCGCCCCGCCTCACCCTCTCATGGGTGAATGCAGACGGACCGCAGCCCTCCTACGACACCCTCGTGGATGGCTGCCTCCAAGGCGAGCGCCGTGCTCAGCAGCGCGTGTACGAGCTCTTCTATGGCAAGATGATGGCCGTGTGCATGCGCTACACCAAGAACACGGACCAGGCCAAGGACATCCTGCAGGACGGCTTCATCAAGGTCTTCCGCAACATCAGCGGCTTCAATCGGGCCGGCTCCTTCGAGGGCTGGATCCGACGCATCATCGTGAACACCGCCATTGACCACTTCCGCCGCAGCAAGAACGCCTACCTGCTCTTGGGCCAGGAGCGCAGCATCGAGGATTTCGGGGACATGGATGAGGAGGATGTGCTGGCCGAGGAGTCCGAGGAGGAATCCTGGGACGTGAAGCCCGCCGATGTGATCAATGCCATGCAGAAGCTCACCCCCGCCTACCGCACGGTCTTCAACCTGTATGTCTTCGAGGAGATGACGCACAAGGAGATCGCGGATGTGCTGGGGATCAATGTGGGCACCAGCAAGAGCAATCTGGCCAAGGCCAAGAACAACCTGAAGAAACTGCTGCGCAAGGAGAAGAAGATCCAATAAGCAAAGACATGGGTAACGGTACCGATGCCTTCGAGCACGCGCTGAAAAGGTCCCTCGATTCCTACGAGGTTCCTTTCAATTCCGCCGATTGGGCCCTGCTTGAGCGCGAGCTCGACAAAGGCGCCGGCATGGGCCGCAGGGCCTCCACCGGCTTGCTGGCCCTGCTCTTCGGCGGCGGCCTGGCCCTGGCGACCACGGTCTACCTGATGGCCAGCCATCAAGATGAAGGCAGCCAGGCGCTGGCCCACCAGGAACAAGTCTCGGATGCGGGGGTGAACAGCCCCCCCACTGAACTGGCCGCGAAGCCCGCAGTACCGGAAATGGCCGCAGTTGAAGCTCCGGAACCCGGCCGCATGGCAGCCCACGAGGAAGACGCCCATAACGCAGCCAGCCCAGCCGGGAAGGCGACCACGGCGAAGAACACCTCGAATGGCCATGCTGCTGCGACTATTCCTTTAGAGGCCGCTCAAGCCGCTGCTCCCTCGAAGACCGCTTCCACCGAAATCGGCATTCGCCCGAGCATGGTGGAAGGGTGCCCCGGAAGCGAGGTGCTCTTCACCGTACAGAACGCCCCTGATGCCAGTGAGGTGAAAGGCGTGCTGTGGAACTTCGGCGATGGCAGTTTCTCGGTTGACCAGACCCCGTCGCACGTGTTCACCAAGGCGGGCCGCTTCGAGGTGACCCTCTCCTATTCCACCAGCCGCGGCAGCCTGATCCAGAAACCGGTGACCGATGTGATCGTGATCCACGAAGTGCCCGAAGCCTCGTTCGTGCCCATCAAGCAGGACGACCCGGAGAAGGTGCCCTCGGTACACTTCGAGAACAAGAGCCTCGGCGGCGTCTCTTACCTCTGGGACTTCGGCGATGGGCATACCTCCACGCTGCGCATCCCCAGCCATGTGTACAAGACCAAGGGCAACTACCCGGTGAGCCTCACGGTGACCAATGCAATCGGCTGCGTGGACCGCACCGAGCGCAACGTGAAGATCGAGGAGGACTACAACCTGCACGCGCCGCACGCCTTCTCCCCCAACGGCGACGGCCTGGATGACAGCTTCATCCCCGACGCGCTCACGACCTTGGGCGTACGTTTCCACATGCGTGTGCACGACCCGGTGACCGGCCAGCTGCTGTTCGAGACCAGCGACCCTAAGCGCCCGTGGAACGGCCGGGTAGGTGGCAAGGGCGAACCCTGCGCCAGCGGCGATTACCTCTGGATGGTGGAGATGAAGGACGGCGAGAAGCTCGGCGGCACCTACACGGGCACGGTGAGCCTGGTACGGTAAGTTGAAAACACCCTGATAATGAGGACCCGGCCGCGTGCCGGGTCCTTAATTTTGAGGCCGGGCAACCGAATAGGCTGAAAGGGAATCTTTACCGTGAACCTCAGACACTTTTTGCGAATGAGCAGGACGACCAGTCACAGATGGTGGCAGTTGGGTAGTGTATTCATGACAACGGGCTTCTTGTTGAGTTCTGAACTCGCTGAAGCGCAGGTATTCACCATTCAAGATGGCAATATCACCACCTGCTCGGGCGCTTTCCTGGATAGTGGCGGGCAGGGCGCTAGCGGCTACTCGAACAATGAGAGCTACGTTGCAACGATTTGCCCCGATGTTCCCGGCGATGCGATTACCGTCACCTTTCCCACGTTCAACCTCTCTACGCAAGGTCCGCAGCCGATTGACGCCTTGACGATTTATGATGGCAACTCCACTTCGGCACCATCAATCGGCTCTTACACCGGAACTGAGCTTCAAGGCCTGCAGCCCACGGCCACTTTCTTCAACACTTCCGGATGCCTCACCTTTGAATTCAACTCGAACGGCGCTGGCACCGGAGTCTTCGCCGGTTCAATCACCTGCTATACACCATGCCAACCGCCTGTTGCAGTAGCGACCATGAGCGAAGGGCCCGTGCCCGCCCTGGTATGCACAGATGAAGTGATTGATTTCAGTGGTCTGCAATCCACCGCCACCGCGCCTTTCAACGTGATCTCATGGGAATGGGATTTCGATGATGGCACACCTCCTGTGCAAGGAGCCACTGCCAGCCACAGCTTCAGTGAGCCGGGCGAGTACATCGTTCAGCTCGAAGTGTTGGACGACAACGGCTGCACCAACGTGAATCTCGTGGATCTTCAAGTACTCGTAAGTACGACCCCGTCCTTCGCCGGCACCGTGGAAGCCGTTGAGACATGCCTAGGAGCTACTGTAGACTTAACCGCTGTTGTCTCACCTACGACCTGGACAGGCCTTCCTGAAGCCAATTTCGGCAACGGGATCTATGTCGCTGATGACCCTGGGTCATGCTTCAATAACGGTCTGCCGTATTCTGCTTTCGATAGTGGGCAGACCCTTACGGACATCAACGACCTCACGAGCGTGTGCGTGAGCATGGAGCATTCGTATATGGGCGACTTGATCATCAGTGTAATATGCCCAAGCGGACAATCAGTCATCCTGCATCAGCAAGGCGGTGGAGGCACATACATTGGCGATGCGCTTGACGGCGAAACGAATCCTCCGACGCCGGGAACGTGCTGGGATTATTGCTGGAGCCCAACAGCGACCAACGGCACGTGGGTTGATAATTCTGGAGGCACGCTGCCGTCTGGCACCTACGAGAGCCTGAATCCGATGAGCGCGCTCGTCGGCTGCCCGTTGAATGGCACCTGGACGCTTCAGATTTGCGACATGTGGGGGCTCGACGATGGGTTCGTCTGCTCATGGACCGTGAACTTCGATCCTTCCATTATTCCAGAAGCCACTCAATTCACACCTGACCTGGGCACATCAACGCTGGATTCCGCCTCTTGGTCCGGTCCATATCTAACCTTGGACCCGAGCGATCCTCTGCACGCGATCGTGAACATTCCTCAACCGGGGAACTACTCTTACTTGTTCACCGTGTCGGACAATTTCGGCTGCAACTACGATACAACCATCACCGTCACCATCGACCCGCAGGTGGTGATCGACGCCGGTCCGGATATCACCCTCTGCAACGATCCAGTGCCGATGGCCGCGCAAGTGACCGCCAACTGGACGCCAGGGATCACTTGGCAGTGGAGCCCCACGGACGGGCTGGTTGACCCCAGCGATCCGCAGACCGATGTGTTCGTCACAAGCCCGACGATGTTCTATCTGGAGGCCTACGCCGAAGGGAATCCGGCCTGCGCGGTGCATGACAGCGTGATGGTGTATCCGGATCAATCGGTGGATGCCGGCGAGGACGCGACGCTGCTCTTCTGCGCGGCGATGCCTGACTTCCTGATGACCGACTCCCTGGGCGGCACTCCCGATGCGGGCGGCACCTGGACCTCCAGCAACGGCACGGTGGTTCCGGGCGTCTTCGACCCGGAGACCGGAGTGACCGATGTGTACACCTACACCATGATCAGCGTGAACGGATGCGAGGTCACCTCGCAGCTCGACATCACCGTGATACCAGCGGACGACCCCACCTGCTGCGGCGTGGCCACCTGCGGGCCTTCAGCCACCTCGTGCGACCTCACCAACACCCTTTCCGTGGACCCCGGCAACACCGGTGTGGGCGAGTGGAGCGGGCCGACTGGCGCTGTGTTCCAGGACGCCAATGCCACCGTGACGACCGTGACCCTGCCACCCGGCATGGGCGGCACCCATTGGTTCTATTGGATCGAGGATGACGGCGCCTTCTGCTACCTGAAGGACAGCGTGCAGATGACCTTCACCGATACGATCCTCATCGACTTCAACGTGACCGACGCCACCTGCTACACCTGGTGCGATGGCGAATCCGTGGCCAGCATCACCGGCGGGAACGCCGCTATCGACTTCCTGTTCGATTGGTCCACCGGCGACCACGGCTTCGGTACCGATCAACTCAACGGGCTCTGCGCCGACACCTACTCGCTGCAGGTGACGGATGACAACGGGTGCATCGGCATGAACAGCTTCACGGTGAGCGAGCCCGTGCTGCTGGAGATCGACTCGCTCGCGTCGCAACCGGTGACCTGTTCCGGCGACTGCGACGGTCAAGTGGAGGTCTATGACCCCGAGGCTGTTGACTACAGCTACGACGATGGCGATACATGGGGCACCCTGGCAACCCTGCCTGATGCGTGCGAGGCCATCTACACCGTTCGTATACGCAATGCAGCAGGATGCGTGGGCATCGACAACATCGAGGTGACGGGCCCGCCGCCGGTGATGCCGGACTTCACCTGGAACCCCATCCCGGCCAACGTGGACGACCCCCGCATCTGGTTCAGCAATACCAGCACCGGCGCTCAGAGCTACTGGTGGGATATCGCAGGGCTGGCCACCAGCACCGAGCTGCAGCCCTACTTCCGGTTCAGTGAGAAAGAACCAGGCGACTACCTGGTGTGCCTGGCCGCTTTCAACTACAACAACTGCACGGACACCATCTGCAAGGTGGTCACCATAGACGACGTGCTCTTCACCTACATCCCCAACAGCTTCACCCCCGATGGCGACGACCTCAACGAGACCTGGGGCATGAGCACCAACATCGATGTGATCACCAACTTCGAGATGCGCGTGTTCGACCGTTGGGGCCAGGTGGTGTTCGAGTCGGAGAACCCCGCCGAGTGGTGGAACGGCGCCGCCAACAACAGCGGCGAGATATTAGGCGTGGGCGTGTACGTGTACCGCATTGCCTACGAGATCCGCCAGACCGAGGTGAAGAAGGAACTCTTCGGCTCGGTGACCTTGGTGAAGTGACCCGTTGTGATTCAGAAACGGGGCGGCCCTTGGGCCGCCCCGTTTATTTTGGATAGTTCAGGGGTCCAAGGCACCGCCCTCGCTGAATGCGCCGTCATGCTCTGGATGCGCGATCTTGCGACCGTTCATTCATGACAACACCCTCTTCCCGTCTGGTCTTGAGCGTGCTCACCTGCTTGCTGCTGGTTTCGGGCCTGGTGGCGCAGGAGAGCAACGATCTAACCATCAGCCGAGCACCGGGACAGCCCCTTCGACAGCTGATCGATGAGGCGGACTACGACCGGATGAAGGCTGCGGGCATAGTCATGCCGCGCGATGTCGATGTCCGCCTGCGGAACCCTGCGGTTTTCTCTGCTACGCGACCCGCCAGCGCCGGCGTCAGACCGAAAGGCGGCGGGAATCCGGCGTGTTCCATTTGGCAGGACCCCGATCCTTGCCCGATCGCATTCGGACCGCATGATGACCTGCCGAGCCTGCAGGTGAACCTGCCTTTCACCTTTAACCTCTACGGGCAGTACTACACCTCACTCTGGATCAACAACAATGGGAATGTGACCTTCGACGCCCAATACGGCACCTTCTCCGCGACTCCTTTTCCGACCAACCAATTCGTGATGATCGCGCCCTTCTGGGCCGATGTGGACACCGGTGATCCGGGGAATGAGTTGGGCACGGTTTCGTATTGCGTGTTGCCCCGGCGGATCGTGGTCACCTGGGACAACGTGGGCTACTACAACACCCACGGCGACAAGCGCAATACGTTCCAATTGATCCTCACGGATGGAACCGATCCGCTGCTCGGTGCCGGCAACAACGTGGCGTTCAGCTACCAGGACATGCAGTGGACCACGGGCGATGCCTCCGGTGGCACCAACGGATTCGGCGGAACCGCGGCTGTCGTAGGGGCCAACCTCGGCGACGGCAGCGCCTACATCCAGATCGGCACCTTCGACCATGCGGGCACCGATTACGACGGGCCTTTGGCCACGACCGATGGGGTGAGCTGGCTCGACTACCGCTCCTTCATCTTCTCCACGGCCACTCCCAATCCGAACATCCCACCCCTGATCACGGGGAGCACGATCTGCGACACCGTGACGGTGTGCGTGGGCGAGACGGCCACGATGGACATCTCGTTCTACGCACCTGAGCCCGATCAGCAGACCACACCTTCTGTATCCACTCCATCTCTGGGCGGTTGGTCCATCACGAACCTCACAGCGGGAGTCAACGCGAGCATCTCCGTGGAATTCACGCCGACGTTCGCCGATGTGGGCGTGCATCTGATTGAATTCACCGCCAATGACGATGGCGTTCCGCCCTACACCACCACCGTTCCGGCATACGTACGTGTGGTTCCGCCCTTGAACGGCGATACCGTGCCCTTAGCGGTCTGCGACGATGAGCCTCCGGTGGAGCTCATGACCCTTTTCCCACCTGCGATTCCGACAGGGGGTTACTGGGTGGACTCACCGATCGGCGCGTCCTTCACGGGGACCTACCAGCCCGGCATTGATCCCGACGGACTGTACACCTACCTCGAGCCATTCGTCGCTGGCTGCCCTACGCTCTGGTTCGCGGAGTTGGAGACGCACAGCATGAGCACCACGCTCGATTCCGTCCTCGCGACCTGCTTCGGCTATGGCGACGGATCGATCACCGCAACGACCGCTGGCACTGCCGGCGCTTGGGACTACACGTGGCTGGATGCAGCAGGCGCGGTGCTGCAATCGGCGCAGGGCCAGAACAGCGATACCTACGAAGGAGTCGCCGGGACGTACAGCGTGGTGGTGAACGAATCGATCAGCAACGGAGCATGCCTTGATACGCTCACGATGTCCATAGGAGAGCCTCCGTTGCTGGAGTGGACGAGCCTTCCCGATGACACGCTTATCTGCCTGACAGGCACTGCTTCGCTGCAGGCACTGGCAACCGGAGGCACGGGCACCATCTCCTACCAATGGAGCTTCGGTGGTTCAGGCGCCGGTCCGCATGGCGTGAGCCCTTCGACACAAACGACCTATTCCGTTTCGGCGTCGGATGCCAACGGCTGCAGCTTGCATCCTGAGCAGGTCACCGTCTCGTTGCGTCCTCCCCTCTCCTTCGAACCGCTTCTTCCCGACACCGAGTGCTACGGCATTCCTGTGCTCTACACCGTTGATGATGCCACCGGCGGTGACGGCGACTATGCGTACAACTGGGGCCATGGCGCCCACGCCCAGAACTGGTCGGAGTTCGTCTATGCCAACTCCGGCGACGTGTGCGTGACGGTTTCCGATGGTTGCGAAACGCCGCCGGTCACGAGCTGCGCCTGGCTCGAGATCCTGCACACTCCGCCGATCGAGATCACGGCCGATACCACCTTCGGCTGCGTGCCCTTCAGCGTGCGCATGCTGCTGACCGATACGACGAATGGCGCAACGGTGGTCTGGACTTACGGCGACGGCTCCTCGGACTTGGCCATGGACAGCGTGGTGCACACCTACACCGACGCCGGCAACTTCGCCGTAGGCACGGTGATCACCTGGCCGAATGGCTGCGTGACCGACACGGTGATGCACGACTTCGTGCGGGCACTGACCATTCCGATCGCCACGGTGACTTGGACACCCGATCCCGCAACGATCAATGACCCCATCGTGCAGTTCATCGATCAGAGCGTGCCTAATGTGGTGAGCTGGTTCTGGGACTTCGGTGAATTGGGCACCAGCGAGGAACAGGATCCCACGATCACCTTCCCGAACGAGTCCGGCGGAACCTATCCCTTGACGTTGGTGGTGGCGAACGAATTGGGCTGCTCCGATACCCTGCGGAGCTGGGTGGATGTGCATGATGAGCTGATGGTGTGGGTGCCGAACGCGTTCACCCCCAATCAGGAAGGCCCCAACGAGACCTTCTTCGTCCGCGGCAACGACATCTCACCGGAGGAGTTCGAGCTGCTGATCTTCGATCGGTGGGGCGGCGAGGTCTTCCGCACCAATGACCTGTTCGAGGCCTGGGACGGCACGAGCAAGGGAACGGCGCTGCCCCAAGGCGTGTACCCCTATCGATTGGAGGTTCATTCCCTGAGCTCCCGGGAGAAACGGGTCATCTACGGCCACGTGAACCTCCTGCACTGAGCCGGTCGGATTCTCGTAGCGTATCCCCGGGCCTCCGTTGCCAATAGACCGGCGTTCGTCAAATTCACGACTGGCCCTCGTGGTCGAATTTCCCCAACTGATATTTTCAAGCGCTGGCCGATTGCCCACGGCCGCCGCTTCGCATGAAGGAAGACTACGCCGGAACTCCCTCCGCCTCTGCTCCTCTTGCAAACCTGACCCACGCCTCGCTGCTGAGCGTGCTCTTGATGTTCTGCCCAGCCCTGTTGCTGGCGCAGGCCTTCCCCATCTTCAACGGCACCAGCAACACCTGCGTGGGGGCATTCCTCGATAGCGGAGGGCAAGGCGCCAGCGGCTACGGCAACAACGAGAACTACACCTACACGATCTGCCCCGACACGCCCGGCGGCGCCATCTCGCTGAACTTCCTCACCTTCAACCTGAGCACGGCGGGCGCGGCTCCGGTGGATTTCATGGCCATTTACGACGGCAACAGCACCGGGGCGCCGCTGCTCGGCACGTGGACCGGAACAGGCTTGCAGGGCCAGGTGGTTTCCGCCTCGGCCAGCAACAGCAGCGGCTGCCTTACGGTGGTCTTCCGCAGCAACAACAATGGCACAGGGGTCTTCGCGGCCACCATCACCTGTTACCAGCCATGCATCCGCCCCACCGCCGTGGCCACGCACGGCCCAACGAACCCCATGCTGATCTGCGCAGGGGAGAGCGTCACCTTCAACAGTAGCGGCTCCTTCGCGGCACCCGGCTTCAACATCGCGAACCGCACCTGGGACTTCGGTGATGGCACCGTGCTGAACAACGCGCCGGCCGTGGTCTCCCACACCTACGCGCAGCCCGGCGGCTACATCGCGCAGCTCTACCTCACCGACAACAACGGCTGCGCCAGCACCAACCGCGTGGATCTGGTGGTGGAAGTGGGTACCACGCCCACGTTCGCCGGAACCGGTGGAGCGCTCACCGGTTGCGCGGGCGAGACGCTCTGCCTGAATGGTGTGGTGAACGCGACGACATGGAACGAGACGCCGGACCCGAATCTCGGCGGGGGCGTGTTCCTCCCGGACAATGTGGGTGAGTGCTTCGAGAGCATGGTGTCCTTCACCCAGTTCCCGCCCGGCGCCACGTTGAACAACGTGAATGATCTGCTCTCGATCTGCATGTCGATGGAGCACTCCTTCATCGGCGACCTGGTGATCAATATCATCAGCCCCACCGGCCAGACCGTGACCATGCACCAGCAAGGCGGTGGCAGCACGTTCCTCGGGATCCCTGTCGACAATGACTTCACCCCGAATGCGCAAGGCACCTGCTGGAATTACTGTTTCAGCCCCGCCGCCACGAATGGAACATGGGTGGACAACGCTGGCGGCACCTTGCCCAGCGGCACCTATGAGAGCCTGAACCCGCTGAGCGGGCTCTTGGGCTCACAGCTCAACGGCGGCTGGACCTTGCAGATCTGCGACCTCTGGGAGTCCGACAACGGTTTCCTGTGCGACTGGAGCATCGATTTCAATCCGGCGCTCTTCGACGACCTGATCACCTTCACCCCCGTGTACGGCGCCCAATGCGACAGCAGCTATTGGACGGGGCCGAGCATCACGAACACCAATGCGAGCTGCAATCAGGCCTGCGTGACCCCGCCCAGTGCCGGCAACTACAATTACACCTATCACGTCACCGACAACTTCGGCTGCTCCTACGACACCACGCTCACCGTCACGATCACGCCTCCGCCCCAGGTGAACGCGGGCCCCGATGTGAGCACGTGCAACACTCCCGTGCAGCTGAACGCGAACGTGGTGAGCGGCGGATTGCCGACCACTTGCAACTACACGTTGACCTTGTACGACGAGTTCGGTGATGGCTGGACGGGAATACTCGGTATCGGCTCGAATGGATCGAATGTGACGGTGACCGTCAATGGCACGCCCTATTCCTACTGGCTCAACGGGGGCTATCAAGCATCGGTGAGCATACCGGTATCCAGCGGCGCTGCGATATCCATCAGCTATACCGCCGGTAACATCTACAACGATGAGCAGTCCTTCACGCTCTTCAACGGAAGTGGCGGAGTCGTCTACGCATCGCCGCAGGATCCGGGCTCCGGGCAGTCGTGGAGCGGAACGGCTGCATGTCCAGGCGGCAGCTTCGTGTACAGTTGGTCTCCGACAGCCGGGCTAAGCAACCCGAACATCGCCAATCCGGTGGCCACGGTGGGCGGCACCACGCAATACTGCGTCACCGTGTACCAGCAGGGCCACCCTGCGTGCTCCACCACCGATTGCATGACCATTACGGTGGACAATCTCGTGGACCCTGGAACGAATGCGAACGTGGCGCTTTGCAGCAATGGTGGTGCGACCGATCTGTTCAGTCAGTTGGGAGGAACACCCACCGCTGGCGGCACATGGAGCGCGCCTGGTGGCGCTGCGCACAGCGGCTCGTTCGTGCCCGGAACCGATGCGCCAGGTCTGTACACGTACACGGTCGGCGGGGCGGGCGCGTGCGGCAATCCGGTGAGCAGCACGGTGAACGTGACCGTTTATCCCTTGCCTGTTGCAGGCAGCAGCACCAGCCTCGCCGTGTGCAGCACCGATGCGGCACAATCGCTCTTCGCGCTCTTAGGCCCAAGCGCCCAAGCCGGCGGTGCATGGAGCGGGCCCTCAACCGTGACTAGCGGCAGCTACAACCCGGCAACCATGAACCCGGGTCTGTACACGTACACCGTGAGCGGAACCGCACCGTGCCCGAATGCAACGGCGACCGTGGATGTGACCGAGAGCACACCGCCCGTTGCAGGCACAGACAACAGCATCACGCTGTGCAGCACGGGCTCACCGGTGGTGATGGTGACTCAATTAGGCGGCAGCCCCGCAGGTAATGGCTCTTGGACCGGACCGGATGGCAGCGCCGTGTCGGGCGGCTTGAATCCGGCGATTGACCCGCAAGGGATCTACGTCTATACCGTATCCGGGATTTCGCCTTGCCCGAATGCGATGGCCGAACTCACCGTGGTGATCAACACGCCACCTGATCCCGGCACCGATGGAACGATCACCCTCTGCAGCAGCGATGCGCCTGCTTCTCTGTTCGCGCAGCTCGGCGGCACGCCCGATGCCGGCGGGACGTGGAGCGGTCCTTCCGCAGTGAGTGGTGGCATGATCGATCCCGCGACAATGCTCCCGGGCGCGTACACGTACACCGTGGCGGGAACGGCGCCCTGCCCCGATGAGAGCTCGACGGTGACCGTGGTGATCAACACGCCGCCCGATCCCGGCACCGATGGAACGATCACC
>JACJZF010000016.1 GCA_020635725.1 Flavobacteriales bacterium
TCCGCGGCGCCACCCCCGGCGCCCTGCTCATCGGCGACGACCTCCAGAAGATCGACTACCAGCTCAGCAAGTGCTGCAACCCCATCGCCGGCGACGACGTCTTCGGCTTCATCACCGTGGGCGAGGGCATCAAGATCCACCGCGTGAACTGCCCCAACGCCGTGCAGCTCATGAGCAACTTCGCCTACCGCATCGTGAAGGCGCGCTGGAAGGGCAAGGAGAACATCGAGTTCCTGGCCGGCATCACCTTCAGCGGCATCGACGATGTGGGCCTGGTGAACAAGATCACCACCATCATCAGCCACGAGCACAACGTGAACATGCGCGCCATCAGCTTCGAGAGCCACGACGGCATCTTCGAGGGCAAGGTGATGGCCTTCGTGCACGACACCGACCACCTCAACGCCCTCATCGAGAAGCTGAAACGGGTGCGCGGCGTGCGCAACGTGGAACGGGTGGACCACTGAGCCCCGATCGGGCCGGCGCCTATCTTCGCGGCCCAACCGGCCCCGTAGTTCAATTGGATAGAATGACAGATTCCGGTTCTGTTGGTTGGGGGTTCGAATCCCTCCGGGGTCACTGAGCGGCCCGCCGAATGGCGGGCCGCTCCTTTTCGCTCATGCGCATCGACAAATTCCTCTGGTGCGTGCGCCTGTTCAAGACGCGCAGCCTGGCCACCGAGGCCGTGCGTCGCGAGCAGGTCCACCTGAACGGCCGCGTGGTGAAGGCCTCCGCGGAGCTGAAGCCCGGCGACCTCATCGCCCTGCGCGAACCGCCGATCTGGCGCAGCTGGGAGATCCTCTCCATCCCCGCATCGCGCGTGGGTGCCAAATTGGTCCCCGGTCTCCTCGCGGAGCGCACCTCCTTCGAGGACCTGGAGCGCGCGGAAATCGCCCGCATGGCCAAGGCGCATGACCGATCGCCCGGCGAGGGCCGGCCCACCAAGCGCGACCGCCGCGCCATGGACCGGTTCCGGGAGGAGTAGCTGTTCGTCCCGCCGCCAACAGCCCGTCACGCCACTTAACGTTCTTTCAAGGGCCTTAACATCCGCTGCATGGTGCCGCGGATAGTTTCACGCCACTAAAAATCCACCGGCCATGATCACGCCATTCCTGCTTATCCCACTGGCGGCTGTGTTCCAGAGCGGCCAGCAAGAACCGCAGCTCCCGCAGCCGGAGCGTAAGGTGCGCATCGAGATCGTCACCTCGGAGAACGGAGAGACCAAGCGCACGACCAAGGAGTTCGACGCCTCCAATGAGGAGGAGATGCGCGACGCGCTGCGCCAGATGGGCGTGCTGGAGAAGATGCGCCTGCACGATGGCGAGCGCGATATCACCATCGATATCCGCGGCTTCGGCGATGACGATGCGGACGACGCGATGATGCTGCGCATGGCGCCCATGGCGCCCGCTGCTCCGAGGGCGCCGGGCGCGCCGATGGCCATAGCCTGCGAGCCCGTGGCCTTCCTCGGTGTGAGCACTCGGAACATGGAAGAGGCTGACCGCAAGGCACAGCGCAGCATCGTGAAGCAAGGCGCCACCGTGCTCACCGTCGAAGAAGGCAGTCCCGCGGAGAAGCTTGGCCTGAAGCCGAATGACATCATCACCGAGCTCGACGGCAAGGCGGTGCAAGGGCCACAGGGCCTGATGGAACTGGTGCGCAAGCACAAGCCCGGCGATGAAGTGAAGCTGGTGTGGCTGCACGAAGGCCGTACCATGAAGGAGAAGGTGACCTTGGCTGAGCGGGAATCGAATGCGTTCGCCTTCAGCTTCAGCGATGGCGATGACGAAGCCCACTTCGAGTGGGATGGCGACCTAGGAGACGCGGCGGAGCTGGAGGAACTCGGTCGCATGGGTTCATGGCATTCCGAGAGCCGCGCGTTCCTGGGCGTAACGCCGACGGATGACGACGACGATGCCGACGGCGTGCTGATCGGCAGCGTCGAAGAAGGGAGCGCGGCGGCCCGCATGGGAATCCGGTCTGGCGACCGGATCGTGATGATCGACGGCGAGGAACTGGCCGATTTCGCCCAGCTGGCCGCGGTGATCCGGGACAAGAAGCCCGGCGATGAGGTGCAGGTGGAATTGGAGCGCGAGGGCGAGCGCATGAGCGTGAGTGGCGCCTTGGGCGAACGCAAGGACCATGTGTTCTTCCGTGGCCAGTTGTTCATGGACCCGGAGGACCGCGAGCAATTCCGTCGCGACATGGATCAGCTGCGCAAGGAGATGGATGAGCTGCGGCGTGAACTGGGCCACGGCCTGAAGCGCGAGGTGCGGATCAGCATCGAGACACGCACGCTGAATGATGAGGAGAAGGCCCTGCTGCGCGGCAAGGGCGTTGCGGTGGACAATGAGCTGCAGCTCGAAGGGCTAACCGCCTTCCCCAACCCGAGCAACGGTTTCTACCGCCTGCAATTCGAGGTGCCCGAGCGCGGCGACCTTGCGGTGGATGTGCACAATGCCCAAGGCGAGCGTGTGTACCAAGAGCGCATCGTGGGCTTCAAGGGACGCTACGAGCGCACCTTGGACCTGAGCGACCTGAGCAGCGGCAGCTATTACCTGGTGATCACGCAGGGCGGCCGCACCGCTACGACGAAACTGGTGAAAGAGTGAGGCGCGAGCCTCACCGGTAGGAAGGGCCGCGAGGCCCTTCTTACATTTCAGGCATGAACGCGCTCCTGAAACTGCTCATCGGAACCATCGCCGTGCTGGTGGCGGACCTGCTGCTGCGCGGCGTATCGCTCGGCGACATGGACACCGTGAATGGCGTGCTCACCGCGATCCTCACCGCGGCCGTGCTCGCCCTGCTCAACGCCTTCCTGAAGCCGATCCTGGTGCTCTTCACGCTGCCGATCACGATCTTCACCCTGGGGCTCTTCCTGCTGGTGATCAACGCGGGCCTTGTGATGCTCGCGGCCAAGCTGGTGCCCGGCTTCCACGTGGACAGCTTCTGGTGGGCGCTCGGGTTCAGCCTGGTGCTCTCCGTGGTGCAAGGCTTCCTGCAAGGCCTCGACCGCAAACGGCCCGAGGAGCAGCGCTGAGGTCAGTTGTCGCCGTCGAGCAGGCGGCCCAATCCGCCGAGGATGCTCCCTTCCTCCTTCCCGCGCCCACCGGCCTTCGGCGCGGCGGCGATGATGTTGTCCGCCAATCGGCTGAAGGGGAGCGACTGGATCCACACATGGCCCGGCCCGCGCAGGTGAGCGAAGAAGAGCCCTTCACCGCCGAAGAGCGTGTTCTTGATGCCGCCCACGAACTGGATGTCGTAGTCGACGGTCTGTGTCATGGCCACCAGGCAGCCCGTGTCCACACGCAAGGTCTCACCCGCTGCCAGCTCGCGCTGCACGGTGGTGCCACCCGCGTGGATGTACACCTGGCCATCGCCCTCGAGCTTCTGCATGATGAAGCCCTCACCGCCGAAGAGTCCCACGCCCAAACGCTTCTGGAACGCGATGCCGATGCTCACGCCCTTCGCCGCGCACAGGAAACTGTCCTTCTGGCAGATCAAGCGGCCCTGGAAATCGAGCAGGTCGAGCGGCATGATCTTGCCCGGGTAGGCCGCCGCGAACCAGGCCGTGCGGCGCGTGCCCCACACGTTGGTGTAGGTGGTCATGAAGAGGCTCTCGCCCGTGAGCACGCGCTTGCCCGCGCCCCAGAGCTTGTCCAGGAACCCCTGCTCCTTCCCATCGCCGCTGCCGAAGATGGTCTTCATCTCGATGCCGTCGTCCATCATCATCAAGGTGCCGGCCTCGGCGATCACCGTTTCTCCGGGATCGAGCGTGATCTCCACGCATTGCATGTCGTCGCCTACGATGCGGTGGTCGAGTTCGTGGGAGGTGCGGGCCATTTCCTGGGGATTGATGCGGGCAAAGCTATCGGCGCGCTGAGCCGGTGCTGCGCCGCCCATCCTGTACTTTAGCCGCTCACCGTACGCCATGGCCATCACCGCAGCGAAGAAGGACCTCCGCACCAGCACCGCCCCCGACCAAGACACCCTGCTGCGCGCGTGGGAGCTCCTGTGCACCGCCAAGGCGATGACGGAGATCTACGAGGCCAACTTCAAGCTCACGAGCAAGTACGTGCACGCCACCAGCCGCGGGCACGAAGCCATCCAGCTGGCGCTTGGCATGCAGCTGAAGCCGCAGGATTTCGTGGCGCCTTATTACCGTGACGACAGCATCCTGCTGGGCATGGGCATGGAGCCGTATGAAGTGATGCTGCAGCTGTTGGCCAAGCGCGATGATCCCTTCAGCGGCGGCCGCACCTATTACGGCCATCCGAGCCTGCGTCGCGAGGGCATGCCGCGCATCCCGCACCAGAGCAGCGCCACGGGCATGCAGGCCATTCCCACCACGGGCATCGCCATGGGCCTCTGGTACAAGGAGCAGGCAGGCGTCGCGCATGACCTGAACGGGGGATCGGGCAGCGACGCGCCGATCGTGGTCTGCTCCATCGGCGACGCGGCCATCACCGAAGGCGAGGTGGCGGAGGCCTTCCAGATGGCGGTGCTGAAGAAGCTCCCCATCATCTACCTCGTGCAGGACAACGAGTGGGACATCAGCGCCAGCGCCGATGAGATCCGCGTGGGCGATGCGAGCGATTACGCGAAAGGCTTCAAGGGCCTCGAGGTGCGACAGGTCGATGGCGCCGACTTCATCGCGAGCTATGCCACGCTCAACGAGGTGATCGGCCTGGTGCGCAAGGAGCGCCGACCCTTCCTGGTGCATGCGAAGGTGCCGCTGCTCAACCACCACACGAGTGGCGTTCGCATGGAGTTCTACCGCAGCGAGGAGAACCTGGCGGAGCATCGCCGGCGCGACCCCTACCCGCGCTTCTTCCAGCAATGCCTGGACAATCGCCTGCAGATCGACGGGCTGAAGCAGGTCGAGCAGAAGGCCATCGCGAAGGTGAAGGCCGATTTCGATCGCGCATGCGCCGCCGATGACCCCATGCCAGAGGATCTGACCACGCACATCTTCGCGCCGACACCGGTGACCGAGGAGCGTGGCGATCGCGCGCCCCAGGACCGCCAGCCCACCGTGATGGTGGACAGCGCGCTCTTCGCCATCCGCGAGCTCATGCAGGCCGACCCGAACTGCCTGCTCTACGGGCAGGATGTGGGCGCGCGCTTGGGCGGCGTGTTCCGTGAGGCCGCCACGCTCGCCCGTGATTTCGGCGGGCACCGCGTCTTCAACACGCCCATCCAGGAGGCGTTCATCATCGGCAGCACCGTGGGCATGAGCGCCGCTGGGCTGAAGCCGATCGTGGAGGTGCAGTTCGCCGATTACATCTGGCCGGGCCTCAACCAGCTCTTCACCGAGGTGGCGCGCAGCTGCTACCTCACCGTGGGCAAGTGGCCCGTGAGCTGCATCCTGCGCGTGCCCATCGGCGCATACGGCAGCGGCGGACCTTACCACAGCAGCAGCGTGGAGAGCGTGCTCTGCAACATCAAGGGCATCAAGGTGGCCTATCCCAGCACCGGCGCCGACCTCAAAGGCTTGATGAAGGCCGCGTACCACGATCCGAATCCCGTGGTGATGCTCGAGCACAAGGGCCTGTACTGGAGCAAGATCAAAGGCACCGAGGAGGCGAAGACCGTGGAGCCGAGCGCCGATTACATCATCCCCTTCGGGAAGGCGCGCATGGTGCTCGAAGCCGATGCGGACACGATCGCGAAGGGCGAGGCCGCGGTGATCGTCACCTACGGCATGGGCGTGTACTGGGCGAAAGCCGCTGCGAAGAATCACCCGGGCCGCGTCACCATCATCGACCTGCGCACGTTGGTGCCGCTGGATGAGGAGACCATCATGAATGCCGTGCGCGCGCATGGGCGTTGCCTGGTCGTGACGGAGGAGCAGCTCACGAATTCCTTCGCGCAGGCCCTTGCGTCGCGCATCGGCGATGCGTGCTTCGAGCAGCTCGATGCCCCTGTGCGCACGCTTGGCAGCGTGGATATGCCGGCGATCCCGCTGAACAGCACGCTGGAGGCCGCCATGATCCCCAGCGCCGAGAAGGTCAACGCCGCCCTCTCCTCTCTCCTCGCTTACTGAACGTGGAAGAGCGCCACATCCGGGTGCCCCGCACCGCGCGCTACCATGTGCTCGGCGATGTGGCCAAGGCCTCCGAGATCTGGGTCGTGGTGCACGGCTATGGCCAGCTGGCGCGCTACTTCCTGAATCACTTCAAAGGACTGGAGGAGCACCGTTGCATCGTTGCGCCGGAAGGACTGAGCCGCTTCTACTTGGATGAGGCCCATACACGTGTTGGCGCCACCTGGATGACGCGAGAAGACCGCCTGCACGAGATCGAGGATCACGTGGCCTATCTCGATGCGCTCGTCGAGCAGCTCCGGTCGCAAGCCAGGCCGGATGCATCGATCCATGCGCTCGGTTTCTCGCAAGGCGTGGCCACCGTGGCACGCTGGTCCGTTCAGGGGAGAACCGGGCTGCGGCAGCTGGTGCTCTGGGCGGGCGGCATACCTCCCGAGCTCGACCGCGAAGCGCTAGCCAAGTGGCGTGGCCTGAGGATCGACCTTGTCCTGGGCGATCAGGATGAATACGCCAGCGCGAAGGACCTGGATGCGCAGGCCGTGCGCCTCGAACAGGCAGGGGTCCATTGCTGCAAACACCTCTTCGAGGGCGGCCACAAGCTGGAGCCCGTCACCTTGCGGCGTGTGATGGGTGCCGACTGATCAGAACGACGCCGGCGGGCGATTGTCCTTCCACGCCAGCAGGTCATCCAAGGTGCGCACCGAAACGCTGTGGTAGTTGGGCCGCGCCTCCTTGTAGATGGACTGCGCCATCACCTTGCCCTTCTCCGTCTCGACCATGGCGGTGTAGAGCGGCATCAGGAATTTCCGGCGACCCACGGTGGTGAGGAAACGATCCAGCGCGGTGAAGGCGGGATCGTAATCGTTGCGGATCGCCTGCTCGAACCACGCGGCGAGCACTTCGGCATTGCCTGACTCGGTGAAGCCGAAGGCCTTGTCGAGCTCTGCCATGCGGGCATCATCGAGACCCTCGGGCAGATGGCGGAGGAAGTGCATCCACTGGAAGGTGACCCAATCCTTGGTGGCGAGCTCGCGGGCCGGAGTGCCCTCGTTCCAGCGCTTGATCTCAGCATCCACCTTCGCGAAGGCATCGCTCTGCGGCTCGATGGCCGATGCGGGCAAGCCGGGTTCATCCAGCCATTCCTGCAGATTCAAGGTGGTGCCGGTCGGCTTCAGCAGATGCTCGTCGAGATAGGCCACGAAGCGCTCGGTGCTCATGGTCTTGAAGGCGTTCGCATCGAAGTAGCCGCGCAGAAAAGCGTCGAAGCGCTCGCGCCCCACCTTCGACTCGAGCAGCTTCAGGAATGCGAAGCCCTTCTCGTAGGCGATGTCGGTCATGCCGTCATCGGGGTCGCGGCCCTCGAGGTGCAGGTGAAGGTGCGTATCATCGGCGTGGCCCTCGGCGGTGAGCTTGGCGATGGTGGCTTTCAGATCCTGGCGGCCGAGGAGCTGCAGCATGCGCGCGTATTCCTGTCCGTACACAGCTTCGCAGATGCGGTTCTCGAAGTACACGGTGAAGCCCTCGTTCAGCCAGAAGTCGTCCCAGGTCTCGTTGGTGACCAAGTTGCCGCTCCAGCTGTGCGCCAGCTCATGCGCCACCAAGGCCGTGAGCGAGCGGTCGCCGGCGAGGATGGTGGGCGTGGCGAAGGTGAGGCGCGGATTCTCCATGCCGCCGAAGGGGAAGCTGGGCGGCAGCACGATCACATCGTAGCGGCCCCACCGATAAGGTCCATAGAGCGACTCGGCGCTCTCGAGCATGCGCTCCATGTCGGCGAATTCCCATGCGGCTTTCTTGGCCACGCTCGGCTCGGCGTACACGCCGGTGCGGCTTCCGATGGGCTCGAAGCGCAGATCGCCCACGGCCAGCGCGATCAGATAAGCGGGGATCGGCTGCTCCATGCGGAAGCTGTAGCTGCCATCGGCACTGAGCGCGGTGGGGTTCTCGGCGCTCATCACCGCCATGAGCCCTTGCGGCACTTTCACGCGTGCGGTGTAGGTGAGGCGGATGCCGGGGCTATCCTGAATGGGGATCCAGCTGCGCGTGAGGATGGCCTGCCCTTGCGTGAAGAGGAAGGGGTGCTCGCCACCGGCGGTCTGCCCCGGCGAGAGCCATTGCAGGGCCTTGGCATCCTGACCCGTGCGGTACACGATGCCGACCTGTTTGGTACCGGTGGGGATGATGATGTCGAGCGCGCGGCCCAGGAAGGTGCTATCGCCCAACGCGAAGGCCGCCTCGTTGCCGCCATCGGTGAAGGCACGCTCGATCTCCAGCCCATCGGTATCGAAGACGATGTGCCCGGCGCCTTTGTCGTCGATGTCGTAGAGCGCGGTCCCCTGAAGCGCCCGGCCTTGCAGGTCGACGGTGATATCGAGATCGAGGTGCGTGATGCGGGCCTCCTCGGGGCGCGCGTAGCTGTGCGGGTCCATGGCGACGGGATCGGTAGGGAGCGCCTCCGAAGCGTGTTCTTCAGGAGCGCTGGAGCAGGCAGAGAGAGCCACGGCGATGCACGCGGCCGGATGAAAGAATCGATGCATGGTAAGTAGGCGCCAAATGTAGGTCCATGCCGATGCGGAGGCCAGCGAAGTGATGCGCAGTGGTACGCTCCGCTTTGCTACATTCGCGCCCTCGAAAAGGCCTAACGCGACCTGTCAGAGCGATGCCTGACGAACGCGGGACAAGATTTTCGGGGTGTAGCGCAGCCCGGTAGCGCACTTGCATGGGGTGCAAGTGGTCGCTGGTTCGAATCCAGTCACCCCGACCAGCAAAGAGGATCCCGCCGAATGGCGGGATCTTTCGTTGGGGGCCGCGCGAGTGCGCTCGCAAGCGGCACCCCCAACGAACGATCAGGGAGCGAAGCGACCGGGATCCTTTGTGCTGAGCCCACCCCCTTTGGAAAGACCGACCGGAGGGAGGTCAATCCAGTCACCCCGACTTTAGCACAGAAGGCCACCGTCTCGGTGGCCTTCTGCTTTCCCATTCCAGCCGCAGATCCCGTAGCGTATCCCGCGCGGCGCGCGGGATGGTCGCTGGTTCGAATCCAGTCACCCCGACCAGCAAAGAGGATCCCGCCGAATGGCGGGATCTTTCGTTGGGAGCCGCGCGAGTGCGCTCGCAAGCGGCATTCCCAACGAAAGATCAGGGAGCGAATCGACCGGGATCCTTGGTGCTGAGCCCACCCCCTTTGGAGGGAGGTCAATCCAGTTACGCCGATTGAACGAGAGGGAATGGAGACGGCTTTTGCTGGGATGCGTTGTGCGACACTGGTGAACAAACCGTCGGCGCCATGTGTCCTGTAGGCCAAGTTTGACCACCGGCACCATGCACTGACCAACGGGTCATGCGGGGTGGTCCAGCGGTCTAGTTTTGCCGCCCGAAACACGATGCGACCCTTCTTCCGCCCACTCCTGCTGCTGCTCTCCCTCCTGCTCACCGGTGCCTTGGCCGCGCAGAAGAACTTCACGGTGAGCGGGTATGTGAAGGACGCCAGCACCGGCGAGGCCCTCATCGGCGCCAATGTGTACGTGAAGGAGACCATGCGCGGCGGGGCCACCAACACCTACGGCTACTTCGTGCTGAATGTCCCGGCGGGCACGCACACTATCGCCATGAGCTTCATCGGCTACGAGGATTTCAGTCAGGCCGTGGAAGTGAGCGCCGATGTGAAGCTGAACATCGCGGCGAAGCCCATCGCCATTCAGGTGAAGGAATTCGAGGTGGTGGGCGAGCGCGGCCAGCCGAACACCGAAGGGACCCAGATGGGCACGGTGGAACTGGATGTGCAGCGCCTGAACACGCTGCCGGCCCTGCTGGGCGAGGTGGATATCCTGAAGACCATCCAGTTCCTTCCCGGCGTGCAGAGCAACGGCGAGGGCAACAGCGGCTTCTACGTGCGCGGCGGCGGTCCGGACCAGAACCTGATCCTGCTGGACAACGCCACGGTGTACAACGCGAGCCACCTCTTCGGCTTCTTCAGCGTGTTCAACGCCGACGCGGTGAAGAACATCGAACTGATCAAAGGCGGCATGCCCGCGAACTACGGCGGGCGCATCTCCTCGGTGCTGGACATCAATATGAAGGAGGGCAACGACAAGGAGTTCCACGGACAGGGCGGCATCGGCCTGATCAGCTCGCGCCTCACGCTCGAGGGCCCCATCGTGAAGGACAAGGGCAGCTTCATCGTGAGCGGGCGCCGTACCTACATCGACATCCTCACCAAGCCCTTCATCAGCGACACCGCGGCCTTCTCCGGCTCGGGCTACTACTTCTACGACCTCAATGCCAAGGCCAATTACCGCTTAGGCGAGAAGGACCAGGTCTTCCTCAGCGGGTACTTCGGACGCGACGTCTTCACCTTCAGCGGCACCAGCCAAGGCGACCCGAAGTTCCGCATCCCCTGGGGCAACACCACGGTGAGCGCGCGCTGGAACCACGTCTTCGGGCCGAAGCTCTTCCTGAACACCACGGCCACTTTCAGCGACTACTCCTTCGCCTTCCGTGGCGATCAGGACCAGTTCAGCTTCCGGCTCTTCAGCGGCATCAAGGACTATGGCCTGAAGGTGGACCTGGCGCACTACCCCGATGCACGGCACCGGCTGAAGTACGGCGCGCAATACATCTACCATATCTACACCACCAGCACGGTGGAGGTGAGCAGCGGCGACACCGAGTTCGACATCGCGCAGCCGCCGAAGCTGCATGCCCACGAGAGCGCCGTGTACGCGCTCGATGAATTCGACATCACCGATGACCTCCGCATCAATGCCGGCCTGCGCCTGAGCCGCTTCGACCATGTGGGGCCCTACACCGATTTCATCCTCGACGACCGCGAGCGGGCCGTGGACGCGGACACCATCGCACCGGGCAAGGTGATCAAGACGTACATGGGCCTGGAGCCACGCCTGAGCCTGCGCTACCGCATCGATGGGAACAGCAGCGTGAAGGCCAGCTTCAACCGCGCACAGCAGTACGTGCACCTGGCCAGCTTCAGCTCCATTGCCCTGCCCACCGATGTGTGGATCCCCAGCGGCACGCGCGTGAAGCCGCAGATCGGCACCCAATACGCGGTAGGCTATTTCCGCGACCTGTTCGAGGACGTCGTTGAGGCCAGCGTGGAGCTGTACTACAAGGACATGCAGAACCTGATCGAGTACCGCGAGGGCGCCGAGCCGCAGCGCAACGGCAACACCAACTACGACACCCAGCTGGTCTTCGGCGACGGGTACAGCTATGGCGCGGAGCTCTTCGTGAAGAAGCGCACCGGCCGCTTCAATGGCTGGCTCGGCTACACCTGGAGCCGCACCATGAGGCAGTTCGACGCGATCAATGGCGGCGAGGAATTCCCCAGTCGCTGGGACCGGCGCCACGACCTGAGCGTGGTGGTCGCCTACACGCTGAACAAACGGTGGGAACTGGGCGGCACCTTCGTGTACGCCACGGGCCAGGCCGTTACCGTGCCCGTGAACCGCTACTGGATCGAAGGGCGCCTGGTGAGCGAGTACACCGAGCGCAACGGCTACCGCATGGCCCCCTACCACCGCGTGGACCTGAGCGCCACGCTCAACGGCCGCAAGACCAAGCAGCGCCGAGACCCGGAGACCGGAGAGGTGACCGAAGTGCCGCGGAAGTTCACCAGCAGCTGGACCTTCGGCGTGTACAATGCCTACAACCGCCGCAACCCCTACTTCATCTACTTCGCTCCTGAGGGCAACCCCTCGGATGGAGATTTCCAAGTGAAGGCCAAGCAGGTCTCGCTCTTCTCGATCCTTCCATCGGTCACCTGGAATTTCAAGTTCTGATGAAGCACGCCGCACGCCTCCTCCCCTTCGCCCTGCTGCTCGCCGCCTGCGAGAAGGAGATCACCGTGGACCTGCCGGAGACGGAGCCCAAAGTGGTCGTTGAAGGAACCATCGAGACCGGCCAGCCGCCGATCGTGATCCTCACGCGCACACAGAGCTACTTCGCGCCGACCAGCGTCTCCTCGATCGCTTCGATCTTCATTCAGGACGCGCTGGTGACCGTGGATGATGGCAGCACCGTGCATGTGCTCGACCGCATCTGCAGCGACCAGATCCCCGATTCGCTGATCGATGAGGCCGCCGCTGCCACCGGCATCGATGCCGCGCTCCTCGCCCAGGCCAGCATCTGCGTATGGACCAAACTGGACAACAGCCTGCTCGGAGAGGAAGGCCGCACCTATCGCCTGCGCGTGGAGGCCGATGGCAAGGTGCTCACCAGTGCCACGAAGCTGCCCTTCGGCGTGGCGCTGGACAGCACCTGGTTCAAGCTGGCGGAGCAAAGGCCCAATGACGACAGCCTGGGCTTCATCTGGGCGCATCTGAATGACCCGGATACGGCTGGCAACGCCTACCGATGGTACGCGCGCCGCATCAACCTGGGCACCGATGGCGAGGCGAAGGACAGCCGCTTCATCGCGCCGATCTTCTCGGCCTTCGAGGACCGCTACGTCAACGGCCTCAGCTTCGACTTCAATTACAACCGCGGCCAGGAGCCCTACAGCGATGCCGAGGACGATAACAACGCGGAGAGCGGCTACTTCAAGCGCGGCGACACCGTGGTGGTGAAGTTCGCGAGCATCGGCCTGCCGGAATACCAGTTCTACAACACGGCCTATAACAACATCACCTCGCAGGGCGATGTGTTCAGCACGCCATCCAACGCGCAGGGCAATATCCAAGGCGGGCTGGGCGTGTGGGCCGGCTTCGGCGTGCGCTTCGATACGGTGATCTGCGTGCCGTGACGGAGGTCACCCGAAGGGTTGGTGCCACGGTTAGATTTGCGCCCCCAACGCCATGAGCAATACACCCGAGCACGTCCAGTGCCTCATCATCGGATCCGGCCCTGCCGGTTATTCCGCCGCCATCTACGCCGCACGCGCCGACCTGAAGCCGGTGATGTACGAAGGCCCTTTGCCCGGCGGACAGCTCACGCAGACTACCGAGGTGGAGAACTATCCCGGTTACCCCGATGGGCGCACCGGTCCGGAGATGATGGAGGACCTGAAGAAGCAGGCGCTCCGTTTCAAGACCGATGTGCGCCACGGCTGGATCACCAAGGTTGATTTCACCGGACCCGTGCATAAGGTGTGGGTGGATGAGCGGACGGAGATCCATGCGGACACAGTGATCATCAGCACCGGCGCGAACGCGAAATGGCTCGGGCTGCCTAATGAGTTACGGCTCCGCGACATGGGCGGCGGCGTGACGGCCTGCGCCGTATGCGACGGTTTCTTCTACCGCGGTCAGTCCGTGGCGCTCGTGGGTGCCGGCGACAGCGCGTGCGAAGAGGCCACCTACCTCGCCAAGCTGTGCCCACAGGTGCACATGCTCGTGCGCAAGGACCACTTCAAGGCCAGCAAGGCCATGGTGCATCGCGTGGAGAACACGCCGAACATCACGGTGCACTTCAATACCGAGGTGAAGGATGTGCTCGGCCAGGACAAGGTCGAGGGCCTCACGGTGGTGAACAATGCCACCGGCGCCGAATCGAAGCTCGATGTCACCGGACTCTTCCTCGCCATCGGCCATGAGCCCGCCACGGCCATCTTCAAGGGCTGGCTCGATCTGGATGAGCAGGGCTACGTGAAGCACCAGCCGGACAGCACGCGCACCAACGTGCCGGGCGTGTTCGTAGCCGGTGATGCGGCCGACAAGGTGTACCGCCAGGCTATCACCAGCGCGGGCACAGGCTGCATGGCAGCGTTGGATGCCGAGCGTTACCTCGCGGCGCGCGGGCACTGAGCAGCCGCTATTCCGCGGCGTCCACCACGCGATAGCGCAGCAGCACGTCGCTCTTGGCGGCATCGGCCCGCGCATTCCGGGCATCGCGCAAGGGCTCCAGCGCGGACCACTCGCGATCGCGTTCGGTGGGTGCTTGCGGCAGCCGGTTCAGGTCGTAGGCCAGCCAGGTGTGCTCTTCGATGTGGAAGCTGATGACACGCTGCATGGAGCGGCTGTTCAGGTCGGCGAGGGCCGTGACGATGAGCGTATCCTGCGACTCCCGGAACCGGCTGCGGTCGATGGTGGCGTAGGCGTTGTCCTTGGGCCCGGCATAAAGGCTCAGGCGGATCTGGTCCGGTTCGCGGGAGCGCTCGGTGATCCGCTGCAACGGCACGTGCACTTCTATCTCCAAGGCTAGACGCCTCCCGTCGATTCGCGGTGGCCGGGGGATGGAGAGCATGCTGAGCCCGGCCACGCCGAAGACAGCGACCTGACCGAGCAGCACCGATACGCCCAGCGCCTTCCAGAGATGCGCCCATTCCGTGGCGTGCACGAGCTTGGAGCCCAACAGGCCCAGCAGTGCGCCTGCAATGAAACCCGCTGGGATGAAGATGAAGGCGATGGCCATGCCACGCGCACCTTCGAAGTCGCTCACGCCATGCAGCTTGGTCATGCGATCCGCTACCGGTGCGGTGACCACCGCTGTGATCACTGCGGTCAACAGCGCTACGACAAGGGCGATCTTCCAGGACATGGTCTCGAGCGTCAGGTTCCTTGGAATGCGAAGATGATCGTCCGGCGCTTATGCACGGGTTACCGAACACCCTCGCGAATCATGGTCTCGCGCATCTTTGCTTGTCCATGCCGCTCTCCCTCCGGCACCTGCTGTGCGCCTGCTGTACCGCATTCGCCTTGTGGCCATGTGCGAACGCCCAAATCGGCGCGTATCCCGTGGCACTCGGCCCCGCGCCGATCGGCTACATGGACACGGTCATCGTTGTGGCCGGGCAGCGCTACGAACAGTTCGGTTATTCCGGGCCCGCTCCGCTGTTCATAGGCATCTGGCACCCGTTGTCGAACGCCTCAGTACACCGAACCCCGCTCACGTGGCGTGAGTTGCGTGAACGCACGCTCAGCGGCCCGTTGAGAAAGACGTATGATGAACTGCTTCTGCGGATGGACTCGAGCCTCGTCGAATACGACATCCGCTACCCCATCAACAGCGACGAACCGTTGGATTATGGTCCCGGCGGGCCGTCTGCGGTGAAGGAAGCGATGCTCGACCTTCCCACCCGCTGCGTACGTGCGCCGGTTGAAGGGAAATCAACGCATCCCGTGATCGTGTACCACCATGGCTCGCAAGGACTCAGCGACGAGAACCTGTGGATGGCAGAGTACTTCGTATCGCGCGGCTACGTGTTCATCACCTCCAATTTCCACTGGCCCCTTGAGCACGCCATGTATGGCACTCCGCTCGCATGGCGACCCGATGCCGCATCGGTCTCCACGATGATCGATCTCGCTCGGTCATTGTCCACAACGGATTCGGTGTTCTATATCGGGCACAGCTGGGGCGCTCAGGAAGGCTGGTGCCTGCTTCACGAGCAAGGTCTGGCGCAAGCATTCGTGAGTCTGGAGACGACCCTGGAATGGAAGACCGACACCATGGAGATCAAGGACAAATGGCCACACGTCCACGAGGCGTTGCGCACCAAGCGCTACCCCATGCCGATCCTCATGGTGGCCGACACGGAGAACGGACCTCCTTTTGCGCCCTTCACGGCAGCGCGGGGCCGTATCACACAGGCCGACCCCGTGCTCGATTTCGACCACGAGAGCTACACCAGCGCGTATCTCATGCGCCATGTCCTGAACGAGCGGTTCCCGCAGCCTGATTCAGCGACGATGGAATCGCAGCTGTCGATTTACCGGGCGATGCTCGCGCTGATCGATGACTGGTTCGCAACCGTGCGGCACCACGCTCCATTCCCTGCCGAGAGCTCAAGCCGCACTTTCCAGATCGTACCCACTCCATGAAACACATGTCAGCAGGCGTCATCATCACCCAGGAAGGCCGCTCCGGCGCGGTCATCTATCAGCTCGACGGCCATTCGATAAAAGGCTGGTGGGAATTCGCCGGCGGCGATGCCATCGCGATCGTGAGCATGGGCAGCGTGGCGCAATGGGAGGCCGATCATCCGTGGGCAGGCATGCGGCGCGCGGAGATCATGCGCTTCGTTGCCGATGAGGTGATCCGTCAGAAGGCCACCGGCTGCAAGGCCGAGATCGATGAGGAAGGTGGTTGGATCAACATCGTACGCCGATGAGTTCCACGGAGCAGAGCCAGGGCAAGTCCGGCAGCGATGCCATCTGGTACCAGCGGTATCGAAGCCTGCGGTTCAAATGGGCCATGGCCGTGGGCCTCATCGCCCTCATCTTCGGCGGCATCGTTTGGCTCAAGGACCATCTGCTCGTGATACGCTCGGGATCGGGTGTCCCGCTGGGAAGCTGCGTACGCACCGATACGCACATCGCGTCGCTGATCCAGACGCTCGAGCCCTACACGCCATCGCTCCACCACGCCCCTTCAACGGACCGTTACCGGGTGAGCCTGCTGCTGATTCCGCTGGATGGCGGCGGCGATCACGTGGTGCCGATTGCCGAAGGCCTGATCGCGAACAACATGCAGCTGAGCCGCGTGCTGGGCAGCGATGGGGCCACGCTCTGGCTGGAGGTGAACGGCCTCTACGGTGTTCGGCTGAAAGATCACAAGCTCTTCACAGCACAGGACCTGCACGACGCCAATCCCGCGCTGGATGAGATGCTGCTGCAGGACCCGCGCGGCATGGATGTGAACGAAGGGCGGCTTCACCTGATGGCCAGCGACCGCAGCCGTGCCTTCGACATCGATCCTGCGACCTGGAAGGCGGTGCCAGCCGAACCCCGGCCTTCCAACAGCATGCGCAGCGATCCGCCCATCGGCACATACATGGCTGCGGGCCTGTTCACGTCTCGAGAGGCCTGGCTCGGCGTGCTCTCCGAGTCGGAGCGCGAAGGATCCTTCAGGCCCAAGCGCTGGCTGCGCGCCGTAGAGAGCGCGGATGATGTCAAGCAGTCGCGAAGCTTGTGCATCGGCGCCTTCGAAGGCGAAACGGACGATGGTCATCGCCGCATCGCTTCCATGACACCGCTGAGCGACACGGAGTACCTCAATGCCGCCTTCCTCCGCATGGACGCGAAATCGGAGCCTATCCGCCTGGCACAGCCAAACGGAGCACTCATGCTCTGGACATCCGCACCCGGCCTTAAGGGAACACTCATGGTGGCACGTGTGGATGATACTGGCAAGGTGCTCTGGATGAAGGATACCGCGATCGATCGCTTCAGGCTCCAGCAGATCCTTCCGGGTGAGCGGATCACCGCCTTCGTCGGCACGCGAATCGCGATCCCCGACAAGGTGAGCGAACCGATCATCGTACTGCTCGATCACGCGACCGGTGAGCTGAGCACCCACTTCTTGTGGCGGTGACACGGACCCCACCGCACCGTGCACGGTAGTTTCGCGCCGTGCTCGCCAAGGCTTACCGCTATTACGTCGGATCGTTCGCTGGCTTCAGCCGCGAGATCTGGCTGCTCACGTTGGTCACCTTCGTGAACCGCGCCGGTACCATGGTGGTGCCCTTCATGAGCCTCTACCTCACGAAGGATATGGGACTCACGTTGAAGCAGGTGGGCTGGATCATGAGCTGCTTCGGCGCGGGCTCGGTGGTAGGCTCTTGGCTGGGTGGGCGCCTCACCGACCGGCTCGGTTTCTACGATGTGATGATCGGCGCGCTGCTCACCTCCGGTCTCGCCTTCATCGGCCTGCAATTCGTACGTGGCTACCTCCCGTTCTGCATCGGCGTATTCGTGCTGATGGTGCTTGCTGATGGCTTCCGGCCAGCCATGTTCGTGGCGATACGCACCTACGCCAGACCGGAGAACCGCACGCGCGCGATCACCCTTATGCGACTCGCGATCAACCTCGGTTTCAGTCTAGGGCCCGCGATCGGCGGCTTCCTGATCGCCCACTCAGGCTATGCAAGCCTCTTCTGGGTCGATGGCCTCACCTGCCTGGCCGCCATGGCGCTCATGCTGCTCGGGCTTCCGCGCAAGCGTGCCCGTTCCGAGGCGCACGCCGCACGACGCACCGATGGCCGATCACCCTACCACGACGCGCCTTACGTCTTCTTCCTCTTTACGGTGGTGCTCACGAGCATCCCCTTCCTGCAGTATTTCAGCACCGTGCCGCTCTTCTACAGCGATGCCCATGACTTGAGCGAGGAATACATCGGCTTCCTGCTCGGCGCGAACGGCCTCATCATCTTCCTGGTGGAGATGCCCTTGATCAAGTATTGCGAGGATCGCGGATTCAAGCTCTTCCCCATCCTGCGCTTCAGCGTCCTGCTCTTCGTGCTGAGCTTCCTCGTGCTGAACCTTGTCCCGAACGTGCCCTTCCTGTGGGTGGGCATGCTGCTGATGACCGTCGGCGAGATGCTGAACTTCCCCTTCATGAACCGCTTCGCCTACGACCGCGCCGACCACGGGCCGCCCGGCGCGTACATGGCGCTCTTCACCATCTCGTGGAGCGTGGCGCACATCGTTGGGCATACGCTCGGCCTGAACCTCGTGGATCAACTGGGATTCGCGAGCACCTGGTACGTCTTCAGCGGCGTGCTGGTCATCGCCATGCTGATGCTGTTCAGATTGCAGCGCATGACCGAACGTGAAGCCGAGGCGAGCCTCGTGTCGCGTCAGAACCAGTAGCGAATGCCCAAGCCGGCCCCTACCCCGAAGTAAGTCGCAGGGAGCACGCCCAAGGTGGGCACGGCTTCGAGGAAGACGTCCAGGGGAGTCCCATCGAACTGGTAGTCCAGACCTACCGGGAACCGGAAAGCGATGTCGGCATGTCCATCGGTAGGATGCCACTCCCCGTGGTGCCAGTACTCGCCATGCTGCCAAGCGCGAATGCGTGCGCCAGGACCGTAGTACAAGGGCAGCTTCCCCTTGCCCACGCGAATCAGGTCGTAGTTGTGGAAGAGGTAGTCCATGTGCACGTTCAGAACGTTGCCGTGACCGAGTGACCAGGCCACCGCCCCATCGATCGCCTGCGTGTTCCCCACCCAGCCCTTGAAGGAGATGCCGGTAGGCTCGCCGACAATGAAGCCCAAGCCGAAACCGGTATCCTGCGCGTAGGCTGTGCGATTCATGATCAAGAACGAAGCGACGAGAATGGTCAGGAAGCAGGTCTTGCGCATAGCGATTGGATTGTGAGTTCCGCTCGACAAGACCCGTACCTCTCCGCATGTACCGTGGGAACGAATCGAATGATAGCGCGTGCCCCAGCCTGCTTCGCGCCATCCCGCCCCAACTCGGGGAGCTTGCACCCCACGGCCCGCTCAGAGCAGGGCCAGCACGCCCTCCACCGCATCGTTCAGCCGGTCGCAGGCCCGCAGCGCATCGCGGATCAACTCCTCGCGCGGCGTCATGATGTCCTCGCGCAGCGCATCCACATGCGCCCTCAATCCCTCGCAACGCGGATCGGAGGCGATGCCGCGCTCCAACTGCTGGTCGATCGCATCGATCAGCCCTTCATCCACATGCTCGTGCCGCAATTCGGTCTGCAGCATCAGCACGGTGCGCTTCAGGCTGCGAAGCGCCCGCGCGAGTTCCTGATCGGTCATCGCGGCAAAGATGGCTGAGGGAACCCGACGGGCGAATTGAACCTTCGTGCCGCTGATGGGTACCGGTCTCCTGATGCGGCTGCTTCTCCTTGCTTCCTTCGCCTTGGCCTGCCGACCAGGCCCGGAGCAGGACATGCCTTGTCCGGGAATCGATGGCGCATTCACGGCTTATGTGGAAGCCGTTCTTGCTGACAGCACCGACCTCTTCCAAGGAGCCTATCCGGCAGCGACCCCGCTCGATTGCGAGAACCTCGCACTCCTGCGTGAAGCACTGAGGGACGACAGCGCGCGGTTCTTCTTCGAGCACTTCGCACGACGCTTCTGGTCCGAGGATCCGCATGCGAGGCACACGCATCGGTACATCGAGCGTCATCGGAGCTTCGCCTTGATGATGGCCTCCGTGGCGCATTGGAACGAGGACCATCGCATCCGAGGATTACTGGAGCTGCAGGATTATCGGCGCATGCGACCGATGGTGTGCACCACCAACGAGGGCACGGCACAACGGGAGCGGCAGGACCGTGCCGCCGTGCGCTACCTGATAGCCGTGTTGGAGACCACTCCGCTCTTCATCAGCGGCAGCGAGAATGCGACCATTCACCAGAACTACCTGCGCACCGTGGTGGAAACCCTGGATCTCTTCACCGGCCAGGATCATACGCGCGCGCAGGAGGACCTGCTGGGGCTTCGGCGCAGCGATGCCGCGCTGCAGCGGGCCGTATCGGATTGGCGAGCATGGATCGACGAATGAGAGCCCTGTTCCTCTTCTGTTTGTTCCTGCCGCTGCACCATCGCGCGCAGGATGCGCGAGCATTCCGGCATGCGCTGCTTTCGGGAAACCTGAATCAGATGGACCGGTGGATGAAGCACGAGGTGCACCGGCAGCGGAAGGGCCGGCTGATCAAAGCGCCTGGCGCGCGGTACGTGTCCCACGCTGGCACGCTCGACAGCCTTACGGCTTTCCTGACCCGGCAGCCCGGAGTGCTCGAAGCCGCTTGGGACCGATGCGCAAAGAAAGCCGCGATCTGGCCTGGTCGCAGCACCATGGGCATGCGATGGCGCAGCGGCGACCGCATCATCGAGCGCTGCTGGACGATTCACGAAGGAATACCGGGAAGCATCCGGATCCTGGGCTGGCGTGCTCGGACAGGAAGGATCGCGAGCAGCTCCGATACCAAGGCGCCAGGCCTTGCCCGGGCTTCGTGCAGGAGCAGCGTGATCGGTGCTCCGGGCCATAGCGCGAGCGATTTCATCTACCCTCTGACATCTACCTCGATCGGGGGATTCCTGGGATGGGGTCTGGATCCGACCTTTGCGCGCTTTCAATGAGACACGCGCGCGCGGAGACCATCAACCTGAACGAGCTGCCCGAGCTGTGCTGGGCCACCGTGGCCGGTGTAACGGTTCCCTTGGATCCCGCTGATCATGGGCTCGTGCTGCGCCTGGTGGAGCTCGGCTTCGTTCCCGGCGAACGCGTGCGCGTGGTGCGCGAGGGACACCCCGGTGGTGAGCCGCTCGCCATCCGCGTGGGCCATACCACATTCGCGCTTCGGCGATACGAGGCGGCATTCATCCGCGTGACGCCCGAAGGATAGATGCACGACGCGGCCCTTCCACAACGCATCGCCCTGCTCGGCAATCCGAACTGCGGCAAGACCGCGCTGTTCAACCTGCTCACAGGGAGCAGGCAGAAGGTGGCCAATTACGCCGGCGTGACCGTGGAACGCAAGGAAGGCGTGCTCCGCACCATGGCCGGCAGGCGCGTGGCCGTGCTTGACCTTCCCGGTGCGTACAGCCTGAATGCCGTGAGCAACGATGAGGCCGTGACACGCGATGTGATCACCGGCCACAGCCAGGAAACACTGCCCGACCTGCTGGTATGCGTAGCCGACGCCACCAACCTGCGGCTGCACCTGAGGCTGGTGCTGGAGGCCCGCAGGCTCGGGCTGCCCGTGGTGGTGGCGCTGAACAAGATGGACCGCGCCCTGCAGCTCGGCATCGCGGTGGACAAGCAGCGACTGGCCCGTGAGCTGAACCTGCCGGTGGTGGAGACCGTGAGCATTCATGCGCATGGCGCCGATGAGCTCCGCGCGCTGCTCGACCAGCCACTCCAGCCCTGTCCGCCGTCGCATTGGCGTGCGCCGGGCATCGAACAGGTCATGGCCACGCAGAACGATGTGCTGCGCATCTTCCAGGCCACTGTCACCTCACCGAGCGTGGATCGCGACCCGAGCGACCGCATCGACCGTTTCATGATGCATCCGCTCTGGGGCTTCGCGGTGCTCGGCGCGGTGCTCTTCCTCACCTTCCTGGCGGTATTCTCCCTGGGCGGCTGGATCACCGGCTTTATCGAGGAAGGCACGGCGTGGCTCGGCACTACGATCAGCGCCACCATGGCCGAAGGCCCCCTACGCGGCCTCCTGGTCGATGGTGTGATCGGTGGCGTTGGCGGCGTGCTCGCTTTCCTGCCGCAGATCCTCATCCTCTTCCTCTTCATCCTCGCCTTGGAAGCATCGGGCTATCTGCCACGTGCAGCATTCCTGCTGGACCGACCGATGGCCGCCGCCGGGCTCTCGGGCCGCTCCTTCATCCCCCTGCTCTCCAGCTTCGCCTGCGCCATCCCCGGCATCATGGCCACGCGCACGATCACGCACTGGCGCGACCGGCTCACCACCATCCTCATCGCCCCGCTCATGGCCTGCTCCGCGCGCATCCCGGTGTACACGCTGCTCATCGCGGCGCTGTTCCCGCACCAGCCCGTGGCCGGCGCCTTGGTGATGATCGGGCTGTACGCGCTGGGCATCGTGGCCGCGATGACCGTGGCGTGGGTGATCAAGCGCGCCGATGCCAACCACGCCCGATCGCCGCTGATGATGGAGCTTCCGGCCTACCAATGGCCTGATCCGCGAAGCATCGTGATCGGGCTCTGGGAGCGCGCCATGATCTTCCTGCGCCGCGTGGGCACCATCATCCTGGCCCTCACCATCGTCATGTGGGCGCTGTACACCATCCCATCACCGCGCCGCACCGATGAGAAGACTCCCATCGCACGCAGCATCGCCGGCGAGATCGGCCATGCCTTGCACTACGTCTTCGCGCCCATCGGCTTCAACGAGGAGATCTCCATCGCGCTGGTGCCCGGCATGGCCGCGCGTGAAGTGGTGGTGAGTTCCTTGGGCACGGTGTACGCCATGCAGGGCGATGAAGAGCAGCTCGATGCCCAGCTCACCGAACGCATCGCGGACGAATGGCCGCTGGCAATGAAGCTCTCGCTGCTGCTCTGGCTGGTCTTCGCCCCGCAATGCCTCAGCACCTTCGTTGCCGTGAAGCGCGAGACCGGATCCTGGCGACAGATGTGGATCATGGGCGGCTACCTCTTCGGCCTCGCCTACCTTTCAAGCCTGATCACCTATCAGCTCACGGCATTCCTCACCACGCCCTAATGCAGACCCTCTCCGCCACCGCGATCGTGATCTTGGCCGTTGGCTATCTGACCTGGCTCTGGCTGCCGCGCCGAACAAGCGGGGCCGCTAGCCCTGAGTCGCCGGTGCGAACGGCCTCCGCATGCGGTGCCTGCACGAGCTGCGGGAGCTGCGGCGCCGCGTGAATCAATCCCTCGATTCGGCACGCGCCGGTTTCACCAGCAGGCGTGCGCCTTCGAGCTTGGCGCCATCGAGTTTGTCGATGGCCTTGGCGGCCGAGCGGTCATCGCTCATCTCTACGAACCCGAATCCACGGCTCTCGCCGGTGACGCGGTCCGTGACCACCTCGGCGCGCTTCACTTCGCCGAAGTGCCCGAAGAGCAGCTCCAGGTGGAGCTCAGTGATGGAATGCGTAAGCCGACCCACGTAAATGTTCATCCGTTAGGGGTTATGGGTGAATAAAAAGTGTGTCGCGCTGACCAGGAGCGGCCGGACCGAATGGCCCCGAGAGCACGTCAACGATGTCGGTGCGAAGATACGCATTTCTCCGGGAACCCGCGCCGATCGCGGCCCGCATGCATAGCGCTTCCTTCCGTATCGCCCGTGGCCGAAGGGCTCACGCGCTGATCGCTTCCTGCGCGAAGAGCCATACGAGTGCCTCGCTCGGGCTCTCGAACCAGGCCACCTTGAAGGTGAGCTGGCCATTCACCGCGGTGAAGGAACGCGTCACGCTGGTCTGATTGAAGTAGTCCTTGCTGGGCAGAATGGCCATCTTCTCCAGCCCGGTGCCGAAGAGCTGCGGGAACCATACCGTATTGGCCCATTCCTCATCCTCCTTCATGATCGCCGTCATCAGGCGCAGGTCGGCAAGCCAGCAACGCACCCCGTTCTTGCGCACGAATTCCAGCGCCACGTTCAGGCCATGCCTGTATTGATCGCTGCGCGCGTGTCCTCGCCATTGCAAGTGGATCAACTGATGGTCCGCTGCGTAGGTCATGCGCAGGAAGTCCTCATCCAGCAGCACCGGGTCCTCGTGGCGCTCCTTGGGTTCCATACTCGAAAGATAAGCGTGCGAACAAGGAATCAAGCCTCCTTCGCGAGTTCCTCCTCGATGAGCGCCATCAAGGCGGTGATCTGCTTCTCGATGCTCATGTACCGGCTGATCATGAAATCGCGCATCACCAGGTTCATGCGCAGCATGCCGTGGAACTCCTGGTCGCCCATCAGGGCCGATTCATCCACGGGACGACCCGAGACGAAGACCGTATCGAGCAACACCTTGGCGCTGACCTGGGGCGTCACCTGCTCGGCCATGACCTTGCCGTCCATTTCAATCTCCAGCTGCTCCATGTACTTGTAGCGCTCGGAGTAGAGCTGCGTGATGGCGCGCCGCAGGCTGTCGTTGCTGATGAGGTCGAAGCCGATGGACTTGAGATTGTCGTAGGCCGAGGTGTTGGTGGTGAGGATGGTGCCGCCCCAGATGTTGCCGTAATGCAGCCGCATGGTATCGGAGAACGGGATGTGGCCGGTGAGCTGTCGGAGCACCGCCGCGTTCGACCGCCGCAACTGGCCGTTCTGCCTGATGTTGTACCGGCAGTCTTCAAGATCCTTGGACAGGTTGCCGTGCATCTCCCGAAGCAGCGATCGCTCCTGGGTGCGTGCCTTCCGGTCCGCGTTCCAGTTGTTCACGTTCAACGCGATGAGAATCCCGATCACCACAAGCACGATCTCACCGATGGCATAGCTGAGGTACCGTGTGATGCGGCCTTGGGCCAGCAGCCTCTGGCGGATCGATCGGAAGAAACGGATCACGGGCGTTGGATATCGTTGTTAATGTGCACGATCAAGCGTTCGATGTGGTCGCGCATATCGCGGCCCCGGCGCAGCATGCTGGTGTTGTTGTTCGCGGCCAGGTGCAATCCGTTGCGTACCTGACGATCGTTCAGGAAGGCATCAGCCTGATGGGCCGCTTCCGCCAATTCATCCGCTGAAAGCGGCCTCTTCACCGCTGTTCCCGACGCGAACGAAGCCCTGCGGTCCACGAATGTGCCCAATTCCCTGATGAGGGCGTGCCGGTCGTAGAGGTAGTAGTCGTACTCCCTGCGCATGTGCTCGGTGTAGATCCTGTCCGTCTCCTGCATCTGCTTCAGTTCGAGCATCATGGACTTGATGCTGTCGTTCTTGATGACACTGAGGTTCCCGGAGCCGACGAGCTCATCCACGGTGTTGGTCTGGGGAGCGAAGCGGACCCAGCGGAACACGTTCCAGATCAACGAATCCACCACCAGCAAGTCGTGGTAGGTCTCCAGCGGCGGCCGGTCCAGCAGGATCAGCGCGCTCTGCACTTTCCGGTCACGTTCCTGCATGATCGCATCCAAGGCGTCCAGGTCGGCGTTGAGGTCCGCTTTCAAGCCTTTCAGGAAGTCCACCTCCTTCTGCCGCTCCTTGCGCTGCTCGTTCCACATGTTCACCTGCAACGCGAGCAGTATGCCCACCATCACCAGCACGATCTCGCCCACCGCATAGATCAGGTAGCGCGTGAAGCGGTTCTCCTTCAGGAGGCGTTGGCGGATCGAGTTGAAGATGCGGGGCATGGATCAACTGCTCAATTGGGAATCGATCCGAACGAGCGCTTGCTCGGTGGACCGCATCATGGACTGCAGGTGCCCGATGATGTCCCTCCCGTTGATCTTGCACAGGGCCATGCCGTTCTTGAAGGTGGGGTCATTCATCAGAGCGGACATGACCTCCGGCGCCATGGGTACAGCATCGGACCGGTCCGACCCTGCGGACATGGCCAGATAGGTATTGAAACTCCGTTCGACGTCACCGGTACGGAAGAATAAGCCATACAGGAATTCGTCATAGTCATGGCGGATGTGGTCCTGGTAGGAATCGATCCGGTCGTATTCCAGCTCCATGCCAAGCAATGCGCTCTTCAGGCTGTCGTCCATTAGCAGGTCAAGGCTTCCGGAGCTGACAAGCTCCTTCATGGTGCTGTTGTTGCGGTGGAAGGGATCCCTGTAGAGGACACTGATCGTGTGGTAGCTGAAAGAATCCGGCGAGAGCGTGCGCGAACCCTCGAAGCAGTCGATCATCACCTGCGCCGAACGGATATTGGTGGTGTACAGATCGATGCTTCGCCGCAGTTCGAGGATGTTCAGCGAGAGATCCGACCGCAAGCCTTGGAGAAACACCCTCTCGCGTCCCCTATCGTGCCGCGACTCCCTGTAATTGTTCACCTGAAGAGCGATCAGGATACCGATCACCACCAGCACGATCTCACCGATGGCATACACCAGATAGCGCGTGAAGCGGTTCTCCTTCAAGAGGCGCTGGCGGATGCTGTTGAAGACACGGGCCATGCTTCGGTCCTATCGTTTCAGCTCCCGATCGATCATGCCATGCAACCGCTCGCTCAGCGCCACGACCTCCTCCAGCTGGGCATTCATGGTGGAGAACTCGACCAGCACCATGAGGAAGCCGTTCTTGACCCGCACATCGGCGAAATAGGCATCGAAGTCCGCGCGGCGCAGCTCACCGTCCTTCTTCATGTGCAGATCGAGCATGGGCCCCAGGTCCATGCGCTCGTAGGCGGGCTTGTAGATGATCTCCTCCGAGTCGAAGCGGAAGTGGTCCTCCTCGGCCTTGGTCTGCTTGTAGAGCGACTCGAGCACGAGCAGAGCGGTCTTGATGCTGTCGTTGGTGATGGTGGCCAGGCCGCCTGAGTTCATGAGCTCGGCCACCGTGAAGTTGATCGGGTAGAAGCGTTTCCAGTCGTACACCGATATGCAGTCCTCGTTGAAGGCCTTCCAATCGGTGATGGGCTCGCCGTCGATCTTGGCCACCACGCGCTGCGCGGCACCCATCGTCTCACCGCGCTTGCGGATGAAGGCGTTGGCCTTCTCCACGTTCGCCTGCAGGTCTGCCTGGATGTTGCGCAGGTAATTGAGCTCGGCTGCGCGGGCGTTGCGTCGGTCCCTATTCGTGTTCAGCTGCAGCGCGATCAGGATCCCGATCACCACCAGCACGATCTCGCCCACGGCGTAGATCAGGTAGCGCGTGAAGCGGTTCTCCTTCAGGAGTCGCTGCCGGATCTTGTTGAAGAAGCGGGCCATCGGGACGCCAAGCTAACCGCCCGCCCCTAATCGACAACCTCTCCTGGCAGAAGCCTACCAGCGCAGGTCCTCTGCTTCCCTGCTCGTGGACCGGGTGCTGATGACCACCTGTTGCGATGACTCGTACAGCTCGATCCGCAGGGCCACGAGCAGATCACCGTCCTTACCCGGCAACCGTGCCACGTAGACCGGGCGATCCGCATCCAAGGGCTCCAGATTGGGCTCGTTCACGGCAGTCCCGTACGGCCAGCGCAGCGCGGTCACCTCGCCATCGACCCACTGATGCCGGGGCAGCATATGGTCGTTCTCCAGCCCAGGATCGGGCAGCGTGTCATGCTCGGCGAAGGATGTGGGTGCACCCGGTCTCGTGCGCTCCGCCATGTGCAGGAACCGTGTTCCGTTCACGCATCTCACCGATCGGATGCACCACCCATGGCTGCTCGGCACATCGTCGGTGCCCTCCTGCCGCCCCACGACCTGCAGGTCGGCCAGCCCATCCTTGTTCAGGTCGATGAGCTCATCGGCGATCATCCGACATGGGCGGTAGCGGAACATGATGTCACCGGGCTGCGCCAGCGTGCCATTGAATGCCCCGAGGCACAACAGTGCCAATAGGATGCTCACGTGTGCTTGCATGGTGTCCGGTACACGCAGGACCGCAACTGGTTCATCTCACGGTTGTGCGCCTCATCTGCGAAGGTCGCGCGCTGGAGCGCGGCGAAGCCCCGCCCGGTGGGATTCCTCCACCCAGCGGGGCCGCTTGCCCTTGTGGCCTTACTGCACAATGATGCGCCGCGAACGCCGACCACCGCGTTGATCCACGGCAACCAGCGTGTAGCTGTCGGGTCGCAACCCGCGAACATTCATGATGATGCGCTGGCCATCGCGTGCTCCCGTCGGCAATTGCCGCACCGTGCGTCCGGCGTTGTCGAGCACGAGCAGCTGCGCGAGCGGAGCATGCGTCCCGGCGTCCTCGATGGTGATCGATTCGTCGGCGGGCACAGGGTACACCGTGAGCGAGGCATCGGCCGTGGCATCATCCTGCGTGCCCGTGCTCAGGTCGCCCACCCATTGCGCGTACTCCGTGACGATGGTGCTTCCCATGAAGGTTACCGCGGTGTGGACAAGCTGCGCCACCGGGTAAGACACGTTCGCGGAGTAGTAGAGGTAGTTGTCCTGCACGGAGGTGAACACGAGGAAGCCGACGGAATCGACGGTGGTAGCCTGCCAGTGCACGCGGAGCACATCGCTCACCATGCCGGTCGGGAGCAACGCCTGGCCATAGCCATCGGCCTGCGCCGTGATGCTGGTATGGCGCGCCACGCTGTACTCATCGCTCTCGAAATTGGCCGACTCCTGATCCGTCCACGTCGTGCCCATCGTGCAGGGGAACGGGAGGTAAAGGCCCTGATCCGAATTCACGATGCGTGTGCCCGCAGCCGTGGAGCCCGCGAAGTACACGCCGTCGGACGCGGCACGGAAGTACATGATGGCCTCCTGGCCGGTCTGCGCCACGGTGCTCGCCGGGAAATAGGTGCCGTCGGGCGTGCCACCCGGGGACACCAGCGCGATGATCGCGGTGCTATCCGTGGTGAGCGCGCCCAGATTCCAGGTCTGGCCCGCACCCGAATTGCCGGGCGATACGTAAGCGCTATATCGCAGCGTATAGGAGGTGCCCACCGCAGGGGCGTGGGTCGCGAACTGCAGCACCGGCTGTGCGTTGAGCAAGGCGGCGCAAACGGTCATCGAAAGAAGAGAGAGTGTCCTGTACATGGGGTATTGGTGTTTTCCTGGGACATGGGACGGAGTGAGCGTCCTGTTGTTACCGCAAGCACCCCGGCTTCGGATGAGCGGTTGAAAGGCGTGATGGTCAGTTGCGGTCATCGGCGAGCAAGGGGCCGGTCTCGTGATCGATGGCGGGCAGGGAGCGCAGGTAATTCCAGATCGCCTTCAGGTCGTCGTCGCTCATGCGCGCGTAGCTGGCCCAAGGCATGGGGCTACCGGTGAAGCGCGGCCCTGCACGGAAGCGCATGCGGAACACGTCGAAGTCCCAGTCGCGGAGGTGGCCCGTGCGCGTGTCGGGTGTGAGGTTCGGTGTGTTGAAGGCCACGCCCGGCGCATCGCCCTGCATCCCTTTCCAGCCGGCGTAGGGCTGCCCGATGAAAGAGCCGTTCGTGAGGTCGCGCTCGGTATGGCAGCCGCGGCAATTGGCGATGCTGTTCGCGAGGTAGGCGCCGTACGCGGCCGTCGTATCGGGCTGCACATCCGCCGGTCGTTCGTGGTCCTGAGCGCCCATGGGCTTGATCAGGAAGGCCTTCGCGATGCGGCCCACCGCATTGATCTCATCTTGAGGTACCGGCGTGGCATCTGGTCTCACCGTGCGCAGGTAGCTGATGATCGCGGCGAGATCGGCATCGCTCAACTCATAGAAGGGCATGAAGTCGAGCACCGCGCGGCCATCGCTGCCCACGCCGTAGCGCAGGGTGCGTGCGATCTCCGCATCGCTGAGCGCGCCGATGCCGTGCGTGGTATCGCCGGTGATGTTGCGCGAATGCACCACGCCCACGGGCAGCTCGAAGGAGTGCCCGCCGCGCAGCGGCACGGTCTCTCCACGGAGGTAGGCCTCCTCGTGCGCATCGTCGGTGTGGCAGCCTGTACAATGCGCCGGACCGTTCACGAGGTACCCGCCGCGGGCGATGAGGGCGCTATCGGTGCTGGCGTGCACCGCCGGATAGGGTGCCTCGTAGGTGAGGTGCTGCCTGCCGGCGACCACCAGCGTGAGCGCGATGGCGAGCATGGCGATGATCGCTGCTGCTCGGAGGAGATTGCGTTTGATGCTGCGCATGGGTGTGCTGTTCCCGTTTCGTTGCCGGCATCACTGGGCCAGGGCATGCTCGTGGCCCGCGCCGTTGGCTGCGCGGCGCATCAGCCAGACTCCGATGATGATCGGCCATACGATGCCCATGAGCAGATAGATGTTCAGGCCGATCTCGCTGAGCAGCGGCCACCCCATCATGTTCCCCTTGGCATCGAGCACGCAGGCCACGCCCGCCACGATGGCCCCGTAGCCCGCGAAGGCCGAAGCAGAGCGCAGCAGCAGGCCGATGCCGATCCACCACACGCCCGCGAAGAGCACCTCCAGGATGTTCCACAGCCCATCGACCACCGCCACCGTGCTGGCCTTGAACACCAGCTCGATCAACGGCCGCTCATCGGGTGCCGCAACCAGGTGCTGCTGCATCAGCTCAGGCCAGAGCACGGCGAGCACCACCGCGCCCACCGCGCCGATGAGCGCATAGGCCAGTCCGCTGAAGGTGAAGAGCGGCACCCACGGGCTGCGGAAGCGGTAGAGGCTGTGCAGGTGCAGGATCACCGGCACCAGCAGCAGGTAATAGCCGAAGAGGTCGAGGATGTTGAACCAGTACGCGAGGCGGTGGTTCTGCGCATGCTGCAGCGTGCGCAGGGGATCGGCGAAGGCGTCCATGTCGCCATCGACGGCGAGCACGCCCACCACGAGGCAGGCGGCGGCGAGCAGGCCCGAGGCGATCGAGGTGAGGCCCACGGCGCGGGTGTAGAAGGAGCGTTCCATGAGTGTTCGTTTGGTGCGGCAAAACTCCCGGCGCGCCATCCTGCGGGACTTGACGGAATGCGACATCTTCCTGTCAATGCGCGCCACGTGCATCTCGCATCAACTCCTCGGGCACACGATCAGGATCGCACCACAGAGCCAAGGCAAGCCCTCCTCTCAAACGCGGTGCGCGGTGGCTGTCCACGATCCGCGCGGGCCAGTCGGTCGGCGTGCCGGTGCGTAGAGCCAGCGCGGTAGCCGAGCCGTCTGGACTTGGATCGTGGTTGATCTTTGGCTCCACCTTTCCATCAAGGGAAAGGTGGAAGAGGGGCTTATCACGATGCTTCAAGGACAACAGCGCAGACCTCTCCTCCCTACTTTCGACCGGAGCCATGCCCGCCACCGTTCTCTCCTCCGACAGCAGCCTATGGGTCTCCATGCAGATCCTGCGCGGCATCGTGCTGGCCGCCGCGCACAGCCCCGCCGAGCGTGCCGCCATCTGCGCCACGGCCGGCCTCACGGCCGATGACCTGGACCGCGTGGACATGCGCCTCACGCTCGAACAGAACTGCGCGCTCATGGAGGCCGCGCTCCGCATCAGCGGCGATGCGCAGCTCGGGCTGCACGTTGGCGAACGCACCAGCGCCACTGTGCTCGGCATGACGGGCCACCTCATGGAGAGCAGCGCCGATCTGATCGGCGCGCTGCAGGGGCTCTCGGCCTTCACCATGGCCTTCACCCGCATCTACGGCTTCCGGCTCGAGGTGGTGGCCGACGAGGCCGCGCTGCATTGCGAGCCGCTCGCCATCTGGAACGATGTATCGCCCGAGACCGCGCGCCACAGCGTGGACTACACCTATGCCGGGGCGCTGCGCGTGCTGCAGCTCTTGAGCGGCCGCCGTGTGCTGCCCTTGCGCGTGCACTACCGCTATCCGCGTCCCGCAGACCTGCGCGAGCACGAGCGACTGCTGGGCTGCAGACCGCTCTTCGGTGAGGATGCCAACCGCATGGTCTTCCGCCTGGCCGACCTGCAAGCGCCCGTGGTGGGCTACAACCCGCGCATGAACGCCATGCTGCGCGCCATGCTCGAGGAGGAGATCCGCGTGCTCGCCGAGGGAGCGCCCTTCCGTGAGAAGGTGAAGCGCATCGTGCTCGAGAACCTGCAGGTGACCTTCCCGCCGCTGGAGGCGATCGCCGATGCGCTGTGCATCACGCCGCGCACCCTGCAGCGCAAGCTGCAGGACGAAGGCACCAGCTTCCGCGAGCTGTGTGATGCGCTCAAGGAAGAGGTGGCGCGCAACCTGCTCGGCAATCCCGAGCTCAGCATCAGCGACATCGCCATGCGTCTGGGCTACGCCGAGGTCACCAGCTTCCAACGCGCCTTCAGGCAGTGGACCGGCGTGCCGCCGAATGAGTACCGGCGCACGCTCGGCTGAGCGCATCCATCATGCAAGTGCCGGCCGCTACTCCTCTTCCCCTCACTCCCACGGCCCTTCGCGCGGCATATGCACGAAGCGCTCGCCATCCAAACGGAACAGGCCGCCGCTGAAGCCGCACCACAAGCGGCCGCGTTGGTCCTCGGTCATCCCTTGCAGCCCGAAACGTCCGTTCAGGTCAGGTCGGTCGGTCTGGTTGTAGAGCGTGAAGCGGTCATCGGCGAAGCGGTACACGCCGGTACCGGTGGCGCCGATCCAAAGCGCGCCGCGGCTGTCCTTGAAGAGCGTGTAGAGGTCGTTGTGGTGCAGGCCGACCTGATCAGTGAATAGCACGAAGCGCGCCTTATCGGCTGAAGCGACACCCGGATCCTCCATTCGGCACAGCCCGCCATCGCCGGTCATGTCGGGCTGGTAGGTCTGCATGCACAGGATCCAGATTCGGCCCTGCCCATCCTCCACCACCTCATTCACCGAGTTGCTGCACAGCCCGTGCTCCTTGCCGAAACGCGTGAAGGGCTCCGCCGCCGCAGGGTCGTAGCGCAGCAAGCCGTAGCCATCGGTGCGGAACCAGTGCCTACCGCGGCTATCGACCAGGCACAGATTGACACGGCCCGGCGCGATCGCATAGCGTTCGATGCGCTTGCGGTCCACAGGCACCGCGAAAGGCTCCATGCGCTCTCCGTTCCAGCGGAACACACCACTGCGCGTACTGGCCCAGATGCCGCCCTTCCCATCGCTCGCCACCCCGCTCTCATCGCTCCACAGCTGGTGGAAGCCGGTATCATCCATGCGCACCACGCCCGTTCCATCATGACCGGCGAACCAGAGGTTGCCCTCGGCATCCTCCGCGATGCTGCTCACCACGTTGCCGCCCGCACCATTCGCGGGACTGAGGTATCGGAACGGCTCGGTGGCATCGCTCGGGTCGAGCACCGCCACGCCATGCCCGATGGTGCCGAACCACAAGCGGCCTTGGCTATCGGTGAATGCCGTTACCACATACTCGGCCACCGGCGTGCCGCCCAAGGGCTGCACAGGCTCGGGTTGCGGAGGCTGGCCCACGCACGCGGTGATGGATGATGCAACCAGAAGGAAGAATCCCAAGAGATCGCGCATGCTAGCAATGTATCCGTACGCCCGGATTGGTTACGATCGGAATAGGGTTCGGCTCCTTGCTCAGCACGCAACTGAAACTCGAATGCGACATTGAACGAACCGGCTGGCAGCGGACGCGGCGCAAGCGCTCATTCCAAGGGCAGGACATACCTCACCTCATCCACCGGCTCTCCTGTTGCCACCAAGGCCTTTCCGTCCCACCTAAGGTGCTCCGTGCGCAGGATCCTTGTGAGCAATGGCTCCACCCCTTCCTCATCCATCCCCTGCTCCACTTCCTCATAGGTGCTCGTCACGCGCAGCACCACATCGGCCTCTCCTTCCATATCGGCCGGATAGATGAAGCTCACGTTCTCGCTGTATGCCCCATCGGGCGAGCCCATCAGATCGGCCACGTGGTGGAATCGGCCGCCGCTCCAGAACACAACGACCTCGCCGGTGGTGCAGCCGCAGCCACCTACGCAAGGCACCGAGAGCGTGATCACGTCATCCACTCCCTTCACTCCCAGATCACCGTGAGCCTTCACTTCCTCGAATCCCCAGGCGAAGCTGCGCACGGTGATGCGGTCGATCTCCTTTCCGCTTCGCAGCGCCACGATGCGGTAGCTGTAGTCGATGCGGCCCGTGTCCGATGGGGTCACGTGATCGATGCCCGAAACGAACTTGACCGAGGGATCCGCATGGCTTCCGAAGCACCTCTGCGCCAGGTTGCCGCCCCAGGTCCATCCCTCGGCGCCGCGCACCGCGATGCGATACCAATGGCTCATGACGCCGTGGATCGACAGGGTATCCTGCGTGTCCTCGAGCACCTGAACGCGCTCACCGGACTTGAGCACGCGCACGAGACCGGCTTCCCGCTCGGGCCGGGTGCGCAAGGGCGCATCGTCGAAGAGCACATAGGCCGGGTCCGCCTCCTCGGAGAAGAGGTAGTTCATGCGCGGCGTGTGGTGAACGAAGACCGGATCCTGCGCCTTCGAGATGACCGCGAGGATTGATGCGAATCCGAATAGCAGGTACGCGCGCTTCAAGCTCATGTTCATATCCGGTGCCGATTGATAACGGCACGGGGATGCGCCAAGCTAGCCCAACTACCGCGCCGCGATCGCGAACACGCAGGCCACTTCACTGCGGATGACGATGCGGGAGAAATTGACGCCGAGCGATTCATACGAACTCGTTCCGCCGCTGTAGCCATAGGCCTCCACAGCCATTAGGCGATTCACGTTGCCGTAGATGCGCGGGTCGCGGTGCTCTGGCTGCACCTCCTCCACCTTCAATGCCGGACCGGTGTTCTCTCCTATCGCGGCCAACAGGTAATCGGCCTTCTCCTTGGCGGCGGTGATGGCCTGCACGCGCATCTGCCGGCGGTACTCCTGCTCCTTTCTGTGCGACACGTGGTGGATGCGCGCCTCGTCGATCTCCAGGCGGTCCAGCTCCAGGAAGACCTTGCGCACCTGCTCAGCGTCGGCCAGCTTCAGCATGTAGCCCTTGCGCGCGATCACGTCGTCCTTGCGGAATTTCCTAGGCACGTAGTCCGCCACGGCATCGCTGAGCGTGAGGCGCTCCACATCGATTCCCAGCGCCTTGATCGCGTCGCGCAGCTGGATTTCCTGCTGCTCCACGCTCACCTTGCTATTGCCGCTGCCGCGCTCGCGCAGCTCAATGGCGATGTGGATCTCATCGGGCACTACCTGCATCTCGGCTACGCCGGTGACCTCGATGCGGGGCGAGGGCTGCTGCTCGCTCGCGCGTTGGGCATGTGCGGTGAGCGGGGCAAGCGTGATGGCGATGAAGGCGAGGGCAGCAGTGCGGCGCATGGCAATGGGTTTGGCACGAAGGAACGCGCCAGAGCGCGCTTTATTGAGCGCCACGGGGTCGCGAACGCGAGCCCATTCACCACACGAATCGCTCGGTCCTCATGGCGTTCCGGGCGAAGTACACACCGGGCGTGAAACCGACGAGGTCTATCGCCGCCCGGTCAGCGCTGTTCCGGGTGCGATGCACCACCCGGCCCGTGAGGTCGAGGATCTCGACCGGCCCGGGCATATCCGGCCGGATCAGGAGCCGCCCAAGGCTCCGGTCAATCACCAGCCACGGCTCCTCGCTCACCGTTTCCCCAAGCCCCATCCCGAACACGGGGAACTGATCGCTGATCCCGATGCAGAACGCGTCCATCACCTGCACGGTGTACATGCCGTTCTGTGTCGGCGTCCACGTCGCACCGGTGGCTCCGCTGATCGGCACACCGTCAACGTACCATTGATAGAGGCCCGTCGCATTCGTGCAGGTCAGCAGATCAACCACCTCCACGATCACCGGTTCCGGTGTCTGGCTCACGCCCATGGTTACCGCATCGGTAGTATCGCTTCCGCATAAGCCATCGATGATGCACCGGTACGTGTAGGTGCCAGCATCAAGAGGACCGGCATGCAGGGTATCGTATCCCGTGCCTGTGGAAGAACCGTTCAGCATCCACTGGTAGGTGAGCCCCGTGCCGAGCGCGTCCACATCGAGCACCTCGGTGGCAGGCGAGCAATAGTCGCTGGCCACCACGGGTTGCTGCACGATGCTCGGGGGCAGGCATTCACCGGCCGTGATGAGGAAGATGCTCGGCCCGCCGCCGGTGAGGTTCGACCCCGCGAGGCTCATCACACTGCTGAACCGCCCGGTGAGCGCGAGCTTGCCGTGCGCATCGGCCACCATCTGCCGCATGCCGCCCTGGAAGGCCTGCACCGGCACCACCTCCAGTAAGGCACCGTCCATCGCGTCGTACTTCAGGCAGAACATGCTTCCGCCCGCGAACACCAGCTGGCTCGCGGGCGAAGGATCCGCATCGAAGTTGTTGCTGAAGTCGCCGCACACGAACACATCTCCATCGGGCTCCGTGGCGATGCCGCGCATGTCGTAACCGCCGCTGCTGGTGCCAGGCAACGCGTCGTACCAAAGCTGATTGATGTCGGCATCGTACTTCGCGATCCACATCCAGCGGTTGCTGCCTGTGCTGACCTGCGTGGCGCTGCTGTTCGGATCAAGGCTCGTGGCGCCGTAAACGACACCGCACAGAAGTATGTTGCCCATGGGATCGAGCACCATGCGCTGCGCATCCAGTACGGTGGCAGTGCCGCCGAAATGGTCAACGGAAATGAAGGCGCCCGTTGCAGTGTACTTCGCGATGAATACACGCAGCCCGGTGGCGGTCACGGTGGCCGTTCCAGGCCCTGGGTCGAAGTCGGCCGTGCTAGCGATGGTGCCGCTCATGATCAGATCGCCATTGGCATCGAAGGCCAGGTTGCGCACACGCTCCTCCGCACTGGCCCCGCTGATGCTCCAACCCGTGACGAAGGCGCCGGCGGCGTCATACTTCGCCACGAAGCCATCATAGGAACCTGCGCTGGTGATGGGGAATGAAGCGGCTGATGGGTCGAGGTCGAGCGTGCCTTGGTAGCGGCCGCACACCCAGGTGTTCCCCGAAGCATCCACCGCGATATCATCGGCGGCGAGGTTCGTGCCGCTCACACCTATCATGAAGCTCCACTGGTAGGTCATGTCGGCGAGGTAGCGCGAAACGAAGAGGTTGTTGCTGGTGCCGGTGGGGCTGGTCATCGCCATGCCCGCGCCGGGGTCAGCATCGAAGGTGCCGAAGGCTCCGCTCGCCATCACCACGCCACCGGCTGGGTGCACGGCCAGCGCCGTGGGCTCGTCGCTGCTTCCGGGGCTGCCCATGCTGAAGCCCCAGATGAACTGGCCCAGGCTGTCGTATTTGCACAGGGCCATGTCCGTGAAATTCTGATCGGCCGAGGTGAGCACGGCCGCGCCAGCGCCGCTATCGAAATCGATATTGCCGAAGAAACCGCTGCACAGGTAGATGCTGCCGTCAGGGTCATATGCCGCATCGGTGCCCGCGCCGAGGTAGTTGTTCAGGTTGCCGCTACCGGAGAAGCCGCTGCCAGTGCGCAGAACGGTGTTCTGGGCCGAAGCATCGGATACGAACAGGACCAGGAGGAAGCAGCATAGAACTAGTCGCATGGCAAAGGGTTTTCGCGCAGACAACAAGATACGCGCCGAACGGAATGGCATGGCTGCTGCATCCTCGCGGTGAGCGATTGCTCCTTGCCCATATGCAACACGGTCAGCGCGATCCGTGATCGCAGCTCCCGGTAAGGCTCACGGCACGAACAGGTCCCGCCGCTGCTCCTTGCACGGCACGATGCCGCTGGTGCAGAACGCATACTGCTTCCAACGGCTGTTGATGGTGATGCTCGCGCTGTTGAGCACCCGCCGGATCTCGAGCGTGCCATAATGCTCCTCGTTGCAGCGGTTGATCTGCGCGCGCGTGCCGCGGTCGCAGGTGATGCCGCTGATCTCCACCCGGTAATGGCCGGTGCTGTCGGTGGTCACAAGCTGATCGCCGATCATGAGGGCGGTGTCGCGCAGCACATCCTTGGTGGCCTGGTCGTAGGCCGTGCCAGTGAGGGTGTACGACCAGAATACGCCCTTGGCCGCAACGGTCAAGGCCGCGGTGCAGAGGAGCAGCAGGGCCAAGGCGCGGTGCAGGAGGCTTGCCGAGTTCATGTCACCAGTCGAAGGTAGTCGGTAGGCTAGCTCGTGATTTCGCGAAGCCGTTCCGCGCACGCCGCCCCTGCCCTACGAGCTCGTGAGGTAGCCGTGCCGGAAGCCCTCGACGATCAGGCCGGCGAGGTTGCGCACGTTGAGCTTGGTGAAGATGTGCTGCCGATGGTTCTCCACGGTGTTCACCGATAGCGAGAGACGCTCGGCGATCTCCTTCGAGGTCTGTTCGCGGGCGATCAGGCGCAGCACCTCGATCTCCCGCTCGGAGAGCGCCGCAGCCTCCTTCGCTTGGGATTGCCCGTTCAGGAACGCGTACTCCGGAGGCAGATGCAACCGGCCTTGCGCGACTTTCTTCACTGCCGCGCACAGCGCATCGATATCCTCGGTCTTGCTCACATACCCGCGCACACCGCTGCGCAGCAGGTTCTCCACCAGGATCGGGCTGCCCAAGCTGGTATAGGCGATGATCGGGAGCGTCGGATGCGCGTTGCCGATGGTCCGGAACAGTTCGATGCCGATGACATCGTCCGCGACCACGTCCAGAACCAGGACATCGGGAAGCGGGGCTTCCAGATGCCGCATCAGCTCCTCCCGCGTGCGTGCATGGAAGCGCAAGGTGGCACCGCGTTCCTCGAAGGTCCGCAGGAGGGCGAGACCCACGGCGGGATGATCATCGAACAGACCTACACGGACCCCCTGCATGTTGTGGCGTTGGCGCAAAGGAATGCGACGGCAACCGGAACGGCCATGGTGGTTTCCCACTATGCGCGTTGCGGAAACCGGAACAGGAATCGGCTGCCCGTGGCACCGGTCTCCACCCTGATGCTGCCGCCGTGCTGCTGGATGAGCTCGGTGGTGAGATAGAGCCCCAGCCCGAAACCCCTCTCGTGGTGCGTGCCCAAGGATGAGTGAACCGGTCCTTTGAACAGTCGGTCCGCCAGACCCTGATCGATACCCGGACCTTGATCCTGCACGAAGAGCTCCTTGCCAGCTGTCAGGAAGCCGCAGGTGATGGAACCGCCGGCCGGACTGTACTTCAGCGCATTGCTGATGAGATTGCGGTAGATGATCCGAAGCACGTCCAGCGGCACGCTGACCAGCTCTCCTTCCTCCACCTGGATCTCCACGTGCAAGGCCTTCTCCTTGACCATCGGCTCCAACTCGGCCACGATGCCGCGCACCACATCGCTGTGCCGTGCTTGCTGGCCGTCGGGCCGTGCGGGTCCCTCGCCCAGCTCCAGCTTCGCCCAATCGAGCAGGTTCTGCAGCACCATCTCCGACTGCACCAGCTGGTTGCGGATGTCGGAGGTGTGCAGGTCGAGGCGCTCGTAGCTGCCGCTGCGTAACAGATCGATGAGCAAGCGCATGGAGATGAGCGGCCCCTTGAAATCGTGCGAGATCACCGAGAGGATGCGGCGGTTCAGCGCGTTGAGCTCCTCGAGCTGCTCGTTGCGGTTCTCCACCAGCAGCTTCTGCTCGCTCAATTGCTGCGTGCGTTCCTGCACCAGGTGCTGCATGCGCGCGTTCTCGCGCCGCAACTTGCGGTGGCGGTAGCGCACGGCGAGCACCACGGCCAGCAAAGTGGCAAGGAGGAGCGCGGCACGGAACCAGCCCGTGAGCCAGAAGGGTGGCACGATGACGATGCGCACCAGCTTGCCGGGTGCCTCGGGCGCGCTGCCGCTGGTGCTGGCGCCGAGTTTCAGGGTGTAGGAGCCCGGATCGAGGTTGGTGAAGGAGATGAAGCGGCGCGTGCCGATGGCGTTCCATTCCTTGTCGAGGCCTTCGAGCGCGTAGTAGTAGGATGCCTCGTCGGTGTCGCGATGGTCGATGGCCGAGAAGGTGAAGGAGAAGAGCGATGCGGCGTAAGGGATCACCAGCGTGTCGATGTGGTTCGGCAGGCGATCCAGCCGGTACTGCTCACCCACCATGCGCAGGTGGTTGGCGGCACGACCACTGGTGGTGTCGATGAGCACCGGCCTGTTGCGCACCTGCAGGTCGGTGAGCACCACGGGCAGGTTGGCGGCGGCATGTCGGATGCTGTCGGGATGGAACCAGGTGATGCCGTTCACCCCGCCGAAGAACATCCACCCTGCGCGGTCGCGGAGGAAAGCGCCGCCGTTGAACTCGCCCCGCTGGATGCCGCGGTGCGCTGCGTAGTGCGTGATCAGCGGCGCGTTCCTGTCCTCGTTCGGCGTGATGCTGCGCAGCGCATGATCCGTGTGGAAGGCGCTGAGTCCTGCATTGGTGCTGAGCCATAGGTCGCCGTTCGCGCTCTCCGTGATGCCGTACACCACGTTGTCCGAAAGGCCCTCGCGCATGGTGAACGGGAGGAACCGGAAGGCGCCATGCTCGCCGGGCTGCATCAAGCAGAGGCCGCCGCCATTGGTGCCCACCCACAGGCGGCCAAGACGGTCCTGATGCAGGCAACGGATGAAGTTGCTGGTGATGCTGCCTGGCGTTGCAGGTTGCACCGTGTAGGAGGTGAAGGTGCCGCTCTCGCGATCGAAGCGGCTGAGCCCCGCGCCGCCGGTGCCTACCCAGAGCACACCATCGTGGTCCTCAAGGATGCAGCGCACGATGTTGCCGGGGAGGCTGTTCGCATCGTCGGGGTCGTGCGCGTAGGCGGTGAAGTCGTCGGTGGCCTCGTTGTAGCGCGCCAGGCCTCCGGCGTAGGTGCCCAGCCAGATGGTGCCGCTGCGGTCCTCGATCACGGTGAGCACCACATTGCTGGGGAGGCTCGTGGCATCGTCCTTACGCCGCGTGTAGTTCTTCCAACGGCCATCGGTGCCGCGCCGGTCGAGCCCGCACTTATCAGTGCCCACCCACAAGCGGCCCTTGCTGTCCTCGAGCACGCAACGGGTCACCTCGCAGCTGGCGCCGCGCTCGCGCTGGCGATCACCATCAAGCGTCGACATCCGATCCGAGCTGCGGTCCCACAGGTTCACGCCGCCACCGGCCGTGGCGATGAGCAAGCGCCCTTGCCTATCCTCCGTGATGCCGTACACGAAGCTCTCGGTGAGGCGGGCGCCGCTGCCGCTGCGGTCGTCGAGCACGTGGAATTGGTCCGGTGCAGGGTCGGTGAGGCTGACGCCCTGGCCGCTGGTGCTCACCCAGATCAGCCCGGTGCGGTCGCGGTAGGTGGCCAGGATCAAGTCGCTTCGCAGCGCATGCTCATCGAGCGCATCCTTGTGATAGGATCGCAGCAGGTGGCCATCGATGTCCAGCACGTGCAGGCCATTGAAGCTGCCCACCCACAGGTGGCCGTAGCGGTCGGTGGTGATGCCGTAAACGAATTCGAGGCCTGGCGCGGTGAACGACTCGAAGCCATCACCGTCGCTCCGCATGCGGCAGAGTCCGCCGCCGTATGTGCCCACCCACAGATCGCCAGCGACATCGCGATGCAGGGCCTTGATGTTGGCCTTCGGCAGGCTCGTGGCATCCTGCGGATCGTGGCGGTAGTGCACGGGGCTTGCACCGTTCGCAGGCACATGGAACAGTCCGTACTTGGTGGCCAGCCACGCGCTGTCATCCTCATCCACGAGCATGGTGTGCACGAGCGCGCACTCAGGATCGTCAGGTGCCACCATGGGGAAGGCGATGGCACGGAAGCGCTCATCTTGCGAATCGAGCGCGAGCAATCCCATGGTGCCGCCCACGAGGATGAGGCCATCGTGCCGGCGTGCGAGGCTGAACACCGAGCCCGGCACGGGTAGCGGGAATCGCTTCACCACGCCGGTGCGCAGATCCAGGCGATCCAGGCCACCGCCTTCGGTGCCGATCCACAGCTTATCGTCGTCGGTGGCGAGCAGCGCGCGGATGTAGCCCTGCGAGAGCGAGCGCGCATCCAGCGGCTCGTGTTTCCACACGCGCATCTCGTGGCCGTCCCAACGGTTCAGGCCATCCTGCGTGCCCATCCACAGAAAGCCTTGACGGTCCTGACAGAAGGAATAGACGGTGCCTTGCGAGAGACCCTGCTGCGAGCCGATGTGCCCGAAGCGCTCGGTGCCCACTTGCGCCGCCATCGCTATCGATGCGAACAAGAGCGCAGCGGAAACGAGATGACGCACCGGACTGGGAGAGCACAGTGAACCGAAGGACATCGGGGCCGATCGCGTCAAAGATCCGAATTGTCCGGCAGGTCCATGGACAACCAGGTGAGCCATTGATTGGACAAGGGGTGGAACAGCCAGCGGCCGGGCTCATACGGGCATGGGCTGCCAGGCGGGTGGTTCAGTGGCTCGAAGTGATAAGCCATGCGGCACGACCCGCGCCGATGCTCCATGGTGGCTGAAGGCGCACGGAACCTGAGCATGAAAGAACCTTCAGAGGAATTGAGCGGGCCGGGGTTGACATCGATCTTCGCGGCAGTATGTACGACCTCCCCCACCACAAGGCGCTCGACGAGCAGGACACCAAGGACCTCATCGCGCGCTATCCCTTCGCCTTCTTCACCGGCTGCGATGCGGAGAACAGGCCCGTGGCCACGCAGATCCCCGTTTTCATCGAGGAGCACCAGGGCCGGCGGATCCTGCGCGGGCACATCATGAAGAACACGGACCACCACAAGGCCTTTCTGCACAACCCCAACGTGCTGGTGGTCTTCACCGGCCACCATACGTACGTGAGCGGCACCTGGTACAGCAACCCGCACACGCCCAGCACCTGGAACTACATGAGCGTTCACGTCCGCGGCGTCGTGCGCTTCCTGGACGATGCCGCGCTGGTGGATGCGCTGCGCACCATCACCCTGCATTTCGAGCACAACGATCCCCGCTCCACCACCGTCTACGACAACATCCCGCCTGAATTCCTGCAGCGCGTCATGGGCGCGATCGTGGCTTTTGAAGTGGAAGTGCAGGAGATTAAGACCGTCTTCAAGCTGAGTCAGGACCGCGACCAACAGAGCTACCGCAACATCATGGCCAAGCTGAAAGAGCAAGGCGAGAGCGGGCAGGTGATCGCGGCTGAAATGGCGAAGCGGGAGAAGAACGTGTTCCCGCAGGCTTAGGTCGCTTCAGCGGCACCACTGTCCGCTTGGTCGCTACTCCCCTGCTCTTGGGATGGCCTCCACCAGCACCGCATTCCCCGCTTTGTCGAAGTAGGTGCAGGTCATCGCGCGGGTATCCACCACCCAGCGCTCGACACCGGCCGCGCGCGTGTCGCTGCAGAACGTCGCATAGTCCGAGCCGCCTTGCTGATGGTGCTTGAGGCGGGCCATGAAATGGTCGCGGTCCAAGCGGTCGGCGATGGGCTGCACCGCATGGCCGGGCGAAGAGCTGAGGCGCTGGTCCGCACCCTCGTAGTCGGTATGGCCATCGGTGAGCCAGGTGGTGTACCGCTGCACGCCCAGCTGGATGAAAGTCTGGATGAGCGCCGGGAAATCGGCGCCGTTCTTCACGCGGCTGCGCGCTTCGGCGAGTTGCTCAAGGGTGAACATGGTCGTTTCGTGCTGGGCAGCAAAGCAAGGTCAGCACCCTGGCTTCCGCCTTGAAAAAATGCGGCTACTCCGTTGGCAGATGTCGACCGAAAGCCGACCCGTTCGTTCTTCCACCTTTTCCTTGGATGAAAAGGTGGAGCCAAAAATCAACCACGGCCAAAGCCACTGCCCGGCTCGCGCAGGGCCCGCAGCACAGGCTCCCCGAGCCGGGCGTGGCCGCGCTGGCCGTGGACACCCACCGCACGCGCTACCTGAGATCGAGGAGGCAGGCCGGTACCGTTTGCGGACCAAGCCTGTCGTCGAGCAGCCATTCGCCCCAATGGACGTGTTGCCCTAATCCGCGGAGGTCCGAAGAAGCGTTGCGGTGCTTCACCACTGAACGCACGGAACGGTTTCATGAAATGCGCCTGATCGTAGTAGCCGACGTCCAACGCGTTACCGTGCAAGGCCATGCCGGACACATGCGTGTTGAGCAGCTGCCGCATGCACACGATGCCGGCGCACTGCTTGGCCTTGTCATCCACTGCCATGCGGAATCGCCGCTCTCAGGGACTGCAGGTAGCGTGCTCCGTGAGTTGCTCGATGCGAAGGCCGCCCCTGCCCGTGGATCAGCGCCAATACATCCTCGATTAGCTCACTGCGCTCCTCGGCGGTGCCGTCATCGCGCCGTGCGCCTGCTGCCCAACCTGTTGCCCCACTTCCCCAAGCCGCTTCTCCTTGTTCGTGCAGCATCGTCCATCTCACCAAGCGCACCGGGGGCTTCGCGTGCATCGGACCCGGCTGGTGCGTGATCTGCGGCCAAGGGCTTGTCGTCGAAGAAGGCGATATCAAAAACCATTGAATGATGAACGAATTGAAAGGAAAGAAGGTGGCCATACTCGCCACCGACGGATACGAGGACAGTGAACTGCGCGCGCCCAAGGAAGCGCTCGAGACGGCCGGCGCCCACGCCGTGGTGGTCTCCCTGGTCAGTGGCGAGATCCGCGGCTGGAAGGATAAGGACTGGCACCACAGCACACCGGTGGATGTCGTCGTGAAGGAGACCAGTGCCAACGATTACGACGCGCTGGTGCTACCCGGCGGGGTCATCAACCCCGACCTGCTGCGGCGCGATGCCGATGCGGTCCGCTTCGTGAAGGACTTCTTCGCGCAGAAGAAGCCGGTGGCCGCCATCTGCCATGGACCTTGGATGCTCGTGGAGGCCGACGTGCTCAAGGGCCGCAAGGTGACCAGCTTCAAGAGCATCCGGAAGGATGTGGAGAACGCCGGCGCGCAATGGGTCGATGAGGAAGTGGTGGTGGACGAAGGGCTGGTGACCAGCCGCAGCCCCAAGGACCTGCCGGCCTTCACCAATAAGCTCATCGAAGAGGTGCGGGAAGGCAAGCACGCGGAACAGCACGTCTGATCAGGCTGTCGCCTGGCATCACGCGCATCGAGCCGCCTGCGACCCACCAGCACCCCACCCTTCACATGCAGGGCCGTGCGCCGTGCTCGCAACGCCATCTGCGACCCGCACAGCCCGAAGAGCCAGCCCCGGTACACACGTGCCGGGGCTGGTTGCGTTTGGGCCGAGTAGGCCGTGGCGCAGCGCCAACCTTGCGCAGGTTCATCGTTCGATCGCGCCTACAGGGCATTGTTCGCCACCGCAGTCAGCACTACATGCGTGCATAGCGGATGCGCCATTTCAACGTCCACGAGGCGCCCTTGTCCTCGGTCACCGACCATTCCCACCAGAACCCGTCCCATTCAATGTCCCGGAAGACCATGCGATAGAAACGCAGTCCGTCGTGGTCGGTTGGCGAAGTCTCCAGCACCATGCGATCCCCCTTCCATGCACCGCTCAGCGCGAAGTAGTTGCCGTGCGTATCCACCCAGGTCTGGTGCCACCGGTCGCTCAAGCTGTCATACACGCTCCAACTGGAACCTCTGTAGTTCGCCTGGGGATCATGGAAGTGCTCGGCGATCACGCGATCATCCATTTCGCGCACGATGCGGTTGGTCGCCACACCGCTATCGCGCCAGGTCAGTTTCCAATCGCCCAGCCAGAAATCGAAGGCATGGGCATGGTCGGCTATGCGTGGTTCTAGCATGGAAGAATGACCGGGGAACAGGGTGATGGCCGCAGCCAGCAGCAGCAGCGCGCGAGCGACCATGATCAGCGAGCGGCGCGCACGAAGCGTCGCTGCCGTGTGAGCCCGGCTTCCGTGGTGCGCAGGATATAGGTGCCAACGCTCAAACTCGACACATCAAGCCCGTTCGCGGACATTCGACCATGCTGCACCACGTGGCCTGCCACATCGCTGATGGTGTAGCGCCCGGAGATCGCGGAACCATCGCCATGGGCCACGTGCAACACCGTTGAGGCTGGTTGCGGATAAAGCACCATCGTTTGGTCTGCGCCGTTCACTTCCGCCACACCGATGCTCGTCGTGGGCATGAAGCGGTACACCATGCCCTGCCCCGGATAGCCTTGCAGGAAGATGTTCTCACCGGGCATGTACACAGCTGCGGGGGCGTCGGCCGGGCCTTCAAGGTCATAGAACCCATCGCCCTCCGGATGGATGAATTCCGTCTGCGGGCCATTGGCGCTGCCGAAGATGCCGGCGTAGTGGCCGCTGGCGATGGCGGATGGACCGAAGTGCAGCTCCACCGCATTGGAACCCTCGTATAGCCATACCTGCCAGCTCACATGGTCCTCGCCGCTCGGGTAACTGTAGAAACCCACGTGCTTCCACTCTACTTTCAGGATGCCATGACCCGGCCCACCGGACAGGTCCTGCACGTATCCCACCTGCGAATCGCCGATGCCCACCAGGCCGACGTTGAAGGGATAGAAGCCGTAGTTGGGCGCAAACCCAAATGCGCAATAGCCGTGCGTGTTGAAGGTGAAGATCGTATTACTATCGCCCCAGTAATCGAAGTAGAAGCCGATGGGGACATAGCGGTAGGTGCCGTTGAATTCCTCATCCGTCACCACAACAATGGGGTCCACGAGCGGCACATAGGGCGCCGTGGAATAAGAGAAGACGTAATCGTCCGCAGCATTCGTCGCGCTGAACGCGAACAAACCGAGTGCGAGGAGGAGCGCGGGTGCGCAGTGCATGGGCCTGAATGAGGTAAGCATGGGGCGAACCTATCGCGGCCTTTACAGGCGAACTAGAACGAAAGCGAAACGGGCTCAGCCCACCGCGCGCTCCAGCAGCATGGCATCGTTGAGCGGATGTGCTTCCCGCCTGTAACGGAAGGGCGGAATGCCGGCGAAGGCCTTGAACTCACGCACCAGGTGCGACTGGTCGCTATAGCCCTGGTCGAAGGCCACATCCATGCACGAAGAACCGCGGTGCAAGGAACGCAGCGCGCGCTGGAAGCGCATCAGGCGCATGAAAGCCTTGGGCGCCATGCCCAACTGGTGTTGGAAGCGTTGCTGCAACCGTCGGGCCGAGAGACCGTAGTGTTGCTGCAGGTCGTGAAGCGCGTTCGACCCCTGTGCTTCGCTCAACCGCTGCGCCGCGTCCACCACCAGTGCATCCACCGTGCTTGCGCGCAGTGCGCCCACCAGGAACTCATGGACCTGCGCAAGGGCGTGGGCCGTGTGCGTTGTTCTCAGCAATCGCTGGTGCACGTTACGCACCATGGGGCCAAAGACATCCACGGCATCGAGCGCCGCATCCGCAAGCTCATGCAGCGGCAGCCGCGGCGCACCCCACGGATGGAAGCGCACGCTGATCACAAAGGCAGGCCCCGTGCGCTGCACGAAATAGGGCCGCGCATGCCGACACACCACATAAGCTCCGGTCAACTGTTGCGCACCCTCGGTCGTGATGCGCAGCAAGGGATCGCCGAGGTTGAAGTTCAGTTCCATGCAGCCGTCCGGTGTAACGCGCTGCGCGCTTGCCGTCTGTACGGGCCCATCGTGCGCGATCACTTCAACACACGCGATGAACGGGCGTAAAGCTTCAGGCGGCGCATAACGATGGAACTGGACCATGCCCGTGAAGGTGCGCCACATGTGCGTTACGGAAAGCGGGGAGCGAGAAGTGGTGCTTTGGACCCATGCAACGGCAAACGGCACCACCAAGCCGAGGACGTTCGGGGGCTGACCCGTACCATACGACCTTGGATCCTTAAGCGCGGCGGAAATTCATTGACCAGGCGACCTCGAATAACGGGTATCCCGAAAAAGCCTCCGCCCTCGATGCGTGGAAGCGCAGGGTTCCCGAGGCGGGAGACCTTGCTAAGGTGTAAGGTCTTTGGCCTGACCTTCGTCGACTCAGGCCGCGCTTGCTCCAGCTTGCCCGGTGTAGCCCCTACGTCTCATCCGCTCCGCTTTCCGCCTCTTGCGCTCCTCCACCTTCTCCAGCAGCTTCGGGCTCTTCCCCGGCCAGGTGGGCAGCAAGCAGGCCCGGTGGTCGAAGGGACCCGGGGCGCCCAAGGCGTCCAAACTGATGTGCAGCTCGTGGGCGATCTTCAGCATGTCCTCATAGGCGGGCGATTGCTTGCCGGTCTCGATGTCGCTGATCTTGGTCCCATCAGCGTCTAGAATGGCGGCGATCTCCTCCTGGATATACCCCCGCTCCAAGCGGGCCAACTTGAACCGTTCTCTCCATGTGTCGCTGGGCATGGCAAGTGGTTTTCATGGGGAAAGTGTTATTCAGCCAAGGTCGAAAAAGGGAACATTCCTTCAACCGACTTGGGAAATCTCCAAGTTCGCTGGGCCGCCTCGCTCCTATTCGCCGGTCACCGGTGTCGCAGCATAGGAGCACCACGTTCAGGCTCATGGGACATCGAGGCCGCGGTTGTCGAACACCGAGGCCATGGTCCTCGGGCATCGAGGTCCTGGTAATCGGTCATCGGGCACGTGGTTGCAGGTCATCGGGCTCTTGGTGGTCGGGCATCGGGCTCGTGGTGGTCGCCCACTGAGGCCGTGGTTGTCCTGCAACGAGCTCGTGGTGGTCGGTCACCGAGGCCAAGGTTGTTGGGCATTGAGGTCGTGGTGGCCGGTCAATGAGCACATGGTTCTCGGTCATCGAGGCCATGGTCATCGGTCATCCAGGCCATGATTACCGGTCAGTGAGGCCGTGGTCCTCGATCACCACGGTCCTGTTGCTCGATCAACAGGCTCCCGATGCCCCCTCCATACGCCCTCCTTACTTGGTCATTTCCCCAATCACATGGAAAGCTGCCATACCACTTGGCCCTGGACCAAATCCCGGCAACTCGTGCGGCGCTGCCTGGGTAGAACCGGTCGTGCCACGAAATCGTTCGCGGCACCAACCGCAAAAACCTCATCATCATGAGAGCGAACATCAAGATCGGATTGTACGAGATGTTGCCCCCGGCGTTGCTGGCCTTCTTCAGCC
>JACJZF010000017.1 GCA_020635725.1 Flavobacteriales bacterium
GTGGGGCAGTGGAAGAAGGAGAACAACTACCTGCACAACTATCGCGGTGAACGCTTCGACTTCCTGCCGCCTGCCGAGGTGCCCGAGGCCATGCACAAGCTGCTGGACCGCACCAAGGCCGATATCGAACGCATCGAGCGCGGGGCGAAGGATGCACCGCACCCTGCCCTGCTGGCCTTCCGCTTCCACCTGGACTATGTGACCCTACACCCCTTCCACGACGGCAACGGGCGCACCGCGCGCATCTTCAGCAACCTGCTGCTCATGCGCTTCGGTTACCCGCCCGTGGTAGTGCGTGTGGATGAGAAAGAGACCTACAACCGTTACCTCGCGGAGGTGCAGGCCTATGGTGCGCTACCAGACCTCTTCTTCGGGTTTATGGCGCAAGGGCTCATTCGGGCTCAGGAACTGGTACTGGATGCGATAGAAGGACGCAGCCTCGAGGATGAAGATGATCTGGCCAAGCGCGCCGATCTTCTTTTCATGCAGGCGGAGAGCAGGCGCTTAACGGCAGAGCAGCAGAAAGCGCAGTTCGAGCAAATGGTCGCCAGCTGGATGCAGCTCAATCATGCTGACCTTATCCAGCGAATCAGAAAGACCTTCGATGTATTCTCGAAGTTCTTCAAATCCACGGATTACCGTTACATCGTGCAATTTGACGGCAGTCGCGCAGGCATGCCGACTTTCGAGAAGTTTACGCTTGCCCAACTGATGGACCTGCGAGAACGCGGCGAGCGTTCTCAGATCGGGATGAACATCACGTTCGCCGGGTTCAAGCTCGGCGCGGGTATCAAGGAGAAGAAGGTCGTTGTCGCGCTCCGTTTCCAGCCGAACGCGGTGCTGCTGTACTGGTACGGGCCTAAAGAGTCGGACGAATTCGGATTCGATGACAAGGTCTCTGAGCACCCGATGCCCGTGATGAAGAAGGTGGCTGAAGGACTATTCCAGGAGATCAAGAAACACCTGGACGCCCAAGAACCACCAACGCTATGAAGCTCACCTGGACCACCTTCAAAGCCATGAACACGCCCACCGAATGGCGGGCGCGCTTCACGCGCAATCGCTGGGTGTTGGCTTGGTGCGGGTTTGCTGGGCTCTTCCTCTTCATGCTCATGGCGTGTTCGGCATTCTGGGACCGCCCATGGCTGGGCAACTTCCTCTCGGCCTTCGGAACCGGAATCGCAGTCATCCTGGCCATCCTCATCTACGCGCATGGGCAGGCCGCGCAGGCCAGGGCCACGCGCGAGCAGATGGAGCACCTCCAAAGGTTGAATCAGGAGGAGGTGGTAGAGATGCGCAAGCTCTTCCAGCAGCAGATGGAGCATCTGGCTGAACAGACCAACAAGCAGATAGTGGAATACGGCCGGGAGACGCTGAAAGTGGTGCATAAGCTGGAGGAGCACTCATCGCTTTTGGCCGCGCTGCTGAAGCGGGAGCTGGAGAAGGCCATCGCCAACCACAATGCCAATGTGAACGAGGCACACCGGCAGATGCGTAAAATCATGGGCTTCCAGTTCGGTCGGTCGGAAGCGGAGAAGGCGCAGCAAGTGGCAGCCCTACAGGCACACATTGACCGTTTGAACGAGTGGGGCAACTATATACAGCAACGGCACCGCCAACTGACCATTGAGTACAATCCGAAGTATTGATGCCCACCGCCACCATGAAACCTAGGGCCAGTATCAGCGGCACTTCTGCCGAGACGTCCCTCAGCGCCAAGCCCGGCTACAAGCACACCAAGCTCGGGTGGATTCCGGAGGAGTGGGAGGTGGCACCACTTGGCAAACTGAGTGAGCGAATCATGGTTGGCATTGCGAGCGCAGCCACGCACGCCTATCGCGCGAAGGGGGTGCTGCTGTTGCGGAATCAGAACATCCTTGACGGCGTCATCGACGAGTCGGATGTCCTGTACATAGACGAAGGCTATGAGCAGTTGCATAAGAACAAGCGACTCAAGGCCGGCGACGTGGTGTCGATGCGAACAGGTTATCCAGGCGTTTCGGCCGTGGTACCAAAGCATCTCGAGGGATCGCAGTGCTTCACCTCGTTGATCACCAGACTGAATAGCCGCCGATTGAGCAGCAAGTACCTCGTGTATTACATGAACAGCCCAATTGGTAGGAAAATCATTGGGGCCACAGAAATCGGAGGGGCGCAGAAGAACGTGAACGCTGGGAGTCTGGAAAGGCTGCCAGTCATTACCCCTCCCCTCCCCGAACAACGCCGCATCGCCGCGGTGCTGGGTGCCTGGGACCGGGCCATAGCCACCACGCAGCAGCTGCTAGCCGCGCAGCAGAAGCGCAAGCGGGGGCTGATCGGAACTGCTCTGGGGGAGATCTATCACCACCGAAGAAAGGTCAACATCGGCGATATCGCTGAAGAGGTGAGTGAGCGGAACACGGATGCAGCAGAGCATATCGTGCTTTCCTGCAGCAAGCACAAGGGCTTTGTGTCCTCATTGGAGTACTTCAAGAAGCAGATGTTCAGCGAGGACCGGTCCAATTATAAGGTCATCCGGCGTGGTCAATTCGGATTCCCGGCCAACCACATCGAGGAGGGCTCCATCGATCTGCTTCGTGCGCATGAGGTCGGTTTGGTGAGTCCCATCTACGTGGTCTTCGAATTCGACCACGCCAAGGCGAACAGCGAGTTCATGTACTACCTGTTCAAGAGCGATCGATACCGGCACATCTTCCGCACCTCCACCAATGCTTCCGTGGACCGCAGAGGAAGCCTCCGCTGGAACGACTTCAAGAACCTGTGGGTGCCCCTGCCGGACCGCGATGAGCAGGACCGCTTGGCTCGCGTATTCGCAGGGCTGGACAAACAGATTGAGCAGACGACGAACTATCTCGAATACCTCAACACCCAGAAGCGCGGGCTGATGCAGCAGTTGCTAACGGGGCAAACACGCGTGAAGGCATGATGCCCTTGATCGCACTCGCGGCAGCATGGACCGATGTGGCGCAAGCCATCGGCGCTTTGTTAGCCATACCGGGCGCAATCGCGGCGTTCTGGGTGCTGTTCCAGCGCGACCGAGAGAAGACCGAGGCGGTGAGGCAGCTTGCCCGGCAAACCGAAGAGCTGGCCAAGCAGACCAAGCACTTCGAGGAGCGCGAACGCTACCGCAGGAACGAGATAAAGCCCTACTTCGACAATCGCACGGAAGTCCCGCAAATGAATGAGGAGCATTGGTGGCTCGAGGTAGTGAACAAGGGCGGTCCTGCGCATGTGATCCGTCCTATCAACCAAGGGAACGGGATCGTCGTGCAGTGCGACACGTTCGCGCAACGAGGCGAGAAGCTGCGCTTGCGCATCCTGAACATGGCAGGCCCCTTGCCTGGCTCCCACTCCTTCACGCTCACCTACAAGGACGAGGACGGCAACCAGTACTGGCAGCGCTTCGATGCGATGGTGGATGGAATATGGCCGCATCCGCCGACTGAAACCGAACCTGTGGCATGAGCACCATACTCTGCAGCGCGGCAGATGCGACTATATGGCACGACACCGTTGCCAACTGGCTACAAGGTATTGGAGCAGCGGTCGCGATACCCGGCGCAATAGCGGCCTTCATTGTCTTGTTCAGGCGGGACAAACAGAAAGATGAGATGATAAAGCACATGGCCGCACAAGTGGGCCAACTGAGTGGACAGGTGTTTCACCTCAAGAACATCCACGAAGCGATTGCGGAAGGCATTCGCATCATGTCACAGAGTGAAGAGCTCAATCAGAAAGTCCGCAAGATCAAAATCCGGCCACAATTCGAGTTTGGATCGTCCCTAATCAAGCCCGGGCATACTGAAGCTGAAATAGAGCTGCTGAACCGTGGAGGCGACGCCCGGAATTTCGCTGTTCGCATCATCAAAGGAGACGACGTCCAGATCAGGCTCCCGGAATTAGTGCGGTCGGGCGAGGAACTGATGGTTCGATTGTTCGCATCCCGCAAGATGACTGACCTGTATCCCCATCTTGAGATCCACTTCGACGATGAAGAAGGCACGCGGTATCAGCAGCGGATATTGCTTGAGTCTGGCTCGGTCAAAGTGACTCAGCCCCAACTTCTTGAACGCCGCTGAGCGCATTTCATGATCACCCCCTCCTTCCTCGAAGACCACATCAGCCAGCTACCCGCGCTGCAGTTGCTGGTGAAGCTGGGCTACACCTACCTGAGCCCGGAGGAGGCGCTGGCGCAGCGGCAGGGCAAGGCGGGCAACGTGCTGCTGGAGGGCGTGCTGGAGGAGCGCTTGCGGGCCATCAATCGCATACACCACAAGGGGCAGCAATACGCCTTCAGCCCCGGCAACATCTACCAGGCCATTCGCGGGCTTCGCGAGATGCCGCTGGTGGAGGGCCTCTACACCGCCAACAAGGAGGTGTACGAACTGCTCACGCTGGGTCGCAGCTTCGAGGAGACCATCATGGGCGATACGCGCAGCTTCCCGCTGCGCTTCATCGATTGGGAGAATCCGGCCAACAACGCCTTCCACGTCACCGAGGAGTTCGCCGTGGAGCGCAAGGGCAGCGCCAAGACCCGGCGGCCGGACATCGTGCTCTTCGTGAACGGCATCCCGCTGGTGGTGATCGAGTGCAAGCGTCCGGATCTGCACAGCACGGAGCACGGCACCCCGGTGGCGCAGGCCATCAGCCAGCAATTGCGCAACCAGCAGCCCGATGAGGTGCCGCAGCTCTACCTGCATGCCCAGCTGCTGCTGGCGCTGGCGCAGAACGATGCACGCTATGGCACCGTTGGCACACCTCCGGCCTTCTGGAGCCAGTGGAAGGAGGAGGGCGACGAGGACGCGCTACACGAACTGAAGAATCAGCCCATACCGCGCGATGCGATGGACGCGCTCTTCGCCGATCGATTCCGGTACGTGCGCGCCTTCTTCGAGCAGCAGCAACGTGAGGTGCTGGAGGTGACGGAGCAGGATGAATTGCTCTACCGCCTCTGCCGTCCGGAACGCCTGCTGCGAATCGTGCAACGCTACGTGCTCTTCGACAACGGCGAAAAGAAGGTGCCGCGCTATCAGCAGTACTTCACGGTGGAGAGCACCCTTGAGCGTGTGAAGCACATGACCGCGGGCCAGCGACCCGGCGGCGTGGTATGGCACACGCAGGGCAGCGGCAAGAGCCTCACCATGGTGCTCTTGGCCAAGGCCATCGCCATGGAACCCACAATCAAGGACCCGCGGATCGTGCTGGTCACCGACCGCATCGACCTGGATGACCAGCTGTACGGCACCTTCAAGGCCTGCGAGGCCGAGGCGGTGCAGGCCCGCAGCGGCGCGCACCTGGCCGAGCTGCTGCGCGAGACCAAGGCGCGCATCATCACCACCTTGCTGCAGAAGTTCGAAGCCGTGGCGAAGAAGGGCCAGCTGGTCGCCGATAGTCCGGACATATTCGTACTGGTGGACGAAAGCCATCGTAGCCACTATGGACCGGGCAACGCGCGCATGCTGAAAGTGCTGCCCAACGCCTGTTTCCTGGGCTTCACAGGCACGCCCCTGATGGGCGACGAGAAGAACACCGCGCGCAAGTTCGGCGGCATCATACGCCCCACCTACACCATCCGGCAAGCGGTCATCGACGGCGCGGTGGTGCCCCTGCTCTACGAGGGGCGCCATGTGGTGCAGGAGGTGGACAAGCAACCTATCGACACCTTCTTCGAGCTGGTGAGCGAGCCGCTGAACGCGTACCAGCGTGCCGACCTGAAGAAGAAGTTCAGCCGCGCCGACCAGCTTAACGAGGCCGACCAGAAGATCCTGCGCACGGCGTGGGACATCAGCTTGCATTGGCGCGACAACTGGAAGGGCAGCGGCTTCAAGGCCCAGCTGACCGCCCCGAGTAAGGTGGCCGCGCTGAAGTACAAGGAATACCTGGACCAGATCGGGCTGGTGAGCAACGAGGTGGTAATCAGCGCCCCCGACGACCGCGAGGGCTACGATAGCGCCTATGAGGAACCGAATGAGCGCGTGGTGCGCTTCTGGAAGGCGATGATGGCCCAATACGGCAATGAGGCCAACTACCAGAAGAGCATCGTGAGCCGGTTCAAGGCCGAGGGCGACCCGGACCTGCTCATCGTGGTGGACAAATTGCTCACGGGCTTCGATGCCCCACGTAACACGGTGCTTTACATCTGCCGCAGCCTCAGCAACCACACGCTGCTACAAGCCATCGCCCGCGTGAACCGCCTGTTCGAGGGCAAGGACTTCGGCTACATCATCGACTACTACGGCATCCTGGGTGAACTGGACCAAGCGCTGTCGAAGTACAGCGAGCTGAGCGATTACGACGACGAGGACCTGGAAGGCACCATCACGCACGTGAAAGAGGAGGTGGCGAAGCTGCCCGAGCGCCATGCACAATTGTGGGACCTATTCAAGACCCTGCCCAACAAGCAGGATACCGAGGCCTTCCAGCGGCACCTGGAGCCGAAGGATGTACGCGACCGTTTCTATGAGCGCCTCTCGCTGTACGTGCGCACCCTGAAGATGGCCCTGAGCACCTTGGATTTCCTTCGGCTCACCGATGAAGGGAAAGTGGAGCGCTACCGACGCGATGCGGCCTTCTTCCTGCGGCTGCGAGCCACCGTTAGGCAGCGCTACAGCGATGCCATCGACTACCGCCAATACGAGGGGCAGGTGCAGAAGCTCATCGACACGCATATCAAGAGCACCGAGGTGCTGCAGCTCACCGAGCAGGTGAACATCTTCGACCAGGACGCTTTTGCCAAGGAGGTGGAGAAAGTGGAGGGCGCCGCGGGCCGTGCCGACATGATCGCCAGCCGGACCAAGAAGACCCTGACCGCCCGCATGGAAGAGGACCCGGTGCTCTACAAGAAGCTGAGCGAATTGCTGCAAGAAGCCATCGATGCTTATCGCGCCAAGCGCATCAGCGACTTGGAATACCTGAAACGAGCCACAGCGGTGATGCAGCAGGTGCGTGAACGCAGCACAGGCCATGAGCCTGCGGCCGTTCAGCAGCGGGACGAGGCACGCGCCTTCTACCATTTGGTGAGCGAGGTCCTGGGCGCGGCCCAGGTGGAGCTGGCCCCGGAGCGCAGCGCGGCCATCGCCTTATCGCTGGACGACATCATACGCGCCATGCGCATCGTGGACTGGACGCGCAACGAGGATGTGAAGAAGCGCATGGAACAGGCCATGGAGGACCATCTCTACGACCTCCGGAACGAGGGCCTTGAGCTCGGCTTCGACGTGATCGACCAGATCCTCAAGGGCGTGATGCGGATCGCGGAGAACCGATACGCGTGATGGAAGAACGAAGCGTAAAGTACGGGAAAACGACCATTTGGTATGGGCTCGTGCGCACGTCGCGCCGCACGCTCGGCTTCGTGGTGCATACGGATGCCAGGGTGGAGATGCGAGCGCCCATACAGGCCACGGCCGAAGAAGTGGATCGCTTCGTGCTACGCCGCGCTGCTTGGATCGTGCGGCAGCAAGACTATTTCAGGTCCTTCCTGCCATTGACCCCGCCACGGGAATACGTGAGCGGCGAGACGCACCGCTACCTAGGCAAGCAATACCGCCTGAAGGTGCATGCGACCGTCGGTCGAGAGGTGGTGAAGCTGAGCGACGGTCGTATCCATGTGCACGCACGGCACCCACGTGACGCAGCACATATAGCGGGCCTTCTTGCGGGCTGGTACCGGCCTCGAGCCATAGCGCGATTCGAGCAGGGCATGGATATCGCCATGCAGCTACTGAAGAAGCACAAGCTCGCGCGACCTGAGATCATCGTACGCCGTATGAGCCTGCGCTGGGGCAGTTGTACGCCACAGGGCCGCATCATGCTGAACCCGGAGTTGATCAAGGCTCCCGGTCGATGCATAGACTATGTGGTCATACACGAGCTATGCCATCTGGTCCACCCTGATCACAGCACGGCGTATTACAACCTGCTTGACCGTGTGATGCCGGATTGGAAGCGATGGAAGGAACGGCTTGAACAACAGAGCGCATGAATCTTACATAGCGCGATATGCGTTCGATTGTCAACGGACGTCTATCAATGATCAATGCTAGTTCTGCGTACACCCGACTGTCTTATGAAGCTCATTCTTCGCTATTCTCCTCCTCCAGTGCTGTAGCGTTCTGCACTGCTGCCCGATTCACCCCCCTTTCTTTCAACACCCTCCTTCCCTGCCCTTTCCGCGCCTTTACTTCTTACCGCCGCGATCGACGGCTATTCCGTCGCGCGGAGATGCATGCAATTCAAAGTGGGTGGGCTGGTGCCGTGGCGCGGCCAAGTGTACCGCGTGGCGTGGAAGGTGACGGGCAAGGACGGCACCTATTACCGGTTAGTGGATCTGGTGAAGGGCGAGGGCAGCATGGACCGCGACAGCGTGCTGCACGAGGCGGTGCTGGAGGCGATCAAGGCCATGGCGCGCTACGCCGTGAACGACCGGTTCCAGAACCAGATAGGCCGGGGCCACATCTGGGTGAAGGAGCGCAAATGGGATGCGCGCACCGGCACGGTGCTATACCGGCTGAATGACTATTGGGATGAGGGCCGCTGGCACACGTGGGTGACGCAAGATGAGCTGGCCCGCTACCCCTTGCTCGGAAAGGGCATGTCGGATGGCCTTCAGGACACGAGCGCTACCGAAGGGCAGCCGCATTCGGAGGAGTCGCGGATAACGGATCCGTAGCTCGGCACGCTGCGGTGGGTGCCAGGCGTGGGTGATAGGCGGCTCGTCTTGGGCGCCATCTATCCACGAGTCCAATCGATCGATGCGCCCCGGCCCGAACTTTGCCCGGCCCCTGACCCATCCCCTTCCCCTTGCGCTTCGCGGCTTACTTACTCGTGCTGGCTCTTACGGCCACCGGATGCGCCGTGGCGCAGGACCCCGTGATCCCCTTCGTGCCGCTGGAGGCACCGGATACCCTGCGCGCGGCCGCCGATGTGAAGGCCCTGCAACGGACAAACGCTGTGGTGGATGCCGACCAGCGAAGCCTGACGGAACCGCAGGAGCCCTTGGAAGAAGGCAGCCCGGTGCTGGTGAAGCAATGGGGTGATCGCTGGCTGGCCTATGCCCTGCCGCTGTACAAGGACAGACAGAACCACTTCGAGCTGCAGCGGTTCACGTCCGATGGCCGCTATTTGATCGCCGAGCAAAGGAGCATGAACTTCACCCGTGGGCAGGAGCTGCACGTGGTCGATCTCTACCTCATCGACGTGGAGCATCTCACCTACGCGAGCCTCACCATCTTGGAAGATAACTTCGAGTGGGAGATTGATGAGCAGGAGGTGCAGCATGACCACCGCACGCGCGACAGTTCGTTGGTGAGCATCACGGAGACGCACGTGCATGTGGTGAACGGCTGCACGGTGAATGGCCGATCCGTGCCCTGCGCGGTACCCGCCATCTCGTACCGCATCACACCGGAAGCCCTGGTGCCGGATGCGCGCATCAGCGTGGCTCCCGCAGCTTCGGGCGCCAGCCAGCTGCCTGCGCCGCCGGGCGGCTGGGACCGGCATGCCATGCGGCCCAACCAGCGCCTATGCCCCGGTCCGGTCGCCGACCACACGGACCGCGCCGTGGTGGATGAAGAAGCGCGCATCGCCCTGTTGCAGCACACCGCCAAGGACTACGCCGATGCGACGCTGCGCTTCGGTTCCAAGCTGCCCTTCGACAACGGCATGCGCATCGCCCTGCTCTGCGACCGCGACGATGACCACGACCTGCTGTGGCTGACCTATGACCGATTCGGGCAATTGCAGGGCGTGGATACGCTGGCCTCGGCCTATGGCGATGGGCAATATGCCGTGGAGGAATGCCTGTGCATGAGCCCCACTGGTCAGCTGCTCATTGAATCGGTGCATCGCGAGACGCTGCGCGATGAGGTGGATACCATGGCCTACCGATGCGATACGCTGAGCTACGAGCCGATGGTCACCGGCGCGGCCTACGAAGCGGAGCGCGGCACGGCGGCGATGGGCTATGCGCTGCGCCGCCGCGCCGTGGACCTCACCCACTGCTGGGTGGAGAAGCACGCGGTGGATGCGAGGCCGCCGTACGCCTGGCATGCGCTGCGCGAAATACTGGCCCCTGGGCGGCGCGTGCTGCAGCAGGCCACCGGCGACCTGGACCGCGATGGCGCCGAGGACCACGTGCTGGTGCTGACCAACGCGGCGGACGATGGTGCGCGCGACCTGCTGATCGCCTTCACGGCAGCGGACCGCGGCCGTTTCGTGCAGCATGCGCTGCTGCGCGAGTTCCTCCCCGGCAAGCATGATGGCGGCTTCCACGACCCCATCGGAGAGGAAGGGATCAGCGGCATCGGCATTCAGTCGGACACCTTGCTCATCACGCAGTTCGGCGGCAGCGCCTGGAAGTGGATGAGCACCGACAAGTACGTGTACGATGCCACGCGCAGGGCCTTCTACCTGGTGGAATCAGGCGGGCGCTCCTTCCACGCCGCGGCGGAAGAGAGCCAGGCAGAGGAGTTGCGGCAGTTGGACGAGCAACGCCAGCAGCAACCGCTCAGTAAGGAGCAAGCCGCGCGCTATGCCGAGCTGAAGGAACTCGAGGAGAAGGCGAGGTGGAAGGTCACGCGTTACGCCCCGGGAGCGCGGCCCTTGATCAAGTGAGCATGGGCTTGAAACTGGCGGTCTGAATCCGCTCAGATAAAGCCTGAAACTCTTTGCTCTCCCTGCATCAGCATGTGGTCGAAGGATGCCATGTGAACACGCCCAGCTGCTTCAGGAGCGGCAGGTCTGACCAGTGGCCGCCCTAGCACACGCGCAGGTGGTAGCATCCGGCGGGCAGCGCGGACAGTTCCCAGGTCGCGGGGCGCCCGGTGCGGACGATGCGGCCCTGCGCATCGAAGAGCACGCTGATGGTTGCGGCGATGGGATACTGCACGAATTGCTCACCGAGCGAGGGCAGCACTTCCTGGCTGGTGAGTTCCTGGGAACGCGCGAGGCCACGGAAGACGATGGCGCACAGGAGCGTGATGGCGATCCGCTGAACGATTGGTAATGTCCTTCGCATGGGAGAGGTTTTGCGCCAAAGTGCGCTCACATCCTACGTCTCTGCCATGGGCCGCGAGGAACGGCACACGGCGAGCAGCAAACGCTGGCGCAAGGGACGGTAGGTTGAACGGTTCGGCGCATCCGCCGCTACACCGTGGTGGCGAATCTCCGCCGCTGGTGGCGCACCTCGGTTCCATTTCTCCTGGACCCCGAAGGCGACCGGCGCTATTACAACTACGTGATCGAAGAAGCAGACCAGGCGCCGGCCACCTAGTGCGGCGCTCGGCCTCCGAACAGCAGAGGTCGGTAAGCCCATCAGCAAGCGAAAGGCCCGGAAGTATCCGGGCCTTTCGACTTCTGTACAGGTATCCGATGCTCAGGAACCGAATCCGTCGATCATCTCCTTCACCTGGTCCTTGGTCTTGCCCAGGCGTTCCTGCAGGCGTCCGTAAAGCTGATCCTCCTGACCCTCTTGATAGGTGAGGTCATCGTCGGTGAGTTGGCCGTACTTCTCCTTCAGCTTGCCTTTGATCTGGTTCCAGTTCCCTTTGATCCGATCTTCAGTAGCGCTCATGGTCGTTGTGTTTTTCGTGAATGTTGAGTGACTGCTATGGTGTGGGCGGAAGTCCTCACTTCCGCTTCGTGGTTTTCTGGGCAGCGGTCTTTCGCGCTGCGGTCTTACGCGGAGCCCGGTCCTCGTCATCATCATCATCATCATCCTCTTCCGCAGCGGCATTCACCCGACTTGATCATCTTGGGCAACGCCCTCGGGATCTGCTTCTCGGCGTAGTAGATGTCGGCGAGCTGGTCTTCGAGTAGTTTGTGCAGCCCTTTGCTTGCCGTGGCCATTGCGTGTATGGGTGGATGGTTTGATGGCCGCTTGTACCCACACGTCATGCCAAGGACCGCACGGCCTGTTCACGGGGCTTGCAGAGGCATCTTCCACAGATACTGTGGTGTGTTGGCCTCAACGCATGTGGAAGCACGGCCACGCTGAGTGGCCGTGTGCGTGGATGAGCCGAATGATGATCGAGTACCACGGACACAGCCCGAGCGAACCTTCGTGTGCGCTAGCGGCATCGGTCGTATTCCACCAACGCGGCAGGCTTTGCCCGGGAAGCGGCAAACGAATACCCTATGAAACGCACCATCGCGTTGGACCGAATGAGGCTCATGCGGCGCGTAGCCCTTGTCGTTCGGGTCGGGTTTGCGGGTCTTCTTCATGGCGATGGGGTTCATTCGTGCGCTTCCTTCGCACGGCGGCGTTCGCGCACCACGTTCAGGTTCTCATGCACCTTGGCGCGCTGTGAGCGGAGCAGGTTGCCGGTCTCCACCGGGAGGCTCTCCAGCTTCAGCACATCGTCGTAGCGATCGAGCAGGTATTTCTCTCCCCGCTCGCATTCGCTGAGCACGTTGGCGTTGTCGGTGCTGCTGAGCGTGTCGCGGATGTCCATCCAGGCACGGTGCAGGTCGCCTTTGATGGTTCCATTGCTGGGCTCGTAGCTGGGATCCAGCCGCAGCCGCTCCGTAACGAGCGCGGTGATCAGCGGCATGCGCTCGCGGGCGAAACCATCGAGCATGAGCTTCACGGCAGGATCCTCGGCGCGCTCGGCGGCTTCGTGGTAGCCTTTGCGGCTGTCCTCGAGCAGGTCATGCAGATCGTTCAGGGCGCCGGCGTACGCAGGCTTGTTGCGGTTAGCCAGCGGTTCAGGTGTGGTGGGTTCCATATTCAAATGATTTGGTTGTGTGAGTGAACGAATCAAGGCTCGCAGACACCGGACCATCAGCGCCTGCAAGCGAGCGATGCGCCGGCATGCCGCGTCAGCCGTGGCTCAGGAGAACCTAGACTCCATTGCGCTCGAAGTGTGGCTGCTGCATGAACTCCCCGCTTCGGGGATGCCGGTCCCCGCGCTATCCGTGCTTATCCGGATGCCGATGCATCTGCGCGAGCGCGTCGTTGGCCGAGTCGATGAGCACGAAGCCCACGAGTAGCAGCGCCACCATCATGGCGAAGAGGAAGAAGGTCTGCGCTGGTGAAGAGCGATTGCGCAGGCTGGGGGGTGTTGTCAGTTGTCAGGCTGGGGGGCATTCCGGTTGTGTAATCGGATGATTGCCTCGCTCACTAATTCGCATACTATGATGGCTTTCGCCCGTCGCGCTCATCCCAACACGTCCACCCCTGACAACTCCCAACTCCCAACTATCAACTCACAACTACTTCCTCCCCTTCCCGATCCAGCCCAGGTGCGTGTGCTGGAAGCTGTCGCCGAACTTGAGTCCGTAGCCGAAGATGCGGTCGAGGGAGGCGTGGCCGTAGAGGATGAGTCCGCCCAGCAGGAACCCGATGCCAGCCCAACCGCCGTCCCCAATTATCACCATGGTTGTCAAGTAGCCTCCTATCAATGTGATCAGAAGTGCGAGGCCTTTATGATGGAATAGGTTGTACGAGAATGCCCCAACTGAGGGGCTGAGGAGGTATCCCAACATGCCGACATCTGGACCTAGGAGCAGAAGAAGATAGCACCACCAAGGGCTCTTGAGTGCAACCATGCAACCGAGACAGAGCAGGAATTGCGCGAGCTCTTCGAGGCGGAGGAGGTTCTTCATGGGGCTGGATTAGTTGTCAGTTGTCAGTTGTCAGTTGTCAGTTGTCAGGCTGGGGGGAATGGGAGGTTCGTTGTCAGTTGTCAGTTGTCAGGCTGGGGGATGTTCATTCCGGCTTGGGTATTCAGATGAATGCCTTGCTCTCTTGTTCGCACAATATGATGGCATTCGCCCGACGCACTCATTCCGACAGCGCTCATTCTGAGGCTCATCACAACACGTCCACCCCTGACAACGGCAACTGACAACTCCCAACTTTCAACTGACAGCTCCCAACTACCATCTGACAACTGCCCTCTCACCACTCGATCCCCACCGGGCAATGGTCGCTGCCCATGACCTCGTTGAGGATGAAGGCATCTTTCACCTTCTTCTCGAAGCCCTTGGTCACGAGCACATAGTCGATGCGCCAGCCCACGTTCTTGGCGCGCGCGCCGAAGCGCTGGCTCCACCAGCTGTACTTGACCTGTTCGGGATGGAAGTGGCGGAAGGTGTCCACCCAGCCTGATCCGAGCAGCGCGCTCATGCCATCGATCTCCTGCTGCGTGTAGCCGCTGGTCTTGTTGTAATTCTCCTTGGGGCGCGCGATGTCGATGGGCTGGTGCGCCACATTGAGGTCGCCGGTGACGATGACGGGCAATTTGCCTTTGGCCAGCTTGTTCACGTAGGTGCGGAAAGCAGCATCCCATTCGCCGCGGTAGCTGAGACGCTTCATGCCTTCGCCGCTGTTGGGCGTGTACACGCACACCACCACCACTTCCTTGAACGTGCAGGTGACCACTCGCCCCTCATCATCGTGCCCCTTCATGCCGATGCCGAAATCGACCTTGGCGGGCTTCTCCTTGCTGACGATGGCCGTGCCGCTGTAGCCGAGCTTCACCGCGCCGTAGGCGTTCACGTGGTAGCCGTTGACACCGCTGAGCGCGGCAGCCACCTGCTCGGGCGTGGCCTTGGTCTCTTGAAAGCAGATGATGTCTGCCTTAAGCTGCTGCAGCGTTTCATGCAGGCCCTTGCCCACGCTGGCGCGGATGCCGTTGACGTTGAAGGAGATCAATTTCATGCGGTGAAGATCGACACTCCTTGGCTTCGCCTCACGCGGAGGAACGAAACGGTTCGCGCCATCCTTGCCCATTCCGCCCTGAATGAGGCAGGACCTTCCCCATGTGCGGTCTCACTTGCGCACGCTGCTGAATGCCATGGACAGCGCACCGGCCGGTCCTTGTGATCCGGCATGAACCGTGTGCGCAAACCCACACGTACGGTACGGCTGGAAGCGCACACATTCAGCTGCACCGTACCAGAAAGGTGAAGCAGCTTGCTTCACCTTTCGCTTCTCCGGCCAGCACCAGCATCCGCGTGGCACGCTGCGTGACTTCTGTTGCCAAAACCGAAGACATGCCCATACCCGTTCAACCTCCGCTGATCGCGATCGAGAAGCCCTCCCCGGGTCCGACTCTCCCCCCCAAGCCCCAGGAGCCGAAGCGCCCCGGCATCCCAGACCCCGCGCCGGATACGCCGGGGCCCAAACCGGGTACCGAGCCCGTGCCGGGCACGCCGAGCATCACGCCGCGCGAGGTGCCCAGCCATCCGGGCGAGCAGCCGCAGCCCGCCCGCGAGCACCCGGCCGATCCACGACCGACCAAGCCGATGAGCTGAGCGCGATCGGATAGGACCGAATCGAAAGGGCCCGTAGCGCAACCAGCATCTTAGGCCTGACACTTGAGGCGCAGACCTCTCCCAGCGTACGATGAATGGGTGGGGTGCTATGCGAATCGGAGTAGATCATGGGGTCGCCGAGCGCCGAGCCCAGGCCGATGATGACGAGGAGCTCCAAGAGGCTGAACTGCCGCACCTCCTTCTTGCCGGTGAGCTTTATGAGCGCGAGGGTGCCCATGAACATGAGCACGGCACGCAGCGCGCATTCCGCGATGAAGGCAGCGGAGCCGCCATCGCCCAGCAGCAGGGTGTACCAATCGGGCATGGCAGGTGCGATATGGAGCACGTTAGCCACGGAAACGGCGTGCCAAGAGCCGGTCCAGGAGACGTTGGCCGCGCGAGGACGTCAGAAGATCAAGCGCGGGCCAAGGGACAGATTGAAGCGGTGCGCCGCTTCGCCCGCCTCCTGGGCGAGCCGGAACGAAGAACGGTAGGTGCCCAGGTCCACGGTGAAGTCCCTGAATATCCCGAAGATCATCTCGAGGTCCAGCCCGATCGCCAGATGCTCGGAGAGCACGAAGTCGCCGCCCATGCCCGCATTGAAGCTGAGCGCATTGGAACGGACGACCAGCGTTGCCGCATCGATCGCGAGCTCGTCGCGGTACCAGGAGTAACCGATGCCGATGCGCGAATAGAAGCGCACTCTGCTGTCGGCATCCATGTGCCGCCATACGGCCTGGGCGCTCATGTGCCCCATGCTCACGCGATCACGAATGGCGTAGTACACCGTGTCGCCATTGTCCAGGTAGAAAGGAACCGATGCCGTGCTGTTCTCCCATTGCGCCAAGCCTAAGGAAGCCCCGAGCCCGAAGCCTTCTTTGGTGAAGGCGGTGAGGTCCGCACCCAGCTGACGTCCATTACGCAACCCCTTGAGATGGTTCTGCCATTCCGTGGGCAGACCGGTCGCGACCGGGGCGGTGCGCCAGGTCCAACCGGCATTGAACGAGAGGCGGACGGGATCCACCGCGCTGCGACGAGGCAGCTCGGTCTCATAGCTCTCATGGCCATCGCTTCTCCGAGGCGACGCGTAGTAATCGGGCTGCGGGGACACACTCTTATCGAGGATCACCGGCAGGTAACCTTGCTGATGGTAGCCGTACACCTCTTCCTTATCGATGCTGGCGTTGCGCCTCGCTCCTGGGCCTTCGGTGACGTAGTGGATACGATCGTCGCGCACCAGGGTGATCGTGCAGTGAATCGTATCCATCGCCGTGGTGACGATGATGTCCTGCGCCAACAGCCCCAATGGCCCGCACCAGACGAGGAACAGTATCGCCAGGCGGACCATGCATCAATGTTAGCGAGCAGGCGACGGAAAACAAAGGGGTTCGCCGTTCCTGATGCGTGTTTCATCATCGGGATGGTGATACTCCGTCCAAAGTCGCTTGCCCCGGCCTGCGCAGCGGGATCTAACTTTCGGCGACTCCGCGCGTCATAGCGCCAATTGAATCCCAAGGCATGCCCCTCACACCCTACTCCGGGCCCTTCGGCCGCGCCGAGCAGCAGCACTTGCTGCGGCGCACGCTCTTCGGCTGTTCCAACGCCGACCTCGCGCACTTCAATGGCCAATCCCTCTCCCAGGTGGTGGATGCGCTGCTGGCCGTGACGCCGGAGAGCAGCGTGCCCCTGAAGACCTATTGGGAACTGGTGGGCAACCAGCCCGACCCGAACGCGCTGGACCCGCAGGTCGCTTTCGGCAGCACCTGGATCGATACGCCGCGCTACGGTGCCGATGAGCCAGAACTCACGGCGATCACCGCGGCGCGCGTGCAGAGCTATATGTGGTGGCGCACGGGCCTCATGGTGCAGCAGGACCGCACCATCCGGGAGAAGATGTGCCTGTTCTGGTACAACCACATGCCCACGCAGGTCTTCCAGGTCTTCAACCCGCGCGTGAGCTACGATTACGACCAGCTGCTGCGCCAGCACTGCCTGGGCGATTTCCGGCAGTTCATCCACGATGTGTCGGTGAGCGGCGCCATGCTGTATTACCTCAACGGCTACCTCAACACCAACACGGCGCCCGACGAGAATTACGCGCGCGAGCTGATGGAGCTCTTCACCCTGGGCGAGGGCAGCGGCTACACCGAGAGCGATGTGCAGGCCGCCGCGCGCGTGCTTACCGGCTGGACCGTGCGCGAGGACGATGGTCTGGGCAACATCGTGCTGCCCTATGTGACCTTCAGGCCCAACCGCCATGAGACGGGCGACAAGCAGTTCAGCGCCTTCTTCAACAACACGTTGATCCAGGGCCAGAGCGGTGCTGCCGCAGGCGAGGGCGAGCTCAACCTGCTGCTGGACATGATCCTGGCGAAGGAAGAGGTGTCGCGCTTCATCTGCCGCGAGGTCTATCGCTTCTTCGTGCATGGAGAGATCGACGCGGCCACCGAGTCGGGCGTGATCGAACCGCTGGCCCAGACCTTCCGCGACAACGCCGGGGCTCCGGACCAGATGCGGATCGTGATGCGCGAGCTGCTCATGAGCGACCATTTCTTCAGCGCTCCGATCCGCGCGTGCATGATCATGAGCCCCGCCGACCTGGTGATCGGCGCGCTGCGCAAACTCGATGTGCCCATGCCCACGGCCGCCACCGTGGAAGCGCAGTACCGTGTTTGGCGAGACACGTACTATCTCATGGCCTACGCCGGACAGGAGATCCTGAACCCGCCCAACGTGGCCGGCTGGACCGCCTACTACCAGTACCCCGCCTACGACAACATCTGGCTCGATACCGCCACCTACCCCGCGCGCAGCTTCAGCCTGCAGGGCATCATCTACACCGGCTTCTCCACGCCCGGCAACCTGTACGAGGCCGCGAGCTGCAACCTCACCTTCAAGCCCGATCTGGTGGCGCTGGTGGGTCAGTTCAGCGATCCGTACAACCCCAACACGCTCGTGGCCGATGCCGCCGACCTCATGTTCGCCGTGCCCGTGTCGCAGCTGGTGCGCACGCAACTGAAGATCGCCTACCTGCTGCTCGGCCAGCTCAACGACATCTACTGGACCGATGCCTACGAGCTCTACGTGCAGGACCCGAACACCACCGACATGACCGCGCAGCTGGTGCCCACCATGCTGCTGTATCTCTTCATCGACATGGCCAAGGCCGCCGAGACCCAGATGCACTGAACCGCCAACACCGACCGCATGAACCGCAGACATTTCCTCCGCACCTCCTCGGTGGCCACCCTCGGCGGCTTCGCCGTGCAGGGCCTTGCCAGCCCGCTGCTCCAAGCATTGCGCAACAGCCGCGCCGCCGAGGGCCGCGTGCTGGTGGTGGTGCAGCTCTATGGAGGCAACGATGGCCTCAACACCGTGATCCCGCTCGATCAATACGGCACCCTCGCCACCAAGCGCCCCTACGTGCTCATCCCGGAGAGTCAGGTGCTGCCGCTCGCCGGACTGGGTGCCACGGGCCTGCACCCTGCCATGACTGGGCTGCAGGAGCTCTGGGAGATGAGCAAGCTGGCGATCGTGCAGGGCGTGAGCTACCCCGAGCCAAACTACTCGCACTTCCGCGCCACCGACATCTACGAGACCGGCGCCGATGCCGATCAGCTGCTCAACTCCGGATGGACGGGCCGCTACCTCAATTTCGAATACCCCAATTACCCGGCGGGCTATCCGAACGACGACATGCCGGATCCGCTGGCTATCCGCGTGGGCGGCCCGATCGGCCCATCGTTGCAGTACCAGGGCGTGAGCATGGGCGCCTCCATCTTCAACACCGATGATCCGCTCAACCTGGCGGGCAACATCTACAACGACCCCGTGACCGCGGCCTGCAGCGGCGGCAAGCTCGACTTCGTTCGGCAGGTGCAGCGCCAGACCGATCTCTACGGCGATGTGATCGCAGCGGCCGCGGCCCTGAACTGCGAGCACAGCGACCTCTACCCCACCGGCGATGCGCCTGGCACCGAGCTCGGCGAAGCGCTCAAGATCGTGTCGCAGCTGATCTGCGGGGGGCTCAAGACCAAGATCTACTGGGTGAGCGTCTCGGGCTTCGACACACACGCCCAGCAGGTGACCGCCGACGACACCACCGTGGGCACGCATGCCAATCTGCTCCGCGGCCTCAGCGATGCGATCCGCGCCTTCCAGGACGACCTCGAGCTCATGGGATTGGAGGAGCGTGTGCTCGGCATGACCTTCAGCGAATTCGGCCGCCGCATCGTGGACAATGCCTCGCTCGGCACCGACCACGGCAGCGCGCAGCCCATGTTCCTCTTCGGCTCACAAGTGGTGCCGGGCATGCTGGGCACCAACCCCGATATCCCCGTGAACGCCACCTACCAGACGAACCTGGCCATGCAGTACGACTTCCGCTCCGTGTACGCGAGCGTGCTGAAGGACTGGTTCTGCTTGGATGAATCGGATATCGACGCGGTGCTGCTCAACACCTATCAGCCGCTCGCGTTGATCAATCCCGATGGCTGCCTAGACGTGGGCATCCGCGAGGCGAACCAGCGCGCTGGCGAGAATCTCCTGAGCGCCTATCCGAATCCCTTCAACGAACGCACCACGCTGCGCTACACCAGCGCTGGCGGCCGCGTGCTCATACAGGTATTCAATGAGCAGGGCCAGCTGCTGCAGACCGTGCTGAACCAGCCTATGGCGCCAGGCTCATACACGGTTGATGTCGACCTCGGCCTGCTGCCGCCCGGAGTGTATTACGCCCGCCTGCAGAATGAGAGCACCCAGCAGGTCCGCAACCTGGTGAAGGTGCGCTGAGCCCTTCCGACCCTACCGCGTGACCCCGCATCGCATCGCGTTGCGGGGTCACCTTTTCGCTCCGTGCGCATTCAGGGTATGGGCAGGCAATAGCGCCACGCCCGCATCGGTTACTTCACAGGAACCAAACCCCGAAGCCATGAAACGGACCGCCCTCCTGCTCATCGCGCCGTGCATCGCGCTGAGTCTCCTCGGCCAGCAGGCCGAACGCCGCGCCGTGATCCACTTCGCCGTGGACGATCACCGCCTCGACGCGCAAGCGACCCAGGACATCGAAGCATTCCTGAGCGGCTGCGTGCTGAATGATGAATTCAACTTCACCCTGCTGGGCCATACCGATAGCGATGGCGGCAACGGCTACAACGAGGTGCTCGCGCGCAACCGGGCCCGCACCGTGCGCGAGCAGCTGGTCTCCTCGGGCGTTCCAGCGGAGCGCATCACGCTGCAATCGTTCGGGGAGCGCCGTCCGCTGCTCGCCAACACCAGCGCAGAGGAGAAGCAGCAGAACCGGCGCGTGGAGATCCTCTTCACGCGCGCGGCGCTCAGCGGCCTGGCCGACCTGCAACGGCGCATCGGCTCGGAGCGCGTCACGCAGCAGGTTATCGACCCGAGCATGGACCACTGGATCGCCGGGCAGCAGGGAAGCGCGGTGCGCCTGGCCGCGGGAAGCCTGTTCGATGCGGATGGGCAGCCGGCGGATGGTCCCGTGCAAATCACGATCACCGAAGCGCTCGCCTTGAACGACATGATCGCCGAAGGGCTCTCCACGGTAGCCAACGGCCGCATGCTGATCACAGGAGGCATGCTGCGCGTGGATGCACAGGATGCGCGAGGCCGTCCGTTGGAGCTCGCCGCGGATGCCAGCATGCTGGTGACGCTGCCCGCAGCGATGCGACAGAACGGCATGACCCTCTTCACGAGCAGCACCGGCGCGGATTGGAACGATACCCGACGCGCGCCGATGGACCTGAGCGCGATGAAGCTGCCGCCACGCCCGCAGTGCGCCTGGCCCACGTACCAACCACCGTTCTACAAGCCCGACCTGAGCGCCAAGCCTCCCAAGCCCGTGGAGCCGGTGCGCCCGATAGAGCCGCAGCCGCCGCGTCGCGAGAGCTACCGGAGCAGCGTGCGCTGGTATCAGTTCATGAGCCAATCACGCATCGAGGCGCGCGATGCGCAGCGCTACGAGGCGGCCATGACCATCTACGAGCAGAAGCTGGCCAAGTACGAGGAGAAGATGGCGGCCTACCACGCCGACTGCCGCACCTGGCCAGAACGGTGGAGCCGGTACAAGGAGTCCTACGCGCAATGGCAGAACGACACGGTGTGCGCGCGTGAGGCGTTCTGGCGCACCGAGCCCCCGAAGGCCGAAGAACGGTACAAGGCACAGCTCGATGAGCGCCGCGCCGTGTGCGAGGAGCGTGAGCGCGTGTGGCGGGCCGAATACGAGCAAGCGATGCAGCGCCATGGTCGCACCCTCGATAGCCTCGGACTCACCGGCGCACGCGACCTCGGCGCCTATGTGTTCGCTGCGAGCCAGCTCGGATGGATCAACTGCGACCGTTTCTATGACGTGCCTGCCTCGCAGCTCCACGACCTGATCGTACAGGACAACGACACCACGGAGGAGCAGGTGTTCCTGGTGTTCACGGGCATCAACAGCATGCTGCGGATGCAGAAGGAAGGCACCGGTCACTACATCCAGCACGATGTCCCGCGTCAGGAGCCCGCCGTGGTCGTGGCGTACAAGGTGGTCGATGGCCGGGCATTCCTCGCACGGCAGGTCGTGGCGCGTGGCAAGCCGGTGAAGCTCGATTTCGTGCCGAGCTCGATCGCGGAGGTGCGGGCCACCATACAAGGCCTGCGCAATGGATGAGCGCGCGGCTCGCGCGGCCAGGCTATATTCGGTTCCACCCACCAGCCATGAGCGAACGCGCGCAACGCAAGCTTCCCCCGTTGAAGTACGAGGATGTGGACCCGTACACCGCCGACCATCGGGACTACCTCCTGAGCCAGAGCCGCGTGAACCTGATGGCCGTGAGCCAGATGAGCGATCTGAAGGCGAACCTGATGCTCACGCTCTCCGCGGTGATGCTGCAATTCGCGCTCACCAAGGTCTCCGATCATGCGCTCACCGGCCCCAAGGCGCACTATTGGGTGATGACGGCGGGCGCGCTGATCACCATCCTCCTCTGCGCCTACTCCACCTTGCCGAAGGCCCGCTTCCGCAACGTGGCGATCGCCGATGGCGCGGAGCTGCCGAAGGGATTCTCCATCCTCTTCTTCACCTCCTTCATCCGCCTCAGCATGGAGGACTACAAGCGGCGCATGCACCTGGTGCTCTCCTCTCCGCCGCGCACGCACGATGCGATCCTGGAGGAGCTCCACGCGCATGGCCGGTTCATCGCGCGCAAGAAGTACCTGCCTCTGCGTCTCGCCTACATGAGCTTCCTGCTCACCTGGCTGGTGGGCGCGGTGCTCTACGCGATCGTCTGATGCCGTGTCAGCGCCGCACCAGCTTCGTCACGCTGCGGCCGCGCGCGCTCTCGGCCACCAGCAGATAGGCGCCTGAGGGCAGCGCGCTCAGGTCGGCGAAGGCGCGCCCATCGGCATGCAAGGGGCCATCCTGAATACGCATCACCTCGCGCCCCGTGGCATCGTGCAAGGCGATGCGCACGCGATCACGTCCTACATGGGCCAGGTCGATCACCACGATGCCCTCTGTCGGATTGGGGAATACCTCGCTGATGGATGGACCAGCCGCTTCCCCGATGCCCGCATTGATATCGAGCACCTCGAAGCGCCACCAGCCATGCGGCGCCACGATGGGCCTCACCTGCTCCTTGCCGCCGTTGGCCGCGGCGTGGATGTAGTAGTACACGAAAGAACCCGCAGGCTGCGCGGGGATGGCGGCCGTCCAGTCGTTGCCGGAGACCAAGGTCATGGGCACCGCCGAGAAGCCCGCGGTAGTGTCGGTGGTCCAATACACCTCAGCCGAAGCGATGCCAGTCTTGTGCCGGATGTAGGCGTCCACCGAGTATGGGGTCACCGTCTCGTAGGTATCGCTCAGCCGCTGGTGCTTGATCAGCAAGGGGTCATCCACGCCGATGCACTTGGTGATGCAGTGGATGGCGCCGCTCGCGCTAATGATGTTCTGATCGGAGTTGTCGCAATCGATGCCCACGATGCGGTAGCCGGGCAACGATTCATGCAGGATGCGCATGGCCGTGGTGTCGTACTGCTCCCGGTAGGTGGGCACGAGCACCGTCTTGTTGAGGAAGAGGTTGTTGGCGAAGGTGCGGTAGCTGGCGCTGGGCGGATAGGCGCCGCCGGTGCTGCTGGGCATGGGGATGCGCACCACGCGGTAGGGCGTGCCGAATACCGAATTGTAGGTGGAGGTGACGTACTCCACGTTCTGCTCCAGCTGCGGTCCATCGCTGGTGCCGGCGGGGAACTGGCCGATGAGCAGCGTCTCCTCATCGAGCAGCTTCATGTGCATGTCGATGTGGTGGATGCCATCGTAGGGCAGGGTCTCCATCTTGATGTAGCGGCCCTGGGCGATGCCCATGAACTGCTGCATCATGTCATCCACGCCGGCCGCATCGCGCACGGTGGTGTTGAAGCTGCCGCTCGGGCCGTTCTCATCGAGCACCAGGTTGCTGCTGAAGGCCGTGCCGAAGCCATCGGCCATGAAGTTGCCGCCGGTATGCACCAGGTCATAAGGCGCCGTGGTGGTGCTGTACAGGTTGATACCCTTCGCGGCAGCGATCGCATCGGCCATGGCATCGTCGGCGGGGCGCGGGCGGTTGTAGATCCAATCGAGCAGGAAGAGCGAGTCCACCTCGTTCATGTAGATGCACTCCGCACCGTAGTCGCGCTGCCACACGCTGTTGAAGGAGGTGGTGAGGTAGGTGACGTTGTCGAGGTTGTCGATGGGCCCGCCGTACTGGCTGTTCAGCAGGAAGCTCTCGACCGTTGACGGATTGCTGCAAGCGATCATCACCTCGCACTCGTCCACGGCGGCGCGCACGATCTGCTTGAGGATGCCGGTGTAGCTGGTCCAGGTGATCACCAGGGTCTGCACCTCCTCCCACTCGGCCATGGTGCGCACGGCGAAGGGCGGCGGCGTGCTGATGCCGCGGCCCGCATCGGCGCGTGTGGCCTTGTATTCGGGGATCAACGGCAGCTCGGCCGGTGTGAGCACGTGCGGCAGGCCTTCGAGCTGGGCCAGCGCGAGGGTGGACGTGAGCAGGATGGAGAGCGGGAGGAGAATGGAGCGCATGCGGAGGATTGAACGTGCAAGGTATGCGGCATGCCGAGCCCGGCGCACGTGAAGCCGCTGCACGAGGCCCTCGCAACGGACAGAATCAGGGCATCCTCAGAAAGCCGAGGCCTCAGGCGCGCTTGAGTTGCGCGTACACGGCCAGCACCCCGCGCACATAGTGGAAGACCTGGCTGCCCTTGCAATAGCCGTTCTTCATCTCGGGCCGCATGAAGTAGCGTGGCTTGGCGAGCAAGAGCACGGCGCGCTCCACATGCCCTTCCCAGCGCATGGGATCGAGGCCCAGCTGCGCGGCGAGGCGTTGCGCGTCGATGATATGCCCCGGTCCCGCGTTGTAGCTGGCGAGCACGAAGCGCATGCGCTGCTCGCGATCGGGCACGGCGCGCATCCACAGCGTGTCCATGCGGGCGATGTAACGCGCGGCGGCCCGGATGTGGTCATCGACCACGGATGAGGTATCGAGGCCGAGGCGCGCAGCGGTGCGCGGCATGATCTGCATGATGCCCATGGCGCCCTTGTGCGAGGTCACGGTGCTGTCGAACCGCGATTCCTTCCAGGCCATGGCCGCCAGCAGCCGCCAGTCGAACGAGAGGCCGTCCGCATGGCTGCGGAAGTATTGGTCGAACGGCGAGATGCTATCCCGGTCCACGGCCTTCATGCGTCGCGGACGCAGCGGGCCCGGCAGCGTGAGGGGATCGGTGAAGGCGCGCACCAGTTGCTCGCGAGCGCCGCCATCCCGCGCGATCCAGCCATTCAGCGCCTCCAGCAGCGCGGGGGAATCGCGCCGTGCCATGAAACGCCAGGGGATGGGCTGCCCAATAGGTCCTTCGAACTGAAGGAGCGGGAAGCGCTTCGCGGCGTGGCCGGCGCGCAGATCGGCTACCACGAGGCGTCCGCCATCGCCGAGCACCAGGTCCACGAACAGTTCCTCTTCCGTGCGGGAATGGAAGGCCTTGCCCGTGGCGGGCACCTGATCACGCTCGAATCGGTAGGCATCCGCGGCGAAGGCGGAGGAACGGCTGATCAGCACGCTGTCGTTCGCGGCCGATATCGATGCGTTGCCATCGGACCCGACCTCCGGCCGCTGGGTGGCGATGAACGGCTCCAGGCGCCAGAGCTCATCGGTGTAAGCGAAATGCCTAGCGTGGCCATGCTGCTCGGGCACGGGCGCGATCACCAGGTCGCCCTGCCCTTGCCAGAGCCAGGCCAGCAGCGAATCGCTCTCGGTGGCGACGCGCACGGCGAGCCGAAGCCCTTCCGCCTTGGCGAACCGCTCCATCCATTCATAGGCGAGGCCGGTTCCGCCTTTCGGTCCGTTCTCCCAGACCAACGGATCGTCCATCACCAGCAGCCGCAGGGTATCGGCCCGCATGGAATCGAGGTCGCGCGCGATGCCTTCGCCATCCCACGGATGCCAGGCCTCGTCGCGCTTGGCCACGCGCATGAGCACGGCGACGCCCACGATGAAGGCCGCGGACGCCAGGATGAAGAGCCACCAGCGCGGCTTCATGGGGTGGTGCTCAGATGCGCCTTGATCGCGGGCAGAAAGGCGTTGAAGTCAGCAGTGAACTCGTCGTCGTACGCGCGCAGCACCTCCTCGGTGCCGGCCATGCGGCCACCGTCGCCCACACGGCGCGAAAGCCCGCGCAATGCAGCACCGATCCCTTCGAGGGTGGCGTAGGAGCTCAACCAGTCGTGCGCGGACATGTACCCGAGCATACGTCGAGTGGCCTCTGGAAGATACGCTTCGTGCGCGTGGAGCAGGTCATATGCTCGGGAGCTGAACACGTCGAGCGGTTCCGGGTGCCACCGGCTCCAGTCACGCGCCAGCAAGTGGTCGATGAAGAGATCCATGGCCACCGGCGCGTAATGCCCGGCCACCTCGCGCAGGCGCTGCCGGCCGGCGTGCACAGGGCGATGCAGATCGGTGAAGCTGTCGATGCGGCGGTGCAGGCGGATGCCGGCCTGGATGCGCGGGTCGAAGCGCGATAGATCGCGCCCTTTCACCTCATCGCCCATGAAATTGCCTGTGATCACCAACGGGTCGTCGCCGCTGAGATACAGGTGCCCCAGGAAATTCATCGCCGCGGCAAGGTAACCGCGCCACCGGGGAGGCCCGGCGCGCCGCTCATGTGATCGCCCTGCATGGCCGGCGGCCCGCGGATAACTTGCGCCGTCGCCGATGAGCCGAGAACCACATGGTGCCCTGGCACGCGTGCCCCGCTGGGCGCTTTACTGGGCCGCGCAGCTGATCGGCTGGGGAGCCTACTTCGGGCTGTCGGTGCTGGCCAACTACCTCGAGGGCGAGTACAGCGCGCGGATCTGGGACGTGCTGCTCCCGGAATACATCACGGGCATCGGGGTGAGCCATGCGCTGCGCGGCATCATCATTCGCAGCCGATGGCTCGAGCAGGGCATCGCGCAGGCGCTTCCGCGCGTGATCCTCGCCTCGCTGCTGCTCAGCCTGCCCGCGTTGCTGCTGGAGACCGTATTGGTGGGCATCGCCCTCGACGACCCGCTGGCCCTGCTCCGTCGCGGCCCGCTGGATGTGATCGGCCGGGTGATCAACTGGACCCTGCTCCTCACGGGCTGGAGCTTCCTCTATTTCGCCTATGGCTATTTCGTGCGGCACCGGCGCGAGGAGATCCGCACCCTGCGCCTGGAGACCGCCAATCGTGAGAACCAGCTGAACACGCTGCGGGCGCAGATGAACCCGCACTTCATGTTCAATGCGCTCAACGGCATACGCGCGCTGGTCGATGAGAATCCCGAGCAGGCCAAGCGCGCGATCACGCAGCTCAGCGCCATCCTGCGCAATGCCATGAGCACCGTGAAGCGGCGCACCGTGCCCTTGGGCGAGGAGCTCGATATCGTCAAGAGCTACCTGGCCCTGGAGGCGATGCGCTATGAGGAGCGACTCCGCGTGCGCTTCGAGGTGGAGGCTGGTCTCGAACGCGAATTGGTGCCGCCCATGCTGCTGCAGACCCTGGTGGAGAACGCCGTGAAGCATGGCGTGGCCTCCCAGCCCGGTGGCGGCGACCTGATCATCGGTGCCCGGCGGGAGCAGCGGCAGCTCCTCCTCACCGTGAGCAACAGCGGTCATTATGAGGCAGGCCACGTGAACGTCAGCGGCATCGGCCTGCGCAACACGCGCAAGCGCCTCGAGCTCATCTACGGCGGCGCAGCCCGCCTGCGCATCGGCAACGAACAAGACCTCGTGGTCACCGAGGTGGAGATTCCGCTCACCGTACCGCCCCCATCCACACCCACCATCCCATGAAAGCACTCATCATCGACGACGAACGGCTCGCGCGCAAGGAACTGGCCTCTCTGCTCGCAGGGCATGAGGGCATCGAGATCATCGGCGAGGCCGCCAACGCCGACGAAGCCGAGGCGCTCATCACGGAGAAGAAGCCCGACCTGCTCTTCCTCGACATCAACATGCCGGGCCGCACGGGGTTCCAGCTGCTCGAATCACTGGAGCATGCCCCGCTGGTCATCTTCGTCACGGCCTACGACGAGCATGCCCTGGAGGCCTTCCGCGTGAACGCGCTCGACTACCTCATGAAGCCGATCGACCCGGCACGGCTCGAGGAGGCGATCAACAAGCTGCCACGCAAGGGCGAGGAAGGCGTGCCGCAGCGCGAGGTGCTCAAGGAGAGCGACCAGATCTTCCTGAAGGACGGCGAGAAGTGCTGGTTCGTGACGCTGAAGGACGTGCGCTACTTCGAGAGCGAAGGCAACTACGTGCGGGTGCGCTTCGGCGACAACAAGCCCCTGGTGCTGCGCTCGCTCAACAAGCTCGAGGAGAAGCTCGATCCGCTGGTCTTCTTCCGCGCCAACCGCAAGCACATCGTCAACCTGCGCTGGGTGGACCGCATCGAGCCGTGGTTCAGCGGCGGGCTGATGGTGAAGCTCAAGCACACCGACAAGGATGGTGAGCCCGAGTCCATCGAGGTGAGCCGCAGGCAGGCCGCGCGCTTCAAGGACCTGCTGAGCCTGTGATCGCGGACATGCGCTAAGGCCGCCATCTTTGCGGCATGAGCGACGGCTATGTGAAGTCCAGCGCCGAAGGCGGTATCGCCACGGTCACCTTCCACCACCCCAAGAGCAACAGCCTGCCCGGCCACATCCTCCGTGGCATGGCCGAGGCCATCACCACCGCGGGCAGGGATCCCGCCACGCGGGTGATCATCCTGCGCAGCGATGGCGACAAGGCCTTCTGCGCGGGCGCCAGCTTCGACGAGCTGGTGTCCATCGAGGATGAAGCGCGCGGACTCGATTTCTTCAGCGGCTTCGCGCACGTGATCAATGCCATCCGCACCGTGCCGGTCTTCGTGATCGGCCGCATCCACAGCCATTGCGTGGGCGGCGGCGTGGGCCTCGCTTGCGCCGTGGATATCGCATACGCGCACAGCAGCGCCAGCGCGCGCCTGAGCGAGCTCGCCGTGGGCATCGGTCCGTTCGTGGTGGGCCCTGCCGTGGAGCGCAAGGTGGGCACCGGCCATTTCGGCCTGCTCAGCGCCACGCCCGCCACACGGCGCAGCGCAAGCTGGTGCGAGCAGCACGGCATCTACGCCGAAGTGCTCGATTCAGTCGAAGCGCTCGACGCGCGGATCGATGCGCACGCCAAGGAACTGGCCGCCTACAGCCCGGAGGCCATGGCCGACATCAAGCGCGTGCTCTGGAAAGGCACCGAGGACTGGGACGACCTGCTGATCGAACGCGCCAAGGTCAGCGGCAGGCTCGTGCTGAGCGACTTCACGCGGAACGCCATTGCTGAATTCAAGGCAGCAGCGGTGAAGAAGTAGCGCATGGCTTTCATTCGCTTGTCCGTGGGCCTCATACTTTCGGCCCTATTCTGCAACTGCAGCAACGACCGCGGAGATACTTCTTCCGGCAAAGTCACGGTCTCCTCTGAGCTTGGGGCGACCACACTTGAACGACTGGTCGAAAGGCTACCTGTAATCGACCTTCCTTGGAGTTTTGATCTCAGGGAGAATGAAGTCCAGTCAATTGAACTCTCTTCAATCGAGATTCAACTATTGGCGAATGACCCAGCACAAGAAGCCGGAAGCGTTCTGGGTATTCTCGAGAACGACCACGAAGTCATCCATATTCTATGGTTGACTCCAGCGGACTCGGAACTCCCGGTCATCTCCTCATTCTCATCGGAAGGTCAGTTCCTTCGTTCAACTTGCTTGGCAATCGGGAACTGCGCGCCATGGGATGAGCCTTGCTTCTCCTGTCATGAGACCATTCGCATTGGTACCGACCGCACTATTCTCGCCACTGACACAGTCACTTCTTGTGAATGCGATTCACTTTACGAACCGATACAAACCCCATGCACGCGCTACGTTCAGGTGATGACCGGCACTTTGACTCCGCTTGGTGCCTGGCTTAAGCCAACAAAGCGAATCAACCTGTAATTCAGTCGTCAGCGCAGGCGATCCGCGCTGCGCACGAGATCGTCGTCTTTCTTGATCGCCCGCTCAGCCAAGTATGCCAGCACCAGGCCTGCCAAGGGCAGGAAGAACGCCGGCTGCAACATGGCGTCCACGGCACCGCCCTGCTTCAGGTAGGCCACCACGGAGCGGTGCGTGATCCACTCGGCCACCACCAAGGCCGCGCCCACCAGGTAGGTGTAACGGATCAAGCGCACCTGCCGCTGGCGATTCCGGAACAGGAAGATCAGGAGCACCCACATCGCGGCCAGTGCCACAGCTAGCGCCGCCAACGGCATCTGGAGCGATACATCCTCCGCCCGGCCGCCATCTGCGAAGGAGAGACCGACCAGCCCCAAGGTGAAGCCCATTTCACCGGAGCGGTACTCCACCAGCGCGAAGCCGAACATGAGCAGCACCGCCGCCGCGGCAGCGAGCAGGAAGAGGGTCTGGATACGCTGGATCATGGTTGAAAAGTGCGCAAATATGCCCCACGCGCCCTGTTGCGGATATGCGGGATCGCCTTACGTTTGCCCCGTACCGCACCGGCGGGCGCCATTCGGCCCTGCCCCATCGCTGAACCACTTACTGGAACGATAGGAAGCCCGCCCGGGCTCATCACAGGCGTAAGCACACGCCTATCCCACTGACCAGACCTACTGGACATGCACGACCATGACGCGCTGAGCGCGATGAAGCTCGCTGAGCTCAAGGAGATCGCGAAGAAGCTGGGCTTGAAGAAAGCCGATACCCTCAAGAAGCAGGACCTCATCGCCAAGATCCTGGAGGCGCAGGCCACCAAGGGCGATGGCAAGAGCGACGAGGAGAAGCAGATCGGACCGAGCTTCCGCGACGAGAAGGCCCTGATGGAGATGGCCGCCAGCGATGAATCGATCCTGATCACCGAGCCCGAAGCCACCGAGGAACCCGAGGATGACGATGACGACGACGAGGACGAGGAGGATGACGACGGCGATGAGGATGAGGAGGACGATGATGATGAGGTGAGCGACGAGGGCAATGGCTCCGAGCGCAACAAGACTGCCGATGCCCCCCCTGCCACCGCTGCCGAACCGCCGAAACGTGAGCAGGGCAGCTGGCGCGTGCGACGTGAGCGCATGAGAGCTGAACGTCAGGAAGGCGGCGACCAACGTCCGCGCGAAGAGCGCCAGGACCAACAGCGCCGCGACCGTCCGCGTGAAGAGCAGCGTCCCGAACAGCAGCGGCGCGACAACGACCGGCAGCGCGACGACCGCCGCGACCGCAACGAGCGCAATGAGCGCAACGAACAGCGGAGCGACCGCCATGACCGCCAGCAGAACAACGGCGGCGACAACCAGCGCAATGAGCGCCAGCAACAGCCCCAGCGCGAGCAGGTGACCTTCGATGCCTTCGTGGAGTGCGAGGGCGTGCTGGAGGTGATGCCCGAGGGCTACGGCTTCCTGCGCAGCAGCGATTACAACTACCTGGCCTCGCCCGATGACGTGTACGTGGGCCAGCAGCAGATCAAGCAATACGGGCTGAAGCTCGGAGATACGGTGAGCGGTTACGTGCGTCCGCCGCGCGAAGGAGACAAGTTCTTCCCGCTGGTGAAGATCGACCGCATCAACGGACGCGATCCCGAATGGGTGCGCGATCGCGTGCCCTTCAAGTTCCTCACGCCCCTCTTCCCCGACGAGAAGTTCAGCCTGGCCCCGAAAGGCGCCGACATCAGCATGCGCGTGCTGGACCTCTTCGCCCCCATCGGCAAGGGCCAGCGCGGCCTCATCGTGGCACAGCCCAAGACCGGCAAGACCGTGCTGCTGAAGGACGTGGCCAACGCCATCGCCGCCAACCACCCGGAGGTCTACCTCATCGTGCTGCTCATCGACGAGCGTCCGGAAGAAGTGACCGACATGGCGCGCAGCGTGAAGGCCGAAGTGATCGCCAGCACCTTCGATGAGCCGGCCTCGCGTCACGTGCAGGTCGCCGGTATCGTGCTGGAGAAGGCCAAGGCCCTGACCGAATGCGGGCACGACGTGGTGATCCTGCTCGATTCGATCACGCGACTGGCGCGCGCCTACAACACCGTACAGCCCGCCAGCGGCAAGATCCTCAGCGGCGGCGTGGACGCCAACGCGCTGCAGAAGCCCAAGCGCTTCTTCGGCGCCGCGCGTAAGATAGAGAACGGCGGCTCGCTCACGATCCTCGCCACCGCACTGGTCGATACCGGCAGCAAGATGGACGAGGTGATCTTCGAGGAGTTCAAGGGCACGGGCAACATGGAGCTCCAGCTCGACCGTAAGATCTCCAACCGTCGCATCTTCCCCGCCATCGACATCCTCAGCTCCGGCACCCGCCGAGATGATCTGCTGCACGGCAAGGAGGTGCTGCAACGCACCTGGATCCTGCGCAAGCACTTGGCCGACATGAACAGCGTGGAGGCCATGGAATTCGTGAAGAAGCACATGGAGGGCACCAAGAGCAATGAGGAGTTCTTGATTTCGATGAATAGTTGAGAGGTTGTTCCTTCGCTTCGCTCGGAATGACGGTTGGGAGTTGAGAGTTGTTCCTTCGCTTCGCTCGGAATGACGAGTTGGGAGTTGGGAGTTGGTTGAACGGGCATGATGCTAGCGCTACTCATCGCTGCTGCCGTGATCGCATTACGGCTCATCCTGCATACCATGGGCATGCCGCCGCAGGGCACCGATTTCATGCTGGTGCATTTCCTGGCGCTTGTCACCATCATCTTCTTCATCGATACGCGACTGATGCGGCGCGGCCACTCGAACGGCTTCCCCGATCTGATGCGCGAAGGATTCAAGGGCGCTTCGATCTATGCCCTGCTGATGATGGCCTTCCTCTGGCTGTATTACACGCGCATCGAGCGCGATGCCTTCTCCTCGCGCATCGAGCGCATGGTGGCGCAGGGCGTGCTCGAAGGGCAGCCGGAGCATATCATCCGGCCTCGGCTATCGCGTTTCTTCACGCCGTTCAACTACGCCAGTATCAGCTTCTTCGCGCTGCTGATCACCGGCGGGGGGCTCGCGCTCTTCATCGGCGCCATACACCACAAGCTGCTGCGGCGCTTCAGGCCGTGAAGGCCTCGCTGAGGGCCTGAAGGTCCAGGCCTCCGAAATTGCCGCTGCTCATCATCAGCAGCACGCTCTCTCCGCCGATGCCCTTGCGCACCTCTCCCATCACCGCGATGGGATCATTGAGCACGGCGAGGTCTTCCCGGGCGAAGGCCTTCCGCACGCGCTCCACCGGTATGGCCGGCAAGCGCTTCAGCTGCACCGCGTGCGGGTCGTAGAACACAATGGCGCTGTCCGCCGCATCCATCGCCCCGGCGTACTGGTCGATGAATCCGTCGCTGAGGCTGCTGTACGTGTGCAGCTCCATGCAGGCCACGAGACGGCGTTGCGGGAATTGCTCGCGCACGGCCTCCAACGTCGCCTTCAGCTTGCTGGGTGAATGCGCGAAATCCTTGAAGACCGCGCGACCCGGCACCTCGGCCAATTTCTCCAAGCGCTTGGCGGCTCCATGGAAAGTGGCGATCGCGGCGTAGAAAGCCTTGTCGCCGATGCCCAATTGGTGGCACACATGGCGCGCACCCTCGAGGTTCATGAGATTGTGCCGGCCGAAGACCTGTAGAGGCACATCGCCGTGCCCGGTCTCGAGGATGGTGACGCCATCGACGATGCGGTGCTTCGGCACGCCATAGCCCGCCTTCATCGCGGCCACCTCGGGCTCGGCAGCGAGCTTGAGCACTTCCTCATCCGCCGCGCAATAGATCAGCTTGCCCCCTTGCTCGATGCACGCGATGAACCTGCGGAACTGGTCCACATAGCTCTCGAAGGTCTTGAACACGTTCACGTGGTCCCACGCGATCCCGCTGATCAGCGCGATGTCCGGCCGATAGAGATGGAACTTGGGCACGGGCTCCAAGGCCGATGCGAGGTACTCATCGCCCTCGATGATGGCCACACGGCTGCTCTCGCTCAGCTTCACCATGCAATCGAAGCCATCGAGCTGCGCGCCGACGAGGTAGTCGAACTCCACCCCTTCCTGCCGAAGCACATGCACGATCATGCTCGTGATGGTGGTCTTGCCATGGCTGCCGCCGATGACCACACGGGTCTTGTCCTTGGTGCGCTCGTAGAAGTAGGATGGATAGCTGTACACCTTGATGCCGAGCTCCTGCGCGCGCTTCAGCTCGGGGTTGTCGATGCGCGCGTGCATGCCAAGGATCACCGCATCGATCTCCGGCGTGATGTCCTCCGGGTGCCAGCCGAGGCGCTCGGGCAGCAGGCCCAGGCGGTCCAGCCGGCTCCGGCTCGGCTCGAAGATCTCATCGTCGCTGCCGGTGACATCGAAGCCCTGCCGATGCAGCGCGATGGCCAGGTTGTGCATGGCGCTGCCGCCGATGGCGATGAAGTGGACGCGTTGGGTCATGTGGCAGTTGGGTCCATGGAATCAGGTGTCCATGGAGCGGTGCGAAGCTGCTTGCAAGACACTTGATTTCCAGATCGCAAGTAGGTTTGAAGTGAACGCGTCGATGTCAGCAATGCGAAGAATCACTTACCGGACCACTCTGACCTGGGATGAAATGGGAGCTAGGCTGAACGCCTTTCCAAGGAATCGCTTCATAATCAATGCGGGCATCCAGAGCGGATATGCTCGGGCAGACCGCCTGTCAATCCTGGGCCTGGAGGTGACCATGAATCTAACCAAGACGGAGTATAGGGCTATCGTTCAGGCGCGAGTAACACCGCCCTTCGCGACGTATGCAGTGACGGGCATCCTTTGCTTCCTCGCTTCCACGGCCTTGATTTCACCGACCGCACTTATCAGTCATGAGCCGGCTAGCCGGGTCGGCCGCCTTGGAGCATGTGCTACTTGCCTGATCTTCATGGCCATAGCACGATTCCTATTGCTTCGTGAACGTCAGCGCTTCTTGCGTCAGACTGAGTGTCTGCTTGGGTTGGAGCCAATGACCGGAGCGGAATCGAAAACCTAAGGCTTCACCAGCACCACCTTGCCATCGCGCATCATGGCGATGGCCGTTCCCTTGGCCTTGGCTTCTGTGCGCGCGGCTTTGGCGGCTCGGCGTAAGGCTCGCCCGACCATCTCAGTGAACGCGGCCTGTTTCTTCGACTTGATGGATATACTCATGATGGCTTCTTATGAGCCTGACCGTGCCCGATGTGTTGTCGTAAACAGCCCATTGGTCCGCAAGTTCATTGTAGCGCTCCTCAAAATTAATCCAACCTCGCTTGAACCGCCGCCGAACATCCACGGCATGAACATCATGCCCACCATTCTTCACACGCAGGGCGATGCGCTTCAGGGCCAATTCGACTGAATCGAGCTTCCAAGCGGGGCTTGCGCTTGGCCATGCGATGCAAAGGTGCGACCCCGATGCCCGTGTGCGATCTTCGCCCCATGACCCTCCACACCATCGACACCGGTTTCTTCAAGCTCGACGGCGGAGCCATGTTCGGCGTGGTGCCCAAGACGCTCTGGAGCAAGCACCACCCGCCCGATGAGAAGAACCTCTGCACCTGGGCCATGCGCTGCCTGCTGGTGGAGGATGGCGACCGCTTGATCCTGATCGACAACGGCCTGGGCGATAAGCAGGACAGCAAGTTCTTCAGCCATTACGAGCCGCACGGCGATGCCACGCTGGAGGGCTCGTTGCGCAAGGCGGGCTTCGGCCTCGACGACATCACCGATGTGTTCCTGAGCCACCTGCATTTCGATCACTGCGGCGGCAGCATCCGGTGGAACAGCGCCCGCGACGGCTACGAGCCGGTCTTCCGCAACGCCACGTATTGGAGCAACCCGCAGCATTGGGAATGGGCCACGAAGCCGAACGCGAGAGAGAAGGCGAGCTTCCTGAAGGAGAACATCCTGCCCATCGCGGAGAGCGGCCAGCTGAAGCATGTGCCCATCGACCGCACGGAGCCCACGGCGAACACCTGGACCCAGGATCTCTTCCCCGGCTTCGACGTGCTCACGGTGAACGGCCACACCGACGCCATGATGATCCCGCACATCAGGTACAAAGGGCGCACGGTGGTGTTCATGGCCGACCTGCTGCCCAGCGTGCACCACATCCCGGTGGCCTGGGTGATGGCCTACGACACGCGTCCGCTGCTGACATTGGGCGAGAAGGCCGCTTTCCTGGAACGTGCCGCAGACGAGCAATTCGTGCTCTTCCTGGAGCATGATGCGACCAACCCGTGCGCGACCGTGGAACGCACCGAGAAGGGCATCCGCTTGATGGAGACCTTTCCGCTGAGCGCGCTGGGCTGAGCGTTCACCTCGCCAGCAGGAAGGCGCCTTGCCTTCGGATGTCATGCACCGCGACATCGTTCTCGTGGGCCCAACGAGCGATCCTCTCCCGCGCGCCCCAAGCGATATCCGCCGCGAGCACGACGGGCACGTCGGAATGCGCCAGCGGTCGCAATCGCGCTTCATCCGCCCAACGCAGGCCATGCAGCACGATGGCATCGCATCGACCTGGCGCAGGCAGATCCCCGAGGTTGTCGATCAAGAGGATATCG
>JACJZF010000018.1 GCA_020635725.1 Flavobacteriales bacterium
CGGCGACCCATTGGCCGGCGGCGTAGTTCTTCAGTTGCATGTTGCGAAAGTAGGACCGAGGTCAGGTTGGTTTGGGCGTGCCCCTCGCATTGCTTCGCAGAGCCTCGCAATGACAGCCTCGGGTCGGGCTATGAGTTCACCCCGGGCCTGACCCGGGGCAGTAGTCCTCGGCTTCGCCTCCGGGCTACTTGCTTCTATCGCTCACGCGTGTACCGTCGACCATTACAACTCGTGGAGTACGAACATCACGGTCCAAGTGATGAGCAAGGCGCCGACAAATACGAGATCGAGCGACCGGGACCGTTGTGCCTTGCTGAAGTACAACCACAAGATCGCGGGCGTGACGAGGAAGCACAGGGAGTTCGGCCATCGCATGATCATATCCCAACGACTGAAGTCACCACCGGTCGGATACCTGCCCGGCGGAAGTGGCTGCGGTGGGAACAGCAGATGCTTAATGGCAACCGCCCCTTCATGGAGTGAGCCGAACAGAGCCCATGCGAACAGAAGGCCGCACAATGGTGTGAAGGCACGACGATAGAAAAGGCTCGCGCTCAGCGTGATGACGGCCAGAACAATAGGGACGATCTGCGGGATGGGTTTTAGGTGGACGTGGTAGGCCGCGGAACCCCAGAGAACCAGACCGAAGACGATGACCGACACGGTGCGCATCTCGAAGTGATCGGGTCCTGAGTCTACAGGTTAGTGGTGGCGACAAGCTCGCCGGTGGAGGCATCAACGAGTTCGGCTTGCTTGCCCGTGCCCGCCACCCATTGGCCGGCGATGTAGTTCTTGAGTTGCATAGTGCTAAAGAAAGGGAAGGAAGTTTGAATGTCGAACACCGAACATCGAATGTCGAAGTGGAGGAGGTCACTTCGTTATTCATCATTCCATGTTCGGTGTTCGCTATTCTATGGCTCAATGGCCAGCGCTGTAATTCTCTAATTGCTGTTTCGAAGTTCGGGAGTAAAGAGCTATCCGCAGGACCTGTCCCACCCGGCGGGATGGCGCAGATGACACGGGATGGAAATGCCAAGCTGTTCTGAGCTATCTGTGACATCGGCGTCATCTGTGGATGAATGTTGCTTGGGCGTGCCCCTCGCACGGCCTACCGCCCTTCCACCCAGCGCAGATCGGCCACTACGATCCCTTGGCGGATCACGCGCACGAGGTACACACCGTCCGGCCGGGTGCTGAGGTCGATCACGTTGCGTGCCGTGAGACCGATCGGGATGGTGCGACCCGCCATGTCGATCACCTGAAGGTCATCGGTATCCTCCAGGCCATGCACGAAGACCGAGCGCCCATCCATGTGTTGCAGCCAGATGCCGTCCGCAGCACCGAGGCTCACCGCGATGGGCCCGTGATACCGTGCCTCTCCATTGAGGTCCACCTGTTTCAACCGGTAGTAATCGATCCCGACAGGTGCCTCGTCATCGAGCAGGTCGTAGTCCGTGGTGGCCTGGCTGTAACCCGCGGCCGGCATGGAAGCGATGGGATCGAAGGTGAGCATGTCGCGACTGCGTTCCACCTCAAAGTGATCGGAACCCGTCTCGGTGGCGGTCGTCCATTCCAACCGCACGGCGTTACCTTCTGCATGCCCGCTGAAGCCGAGCATCTCCACGGGCAGCGGTCCGACCGATGCCCACACATAGTCCTCCGTCTCGCCGCGCGGAGCGGCCATGTACGGCACCATCACCGCGGCAGAGTCCACCGAGAGTCGGATGCGGATGTAGAATAAGCTGGCTGTGTTCACCGAGGGCGGCACCGTGAATTGCATGGAATGCACCGCGAAGCCGGCGAGCGGGGGTATCACCACCGTGTTCAAGGAACTCTCGCCCACATCAAGGAAATCGCCATCGGCGTCCCAATCGACGTAGGCATGCAGATAAGCCTGCTGCGAAGAGGAATTCGTGGCGCGCGTGGGCAGCACGTACGTGCTTCCAATGGGTGGCCAGGGGTCCGTCCACGGGTTGAAGAGTAGCGCGTCCTCCTCGTTGCCGTCGCCGTCGGCCATCACGCTGTTGTTCGCGAGCACCTCGGTTCCCGGAGCCAGCACACCCAGGTTCACCCCGGCGAAGAGTGTGCTGGCCGCGGCAGGCGGCTGGTAGTTGATGTTGAGGTCGTACACCACGGGCGCATCGCCATAATCGTACTGCACATTGGTGATCTCCACCTGGCAGGTCTCGGTGGCATCGCAGCCCGACGCACTGAGCGCCGTGAGGCTGATGGCGACGAAGCCATTGGCGACGTCGATCGGCGTGGGCGTGTACGTGAGCGTCGGCGCGGCCACGGTGCCTGTTCCCGCGAGGCTGGCCACCGTGGTGGTGCTCCAAGTGCGCGATGCGGCGCCGGACACGCTGATGCCGGTGATCACGATGTTGCCTCCCGAAGCGATCGAGCCCGGGCAGTTGAAATTGCTGATCACCGGCACCGTGAGCGCCGTGACACCCGTGGCATCGGAAGCGAGGTTGCTCTGACCCGAAGCGTTGATCGCGGTGTGGATGCTGTCGATCTGTGCGAAGAGGTTGGTGGTGGTGCTGCCGATGTTGATGTCCACGAAGAAGGTGGAGGTGCCCGGGGGAATGCTGGTGATCGGCAGGAACACGTCGGCGCCCTGGAGGAAGATGGCGTTGGGTACGAAGGGGTATGCGGGGTCCAATACGTTCGGTGCGGGGATGCTGAGCCCAGCGCTCAGGCCGTAGGGCTCGCTCGCGTAGGTGGCATCGGACGCATCGAGGAAGAGGTGCAGCTGGGTGTTGCTCACCGTAGCGCCGCTGTTGTTGGTGATGGTGACAGTGGCCTGCGCGTAATTGCCGTTGCCGCAACTGGAAGCCGTCGGGATGTTCACCGCGATGCTGATCTGGTCGCCGGGCGGACAGGCGGTACCGGCCACGGGCACGGTGACATCGTCGAGGGTGCAGCGCTCCGTTGAATCCGTCGATACCGGTGTAGGTGCCCGCGTTGAAGTTCTGGTCGGGCATCACGTTGGGCGGCGGATCACTTACAGCGAAGGGTGTTGCGGCGAGCCCCAGGCTGAGGCTGTACGTGCCGGCCGCCACCGCGCTGTAATCCACGATGTACTCGCGCAGGATGCATTCATCCGGGAAGAGGATCAAGGGCAGCTCGCGCTCGCCGAACTTGGCGAGGTAGGCATCGTCGTTGTCGCTGTACGTGGTCTGATGCGCGCCCGGCGTGGCGATGAGCGTGGTGCTCGGCGTGGTTCCGCAGATGTACACGTTGCCCGCCACATCCACTGCTACGGAGCGTCCGTCCTCGTCATCGAGTCCACCGTAGTACGTACCCCAATCGAGCGAGCCATCGCTGTGCAGCTTCACGAGGAAAGCATCGTCCGAGACGCCATCGGGAACGGTCTGGTAGGAACCGAGCGTCGCGATGTTATCCAGGCTATTGGTGCTACCCGTGACAAGCACATCACCCGACGAACGGACAGCGACATCGCGCAGCTCATCGTTGTCGCTGCCACCCACGTAGTTGCACCATTGCAGCGTTCCGGCTCCATCGAACTGCGCGACGAACCCATCCTTGCTGCCAGCGCGGAAGCCTTGGTGCAGCGCGTTGTAGGCGATGCCCGCATCGCTGTCGGTGGTGCCGCCCAGGTACACGTTGCCAGCGGCATCGCAGGCCACGGATCCTTGATCCTCATCATCAGGTCCGCCATAGTAGGTGCCCCATTGCCGCACCCCGGCGCTGTTGAACTTCGCCAGGTAAATATCATTGCCAGCGAGGGCGTTGTCCCAGCCACCTGCCGCGATGCCCGTCGGGCTGACCGTCTGGCCCGTCAGGTAAACGTTGTTGGAAGGATCGCAGGCCACGTTGCCATCGATCTCCTCATCGGCGCCACCGTAGTACGTGGACCACAGCCGCGTGCCATTGGTGCCGTTGAACTTCACGAGGAATTGGTCCGAAACACCTGCGAAAGCCGCCTGATGCGCCCCTGCGCTCGCCAGGCCGGTCGAGCCTTCGGTCATGCCCGCGAGGTAGACGTTCCCCGCTGCATCCGTCGCCACGGAATAGCCTTGATCGGTATCGTTCCCACCGAAATAGCTGGCCCATTGACGCACACCGGCGCTGTTGAATTTCACGATGAACGCGTCCTCGCCACCAGCGTTCGCGGTCTGGTAGGTGCCGGCCGTTGCTATGCCCGTGGTGCTTTCCGTCAGGCCGACGAGGTACACGTTGCCCAAGGCATCCGTAGCGACACCATACCCTTCGTCGGGGTCGGGGCCGCCGTAGTAGGTGGCCCAAAGCCGTACACCGGCCGTGTTGAACTTCGCGAGGAAGGCATTCCGATTACCCGGCGCGGCGACCTGATGAGCCCCGGCCGTGGCGATGGCGGCGGTACTACGTGTGGTCCCTGCGAGGTACACGTTGCCCGCCGGATCAGTGGCCACGGCACGGCCTTCCTCGAGCAAGGTGCCGCCGTAGTACGTGGCCCAATCAAGCGAATCGACATAGTTGCCGGGCTGGGTGGCGCTGGTGATCACCACGGCACCCGGCACGGCGATGGGCAGGGTGGGCGTGATGTAGGCCGTGGCATCGCCCGTGTTGCAGATCGTGATCTGATACGTGGCCCGATCACTGCAGCCGAGTCCACCGGTGACGATGTTGCCGGTAATGGTAGCCTGCGGCGGACAGCTCACGGGGTCGTTCACGCGGTTCGCCTGGTTGCTCAGGTTGTTGAAGGTGACGTACTCCAACGGCTCCACCATGTCCGGCTCGTAGTAGCCGGTAACCGGTGGCGCGTTGCCCGCAGCGCTGCCGTCGAAGTTCACAATGGCGAACAACGTGTTGGTGGCACCCAGCGCTGCATTGGAGAAGCTGCCGGAATATGATCCGTTCATCGGGATGCTGACCGCTCCGAGGTTCTGCACGGCCAGCAGGCTCGTGGTGGGCAGCGCGGGGTCGGCGCTGTAGAAGGAGATGACAAGGTTCCCCACGAAGTCGGCCCCGGGTCCGTTGTTCACGGTGTAGTCAACGGCGTAGGTGGCGGGTGGTGAGAGGCAACCCGATGCCGTGAAATCATCCAGCGCGATCGCGAGATCGTAGGAAGGATCCACGGAGCCCGTGCAACCGGCATTGATCATCTGCTGCACCAGCGACACGTTCGCCTGGGACAGTTGCGCGTAGGTGGGTGCGCTGAAGTAGCCGCCCGGGCTCGCGACGTTGGTTCCCGCCAGGCTCGGGCACGACGAGGCGGCCTCAATGGCCACCACGATGAGATAGACGCCCGCGTTCTTCACCTGCGTGGCCAGCGTGGAAAATGTGGCGGGCACCTGGCTGCACGCCGCATCGGTCATCAGCACGATCACCGGCCGCGCCACACGGCCAGGGATCGGCGTCTGGTTCAACTGCTGGTAGCAGTTCAACAGGGCCGTGTAGGGGTCCGTCCCGCCGAAAAGCGTGCGCGGAGCCGTTTGGTAGGCGAGCACATCGGCGAGGAGGTCGGTGTAGTTCTGTCCGGCCACAGGGAAGCTGTACTGCTGCCACACACCGGGGTTATCCCAATCGGCGATGGCGATCCGGCTCTGGCCCGCACCGGTGCCCCAGGGCTGCATGCCATTGAACAGCGCGCTGATGAACTGCCGGCTCTGGGTGTTCTCGATCGCGCTCACCGAACCGCTCTGGTCGTTCGCCACGAAGACATCGAGGGCGCAGGTCTGGGCCAGTGACCGCGGGACTGACATCACGAGGAGAAGAGCGCACAAAGCCACCCGGAAGCAGTGTCCACGCAGAGAGCAGAGGTCGAGGTGTTTCACGCAATTCGAAAATGCAGATTCCCCTCCGGAAATAGGCTTTCCTGAGGCCTGAAGTCGCTCAACCGGGATTTTCCGTGGATGAAACGGACTGATTCTGCCATTTCATCCAATCAGACTGCCAAGACCAATCGCCCGCTAACGAGCCTACCTTCGATGGTGAAACCCTCTCCCATGAAGCAAGCTTCTACCCTTCTCCTCATGCTCTTGCTGGCAACGGCAATTCACGCGCAGATCGGCAACCACGGGTTGAATGCGAGCAGCGCGATGCACCTGCTGAATGCGGGCCCAGGTGATGAGCTGCTGGTGATCGAGCGGCGTTTCGGCTTCGACAGCTCCTATGTGGAACTGCTGCACGCCGATGCCGATTGGGCCTCGACGCAGCTCGCCTCCTATCGGTTCAACCCCGCGCTCTACTTCCTGTTCGACGCCGAGCGGCTGACCTCGGGCTCCTTGGTCTCGGGGCTCTTTCCCACACCGGGCGCATCGTCGCTGCTCCTGCTGAACGACGATGGCAGCATCGCCTGGTCGAAGACGATCAACGGCATGGAGGGCTCGCAGCGCCGCTTCCCCAAGCTCTTCGCCGAGGGCGATGACTTCGTGGCCTATTCCAATACCGATGGCTTCTTCTCCGATCTGTTCTATCGTCTGGAAGGTGATGCAAGCGGCACGGCGTGGAGCGCGATGGAGATCAGCACGAACGACGATGTGCCGCAGCGCTTCTACGACGGCACGGCCACCGGAACGCCGGGCGACCACATCCTCGTGGGCTCACGGGTGGAAGGCGCGGAGGCGCAGGTGCTCCTGGCACGGATCGATGGCAGCGGCGTGCAGTGGATGAAGCAGTACGATCTGGGCAGCGCGGAGACGCAGTTCGAGGAGGCCACGGACGCGGTGACCTTGAGCAATGGCGAGTTCGCCTGCGTGATGACCGCGCGCGAAACGGCGAGCACCACGGCAGCCTTCGTGATGCGCTTCAACGGCAATGGCGATCCCATCTGGACCACCAAGCTCACGGATGCGGGCGGGCTCTTCGCAGGGGCGGTCACCGAGCTGGCCGATGGCTCCTTGTTGGTGGCCGCCTCATCCGGCTTCGCACCGCGCTTGGTGAAGTTGACTTCCGGTGGTGCCTTTTCAACTGCCACGGGTTGCGCCACCTGTTTCGGTGGTATCGGTTCCTTCACGCGCACTGGCAATGGTGGGTTGGTGGGCACCAATGGCGGCATGGTGTTCGAGATCACGGAAGAGGGCCTGGCCTGCGACTTCGCGGCGATCGCGTCGGTCACCGCCGCGCCCTACTCCCCTGTCGTCACCAGCATCGCGACCACCGCCGTTGCGGCCACGCTCACCGCTGGCGATGTGCCGATGCTGGATCGCGTACCGGTCAACATGCTCAGCGACGGTTGCGTGCTGAGCGGCGTGCCGGAACAACATGATCGCACTGCGCTAAAGGCCTACCCGGTGCCCTCCGCGGGCCTGGTGCGCCTGACCGATGCGCGCTCCGGCGAGCCCTTCACGCTTCGCGCGCTGGACGGCCGCATGGTGGCACAGGGCCGCTACCGCGATGGCGTGGACCTGGGTGCTTTGCCCTCGGGCGCCTACCTGCTGGAGCTGACCACGACGGGCGCGCGCGTCCGGCTCGTGCGCGAATAGTCGGCGCTCCTGGGCCGGTCACCTGCGCCGCGCGCCACTGGTGGAATGCAGGACGCCATGCCGATCCGGCTTGGCATCTTCGCCCCTGAACGCATGCCTGTCCCCGCCACGGTGCTCCTTCGTCTGCGCTGGCTGCAACTGCGGCGCGCGCTGCCGTTGTATGGCATCTTGCTGCTGGCGCTCGCTTCGTGCACCGCCCTCTGGATGCTGCACGGGCTGCTGCTGAGCGAGCCAACCTATGCGCCGTACCTGACGATGGGCGCCGTGCTCTCGGTCTGGGGCCTGCATCAGCGTCGCACCGACCTGCCATTCCTGCACCGCCAAGTGCCGAAGGCGCGCATGGCCATGGCCGTGGAGTACAGCGCGCTGCTGCTGCCCGTGCTGATCGCGTTGCTGCTCGCCCATGCCTGGCGAGAAGGCCTCCTGCTTCCCCTCGCCTGCGCGCTGCCCTGGCTGCCGGTGCTGCGTTCTTCGAGCGTGCGCGCACACCGGCTGCGGCGATTGATCCCTGCACGGCTGGTGGAGTGGCGCGGCGCGATGCAAAGCGCATGGCCGGGGGTCTTGCTGCTCTGGCTGGCGGCCCTCGCTTTCTGCTGGCTGCCGCTGCTGCCTCATTTCCTCATCGGTGCCGTGGCCATGCTGGCCTGCGGCGCGCAGGAGCCGTGCGAATCGCGGACGATGCTGCTGGCCACCGCGCCCGATTCCCGCTCGTTCCTTCGCGCGAAAGTGTTCGGGGCGGTGCGCTTGATCGCTCTGGTCATCGTGCCCGTGCTCATCGCCGCCACCTGCTTCATGCCGGATTGGTGGTGGATCAACGCGCTCTTCGGCCTGGGCCTGCTCGTGCTCGTGAGCTACGCCGTGGTGCTGAAATACGCGAACTACCTGCCCAATGAACGCCTCAGTGCCAATGGCGCCAACGTGGCGGTGGCCGCGGTTTTCGCGATCCTGCCCGGCCTTGGGCTGGTACCGCTGGTGATGCTCCTGACCGAATGGCCCAAGGCACGCGCCAACCTCAACAGCTACTTCCATGATCACCATCGCTGAGCTGCGCTGCGCGTACGACGGCAAGACCGTGCTCGAGGTCCCGCACCATGAGCTGGAACCAGGCGTGCACGGCATCGTGGGCCTCAACGGCGCGGGCAAGACCACCCTGCTCAACGCGCTTTTCGGATTCGGCCGCAACGCGGAAGCGAGCGTGCTCTTCGATGGCGAGCGCATGAGCCACCGCAACACCGCATTCCAGGAAGCGGAGAACTACTTCCATCCCGGCATCACGGGCCGCGAGTACCTGGAGCTCTTCGCGGGCGGAACGGCGTCCGACACGACTTCCGGGCTGAACGAATTGCTGGAGGTGCCCTTGGATGCGCTGATCACCTCCTACTCCACCGGCATGCGCCGCAAGCTGGCCTTGCTCGGCGCCTTGTACCTGAACCGGCCGGTGGTGATGCTCGATGAGCCGATGAACGGACTCGACCTCGCCTCGGTGCGCGTGCTGGAGGCCATCGTGAAGCGCTTGGGAGAGCAGGGCCGCACGGTGCTCATCACCTCGCACGTGCTCGGGCCGCTCATCAACGTGTGCGACCGCATCCATCTCTTGCAGCATGGACGGTTCATGCGCGTGTTCGAGCGCGGGCACACCGAGGGACTGGAGCAAGCGCTCTTCGCTGAACTCGATCAGCGGACACAGGAAGTCGTAAGGAAATGGGACGTGAGATGAACGCTGTGCGAATCGCACATCCGTTCATTGCACCACCACCGATCCGCTGCGCAGGTTCCCCCGTTCATCGCTAATGCGCCAGATGTGCAGGCCGGGGCCGCAGGCGATGCGCTCCGAAGCCTTGCCCAAGCGCTGCTGCTGCACCAGGCGGCCTTGCGCATCATGGAGCGAGAGTATCTCCCCTCCCTGGGCTCCGCGGATCTCCAGGAAGCCCGGCATGCCTGAGAACACCTGGTAGCTCATGGCTCCCTCCTGCTCCTCCACGCCCAGCACGATATTGAAGGTGAGCGTCACGGTGTCGGTGTTGCCGCAGGGATCGCTGTAGGTGTGCGTGATGGTGTAAGTGGCGCTCTCGCTGAATGTGAACGTGGCCGTTGCCGAGGTGGAGGTCTGCCCATCGCTGCACACCCAGAGGTGCTCGCCCTGGCCGTGGTGGATCAAGGTGATCCAGTCCCATCCGCTGGAGAACCCATCGAGCAGGGCGCTGGTGCCGCTGGGCGCATCGAGGTTCCACGTGAGCGGCTCGTTGAGCACCGTTGCGCTGGCGATGCCGCGCAGGATCGCCGCCGTGGCCGCATCGATGGAACCGTTGAAGACGGCGCCCACGCAGCTCTCCTGATAGAGCGTGCAGTAGAACACGCAGGCGGCGAGGTAAGTACCCGCCGGCGAAGGATGGCTGCCGTCGGCATCATAGAGATTGATGGACGGGTGATTGTCACGCACTTGCTTCCAGGCCACGCCGACCGGCGATACGAAGGCATCGTTCATGGTGGCGAGGTACACGTAGTTGTCGCGCAGGCCCTGCTGCATGCCATCGTAGGTGCACATGAATGGGAAATTGGCGCAGTTCTGGGCGTCACCGTCCTGGCGGCCCCAGGTCATGTAGAACACCGGATAGGTGCACTCCCAGTTCTCCTCGATGGCATCGATCAGCTGCAAGGCGCCGACCTCGGTATTCGTGACCTCGATGGGCAGCGCGCCCAGCTGGCTCTGCTCCTGCATCACCACGAAGTCCCATGGCTGCGATTCGATCGCGTCCAGCGTAGGCGCGTAGGTGGCGTGCTGGAAGAGCGTGTAGCCCCCCGGCGCCGAGCTGCCCACGATGAGGGTATCGCCTAGGGAGAGGGCGAGCTGCCGCAGGGTGTTCGGCAGATCGTTCACATAGGTGTAGCTGTTGCCGATGAAGAGCGCCGAGCGCGTCTGCGCGGTTGCGGTGGAGCCGTTCACCAGGAGCAGGGCGGCGACGATGCCATGTGGTCTCATGGCAACGGAGACGCCTCCATATCGGCTCAGCGTTGCTCGGCGCGGATGGATGGTGAAAATCGGGATGGCCTCACCCCGAGGCTACCTTGTCTCCGTGCTGCGCCAAGAACCCATCGACCGCCTCCGCCTTCCATTCCTCCGCTTCGTGCGCGCCGAGACCAACGCTGGCCTGCTGTTGCTGGGCAGCGCGCTGGTGGCGCTGATCTGGGCCAATTCGCCCTGGCGCGCGGAGTACCATGCGCTCTGGGAGCATGTGATCGCCATCCGCTTCGATCGCTTCGAGCTGAAGCACGACCTGCGCGAATGGATCAACGATGGCCTGATGGCCGTCTTCTTCTTCGTGGTGGGCCTTGAGCTGAAGCGTGAGATGATCGGAGGTCGGCTGGCGCGCCCATCCACCGCGTTGCTGCCGATCGCTGCGGCATTGGGCGGCATGCTGGTGCCCGCGCTCATCTATATCGCCACCACCGGCTGGAGCGGACCCGCCACCGATGGCTGGGGCATTCCGGTGGCCACCGATATCGCCTTCGCAGTGGGCATCCTCGCATTGCTGGGCTCGCGCGCGCCTGTGGGTCTGAAGGTCTTCCTCACCACATTGGCCATCGCCGACGACCTCGGCGCGGTGCTGGTGATCGCGCTCTTCTACACCTCGGAGCTCTCGTTGATCAACCTGGGCATCGGGCTGCTCTTCCTCCTGGTGCTCATGGGCGGCAACCGCCTGGGCGCGCGCAGCCCGCTCTTCTATGGCATCGTGGGCATCGCCGGCATGTGGACCGCCTTCCTGCTCAGCGGGGTGCATGCCACGGTGGCGGGCGTGCTCGCCGCCTTCACCATTCCGGCGGCCGCCAAGGTCGATGAGCAGGGCTACATCAAGCGGCTGCGCAAGTACATCGCCGAGTTCGCACAGCTGGAACCGGCAGAGGCACCACCAATCACCGAGGAGCAATTGCGGACCACGAGCAAGGTCATCCGCATCAGCGAGCATGCCGCGCCGCCGCTCCAGCGCCTGGAGCACAGCCTGCGCCCGGTGGTGCTCTATCTCATCGTTCCCCTCTTCGCCTTGGCCAACGCCGGTGTGGAGATACCCGCTGATCTCGGGGGCGCGCTGATGGCGCCGGTGGCCATGGGCGTGGCGCTGGGCCTCTCCATCGGGAAACCCGTGGGCATCCTGCTGGTGTGCTGGCTGGTGTCCCGCACCCGGCTCGTCCGCGTGGGCGATGAATTCTCGTGGCACCAGCTCATCGGTGCCGCCATGCTCGCGGGCATCGGCTTCACCATGTCGCTCTTCATCAATGGTCTGGCCTTCGCGGACGAGCAGCTGCGCGTGGAGGCGCAATTGGGGATCCTGGCCGGCTCGTTGGTCTCCGGCGTGGCCGGTGCACTGGTGCTGCGCGCCGCGCGCAAGCCAGACCCGCCGGATCAGCGCCGCGCACCGTAGATCCATTCATCCTCCACCTTCCCGTTCTTCACCAATGTGCCGATGAGCTTCGCCTCCAGCTCGAAGCCGGCCTTCTCCAGCGCCCGCTGACTGGCGATGTTGCTGCCGAAGGGGGTCGCATAGATGCGCGCGATATCCGGGAACGTGCGGAAGCCGAGCTCCGTCATCTGCTTGATGGCCTCGGTCATGATGCCCTGGCCGCGGTGCTCCTTCGCGAGCCAGTAGCCTAGCTCCAGGTTGCGCCGCCATAGATCAGCCTTCGGGTGAAGGCCGATGGCACCGCAGCATTCGCCGTTGATAGCGATGCACCGTCGCAACGGCAGCTCCTTCATGGCCTCTTGCAGGAAATGGCGCCCGCTCTCCCCGGTGTATGGATGCGGGAAGGCGTCGGTGAGGTTGTCCGCTACAGTGCGATCGTTGGCGTGCTTCACCAGCGCTGGCAGGTCATGCAGGGTGAACGGGCGTAGTTCAAAAAGGGCCATGGCTCAAAAGTTCGGCGGGTTCGGGCCGAGCGTGAATTCGAGGACGCCTCCCGCCATCAGTTCGTAGTGCGTGATGGTTGTGCGATCCAGCCGCGCACCGTTCAACTCCACGTGCTGCACATACCCATTCTTCGGCCCCTGCCCCTTCACGATCACCTTGAATGTCCTTCCATCAGGGAGCGGGATCTCGGCACGATCCACGACGGGTGCACCCAGTTCATAGGCATCGCTTCCCGGTTCCATCGGATAGAAGCCGAGCGCGCTGAAGATGTACCACGCGCTCATTTGCCCGCAATCATCGTTGCCGCTCAAGCCATCGGGCCTCGGCTTATACATGATGTCGAGTACATCGCGCACGCGCTTGCCGGTCATCCATGGGCGGTCGGTGTAATTGTACAGGTAGGCGACATGGTGGCTCGGCTCGTTGCCATGCACGTAGTTGCCCATGATGCCGTCGCGGGTGATGTCCTCGGTGTGCTCGAAGTACTTGTCTGGCAGCTCCATCGTGAAGAGCGAGTCGAGGTGCTCGCGGAATCCCTTTGGGCCACCCAACATCAGAGCGATGGCATCGGGCTTGTGCGGCACGTAGAGGCTATAGTTCCACGCATTCCCTTCTATGAAGCCCTTCTGGTGCGTATCCAGGGGATCGAATTCAGTAATGAACTCGCCGTTGGCAAGACGGGGTAGCGCGAAGCGGCCCTGCGGAGGGAAGATCCATTTGAAATTCTCGCTCCGTATCAGGAACTCTGTGACGATGTCCTCGTTGCGCATGCTCAAGGCCATCCGATAGATGCACCGGTCATCATAGGAGTACTCCAGTGTCTTCGACACGCTGGAGCCGCTACAGTCCTCAGGCACATACCCGAGATCCATGTATTCGCCGAGCCCCTCGAAGCCTCGGTGCCGTGCGGTCGCTGCACAGGCATCCAAGGCATGCTTCGCATCGAATCCTTCAACGCCCTTCGCATGCGCATCAGCGATCACGCTCACGGCGTGGTAGCCGATCATGCACCAGTTCTCGTTGGCGTGGTGGCTCCAGATCGGCAGCATGTGATGCGCGCTCTGGTCGTAGTGCGCGAGCATGGAGTTGACGAAGTCCGATGAGCGCTCGCGCTGGATGATGTTGAAGAGCGGATGAAGCGCACGGTAGGTGTCCCATAGCGAGAAGGTGGTGTAGTTGGTGAAGCCCGTTGCGGTGTGGATGTTCTGATCGAGCCCGCGATACTGGCCGTCCACATCCTGATAGACCGTTGGCGCGAGGCAGGCGTGGTACATGGCCGTGTAGAAGTTCGTGAGCACCTCCGGCCGCTTGCTTTCGATGCGGATGCGGCCCAGCTCAGCTCGCCAGGCATCCTGCGTCTCGCGCACCACGCGATCGAAGTCCCAATGCGGGAGCTCGGCAGCCATGTTCCTCAACGCGCCTTCGGTGCTCACCGATGAGAGGGCCACTTTCACTTGCAGCTGCTCCCCGGCCTTCACATCGAAATCGAACCATGCGCGCAATTGCTTACCCGCCATCTCGGGGAAGTCATGATTCTGATCGAACTTCCGCCAGAAGCCGCGGTACTCCTGCGGTCGCGCGTCGGGCTGTTGTCCGTAGCGCGCGATCGGCTTGCTGAATGCCATCGCGAAATAGACCGTGCGCGTCCGAGCCCAGCCATTGGTCTGCCGGTAGCCGGTCACCAGCGTGTCGTTCTCGACCCGCACGAAGGTCCAGACGTTCTTGTCGGCGTGGTTGTAGATGCCGTGCACGAGATCGAGGATCACATGCGCAGTCTCGGTGCGCGGGAAGGTATAGCGATGCATGCCCACGCGCGTAGTGGCGGTCAACTCCGCCTTGATCCCATGATCCTCCAGCAGCACCTCGTACTTGCCAGGCACGGCCTTCTCGCCAGCATGGTGGAAGACCGACCGGAATCCGCTCTCCGGGTGCGCCGCCGTGCCGGGATTCATCAGCAAGGGTCCCGTGGTGGGCATCAGCAGGATATCGCCGAGGTCGCTGTGGCCGGTGCCGCTGAAGTGCGTGTGGCTGAAGCCGACGATGGTGCTGTCGTCGTACTGATAACCTGAACAGGTGCGGTACACCTCCGGATTGTAGGTGCCGTTCACGGCGTACGGGATCGTATCGGTATCGGGGCTGAGCTGCACCATCCCGAAAGGCGCTGTGGCCCCTGGGTACACGTGGCCCATGCGCTGCGTTCCGATCATTGGGTCGACGAACCGGAGCAGGTCCGTGTTCCGCGACTGCCCGAGGACAGCAGTGAGCGTTACGGCGCAGGCGCAAGTGAAGAACGAACGCGTCATGCCACAAGGATACTCGGTGTCAGGCCCGCACAACAATGCCGACCTTCGTGCAACCCGTCTAGCTCCATCAGGATATGGCGGGATCAGATGACCAGACGTACAGTGGAGGCCGTACTGCCTCCTCCCGCCCCCCACATGGTGGGCGATGGATTCCGGGTGAGCAACTTCTTCCCGCAGGGCTACAACATGTCGCAGAGCCGGCTGAGCCCCTTCTTCCTGCTCGATTACAACGCGCCGGTCGATTTCAGCGCGCGCGAGCATCCACGTGGCGTGGGCGTGCATCCGCACCGCGGCTTCGAGACGGTGACCATCGCCTTTCAAGGCAGCGTGGCGCACCACGACAGCGCCGGTCACAGCGGCGTGATCCATGCGGGCGATGTGCAATGGATGACCGCCGGCAGCGGCGTGCTGCACAAGGAGTACCACGAACAGGAGTTCTCGCGCACCGGCGGCGTGTTCCACATGGTGCAGCTGTGGGTGAACCTGCCGAAGAAGCACAAGATGGAGGCGCCGCGCTACCAGGCGATCACCGCTGCGGACATGGCCCGCGTGGCATTGCCCGACGGGAAGAGCGAGGCGCGCGTGATCGCCGGTGAACTGTTCGGTGCGAAAGGGCCTGCGAAGACCTGGTCGCCGATCATCGCGGCGATCGTGAAGCTGGGCGCAGGTGGTGTCGCCGACTTCTCGCTGCCGCAGGGCTTCAATGCCACGATCCTCGTCGTTGAGGGATCGGCTGTGGTGAATGGCAGCGACGCGCCCACCGACAACCTCGTGGTCTTCCGCAACGACGGCGATGAAGTGCACGCCACCAGCACCGATGGCGCCACCTTGCTTGTGCTGAGTGGAGAGCCGCTGAATGAGCCCATCGCCGCCTACGGGCCCTTCCTCATGAACACCACCGAGGAGCTGCAGCAAGCCTTCCGCGATGTGGCGGCGGGGAAATTCGGGGTGCTGGAGGACTAGAGCACGGCGCTATTGGACGCACCTCCCCTCAGAACCACGCGATCAGCTTCAGGTTGAAGCGGCGCGGCGTGAGGTAGTCGGGGATGGAATACTGGCGGCCGCTCACATCGGTGACCCAAGTGTGGTCGATGGTGTTGTTGATGTTGAGCAGATTGAACACCTCGGCAGTGAGCCAGAGGTTCTCGATGTGCCGTCGCCATCCGCGTTCGCTCTGCCCCTCGGCACCGAGGAACTGCTTGCTGAAGCCGATGTCGACGCGGCGGTAGATCGGGGTGCGCAGCGTATCGGCGTAGCGGTTGAAGTTGGGCGGGCCGAAGGGCAGGCCGGTGCCGAAGACGAGGTTCACGTGCACCTTGAAGGTGGGCCACTGCTTCATCTCGTCCTGGAAGAACATGGCCACGTTCACGCGCTGATCCGTGGGACGCGGAATCCAGCCGGGGTGCACGGCGCTGCTGTCCACCGCCACATTGTCGCGGGTGAAGCCCGGGTAGATGGTGTCGCCGGCGGCGTTGAAGCGCCAGTAGTACACATCATCCTTCAGGTCCTCGCGCGCCTGCAGCACGCCGATGCTCATCCAGCTGTCGACGCCTTGGATAAACTGCCCGGCGAGCTTGATATCGAGGCCCGTGGCATAGGCCTTGGCGAGGTTGGCGCCGTAGTAACGGATGCGGATGTTGTCCACCTCGTAGGGGATCACATCGTCCATCTTCTTGTAGTAGCCCTCGGCGGTGAACTTGAAGGGGCGCTCCCAGATCTCGAACCAGCGGTCCATGCCCATGAGCAGGTGGATGCTGCGCTGCGCCTTGATGTCGGGGTTGAGCGTGCCATCGGGCCGGCGCACCTCGCGGTAGAAGGGCGGCTGGTAGTAGAGGCCTGTGGCGAGCCAGAAGCTGTAGTCGCGATCGACGATGGAGTCCTTGCCGAGCACCTTCTTCCAGCCGGGGTGCCAGGTGAGGCGGGCACGCGGGCTGGCCACGGTCTGCCCGTTGTAGGTCCAGTGCTGCGCGCGCGCGCCGGCCACGAGCGACCACCAGCGGTCATCGCCACGCTCCCAGCGCCAGGTGTTCTGCAAATAGGCACTGGCGCGCACGCTCTCCATGCCCAACTTGCTCTTCAGCGCGTAGCTCAGGTTCAGGTCCTCACCGGTGCTGAGCGGGATGCTATAGTCGGCGGAATCGATCAACGACCATTCATTCAGCTTGTCGTTGATCACCTCGCGGCGCGCATCGGCGCCCCATTGCAGGTAGCTGTTGGGCAATTGCAGGTAGCCCTTGTGCGCCACGGTGATCACGGTGGCATCGAGGTCGTTGCGCGCGTGGTCGAGGAAGGTGCCCACGCCGAGGTCGCGCACCACCTCGCCGAACTGCTCGCTGCCCAGATCGCGCTCCAACTCGCCCAATCGGTACTGGCCCTGTATGGTGAAGTGCTCGCTCTCGAAGGTGCGGAAGGCGCTGGTCTGGAATTTCAGCAGCAGGTTCTTATTGGGGCGTACGTTCAGGTTGAGCGCGCCGAAGAAGGTCTCGAACGAGGTGCGCTCGCGGCCATCGAAGAAGACATCGAAGCGCAGGGCTTGGTTGAAGGGGCCGAACTCGGTGGTGCGGGTCTGCGGCACCACATCGTAGCGGTTGCGCGAATACAGCCCGAGGAAGCCGAGCTCGAGGTTGTCCTTGAGGTCGTAGGTCCAATAGGTCTGCAGGTCGGTGTACACGGGGCGGTACTCGCCTTGGTTGTCGCCGCCGCCGAGCAGCAGCTGGTTGGTGCGGTAGCGGAAGCCGGTGATCTGGCGCAGGCGGCCATTGGCCATGGGGCTGCCGATCTGCAAGGCGCCGCCGAGCAAGCTGGCCATGGCCGTGCCGCTGAACTTGCGCGGTTTCTTGTACTGGATGTCGAGCACGCTGCTCATCTTGTCGCCGTAGCGCGCCTCGAAGCCCCCGGCGCTGAACGAGATGCGCTCGATCATATCCGGGTTCGGGAAGCTCAGCCCTTCCTGTTGGCCGGCGCGCACGAGAAAGGGACGGTACACCTCGATGTCGTTCACGTACACGAGGTTCTCATCGAAGTTGCCGCCGCGCACGCTGTAGCCGCTGCTCAGCTCGTTGCGCATCACCACGCCGATCTGGCCGCCCAGCAGGGCCTCCACGCCGCCCAAGGGCGATGGGTTGAAGCGCGCCAGCCGCGGATCGATGCGCTCGATGCCCTGCTCACGTTCGGCCCGGCGGTCGCGCACCTCGAAGATGGGCAGCGTGGCCAGCCGCAGCCGCACATCGAGCACGCGCTCCTCCCCTTCGTTCAGGATCAGATCCTCATCGTAGGCCACATGGCCGGTATAGGTCCAGCGCAGGTGCAGCTCGCGCCCTGCTGGCAGCTCCAAGCGATAGGACCCCGTTGCATCGCTCACCGCGCCCACGGTGGTGCCCACCACCTGCACGTTGGCCTGCGGCAGGGTCCCGCCCTGCTCATCGCGCACCACGCCGGTCAACGTGGCCGTGCCTTGCGCCCATGCCGTGCAGGCGGTCAGGAGCAGGGCGGCGGACAGGGAAAGACGCATGCGTATCGCGGACAAGGGCGGCAAAGTAACGGGGCCGGCGCTGCCGTGGTATGCGCTCCTCGCTTCCGCTTCGCACCTTCGCCCCATGGACCCGCGTGCCGAAGCCTTCCTCCGACTGCTGAAGATCATGGATGAATTGCGCGAGCAATGCCCGTGGGACCGCAAGCAGACCCTGGAGACCCTGCGCCCCCTCACCATCGAGGAGACCTACGAATTGGGCGATGCGATCCTGGAAGGCGACCTCGACGGGGTGAAGAAGGAGCTCGGCGACCTCTTGCTGCACATGGTGTTCTATGCGCGCATCGGCCAGGAGAAGGGCGCCTTCGACATCACCGGGGTCCTCCACGGCATCTGCGACAAGCTCATCCGCCGCCACCCGCACATCTACGGCGATGTTCAGGTGAAGGACGAACAGGAAGTGAAGGCCAACTGGGAGAAGATCAAACTAGCGGAGAAAGGCGGAAAGCCCGACCAGGAGAAGAGCGTGCTGGAAGGCGTGCCGAAGGGACTCCCCTCCATGGTTAAGGCGATCCGCATACAGGACAAGGCCCGCGGCGTAGGCTTCGATTGGGACAACCGCGAGCAGGTGTTGGAGAAGGTGCACGAGGAACTGGGCGAGCTGAAGGCCGAAGTGGATGCGGGCAGCGACAAGCAATCCGACGAGATCGGCGATGTGCTCTTCAGCATCGTGAACTACGCGCGCTTCCTCGGCATCGACCCCGATGAGGCGCTGGAACGCACCAACCGGAAATTCATCGCGCGCTTCCAATACATGGAACGCGAGAGCCGCAAGGACGGCCACGTGCTTGGCGAGATGAGCCTGGCGGAGATGGATGCCTATTGGAACCGCGCCAAGAGCCTGTGAGCATGACCGCGCTGCGCCCCTTCATCCTCAGCGTGATGCTCGCCTTGCTCGAGGCCGTGCGACAGGCGGAGGACCCTGCCGCCGAGCGGCCATCGGCCCGGTGGACCATGCGCGTGCCGCTGGAGGATCCCTTGCGCCACCCCGAGCGCTGCTGGTTCTGGGGACAGAGCGCCCTGGCGAACTGAGCGCCGGATCGCGCCGGCGGCTATCTTGGTGGCACACCAATAGCCGACCGATGAAGCGAATCCCTACCCTCTGCCTCGCTGCCCTTCTCAGTGCCCCGCTCCTCGCGGCCATGGGCGGCCCCGACGCATACGGCTACATCTGGAAGGACAGCAACGAGCCCGATGGCCCCGTGTTCAGCTGGATCGATATCACCGCCACCGGCACCTTGATCAGCGGCCTCGGCGATGACAACGTCGTGGGCCCCTTCGTGATGCAGTCCGACATGCCCTTCTACTGGTACCAGCGCAAATTCCTGTGGATCGGCAGCAACGGCTACATCGCCTTCGGCGGCGGCAACATCGCCTCGCCCTTCCCGGCGATCCCCACAGGCGGCGGCGTGAACGATTACATCGCGGCCATGGCCTGCGACCTGAACTTCCTCGGCGCCGGCAACCCCGCGCAATGCTTCTACCAGGATGAGCCCAACCGCACGATCATCTCCTGGGTGAATGTGCCCTTCTGGTCGCCCACCGCGCCCACCTACACCGGCAGCAACACCTTCCAGCTGATCATGAACAAGCTGGACAGCAGCATCACCGTGCAGGTGCTCGAACAGAACGGGCTCACGCAGAACAACGACCTCTCGCTCGGCATCGAGAGCGTGGCGGGCACCATCGGCTTGCAGCACAGCTACGGCGCCTATCCGGTGGCCGGCTACGCCATCCGCTACTACTTCCCCAGCATCACCAGCCTCGAAGTGCTCGATGCCGTGCCCGCCTGGAGCACCACGCCCGGCAGCGGGGGCGAGTTCCTCTCGCGCAACGGCGCGCCCTTCGGCATGGTGGCCAACGCGCTCAACACCGGCAACACCAACCTGAGCAATTTCACCATGCAGGCGCAAGTGCTGAACGCGGCCAACGTGGTGCAGCTCAACGGCACCGCCACCATCCCCACGCTGCTCACCGGGCTCGACACCACCGTGGTGTACGCGGGCGGATGGACGCCCACGGCGGTCGGCACGTACCGCATGGTCACCACCATCAGCGGCATCGCGGGCGAGCTGGTCACCGCCAACAACCAGCTCACGCAAGAGCTGGTGGTGGTGGACACCACGGCCGCCACGCAATCGCTCAACTACCACGGCTCGGTGGACAACCTGATCGGCCTGGGATGGAACGGCGGCAACGGCGGCGTGGCCGTGTACATACAGCCGCCGTACTACCCGGCCTACGCCACGGCCACCACCGTGCGCATCGTGAGCAACGTCGGCGCCGGCTACACCATGAAGGTGTACGACGATGACGGACCCAACGGACAGCCCGGCACCCTGCTCGATTCGGTGTACATCAGCCCGGCGCAGGCCACCACCGGCGATCAAGTGATCCCGCTCTCCAGCCCCTTGTCCATCACCAGCGGCGGCGTGTACGTGCAGTGGTACATGTTAGGCGCCAACATCAACATCGCCGTGGATGCGAACCCGCCCTTCTCCCTGCGCACCTACGAGGTGCTCGACGGTGTGTGGGCCGAGTACCGCGACCGCACCAACCAGGATTTCTTCCTTGGCCTTCGCCTCGCGCAAGTGCCTGTGTTCGATGTGGGCTGCACCGGCTTCTTCGGCCTCACCGATGGGCAGGATGTCGGCGGCCAGACCGCGGTGCGCGCATGGGTCACCAATTTCGGCAACCAGCCCGCGAGCGGTTTCACCGTGAACTACCGCTTCGGCACGGGCGCCGTGGTCTCGCAGGCGTACACCGGCGCGGCCCTCACCCCAGGTCAGCAATCGCTCTTCACCTTCAACCAGTACTTCGTGCCCACCGCCGATACGAACGACGGCCTCTGCGCATGGACGAGCCTGACCGATGATGCGCAAGCCTTGAACGACACCGCGTGCGTCGCCATCCATACCTATGTGGGCATCGCGGAGCTGAGCGCTGCCGGCGTATCGCTCGCGCCGAATCCGGCCGACGACCTCTTGCGCATCGAGGGCCTCGGAGCGGGGCGCTGGCTGCTGACCGTGGTGGATGCCACCGGGCGTGCGTTGCGCAGGGAGGCGTTCAATGCCCCGGGCACCTTCAGCATGGCGGTCGATGGTCTCGCGCCGGGCGCGTACCGGTTGGTCGCTGAGCGGGATGGCGAACGCTACGGCGCGTCCTTCATGGTGCGGCGATAGCTGCTCCGGAGCGCTCCGCTAACTTCGCGCGGCCCTTCCCACCCGGGAGGGGCCGCATCGCAAGCACCATGACGCAACGCAGCTCTTTGCTCCTCATCATCTGGAATGTCGTGCTCACCGCTCTGGTCGTCTTCGGCCTGCTCCGTAAGCCGGCCGGTAGCTCCGATAGCCCCGCGACCACTGATTCGCTGGCGACCGCGATGCCCGACATCACCCCTGTCGTGCGCGACACCGGCGCGCTCAAGGAGGCGCGCATCGCTTACCTGCACATGGATACGCTGCGGCGCAAGTACGAGTTGATCGCCGAGAAGAACCGGCGTTACAACAGCGAGGCCAGCCGATTGGAGAGCGGCCTGCAGAAGAAACAGGATGAGGCCCGGCAGCGCTATCAGGAGCTCATGTCGAAGGACCACACGTACAGCACCAAGGCCGAGATCGAGCGAGATGAAGCGGAGCTGCAAGGGTTGATGGCGCAGCTGCAGGAGATGCAGCAGGAAGGCGAATCGCGCATGGCCCGCATGGAGGCCGACATGCTCAGCGAGATCAGCAAGGAGCTCGATGATTACCTGAAGGAATACAACCAGAGCGCGGGCTTCGATTACATCCTGAGCATCCAGAGCGGCGGCCAGGTATGGGTGGGCAACACCGGCCTGGACATCACCGATGAGATCGTGAACGGCTTGAACGCCCGCTACCGGGCACGCAAGAAATGAGCGACTTCCATCCGCTCGGCCGACGTCGCGAGGAGAACATCGCCGGGTACATCATCGGCATGTGGCAGGTGGAGGACCTGATGCGCGCGCTCGCGTTGGACATGGCGCAGGTGGAAGAGCGACTAGTGAGCACCGCCGAGGGCGATGCAGATGCCAAGGCCGAGCTGCGCGGATGGTACAGCGGCATCGTCACGCGCATGAAGGAGCAGGGCATCCAGCGCGCCGGTCACCTTTCCGAGGTGGAGGAGATCGTGAACGAGCTCGAGTACCTGCACCGCGCCCTGGTGGATGTGCTGAACGACGAGGAGTACGATGCGCTCCTGGCGAAGGCCGAGCCGGGCATCAAGGCCGTGCAGCAGCATGCCGGTGGCGATCCCGAAGGAGCCATCACCAGCGCCCTCACCGCGGTGTACGGGGTGATGATGCTGCGCTCGCAGGGCAAGGAGATCAGCGCCGAGACGCAGGAATCGGACGCCGCCATACGCGGCCTCCTCGACCGGCTGAGCCAGCACTACAAGCAGATGCGCCGGCTGCCCGGCGTGTCGCTCAACTGAGCATGATGCGCGCGCGCGCCATGGCCCGCGATCTGCCCGCTGCGGCCATGCGCCCGCTGCTGCTCGCCGCGATCCTCCTGCCCGCCCTGGCCTCGGCGCAAGGCGGTCGGGTGGAAATCCTCAACGCCGACGAATGGCTCTACGACCGCACCGCCACCGGGGCCCAGCGCCTGCGCGGCCACGTGCGCTTCAAGCATGCCGATGCGGTGATGAACTGCGACAGCGCGCACCTCTTCGAGGACCAGCGCGTGGAGGCCTTCGGCCACGTGAGCATCGATCAGGGCGACACGCTGCACGCCGATGCGCACGTGCTGCACTACGACGGCGCCGCGCGCATCGCCCGGCTCGAGGGCGACGTGCGCCTGCGCGACGGCAGCATGGAGCTCTCGACACCCGCGCTCACCTATGACCTGCGCGGCAAGCGTGCGTCCTACAGCTCCGGCGGCCGCATCGTGGGAAGCCAAGACGGCAACGTGCTCACCAGCGGCACCGGCGTGTACCTCGCCGACCAGCGCCGCTTCATCTTCGGGCGTGAGGTGGTGCTCGATCACCCGGACCACCGGATCGAATCGGACACGATGCACTATGCCACCGCCACCGGCCTCTCCTCCTTCTTCGGGCCCACGCGCATCACGCAGGGCGCCACCGTGATCAACACGCTGGGGGGCACCTACGACACGCGCCAGGAGCGCGCGCGCTTCACCCGGCGCACGCAGGTCGACAGTCAGGGCCGTTCGCTGATCGGCGACAGCCTGCACTACGATCGGCGCAGCGGAGAGGGCGAGGCCTGGGGCCACGTCTCCATTGCCGACAGCAGCGGCGACATGCGCGTGCTCGGCGAGCAGGGCCGCTACAACGAGATCAGCGGACGCTCCGTGGTCACCGGCCGTGCCGAGCTGCAGCTGCGCATGGGCGCTGATACCCTCTTCCTCCACGGCGATACGCTCTTCGCCGCGCCCGATGGCGATGGCCGCCGCATCACCGCCCGGCGCCATGTCCGCTTCTTCAAGCTTGATATGCAGGGCGCGTGCGACACCTTGATCTACAGCGATGCCGACAGCTTGATCCGCATGCACCACGAGCCGGTGCTGTGGAACGGCCCGGATCAGATCACCGGAGACACCATCCGCATTGCGCTGCGCGACGGACAGGCCCACCGCCTGCATGTGCGCGGTGGCGCCTTCATGATCTCCCGCGTGGATAGCGTCCGATTCGATCAGGTGACCGGCACCACCATGACCGGCTTCTTCGTGGACAACGAGCTGGACCACTTGGATGTGGAAGGCAATGCCCGCACGGTGTACCACACCCGTGAGGAGAAGGATGGCGTGGAGGAGGTCTTCGGCGTGAACCGCGCGGATTGTAGCCGCATCCAGGTAAGGCTCCGCGAAGGCGAGATCAGTGAGGTGATCTTCCGGGAGCGGCCCGACGCGGTGCTCTATCCGATCGAGAAGGCCCCGGAGGAAGAGACGCATCTCCCCGGCGCGCAGGACCGCGGCGCAGAGCGGCCCTCCGATCGAGAAGACATCTTCTAGCGCTACTCGAACATGCGGAGGGTGGCCTCCTCCAGCGTGTCGCGCGCCACCACGGCGGAGAGGTCATCCACCTCCTGGTCGCGCGTATTGCCCTCGTAGGCATTCGCGTAGCGCATCACGCGTGCCCCGCCATAGATCGGCTTCTTGCGGTAGGCGCCGAAGACGATCCCGTTATCGCGGAAGGTGTTGCCCGATACATAGGCCACGCTCAGGTCCTTCGAGGCCAACGCGAGCCGGTTGCCCTCGAAGCGCGAATCCATCACGAGCAGCTGGCTGGCTTCCCCTACGCTGATGCCCTTGTCCATCATCCGCTCGAACGCGCAGCCTACGACACGTACGCGCGCGCCGCTCACATCCAGCCCATCGCCATTGGCATCGGCGCGTCCGCTGCGGAAGACGCAGCCACTCACCGAACCGATGCAGCGGTCGAGGTCCACCAGATCCGCGAAGCCATCCTCGAACACGCAATCGCGCAGCTCCACCAAGCCGCCCTTGACGTTCACGAGATCCTCCCCGCCCGACCCGCTGATGATGCAATTCTCCAGCACGGTGGTAGCCGCGCCATGCACGGCCAGCATGCCACTGAAGTACACGCCGTTCATCCGCGCCTCGCTCCCACCGCTCATCTGCAGTCCGGCGATGCGCACATCGAAGGAGCCATCGCCCACGACCGCGAACACACCGAAGGCCTGCGCATCGGCTGGTCGGATGAAGACGGGATTCCGACGCGTGCCACGCACCGCCAGCGGACCTTGCACCATCACGCTCGCTCCTGCCGCGATCTCCAACCGGGCCCCTTCCTCCATCACCACGGCATGGCCATACGGCACCGTGAGGTCCTCTGCGATGGTGTAGGTGCCGCGCGGGAACACCAGCGTATCGCCACGGACGAAGGCGCGCGTGCGATCGGCGATGGAGCGCAGGATGCGTTCGTCCTCCGCGCCGGGCCAATAGCGGTTCGCCGCGCGAGCCGGAGCGAAGGCGCCGCCACCGGCGTAGCGGACCAGGGCCGCATCGAGCTGCTCCAAGGGATCCTGCGCCAAGCGTTCCCTGCCGATCAGCTCCTCCTGCATCTGCATGGCCCGTGCCTGCACCATTCGCAAGGAGCCGCCTTCGGAGAGGATCGGCAGCCAGGCGCGATCCATGGCCGCGAAGCGCTCGCGCAGCCGCCACGATTCATCCGCCAGGCGCAACCAGCCCGCGCGGATCGCTTCGCGCGTGAGCGGCTCCCGGAGCGTCGCGGTGAGCGCGTCGAGCATGCGTTGTTGCCGGGGCATCTCCTCATCCACCGCGCGCGCATGGCGATACAGCGGCACCAGCCGTCCGCGAGACCAGTCGTACGCCAGCAGATGCTCATTCGCGAACGCTTGCTGCCCGTGCTCGATCAAGGCCATGAGCGCCAATGATGAGGCCGGGCCTGCGTCGATCACGTAAGGCAGCACGCCGCGCTCGCCGTCGACGATATCGTCATAGGCCGATTCCAGGATGGCGTTGACCATGCGCTGCGCGGTGCTGTCGCCATTGAATGCCGGGAAGAGGTGATCGGGTCGGCGTGCGAGGTGGCCCTGCTCCGCGAGACTGGCGCCGGCGAGCCCTCGCTTCTCCAGGAAATCAGCATCGATCCGCTCCTCCTTCAGGAAGAGGCCCAGGTCGCGGCCGCAGGCGATCACGCGCACGAAGCTCACCTCCGGTGTCTGCAGGCCCAGATCCTCCGCGATGATCTCGAGGTATTTCGCGCGGATGCTCTGCCAGGTGGCCGGCACCAGCACGATGTGCCGCTGCGCGTGGAACGGCTCGTTGCGGTTGAATTTCAGCACGAAGCCACCCCGCGCGGTACGCAAGCGGCGCACGCGCACCGAATCACCGAAGCCATCGGCCTCGAACCAATGCCTGCTCCAGCCGGCCCCGGTGAGCTCGGTGGGACATTGCCCCGCAGCGCTGCTGATCAGGTAGCGCTCCGCGCGCGCCGCGGTGCTATCCATCCGCCACTCCAGCGCTCCGGCGTAGGCATCCACCTCCGCGGCACGGATCCCCAAGGGCCAACGGCCCGCGAGGTGGTCGGTATCCACGAAACGCAGGAGCAGGAAGAAGAGCGCGGCCACCACCGCAGCGGCGGCGATCCACGGCAGCGGGCCCACCGAGCGGCCTCTAGCGGATCGGCTCATCGGTGATGGCGTTGGTGACGATCAAGGAAGCGGGGATGCCTGTAGCGAACGTGATGCGCGCATCCAAGGGTCGCACCTCGAGCCGCTGCCGATCGACCAGGGGGTGATCCTTGCCGCCGGGTGGCGGTACGAGGTCGCGGTGGAGCACGAAGAAGAACGCGTCGCCATCCGTCTCCGGCGCGATCGGCTGCCCATCGATCATCACCGCTCCGGCATCCCCTTGCCAGCGAACGCGCAAGGGTGCCGCTGAGCCGCTGCGGATCCGCAGTTCGGTGCCGCGCTCGATGCTCGCTTCCGTGCTCGAGAGGCGTTGCAGGGTCCGCTCCCAATGCGCGTTGATCCCTTGCCGCAGCCCGGCGAGCGAGCCGACCACATGCGCCAGCGACACGCGATGCACATCCTCCGGCAGCAAGGTGACGTTGCCGTACTTGTTCCGGTCGGCGAGCACCGAAGGCATGATCCGCTCGATCACGGCATCGAGTTCCTGGTCGAAATCACCCTGACGATGCAGCCGCACCATCGCTTCGTAGGCGTACCGGTCGCGCTTCAGCCGCCATTCGGGAATGCGCAGCGCCCACCAGCTCATGGCGTCGTTCACGTAGTACAGCGGTTCGCCGGGCGGCGCGAAGAGCAGCAGCGCGTCCCACAGCACCGGATAGAAACGCCCGGTGCGCGGGTTCAGCACCAGCCATTGGTTGTGGTACTGGTCGATGTGGATCGTGTTGAGCACGAGCAAGGCGGCCTCGTAGCGCAGGTAGGTCTCCACGTCGATGAGCGCGGCGATCGAATCGCGGTGGGCCTCCATCGGCAACGAGTCCTTCTGCAGGGCGGCGATGAGGCGCTCGAGCTTCGCGCGCGCATCGCTGCTATCCGCGTCGCTGGCGTATTCCCAGAACGCGGCGTTGGACCAGAGCGTGCGGCCCTTGGGAAGCGTGCGGCCCTCGATCGCGGGGTAATCGCCTTTGTACACGGGCACGTCGCGCGGCCAGAGGTGGCGGTTGCGCTCGAAGTCGCCATCGACCTGCTCGTAGAGCTCCATCACCCCATGGTCCTGGCCGTTGATGCGCGTGAAGACCATCTCGTTCATGGGCACCGGCACGCCCATGCTGCCCGCGACCCAGCAGGCCATGTGGTCGTTCACCAGGTTGTGGGCCTTCGGGTTGATCACGTTCACGCGCCGATACGGCGACCACGGGCCGCTGCGCTTCATGTTCAGCCGGAAGGATCGCTTGCCGCCGAGGTAATGCGAGGGCGTGACCACGCCGCGGTACCGGAAGCGTGCCTTGTGCTCCACGCCGTTGGCGATCAAGCGCGCGCGCACGGCATCGCCGCCGCTCCAGGGCAGGTCAGCGCCCAGGCTGTCGAGCGCGGACTGATCCACCTGCACGTCAATCACGGGAATACGATGCGGCCCCGGTGACTCGGCGAAGCCGTCGATGAGCACATGGGATGAAGCGGCGGCCGCGATGCGCACCGCGCGCGATGGCCCGAGCAGGATCACGAAGACCAGCACCGAGAGCACGATCAACGCCAGCACGATCAGCCTCAGCAGTCCGCCGGATGTGCGCGGCGCCTTCATCGCTGCCCGCGCGCGCTGAACAGCAGCGCGAGCACGATCACCAGCAGGAGCAGCAGCGCGCTGAGGTTGAGCCCGAGGCCCAGCAGCGCCGCGAAGGCCATGGCGGGGACCCAGAGCCCGCGCGGATGCGATCCACGGCCGAGCAGCCCGGCGAGCACCAGACCACCGGCGATGATGAGCGCCGACACCAGGTCATCGCGGAAGGCGCGCAGCAGCAACGTGAGCGCGAAGCCCGCGAGCAGCAGCGGCACGCTCACCACCGGGCCGCGGTCCGCCGGACGGAAGCCGCGGTTGAAGGCCCATCCGATCATCGCCAGGCCCACGAAGAGCAGAGCGAGCACGGTGAGCAGCTCCACCCATCCATGGAAAAGGGCTCCCAGCCAACGGTCCGCTTCGGTGCGCATGTGCTACGGCCGAAGATGCGGCACAGGCAAGCCGCCTGCCTGCTGGGCGCGCGAGACTTATCAAACGCCGATCGGGGAAGCTCAGAGGAAACGCGCCATCCAGCTGTCGCGCAGCGGCACACGGAAGCGCTCCTTCAGCTCGCCCACGGTGCTCACCAGGTCATCGAAGACCATGGTATCGCCGGTGATGGCTCCCTCCTGGATCAGCGCAGGCAGCTCTTGCAGCCGCGTGCTGGTGATGCCATCGGGGCCTTCGTACACCACCACCATGCGGTCGGTGAGCATGAGGTTGAGGTCGTGCTCGAGCTGCTTGATGAAGGACACGCTCTTATCGATGCTGCAGCCGCTGGCCTCGGCCTGCGCTTCATCCACGCCCACCACCACGAAGCGGCCGTGCAGCACATCCACGCAGGCATCGAGCGATGCGCCATGCGCCGCCCAGGTGGCCGTGAAGGTGGCGCCATGGTCCAGCACGAGCTTCTGCTCGGCGTGGCTCAAGGAGCGCGCGGTCTTGTAAATCCATACGCGCGCCGTGGCAGGCAAGCTGCTCACGGTGCGGTGAGGGGCAGGTGCAGTGGTCATCGTTCGCCTCGTATTCGTTCGTTGACGCTTGGTGTGCCTGGACCGATGCCTCGGTCCGGCGCAAAGTGATGTAAAAAACCGTGCCGCGGCCGTTTTGGCAAATGACTCGTCAACAAGCGCCGGTGGAGGAGGATCTCACAGCTCGCCCGCCTCGGCGATCAGCTCCGCCACATCCTTCACCTGCACCTCGCCTTCCTTGTTGAAGTGCTTGACGCCATCGGTGAGCATCGTATTGCAGAACGGACAGCCCGCTGCGATCACATCGGGCTTCGCTCCGAGGGCTTCTTCGCTGCGCTCCAGGTTCACATCGCGCGTGCCCGGCTCCGGCTCCTTGAACATCTGTCCGCCGCCCGCGCCGCAGCACAGGCCGTTCTGCTTGCTTCGCTTCAGCTCCACCAGCGCGGCATCGAGCTTCAACAGCACCTCGCGCGGCGCTTCGTACTCGCCATTGCCGCGACCCAGATAGCAGGGATCATGGAAGGTGATGCGCTTGCCCTTGAAGTCGCCGCCTTCGACCTTGATGCGCCCTTCCTTCAGCAGCGCGTTGATGAACTGCGTGTGGTGCAGCACCTCGTAGCTGCCGCCCAGCGCGGGGTACTCGTTCTTCAAGGTGTTGAAGCAATGCGGGCAGGCGGTGACGATGCGCTTCACGCCGTAGCCGTTCAGTACTGTGACATTCTGCAGCGCCTGCATCTGGAACAGAAACTCGTTGCCCGCCCGGCGCGCCGGGTCGCCGGTGCAGGTCTCCTCCTGCCCCAGCACCGCGAACTTCACCTTCGCCGCGTTCAGGATGCGCACGAAGGCCTTGGTGATCTTGCGTGCGCGGTCATCAAAACTTCCTGCGCAGCCCACCCAGAACAGGACCTCGGGCACTTCGCCGGTGGCGGCGAATTCGGACATGGTGGGGATGTGCATGGGGTGCGAGGTTGTCGGTTGTCAGTTGTCAGTTGTCAGTTGTCAGGCTGGGGGGATGGGAGGCGAGTTGGCAGTTGTCAGGCTGGGGGGACGGGAGGCGAGTTGGCGGGCGACAGGCGTTAGGCTGGCGTGGAGGGAGGAAGTTGTTCGTTGTTGGGCGGAGGCGCGGCAGTGGGGTGTTCGGGCGAAGGTGGTTCCGGCTCTTCGACTCCAGGCAACATATCCGCAGGGGATGATCCGAAGATTCGCACTTCACGGGCCTTTTGCCACGCGATCAGCTCGGTGAACGATTTCATCGAAGGCTTATTTGATCCCGTGCTCATCGCCCCGTGTTCACGCCCGCTTGCCTGACAACGAGCAACTGACAACTACTCCTGCGTCCATTCCATCCTCCGATCCGGCCCGAAGGCCCACGGCGCGCCGTTGTTCTCCACGTTGTTGAACATGCCGGTGAGGGCGGGACGCGTGCGGCTCTCCTCCATCACCAGGTAGCGGCGCATATCCATGATGATGCTCACCGGGTCGATGTTCACCGGACACGCCTGCGTGCAGGCGTTGCAGGTGGTGCAGGCCCACAGCTCCTCGTCGGTGATGCGCGTGTGCAGGCTCTTGCCGTCATCTTCCCACTTGCCTTTCGCGTCGATTACCTGGCCGATCTCCTCCGCGCGATCGCGTGTGTCCATCATGATCTTGCGCGGGCTGAGCAACTTGCCGGTGAGGTTGGCTGGGCATTCGCTGGTGCAGCGGCCGCACTCGGTGCAGCTGTACGCATCCATCAGGTTCTTCCAGCTCAGGTCGAAGACATCCTTGGCGCCGAAGCGCTCAGGCACCTCGGCACCCGCCACCGTGCGGGCGGGAGCGGGCTCCGGCGGCGGCACGCTGGGATCCATCATGCTCTTCACCTCGCCCGTGATGCGTGGCATGTTCGACACCTGCGTGCGCGGCTCCAACTTGCTGTACCACACGTTGGGGAAGGCCAGGATGATGTGGAAGTGCTTGCTGTACGGAAGGTAGTTGAGGAAGGCCAGGATGCCCACGATGTGGAACCACCATGCGCCCCGCTCGATCTGAATGAGGGTTGAGGGTTGAAGGTTGGTGAGGTTGAGAGTTGATGCGATCGCCGCGCTCACCGGGTAGGCTCCGGCCTGGATGTAATGATCGGCGCCATGTGCCTGCAGTGCGTGATCCGCGGCGTTCATCGTGAGGAAGGCGCACATGAGGGCGATCTCGGTGACCAGGATGATCATGGCATCGCGGCTGGGCCAGCCTTTCATCTCGGGCTTGTGGAAGCGCGGCAGTTGCACGATGGCGCGACGGGCGATGAAGACCACGCAGGCCAGCAGCACGCCCAGGGCAAGCACCTCGAAGCTGCCGATGAGGAAGTCGTAGAAGCCGCCGAGGAAAGCGCCGATGCGGTGCGTGCCGAAGAGCCCATCGATGACGATCTCGAGCACCTCGAGGTTGATGATGACGAATCCCGCGTAGATGAGGATGTGGAAGAAGCCGGCAACCGGCCGCGCCACCAATTTGCTCTGGCCCAGCGCCACCAGGGCCATGGTGCGCCAGCGCTCGGCCTTGCGGTCGTTGATCACCTGCGGCTTGCCGAGATGGATGTTGCGGGCGATGCGGCGTATGTTCCGCGTGAAGAGCGCGACGGCCGCTACCAGGATGAGGGCGAAGACGATCTGCGCGATCATGGTGTCACATCCTTCTTCACCGCGTCCTTGATCCGCTGCACGTCGCTCTCGCTGAGCTTCGGCAGGCGGTCCTTCTTCCCGAAAACACTGAAGTAGCGGTTGGGGTTCAGGCGCAGGTCCTCCAGCAGCATATCGAGCTCGCGGCTGGCGCTGTTCAGGTTCACGTAGAGGCTGTCGTCCTTCATGAGCTTGCCCATGGTGCCCTCGCCGCTGTTGATGCTGGTGGTGATGCGGTGCAGGTCGGCGGTGGTGGCGGCCAGCTCATCGAGCACCTGCTTCAGGCGGCCGTGCGCAAGCTCGGCGCTGAGCGTGTCGAGGTTGCTGAAGGTGCGGTCGAGCTCATCGCTGTTGGCGGCGAGGGTGCCGCTCACCTTCTCCATGTTGCGCAGGGTGGCGCTGAGCGTGGCGCTCTCCATGGCCACCAGCTGATCGAGGCGGCGGGCGGTGCCGGCGAGCGTGGCCAGCGCGTCGCTCACGCTGCTGAAGCTGCTGTCGATATCGCCCACGGCTTCCTTGTTCAGCAGCTGCTGAAAGGCGCTGAGCACCGAATCGACGTTGGCGATCATGGTCTCGGCCTTGGCCTTGAGCGGATCGATCTGCTCGCCCACGGCATCGGTGAGGCTGAGCTCCGAGGAGCCCTTCAGCGTGGCGCCTTTCTCGGCATAGTCGGTGCCGGTGCCGTTCTTGATCCGCAGCGCGCGCGAGAAGAGGTCGGCGCTGTAGATCTCCACCACGCAGTCCGTCGTGAGGCGCAGGCGGTCCTCGCTCAATTGGAAGCTGATGCGGATGCCCTTGCCATCGGCATTCATCTCCACCCCCACCACCTGCCCCACCTTGAGGCCGTGGTAGAAGACCGGCGATGCCGAGGTGATGCCCGACACATCGGCGTACACCACATGGTACACGTTGCGCTTGGTGAGCAGGTCGAGCCCCTTGAGGTAGTTCACGCCGAAGATCAGGAGGGCGATGCCCACCAGCACCAGCCCTGCAATGGAATACTCGCGCCTGATCTTCATTCCGCTCTATTGGCTCCGGGACAAATTAACCGCTTCCTGCAGATCGATGCGGGCGCCATCCTTGAAGGCCACGATGAAGGCGCCGTCGAATCCTTTCTCCTTGCACGCGCGCTGGAGCTTGCGCGCATCGTCCAAGGTAGGCTCATCGCCCACCACATAGCGGAACAGCCCCTGCCCCTGGTGCTCCACCACGCCTTCGAGGCCCTTGAAGTTCTTGGGCTTGGGCTCGATGCGCTTGCTGCTGGTGGCGATCTGCACGCGGAAGCTCACCGCGGGCACCGGCTTGGGCTCGCCCACGCCGCCGCCAGCGTTGGCCACCAGGGTGCAATCCGGTCGGGCGGGTTCCACGGCATCAACGGGCACGCCTTCCACCGTGGCCTTGTATTCCTTGATGGCGCGGTAGATGGCGCTGGCCATGTAATCCTGCCCCTGGTCGCCTTGCAGGAAATCCTCTTCGGTGGCGTTGGTGAGGAAGCCGAGCTCCACCAGCACGGCGGGCATGGTGGTGTAGCTGATCACCAGGAAGCCGGCCTGCTTCACGCCGCGGTCGTTCCGGCCCACGCGGTCCTTGAACTGCTTCTGGATGAGCGAGCTGAGCAGCAGGCTTTGATCCAGGTGCACGTTCTGCCTCAGGCTCAGCGCGATCTGGCTCTCGGGGTCCTTGGGGTCGTAGCCGTCGTACTTCAGCTCGTGGCCATCCTCCATCAGGATCGCGGCGTTCTCCTTCTGCGCCACGCGCATGTTCGCCTCGGTCTTGTGCAGGCCCATCACGTAGGTCTCGCAGCCATGCGGGTCCTTGTTGTCGTTGGCGTTGCAGTGGATGCTGATGAACACATCGGCCTTGGCGCGGTTGGCGATCTGCGTGCGCTCCATGAGCTCGATGAAGCGGTCGTCCTCGCGCGTGTACAGCACCTTCACATCGGGGAAGGCCTCGTTGAGGTACTTGCCCACGAGGCGCGCCACGTTCAGCGACACGTGCTTCTCGGTGGTCTTGTAGCGGCCGGTGCCCAGGTTGCCGGGATCCTTGCCGCCGTGCCCGGCATCGAGCACGATGGTGCGGATGCGGCTGGGATCGCGGCCTTGCGCATGGGCTGCAGCGGCGATCACAAGGATCGTTAAGGCG
>JACJZF010000019.1 GCA_020635725.1 Flavobacteriales bacterium
CGACATAGACCGGCCCGGAGGTGAAATCCTGATCGCCCCAGTAGGCATTCACATAGCTGCCGGCCTGGTACTCCTTCACCAGCGCGTTCCGGAAACCAACGTCCTTGATCGCGCGCAGGTCCTCCTGCTTCTGGATGATGGAACCGGATGCGCCTCCCTTCGCATTGGGCACGAGCAGCGTCAGGCTCTCAGACTTGCCATAGCTCCACTGTGTCACGTAGTCGCGGTCGAGGCCTCCTGTCTGCACGGCTGCAGCTGGAGAGCCATCCGGCTGGATGGTCAGCTCGCTCTTGCCTCGCGTCGTGTACGCTCCGTATTCGGCGGTGGTCCAGAGCATGCCCAGGTTGCACGCCAAGGCAATCGACACCGCACCCAGACCCAGAGCACCGCGAACCAGAAAGTCCTTCCATGCCTTCTCGCGCAGGACGCGCACGATCTCCGCCAGCACGAGCAGCACGAGCACGAAGCCGAGGTAATAGGTCACCTGCACGTGGTTCATCATCACCTCGAGCCCAAGGAACAGGGCAAGAAGTGCGGCACCGAACAGCTTGTTCCCACGCAGCAGCACCCACATGGCACCCAGCACCATGGGCGCGTATCCGATGGCGTTGGCCTTGCTGTTGTGACCTGCCTCGAGGATGGCGAAGAAGTAGGACGAGAATCCGAAGGCCACTGCTCCCACGATACTCAGCCAGGGATCGATCCGGAGGCAGCGCAGCAGGATGTACATCCCAAGCAGGTAGAGGAAGAGGAAGCTCATCGGTCTCGGGAGGAACCCATGGAAGGCATCGTCGGCGAAGCGCAAGAGATTCGCTGGCCAGAGCACGGTGATCTGATAAGCGGGCATACCGCTGAACATGCTACCGGTCCATAAAGGGTCCTCGCCTGTGGACTCGCGGTGCTCCAGGATCTCCTGGGCCATGCCCTGCCAATTCTTGAGGTCGCCCTGCACCAGCCGCTTGCCCTCGAGCGCCGGGCTGAAATAGACGATGCTGAGCGCGTAGAATACCGCCAGCGCAGCGAGCACCGGCATCAGTTTCTTCCAGATCGGTTTCATGCGGTAACCTGTCAGCCTTTACTTGATCTCCTCGAAATCGGCGTCGACGATACGGTCTTGATCCATGGGGATGCCCTCGTGATTGGGGGCATGCTCGATACGGACATCACCCTTGGGTCTCGATTCAGGCCGAGTCGGCGCACGCCTGCTACCACCCTGCTGGCGGAGGAACCAGCGCACCACGACCCAAAGTGCCAGGAGCACAAGGATCATTCGGAAGGTCCCGGTGAAGCTGGCCTCTGCCGATTGCATGGCGGCGAAGATAGAAGCCCCTGCTCGGCGCGATCGGCGTACCTTCGCGGCCATTCCCAAGCACATGCCTGCCTTTGATGCCCTCGGCCTCCGAGCCGAGATCCTGCGCGCCTTGAACGAGATCGGGTGGACCGAGCCCACCCCGGTGCAGGCGCAGGCCATTCCCCTCCTGCTCTCCACCGAACGCGACGTGGTGGCCCTGGCACAGACCGGTACCGGCAAGACCGGCGCCTTCGGCCTGCCCTTGCTGATGGACATCGAGGACGGGCAACGTGGCGTTCAGGCGTTGGTGCTGGCACCGACGCGCGAGCTTTGCGTACAGATAACTGGCGACCTGGAAAAGTTCTCGAAGTATCTCCAAGGCGTGCGTCCCGTAGCCGTTTATGGAGGGGCCAACATCAGGGAGCAGATACGGGCCATCCAGCGCGGCGCCAACATCGTGGTGGCCACCCCCGGCCGCCTGCTCGACCTCATGGGCCGCGAGGCCGTGGACCTGAGCACAGTTCACACCGTCGTCCTTGACGAGGCCGACGAAATGCTGAACATGGGCTTCCAGGATGATCTCACCGACATACTTCAGACCACGCCACCCGAGAAACGCACGTGGCTCTTTAGCGCCACTATGGGTTCCGAAGTGCGGCACATTGCCAAGCGCTACATGCGCGAGGCCGAGGAATTGCAAGTGGGCGAGCGGAATGCGGTGGCCAGCGCCATCCAGCACCAGTACACCGTGGTGCACGCGCGCGACCGCTATGCCGCGCTCAAGCGCTTCATCGATGCCGAGCCCGATCTCTTCGCCATCGTATTCTGCCGCACCAAGCATGAGACGCAGGAACTCGCCACCGCGCTGATCAAGGACGGCTTCGTGGCCGATGCGATCCACGGGGACCTCAGCCAGGCGCAGCGCGATCACGTGATGGGCCGCTATCGTGCACGCACCTTGCAGTTGCTGATCGCCACCGATGTCGCCGCGCGCGGCATCGACGTGAACGAGGTCACGCACGTGATCCACTTCGACCTGCCCGGAGAGGCGGAGAGCTATACCCACCGCAGCGGCCGTACCGCGCGGGCCGGACGCACAGGCGTTTCGCTGAGCATCATCGGCGTGCGCGAGATGGCCAAGGTGCGCCAGCTGGAGCGCATGCTGCGCACGCACTTCACCTACGTGCGCGTGCCCGGCGGCGGCGATATCGGCAAGGCCCAGGTCGTGGCCTACATGAAGAAGCTGCAGGATGTGGAGGTGGATCACGACGCGCTGGCCTCGCTCCTTCCGACCGCGCATGCCGAGCTCAGCGCCTTCTCCAAGGAAGAGCTCATCGAACGCTTCATGAGCGTGGCCTTCAACCGCCTCATCACCCAGTTCCGCGACCTGCCGGACCTGAATGTCGACCTGAGCCGCAAGGACCACACGGCGCGGGTGGAGCGCCCTTCATCGCGCGAGCGCTTCAGCACGGGCAAGCAGATGTTCATCAACCTGGGCTCGGCCGATGGCTTCGACAAGGGCAAGATGCTAGGCTATGTGTGCGGCGTGAGCGGCGTGCAGGGCGATGTGATCGGCCGCATGCTCATCAAGGACGTGTATTCCTTCGTCGACATCGAGCCCGGACACTTCGACCAGGTGTTCAATAGCTTCAAGGGCGCCAACTACAAGGGCCGCAAGATCCGAGTTGATGAGGCCCAGGGCGCGCAAGGCGGCCCCCGTGGAGAAGGCCACGGCGATCGGCCCGGCGGCGGCTATCGGAGCGATGGGCACCGCGGCGGGCCCAAGGGACCACGCTCGTTCGATGGGCCACGTGGCGATTTCAGGAAACGGGAAGGGCATTCCGACGGTAAGCCCCGGTTCCAGAAACGGCCCAAGCGCTAAGGCTGAGCTACTCCACCACCAAGGGCACGCGCCGCGCGAAATCGCCGGCAACCTGCTCGATCACATAGCGGCCTGCGGCAAGGCGGCTTACATCCAAGCTCATGCGAGTGGCGCTCGCACGCTCAACGATCAGGCTACGTCCGTTGGCATCGATCACGTGCAGCATCGCCCCGGCCTCCAAGCCTTCGATCAATACCGTGTGTCGCGCCGGCTGCGGCGACACGCGCAAGGGCATGGCCACCGTCTCGACCAATCCAGCCGTGCCGAAATAGACCGGCAGGCTCTGGCTGCTGCAGCCGAATGCGTTGGTCACCACCACGCTGTAGTTCCCATTCACCTGGGGCAGCATGACCTGCCCGGTCTGTCCATCGATCGCCGTTCCGTTGAGGTACCACTGATAGGCCTCCGCTGCCGAGCTCTCCAGGCCCATGCCTGTGTTGGTGACCACCGGCGCCATCGGAGGCAGTTCCACATCCACCGCCGCCTCGGTCGTGTTCACGCAGCCATACTGATCCGTGCCGGTCACCGTCCATGTGAAATCGCTGGTAGGCCACACATTCACGCTGGCGCCGCTCACCGAACTGATGAAGAGAGTCGGGCTCCACGAATAGAGCAGCGCGCCGGTGGCCACCACATTGATCGTGTCGCCGAGGCAGACATATCCCTGACCCGATGATGCCGCCACGGTAGGCAGCGCGTGCACCGTGAGCACCATGAAGTCGCTCGCCTCGCATCCGTTGGCATCGGTAACCAACACGGTGTAGGACGTGGTCTCCTCCGGCGAGGCCACCGGATTGGGCACAGCGGCATTGCTCAACCCGGTCGATGGGAACCATTGATAGCTCACGCCACCGCTGGCCTGCAGCTGTTCGCTATCCCCGGCGCACAGGTCCTCGTCCACTCCGGCGTTCGCGGCCGGCAACGCATGCACCGTCACGAAATCCGCGCGCTGCAGGGTATCCGGTCCATCGGCTGTGACCACGATGAGCGTGACGTCCCAGCTTCCCGGGGCCTCATACTGCACCGTGGGATTCTGCTGCACGCTGGTCGAGGGCGTGCCACCTTCGAAATGCCACTCGTAGCTGCTCGGCGTATTGAGGCTGGCGTCGGAGAAGCTCACGGTGGCACCCGGGCAGACCGAGGCATCGGCCGCGGAGAAGTTCGCGGCGTGCGTCGCGTAGGTCAGGGTGAGACCGCTGACCAGCGGATCGTTGAAGAACGCGCAGCCCACGCCGGGGTAGCAGGAGTCTTGGATCTTCACGCGCCCGTTGATCGCGCCAGCGCCAAAGGCCAGGGCATTCTCCATGACCTGCGCGCTCACGCTCGTGGTGCGCGGCAAGGAGCTGCAATCGGTGGTATTGCCCGTCTCGTAATACACCTGGGTGTAGGTGCTAGCGCCGGTCTGCAGCTCGATCCAGATCTTGCTGCTGCCGCCGAAAACCTGTTGCCAGCAGGCCAGCCAGCTGAAGCTGATGCTGCCGCCGCCGGTCGTAGGTGTGGCTCCGGGGAAGGAGAAACTCACCCAATTGCTCAGCTGCGACCCTTGGATATTGCCGAGCGTGTGGGTGTAGGTGGTCTGTGCAGCGGCGAGGGACGCCAATGCGGTGAATACGAGGGCATGCAAGGTTCGCATCGAAAGGGATTGAGGCCGGCAAAGTAGTCGCGCTTCGAAACATGTTCTCCGGGAATGAGCCCGCGTGCCCCCTCAGCGCGCAAGCGTGCTTCGATATGGCGCAAGAAGAAAGCGGCCCTTGCCCAAGGCCGCTCCCTTCGCTCGCGCTGATGCTGCTGAATCGTCAGGCGTGCGCGTGCTGCTCCTCCAGGATCCGGTTGGCGATGTCGAGGATGCGCGTATCATCCAAGGACACCACGCCGCCATCAGGCCCCGGCTCCAGGTGCACGCCCATCGGACGGCCCTCGGGGTGCGTGTACCCACCGAAGTAGTTCCACACGCTCTCCACAGTGACGTCCAATTCGCGCGCGATGCGGTGGATGCTCCCATCAGGCAGGTTGTCCTTGATCCGCCGCAGCTCATTGAAGGTGATGTTCATGATGGGAAGGGTGTTGGTTGGTGCGTTTCGAAGTTAAGCCTGCATCACCGGGTTTCCAAGCGCTCATCGGCACGGTCTTGGGTGGCGCGCGCTACCTTCACCACCATGCAGCTCTCCGCCCGCGCGCCACTGCTGGGAATCCTGTTCTGCGCGCAGGGTTTGAGCGCCCAACAATACGGGCTGCGCGCGCTTTCGCTGGAAGAAGGGCTGCCGAGCGCCGGTGTGAGCGCCGTATGCGAGGACGCCGATGGGTTCCTCTGGGTTGGCACCGCGCAGGGTGCGGCGCGCAGCGAAGGCCTGCGCTTCGAGGCCATCGCTACGGAGCAGGGCCTGCCCCATGAGCATGTGACCGAGCTGCTGCCCGATCCGGATGGCTCCGTCTGGATGGGCTTCGGGAACGGCGCCGTGGCACGCTGGGATCACGGCACAGCCATACGTATCGCCGAAGGACCTGGCGCCTCGGTGCGCGCCATGGCCCATTTCAACGGAGCGATCTGGTGGGCATCGGGCGAGCGGCTCTGGTCCTGGGATGATGAGCACGGTGTTCAGGAACGGCCGTTCGCCAACGGAGCGCATGGCCTGATCCGCGCACTGGCCGTGGCCCCGGGACCACGCTTGATACTGGGTGCGGACAGCGGCCTGTTCGCTCTCAGCGCTGCGGGCTGGCACGAGATCAATGCGGATGTGCTGCCCCACCCACGTGTGCAATGCCTCTACGCCGATACGCAGGGCGTGGTGGTGGGAACGGCTGCGGGCTACCTCGAGCTCGACACCGCGCTGGCGCCGCTCCCCCTCGCTGACCGCATCGCCGGCTCGTACCCCATCGCCCTGCCCGAGACGAACCTCCACGCGATCCTGCGTGCCCGCAATGGCGACCTCTGGCTGGGCACGCCCGGTGGCGTGGGCCGCATCTCGCGCGCCCGCGGCACGCCCTCGCTCACCTGGATGCGCGAGGCCAACGGGCTCAGCAACGACCTGGTGCGCTGCCTGCTGCAGGATCGCAGCGGCGCCATCTGGATCGGCACCGCGTTCGGCGGGCTCACCAAGTACACCAGCGATGCCTTCATGCACTTCACCGACCGCGATGGGCTGCGCGCCCGAACGGTAAGCGCCCTGCACCGCACCATCGACGGACGGCTCTGGATCGGCACCGCAGGTGGCGGCGTGGCTTCCTGGGATGGCCGCACCCTGCGCGCCTACGGAAAGGCAGAAGGCCTGCCAGACCCCTTCGTGCTCGCCCTGGGTGAAGACCTGCGCGGATACCTGCTCATCGGCACGGCCGGTCATGGCCTGTTCCGGCAACGCGGCGATGCCTTCGTGCCCATCGGACCCGAAGCCGGCATCGCAGCGCGGCGCGTGCTCAGCATCCGCCTCGACGATGAAGGGCGTTGCTGGGTAGGCACCGAACGCGGCCTCTTCGTGGACCCGGGCGACGGACGATTCCTCCAAGTCGAAGGACTCGACCAGGCCGTGCGCGCCACCATCGACAACGGCGACTCGCTCTGGGCCGCCACCAGCAAGGGCCTCTTCGTGCTGCACACCCGGACATTGCCCTGGCGCGCCCGGTCACTCCCTGTACCCGAAGTGAGCCTCACCAGCATCACACGCGATGGCGCGGGCAACCTGTGGGCGGGCACCGAAGGCCACGGCCTGTACCGCTTCCGCAACGACCGATTGGACAGCCTCACCAAAGCGAACGGACTGGCGAGCAATGCCGTGGAACAGGTCCTGCTGGACCCCGTGGAGAACCTCTGGGTGGGCACGCGCCGCGGGGTGGATCTGGTGGAGCTCGACGTGCTGCAGGAGCAGGTGCTGAGCCTGCGGCACTACGGATCGGAGGAAGGCTTCATCGGTGTAGAGTGCTTCCGCAACGCCGCCCTGCTCGACTCCGACAGCGCCCTCTGGTTCGGCACGGTGCGCGGCGCCACCCGATACGACCCGAACCGGGTGCTCGAGGATGCACGCGAGCCCTTGGTGCACCTCACCGACCTGCGCCTCTTCTACGAGAAGCCCGACTGGAAGCCCTGGTGCACCGGCACCGATGAGCGCGGACTGCCCGAGCACCTCGAACTGCCTTACAACCGCAACCACCTCACCTTCGCGTTCACCGGGCTCTCCCTGGCCTTTCCGGAGAAGGTGCGATACCGTTACATCCTGGAAGGTCACGATCCGGAATGGTCGCCGATCACCAGCACCGATCGCGTCACCTACAGCAACATTCCGCCCGGCGAATACACGTTCAAGGTAACAGCGCGCAATGCCAGCGGCATCTGGACCGAAGAGCCCGTGACCTACGCGTTCATCATCGCTCCTCCATTCTGGCAGACCAACAGCTTCCGGATCGCCAGCGGTGGGGCCTTGCTCCTGGGGCTCTTCGGCTTCGTTCGCCTGCGCGAACGCCGGCTCAGGCGCGACCGCGAACGGCTCGAACGGACCGTGCAGCTGCGTACCAAGGAACTTGCCACCGAGAAGGAACGCAGCGAGGACCTGCTGCGCAACATCTTGCCCGAGGCCACCGCGCAGGAACTCAAGACCAAGGGCCACGCCGATGCGCACCGGTTCGAGCATTGCACCGTGCTCTTCAGCGACTTCAAGGGCTTCACCAGCTTCAGCAGCCGCATGGATAGCGACACCCTGGTGAGCGAGCTGCACCACTATTTCGGGCTCTTCGATGCGCTGTGCGACGCCCATGGCGTGGAGAAGATCAAGACCATCGGCGACGCGTACATGTGCGCGGCCGGCGTGCCCACCCCTTCCCGCACGCATGCCTTGGATGCGCTGCTGCTCGCCTTCGGCATGCTGGAAGCGGTGGAGCGCAGCAACGCGCAACGGCGCGCCCAGGGCCTGCAGGAATGGCCTGTGCGCATCGGCCTGCACAGCGGCCCGGTGGTGGCCGGCGTGGTGGGCACACGCAAATTCGCCTTCGACATCTGGGGCGATACCGTGAACCTGGCCAGCCGCATGGAATCGAACGGCGAAGCCGGGCAAGTGAACATCAGCGGGCCGGTGTACGCGCAAGTGATGCCCTACATCGAGGCGCTCCCGCGCGGCCCCATCAAGGTGAAGGGCAAGGGCGAGGTGCAGATGTACTTCGCCCTGCGACTCAAGCCGGCATACAGCGCCGATGCCCGTGGCTGGCTGCCCAACGAGGCCTTGAACGCGCTGCGCCAGCGCGATTGAGGTCCGCCGCCGAGCGATCCAGTCCAACCCTTCAGCCGAGACGGGAAAACCCCGACCTTTGCCGCCCATTTCCAGGGACCCGCAGCCATGAAGGACATCATCGAAAGCCGTCGCCTCCTCGGGGCTGAACCGGGCCTGAGCCTGAAAGAGCTCAACGCGCTGTACAAGAATCTGATGAAGCGCCACCATCCGGATCGCTTCCAGGTGGAAGAGGAACGGCTTGCCGCCGAGGAGCAGAGCCAACGGATCTTGACCGCGTACAAACTGCTCGAAGCACTGCATCCCGAGACCCAAGCCGCCAAAGCGCCGGAACTCGAGCAGACCCTAACCTCGGGCATCGCCCATTGGGAGTACAAAGGGCAAGTGCTGCGCGTTCGATTCGGCGATGGCAGCGAGCATGCCTTCTACGGCGTGCCGCCCAAGACCTACAACAAATTCGTAGGCACCGATGCCACGCCCCGTTTCGTGCGGCGGCATTTGATCGGCACGCACCCTAGCCGCCGCATGTCCGCGGCCAAGGTGGTGGCCTGACCCGGCCAATCACATATTCATACAACCGAATTCGTTAGACGGACTGCGCATCGCGCTGGGCTGCGCGGGCCATAGGTCTCGCCAAGAAGGAGCCAGCCTGTATGGCAGGAGTTCGCGCTAGCGCTTCCTGCCATCGATGGAAAAATGGCATTCGGAATACGAAATATCGTCTTTATCGAAGAATTATTTGACTTCGGCGAATCACCCGTGATAGCTTGCCGAAGCATGGCCTGATGGTCGTGCCACCGATAGTGGAATGCAAGGCCACTTCGAGGAACCGGCCCGCGGAAGAAGGACTTGGGATGATGAATCCAAGTCGTGCGAACGGCAGCCACCCGAGGAAGCGTGAAGATGACCGAGGAAATCCTCGGGCTCTTCCGGTACGGAATGACTCCTGAGGCCATGCGCCTTCAACTCTCCTGTTCACCCTAACCAACCTCCCATGAACTGTTTCAATCCTCTCCATTTCCCACCGTGGTGCCGAGGCGTAGCCCTCATCATGCTCCTCATATCAGCAACGGTCTCACCGCGAACAGCGATCGCCCAAGGCGGTGCCACCTCATGCGCATCGGCCACGCTGATCGGCACAGGGAGCTATACCTACAGCTCCATGGTTTCCAGCACGCCGAACAACAGCTGCGGAGACAACACCACACGGGCGCGCTGGTACCGGTTCACCGCGCCCAGCAATGGCACCGTCACGGTGAAATCATGCCAGTCGAACAGGGATACCTACCTGTCGCTCTACAGCTCCTGCACGAGCTGCATCGATTTCAACGATGACGACAACGACACCAACTGCCACCCCAACGGGTACAACAGCACGCTTTCGGCATCGATGACCAGCGGCCAGACCATCTGGATCCAATGGAAGAACCGCTGGACCAGCAACTCCGCCAATTTCTCCGTGTCCTTCGCTCCGCTGGTTGACCCCTGCACGGCGATAACCGCAGCCGCGGATTGCGGCAACAGCAACAGCACGGCGCTCGCGGGCTCCAGCACCTGGGGCACGCAGAGCCTGTGCGGCTTCAACCGAAACGGCGAGGCGAAGGTGTACAGCTACGTACCTCCCAGCACCGGCACGTACACCATCACCATCACATCCAACAGCCTCAGCGACTACTCGGCCCTCATGTGGTCCACCGGTTGCGGTGAGCCGGCCGGCTCGTGGAACTGCATCAGCGATGTCGCCGCCGCGGCCACTGGCACGGTGAGCGTTGGCGCCTCCTGGACCGCAGGCAATACCTATTACATCCTCTGGCGCGGGGAGACCACCGGCCTATCCGGGAGCCTTGGCTGGCGAATCGATTGCCTGCCCCCGGCCAACAATGACTGCGCCGGAGCGCTTCCCGTGAGTTCCTTCCCGTATGTGAGCCCAGTGCTCAGCACGGCTTCCGCCACCGATGGCGCGGAGACCAGCATCAGCGGCTACGCATGCAACTCGTTCGGCGCCGGCGGACCTTACAAGAACCTATGGTGGGTGGTGACCGGCGTGTGCGGCACCATGACGGCTTCGACATGCAACAGCGGCACCGATTATGACACGGAGATCGCCGTGTACACCGGCAGCTGCGGCAGCCTGAGCTACGTGGATTGCAACGATGATGCGACGTGCTCCTTCAGCAACCTGCGATCCACCGTGAGCTGGACCGCGATACAAGGCCAGACCTATTACATCGCTGCTGGCAGCTATAGCAGCACGAGCGCCACCGGCAACCTGGTGGTATCCGTGAACGCGGAGGATGCCGACGGCGATGGCATCGGCGATTCGTGCGACAACTGCCCCGCCACGGCCAATGCCGACCAGACCGATACCGACGGAGACCTGCAAGGCGATGCCTGCGACGCGGATGATGACAACGACGGTGTCGCCGATGGCGCTGACCCGCAGCCCTTGAACCCCTTCATCTGCGGAATCGATGCCGATGGCGATGGCTGCGATGATTGCGCTGGCACCCTGCATGACGGATTCGGTCCGCTGGCCAACAACAACCCCGGTGACGATGGCCCTGACGCCGACGCCGACGGCATTTGCGACGGCACCGACAACTGCCCCTCCACGCCGAACGCCGGGCAAGCCGATACGGATGGCGATGGCATCGGCGACGCCTGCGATGATGACGATGACAACGATGGCGTCGTGGACGGCTCCGACCCGCAGCCCCTGAACCCCTATTTCTGCGGGCTCGATGCCGATGGCGATGGTTGCGATGATTGCGCAGGCAGCTTGCATGATGGCTTCGGCGCGCTACCCAACAACGACCCGAACGACGATGGTCCGGACGCGGACGGCGACGGCCTGTGCGACAGCGGCGATCCATGCCCGGCCCTGGCGAACGCTGCGCCCGGCGATGCCTGCGATGCCGGTCCGGGCTTCGTGCTGGGCCAGATCGATGGATCCTGCACCTGCGTGGGCGTGACATGCACCACCGACCTGGACATCATCTTCCAGCCCGATGGTTACAGCCACATCACCTGGGAGCTGCGCGAGCAGGGAACCGACCTGCTGGTGCAGAGCGATGCGGGCATTTATCCGCCGAGCCCCGGCTATAGCCTGGCCACCTGCCTGCCCGATGGCTGCTTCTACCTGGTGGTGACCGATGACGGCGGCGACGGCATCACCGGTGGTGGTTACCAGCTGCGCGTGAACAGCAGCGGCCGCTTGATCGACAACCTGCGCGACGCCTATGGCAACGGCGGCTTCACCACGGGCAGCGTGAGCCAGGTGGCCAATGGCGAGGGCTTCTGCCTGCCCTTGGGACAGGACCGCCTGATCTTCACCAGCTGCGACAAGCTTGATTGGAAGACTGGTCCGTGCGGTGGCGAGTACGTGGTAGCGAATGATAATCCTGTGGTTACGGCCCAGTATGGCGTGAACGATGCCACGAGCGGCTACCAGATGTGGTGGTTCGATCCCAATGGCGGCTACAGCTTCCGCCGCTACCAGAGCCACAGCACCAGCAATGGCATGCCGGTGAGCGCCACGCGCGCCTGCCACTTCAAGCTCAACAACTGGAGCGGCAACCAGCTCGCACAGGGCGTGCTCTACAACGTGAAGGTGCGCGGCCGCGTGAACGGCAGCTTCCTGCCTTGGGGGCCGGCCTGCCGCCTGATGGTGGACGATGCCGCTGCCCAATGCCCGCGCGCCAAACTCATGGATATACCAAGCAGTCAGTTCCTGAGCTGCGGTCAGATGCGCGCGGTGGCTAACAACGCGTACGTGCATGCCCGCCCCGTGCGCCGCATGACCTCCGGGTGCAGCTACCTCAACGCCAACCGTTACCAATTCCGCTTCCGCATCATCGCCGAGAACTTCGTGCTCGTGAAGACCAGCGCAACCGGGCAATACTGGGTGAACACCCTCGGGCTGGATTGCAGCAAGACCTACGAGGTGGATGTGCGTGCAAGCTTCGACAACGGCGCTACCTGGTGCGCTGCGGGCGGCGCGGGCCTCAACGATCCCGCTTGGGGCGATGTGTGCATGATCACCACCACCAACTGCCTCACCGGCGGTGGCCAGAGCATCGCGCTGCAAGGTGGATCCACGTTGAACGGCGCGCTGACCATGTACCCCAATCCCAATCGCGGCGATCAGCTCTTCATCAACCTCACTCAGGTTGAGGAAGGCGTGAGCACCGTTAGCGTCGATATCTACGACGGCTTCGGCAAGCGCGTGGCGGCCCGCACCATCGCGGTCAACGACGGCTACGTGTACACCGTGCTCGAACTCAACGGGGAACTGGCCACGGGCATGTACCTGGTGAGCATCACGGCGGGTAACATCGTGCACACCGAGCGCTTGGTCGTTCAGCCGTAGTGCACTCCTTCTTCAGTAGCGCGGCCCCCATCGGAAACGGTGGGGGCCGTTGCGTGACGGGCACCTGTTGCGCACCGGTGAAATTTCCCTGAAAGCCACACAGCGGTAACAGTGCCCGCTACTTTTGGTTGCACAGCCCAAACATCATCGCCCACGTTCTCGTGCGTGAGCGGACCCGGGACAAGCAACACCGCGCTTTCGGCTCCAAGCCCCTCACCGCTCCGGCATCTGCCCAGATCCGCACGCGGCACCCTATCCTCCCTTCGTTGCCAACTGCCGTGACATCGCGCCGGAACTCCTTCCGCGCATTCACGGATTGAAAATAGCTGCCACGCCAAGAGCGATCCTGGCGCGCACCAACGCCTATCGGCGCGAAGTCCGATATCAAAACCAGACCCCTACCTAAACGACCAATCATGAAGAGTCGAGACTTTTCAAGCAACACGGCGCCTCTGCGCAACTGGCGAATGTCCGGCCTACTGGGCGTCGCCTTATTCCTCTTCGGCATCGGCGCGAAAGCGCAAGTAGACGTGACGGCCACGGCAGGCACGCTATCACAGTCTTACACCACCCTGGGTGCCGCGTTCACAGCAATCAATGCCGGTACGCACCAAGGCGTGATCACCATCGGGATCAGTGGCAACACGACCGAGTCCGCGACGGCCTCGCTGAACAGCGGTGCCGTTGCTCCAGCCAGTTGGACCTCCATGTCCATCGCCCCTACGGGTGGGGCTCGTGTGATCACGGGCAACATCGTGGGCGCCATTGTCAAGCTGAATGGCGCGGATAACGTGACCATTGATGGGCGCATAGCGGGCAGCGGACGCAACCTGACGATCTCCAACAGCAACACTTCGGGCAGCACGGCGGCCATCTGGCTCGCCAGCGTAGCCGCGGGCAACGGATGTACGGGGAACACCATCCGTAATCTCGAGATCGCTTGCGGTGCCACCCAGAACACAAGCACGAACAGCACGTTCGGGATCATCATGTGCGGAACGTCGATCAGCACCACGACGAATGGTGTCGATAACGACAACAACACGTTCCAAGAGAACCGAATCATCCGTTGCCGGTACGGCATCACCACCCGCGGCACCACCACCAACCTGAACGAATCGCCTCAGGTGCTCAACAACATCGTTGGTCCCACGGCCTTCGGCGCTGATGAGATCGGCAAGGTGGGCATCTTCATGCAGGCGGACAACAACGCCATCGTGCGTGGCAACACCGTGCAATTCGTCGGTGGCGACTTCGCCAACACCTCAGGCGGCGCGGACCGTGTCGGCATCGGCATCGGCCAGGAGAGCTGGTCGACCGCGCCGAGCACACTGACCTCCACGAACTACACCGTGGACCGTAACGTGATCCATGACGTTGTGGAAGAACGCACGTTCTCGGCGGTGGGCCTCCTGCTCGGAACAACGAATGGCGGCTCGGCCACGAACAACGTGGTCTGCAGCAACATGATCTACAACGTGCGCGCGAACGGGACCTCAGGCGACCAGACGGTGGGCCTCGGCATTTCCGGAGGGCACTCGGATCAAGTGGTTTACAACAGCATCCGCCTGAGCGGCGACGTGGACCCCAACCCTAGTGCTTCCGCGACGACTAACTACGGAAGCGGCATCCGAATCGCGAACACGAACGGCACCACGCACCTCAATCTCACGCTGAAGAACAACATCGTCTACATGGACCTCTCGAGCTCCAGCACGAGCGCGGTGAGGTACTATGCGATCAGCGGTCCGGCCAACTCGTATGCGTTCGGCACCGGCGGTGAGAACAACAACGACCTATACTACAATCCGAGCAATCCGCAGTGCCTGACTGGGGGACTAGGAACAAGTTCAGGTAACACGCTGACCACTCAATTCACCACCCTCGCAAACTGGCAGGGGGCCTACACCGTGGCCCAAGATGCGAACTCCATCCAGGTCGATCCCGGATTCGTCTCCTCCACGGACCTGCACATCAACTCTGGAAGTACCGCTGTGAACAACCTCGGTACGCCAGTTGGCTGCACAACCGACTTTGACGGTGATACGCGCAGCGGCTCGACTCCGGATATCGGCGCGGACGAGTACGCACCCGTTACTTGCACCGGCACGCCGAATGTGCCGACCGCGGCCTTCACTGGCGGCGCTTCGACCTGTAACGGTTCGACCAAAGGCATGAGCGCCACAGGCGCCACTGTGGGAGCAGGAATCAGCTACCAGTGGGAGGTGAGCACGATCGGTGGCGGTCTGGGTTTCTCCAATGTCGTAGGCGGCACGGGCGCTACCAGCACCAGCTACACTTCGGGCTCACTCAGCACGGGTACGTATTACTTCCGGCTCCGGACCAATTGCTCGTTCACCACCCCGCCGGCGGATGTGAGCTACAGCAATGAGATCCTGCTGACGGTCTACGCCATCCCCACGGCGAGCGCCACGAACAACGGCCCTGCCTGCGCAGGCGGTACGGTTGACCTGGACGGCACAACGGACATCGGCACGTCCTACACCTGGAGCGGACCGAACGGATTCGCATCCACCTCGGAGGATCCCAGCGTGAGCCCGATCGTTGCGGCAAGTGCGGGCATCTACACCTTCACCGCCTCCGCGAACGGCTGCACCAGCACCCCCGCGACCACAACGGTGAGCGTGAATCCGCTGATCTACAGCAGCGGTGCCACGGCTTCGCCGACCACGATCTGCAGCGGAAGCACCAGTAATCTGAGCATCGTGGCGGGCACAACTTCAGCCTACACTGTGAGCAGCGCCACATTCGGTCTGCTCAGCGGCACAGGTACCACAGCGGTGACCGGCGACGATGCCGCCGGGACGGCCATCACCATGCCTTTCGCATTCGACTATTTCGGAACGGCCTATACCTCCGTGATTCCGTATTCGAACGGTTGGATTCAGTTGGGCACCAGCAGCGGCAGCACGAGCAGCTATAGTGTTACCATTCCCACCGCAGGTGCGCCTGAGACGATCATCGCAGGCCTCAAGGATGATCTCAACGTGACCGGCGGCGGTACCTGCACCTACTTCACGGTTGGCAGCAGCCCCAATCGCGTGTTCGTCGTTTACTGGAATGGCGTGAAGTTCTACAACTCCGCCTCCAACAACGGCAATGCGACCTTCCAGATCCAGCTGTTCGAGAAGGACATGCACATCGAGGTGCACATCGCCGACGCGACCGATCCCGTTGCTAGTGCAAAGACGGTTGGTATCGAGGACCAAACCGGAACCGTGGGGTACACGCCTACTGGACGCAACAACGTGACCTTCTCAGTAGCCCCTGGCACTCCAGAGGCATGGGCCTTCTACCCCAGTGGCGGCACGCTCAGCTACAGCTGGTCGCCCTCTGGCGATGTGGTGAGCCCCGGCAGCGCGAGCACCGCCACCAATGCGCTCTTCGCCAGCACGCCCTTCACTGTGATCGTGAGCGACGGCACATGCTCGATCAGCAGCAACGTGACGGTGAACGTGAACGCCGCCATCACCTCGGCGAGCATCACCGGCACCGTGGAATACTGCGCTGGAGGCAGCACCACGCTCACCGCCGTTCCGGCAGATGGCGTACCTACCTACACCTATCTCTGGAGCCCGAACGGCGAGACCACCGCGAGCATCGTGGTGAGCGCGCCCGGCAACTACAGCTGCCAGGTGGGCGACGCATGCAGCGGCAGCGTGAACACCGGCACCGCCACGGTAATCGAGAAGCCCGTGCCTACGGCGACCGCAGGCAGCAACAGCCCGGTCTGCACCGGCGATGCGATCAACCTTAGCGGCGCCACCGATATCGGTACCGCGTTCAGCTGGACCGGACCTGGCGGCTACACGAGCAGCTCGCAGAACCCGACCATCGGTTCCGCTGCGCTCACCGACGCGGGCACGTACACCTTCACGGCGAGCCTGAACGGATGCACGAGCCTGCCCAGCAACACCAGCGTGAGCGTCAACCCCAGCCCCACGAACGTGACGGCCAATGCATCGGCGACCACCGTATGCGCAGGCAGCCAGGTGGATCTCACGAGCAGCGCCGACCCGGTGAACGTGACAGTGCTCTCGCAGAATTTCAACAGCGCCCCGGCCGGATGGACCACCGTGAACAACAGCACGGGTGGAACGCCTGCGAATACGGCTTGGACGCTCAGGCCGAATGCATACAACACCGGCGGTACCTGGGGAGCGGTGCTCAGCAGCAACGATGCAAGCCAGTTCTACCTCTCCAACTCAGATGCGGGTGGAAGCGGTATTTCGGGTACGACTTTTCTCATTAGCCCAGTGATTGACCTGTCTAGCTACTCTGCCGTCAGCCTCGGGTTCTGGCATTACTACCGTGATCTAGGAACGAATGATACGGCGCGGGTCCAGATCTCAACCAATGGTGGCGCTTCATGGACGGATGTGCAGGTATTCACTGCAACCACCGGGTTGCCTGCCACTTTCGCGAATGCGACCATCAACCTGAACGCCTATGCTGGCCAGTCGAATGTGACTCTGCGTTTCCGCTACCGCTTTGGTTGGGATTACGGCTGGGCCGTGGACAACGTGACTGTCACCGCCGCGCAGAACCTCTCCTATTCCTGGGTGAGCGCTCCTGTATACTACACCAGCAACGTGCAGAACCCCACGGGTGTGACGGTCGCTTCCGTGCCGACCACCTTCACGGTGACCGCCAGCACCGGCCTGTGCAGCACAGATGCCAACGTGGTGGTGAACGCTGACCTCACCGATACCGATGGCGACCTGATCCCCGATTGCGAGGATAGCTGCCCGACGCTTGCCGGCGAGATCGGCGATGCCTGCAACGATGGCAACCCCAATACGGTACTCGACGTGATCGATGGCACCTGCACCTGTGTGGGTCAGGCCTGCACCACCGACCTCGACATCATCTTCCAACCTGATGGCGTGAGCGACATCGGCTGGGAGCTGCGTCAGCAGGGAACGGATATTCTGGTGCAGAGCGGCAACGGTGTGTACCCGGCCAGCCCGGGCTACAGCCTGGCCACCTGCCTGCCCGATGGTTGCTTCTACCTCGTGGTGACCGATGACGGCGGCGACGGCATCACC
>JACJZF010000002.1 GCA_020635725.1 Flavobacteriales bacterium
GAGGCGCAGCGCGAACTCGGTGCTGAAGATCGTTGTTCTGCGCCTGGTGGTTCTTTGGGCGTGCCCCGGCTCAAATGCAGCCGGGTCGCGTGCTGCGCTTTAGCCGGTCTTGTCAGGGCCAGCGGCTGCGGCACTGCGGGGTCACGCCTGCGTCGTGCCGCCTCGTTGCTCGCATCCGCAATGCCCTTCCTGCGCCGGGCTGCCGCTTCGCCCGCTCACGCGGAGAACACGCTTGCGATCTCAACCGTTGAAGCCTACATTCGTCCCGGAAAATGCGTCGCCTCCTTTTCCTGCTCACCCTTACGGTCTATGGCTTCAGTGCCCTGGAACTGCACGAGTGGCTGCATGTGCCGCAAGTGGTGATGCACTTTCTGGAGCAGCATACCAGTGAGGACTTCCACGACCTCTTCCACAACGAGCACACCGACGATCAGCAACACGATGAGCACGACCACGATCCGTTCAGCGAGGATTGCCACGGCGAGTTCTGCGCGTGCAGTGGCCTGGTCGCGCTTTCACCGGTGAACAGGTCTCTCCTGATCTCCCTACAGCCGCTCACCACCAAGGTGGGTGCGCAATTCCTCAACGTTGCGCCCAGTGGTTTCACGGGCAACGTGTGGATCCCTCCCAAGGCTTGAGTTGATCCGCCCTTCGGCGGAACGGGAACGCACCGTGCTTCGGCACGGTCCGGGGCCATTGTGTACCCGCGTTCCGCATTCGTCCTTCCTTCCATTCCCAAGTTTTTCCATCCATGATCGACAGGATCATCCGGTTCTCCATACACAACAAGGCCATCATCGGGCTCTTCACGCTCGTGCTGGTGCTTTACGGGGCGTACTCGCTCACGCAATTGCCGATCGATGCGGTACCCGACATCACCAACAACCAGGTGCAGGTGATCACCACCACGCCTACGCTGGCCGCGCAGGAGGTGGAACAGTTCGTTACCGCGCCCATCGAGCGGGCCATGGCCAGCCTGCCCGATCTGGTGGAGATCCGCTCCATCAGCCGCTTCGGGCTAAGTCTTGTGACCATCGTATTCGATGAGGACGTGGACGTGTACTTCGCCCGCACCTTGGTGGACCAGCGCCTGGGCGAGGCCGCCGCACTGATACCGCCCGGGGTGGGCACACCGACCATGGCCCCGGTAAGCACCGGGTTGGGCGAGGTGTACCAATACGTGCTGCACCCCAAGGAAGGGTACGAGGGCACCTTCAGCCCCAGCGAGCTGCGCACCATCCAGGAATGGATCGTAGTGCGGCAGCTGTTGGGCACACCCGGTGTGGCCGAGGTGAACAGCTACGGCGGCGAGGTGAAGCAGTACGAGGTGAGCGTGGACCCCAAGCGCTTGCAAAGCATGGGCGTCACCATCGGTGAGCTACTGCTCGCGTTGGAGAGCAACAACGAGAACACCGGCGGCGCCTACATCGAGAAACGGCCCAACAGCTACAGCATCCGGGGCGAAGGACTGCTGCGCACGCTGGACGACATCCGCAAGGTGGTGGTGAAGATCCCGCCCGGCGGTGTGCCGCTCCTGGTGGGCGATGTGGCCGAGGTGGGCTTCGGTGCGGCCCCGCGCTACGGTGCGCTCACCCGCAATGGCGAAGGCGAAGCGGTGGGCGGCACGGTGATGATGCTGAAGGGTGGCAACAGCGCCGAAGTGGTGAAGGCTATTGAAGCGCGCATACCGAACGTGCAGAAGGCCCTGCCGGAAGGGCTGATGATCGAACCCTATCTGGTGCGCAGCGAACTGGTGGGGCGGGCCATCGGCACGGTGAAGACGAACCTGATCGAGGGCGCGTTGATCGTGATCTTCGTGCTGGTGCTCTTTCTAGGAAATTGGCGCGCGGGCCTCATCGTGGCCTCGGTGATCCCACTGTGCATGCTCTTCGCCATCATCCTCATGAACGCCTTCGGCGTCAGCGGCAATTTGATGTCGCTTGGTGCCATCGATTTCGGATTGATCGTGGACGGCGCCGTGATCATCGTGGAGGCCACCCTGCACCACCTGCATGCGCGCTTCAAGGGAAGGATCCTTACCCGCGAGGAGATGGACCGCGAGGTTTTCGTGAGCGCCAGCAAGATCCGGACGAGCGCGGCCTTCGGCGAGATCATCATCCTGATCGTGTACATCCCCATCCTCACACTGGTGGGCATCGAGGGCAAGATGTTCCGCCCCATGGCCATCACCGTCAGCTTCGCCATCCTGGGTGCCCTGTTGCTCTCGCTCACCTATGTGCCCATGATGAGCGCGCTGGTGCTGCCGCGCAACACGGCGCACAAACCCAACTTCAGCGACCGCATGATGGACCGTTTCCAGAAGTGGTACGATCCCATCATCGGCTTCGCCTTGCGCAACCGGATCAAGACCGTGGGTGTGGCCGTGGCGCTCTTCATCAGCTCGGTCTTCCTGTTCGCACGCATGGGCGGCGAGTTCATTCCCACCTTGGAAGAGGGCGACTTCGCCTTCCACAGCATCCTGCCGCAGGGCGCATCGCTCAGCCAGAGCATCGCCAACAACGCCAAGGTGGAGAAGATCCTGCTGCAATTCCCGGAGGTGAAGCAGGTGGTGGGACGCACCGGCAGCGCCGAGATCCCCACGGACCCCATGCCCCCCGAAGCCACGGACCTCATGATCATCTTGAAGGACAAGGACGAATGGACCACCGCGCACGACCGCGAGGCTTTGCAGGACACCATGCTGCAAGCCTTGAGGCAGGTACCCGGCGTGTTCTACGAAGCCACCCAACCCATCCAGATGCGCTTCAACGAATTGATGACCGGCATACGGCAGGACGTGGCCGTGAAGATCTACGGTGAGAACATGGACACCCTCGCGGTGATCGCGAACAAGGTGGCGGCGATCATCGGCGAAGTGCAAGGTGCGGGTGAACCGCAGGTGGAAAAGGTGGTGGGCCTGCCACAGATCACCATCACCTATGATCGTGCACGGGTAGCGCAGTACGGCCTCAACATCCGCGAACTGAACCGCACCGTGCGCACGGCCTTCGCGGGCGAGGCCACCGGCGTCATCTACGAGAACGAGCGCCGCTTCGATCTGGTGGTGCGCCTCGGTGACCAACAGCGGCAGAGCATCGACGATGTGCGCACCCTCTTCGTGGCGCTGCCCGGTGGCGGACAGATCCAGTTGCAGCAGGTGGCCGATGTGTCCTTGACACCCGGCCCGGCCCAGATCAGCCGGGAGGATGCCAAGCGCCGCATCGCCGTGGGCGTGAACATCCGTGGCCGTGACGTGGAAAGCTTCGTGGAAGAGCTCCAAGGCCGCATCGATGCCGAAGTGCCAATGCCCGCGGCCTACTACTACACCTTCGGCGGCACCTTCGAGAACCTGCAGGCAGCTAGCAAACGCCTGATGCTGGCGGTGCCCATCGCGCTGGCCCTCATCTTCCTGCTGCTCTTCTTCACCTTCAACAGCGTGAAGCGCGCCCTGCTGATCTACACCGCCATCCCCATGAGCGCCATCGGCGGTGTGCTTGCGCTCATGGCGCGCGGCATGCCCTTCAGCATCAGCGCGGGCGTGGGCTTCATCGCGCTCTTCGGCGTGGCGGTGCTCAACGGCATCGTCCTCATCGCCACCTTCGACCAACTGGAAAAGGAAGGCATCAGCGACCTGAAGGAGCGCGTGTTGAAAGGTACCCGCACACGGCTGCGTCCCGTGCTGATGACGGCGGCGGTGGCCTCGCTCGGTTTCCTGCCCATGGCCTTGAGCGGCAACGCGGGCGCGGAAGTGCAACGCCCCCTGGCCACGGTGGTGATCGGTGGCCTCATCACCGCCACGGCCCTCACCCTCATGGTGCTGCCGGTGCTCTATCTGCTCTTCATGGGCGGAGGCAGGAGGCGCAACGATGCCAATGGCGGCAAGGCGAACGCACCGCTGATCGTCGCGACCGTGCTGTTGATCATGATCGGCGGCACCAGCAGCGCACAGGAACCGATGCCGATGGACACGGCGATCGCACGCGCCTTGCGCACCCATCCGAGCATGACCGCTGCGGAACTGCGTGTGCAGGAACAGGATGCCCTGCGTGGCACGGCCTTCGGGCTGCAGCCGCTCAACGCGCAATTCTCCCATGGCCAGACCCAGGGGCCGTATCCCAAGGACATTATCCTGGAAGCCAATACCGGGTTCGCATTTCCCACCACCATTGCCCGACGCGCGGCCTACCTGAAGGAAAGCCTGCACCTTGCGGAGAACGAAAAGCTGAACACGGCGGCCTACGTGAAGGAGAGCGCGGGAGGGGCCTACCTGCAATGGGCCATGGGCCTTGAACAGGTGCGTATCCTGCAACAGCTGGACAGCGCGTACGCATCCATGGCGGCCTTCGCGCTGCAGCGCTTCGAGCTCGGTGAGACCGGCCGCTTGGAAAGCACCAGTGCGCAAAGCCGCGCCGAGCAGGTGAAGGTGCGCTTGCGCCAGGCACAGGCTGATCTGGTGGCCTACCAGGTGGAAGTAGAACGCTGGACGGGCCCGCTCAGTGGTGCCGTGCCGGTGCCCGAGGAATTGCTCAACACCGCACGAGCGCCGGATCCCGGCGGCGGCAACGACCCGCTCCTGCTCTCCTTGCAGCAGCGCACGCAGGTGGCCGAGGCCGAATGGAAACTGCAACGCAGCCAATGGGCACCCAGCCTGCAGGGCGGCGGCTTCTACCAGACCTTCGATGGCACGTCGCCCTTTTCGGGCTTCCTCATCGGTGCTTCGATCCCCCTGCCCGGCAGCGGCCAGGGCGGTCGCACCTCGGCGGCACGTTTGCGCAGCGAGATCGCCGCGCAGGAACTGGAAGCCGCACGCCGACAGCGCAGCAGCGAGCGCGCCACCACGCAGGCGCAGCTCACTCAATTGCGCGAGAGCCTCGCCTTCTATGAAAGCACCGGTGCCGCGCTGGGTGCTACCCTGCGCGACGATGCCCTGCGTGCCTATCGCGCGGGCGAAGCCGACTACTTCCAATTCACTCAAGGCATCGAGCAGGCCTTTCAACTCAACGCCGAGCACTTGCGCGTGCGTTACGAGCTCGCACTTACCGTCCTCCACCTCCGTGCCCTCAATGGGCTCTAAGACCGCATAGACATGAAAACGCAACCGATCAACAGCGCTCTTCAGCGCATGCCGAATACGCTCTTTCTGCTCCTGCTCACCATCGCACTGGCCGCCTGTGGCGGTGGCGCGGCCTCCGGCGAAGAAGAAGGCCATGGCCACGGCGAAGAGGAGGGCCACGGCGGTGGGAGCACCGTCACCGTTTCGCCGCAACAATTCGCCGCCATCGAGGGCAAGCTTGGCAAGGTGGAGATGAAGGACCTCACCACCGCCCTCAAGGCCGTCGGCTTTTTGAAAGTGCCGCCGCAGAACGTCGCCGACATCACCGTGGCCATGGGAGGCACCGTGCGCGAAGTGCTGGTGCAGGAAGGCGACCATGTGAACAAGGGGCAGGTGCTCGCTACGGTCACCGACCCTTCGATCATCCAACTGCAACGCGACTACCTCGATGCGAAAGCACGACTGGTGTACGCCGAAACGGAATTGGAACGCCAGACCGAACTGGCCCGCGCCAACGTGAGCGCGCAGAAGACCCTGCAACAGGTCACGGCGGAACACGCCTCCTTGCGGGCCAGCGTGAACGCCCATGCCGAGCAGTTGCGCCTGATCAACATCGACCCCGAGAAGCTCACTGCCAATGCACTGCGCTCAGCCGCGGGCATCGTAAGCCCCATCGATGGCACCGTGGCGCACATCGCGGTGAACGTGGGAAGCAAGGTGAGCAACGATGCCACAATGTTCCGCGTGGTGAACAACAGCAAGCTCCACGTGGACCTCTTCCTCTACGAACAGGACATCGCCTCCGTGAAGGTGGGCCAGACCATCGACCTCAGCCTCACCAACCTGCCGGGCAAGAACTACACGGCCGTGGTCTTCGCCATCGGCAGTGCCTTCGAACGCGAGACGAAGACGATCCCGGTGCACGCGGAGATCACCGGCGACAAAGTGGGCCTGATCGACGGCATGGGCGTTACCGGGCGCATCAGCGTAGGCAACGCCACCACCACCGCCGTGCTCACCGAGGCCATCGTGAACATGGAAGGCAAGGACTACGTGTTCATCAGGACCGAAGGTGAAGAGGAGCATGGGCACGGGCATGATGAAGAGCCCGCGCACAAGGAGGAACCGGCGCACAAACACACCGAAGGGGAAGCACACGATCACGCGAAGGAGAACAAGGCAACCCATGCACAAGGTGAGGTGCACGAACATGACCATAGCGATGAACATGCGCACGAGGCCGCAACCGGCAGCATGAGCTTCCAACGCATCGAAGTGAAGCGTGGAACGACCGATGGCGCGTACACAGCAGTAACCTTCCTGCAACCGGTGGACCCGGACGCCGAAGTGGTGACCGGTGGCGCCTACTACCTGATCGCGATGATGAACACGAGTGAAGGACACGAGCATTAAGATCATGAGCACCCATCATTCCCTCGCTGCTCGTTCCACCTGGCGGACCTACCTGCCTGCTATTGTTTCGTTCATCCTGCTCCTCAGCGGCATCGCCATCGACCAGCTGGCACCGCAGCTCTGGCAACAGGCATGGTGGCGTTTCGCCTGGTACTTGGCCGCGTACCTGCCGGTAGGCTGGCCGGTGCTGGTGAATGCGGTACGTACCATCGCGAAGGGCGCGGTCTTCAGCGAGTTCTTCCTGATGAGTTTGGCCACCATCGGCGCGTTCTACATCGGCGAGTACCCCGAGGGCGTGGCGGTGATGCTGTTCTATGCCGTGGGTGAACTGTTCCAGAACGCCGCCGTTGATCGGGCCAAGCGCAATATCCAGGCCTTGCTGGATGTACGTCCGGATACCGCGAACGTGCTGCGCGACGGCATCCCGGTGGAAACGCCCGCTGCTGAGGTGAAGGTCGGTGACATCCTCCGCATCCGCGTGGGCGATCGCGTGCCGTTGGACGGAAAACTCCTGAGTGAAAAAGCGTCGTTCGATACCGCCGCGCTCACCGGTGAGAGCGTGCCGCGCACCATCGTGAACGATGCGCCGGTGCTTGCTGGCATGATCGCTGCGGACAAGGTGGTGGACATGGAAGTGACCAAACCCTTTGGCGAGAGCAGCCTCGCACGCATCCTCGACCTGGTCGAACATGCCGCGAAGAGCAAGTCACCAACGGAACTATTCATCCGCCGCTTCGCCCGCATCTACACACCCATCGTGGTGGCGCTCGCCGTGGGCATCGTGCTGGTGCCCATGTTGGTTGTGGAGTCCTACGACTTCAACAGTTGGCTATACCGTGCCCTCATCTTCCTAGTGATCTCCTGCCCATGCGCACTGGTCATCAGCATTCCGCTGGGCTACTTCGGTGGCATCGGCGCAGCCAGCCGCAAGGGCATCCTGCTGAAGGGTGGCAACTACCTCGATGTGCTCACCAAGGTGAACACCGTGGTGATGGACAAGACCGGTACGCTCACCGAGGGCGTGTTCGCTGTTCAGGAGGTGAAGCCTGCGGAAAGTGCAAGCGCGGAACAACTGCTCGGCGTGGTGAAGGCCATGGAAGCGCACAGCACGCACCCCATCGCAAAGGCCGTGTTGGAACATCCGCAAGGCGATGCCGTGGGCGAGGCCACGAACGTGGAGGAGATCAGCGGCCACGGTATGCGCGGTACGGTGCAGGGCAAGGAGGTGCTGGTGGGCAATGCGCGCCTCTTGAAGAAGTTCAACGTGTCCTATCCTGCGGACGTGGATACCGTCGAGGATACCATCGTGGTGTGTGCGATCGGCGGCAGCTACGCGGGCTACATCACCGTTGCCGATAAGGTGAAAGCGGACGCACAGCAGGCGGTGAACGAACTGCGTGCATCGGGCGTGCGCGAGATCGTGATGCTCAGCGGCGACAAGACGGCCATCACGCAGCGCGTCGCGGCCAAGCTGGGTATCCACAAGGCCTTCGGCGATCTGCTGCCGGAAGATAAAGTATCGAAGATGCAGCAGGTGAAGAAGGACCCTACCGCCGTGGTGGCCTTCGTGGGCGACGGCATCAATGATGCGCCGGTGCTCGCGCTCAGCGATGTGGGTATCGCCATGGGCGGCCTGGGCAGCGATGCGGCCATCGAGACCGCTGATGTGGTGATCCAGAACGACCAGCCCTCGCGGATCGCCGAAGCCATCCGCATCGGCCGGGCCACCAAGCGGGTGGTCACGCAGAACATCGTACTCGCTTTCGGCGTGAAGGCGATCGTCCTGATCCTCGGCGCGGGAGGATTGGCCACCCTATGGGAAGCGGTGTTCGCCGATGTGGGTGTGGCGCTGTTGGCGATACTTAACGCGAGCAGGATGCGGTGAGGGTTCTGGAACATAACTTGCGTGGCTACGAACATGAAACAGCTGACCACCCTGCTCTTTGCCTTTTGCACACTAGGCCTATCTGCACAAACCGGTGCAGTTTCCCCGCCCGCCAAAGGCAAGAAGACCGGTTGTTCAACCCGGGCAATGGGCAGTATTGCTCATGGACCAGGGATGCGGTCAATGAAGATCTTTACCCGAATGATGTAAGCCTTTCCTCTACGGGAGGCTGCAACTTTGCCTTGCAACATTGGACCCATCGAGGCGTTGATGACTTGTCTGCTTCGACCGTACTTTGTTCGACACACCACACATGATCCGCTCCAGCCTAGCCCTCCTCCTCAGCCTCCAGCTCTTGCTGGCGGGGGTGCCGTGGACCGTGCGCACGCACTGGTGCGGTGGGCATATTGCGGGTTGGAGTATGCTGGGTGATCAGCCCGGTTGCGGCATGGAGGAAGGCGCTGCGGACTGCGCAAGTGAGATACCAGCGCTGGGTGCGGTACCATGCTGTGCGAACGAAGTGTTGCAGGTCGAAGCCGTGCCTTCGTTCGTCAAGGTGGTGCAGGAACGGACGGTTGTCGCACCAGATGCAGTGGTGATCCCAATGATCACATTGGAGCCTGCGCTGGTGGACCAACGGTACTCGGACCATCGGGCCCATCCGCCTGATATTGTGCCTACGGGCCGGGACATCCTGGTCTGCGTGCAGCGCTTCCTGATCTAGTCGTTCTCGTGTTGTCGTCGCCGGTGCATCCATCGGCCGAACGCTCCTGCCGTCCATTCGGATGGTGATCCACGAGAACCTCCATATCCATGTTGAACAAACTCATTCATTACTTCCTCGCGAACAAGCTGGTGACAGCGCTGCTGTTGCTGCTGCTCGTTGGCTGGGGGCTGGTCACCGCACCCTTTGGTTGGGACCTGGGTGCCTTGCCGAGCGATCCGGTGGCAGTAGATGCCATCCCCGACATCGGCGAGAACCAGCAGATCGTCTTTACGAACTGGCCGGGCCGTTCGCCGCAGGACATCGAGGACCAGGTGACCTACCCGCTCACCACGAGCCTGTTGGGTATCCCGGGCGTGAAGTCGATCCGCAGCTCCTCGGTCTTCGGCTTCTCCAGCATCTATGTGCTCTTCAACGAGGATGTGGAGTTCTACTGGTCGCGTTCGCGGATCCTTGAAAAGCTGAACGCGCTACCGACCAACCTCCTGCCGGATGGCGTGCAACCGGCGCTGGGACCCGATGCCACGGCGCTTGGGCAAGTGTATTGGTACACCTTGGAAGGGCGCGATCCGGAGGGTAACGTGACCGGCGGTTGGGACCTGCACGAGACCCGGAGCGCACAGGACTTTCTGGTGAAGTATGCCTTGAACGGCGTGGAAGGCGTGAGCGAAGTGGCCTCCATCGGAGGCATGGTGCAGGAGTACCAGGTGGATGTGGACCCCGAAGCGCTCAAGGCCTTCAACATCCCGCTGCACCAAGTGATGCTCGCTGTGAAGAACAGCAACCGTGACGCGGGTGCGAAAACGATCGAGGTGAACCAGGTGGAATACCTCGTGCGCGGGCTCGGGTACATCCGTTCGATAGCCGATCTCGAACAAGCGGTCGTTACCGTGCGCGACAACGTGCCTTTGCGCGTAAAGGATGTGGCGCGTGTTTCGCTCGGACCTGCCACACGACGCGGGCTGTTGGACAAGGGCGGCGCCGAAGTGGCCGGCGGCGTGGTGATCGCGCGTTACGGCGCGAACCCCATGGCCACCATCCATGCGGTGAAGGAGAAGATCGCGCAGATCGCACCCGGGCTTCCTTCCAAAGTGCTTCCGGATGGTACACGCAGCCAGCTCACGATCGTGCCTTTCTACGATCGCACGCAGCTGATCCACGAAACGCTTGGCACGCTGGAGGAGGCCTTGTCGCTGGAGATCCTGGTCACCATCCTCGTGATCCTCATCATGGTGATGGAGCTGCGCAGCTCGCTCATCATCGCATCGCTGTTGCCGATCGCTGTGCTCATGGTCTTTATCGCCATGCGCTACTTCCATGTGGATGCGAACATCGTGGCGCTCTCCGGTATCGCCATCGCCATAGGCACCATGGTGGACCTGGGCATCATCCTCTCGGAGAACGTGATCCGCCACATGGACGAGGACAAGGGCCGCAGCAAGCTCTTCGATGTGGTCTACAACGCTTCCGCGGAAGTGGGCTCGGCCATCCTCACGGCCGTGAGCACCACCATCATCAGCTTCATCCCGGTCTTTACCATGGTCGCTGCGGAAGGCAAGTTGTTCCGGCCTTTGGCCTTCACCAAGTCCTTCGCGCTGCTTGCGGCGGTGCTCGTGGCCTTGTTCATCCTACCGTCGCTGATCCAATTGATCTTCGGTGTGGACGGCCGCAAGCGGTGGACGCGCATCGTTATGCGTGCGCTCATGGTAGTCGCTGGCATCGCGGCGTTCGTGTTCGGCAACCTTTGGGCGGGGATCTCCCTGCTCGCTTTGCTCACGGCGCATGTGGTGGTGGACCGCAGCAAGAGCGATCATCCGTTGATCAAGGTCCTGCCCTTCGCGGTGATCGTCGTTGCGGTGGCCTGGTTGCTCGCCGATCTCTGGCGACCGCTGGGCGTAGAGCGATCACTCTTCGTGAACTTCCTGTTCGTGGGCGCGTGGATCGGACTGATCCTCGGCCTGTTCCAAGGGATCCAACACTACTACGAACGCATCCTGCGCTGGTGCCTCGATCACAAGGTGGCCTTCCTGTCCATTCCGCTCGTGATCGTGTTGTTCGGTGCCATGATATGGTTGGGCTTTGGGCGCGTGTTCTTTCCGCTTTCGAAGGCCGCGAACGCCGTGGGCTGGTCGATCGAAGCGTCATCGCCGTGGAGCTCGATGGCACATGCCTTCCCTGGTGTCGGCAAGGAGTTCATGCCCTCGTTGGACGAAGGCAGTTTCCTATTGATGCCCACCAGCATGCCACATGCGGGTGTGGAGCAGAACACGCGCGTGGTGCAGCAACTGGATATGCGCGTGGCGGCGATCCCGGAAGTGGAGATGGTGGTCGGGAAACTGGGGCGCGCGGAGACCGCTTTGGACCCTGCACCGATCAGCATGTATGAGAACATCATCAACTACCGACCGGAGTACGAGGTGAACGACAAGGGCTATCGACAGACCTTCAAAGTGGATCGCAAGGAGCGCTTCATCCTTAGCACGGGCGATACGCTCACGCAGGAGGAAGCGCTGACCCCTGCCTTCGATCGCAGCACCTTGATCCCGGCGGAACGCGGCCGCTACTTCCGCAACTGGCGCGTGCACATTAATTCAACGGCGGACATCTGGGACGAAGTGGTGCAAGCCACCAAGTTGCCCGGTGTCACTTCTGCGCCCAAGTTGCAACCGATCGAAACGCGCTTGGTGATGCTGCAGACCGGTATGCGCGCGCCCATGGGCATCAAGGTCTTCGGTCCGGACCTGCCGACGATCGAGGCCTTCGGACGCGAGTTGGAGAGCATACTCAAGGAAGTGTCCTCGGTGAAAGCCGAAGCCGCCTTCGCGGACCGGATCGTCGGCAAACCCTATTTGCATCTGCGCATCGACCGCGAGGCGATCGGGCGTTACGGCCTCACCGTGGAGGATATGCAACGCACCATCGAGACCGCTATCGGTGGAATGACCAACACGACCACTGTGGAAGGGCGTGAACGCTACCCGGTGCGCGTCCGCTATCCACGAGAGTTGCGCGACTCCCCGGACAAGCTCGCACGGATCCTGGTGCCTACACCGACCGGTGTGCAAGTACCGCTCGGTGAGTTGGTGCATGTGGAATACGAACGTGGACCACAAATGATCAAGAGCGAGGACACCTTCCTCGTGGGCTACGTGCTCTTCGACAAGCGCGAAGGATACGCGGAAGTGGATGTGGTGGAGGATGCACAACGCGCCATCCAACAGCGCCTGGACAAGGGCGAACTGATCTTGCCCGCCGGTGTGAGCTATCGCTTCTCGGGCAGCTACGAGAACCAGGTGCGTGCGGAGAAACGACTCTCCATCGTAGTGCCCTTGGTGCTCATCATCATCTTCCTCATCCTCTACTTCCAGTTCCGTTCGGTCACCACTTCGCTCATGGTGTTCACCGGTATCGCGGTGGCCTTCGCTGGTGGCTTCATGATGATCTGGTTGTACGGGCAGGATTGGTTCCTCAATGTGAACGTCGCGGGTGCGAACCTCCGCGAGATGTTCCAGATGCACACGGTGAACCTCAGTGTAGCCGTGTGGGTGGGCTTCATCGCGCTCTTCGGCATCGCCACGGACGACGGTGTGCTCATGGCGACATACCTCGATCAGAACTTCGCGAAAATGCCCACCGAGGACCGCAAGAGCATACGAACAGCTGTGGTAGCCGCTGGAAAGAAACGTGTGCGTCCAGCGCTGATGACCACCGCCACAACCTTGATCGCATTGCTACCGGTACTCACTTCCACCGGCCGTGGCGCGGACATCCTGGTGCCCATGGCCATCCCCTCCTTCGGCGGCATGGTCGTCGCTATCATCACCATTTTCGTTGTTCCCGTGCTGTACAGCGCACGCATGGAACGGCGGATCAAACGCACTGCGTCATGAGATCGGCCATCCTTCTTCTTTTCTCGCTCGTGCTTTCGAATGCGCATGCGCAAGAACTAGGTGTTCATCTGCAAGCAGCTGCGGAAATGAATCCGGGTGTGCAGGCTCGTTACGCGGAGTTCGAGGCGTCCCTGAAGCGCTCCGCCCAAGTTCGTGGATTGCCCGACCCATCACTCACCATTGGCTACTTCATCAGTCCGGTGGAAACGCGCATCGGTCCGCAACGGGCGCGCTTCTCCTTGGTGCAGATGTTCCCGTGGTTCGGCACGCTGGGAGCACAGGCCGAAGTGGCCGACCGCCAAGCCGAAGCGCGCTACGAGGCATTCCTCGAGGCACGCAACGAACTCTTCTTCAAGGTGCGTGCGGCCTACTATCCGTTGCACGAATTGGAAAGGACGATCAGCTTGGAACGGTCCGACCTGGAGATCCTGCGCAGCTATCGCGCCTTCGCATTGGCACGTTTCCAAGGTGGAACGGGAAGCATGGTGGATGTGCTCCGAACGGATATGATGATCAATGCCGAGAGCACCGACATCACGATCCTCGAAGAACGTCGAAAGCCCTTGCTCGAGAGCTTCTCGAACGCGGTCGGTTACCCGGATCCAGCAGTGGTGAACGTCACCGACAGCTTGGTACTCGTGGACCTGAAGACCTATGCGATCGACAGCATTGCCATGAACCCGAGGTTGAGCGAACTGGACCGTCGGGCCGCTTCGGCATTGGCACAAGCGGAAGCCGCTCGGAAGATGGGCCTGCCCCGATTCGGACTGGGACTGGACTATATGGTGGTGGATGAACGTACGGACATGGATCTGCCGGATAATGGACGCGATGCGATCATGCCCATGCTCAGCGTGAGCCTGCCGATCTACCGGAGCAAGTACCGTAGCGCGGTGGAAGAAGCGCAGGACCTGAACCGGGCCTTGGAAGCCATGCGCGTACAGACCGACAACGAACTACACACGGCATACGAGGTGGCCTACTTCGAGGCGCACAAGGCAGCGCTCAATGTGCAACTGATGGACCAGCAGATCGCCATCGCCACACAAGCACTGGAGCTGTTGCTGAGCGCATACAGCAACAGCGGAAAGGAACTGGAAGAGGTATTGCGGATGCAGGAACAAGTGTTGCGCTTCCGGCTCATGCGCCTCTCCGCCATGCGCGAGCACCACACTGCCGTTGCCAAACTGGACCACCTCACTGCCAAACGGATCATATCACCCTAACGAACAACCAACAACCAAACAACCATGAAGACCAGGAACATGTTCAAGATCGGCCTGATGGCTTTTGCGATGATCGCTTTCACCGCTTGCGGCGGTAACGATGACCACGGCCATGACGAGCACAGTGACCACAAGGAGCACATGCACAGCGACAGCACGGACCACATGCATGAAGAGCATGCGGCTGCCTACGAGTGCCCGATGAAGTGCGAAGGGGATAAGACCTATGCGGAGGCGGGTCAATGCCCTGTGTGCAAGATGAACTTGAAACTTGTGGAATGAACTAAAACCAACAACCATGGAAACCATGAACGTGGAACGAGCGGGCTTGGCCTTCGGCTTTACCGGAGCACTGCTCTATGTGGGTTGCGCGCTGCTCATGATGATGGCCGGAAGTGCCGGCACCGTGAAGCTATTCAACAGCCTCTTGCATGGGCTCGATGTGAGCGGCATCGCACGTATGGAGGTCCCATTAGGTGAGTCCCTCCTGGGGCTTGTCGGGACCTTCCTGATGGGATGGCTCACAGGCGCGTGCATCGCTTTGATCTACAACATGGGTACGACAAAAGCAGGTGGGACAGCATGAAGGTCCGGCCGACCATAGCGATCGAACGCGCCAACGGCGAGATGGACACCTATGATCCCGCCAAGTTGCGTGCGTCCCTTTCACGCGCTGGAGCACGGGAAGCGGATATCGATCGTGTGGTGAACGCTGTGGAGGGCGTGTTGCGCGAGGGCATGGGCACGCGGGAGATCTACAAGATCGCTTACCGGGCCTTGCGCAAACGCTCACGCGGTACGGCCGGCAGGTACTCCTTGAAACAGGCCATCCTGCAACTGGGACCGACCGGCTTCCCCTTCGAGAAGTACGTGGCGGCCATGCTCGCCTACCAAGGTTTCCAGACCACGGTCGGCGTGATCGTTCCCGGCAAGTGCGTGGATCACGAAGTGGATGTGGTGGCCGAGAAGGGTGACCAGCACTACATGGTGGAGTGCAAGTTCCACAGCGATCCGAAACGCAAGTGCGATGTGAAGATCCCGCTCTATATCCAGGCGCGCTTCAAGGATGTCGAAGCCAGTTGGTCCGAACGACCGGGGCACCAGCACAAATTCCATCAAGGCTGGCTGGTCACCAACACGCGCTTTACCACGGATGCCATACAGTACGGCGAATGCGTCGGGTTGCACCTGATGAGCTGGGATCATCCGCATGGCGACGGTCTCCGCGAACGGGTCGACCGCAGTGGCCTTCATCCCATCACCTGCCTTACCACCCTTACAAAAGCGGAGAAGCAACGGATCCTGGATGACGGTACGGTGCTATGCGCGGAGATCAGGAAGGACGAAAAGGTCCTCGGCCGCGCAGGGGTCGACGATCGCAAAGTCGCCAAGGTCATGAAGGAGGTGGAGGAACTGTGTTCACTGAGCAACAACAAACGATGATGAAGGACCACTCGCATCACCAGTCCATGCAACATAAAGCAACTGGACACGATCAACACAATCCCGCCCACGGCATGGCCGGCCACGATCATCACGCCATGATGATCGCCGACTTCCGCAAGCGCTTCTGGATCGCCCTTGCACTGACCATCCCGGTTCTGCTGCTGTCGCCAATGATCCAGGCATTCCTAGGGCTGTCTTTCTCGTTCACAGGGAGCTTGTACCTGCTGTTCGCATTGTCCTCCGTGGTCTACTTCCACGGTGGCTGGCCCTTCCTGAAAGGCGCGTTGAAGGAGTTGCGTTCCGCATCGCCGGGCATGATGACCTTGATCGCCGTGGCCATCACCGTGGCCTATGCCTACAGTTCAGCGGTCGTGTTCGGGCTGGAAGGCAAACTCTTCTTCTGGGAACTGGTCACCTTGATCGACATCATGCTGCTGGGCCATTGGATCGAGATGCGCTCGGTGCTTGGCGCGTCCAAGTCCCTGCAAATGCTGGTGAGCCTGATGCCTGCCGAGGCCCACGTGATCGAAAACGTGCAAGTGCGCGATATACCCTTGGCGGAACTGAAGCGCGGTGCCCGCATCCTGGTAAGGCCGGGCGAGAAGATCCCTGCCGATGGAATGATCGAAAAAGGCGAGAGCAACGTGAACGAAAGCATGCTCACCGGTGAATCCGTTCCGGTGAAAAAGGGAAAGGGACAACAGGTGATCGGCGGTGCGATCAATGGCAACGGGGCCTTGGAGGTGATCGTGGAGCACACCGGCAAGGAAAGTTACCTGAACAAGGTGATCACGCTGGTGGAGGAAGCGCAGAAGACCAAGAGCAAGACCCAGCACCTGGCGGACCGGGCGGCGAAGTGGCTCACCTACATCGCGCTCTTTGCCGGTTTCGCCACGCTCGCGATCTGGATGATGCTCGGGAAGGAATTCGTATTCGCATTGGAACGCATGGTGACCGTGATGGTGATCTCCTGCCCGCACGCATTGGGGCTTGCGATCCCACTGGTGGTCGCGATCTCCACCGCGATCAGCGCGCAGAACGGTTTGCTGATCCGCAACCGGACGGCGTTCGAGAACTCGCGGAAGATCACGGCCATCGTCTTCGATAAGACCGGCACGCTTACCACGGGAGCGTTCGGTGTGACGCGTATCGCACCGGTACCAGGAGGAATGAACGAGATGGAATTATTGCGGCTCGCTGCGGCCTTGGAGCAGAATTCGGAACATCCGATCGCCGGGGGCATCATGGAACGTGCGAAGAAGGATGGGATCAAGGTCCCTGCTACGAAGCAGTTCGAAGCCATCACCGGGAAAGGGGTGCAAGCCATCGTTGAAGGCCGCGAAATAGCGGTGGTATCTCCAGGCTATTTGAAGGAGAACAACATTGCCATACCGGCTGAAAGCTCCACGGGTGCTGCTGAGACGGTGGTGCATGTGATCGTGGACGGCAAGTTCGCCGGGTCCATCGCCTTGGCCGATGCCATACGCGAAAGCTCGGCCGAAGCGATCAAGCAGTTCCGCGAGCAAGGCATCAAGACCTACATGGCCACGGGGGATAATGCCAAGGTGGGCAAGGCGGTAAGCGATGCACTCAACATGGACGGTTACTATGCCGAGGTACTCCCGCACCAAAAAGTGGAACTGATCAAGGAGATGCAGTCCAAGGGCGAATTCGTTGCCATGACCGGTGATGGCGTGAACGATGCCCCCGCGCTGGCCCAGGCCGATGTGGGCATCGCTGTGGGTTCTGGAACGGATGTCGCGGCCGAGACCGCGGACATCATCCTGGTGAAGAGCGATCCGCGCGACATCCTTGGCCTCATCCTCTTCGGCAAGGCCACTTACAACAAGATGATCCAGAACCTGGTCTGGGCCACCGGATACAACGCTGTTGCCATTCCGCTAGCGGCCGGTGTTCTGTATTCGTTCGACTTCCTGCTCAGCCCTGCCGTCGGTGCCGTGTTCATGACACTCAGCACCGTGGTGGTGGCCATTAATGCACAATTGCTCAAACGGAGCCTCAAATTCTTGCGATCATGAAGACCCCCACTTTCATATCCCGTTACCGCATAGCGCTCATCGTCGGTTTCGCGCTCATCGTTGGGCTCTTCCTTGGCAGAGCCTTCTTCGGCGGAGGCACCTCGGAGCCATCCATGGCGACCCATGAAGGGCATGGTGAAAAGGGCCAGATCTGGACCTGCTCCATGCACCCGCAGGTCCGCATGAGCGAACCAGGTTCCTGTCCGATCTGCGGCATGGACTTGATCCCTGCTGCGTCCAGCGAAATGGAAATGGACCCCATGACCGTTCACCTGACGGACCACGCCATGAAGCTCGCGAACGTACAGACCATGGTGGTGGGCATGGGCAGCGGCACCGGAAGCCTGCGGCTGACCGGGAAGGTGCTACCGGACGAACGACGCGTGTATGCGCAGGCATCGCACGTGGCCGGTCGGGTGGAGGAATTGCTGGTGAATTTCACCGGCGAGACGGTGAGCAAGGGGCAGGTACTTGCACGCGTATTCTCGCCCGAGTTGGTGACGGCACAGGAAGAATTGCTCCAGGCCCATAACGTCAGGGAAAGCCAACCCACCTTGTACGCTGCCTCGCGTGAAAAACTGCGGAACTGGAAGCTGACCGATGCCCAGATCGATGCGGTGGTCGCGGCCGGAAAAGCAAACGGGGTGGTAGCGATCCTGGCCGACGTGAACGGCGTGGTGGTGGAGAAACGCGCCGACCTTGGCGATTACCTGAAGCGCGGCGACGTGCTCTACGAGGTGGCCGACCTAAGCCAACTCTGGGTCATGTTCGACCTGTACGAAAGCGATCTGGCCAGTACCAAGCAATCGGACACCATTCATTTCACGATACGTTCAATTCCCGGCAAGATGTACAAGGGCCGTATCACTTTCATCGACCCCGTCGTTGACCCCGCAACGCGGGTTGCGCGCGCACGGGTCGAGGTCGCCGACCCGGAAGGCGCCTTGAAGCCCGGCATGTTCGCCATTGGAACAGCGAAGGCGAAGCACCGGCATGGCGAAGCCGAGGCCTTGGTCGTTCCGCATACCGCAGTGCTATGGACCGGCCCGCGTTCCGTGGTGTATGTCAGCGAAGGCGAGGGGCAATTCCGCATGCGCGAGGTGGTATTGGGTGCCGCGATGGGCGATGACGTGATGATCGCCTCAGGACTGGAGGCAGGTGAGGAGATCGTGGTCAACGGCACCTTCACCGTGGACGCCGCCGCGCAGTTGAATGGCACGCCGAGCATGATGTCGCCGCAGGGTGGCCCGGCGATGAAAGGGCATGAGCATGGACCATGAAGCGATGAGCCGACTTACCCGATCGCCGGTGCGGCCATGGCCCTGAGCAGCGTGAGCGTGGTGAGCAACAGCCTTAGGTTGAAGTGGGCAAGCCTCGGAAAATGAACAAGAACAGAACGACAATGACCATGAAACACCTCATCATCCTTCCGATCGCGCTGCTCCTGTTGATCAGTTGTTCAGCGCAGGACATGACCAGTACCCGCGGTATCAAGCACGCCCGCGGCATCACCGTCCGCGTGGACGGCGACTGCCCGATGTGCGAGAAGACCATCGAGAAGGTGGCTTTCGTGAAAGGCGAGGCCCACGCCGACTGGGACGTGGACGCCAAGACCGCCGTGATCACCATCGACAGCACGCGCACCACCGTGGATGCCGTGCTGCGCCGCATCGCCGAGGCGGGCTACGACAACGAACGCTACCTGGCGCCCGACAAGGCCTACGCGGGATTGCCCGGCTGCTGCCAATACGAGCGCAGCTTCAAGCACGCACCGGTGAAGGGCGAGGCGCATGAGCAGCACGCGACGGGGCACGAGAGCCACGGTCTTGAGGCGCACGCGCAGCACGATCACGCGGCGCACGGGACTGCTGTACAGGAGAAGTCGGCATTCGAGGCCGTGTTCGGGCGCTACTTCGAGCTGAAGGATGCGCTGGTGGCCGGCAACGGCGCGCAGGCCAAGAAGAGTGCTGCCGCGCTGGACGAGGCGATGCACAGCGTGGATGCCGACAAGCTCCCCGCCGCGCAGCAAGGCACCTGGGAACAGGTGATGACAGCCGCGATGCCGGCGGTGCATCCATTGAGCGAAACCGCGGATGTCGCGAAGCAGCGGAAGCTCTTCGCGCAGCTCACTGCGCCGATGCTGCAACTGGCCGAGGCCGCCGGCGAGGGCACGATCTACCTGGACCATTGCCCCATGTACGAGGGCGGCGCCGACTGGCTGAGCCGCGATAAGGCGATCAAGAACCCCTTCTACGGGAGCATGATGCTCACTTGCGGAAACGTGAAGCGCACCATCGCGAAATGAGGCGGGCGGTTTCCATAGTGCTTTCGGCAGGGCTCGCGCTTGCCGCGCTGGGTCAGGGAGCGCAAGGGCTGCGTCCGCTCGGCACCAGCGTACCGAAGGGCGACTTCACGCCCAAGGTGACGCGCTACGAGCTCTTCATCAGCGACACCACCGTGAACTACACCGGCAAGGAGCGCAAGGCTTTCGCGGTGAACGGCAGCATCCCGATGCCGACGCTGGAGTTCACCGAGGGCGATACGGCGCTGATCATCGTGCACAACGTGATGGAGAGGGAGGAGACCTCACTCCACTGGCACGGGCTGATCCTGCCCAATGAATACGACGGCGTGCCCTACCTCACCACCGCACCGATCCGCGCGGGCGAGACCCAGGTGTACAAGTTCCCGCTGGTGCAGCACGGCACCTATTGGTACCATTCGCACACCGGCACGCAGGAGCAGAACGGCATGTACGGTGCGCTCATCATCCACAAGCGTAGCGTAGCGCCCATGCCCGAGCACGTGGTGGTGCTGAGCGAGTGGACCGACATGAAGCCCAACGAGGTGCACCGTCGGCTGCACGCGGCGAACGACTGGAGCGCGATCAAGAAGCACCGCATCCGTCCGGGCAGCGTGCAGAGCTACAGCGACGCGATCAAGGCGGGAGCGCTCGGCACGAAATTGAAGAACGAGTGGAAGCGGATGAACGCGATGGATGTGAGCGATGTGTACTACGATGCCTTCCTCGCGAATGGCGTGCGGGAGGATGAGGTGCCGCAGCTGAAGGCCGGTGACCGCGTCCGCGTGCGGATCATCAACGGCAGCGCGAGCACCTACTTCTGGATCAGCTACGCGAGCGGGAAGATGGACGTGGTGGCGAGCGACGGCGCCGATGTGGAGCCCGTGCCGGTGGATCGCTTCATCATGGGCATCGCCGAGACCTACGATGTGATCGTGACCATCCCCGCCGACAGCACCGCCTACGAATTGCTGGCCACTGCTGAAGACCGCACGCGCTCGGCATCGGTCTGGCTGGGCAACGGCATCAAACAACTCGCCGCGCCGCTTCAGCCGCTCAAGTACTTCGAGGGGATGAAGATGATGAACGGCATGATGAAGATGAACGGGGACCTCGACGACATGGGCATGAACATGAGCCTGCAGCAGATGGACATGAACGTCGTGATGTATCCGGAGATCACCGGGCCGGACAAGAAGACCAAGCGCATGGACATGGAGCACGGTGAGCACATGGATCACGGTATGATGTACAACAGCAACGCGCTGTCGGACATCGTGACGCTGAACTATTCGATGCTACGCTCGCCCACATCCACCGCGCTGCCGCCGGGGCCGGTGACAGAACTACGCTTCGAGCTCACCGGCAACATGGACCGCTACGTGTGGGCGATCAACAACAGGACCGTGGGCGAGACGGACAGGATCCTCATCCACAAGGGCGAGCACGTTCGGATCGTCATGTACAACAACAGCATGATGCGTCACCCGATGCACCTGCACGGCCATTTCTTCCGTGTGCTGAATGGGCAAGGGGATCACGCGCCACTGAAGAACGTCCTCGACATCATGCCGATGGAGACCGACACCATGGAGTTCCTCGGCACCGAGGAGGGCGACTGGTTCTTCCACTGCCACATCCTCTACCACATGATGAGCGGCATGGGCCGGGTGTTCAGCTACGCGGACGCCCCCGCCGATCCTGCGCTTCCGCTGCAGAAGAACGCCTATCGCACCTTCCTGAACGAGGACCGCATGTGGCACTTCATGGGCACGAGCGACTTTGCCAGCAATGGCATCGATGGCGAGGCCATACTCATGAGCAAGCGCTGGTCCTTGCAGGGCGAATGGCGGCTCGGCTATACAGAGATGCACGGACAGGAGGTGGAGGCGCACTTCGGCCGGTACCTCGGAAAGATGCAGTGGTGGTTGGTCAACGTGGGCCTGGACTGGCGCACGCGTATGCACGACGAGGGCAGCGAGGAGAACCTCTTCGGCCAAGGGAACACCAAGGACAAGCGCAGCGTGGGGCACATCGGCTTCCGGTGGACATTGCCCATGCTCCTCATGCTCGATGCGCACATCGACACCGATGGCCGCCTGCGCGCCCAACTGATGCGCGAGGACATGCCACTGACCCCACGCCTGCGCCTGGATGCGATGGTGAACAGCGACTTCGAATACATGGGCGCGCTGCGCTACGTCTTCGACAAGACCTGGGCCCTGCGCACGCACTACGACAGCGACATGGGCTTCGGGGTAGGGGTTACGGTGACGTACTGATGCTTAAGAACCGCCTAGGCTCACAATTCCTGGCCGCCCAACCCGGCGTGAGTAGCCTTCGATGCGGTCAGACACGCACGATATCCACCTCTTGCTCGGGGGTATGCGCGGTCCGCGGTGCTTTCCGGAGCCCATCGCTCCAACGCGCCCGCGGGCCGATGCCCAGTTCCTTGGTGCCGTAGAAGAGCACGATGGCCACCGAGCACAGGAAGTTGAGCGCCACGAAGCTCGAGACGTAGCTCGGGTCGCCCCCGTGCCAGCCGGGAAGCACCGGGATCACGAAGAAGGCGGAATTCGCCACGATCTGCATGATCAGCAGCACCGTGCCGCTATGCGTCATGTTGTAGGTCCAGCCCAGCAGCACGGCCAGCGATACCATGCTCAGCAGGAACACCGGCCACGGGTAGCCGTCCGGGACACCCTCGCCCACTAGCAGCATGGGCAGGTACCAAAGGCCCCAGGAAATGCCCACGATGAAGCAGCTGGTGAAGGCCGTGTAACGCTCCTGCATGCGCGTGACGCAGAATTTCATCCACGAGCTCTCCTCCACGATGGCGATCCCCACGATGAATGGCAGGCCCACGATCAGGTTCTTCATGGCCACCCAGCTGCCACCGAAGAAATCATCAACCAAGAAGCCCGGCCAGAGCCTCGCGCCCACCAGGGCGAGCGTGGCGATGCCGATATACGTGTAGAGGAACTTCCACGAGAAGGCCAGCGCGTACCATTTGAAAGGAACGCGCCAGTTAAGGAAAGAGGCGAAGAGGTTCTTCAGTCCCGCACGGCCCTCGAGGTAGTAGGAAAGGAGCATGGCGAAGGCCAGGGGGCCGAATGCGCGCAGGCGGAAGACCATGTGTGCGGTCGCATCGTCGTGGATATGCGCGCCTTCCGGCAAGCGCCACCAGACGAAACCCACCACCACGAATTGGTAAGCGAGCGTGAGGATCACGAACGTGAGAACGGGGAATCGTGCGATGAACGGGAGCATTTCGTCGACGTAAGCGGCAAATCTAGTGTATGAAACCCGGTTCGTCCAGTACTTCTGGGTGAAGGGATCGCGAACCAAGGGTGAAGGGGCCTGCTACATTCGCCAACCGATTCCAGGAACATGTACGGCAAGCTGAAACAGGACCTTCAACACGAACTCACCGCCATTGAACAAGCAGGCCTGTTCAAGCGCGAGCGCATCATCACCAGCGAGCAAGGCGCCGAGATCATCGTCAACGGCCGTAGCGTGCTCAACTTCTGCGCGAACAACTACCTCGGCCTGAGCTCGCATCCGGAGGTGGTGAAGGCCGCTCATGCCTCCTTGGACACGCATGGCTTCGGCATGAGCAGCGTGCGCTTCATCTGCGGCACGCAGGACATCCATAAGGAGCTGGAGGCCAAGCTGGCCGCCTTCCATGGCACCGAGGACACGATCCTGTACGCGGCCTGCTTCGATGCCAACGGGGGTGTCTTCGAACCGCTTCTCGGCGAGGAGGACGCCATCATCAGCGATGCATTGAACCACGCCAGCATCATCGATGGCGTGCGCCTGTGCAAGGCCAAGCGGTACCGCTACGCCAACAACGACATGGCCGACCTGGAGCTGCAGCTCAAGCAGGCGCGGGCCGATGGCGCCAGGCACATCATCATCGTGACGGATGGCGTCTTCAGCATGGATGGCATCGTGGCGGACCTGAAGGGGGTATGCGACCTCGCGGACCGCTACGAGGCCCTGGTGATGGTGGATGAGTGCCATGCTGCCGGCTTCATCGGGAAGACGGGCCGCGGCAGCGTGGAGCACTGCGGGGTCATGGGCCGCGTCGATATCATCACCGGCACCTTGGGCAAGGCGCTCGGCGGCGCCATGGGCGGCTATACCACGGGGCGCAAGGAGATCATCGAGATGCTGCGGCAGCGTTCCCGGCCATACCTCTTCAGCAATTCGCTGGCTCCTTCCATCGTCGGCGCTAGCATCCGGGTGATCGATCTGCTGAGCGGGAGCACCGAGCTGCGCGACCGGTTGGAGCGCAATGTGCAGCGCTTCCGCGGCGGCATCGAGGCACTGGGCTTCCGGACGCGCGGTTCCGGGGCGGCCATCGTGCCGGTGATGCTCGGCGATGCCAAGCTCAGCCAGGTGATGGCGGACCGGCTGCTCGAAGAGGGCATCTACGTGATCGGCTTCTTCTACCCGGTGGTGCCCAAGGACACGGCGCGGATCCGCGTGCAGCTCAGCGCGGCGCATACCGAGGCCCACATCGACAGCGCCCTGGCCGCCTTCGGCAAGGTGGGCCGGGAGCTCGGGGTGCTCTGAGAACGCCGTGGCGGAGGGCTTGAACAGCGGAATGTTCGTTGTTCGGAAGGAACCAGCTATATTCGCACCCCGTTTTCGGGGAAGTACCCTTTTCAATACGCCGAACCGTGGCCTCTACCACCCATACAACCAGCATGGCCAATGCGGCCACCGTGCAGCAGGAATGGCTGCTGGTCGATGCTGAGAACGAAGTCCTTGGACGCCTCGCCAGCAAAGTGGCGATGCTCGTCCGTGGCAAGCACAAGACCACCTTCACCCCGCATGTGAACTGCGGCGATCATGTGGTGGTGATCAACGCCGATAAGGTGCGCCTCACCGGGGCCAAGATGGCCGACAAGGAGTACCAGCGCTACAGCCTCTACCCCGGAGGACAGACCATCGAGAAGGCCAAGGACCTCAAGGCCCGCAAGCCCGAGGCCCTCGTGGAGAACGCCGTGCGCGGCATGCTCCCGAAGAACCGCCTCGGCCGCCGACTCTTCCATAACCTGCATGTGGTGGCCGGCAACGAGCACCAGCATGAGGCCCAGAAGCCCCGCACCTTCGACCTGAACACGATCAAGTAAGATGGCAGCCACCAACAGCCTCGGTCGCCGTAAGACCTCCATTGCCCGCGTGACCCTCGCCGAGGGCAAGGGCACCATCACGGTCAACGGCCGCGACAGCAAGGAGTACTTCCCGATCCTGCTCCAGCAGTTCAAGCTCGAGCAGCCCTTCAAGCTCACCGACACCGTCGGCAAGTACGACGCGACCATCACGGTCGATGGCGGCGGCATCACCGGCCAGGTGGACGCCGTGCGCCTGGGCATCGCCCGCGCGCTGGTGAAGATCGACCCCGATCACAAGCCCAAGCTCAAGGCCGAGGAGCTCATGACGCGCGACCCGCGCGCCGTGGAACGGAAGAAATTCGGACGCAAGAAGGCGCGCAAGCGCTTCCAATTCAGCAAGCGTTAAGGTCCCTGCGCTTGTTCAGGATCCAATCCTGGAGGACTCGGCCGCCCCACGGCAGCCGGCTACCATCAGGATGCCTGTCATAACGGGAACGAGGAAAGTGAACTAAAGAAGGAACATGGCACTTGTAGAATTCGAACGCCTGCTGGACGCCGGCGTGCATTTCGGCCACCTGCGCCGGAAGTGGAACCCCAACATGGCCCCGTACATCTTCGGGGAGAAGAAGGGCATCCACATCATCGACCTGAACAAGACCGCGGTGAAGCTCGAGGAGGCCGCCAGCGCGATGAAGAACATCGCGCGCAGCGGCAAGAAGGTGCTCTTCGTGGCCACCAAGAAGCAGGCGAAGGACATCGTCACCGATAAGGTGAAGCCCACGGGCATGCCCTACGTCACCGAGCGGTGGAGCGGCGGCATGCTCACCAACTTCGGCACCATCCGCCGCACCATCAAGAAGATGGCGACCATCGACCGGATGAAGACCGATGGCACCTTCGAGAACATGAGCAAGCGCGAGCGCCTGCAGGTGAGCCGTCAGCGCGAGAAGATGGAGAAGAACCTGGGCTCCATCGCCGACCTCACCCGCCTGCCGAGCGCGCTCTTCATCGTGGACATCGTGAAGGAGCACATCGCCGTGGCCGAGGCCCGCAAGCTCAATATCCCCACCTTCGCCATGGTCGATACCAACAGCGACCCCACGCTGGTGGACTTCCCGATCCCGGCGAACGACGACGCGACAAAGAGCATCGAGCTGATCATGGAGACGATGGTCGCCGCGATCAACGAGGGCCTCGAGGAGCGCAAGAACGACAAGACCGCGGTGGACGAGCCCACCGAGGAGGAGGGCACCGAAGGCACCGAGGCCGTGGCCACCGAGGGTGGCGCAGCCGAAGGGGAGAACGCCTGATCGATTCGGATATACCATCGTACGGGCCGATCATCATCGGCCCCAACACAACCCCAAGATGAGCACCATGGCTATCACCGCCGCCGATGTGAACAAGCTGCGCCAGATGACCGGCGCGGGCATGATGGATTGCAAGAAGGCCCTCACCGAGGCCAACGGCGATTTCGACGCCGCCATCGACATCCTGCGCAAGCAGGGCCAGAAGGTGGCCGCCAAGCGCGCCGACCGCGACGCCACCGAGGGCCTGGTCATCGCCAAGACCACCGCCGACAACACCCGCGGCGTGCTGGTTTGCACCAACTGCGAGACCGACTTCGTGGCCAAGAACGCCGATTTCGCCGCCATGGCCGATCGCATCGCCGCCATCGCGCTGGAGAAGAACCTCGACACCATCGAGGCGCTGAAGTCCGCCGCCTATGACAGCAACGGCCTCTCCGTTGCCGAGAAGCTCATCGAGCAGACCGGCGTGATCGGCGAGAAGATCGACGTGAGCGCCTGCCATGCGCTGAACGCGCCCTACGTGTACGCTTACAACCACCCCGGCAACAAGGTGGCCAGCCTCGTCGGCCTGAGCAAGACCGGGCATGAGGTGGTGGCCAAGGACGTGGCCATGCAAGTGGCAGCGATGGGCCCTGTGGCGCTGGACAAGGCCAGTACCCCGCAGAGCGTGATCGACAAGGAGCTCGAGATCGGCAAGGAGCTCGCCATCCAGGAGGGTAAACCCGCTGATATGGCCGAGAAGATCGCCCAGGGCCGCCTGAACAAGTTCTTCAAGGAGAGCACCCTGCTCGCCCAGGAGTTCATCAAGGACAACAAGCTCAGCGTGGAGCAGTACGTGAAGAGCGCCGACAAGGACATGACCGTGACCGGCTTCAAGCGCCACTCGCTCACGATCTGATCGGTAGAAGCAGATAGGAGAGAGGGAGGCCCGTGCCTCCCTCTTTTGCTTTCTTTGGGCCGCTACCGACACATGGCCAACACCTACAAGCGCATCCTCCTGAAGCTCTCGGGCGAGAGCCTCATGGGCGGACAGGATTACGGCATCGATTCCAAGCGGCTCGGCCAGTACGCCGATGAGATCATCGGGATCGCCGAGATGGGGGTGGAAGTGGCCGTTGTGATCGGCGGCGGGAACATCTACCGCGGCATGCAAGCCGATGGCGCCATCGATCGCGTGCAGGGCGACCACATGGGCATGCTCGCCACCGTGATCAACAGCCTGGCGCTGCAGAGCGCGCTGGAGGCCAAGGGGCACAAGACCCGGCTGATGTCGGCTATCAAGATGGAGCAGATCGCCGAGCCGTTCATCCGCCGCCGTGCCGTGCGGCACTTGGAGAAGGGCCGCACCGTGATCTTCGGCGCAGGCACGGGCAATCCCTACTTCACCACCGATACCGCCGCCTCGCTGCGCGCCATTGAGATCGAGGCCGATGTGATCCTCAAAGGCACCCGGGTCGATGGCATCTATACCGCCGACCCCGAGAAGGACCCCACCGCCACCAAGTATGAGCGCATCTCCTTCAACGAGGTGTATGAGAAGGGGCTGAATGTGATGGACCTCACGGCCTTCACGCTCTGCAATGAGAACAAGCTGCCCATCATCGTGTTCGACATGAACAAGCCCGGCAATCTGAAGCGCTTGATCGCCGGGGAGCGCGTGGGCACCTTGGTGGAGTTCTAGGCCTTCGTTGCGATCACGAGGTATTCATGCACCTCGTAGTGGCGCTTCTCCCGCGTTACCGCGCCGAAGAAGGCATGCCCGCAACCGGGCTTCATGCGGTCGTGCAGCTCCACGGCGATTGTCCGGATGCGATCCATCCATGACAGGTCCGCTGCCTCGAAGACCTCCTTCTCCGCGCCTTCGATATCGAGCTTGAGCAGGTCCACGGCATGCAGCGCGTAGCGTGCGAGCAGCGAAGGCATGCTGATCGCCTCAACGCCTTCTTCCCCGGGCATCAGCGCACGTACGTGGAAGGCCGATGGATTCAATCCGCCGCGCTCCAGGCCGATGACACCATCCACCGCGGTGAGCGCGGCGTTCAGGCGCTCGATGCCCGGGATGCCGCGTGTATTGCGCTCCAGCAGCGCAAAACTCTCCGGGTCCGGTTCAACGGCGATGATGCGGGCATCGGGATAGCGGCGCTTGAACCATAGCGTGGCCAAGCCGATGTTCGCGCCGATATCGAGGATGATGCGCGGCGACTCCGGGAGCGGGAAGTCGTAGCCGTGATCGATCACCACCTCATCGAGTATGGCGAGATCGCTGCCTCCCGTGCGCACCGTGACCGGGCCCGCGAGCTGTTTCAAATGCAACCTGGCGAGCTGTCCAGCAGAGCGCTTCTTCAGCCAGAGCACCCGCAGACCACTGGTCAACCCCAGGCGGGAGACATGCTCGAAGAGGTGGCGGATCGCTTTGCCCAAGGCCATGGCGGCGAAAGTAGAGGCCGCCAGGGACAGGGCCCCTTGGCTATTTTCGCGCCCGTTACCCAGCCACATCGCCATGATCGACACCGCCGCCACCCTGAAGACCGCCGAAGAGCACATGAGCAAGGCCGTCGATCACCTCGAGGTCGAACTCACGAAGATTCGTGCGGGTGCCGCCAACCCCGGCATGCTCGAGACCGTGCGTGTCGATTACTATGGCCAGATGGTGCCCCTATCGCAGGTCGCCGCGATCAATACCGGCGATGCGCGCACCCTCTTCGTGAAGCCCTGGGAGAAGAAGATGATCGATGCCATCGAGAAGGCGATCATCGGTGCCAACCTGGGCTTCAACCCGAGCAACAACGGCGAGAGCGTGATCATCCACGTGCCCATGCTCACCGAGGAGCGCCGCAAGGCCCTGGTGAAATCGGCGCATTCGGAGGGCGAGCACGCCAAGGTGGGCATCCGCAGCAGCCGGCAGAAGGCCATGGATGCGATCAAGGCCGCCAAGAAGGATGGCCTGCCCGAGGATCACGCCAAAGGCATGGAGGCCGATGTGGAGAAGCTCACCGGCACCTACAACAAGAAGGTGGACGCGCTGATCGATGCGAAGGAGAAGGACATCATGAAGGTGTGAGGGATGGCGTTGTCATTCCGGGCTTGACCCGGAATCGCGGACAGCATCTCCATCGGCAGACCAGGCTCGCATGGCACGCATCCATCAGTACTGGGTGTACTTCCTAACGAACAAGGGCCGCACGGTGCTTTATGCAGGTGTCACGGAAAATCTCGAACGCCGACTATTCGAGCATCGAACTGGTAGGAACAAGGAGTCTTTCGCATGGCGTTACCAATGTTGGACCTTGGTGTACTTCGAGACTTTCAAGTATGTGAAGCAGGCCTTAGCGCGTGAGAAGCAGATCAAGAATTGGAAGCGACAATGGAAGGAGGAACTGGTGAATGCCGAGAATCCGGATTGGGCTGATTTGAGCAAGGGCTGGGATTATCGTGGTTGGTTCGACCCGAAGGATCCTCCCGAGGGCTTCTACACGCAACATGATGCAGAAGAATGGGGAGGGCCAGAGGACCAGCGTTGATGTGCAGAGGAAAAGTGCATGCCCCGTGATCACGCGATTCCGGGTCAAGCCCGGAATGACAACTCCAGCTGAGCTCTAGGCCCACACCGGACTCCCCTCCGAGCAATTCCTGCACATCTCGATGCTGCTCCGCGATTCGAGCAGCGAACTCCTGAAATCGTTGTAGGCCTCGCTATGCCATAGCTCTCGGAAGTTGTACGTGCGCAGATCGCCGAGCACATGGTGCGCATCCTTGTCGAAGCAGCAGGGCACCACGCGGCCGTCCCAAGTGATCACGCAGCTGTGCCACATCTTCCAGCAGTTGTCCTCGAGCCGGTTCTTCACCTCCCAAACACCTGAGGCATTCCGGCGGTAGCGCGCATACCGGTCCTGGGTGGGGATCAAGGGGTGATCATCCTTCGGGTCGTAGATCTGCGCGGTCTTCAGCCAGAGCTCGTCTACGCCCAGCTCGCGGGCCAGTTTCCGCGCTTCGGGGATCTGATGCTCGTTCGGTCTCACGACGAGGAACTGGAAGACGACATGCGGTGTGCGGCTCTTCAAGCGGCGCTTCCATGCGATGATGTTGCGCGTGCCGGCGATCACCTTGGCCAGTTCGCCCTCTCGCCGGTATTGCGCGTAGGTCGCCTGGTCGGTGCCATCGAGGGAGATGATCAGGCGCGAGAGCCCGCTGCGCACGGTGGCTTCGGCCTTGGCGTCATCGAGGAAATGCGCGTTGGTGCTCGTGGCGGTGTAGAGGCCCTTATCATGAGCGTAGCGCACCATGTCGAGGAAGCCCGGGTTGATGTACGGCTCTCCTTGGAAGTAGAACGTGAGCGCCCAGAGGTCGGGTGCCAATTCATCGATCACGCGCGTGAACAGGTCCTGCTTGAGGTTGCCGGTAGGCCGGGTGAAGCTCCGCAGGCCGCTGGGGCATTCCGGGCAGCGCAGGTTGCACGCGGTAGTGGGCTCGAAACTGATGCTGAATGGCAGACCGCCGATACGGGGCTCCTTGCTGCGCTTAGCGCGCTGGAAGCTCGTCCACAATGCCGCGGCGTTGCGCAGCCGACGCGGCGTGGCGTACCGGCTCCACTCATAGGCGTCGCGTGCGCGGGCGAGCATGGCGGCAAGGTATCCTTACATCGCCCCTGGCCGTCGAAGCGCGGTGCATAGGACGCCGGTTACTTTCCTCGCCTGAATCCGTCAAACACCCAGCTACGCCGATGCGCTTCCTCCTCACCGCGGTCCTGATCGCCCTCGCTGCCCGCGCGCTCGGGCAGGCGGAGGCACGGGGGCGCGTAGTGGATGCGCGCACCTTGGAACCGCTGGCTTTCGTGCATGTGGTGGCGGGCAGCGCCACCCAAGGAGCCAGTAGCGATATCGACGGACGTTTCGCCGTGCTCGTGAGCGGCTTCCCGACCACCCTGCGCTTCAGCTACGTGGGCTATGCGACGATCGAGGTGCAGGCCGCCGCGACCGAAATGGGGCTGGTGCGCATGGAGCGTACCGCGATCGCGCTGCGCGAAGCCGTGGTGGTCGCGGGAGAGAACCCCGCGCACCGCATCATCAAGCGGGTGCATGCCAACCGCCGGGTCAACGACAGCATGCGCCATCGGGCTTACCGCTACGCCAGTTACTCGAAGACCATCCTCACCGCAGATGTGGACAGCGCGCTGCTCAACGACCCGGTGCGCATGGCGGCGCTCGACAGCAGCGATCGGGAGGCCATCGACTTCCTCGACCGCCAGCACCTGATGCTCATCGAGAGCGCCACGCGCAAGACCTTCCGGCCGCCGGCCTCGGAGAAGGAAGAGGTCATCGCCATGCGCGTGAGCGGCCTGAAGGATCCCTCCATCATCGCCATGGTGGCCAGCACCAAGACCTTCAGCCTCTACGATCCGCAGGTGCGCATCAGCGATCGCACCTACCTGAGCCCCATTGGGCCGGCGAGCACCGAGCGTTACCTCTTCATCCTGCAGGACACGCTGTACCAGCAAGACGACAGCGTCTTCGTCATCAGTTTCCAGCCCAGGCAGGGGAAGAAATTCGATGCCCTCAAGGGCGTGCTATGGGTGAGCTCCGATGGCTACGCGCTGGCCAACGTGATCGCGGAACCGGTCGCGCGCAGCGGTGGCATGGGGATCAAATTGCAGCAGCGCTTCGAGCGGGTGCAGGGTGCGTGGTTCCCCGTGCAGCTCAACACCTTCCTCTATCTCGACAACGTGAAGGTGAACGACATGAGCGCGGTCGGCATCGGCCGCACCTACCTCAAGGACATCGAGGTGGACCCGCCCATCGAGCGCAAAGAGCTGCGTGGCGCCGAGCTGGTCATGGATCGCGTGGCGGCCAAGCGCGATGAAGCGTTCTGGCAAGGCGTCCGCGACGACACGCTTTCCGGCAAGGAGCTCCGCACCTACCACACCATCGATAGCATCAGCGAGGCGGAGGGCCTGGAGAAGAAGCTCCAATGGGCCGAGCGGCTCGTCACCGGCCGCGTGCCCATGGGGCCCGTTGACCTGCGGCTGAATGAGGTCCTGCGGTACAATGCCTACGAAGGGATACGTGTCGGTGCGGGCCTTGCCACGAACGACCGCATATCGCGGTACTTCTCGCTCGGAGGATACGGCGCGTATGGCTTCGTGGATCAGGCCTGGAAGTATGGAGGTGATCTGGTGCTGAAGCCGAACCCGGGAATCGGTCCCGAGCTGAAGCTGTATTACGATGTGGATGTCGCCGAGAGCGGCGGCGTCTCGTTCCCCGGCGCGCGCGCGGCCTTGCTCGACCCCGATGGATACCGCTGGTTCTACGTGAGCCGCATGGATCAGCAGGAGCGGATCGGTGCGGAACTCGCCTGGCGCATGGGCAGTCAGCTGCGCTTCTGGCTCGCCACCGAGCGCAATGACCGTCGGAATCTTCAAGGCTACACGTTCGCCGAACCCGCGGCCGAGGGCGTTACGCTGCTGAGCGATCGCTTCGTCACCGGCACCGTCTCGCTGGGTGCGCGTTTCGCCTTCCGCGAGCAACTGGTACGCACACCGGGTCGGCTGATGACCATCCCCTCGAAATGGCCCGTGCTGCAGGTGAAGGCCACACGCGCGGAACAGGGGCTCTGGGAAGGGGAGCGGGCATTCCTCCGGCTCGATGCCATGGTGGAGAAGAGCTTCCGGCTGCGCATGCTGGGCACCCTGAGCGTGCGCGCCATGGGCGGAATCGTGGATGCCGATGTGCCGTACGCCTTCCTCTACAACCTGCGCGGCTCCAACGACCCCAGCCTTCGCGTGGCTGCTCGCAACACCTTCGAGGCCATGCGTCCGAATGAGTTCGCTGCGGACCGCTATGCCGCACTGCACGTGCGCCACAGCTTCGGCCACCTGCTCTTCACCAGCAAGCGGTGGAAGCCCGAGCCCGTGGTGGTGGCCACCGCGGCCTGGGGCGCCATGGATGAGCCGGAGCGGCACCGCGGCCTGGGCTTCACCCCCTTGCGCGAGGGCTACTATGAAGCCGGCCTGCAAGTGGACAACGTGCTGAACCTGGGCCTCACCGGCTTCGGTATCGGAGCTTTCTCCCGCTTCGGGCCTTACGCCGCGCCCGAGGCCCTGGACAATGTGGTGGTGAAGGCCACCGTGGGCTTGCGGTTCTGAGGTCCAGCGGCCGGTCTTAAGTCGTTCCTTTGCCAGCCACGCCCATTCCGCATCAGCGGGGGCGACCTCGCATGTGGGCCTGGCTCAGTAGCCGCATCCTCCGCAACCGCAACGGCATCCTGGTGGTGCTCGGGCTGGTCACGCTCTTCCTCGGCTACGAGATGAAGAACGTGAAGCTCAGCTACAAGTTCGGCGGCCTGCTGCCCAAGACTGACAGCGCCTTCGTGCAGTACGAGGAGCTGCTGGCCCGCTTCTCGGAGGATGGCAACATCATCGTGCTGGGCGTGGAGGACCCGCGGCTTTACGAGCTCGACCACTTCAGGGCCTGGTGGCAGCTGGGGCACGACTTGAAGTCGCAGCCCGGCGTGGACTCGGTCTTCTCCGAGGCGCACATCTACACGCTGATGCGCGATGACAGCCTGAAGCGCTTCCGGCTGAAGGCCGTGGTGGGGCGGCAGCCCGAGAGCCAGTCCGAGGTGGACAGCCTGGTGCGGCGTGTACGCGACCTGCCCTTCTACAGCGGCCTGCTGTACAACGACAGCACGCATGCCAGCCTGATGATGGTGTTCGTGAACGCCGACCGCTTCAACAGCGAGCAGCGCGGCGACATGGTGGACCTGATCGACGCGCGCGTGAAGGAGTTCGAGAAGGAGCACCTGAACGTGTACCGCAGCGGCCTGCCCTTCATCCGCACGGTGGTCACCGAGCGCACCAAGAAGGAGCTGCAGATGTTCGTGGGGCTGATGATGCTGGTGGTCTCCGTGCTCATCTACCTCTTCTTCCGCAGCTGGCGCGTGCTCTTCGTGTGCCTCACGGTGGTGGTGGTGGGCGTGATCTGGGCCGTGGGCTCCATCGGCCTCTTCGGCTTCAAGCTCACCTCGGTGATGAGCGTGATCCCGCCGTTGATCATCGTCATCGGCATCCCCAACTGCATCTTCCTGATCAACAAGTACCACCACGAGTTCGCCTCGCACCGCAACCGCGTGAAGGCGCTCTCGCGGGTGATCTACCGGGTGGGCCGGGCCTCCTTCACCACCAACGCCACCACCGCGGCGGGCTTCGCCACCTTCATCCCCACCTACAGCGATGTGCTGAAGCAGTTCGGGGTGATCGCCAGCGTGAACATCCTGGCGGTCTTCGCCCTCAGCCTGTTGCTGGTGCCCATCCTGCTCAGCTTCCAGGGCGATCCGGTGGAGCGGCACCTGGCCCACCTCGACCGGCGCTGGGTCGAGGGCATGACCAACTGGTTCATCCGCGTGGTGCAGCAACGCCGCCGCGTCGTTTACCTGGTTACGCTGGCCCTGGTGGCCGTGGGGCTGGTCGGCGTGATGCAGCTGCGCAACGAGACCCACGTGGTGGACGACCTGCCGATGGACGACCCCGTGATGCAGGACCTGCGCTGGTTCGAATCGCGATTCAATGGCGTGATGCCCCTGGAGGTGCTGGTGGATGCGCGCAAGAAGGGCCAGGCCCTGAAGGATGCCAACCTCAAGCGCATGGCGCGCCTGCAGGATTCGCTCAGCACCTATCCCGAGCTCTCGCGCTCGCTCTCCATCGCCGATGCGGTGAAGTTCACCAAGCAGGCCTTCTACGGCGGCGACCCCGACCGTTACCGTCTGCTGAACAGCCAGGAGAAGAGCTTCATCCTCCCGTACCTCGAATCGGCGCAGGGCAACGGCGGCCTGGCGCGCGCCTTCATCGACGAGGACCGGCGCACCACGCGCCTCACCATGCAGGTGGCCGATGTGGGCACCGCCCGCATGGACGGGCTCATGGCGCGGCTGCGCGCCGAGGTGGATTCGATCTACAGCCCGGAGGATTTCCGCGTGACCCTCACCGGAACGAGCGTGGTCTTCCTCGAGGGCAGCAAGTACATGGTGAAGAACCTGATGATCTCGCTCGTGCTGGCCGTGATCGTCATCGCCGCGCTCATGGCGCTGCTGTTCAACTCGGCGCGCATGGTGGTGATCTCGCTCATCCCCAACCTGGTGCCGCTGATCGCCACGGCCGGCCTCATGGGCTACCTGGGCGTCGCCATCAAGCCCAGCACCCTGCTCGTCTTCAGCATCGCCTTCGGCATCGCCGTGGACGATGCCATCCACTACCTGAGCAAGTACCGGCATGAGCTCAAGCTCACCGGGCACACCATCGAGACCTCGGTGGTGCTCGCCCTGCGCGAGGCCGGCGTGAGCATGATGTACACCAGCATCGTGCTCTTCTGCGGCTTCAGCCTCTTCGTCTTCTCCGATTTCGGCGGCACGCAGGCGCTCGGCCTGCTGGTCTCCTTCACCCTGCTGGTGGCCATGTTCACCAACCTGCTCATCCTCCCCTCGCTGCTGCTGAGCTTCGGCAAGAGCGCCACCACGGAAGCCTTCGACGAGCCGCTCCTCGACATCCTCGATGAGGAAGAGGACATCGACCTGGAATTCCTCAAGGTGGAGGGCGGGGAAGCAAGCAAGGACCAGAACGCATGAAGGGCATCATCCTCGCCGGCGGATCCGGCACGCGGCTCCACCCGTTGACGCTCGCCGTGAGCAAGCAGCTCATGCCGGTGTATGACAAGCCGATGATCTACTACCCGCTGAGCACGCTCATGGCGGCGGGAATCCGCGAGATCCTCATCATCAGCACGCCGCACGACCTGCCCAGCTTCCGCAAGCTGCTGGGCGACGGCGCCGCGCTCGGCTGCGTGTTCACCTACGCCGAGCAGCCGCAGCCCAATGGGCTCGCGCAGGCCTTCGTCATCGGCAAGGAGCACATCGGCACGGATCCGGTGGCGCTCGTGCTCGGCGACAACATCTTCTACGGCCGAGGGCTGGGGCGCATGCTCAGCCAGCACACCGAGCCCGATGGCGGGCTCGTGTTCGCCTACCATGTGAGCGATCCCGAGCGCTATGGTGTGGTCGATTTCGATGAGCAGGGAACCGTGCGCAGCATCGAGGAGAAACCCGCCGCGCCCAAGAGCAATTACGCCGTGCCCGGACTCTACTTCTACGACAATGATGTGGTGGCCATCGCGCGCGACCTCCAGCCCAGCGCACGCGGCGAGTACGAGATCACCGACGTGAACAAGGAGTACCTCCGACGCGGCAAATTGCGCGTGGAGATCCTGGACCGCGGCACGGCCTGGCTGGATACCGGCACCTTCGCCTCCTTGACGCAGGCCGGGCAATTCGTGCAGGTGATCGAGGAGCGCCAAGGGTTGCGCATCGGTTGCATCGAGGAGGTGGCCTGGAAGAAGGGCTGGATCACCGATGAACAATTGGAGGCGCTGGCGCGTCCTCTGGTGAAGAGCGGCTATAGCGAGTATCTGCTGAAGCTGCTCGATCGGAAGGCATGAGCGAGGTGGAACGGCACCGGGCCGCGGTGGAGGCCCGCATACAGGGCTGGTGCGCGGCATTGCCCGCCGGCGCGCTATACGAGCCGATGGCGTACCTGATGCGCCTGCCCGCCAAGCGCGTGAGGCCCGTGGCGGCGCTGATGGCGTGCGAGCTCTTCGGAGGGAAGGCCGGAGACGCGATCGACCCGGCGCTCGGCATCGAGCTCTTCCACAACTTCACGCTGATGCACGATGACATCATGGATGCCTCGCCCGTGCGGCGCGGCCAGCCCACGGTGCATATGCGCTGGGGCGTGAACGCCGCCATCCTCAGCGGCGATGCCATGCTGGTGATGGCCTACCAGCGCATGGGTGCGGATCCGCGGGTGCTCGGCACCTTCAGCGCCTATGCGTTGCAGGTGTGCGAAGGGCAGGCGATGGACATGGCCTTCGAGGGTCGATCGGATGTGGGCACCGATGAGTACATGCACATGATCCGGCGCAAGACCGCCGTGCTGCTCGCCTGCGCGCTGGAGGTCGGCGCGATCATCGGCGGCGCGGAAGAACTAGAGCAACGAGCCATCGGACGATTCGGCGAGAAGCTGGGGCTCGCGTTCCAGTTGCGCGATGACCACATCGATGCCTTCGGCGATCCGGCGGTAACCGGCAAGCAGCGCGGCGGCGATCTGCGCGCGGGCAAGAAGACCTGGCTCTTGCTGAAGGGCTTGGAGGCCGAAGGCGGCACTGGGGCGCTGAGCAACGCGCTGCGTCAACCGGGGCCGCTGCGCGATGTGGCGGAGATGATCGATGCGCTCGTGAGCACCGGCGCGCGCGAGGCGTCGGAGGCGCTCATCGCGTCGTTGGAGCAGGAGGCACTCATGGAGCTGGATCGCCTGGCGGTACCCGCTGACCGCAAGGCGCCCTTGCGCGCGTTGGCGCTGAGCCTCATGGGACGCGTGTCCTGATCAGCGTTTCACGAGCAACCGCCGAAGCGCTTCCGGCAATTCCGTATGCGCATAGCGGAACCCGCTGTCGCGAAAGCGCGCATCATCAACGCAGCTGCCTTCCAGAAGAAGCTGGGCCATATCGCCCAGCATGAAGCGAAGGAGGAAGCCCGGTACGCGTGGCAGGAAGAAAGGCCGATGCACGGCCGCGGCGATGGTCTGCATCATGGCCGCATTCGTCGCGCAGCCGCCTTGGATGTTATAGGCTCCGCTCATCGTCGGCTCGCGAAGGGCGTGCGTGTACGCTTGCACCAGATCATCGATGTGCACCCACGGCATGTGCTGCTTGCCAGTGCCGAGCGGCGAGGCCAGACCCCAGCGAGCGAGGCGTGCGAGGGGCCGAAGGGCTCCGCCTTCCGCCGCGAGCACCGTGGGCGTGCGCAGTTTCACCACGCGGCAGGTCGAGGACCACTCGTCAACAGCCTCCTCCCACGCCACGCTGATGCGCGCGATGGTGTCTTGTCCGGGCGAATCGGACTCGATGAAGCGATGCGCTGAGCTGACCGCGCCGTAATAGCCCACGCCCGCGGCGCTCAGGAACACACGCGGGGTGATGCCCTCGATGATGCAGGCGCGATGGAGCAATCGGGCCGTGCCTGCTCGGCTTTCGATCAGCTCGTTCACGCGGGCCGAGGTCCAGCGCTCGTCCGCGATGCCGGCGCCTGCCAGGTGCACAACGGCATCGATCCCGCGCAGCGCTTCCGCATCGACCTTGCCCCGGGCGGGATCCCACGCGAATGCCGTGATGCGCCCATGCGTACCGGGGTTCCGGCTCAGCCAGCGCACCGTATGTCCATCGGTGAGCAAGCGCTCGGAGAGATGGCTTCCGATGAGGCCGCTGCCGCCGGTGATCAGGATGATGGCCATCGTTCACGTAACAACTAAGGGCCCCGAAAAGATCGGAGCCCTTTGCGAATTCCTCGGGTCGATCAGCGCAGCAGCTCGAATCGTTCGGTGCGGATCGAGCCATCGAACCCAGACACGCGCAAGGCGTAGCTGCCATCGAACATGGTTGCGGGCAGCGTAACAGCATGAGAGCCCGCGTTCGCTTGCCCTTGCCAGACCACGCGCCCAGCGCCATCGAGCACTTCGAGCCTGGCGGCCCCGGGCAAAGTGACCCGTAGCTGGCCCGCGCTCGGGTTCGGGTGCAGGCGTAGCATCGCGGCAGGCTGCTCATCCAGGCCCATGGCCAGGCAGATGGGATCCGAGAGCGGGAGCAGATCAACGGTGATGCACGCGCTCAGGTCGCCGCATGCCGCGCTGGTCACCGTGTAGCAGTAGTCGCCGGCTGGATCCAGCGCGGGATCGAAGAGGTCCGGCACGCTCGCGCCTTCATAGGACCAGGCACCGCCAGGGTCCGCGGATCCCAACAGGGAATCGGCCAGGGCGAAGGAGCCGGCTTGCGGGCACACGACAATGCTGTTGCCTACTCCCGGGCTCACCTCATGGGCATTCACGGTAACGGTATAGGTGAAGGTCTGCGAGCCAACCACGGGGCAGGCATCATCCACGGCGTTGATCGTGAAGCTGTAGCTGCCCGGAGCGGCACCATCGGCATTCCAGCAGATCGAGGCCGTGGCGGGATTCGTTCCCGAAACGGAGAAACTCGCCCCCGGCAGCACCTGATCCACATTGCTGGTGAGCGTCAAGCCCTGCCCTGCATCGCCATCGGTGATCGCCGCATCGAAGCAGAGATCGCCGCCGCATGTGCTGAGCGCATAATCGCCGGTGACCATGGCGCTGCTGCTGGCGTTCTCCACCACGCCGCTGGTGGCATCAGGCACTTGGTTGGCGCAGGACTGGGCCACGAACGGGAAATCGCGCATCACCGTACCGATGAGATTCCCGTTGGAATCGCTGTAGCGTACCTCTACGACCGCCACGATGTAGCCTTGCAGGGTAGGGGTGAAGGTGATATTCCCCGAAAGGCTGTCGATGGTCATGCCGGTGAATGGCGTGGCGCCGGTATAGGGGGCCAGGTAATCCACGGAGACGATCTCGGGAATGTACCGGCGCGCATCAATGAATCGGAAACGCAGCTGCTGGTCGGCAGAGGCCGTGACACCGAGGTCATAACTGACCGGTTGGCCCAGGCAAACGAAGGGCGGCACCGGATCGGAGAACACCGGAGATTCGTTGCATGCCCCACCTGCGTTGTTCAGCACGGTCTCGAGGTAAACGCCTTGCGAGCCAACCAAGTTGATGGATTCCTGACGGCAGCAGGTATTCCAGCTGATCGTCCAGAAATTGCAAGGGCTCAGAAAGAGCGTGGTGCGGTAGGTGTAGAGCTCAATGCCAATGAGGGTGCCGCCGTTGCACGTGGTCTGGTCGATCTGATCGGGGCACACGGGGGAAACATTCTCCACCGAAATGAGCGGGATGTTGTTCAGCGTGAAGCTTACCCCGCATGAATTGCTGAACGTAAGGCCTTGGGCGATCATCGCCGCCCCGGTGCATTCGCGCCAGAGCTGGAGTGTGACCTCGTGCTGATTCGACCCGATGCAACGGGTGGTGATGCTGCCGCCGGGAAGATGCTCGGCCGTGGCGGTGAGCGTGAGGAGCAGGAAGAGAGGTGTAGTCAGGCGCATGGGAACGGCTTTGGGAGGATCGCCAAGGTAGCCATCCTCCGTTCCAGGCAGCGGCCTTGGTCCCTTAGCGCGCCCGCGTGATGGCCTTCAGGTCCTCGGCGATGAAGCCCTCCTTCTTGCCGAAGATGGCCGCATCGTCACGCAGGTACATCAGTTCCCCCGTACCGGCGTTGAACACGCGCTTGAAGCAATGCTTGTTCTTATGGTCGCCGATGGTGATCACCGCATCGCTCACCAGGGTGCCGCTGCTGCCGCTCTTCGCGGCATCAGCTACGGCGCTCATCGGCACCACGCGCATGGGCGCCGTGTACTCGGCCTTGATGGCGCCCTCATCGGGCAGGCTCGTATCCAGATGCTCCTTGGCGATCAGCAGCTCGCCCTCGCGGATCAGCCGCGTGCGCCCGTCGTAAAGGCGGTCGGCAGTGGTCTTGTCGGTGATCTTGCCGGCCTCCACCTGCTTCAGGTAGTCCTGGATGTGCTTCACGTACAGGTTCAGCAGGGCCGCCATGTTCTGCTCATCGATCGCCTTCGTGTCGATCAGGAGGTAGGCCAGGTCGTGGTCCGTGCCGATGCTCGTGAAGGCATTGCCGGTCTGTTCCAGCGCCTCGCCCTTCTTCTGCTTCCAGCCTTTCACCAGGGTGAGGAAGGTGCCCTCGAATTTCACCGGGTCGGTGCGCCGCGTCTTGAGCAAGTAAGTCTTGGCTGGGTCGATGGGCTGCGCGCCCAGCTCCGCCACCGTCACGAACTCATAGGCCGGGCTGAATTTCCAGTGGCTCTTCACCGCATCGGTGATGGCGCGGTTGTAGGGCGAGTCGCCGGCATCGAGCACCACGATCAGGGTGCTGCCCTTGGCGCCTTTCACGGCGGCGGGGTCGAAGGTGCCGTATTGGGCGGCGAGCGGAGCGGTGATCAGCGTGGCAGCCACGAGGCTCAGAAATGGAAGACGCATGCGTTCGGAGGATTCGGTTCGTTCGGTGCCCGGCGAAAATAGTGCCGCCCCTTGCCCACCTTTGGTGGCATGTCGCAGGAGGCCAACAGCGGGCTGTCGAAAGACGGCGATGGCGCCATGGCGCGCTACCTGGACCGCGCCGAGGTGCTCGGGGACACCGTGCGGCAGCTCCGCAAGGACCTGGCGCTCGATGAGGCCACGCTGCCTCTCCCATCGGCCGATGAGGGAGCCTTCGAGACACTGCGCGCGCATGTGCTCGTGCGCCTGAAGGCCTTGCAGGGGCAAGGCGCAGCTGCGGTCCAGCAGGCCATGTACCGGGTCGATATCCCCGAAGGCCACCTGCGCCGAACCATGGCCTCGGGCGGTCTCGATGCGCTGGCCGGCGAATGCGTGCTGCGGGCGTTGCAGAAGGTGCTCACGCGGATGCGTTTCGCCGGCCGCTTCTGAGCACGCAACCTGCGGCAGGCCAGGGGCATCGCCCACGCCAGCGGCGTGTTCACAACCCTGGGCGCGGTGCCCCGCAAGCTCCGGGCGCAGGAATACCTTTGCCCCGCTTTACATGGACCAGCTTTCCTACCTGAGCAACGTCGATAGCGCCTGGCTCGACGACCTCTACCAGCAGTACCGCAAGGACCCCAGCAGCGTGGAGACCGGCTGGGCGCGTTTCTTCGAGGGCTTCGACTTCGCCCAGGCCCTCAACGGGGGCTCGGTGGAAGGCGGCACGGCCCCTTCGCCCGCACCTGGCGGCAACGAGCGCTTCGAGAAGGAGTTCCGCGTGATCGAATTGATCAATGCGTACCGCACGCGCGGCCATCTCTTCACCAAGACCAATCCGGTCCGCGACCGACGCAGCTATTCGCCCACGCTGGCCATCGAGAACTTCAAGCTCTCGGAGAAGGACCTGGACACCGTGTTCAGCGCCGGCGGCGACATCGGCCTGGGCCCGGCCAAGCTGCGCGACATCGTGGCCATGCTCGAGGAGACCTATTGCGAGAGCGTGGGCGCCGAGTTCATGTTCATCCGCAACCCGGAGAAGCGCAAGTGGCTCACCGAGCGCATGGAGCTCACCCGCAACCGCCCCGATTTCACTATCGACCAGCGCAAGGACATCCTAGAGAAGCTCAACGAGGCCGTGGTCTTCGAGCGCTTCCTGGGCAAGAAATTCATCGGGCAGAAGCGCTTCAGCATCGAAGGGGCCGAAGCGCTGATCCCCGCATTGGACACGGTGATCGAGCATGGCGCGGAGCTCGGCATCACCGAATATGTCATCGGCATGGCCCACCGCGGCCGCCTGAACGTGCTGGCCAACACCTTGCGCAAGAGCTACGACCAGATCTTCAGCGAGTTCGAGGGCAAGGATTATGAGGATGCGCTCGTGGAGGGCGATGTGAAGTACCACATGGGGTACAGCAGCCTGATCAAGACCAATACGGGCAAGGAGGTGCGCCTCACCCTGGCGCCCAACCCCAGTCACCTGGAGAGCGTGGGGCCCGTGATGCAAGGCATCGCGCGCGCCATCATCGAGAACGATGACGAGTTCAAGAAGGGCATCACCGCCCCGATCCTCATCCATGGCGATGCCGCCGTGGCCGGCCAGGGCGTGGTGTATGAAATGGTGCAGATGGCCGGGCTCAAGGCCTATGAGGTCGGCGGCACCATCCACATCGTGGTGAACAACCAGGTGGGCTTCACCACCAACTACGTCGATGCGCGCACCAGCACCTACTGCACCGATGTGGCCAAGGTGACGCAATGCCCGGTGTTCCACGTGAACGGCGACGATGCCGAGGCCGTGGCCTACACCGTGAAGCTGGCCATGGACTTCCGCCAGCGGTTCGGCACCGACATCTGGGTGGACATCCTCTGCTACCGCAAGCACGGCCACAACGAGGGCGACGAGCCCAAGTTCACGCAGCCCGTGCTGTACAAGGCCATCGCCGCGCACCCCGACCCGCGCGCCATTTACACCCAGAAGCTCATCGACAGCGGCGTGGAAGGCGCCAAGGAGCTCGCTGAGGAGATGGAATCGTCCTTCACCGAGATGCTGAGCGCACGGCTCGATGAGGCCAAGCAGGTGCGGGTGGGCAAGATCACCAACTTCATGGCCGACCGCTGGAAGGGATTCAAGCGCGCCCATCAGGCCGACTTCGCCGAATCGCCCGCCACCGGAGTGGACAAGAAGACGCTCGCGCTGATCGGCGAGAAGCTCAGCGTGCTGCACCCCGATGGCAAGAAGTTCTTCAGCAAGCTCGAGAAGATCCTGCAGGACCGGGCGCGCATGATGAAGGAGGAGCGGCTCGATTGGAGCATGGGCGAGCTGCTCGCCTACGGATCGCTGCTGCTCGAGGGCCACCCCGTGCGTTTCACCGGACAGGACGTGGAGCGCGGCACCTTCAGCCACCGGCACGCCGTGGTGAAGGTGGAGGACAGCGAGGAAGAGTTCATCCACCTCAAGCACATCCGCGAAGGACAGGCGCTGTTGCAGATCTACAACTCGCTGCTCAGCGAGTACGCGGTGCTCGGCTTCGAGTACGGCTATGCGCTCACCAACCCCAACACGCTCACCATCTGGGAGGCGCAGTTCGGCGATTTCGTCAATGGTGCGCAGATCATCCTGGATCAGTACCTCAGCGCTGCCGAGGAGAAGTGGAACACCCAGAACGGGATCGTGCTGCTGCTGCCGCATGGCTACGAGGGACAGGGCGCCGAGCATAGCAGCGCGCGCATGGAACGGTTCCTGCAGTCCTGCGCCGATGCCAACATGGTGGTGGTGAACTGCACCACGCCCGCCAACTTCTTCCATGCCTTGCGCCGTCAGCTCAAGTGGGACTTCCGCAAGCCCCTGGTGGTCTTCAGCCCCAAGAGCCTGCTGCGGCACCCGCGCTGCACCAGCGCACTCGATGAGCTGGTGTCCGGGCGTTTCCAAGAGCTGATCGACGATGCCCAGGCCGACCCCAAGAAGGTGCGCAACGTGGTGTTCACCCAAGGCAAGATCCATTATGACCTCGTGGAGCACCGCGAGAAGAACGGCATCACCGATACCGCGCTGATCCGCATCGAGCAACTGCACCCGCTGCCCGCGGAGCAGATGCGTGCGGTGATCAAGAAGTACACCAAGGCCCAGAGCTACCGCTGGGTGCAGGAGGAGCCCATCAACATGGGCGCCTGGACCTATCTGCTCACGAGCTTCAACGATGTGCGCCTGGAGCCCATCGCGCGACCGGCCAGCGGCGCGCCAGCCACCGGCAGCAGCAAGCGCAGCGCGCGGCAGCAGCAGGAGATCATCGAGCAGGCATTCCGGCCTGCCGCCGCAGAACCGAAGAAGGCCGCTGCCGTAAAAGCGAAGGCCTGAGTACAAGCAACGATCAATAGAAAACCGAGCCCATGGCCATCGTCGAGATCAAGGTCCCCAGCCCCGGAGAGAGCATCAGCGAGGTACGCATCGCGCGCTGGCAAGTGAAGGATGGCGACACGGTGACCAAGGACCAGGTGCTCGGCGAGATCGACAGCGACAAGGCCACATTGGAGCTCAGCGCCGAGGCCGAAGGGCAGGTGAAATTGCTGGTGCCTGAGGACACCACGGTGAACGTGGGGGATGTGGTGGTGAAGATCGACACGAGCGTGAAGGCCGAGAAGAAGGCCAAGGCGCAGGAGGAGAAACCGGAGGCGAAGAAGCCCGCACCCGAGAAGAAGGAAGAACCGAAGGCGGCCTCAGCCTCGGCACCAGCGGCCCATGCCACGCCGGTGGCGAAGGCCATGCTCGATGAGAAGGGCGTGGACCCCGCCAAGGTGAAGGGCAGCGGCCCCAACGGGCGCATCACCAAGAGCGACGTGAGCGCTTACATCGCCGGCGGCATCAAGGGCGATGCGGTGGTGATGAACGGCTGGGGCGGCGGCCGCGAGGAGAAGCGCCAGAAGATGACCACCCTGCGCAAGAAGGTGGCCGAGCGGCTGGTGATGGCGAAGAACCAGACCGCCATGCTCACCACCTTCAACGAGGTGGACATGAGCGCGGTGATGGCCCTGCGCGACAAGTACAAGGACAAGTTCAAAGAGACCCACGGCGTGGGCCTTGGATTCATGAGCTTCTTCACCAAGGCCGTCACCGAGGCCCTGCGCCTCTTCCCTGGCGTGAATGGCCTGATCGATGGCGAGGAGCTCGTGATGCACGATTACGCGGACATCGGCATCGCCGTGAGCTCGCCCAAGGGCCTCATGGTGCCCATCATGCGCAACGCCGAGCGCATGAGCCTGGCGGAGATCGAGGGCAAGATCAAGGAACTGGCCGTAAAGGCGCGCGACGGCAAGCTGAGCATCGATGAGATGACCGGTGGCACCTTCACCATCACCAACGGCGGCGTATTCGGCAGCATGCTGAGCACGCCCATCATCAACCCGCCGCAGAGCGCCATCCTCGGCATGCACAACATCGTGGAGCGCCCCGTGGCGGTGAACGGCCAAGTGGTGATCCGCCCGATCATGTACGTGGCGCTCAGCTACGACCACCGCATCATCGATGGCAAGGAGAGCGTGAGCTTCTTGTACAAGGTGAAGGAGATGATCGAGGACCCGAACAAGCTCATCTTCGGCGCGAAGGAGCCGGGCGAGGTGCTGCTGGGGCTGTAAGCGGCTCGGCAGCTGGTGGTGCTGGGTGCAAGCATGGCCCCCTTGATTCGCGCCGGAAATGATTTCCATCAGCTTCTGGCAGGTCTCCTCCAACAGCTTGATGTGTGGTGCCCATGGGTGATTTTCCAGCCGGTTTCCGCGCTTTCGGATTGAACTAGGAGACCTCCCGGCTCAGCGGCTTTTTCTCCGGTCTTGGCTAATTGTCATGTTTCTGTCATGCGGGTTGTGGCACCTTGCAGGACTGGGATTCGCTAGCCGGGAGTTCACCCCGGGCATCAGGTTCGAATGGGCGAGGCGCGAATCAGCAGCGGGGCATGACAAAAACCGTCCACTTCATCTATATCTGGACCATGGTCGCCGTGGTCGTGGCGGTCACGGCCTACCTGGCTTGGACCGGCTTCAGCTACTACGAGCTCCCGTTGGAGGAGCGTTTCTACCATCCGCGCCATGCATGGTTCAAGCCCAGCGGCGCCTTCGGCCATGGCCTTGGCATTCTCGGGACGTTGATGGTCCTCTTCGGCGTGGTGCTCTACATCGCCCGTAAGCGGTACAACTTCATGGCACGGCAGCTCCGGCTCAAGTATCTGCTGGAGTTCCACATATTCCTCTGCACGCTCGGTCCGATCCTCATCCTCTTCCACACGGCCTTCAAGTTCGGCGGGCTGGTCTCGGTGGCCTTCTGGAGCATGGTGGCGGTGGTGGCCAGCGGCGTCATCGGCCGGTTCATCTACATCCAGATCCCGCGCACCATCGAGGGCCGCGAGCTGAGCCTGAACGAGGTGAAGGGGCTGCGCAGCGATGTGGTGGAGACGCTCCGCGGCAAGGCCGGACTGGACGAGAGCCTCTTGGGCATGGTGGTCAGCTCCGACAAGGACGAGGAGTCGAGCAAGATGTCGTGGTGGGCCAAGCGTGCCCGGGAGCGCAAGGTGCTCTCCGCGATCCGTTCCGATCTGCGGAAGAAGGGCGTGGCGGGCCAGGAGCGGAAAGCCGTGCTCGACATGGTGAAGGAGGAATTCGCGCTCTCCCGCAGGATCGGCAGGCTCCAGCTCATGCAGCAGCTCTTCAAGTACTGGCACGTCGCGCACCTGCCCTTCGCGCTCATCATGCTCATCATCCTCATCATCCACGTTGCGGTGACGCTGGCCTTCGGCTACCGCTGGATCTTCTGACATGGAAGTGCTCATCGAACAGATCGCGATCTACGGCTCAGCGGCGCTGCTCTGCGGATTGGTCGTGTTCTTCTACCTGCGCGGGCAGCGGAAGAAGAGCGCCATCGTGGAGAAGAAGATCGAGACCGCGAAGGCCGAGGGCACCTTCGAGCCGGTCTCCTTGCACCCGTACATCGACCTGAACACCTGCATCGGAAGCGCGGCCTGCGTGGCGGAATGCCCGGAGAAGGACATCCTCGGGATCGTGGATGGGAAGGCCACCGTGATCCACGCCTCCAATTGCGTGGGCCATGGCGCATGCTTCCACGCGTGCCCGGTGGAGGCCATCTCGCTGCGTATCGGCACGGAGAAGCGCGGCGTTGATCTGCCCCATGTGGACCAGAACTTCCAGTCGAACATCAAAGGGATCTACATCGCCGGCGAGCTCGGTGGCATGGGCCTGATCAAGAACAGTGTGGAGCAGGGCCAGCAGGCCATGGACAGCATCGCAGCTTCGCGCAAGCCGGCCATGGAGGGCGTGCTCGATGTGGTGATCGTGGGCGCGGGTCCGGCGGGTATATCGGCGACCCTGCAGGCGAAGAAGCACGGGCTTTCCACCATTACGCTGGAGCAGGATTCGCTCGGTGGCACGGTCTACACCTTCCCTCGTGCCAAGATCGTGATGACCGCTCCCATGGACCTGCCGCTCTTCGGTCAGGTGAAGCTCTTCGATACGAACAAGGGCGAGCTGCTCGAGATCTGGAAGAAGGTGATCGCCGAGCAGGGGATCACCATCACGGAGAACACGAAGGTCGAAGGCATCACGCCGCAAGCGAACGGAACCTTCAAGGTGGCCACGAGCACCGGTGAGACCTACGTGGCGCACAGCGTGCTACTCGCGATCGGACGGCGCGGCAGCCCACGGAAACTCGGCGTGCCGGGCGAGGATCTCCCGAACGTGGCCTATCGCCTGTTGGAGCCGGAGAACATCACGGGGAAACGCGTGATCGTCGTGGGTGGTGGCGATTCAGCCGTGGAGTCAGCGATGCTGCTGATGGATACCAACACCGTGGTGCTCTCATACCGCAGCGAGCAGTTCGCGCGCATCAAGCCGAAGAACAAGACCGCCGTGGATGCTGCCGTGGCCAAGGGTACGCTGAAGGTGATCTTCAATTCCAACCTGGTCTCCATCGCAGAAGACCATGTGCTGCTGAAGGTGGGCGAGGAAACGCGCCGGATGGGGAACGACCTCGTGTACATCTTCGCTGGCGGTGAACTGCCGACGTCCTTCCTGCAGAAAGCGGGCGTGGAGATCACCAAACGGTTTGGTCACATCGTGAAGAAGCACCGATGACCGGCCTGCGCGCATATCTCTTCGCCTTGCTCGCCATGATGGCGGCGCTGGGGAATGCGCAACTCTCGCCCGGAGACTTGACGACGGCGCATGCCGACCTCGAGGGCATGAGCAATTGCACCCAATGCCACGACCTCGGCAACAAGGTGACCAATGCGAAGTGCCTGGCCTGCCACAAGGAGCTGCAGTCGCTCATCACCCAGAAGCGCGGTTACCACGTGAGCGCGGAGGTGAAGGCCAAGGATTGCTTCAGCTGCCACAGCGAGCACCATGGCCGTGCCTTCCAGATGGTGCGTTTCGAAGAGAAGAATTTCGACCATGGGCTCACCGGATACAAGCTGGAAGGCGCGCACAAGACCGTGGATTGCCGGAAGTGCCACGCGCCGGACCACATCAAGGACAAGCAGGCCAAGTACCGGGAGAAGACCTTCATGGGACTTGATCGCGCATGCCTCTCCTGCCACAAGGACCAGCACCAGGGAACGCTCTCACGCGATTGCGCGGAATGCCACACCATGGAGAAGTGGAAGCCGGCGAGCCGCTTCGATCATGGGCGCACCGAGTTCAAGCTGACCGGTGGCCACGTGAACGTGGACTGCGCGAAGTGCCACCAGGAGACCACGCGCAAAGGCCAGCCCTTCCAGGAATTCGCCGATGTGCCGCACGCCGACTGCAAGTCCTGCCACAGCGATCCGCACAAGGCGCACTTCACCAACGCGTGCGCGCAATGCCATGTCGATGAGTCATTCAAGCAACTCTCGCGGATCGACCGCTTCGACCACAACAAGACGCCTTTCAAGCTGAACGGGAAGCACAAGGATGTGGATTGCTTCTCCTGTCACAAGCGCACCAGCGACCCGGCCACCGTGTTCCAGGATCGTTTGGGTGTGGGCATGAACCAGTGCGCCACCTGCCACAAGGACCCGCACGAGGGAAGGTTCGGGACCGATTGCGCGCAATGTCACCAGGAGAAGGGCTTCAAAGCGCTGCGCTCCATGGACAAGTTCGACCACAACCTCACCGACTTCCCGCTTGTGGGGAAGCACGTGAGCGTGGACTGCAAGAAGTGTCACAAGGGGGCCTACACCGATCCGCTCGCCTTCGATGCGTGCAACAAGTGCCACACGGACTATCACGAGGGCGACTTCGCCAAGGACGGCGCATCGCCGGATTGCGTCGAGTGCCACGCGGTCACCGATGGATTCGATGTGAGCACCTACACGTTGAAGCAGCATGGCCGGACCGCCTTCCCGTTGGATGGTGCGCACATCGCCACGCCCTGTTTCGCCTGCCACCTGGCCGACGGCGCTAAGCATAAGGCGGAACGGCCGAAGCAGAAATGGGTGTTCCGCAACATGGGCACCGCCTGCGCCGACTGCCACGACAATGTGCATGGCGACGACTTCGCGAAGGACGGCGTGACCGACTGCAAGCGATGCCACGTCTCCGAGAGCTGGTTCCCGAAGCTCTTCGACCATGACTTCACCCGATTCCCGCTCGAGGGCGAGCACGTGAAGGTGGAATGCCGGCAATGCCACAAGGCCGATGGCGACGGACGCGTGCCATCCTTCAAGATCGAGCGGTTCGAATGCGCCGACTGTCACAAATAGCCGTGCTGGGCCTGCTGATGGCCACGCGGCTCTCCGCGCAGTCGCCGCATGGGGAGAACCTGAGGATCGATTGCGGGAGCTGCCATAGCCCGGCAGGCTGGACCAACGCGACCTTGATCTGGAGCGAAGAGGGATCCACGGCGCTCAAGCACAAAGGCCGTTCGCGCGGCAAAGACCCCCGGGTGGATGCCACGGCTGCTTCGATGGTCTTCCGGCACGATTCGACCGGCTTCGCGCTGACCGGAGCGCATTTGAAGGTGGACTGTCGCTCCTGCCACACCACACTGGCCTTTGACCAAGCTCCATCGGACTGCATCGCCTGCCACACCGATGTTCACGCAAGCACCGTGGGCAACGACTGCGCGCGCTGCCACAGTTCCACGAGTTGGATCGTGAACGAGATCCCGGAGCTGCATGAATTGAACGGATTCGCGCTCGTGGGCAGTCATGGAAACCTCAGCTGCACCGATTGCCACATTTCCGGAAACCCGCTCCAGTTCGATCGGGTCGGGAACGATTGCATCAGCTGCCACCGTGCCGATTTCATGGCGACGCGATCGCCTAACCATGCAGCCAGTGGTTTCTCCACGGATTGCACGGAGTGCCACGACCCGATGAGCGGCGGTTGGCACACCACCGTCGTGAACCACGATTTCTTCCCGCTCACGCTCGGTCACGCGATCGATGATTGCAGCCGCTGCCACACGACCGGGAGCTTCAGCGATGCATCGCCGGAGTGCATCTCCTGTCATCAACAGGATTTCGCCTCGACAGCGAACCCGGATCACCAGTCGGCCGGTTTCTCAACGGATTGCGCCTCTTGTCACTCAACGAACCCAGGCTGGAACCCGACCACTTATGATCACGCGGTCTGGCCACTGGTCGGTGGCCATATTCCAGCGAGCTGCGATCAGTGTCACCAAGGGAATTACCAGAACACGCCGACCTCGTGCGAGGCCTGTCACCTGACCGACTACAACGCCACGACGGATCCCAACCACGTCACGGCGGGCTTCCCCACGGATTGCGCACAATGCCATAACGAAGGTTCCTGGAACAACGCTTCCTTCGATCACAACATCACCGACTTCCCGCTCACGGGACAACACCAGAGCGTGGACTGCATGCAGTGCCATGCGAACGGCTTCACGGGCACGCCCACCAACTGCGACGCCTGCCACCTGACCGACTACAACAGCACGGTGGAGCCGAACCACCAGCAAGCGCAGTTCTCAACGGACTGCACGCAATGCCATACGACCGATGGCTGGACGCCGAGCAGCTTCGATCACGCCTCGACGGGCTGGGCCTTGAACGGATCTCACCAGAACGTGAACTGCAACCAGTGCCACGCGAACGGCTACCAGAACACGCCGACCGCGTGCGAGGCCTGCCACTTGACCGACTACAACGGCACCACCGATCCCAACCACGTCACGGCGGGCTTCCCGACGGACTGCGCGCTGTGTCACGATGAAGGCTCCTGGGGCACCGCCACCTTCGACCACAACACGACGGCCTTCCCGCTCACGGGGCAGCATACCAGCGTGGACTGCATGCAGTGCCATGCGAACGGGTTCACGGGCACGCCCACGAACTGCGACGCCTGCCACCTGACCGACTACAACAGCACGGTGGAGCCGAACCACCAGCAAGCGCAGTTCTCAACGGACTGCACGCAATGCCATACGACCGATGGCTGGACGCCGAGCAGCTTCGATCACGCCTCGACGGGCTGGGCCTTGAACGGATCTCACCAGAACGTGAACTGCAACCAGTGCCACGCGAACGGCTACCAGAACACGCCGACCGCGTGCGAGGCCTGCCACTTGACCGACTACAACGGCACCACCGATCCCAACCACGTCACGGCGGGCTTCCCGACGGACTGCGCGCTGTGTCACGATGAAGGCTCCTGGGGCACCGCCACCTTCGACCACAACACGACGGCCTTCCCGCTCACGGGGCAGCATACCAGCGTGGACTGCATGCAGTGCCATGCGAACGGGTTCACGGGCACGCCCACGAACTGCGACGCCTGCCACCTGACCGACTACAACAGCACGGTGGAGCCGAACCACCAGCAAGCGCAGTTCTCAACGGACTGCACGCAATGCCATACGACCGATGGCTGGACGCCGAGCAGCTTCGATCACGCCTCGACGGGCTGGGCCTTGAACGGATCTCACCAGAACGTGAACTGCAACCAGTGCCACGCGAACGGCTACCAGAACACGCCGACCGCGTGCGAGGCCTGCCACTTGACCGACTACAACGGCACCACCGATCCCAACCACGTCACGGCGGGCTTCCCGACGGACTGCGCGCTGTGTCACGATGAAGGCTCCTGGGGCACCGCCACCTTCGACCACAACACGACGGCCTTCCCGCTCACGGGGCAGCATACCAGCGTGGACTGCATGCAGTGCCATGCGAACGGGTTCACGGGCACGCCCACGAACTGCGACGCCTGCCACCTGACCGACTACAACAGCACGGTGGAGCCGAACCACCAGCAAGCGCAGTTCTCAACGGACTGCACGCAATGCCATACGACCGATGGCTGGACGCCGAGCAGCTTCGATCACGCCTCGACGGGCTGGGCCTTGAACGGATCTCACCAGAACGTGAACTGCAACCAGTGCCACGCGAACGGCTACCAGAACACGCCGACCGCGTGCGAGGCCTGCCACTTGACCGACTACAACGGCACCACCGATCCCAACCACGTCACGGCGGGCTTCCCGACGGACTGCGCGCTGTGTCACGATGAAGGCTCCTGGGGCACCGCCACCTTCGACCACAACACGACGGCCTTCCCGCTCACGGGGCAGCATACCAGCGTGGACTGCATGCAGTGCCATGCGAACGGGTTCACGGGCACGCCCACGAACTGCGACGCCTGCCATCTGACGGACTACAACGGCACGGTGGAGCCGAACCACCAGCAGGCGCAGACCTCCACGGACTGCACGCAATGCCATAGCACCGACGGCTGGACGCCCTCCTCATTCGACCATGCGAGCACGGGCTGGGCCTTGAACGGCTCTCACCAGAACGTGAACTGCAACCAGTGCCACGCGAACGGCTACCAGAACACGCCGACCGCGTGCGAGGCCTGCCACCTGACCGACTACAACGGCACCACTGATCCCAACCACGTCACGGCGGGCTTCCCGACGGACTGCGCCCTGTGTCACGATGAAGGCTCCTGGGGCAACGCCACCTTCGACCACAACACGACGGCCTTCCCGCTCACGGGCCAGCATACCAGCGTGGACTGCATGCAGTGCCATGTGAACGGCTTCACCGGTACGCCCACGAACTGCGACGCCTGCCACCTGACCGACTACAACGGCACCACCTCGCCGAACCATGCACAGTCCGGCTTCCCGACCGATTGTGCGCAATGTCATGGCACCTCGGCTTGGGTCCCTGCTGCATTCGATCACAACAGCACCGGATTCCCGCTGACAGGGCAGCACGTGAACGCGAGCTGCTTGGATTGCCACGCCAATGGATATACCGGAACGCCAACCGAATGCGAGGCCTGCCACATGCCAGACTACAACAGCGCTTCCAATCCGAACCATCCGGGCGAGGTGTATCCCACGGATTGTGCATTCTGTCACACTACTGCGGGTTGGGATCCCTCATCTTTCCATCACGATGCGCAATACTTCCGCATTTACAGCGGCACGCACAACAACGAATGGAACACCTGTACGGAGTGCCACACCAGCCCGGGCGATTACTCGTCGTTCAGCTGCATCGATTGCCATGAGCACGACAACCAGAACTCGGTGAACAACGACCACAACGGAGTATCGGGCTACAGCTACACGAGCGCGGCTTGCTACAGCTGCCATCCGAATGGCAATTGATACCAGAGGAACCATGTCTTCCACATGCCGATTCGTGGGCTCTATTTCCGGTCTGGTCGGATATGGGGCACGAAGCGCGGCGCACGAATCCTTACTTGCGTTCAAAGACCGTGTTCGGCACCTCACCTGATGGCCCGTTTCGTTGAGCATATCGCTTTGCGCTGCTCTCGGCAGCGTTTCTGGATGCTTGTATTGGCGGGCACCCTTTTCCTGGCATCGGGACGCCTACGGGCGCAATCCCCGCACGGCGATGCCTTCCGGATCGATTGCTCGGCCTGCCATGTCCCGGATAGCTGGACAGCCATGCGAGACCCGCTCGCCTTCGACCACGACAGTACGGCCATGCCGCTGATAGGGCAGCACCGGATGACCGATTGCCGCTCTTGCCATGCGTCCATGCGTTTCGACGCCCCGACCCCGACGGACTGCATCGCGTGCCATACCGATGTGCACGCCATGACCGTCGGTAACGATTGTGCGCGCTGCCACACCCCGACGTCGTGGCTGGTGGATGAGATACCCGAGCTGCACGAACTGAATGGGTTCGCGCTCGTTGGGGTGCATGGCAACCTGAGCTGCGTGGACTGCCACGTCTCGGACAACACGCTGGCGTTCGCCCGGCTGGGCAACGATTGCATCAACTGCCACCGCTCGGATTTCATGGCCACCACGATGCCGAACCACAGCGCTTCGGGATTCTCCACCGATTGCATCGAATGCCACGATCCCCTCGGGACGGGATGGGGCACGGGGTTCACGAGCCACGACTTCTTCCCGCTAACGAACGGGCACGCCATACAGGACTGTGCGCGATGCCACACCACGGGCAACTTCTCCGATGCGTCGCCTGAATGCGCGAGCTGCCACATGACGGACTACAACAGCTCGGTGGAGCCGAACCACGCCGCCGCGGGTTTCTCCACCGATTGCGCGGCATGCCATACGACAGGGCCTGGCTGGAACGGCTCATTCGACCACAACCTGACCGGTTTCCCGCTGCATGGAACGCATACCACAACGGCCTGCATCCAATGCCACGCAAACGGCTATGCGGGGACGCCCACTGCCTGCAGCGCGTGCCACATCGACGACTACAACGCCACCACGGAACCGAACCACTCGGCATCCGGCTTCAGCACGGACTGCGCCATGTGCCACGATGAAACGGCCTGGGGCAACGCCACCTTCGACCACAACAACACCGGGTTCCCGCTTCATGGAACCCATGCGACCACCAATTGCATCGAGTGCCACGCGAACGGCTTCGCCGGCACCCCGACGGCCTGCAGCGCATGCCACATGGATGACTACAACTCAACGACGGATCCGAATCATGCGGCATCCGGCTTCAGCACGGACTGCGCTGCGTGCCACGATGAGACCGCGTGGGGCAACGCTTCATTCAACCACAACAACACGGACTTCCCGCTCACCGGGCAGCACGTGACAACGGCGTGCATCGAGTGCCATGCCAATGGCTATGCAGGCACCCCAACCGCTTGCAGCGCCTGCCACATGGCCGACTACAACGCCACGAACGACCCGAACCACGCTGCGGTGAACTTCCCCACCGACTGCGCCGCCTGCCACTCCACGAATGGCTGGGAGCCTGCCACCTTCAACCACGATCAGCAGTACTTCCCCATCTACAGCGGGACCCACCATAACGAGTGGGATGCCTGTACAGACTGCCACACGAACCCGTCGAACTACAGCGTGTTCTCGTGCATCAATTGTCACGAGCACAGCAATCAGAACTCGGTGAACAACGACCACAACGGGGTCTCCGGCTACTCGTACAACAGCAACGCCTGTTACAACTGCCATCCGAACGGACATTGACCGATGACGAACAGGTGGATATGGCTGCTTCCTTTCATGCTCCTGGCACTCGCGGTCCGTGCGCAAGAGGTGGTCACCGGTGAGGTCACCTTCATCACCGCCCAGCACGTCTATGTGCGCTTCGAACAGACCGAAGGGATCGCCGTTGCTGACACGCTGGAGGTACTGCGCGATGGACAGTCACGACCCTGCCTGATAGTATCGAACATGTCGTCCACCTCGTGCGTGTGCACCGTGGTCGATGGATGCGTGGTGGAGAAGCAGGACCGGGTGCAGGCCCGGAGACAGAAGTCCGAGAAGGAGGCCGTTAAATCAGCCAGGCCTGAGCGCGGCACAAGATCGCAGGTCCCTCCCGACTCCTCGCGTTCGAGTGATGAGCGTATCCGCGGAAGGGTCTCGGCCGCCAGTTACAGCACCATCCCATCCGCTCGTGAGAACGACCACCGGCTGATGTACCGGGTCTCATTGGACGCCGATCATATCGCCGGGTCGAAGTTCTCGGCGGAAACCTACCTGAACTACCGGAAGCTGTACCCGGCTGATCCGGACAGGCGCCCACAGCGAACCGAGATCTTCAACGTGTACAGCGCAGCCGTGAGCTATGAACCCGACTCGAACACCGTGATATCGCTCGGTCGGAAGATCAACAACAACATCTCCTCGCTGGGTGCCATCGATGGCTTGCAGGCCGAACGCACCATGGGCTCCTTCCTCGCTGGCGCCATCGTCGGCTTCCGCCCCGACATCTACACCTATGACCTGAACACGGATCTGCTCCAATACGGGGGCTACGTGGGAACACGGACCAATACGGCCGCGCTGAACACCCGTACCACCATCGGGCTGATGCAGCAGACCAATTCGGGCATGATCGACAGGCGATACGCCTACATGCAGCATTCAAGCACCTTTCGTGGCAACCTGAACCTCTTCGGTTCCGGTGAACTCGACCTGTACAGCACGCTCAACGGCGGTGCGCGCCTGACCAACCTCTTCGTTTCCGCCAGGTACCGCATCAACCGCATGGTCGACGTGTTCGGTTCCTACGATAGTCGCAAGCGGGTCATCTACTATGAGACCTTCCGGAACGATGTGGAGGTGATGCTCGACGACGATGATGCTCGCCAAGGAGCGCGCCTGCGGCTCAACCTGAAACCGATGAAGTCACTCAGCGGCGGGGCAGCGTATAGCAGGCGCTTCCAGGCCGATGGCGCGAACCGATCCGAGAACGTTCAGCTTTTCCTGAACTACAGCAGGGATCCGAGGACCTTCGGACGGTGGTCCGTGCAGGCGAACCGGAACACGTCGAGTTACGTGCGCAGCGATGTCCTGTCCTTCCGCCATTCGCGCACCCTCATCCCCAAGCGACTGGACATGAGCCTGTACTACCGGGCAGTGGAATATGTGTACGGGAACCGGAGCGATGGTTCCCCACTCACCGCGCGGACATCGCAGCGGTATTACGGCGCCGATATGATGATCACGCTCGCCCGAACCCTGACCTTCACGGTGCTCGGTGAGCTTTCAACGATACGGGAAGAGCATAACTACCGTGTGAACATGAGCCTGACCAAACGGTTCGATAGCAAGAAGAGACGATGATCCACAGGACAGCAACCGTAAACCACCTGGCCGCGATCGTATTGTTGGCGGCATGCGGTGACAGCCCCAAGGAGATACCCGCCGAGGACGGAGGCACAGAAGGCAGCAGCACCGGGGTGTTCTCGGGTGGAGAATCCAGTGCTCCGCAAGGTGCGCTGGACCCAGCAGCGCAGAAGGACCTGCATACGGTCGTCGCCTTGGAAACCTTGCCCACGGCCAAGTACGTGTATGTGCGGGTGAAGGAGGGCGATCAGGAGTACTGGATAGCCACCATCCTGCAGGATGTGGCTATCGGACATTCCTACTTCTATCGTGGCGGACTATTGAAGACCGATTTCGAGAGCAAGGAGTACAAGCGCACCTTCGACAAGCTCTTCCTCGTGTCGCAACTGGTGCCGGCCGAGCATGGAAGCAGCATGGCGGGAACCGCGGCTGCGCCCCAAGCACCCGTCATGAATGATGCGCCTTTGCCGGCGCTGGATGTGCAAGGCATCACCCGGATCCGTGATGTGGTGTCGGATCCGAAGCGATTCGCAGGCAAGACGATCCAGGTCAGCGGCACATGCACCAAGGTGAATCCCAATATCATGGGCCGGAACTGGATCCATGTGAAGGAGGCTGGCGAGGCGGCCAAGGAATTGGTGATCACCACCCACGAGCCGGTCGCCGAGGGTCAGAAGGTCACGGTCGTCGGCAAGGTGGCCGTGGACAAGGACTTCGGCGCAGGTTATAAATACGAGGTGCTGCTCGAGGAAGGCCGTTTGGCGCCGCCTATGTAATCAGCTTGAACTTCCGCTTGCGCCAATAGGCCAGCGCACCGATCACCACGAAGGTCGCGGCAGTGATGTACACCCATTGCGGCACCGGAACAGGGTCGCCGGCGGCATAAGAGTGCAGGCCGGAGAGGTAGTAGTTCACGCCGTAGTAGGTCATGATCACCGAGGCCATGCCGAAGAGCGAGGCGAGATTGTACGCGTAGAGCCCCTTGAGGCCGGGAATGAGCCGCATGTGCAGGATGAAGGCGTACACCAGGATGGTCACCAGCGCCCAGGTCTCCTTCGCATCCCAGCCCCAGTAACGCCCCCATGATTCGTTGGCCCATACCCCACCGAGATAGGTGCCGATGCTGATCATGAAGAGCCCGCCGATCAGGGTCATCTCGCTGATCATGGTAAGCTCCTTCACGAGCCGGTGCACGCGTTTCTCACGGCGTTCCGTGAGCAGCACCATCAGCATCAGGTTGATCAGACCGATGACCGCCCCGAGCGCCAGGAAGCCGTAGCTGCCCGCTTCCATCGAGACGTGGATGGTGAGCCAGTACGATTTCAGGACGGGAACCAACGGCGTGATCTCAGGGTCCAGATAGCTCAGCATCGCCACGAGCAGCACCGTGGCGGAGAGCATCATGGTAGCCGCTGCGCCGCCCAGCGACCGCCGGCCGAAGAGCACACCGGCCAGCACGGTCGTCCATGCGATGTAGATCATCGATTCGTAGCCATTGCTCCACGGAGCGCGACCCGAGACATACCATCGGATGCCCAGCCCAACAGTATGCATGAGGAAGCCCAGCAGAAGCAGGATATTCAGCGCGCGTGCGGCCTTCACCGTCTTCAAGCTGGGCTTCAGCACATTCAGGAACAGCAGGCACAGGAAGCCCAGCCCGAGCAGCGCATAGAGCAGCGCCAGCCGATCGAAGACATCCAGGCGGTTCAGCAGGATCTCCATGCTCACTTGGCTGGTCGTGGGCATCACGGCCGCGCCCTGCTCATGCTGGTACGCATCCAGTTCCGTGATGAGTTTGCTCGGCAGGCTGTAGTCCCCCGATGCCACGGCCTCCTGCAGGGCGGGTACGAAGGCTGCGAAGAAGCGCTCCGCGACAGCATCGTGCACATGCTCCTCATCATGTCCGGTGCTGGCGGAAGACCAGGTGTTGTTCGCGTCGCCGGCCACGGGCACCAGCTTGAGCAGATGCCCGCTGAACACCATGTTCATGATGTTCACGCGCTCATCCACCTTCAGCAGGTCCTTTTCGTACATGGTGCGATCGGCGGGTTGCATCGCCACAGCGGCACGCACCTCATCGCGCAACAGGTAGGCGCCATCCTCCCCGAAGAACTGGTCGTAAGCCGCGAATGCCGTGTTCACGCCCAGCTTCTCGCGGATCGTCCTGTGCTCACCCACCTTGATCATCGGCACCGAGAACCAGTCGCGGGCGTTCAAGAACATGCCCAGCAGCACCTGGTCCGCGTTCAGCCCTTCGATGCGCTCGCGACGCGCCACCTTCCGCAGCACTTCGCGCGAGAGCGTATGTACGGGCTTCATGCGGCCGTTCAGGTCCTGCACCACCAGGCGGCTGAAGCGGTCAGCGAAACCGGCGTCCACCACATGCGCACTGCTCTCCTGGTCGATGACCCGCTGGGCATGAACAAGAGTCGGCGCAAGCAGCAGCGCTGTGAACACGGCGGCCACCGGCGCAGCGCGCGATTCGGCGATCTTCCGGGACAAGTGCTGGAACCGGCTCCGCTTGCTGAAGAGCGTGAGGATCATGCCCAGCGTGAGGAGAGCGTAGCCGATGTAGGACACCCAGGTGCCCCAGAAGTCGTGGTTCACGCTGAGATAGGTGCCCAGCTCATCGCGATCGAACGATGATTGGAAGAAGCGGTAGCCATCATGATCGAGGATGTTATTCATGAAGATCCGGCGCTCCTCATCGATGCCTTCGCGCGGATCCACCAATTGCACCACGCTCATGTACGAAGCCGCGCTGTTGGTGCCCGGATAGCGCTCCATGATGAAATCGTGCAAATGGACGTGGAACGGCAGGGTGATCTCCTTCGCACCATAGGCCACGGCAAGGTCCAATGCCTCGGTGTGTACGATCGCAGGTCGCCCGTCCTGTCCTTTCTGGCCCACCACGAGCACCTCATGCGGGTCGCCATTCACCTTCACTTCGAGCCGCAAGGCCACCATGCTCTCATTCTTCACCTTCACGTCTTTCGACTCCAGGTGCACCATGCCCGAGGGGTTGAAGTCGCCGAAGACGAAGCCGCTCGGCCCAAGCCGGTACATGGCCCGCAGTGCGAGCGGGTATGGCTCGGCGCTCGGCGGCAGTGTATCCGTGGTCTGGGTGGCCATCACGGTGCGCACCATGGTCGCCTCGGCGCTCATCCAAAGCGCGTTGTCGCGATAGGTGATGTTGACGGCGCCCGGGCGCGGCGTTTCGTTGAAATTGAAGAGCACGTCGCGGATGCGCCGCGTCTCCCCATTCGAGATGAAATACTCCTCGCGTCCGTTCATGCCGGCGAAGACCACCTTGAGGGTCGGTCGCCCGGCCGGGGAATCCTCCAGCACTTCCACCGGATTCGGGATGAACTCCTTCATGGCCACTTCCACGAGGTCGCCGCCGATGCGGTACGAGGCATGCCAGTCGTTGTTCCCCAGGCTGGAGAACAGCACCGGTTCATCGAACCGGAAGGTGCGGTCACCCTTGGCGGCCTCGAAGCGGAGGAAGGTCTCCGATGAGAGGATGATGTTGGAATCGCCGCCCTCGCGGATGTGCATGACGCCCTCGAAGCCGAAGTACCGCGTGATCCCGGCCCCGATCAGGATCACGACCATGGCGGCGTGGAAGGTGAGCAGCGCCCACTTCCGCTGTTCCACCATGCGGTACCGGAAGATGTTGACGACGATGGTGATGCAGAACAGGATCAGCAGCACGCTGAACCAGGTGGACCGATAGACGACGTGCTGCGCCGAGCTGGTGCCGAAGTCGTTCTCGATGAAGGTGCCCACACCGATGGCGGCGGCGAAGAGGAGGATGTAGAGGCCGGCGGCGCGTGTGCCGAACAGCGATCCGAGGACCCGGTCTAGCGCTGAGCGCATGCTGCACGATGGATGAACAATGACATGCTGCTTGGTGGTACGGGCAGGATGGCCTGGATACCCTGAGCAAGTGTACGTACAACCCATTCTCTGGTTCGGTCGTTTATGCCGAGGCGGGATTTTCGCGGCACACAGCCGAGCATTCCATCGACCAGATGGGCTGCGGGGGAACGGAACGAATGCTCCGGCGCCGCGGCTACTGCAGCAGCTCGATCAGCAGCAGCTGGTCGTTCTCCGGCTTGGTCTTGATCAGCAGCTCCTCGCGTCCGCGGCCGCGACGCACCACGCAGCTGGCGGTGTTGGGCGGCACCCGCCCCTCGTTGTGCGCGATCACGCGGATCGTATTGTGCCCGGGCCCGAGGTCCAGGACAAGGCGCTGATGCTGCTTGGTGAGCTCGTGGGCCACGAGCACGGGGCGGTTGTTGAGCAGCACCGAGATGGTGTCGCCATCGTATTCCGCGTTGTCCCAGAGCCGCAGGGTGATGCGTCGTTGCCGGGTGGTGAGCACGGCCAGAGTATCCGCGTGGCGGTCAGTGAGCCGCGAAGGAGGCACGGCCTCATGCACCGCCTGCTCTTTTCGGAATCCGATGTGATACCGCACCACCAGGCCCAGGTAGTTGTCGCTTGCGGCATAGGTGGCGGTGCGGCTTCCGTTCACCGCATCGGAGCGCCAGGCATCGCGGCCATCGAGGTGAATCACGTAGCGCAGGGTGAGCTCGAAGCGGTCCTTGCCCTGTGCGCCGAATCGGCCCAGTTCCGGCGCGAAGAAGGCGCGCGTGGCGGCAGGTGCCGCGGAGGTGTTCTGGTAGCTGCCGATCTCGCGGGTGAGCTCATCATCGCGTTGCATGGTGAAGCCCCATGCTGCGCCGATCTTCCAAAGCGAGGGCGAATCGCCCCGCGGGCGCAGCAGCCAGAACGCGCGCAGCTCGGCTCGTGTGCTGGTGTGGTACAGGCGGTAGTTCACGCTGTCCAGGATGAGCATGTATCCGGTGAAGCCCCAGCTGCCTTGTACGGTCAGTCCCACCCGGTCGCGATAGGTGACCGAGCCCCCGAACTCGCCGAGCAGTCCGGGCCAAGGGAAGGTCCCGGCGCTGCCTCCGCCGCTATCGGTCACGAGGTCGGCTTGCTGAAGACCTACGCCGAGCCCGCCCAGCAACCGGGTCTCGAAGTCGCGCGGATGCCTCACCAGCGAGGTGTTCAAGGTGCCGCGCGCATCGCGCAGCAGGCCGAAGGGTAGGCCCACGGACCCGCCGCCGTTATTCCCTCCACCGCCCCCAAGCGATTGCGCCATGGAGATGGAGGCGAGCAGAGCGAACGCCGCCGCGGTCAACGCACTCAGCCGCGCGCCGAGAGGGATCGCACCGAGGCTGGCAGCCATGCTTGATCAGGCGAAGTAGGCATCGAGCTCCCCGCGGAAATACTGCAGCGCGTTCCGCACGCCCAGCGGCAATCCGCCGCCCAGCGCGCAGAGCGAGCCGATCTCCATGGTCTCGATCAGGTCGTTGAAGAGCGCGCGATCGATCTTGCGACCGCCCTGCGCGCCCACGAGCAGCTCCTTGCCACGCGTGCTGCCGATGCGGCACGGAAAGCACTTGCCGCAGCTCTCGAGCGCCGTGAATTCGAAGAGGTGCTCGAGGTACTTCACCATCGGGAAATCCTGTGGGATGCTGAGCACGCTGGCATGGCCCAGCAGGAAGCCCTCGCGCTGGAAGCTCTCGAAATCGATGCTCAGGGCATTGATCTTCTCGATCGGTACGATGCCGCCCAGCGGTCCGCCGATGTGCAGCGCCTTGGTGGGCCGCGCGAAGCCGCCGCCGAGGTCGTCGATCACGTTCGACAAGGGAGTGCCGCATTCCACTTCATAGAGCCCGGGGCGCTTGAAGCCGCTGTCGAGGCACACGAGCTTGCTGCCGTTGCTCTTCTCACTGCCCAGCTTGGCGAAGGCAGCGCCGCCATGCGCGCTCACCCAGGGCACGCAGGCGAGGGTCTCCACGTTGTTCACCACGGTGGGCCGATTGAAGAGCCCTTGCTGCGCGGGATAGGGCGGCCGCGTGCGCACCTCGCCGCGTTTCCCCTCGATGCTGTTGAGCAGGGCCGTCTCCTCGCCGCACACGTACGCGCCGGCCGCCGTGATCACCTTGAATCGCCAGTTGTAGCCGCTGCCTTTGATGTCCGTGCCGATCCATCCGTTCGACTCCAGGTCTTGCACGGCCTTCTTCACGACCGCGATCGCTTCCGGGTATTCCGCGCGGATGTACAGCACACCGGTATCGGCGCCCACGCAATAGCCGGCGATCATCATGCCCAGCAGCACACGGTGGGGGCGTTGCTCCAGGAGGTAACGGTCGCTGAACGCGGCCGGGTCCCCTTCGTCGGCGTTGCACACGATGTATTTGCGCGGCGTGCCGTTACCCGTGGTATCCTCGGCGTTCCTGCAGGCTTCGAGCTTGAATCCCATGGGGAAACCGGCGCCTCCGCGTCCGCGGATGGTCGCGGTCTTGATCTCGTTCAGCACATCCACCGCATCGCTCTTGAGTACCTGCTCCCAAAGGGCGTAGAACTCCTCCAACGGTGGCATGGGCGCGGTGAGGATGGGCGTCGTCATGCTGGTGCCCACGTGGTAGGCGTCCATGCCATCAACCGCTGCGCTTCCGTTCTGGGCTGCGCCCGCTATCGCATCCACGCGGTCGATGCTGTTGCCACTGTAGTTATGCCCTGCCACGTTGAACGCGCTGTTCTCATGGCAGCGGCCCAGGCAGCACATGTGCCCGATCTCCTCGGCCTTGAAGTGCTTCTCTAGCGCATGATGCACCTTGTCCTGCGTACCCGCCACCAGGCATGCGCTGCCGTTGCACACGTAGGCCTTCTTGCCGGTGTTCTCCTTCTTCAGGAAGTCGTAGAAGGAGCTGGTGCCGTAGGTGATCGCCTCGCCGACGAGGAATTCATCGGCGATGGCAGTCAGTGCCGAATCCGTCGGCGTGCCATTCGTGCTGGCGGCTTGCTGCAGGCGTTCCCACAGCGCATCGTCAAGCTCCTTGCCGTCGCGGCCGGAGAGGGAGGAGATATTCCTGGACATCGCTCCGAAGTTAGCCGTCCGCCGAATCCCCGCCCTTATGCTTGCGCTTGCGCGAATAGGTCTTGCGGCTCTTCACCACGCGGGGCCTGAAGCGGCCATCGAGGGCCCCGGCCTCCTTCTGCGCGGCGCGCTTCACCTGACGCGCGAGCGTGTGCAGCAGCTTCTTCCGATCCGGGGCACGCTTGGCCATGGCGCGAAGTTCGGGGTTGCGATCCCGAGGATGGCGGCCTAGCTTCGACTACCACCAAACCTCCCTTCCGATGAAACGTGTGCTCAAAATCCTCGGTTTCCTTCTGCTTGCGCTGGTGCTCCTCGGCGCGGGGGCGGCGCTGTACATCACGCAGGCATTGCCCAACATCGAAGCGCCGGCCGATCTGCATGTGGAGCTGACGCCCGAGCGCGTGGAGCGCGGCCGTTACCTGGCCAACAGCGTGTGCGTGTGCATGGATTGCCATGCGCAGCGCGACTGGAACGTGTTCGCCGCGCCGCCCAAGCCCGGTACGCAGGGTGCCGGCGGCGACCGCTTCGACCGCAGCATGCAGTTCCCGGGCGAGTTCTATGCGAAGAACATCACCCCTTTCGCGCTGAAGGACTGGAGCGATGGCGAGATCTACCGTGCGATCACCAGCGGAGTCAGCAGGGATGGTCATCCTTTCTTCCCGGTGATGCCCTACCCGAATTACAACAAGCTGGCCACCGAGGATGTGCACAGCATCATCGCCTACCTGCGTTCGTTGGACCCGGTGGCCACCGAGCCTTATCCGGTCAGCGAGATCGACTTCCCGGTGAACCTGGTCATGCGCACCGTTCCGGAGCCTGCGCATCCGATGCCGCTGCCTGACCCGACCGATGCCGACTACGGTGCATACGTGACGAACGCGGCCGCGTGCATCGAGTGCCACACCCGCTCCGAGAAAGGCCAGCGCATCGGGGAGCCCTTCGCGGGCGGCTTCGCCTTCCATCTGCCCAATGGCGCCGTGTTGCGATCTTCCAACATCACCCCGCATCCGACCGATGGCATCGGTGCCTGGGACAAGGCCACCTTCATCGCGCGATTCAAGCAGTATGCGGACAGCGGATACGTGGCGCCCGCCGTGGATTGGCAGGCCGGCGATTTCCAGACCATCATGCCCTGGGCGATGTACGCCACCATGACCGATGAGGACCTGGGGGCGATCTACGATTACCTGCAAGCGCAACCGCCCGTTGCCGGCAAGGTGGAGAAATGGACGCCACCGGGCGCCGGTTCGTGAGCGGCGCTCAGCGGAGCACCCCGTAGAGCACGAGGTCGAGCAGCCGGCCATCGGCGGTGCGGTAATCGCGGCGCAGCACGCCCTCGCGCTCGAAGCCGCAGTACTCGAGCACCTTGCAGCTGCCGATGTTCTCCGGGTCCACACGGGCGAAGACCTTCTCGAGGCCGAGCTGGGAGAACGCGTAATCCACGGCCCACATCAGCCCCATGGTGGTGAGGCCCTTGCCTTCGTAGATGGAGCTGATGAAATAGGCCGTCTCGCACTTCGGCACGGTCCAGTCGAACTCTTTCAGGAAGACGAGCCCGATGGGGTCGCCGCCCTCGTAGTCGCGCATGGCGAAGCAGAAGAACTCACGCCGCTTGGAGCGCGCCAGCATGTCCTTGATATAGGCGCGCGTGGAGCGTGGATCGCTGCAGTGCGCGCAGGTCACGGGGAAATAGGGGAGCAGCCGTTTGCGGTCCCCTTCGACGAGCCGGAACAGCCCGTGGTGATCATCCTTGGTGATCGGTTCGATGATGACCGAGTCGCTCATTGCTCATCCCGCATTCTCAACGCCGCCGCCCGCATGGCCTCGGCCCGTTCCCGGCCAAGGTAGCGCTCCACCCCGGCATGCACGAGGTACACCAAGGGCGTGCTGAGGAGCGCCACCAGGAACTTGTACGTGTACGCGGTGAGCACCATGGCCGTGCAGCGCGCGAAGCTGAAATCATCGCGCAGCACCCAGAAGGCCACATAGGTGACCACCACGCTGTCGATGAGCTGGCTGATGAGCGTGCTTCCCGTGGCACGCAGCCAGATGCGCTTGTCGCCGGTGACGCGCTTGATGGCCCGGAAGCTGGTGGCATCGACCAGCTGCCCCACCACGAAGGCGGCGAGCGACCCGATGATGATGTTCATGCCCTGGCCGAAGATGCCCGAGAAGGCGGCCTGCATGTCCGGCACGCCCTTGCTCGCGTTCATGCCCACCCAGAAATCGGCGGGCGGCATGCCGATGGCGAAGTACATGACCACGAAGGCGAAGGCGATGAGCCCCGCGGTGAGCACCGTGAGGAAACGCACGCCGCGCACACCGTAATAGTCGTTGATCACATCGGTGAGGATGAAGACGATGGGCCAGGGCAGCACGCCCACGCTGAGCACGAAGCTGAGGCCCTGCTCGCCGAGGAGCTCCAGGTTCGCCATGGGAAGGCCGAGCGCGCTCTCGAGCTGGAAGAGCTTCACGCCGATCATCTCGGCGAGCAGGGCGTTGGCCGCGAAGAAGCCGCCCAGGATCAGGTACAGGCGCGTGGCGCGGTCGGCGAGGATGGAGTGGATCACGGCGCGACAAGATCGCCCACGCGCACGAGCCGGCCATGGCCCACGGCATTCATCCCGAAGAGCACCTTGCCATGTGCGGTCCTGTAGCCCGCCAGGGTGCGCAGCGGCTCGGCCCCGCGTTCGCCGGAGCGTTGATCAGTGGTGGTGATGACGCATCGGCCGCAAGGCTTCACCAGCTCGAACCGCGCCGAGCCGATGCGGATGGACCGCCATGTATCCTCCTGGTGCGCTACGCCGCCAGCAATCACCAGGTTGGGCCGGAAGCGATCCATCGGCACCGGCTCGGATAGCCGATTGTTCAGGTCATCAAGCGAAGCTTCGGAGATGATGAGGTACGGGAAGCCATCACTGAGCGAGGTGCTGCCTGTGGCGTAGTGCGCGTCCACCGGCCGTTGCGCGGAATCGGGCATGTACACCAGCGAGCAACGGATGTCGAGCCTTTGCGCGAACCAAGAGCTCATTGCCTCAGGTGCGTGTATGACCTCCACGGCGTCGCTCCAGACCATCGCGCGGTGCGCATCACCTGCGTCGAGGGTCCAGGGCAGCTCGATGCGGTCGTGGTTGCGCGTGTCGGTCACGGTGAAGCCTGTTGCGTTGGGCGCGCCATGCAAACAGGCCATGGCGGACACTTCACGTTGGGTGATGAAGCGACCTCCGGCATCCACGAGCATCCACCTCCGATCATGCTCCAGGCCGCGGTCGGTGAGCCGCGCTTCTTCCGCCGCGAAGCCACCGATGGACTTGATCGGGTAGATGTGGATGGAGGCGAGCGACAACGTCATGCGATGCATCGGTCTTGGACAATCACCTGCCGACGCGTGGGGCTCGAATCAAACCACCGAAGCGCACCGATCAACACGGATTGGGTAGCCGTATCCATTTGATGTTCCTCTGCGATCCAGGCTTGCAGTGCGAGCGCATGCATCCGTGTTGATCTCTGCGCATCCGTGGTTGCGATCCCGCGCAGCGCATGATGAGATCGTCCGGTACCGTGGCTCATGGCCGCAGCACCCGCTTGATCACCTCTTCGCCGTTGATGCGGATTCGGATGAAATAGGTGCCGGGCGATCCTGGCAGCCGCACGCGCATGCCGTCCGCGAGCCGCGCGGGCGTTACGGCAACCATGTCGCCGCGCGCATCGTGGATCGCCAGCGACTCGATCGGCGCACCGTCGGTCGTGATTGTGACCCAGCCATCGCTCGCCGGGTTGGGCGACACGCGCACGCGATCTCGCACCGGGCGTGCCATGCCAGCCGGTCCGAGGTAGAGCGAGTCCGCCGCTACCAGCGTGGGCGTGCCGTCGCTGGCAGCGAGCATGTCGCGGAACAGGTCGATGTCCGGCTCCGCATGACCGAACATCTCCTCATTCCAGCCCGGTGGCACGGGTTGGTAGAACACCCGGGCACGCGCGGTGAGCGCATCGCTGAAGCCGGTGATGGCCACATGGTAGCGCACGATGTCCGTGCCGCTTCCCTCATCGCCGAACGCGTTGCGATTGAAATCGATGTCGCCTGCCGGCACGCCCGCGATCCGCGTGGTGTCGTAAGCGTAGTGTGAAGTGCTGAAGCCCAGCGGCACCAGTCGATTGTCCTTCAGCGGGTCTTTGGCGCGCTCGAGCACCGTGGTCACGTCATTGTTCACGTCGCCCATGACCAGCTCGTAGATCTGCACCTGATCGCCCGCGGTGATCACGTCGTGGTGGGGCTCATAGGGGCTGTCGTGCCCTTCCACCTCGAGGTCGCTCGCGAGCCTGCCGCTCTTGAACACGGTATCGCCCTCGTTGGTGGTGACCACGAATTCCACGAAGGCGCGCCTGGACGGATAGCCGCTTGGGAAACGGTGTCCGGCCTTGTTCTCCAGTCGAAGAGCGAAGTAGGCCGTATCGGCGGTGCGGTCCATCAGGCTCAGCGAGGCGTCAAGCGTGTGCTGCGTGAGCATGCGCTGCGTGCGCGCGATGGTGCTGTCGAACTGCGCATCGGTGGCGGGTATGCCCAAGGCTTCCTTGTTCTGCTTCAGCAGGCGCAGCATGTGCTCGTTGCCGCCCGCGAGGTGGTGCTTCCCGAAGGGGTGCTGGCCGCTGAGGAAGATGTACTCCGCCGCGAGGATGATCGGGTCGTCGATCCGCGGCATGTGGCAGGTGTTGCAGTGCGTTCCGTTGGCGCTGTACACGCTGTTGAGCCATTCGTGATAGGTGGCCTGCTCCACGAATTCGTCACCGGTCAGGTTGCCGTCGAGGTCGAGGGTCTGGGTGATGAGCGTGTGGCAGCCGGCGCACACCTTGCTGTTCACGATGTGGCTGCCGAAGCCCGGGGTGAAGCGAACGAAGAACTCCATGATGGCCGGATTGATCTGGTCATCGCCATACGGGCCGTATACGCGTGCTGAATCGAATTCGAGCTCGCCGCTGAAGTAGGTGCCGGCGGTGGCCTCGCTCTGCATGTGGCAGCTCAGGCAGCTCACGCCGTCCTTCCCGAGCATGCTGGTGTCCAGGTGGGCCATGGTGAAGGGCTCGTGGCCGAGCATGCGCTCCTCGTGCATGCCCAAAGGCGCATGGCAGCCCAGGCATTTGTTCTCAATGGCCTCCTGATGAGCCGGATTCACGAGCACCTCGTGCCGGACCTTGGCCCGGAAGAATGGGTCACGCGCGCTATTGCCCATCATGGTGCTGCGCCAGTCGTCCGCCACGTTCACATCATTGCCCTGCTGGTCCACCATGGCGATACCCGCTGCATCGTGTCCATGGCATCCCGCGCAGCGCCCTGCCGTGGTGAAGTACGTGCTTATCACGACCGGCAGGCTGTCGACACTGCGCAGCATGGCCAGCTCCAGCCTGTTGTGCGGCCCTGCCACCGGACGCAGCGCTGCATCCCAGCCCGCCAGCACAAGAACCAGCATGAGCGAGCAGCCGATGACCAGGAGGCGGTTGCGCATGGGGCGAAAGTTAGATGGGGCGTGGTCCCGGGACGCTGCCTGGGATAGGGCAGGGGCCGAAGACACGAAGCCCCCTGATCGCTCAGGAGGCCCCGCGTCTCACAACCGCGCACGCTACCGCGTCCGCAGCTTCGTCACGTCCTTCTTCTCGTACACGTACACGTGTTCGCCATCGTAGCTCAGGGTGCTGGTGGCCCCTTTGCGCGCATTGAATTGCTTGAAGGAGCAATCGTCCAGGTCGAAGGCGGCGATGTCGCTATTGGCCGTCTTCATCAGCACCACGTCCTCGTGCTGCGCCTCCATGCCGCTGGCCTTGTACTTGTTGCCTTTCACCAGCGCGCCGGAGCTGCGGGTGTGGGTGCTCACGCCCTTCTCGCCGATGATGGCCACCATGTCCTTGTAGGGCAGGATGCGGTTGGCCAGGCCCACGCCGTCATCGCCCAAGGGGATCTCGTACACGTCGGTGCCCGCCTTGTGGTCGATGCAGTAGAGCGCCTTGCCGCTGCACACGTAGAGGCGGTCATCCATGAGCAGGCAGTTGGTGATGCCCTTCTTGAAGCGTTCGCTGTCCCAGGCCAGGCTGCCATCGGTGGTGTTGAAGGCCTGCACGCCCACGGGCTTCACGTTCTGGTAGTCCACGCGCCACTCCTTGTGGATGACCACGCTGCCATCGCTCTGTGTCTCGCGCCAGTAGATGTAGGCCTGGGTCTCCACCATGCCGCCTACTTGCAGCACGATCTTGCCGTCGGCCACCCACATGCCGGGTATGGCGCGCGCCTCCTTGATCTCCGGGCTGGTCCAAATGAGCTTGCCCGTCTGGCGGTCGTACTTCTTGATGAACTGCTTCTTGCGGTTCTGCATGTCGAGCACGTACAGGTCGTTGCCATCCACCACGGGATCGGCCACCGCGCCGTACACGCCGAACTTCACCGCGTGCGCCGGTGCTTTGGCCACGCCCTCCGGGGTATAGTCGAAGGCTGCGGCCCATTGCGTGGCGCCGGTCTTGTAGTCGTACACCTGGATCCCGTTGAGCATCAGGTACACCTTGCCGCCGTCGATCTTCAGATCGTACACGAAGTCGCGGGTGATCACCTTGCGCTCGGCGCGGCCCACGTAGGTGTTCTCCCATTTGATCGCGCCGGTGTTCAGGTCGATGCGCGCGATCTGGTTCTTGAAGCCGCTGAAGAGCGCTGCCAGGCCGGGACCAACGAAGTTCACGCAGGTCATGTCGTCGCCGTCCACGATGTACTTGCCCACGCTGCCGGTGAAGACCTTGCTGGCCCACTTCTCCTCGCCGGTGCGCGCCATGATGTAGAAGAGGCCGTTCTTGGTGCTGATGCAGAAGGCGTCCTTCTCTTTCAGGTAGATCACGTTGTCATCGGAGAGGTCCTGGTATTTCTCAGTCGTCCAAAGCGCGTTGCCGCTGTGCAGGTCGATGCAGGCGACCACGTCGGAACCTGCCTTGCGGTCGAAGAGGAAGACCGTGTTGCTCTCCCAGAAGGGAATCAGCTCGTCGATCTTGCGCAGGCGCGGGGCCATCTCCTTGAAGGCCTTCGTCCACACGGTGCTGCCATCCTTGTTGCGGAACACGGTCATCTCCTTGTCGCTGGCGGCGTAGCTCACGTTGTCGTCGCCGGGATTGGGATCTGTTCCCGTGTGCTCGATCTTGTGCTCCAGCCGGGTCGTCCAGACTTCGCTCATGTCCTCCTGCGCGGAGAGGCTGAGTGCCGTGCCGAGCAGGGCTGCGGTGATGAATAGGTGCTTCATGGTTGTGAGGTGTGTGGTTGTGTGTTCGTCTGGTGCCAGGGGAATCGGAGTTCCACGGTGATGCGCTCCTTGTGGTACTTGGCCAGTTTGAAGGGGAAGCGCCGGTCGAACCACTGGTCCTTCACGACGTTCTTCCACGTGATGGGCAGGTCGCTCTCTACCATGCGCACGCTCTCGCAGCGGCCTTTCTCGTCGATCACCATCTCCAGCACGGCCAGGCCTTTCAGTGCTCCATTCGCGCGCTCCTCGGCCCAGAGCCCTTCAGCCAGGTCGCGCGCGATGGTGGCCATCACGCTGTCGCGCACGGTAGCGGCATCGTGCAACAGGGGCTTCTGCGCGAGCAGCGGCGTGCCGATCAGCAATGCCATGGAGATAAGAGCGGCGCGCATCATCAGGGTGTTGTCACCAGCCGCAGCCACGCCCCTGAACCAATGGCGATGGTGCGTCCATCGGCGAGGAAGTGATAGGGCAGGTTGCCGTCGTGGTATTCCTTCTCCTTCATATCCAGCCGCCAGCGCGTGTCCATGTCCAGATCGAGGGTGAATTCACCGGTGGCCATGTCGTACACGTGCAGCTTGCGGCCGTTGATGCTGCCATCGGCGCTGGCCAGCGCCAGTCGGTCGCCCTGTGCGTTCGGCTCGATCTGCGGCTCTTTCATCAGGCTCAGGAAGCCGGTGCGGATGGGCTGCAACGAGGGAAGCTCCACCTGATTCACCACGCCCTGCGGCAGCGCGCTGGCCACACCGTTCAGCTTCGTATGCGCAATCGCGTACACCAGCAACCGGTCACCGGCTTCCGTGCAGCGCATCGCATAGATGTGGTCGTAGATCTCCGGCACCGTGCCCACGGCCTTGCCTGATCGCGTGTCGTACACCGTGATCATCTGCCTGTACTTCATCGCGGGCTTGATCGCCTTCCGGTCGTTGCGCATGCTCGGCACCAGCTCCAGCTGTTCCGCGGTGGGCCGGTGGGCCACGGCGAGCATCGTTCCATCGGGGCTCAGGGCAAGGCTGTTCCTCGTCTGCGGCACCGCGATGCGGCCGATGACCTTGCCGTCGGGCAGCGAGCGCACCATCACATCCTCTCCTTCCAGGCTGTAAAGGCGTGTCTCATCCGGCGAGATCACCGCATCGTGCGCCTTGCCGACCTCCACGAGCACGCGGCCGCTGGCGAAGTCCACCACTTCATGCCGCACCTCCCGATCCTGGTTCGCGCGGAAATCGAGGTAGAATTTCTGGCGCAGCAGCAAGAGGTTCCCCTTCGCGCTCGAGCGCACGTCGGGTCCGGCGTAATACCCGTGCACATCGATCGTGCGCACCACCTTCCAGCCGATGGTGTCCATCACGTACAACGGATGGTCCTGCGTGGTGCCGATCACCAGCGTGTGCCCGTCCGGCATCAGCTCCACGCAGCTGGTGATCGCCTGGTTGCCGGTGATCTCCACCTTCCGCGTGCGGTCCTGGTGGGTCTGCACATGGTCCTGCGCCACGGCGGCCAGGGCAACCAAAGCGCTCAAGGCCAGCAGGAGCGCGCGTTCCAGCGGGGTCGAAGCGGTGTCGAACGTCTGCGTATCCACGGTTGTGAGAATGGACGCCGCAAACGTCCCCCGGCCAAAGGGCCTTTGTCATCCGTGGAATACCGTGATCAGCTACGGTGATTCCCGTAGTTGTTAGCCCAGCACCGTTGACGCGGCGCTGCGCGATCGCCGGCCACGCTTCCGGCCAAGGCTACTTTTGACTCGATGAAGAGTCCCCGCTTGCTGCTCCTCTGCTTTGCGCTTCTCCCGGTGCTGCTGCTCGCTCAAGGCGCTGAGCCATACGTGGATCATTGGGATGCCAAACGCACGGTGAAGAAGAGCGAGGGGCTGATGGTGAACGGGCGCGAATGGGGCGAGTGGAAGTTCTACGACCGCGAAGGACGCCTCATGGAGCAGAGCGAGTTCAAGTCCGGCGAACGCGATGGGCATGTGCGCATCTACTACGACGGGCAGCAGCTGCAGCACGATGGCTTCATGCAGCGCGGCGTGCAGGACAGCACCATCACCAGCTATTACCGCAGCGGACAGGTGATGGAGCGCGGCACCTACGACCACGGCGGTAAGGACGGCCTCTGGGAGTACTTCTACCCCGATGGCACCCTCATGCTCAAGGAGCGCTGGCAGAACGGCATCGCGCTGGTGCTCGAGGCCGCGGCCCCCGATGGCACGCGCACGCTGGTGGATGGTACGGGCTACGTGGAGACTTATTACCAGAGCGGGTCGGTGAACGAGAAGAACCGGTACACCAAGGGGGTGCGCGATGGCGAGCAAGTGGCCTACTGGCCCGCGGGCAACGTGAAGCAACAGGGGAATTGCACCGGTGGTCTGCGCCATGGCAGCTGGGAATGGTTCAGCAGCACGGGCAGCCCGGAGAAGAAGGCGAGCTACCACGCCGGCAAGCTCAGCGGCCCCTACAGCACCTACCGCGCCGATGGTTCGCTGGATGTGAGTGGGCACTACCATGCCGATCAGAAGGATAGCCTCTGGACCTGGTACGCTGCGAACGGCAAGCCGGAGATGACCGGGCCGTTCAAGGAGGATCGGCGCGAGGGCGTTTGGAAATTCTGGTATCCCAACGGTCAGCTCAGCAGCACCGGAGCCTTCCACGCCGACAAAGAGGAGGGGGATTGGTTGTACTACTACGAAGGAGGGCAGCTCTGGAAAAAGGGGCGCTTCAAAGAAGGCCTGAAGGACGGCACATGGACCACTCGCTTCGAGAATGGCCAGTTGCTCCAAGAGGGGCCCTACGCCAATGGCAAGGAAGAGGGCCAATGGCAGAGCTGGTTCGAGAACGGCCAGCTGAAGACCGAAGGCAGCTTCAAGCAGGGGCAGATGGATGGTTTCTGGAAAGGATTCTTCCCGGACGGTAACCCCGATTACGAGGGCTGGTACAAAGAGGACCTGAAGAACGGCGCATGGAAGCTCTACTTCGAGGAAGTGCCGGGCAAAACGGTCGGCGGCCGGGTGCGCGAGGAGGGCAGCTATGCCGAAGGGCGCAAGAGTGGCCGTTGGGTGGTGTACGGCGTGGCGGGCACGCCCATCAGCGAAGGCACGTACATCAATGGCACGCCCACCGGATCATGGACCTACTTCGACGATAGCGGCGTGAAGATGCGCGAGCAGGAGCTCCTCAACGGCGACCCGCATGGCGTATGCCGCATCTACGACCAGCGCGGACGCCTCGTTCAGGAGATGCACTACAAGGAAGGCCGGCTCCACGGGGCTTCCATCACCTACGATCGCAACGGCAAGCCCACCAGGACCGTGGAATACGAAGAGGGGAAGATCAAGAGCGCCCCGCCTCCGGCGCAGAAACCGCGTGGCGGTGCGGTGCCGGGGGGGCGGAGGTAGGCGTCAATCTGGTTTCCATCCTATCCTTCCGGCGGCGAGGAGACAAAGGCCCTCCCATTCGTCTATTCACGCCCGAATCGTACATTTGCGCCGTCAGATGGCGGAAGAGGAAGAGGGGACCGCCCCTCTTTTTTGTTAGATGCCACTGGCGGTCAAGGGAGTATGATCACCGAAGCCATCGTGAAAGAGCTGGTCGAGCGGCACTTGGAAGGCAGCACGCACTTCCTGGTGGCCGTGGAGCTGCGCCCCGGCAACAAGCTGGTGGTGGAGGTCGATGACGACCGCGCCATCACGCTGAACGAGCTGGCCGAACTCAACAAAGCCGTTCGCGACGACCTGGGCGAGGAGGCCGATGCCTACGAGATGCAATTCAGCAGCCCGGGCATGGGACGCCCCTTCAAGGTCATGCGCCAGTACCAGAAGCACATGGGCCGCATCGTGGATGTGACCCTCAACGACGGCCGCAATCTGCACGGGCAGCTCACCGCCCTCAACGGCAGCACGCTCGGCCTCCGCATCCAGCACCCCAGCAAGGTGAAAGGGCGCCTGCCCAAATTGGATGAGGAGGTCACCACCGTCCCCTTCGCCGATATCAAGAGCACCAAAGCAACCATTACGTTCAACTAGACCGGGCCATGGCCATCGTGAACCTCATCGAGTCCTTCAGCGAGTTCAAGGACATCAAGAACATCGACCGCGTCACCATGATGGGGATCATGGAGGACGTCTTCCGTGGCGTTGTGAAGAAGCGCTTCGGAGAGGAAGCCAAGGTGGATATCATCATCAACCCCGACAAGGGCGATCTGGAGATCTGGCTCAACCGTGTGATCGTGGAGGACGGCTTCAGCGAGGACGACAACCTGGACATCGAGCTGAGCGAGGCCCGCAAGATCGACGAGGACTTCGAGGTGGGCGAGGAGGTGAGCCAGGAGGTGAAGATCGAGGACTTCGGCCGGCGCAACATCCTTGCCCTGAAGCAGAACTTGCAGGGCCGGATCATGGAGATGGAGAAGGACCACCTGTACAAGAAGTACGCGGAGCGGGTGGGCGAGATCATCACCGGCGAGGTGTACCAGGTATGGAAGCGCGAGACCCTGATCATCGATGATGAGGGCAACGAGCTGGTGATGCCCAAGGATCAGCAGATCAAGAGCGACTTCTTCAAGAAAGGCGACACCGTGCGCGCCGTGGTGTGGAAGGTGGAGATGATCAACAACAGCCCCAAGGTGATCCTGAGCCGCACGGCGCCGGAGTTCCTGGCCAAGCTGTTCGAGCAGGAGGTGCCCGAGGTGGCCGATGGGCTCATCACCATCAAGCGCATCGTGCGCGAACCCGGCGAACGCGCCAAGGTGGCGGTGGAGAGCTACGACGACCGCATCGATCCGGTGGGCGCCTGCGTGGGCATGAAAGGCTCGCGCATCCACGGCATCGTTCGCGAGCTGCGCAACGAGAACATCGATGTGATCAACTGGACGGCCAACGAGCAGCTGCTCATCCAGCGCGCGCTGAGCCCCGCCAAGATCGGCGACATCAAGCTCGATCAGGAGCACAAGCGCGCCGAGGTGTACATGAAGCCCGATCAGGTGGCGCTGGCCATCGGCAAAGGCGGCCACAACATCAAGCTGGCCGGCCGCCTCACGGGCTTCGACATCGATGTGTACCGCGATACCGATGAGGTGAGCGACGACGTGAGCCTGGATGAATTCGCTGATGAGATCGATCAGTGGATCATCGACGAACTGAAGAACATCGGGTGCGACACCGCGCGCAGCGTGCTGGACATCTCCGCCGAGGAACTGGTGAAACGCACCGACCTTGAGGAGGAGACCATCGCTGAGGTGCTCCGCATCCTGAAGGCCGAATTGGAAGCGTAGGAACAGAAGGGCATACGGGTAAGCATCAGCAGCAGACCAATCAACGCATGAGCGAAGCGACGGAGAAGAGCATACGATTGAGCAAGGTGGCCAAGGAATTCAACCTTGCCGTAGGGACCGTCGTGGAGTTCCTGGGCAAGAAGGGCCACCAGGTGGAGAGCAACCCCAACGCCAAGATCGACGGGGCGCTCTATGACCTGCTGCTGGATGAGTTCGGCACCGACAAGGAGATCAAGGCGAAGAGCCAGCAAGTGGTGCAGCAGCGCCAGGAGCGCGAGACCATCACCCTGGCCGCCACCGGAGCGAAGGCCGAGACCAAAAAGGCCAAGGAAGAGCCCGAGGTGCTCATCCACAACGTGCAGCCCACGGCAGAGCCCGTTGCACCAGCGGCCGAGGCCCCCAGCGAGCCGGCCCCGGCAGCCGAGGAACCCGAGGTGATCAAGGCCAAGGTGGAGAAGGCCGCCGGCCCGAAGACCCTGGGCAAGATCGACCTGGAGGCCGCCAAGAAGCCCAAGAAGAGCGCCAAGAAGGAAGAGGCCCCCACGCCGCCCGCCGCAGCCGAAGCACCCGCCGAGGCCCCCGAGAAAGCTGCCCCTGCAGCCGAGGCGCCCGTCCCTCCGGCCGCACCCGCTGCTCCGGCTGCACCAGCCGAGCCCGAGACTATCCGCGTGAACGTGCAGAAGCTCGCTGGCGTGAAGCAGCTGGGCAAAATCGAGCTGCCCGTGGAGAAGGAGCGGAAGCCTGCCGCCAAGGCCGATTCCGAACGCGGCAAGCGCAAGCGGATCGTGAAACCCGGACCGGTGAACGTGGACCGCGCCGTGCAGGCCGAGCAGCGCAACGCCGCCACGCGACCCGGCGAGCTCGATGAGAACGCGGTGAAGAAGAAGGTGAGCGAGACCCTCGCGCGCCTTACCGGCACGGGCAAGAGCCGCGGATCCAAGCTGCGCCGCGAGAAGCGCGACGCGCGTTACCAGCGCTTCGAGGAGGAGCAGGCCGCGCGTGAGCTGGCCGGCCAGACCTTGAAAGTGACCGAGTTCGTCACCGCCAGCGAACTGGCGAGCATGATGAACGTGCCCGTCACCGACATCATCAAGGCCTGCTTCGCGCTGGGCATGATGGTGAGCATCAACCAGCGCCTCGATGCGGAGACCTTGGCGGTGATCGCCGAGGAATACGGCTTCAAAGTGGAGTTCGTAGGTGCCGAGGTGCAGGAGAACCTGCAGCAGGAGGAGGATGATCCGGGTCGCGTCGCCGCACGGCCGCCCATCGTCACCGTCATGGGCCACGTCGACCACGGTAAGACCTCCCTGCTCGACTACGTGCGCAACGCCAACGTGGTGGCCGGCGAGGCCGGTGGCATCACCCAGCACATCGGCGCGTACAGCGTCACGCTGAAGAACGGCAAGAACATCACCTTCCTCGATACCCCCGGTCACGAGGCCTTCACCGCCATGCGTGCCCGTGGTGCGCAGATCACCGATATCGCCATCATCGTGATCGCGGCGGACGATAGCGTGATGCCGCAGACGCGCGAGGCGATCAACCACGCGCAGGCCGCAGGCGTGCCCATGGTCTTCGCCTTCAACAAGATCGATAAGCCCGGCGCCAACGCCGAGAAGATTCGCGAGGAGCTCTCGCAGATGAACATCCTCGTCGAGGACTGGGGCGGCAAGTTCCAGACCCAGGAGATCAGCGCCAAGAAGGGGCAAGGCATCGACCAGCTCCTGGAGAAGGTGCTGCTGGAAGCCGAGCTCCTGGACCTGAAGGCCGACCCGGGAAAGCGCGCCCACGGCGTGGTGATCGAGAGCACCCTGGAACAGGGCCGCGGCTACGTCACCACCCTGCTGGTCGACTCCGGCACCTTGCGGCGTGGCGACATCCTGCTCGCCGGGCAGTTCAGCGGCCGCGTGCGCAACATGTTCAACGAGCGCGGCCAGCAGGTGCTGGAGGCGCCGCCCTCCACGCCGGTCTCCATCCTCGGCCTCGACGGTGCCCCCAATGCGGGCGATGCCTTCCAGGTGTTCGAGGATGAGCGCGACGCGCGCGCCATCGCCACGCGCCGCCAGCAGCTGCAGCGCGAGCAGGGCATCCGCACGCACAAGCACATCACCCTGGACGAGATCGGCCGCCGCCTCGCCATCGGCGACTTCAAGGAGCTCAACCTCATCGTCAAGGGCGATGTGGATGGCTCTGTGGAGGCCCTCACCGACTCATTGCTCAAGCTCAGCACCGAGCAGATCAAGGTGAGCGTGATCCACAAGGCCGTGGGCCCCATCGCCGAGAGCGATGTGCTCCTGGCCACCGCCTCCAACGCCATCATCGTGGGCTTCCAGGTGCGTCCCACCCCGGGCGCGCGCAAGCTCGCCGAGAGCGAGGAGATCGACATCCGCCTCTACTCCATCATCTACAACGCCATCGAGGAGATCAAGCAGGCCATGGAAGGCATGCTCGCCCCCAAGGAGGTGGAGAAGGTGGTGGGCTCCGCCGAGGTGCGCGAGACCTTCAAGATCAGCAAGGTGGGCACCGTGGCCGGCTGCTACGTGCTCGATGGAAAGATCGAGCGCAAGAACAAGGTGCGGCTCATCCGCGATGGCATCGTGGTGTACACCGGCGACCTCGACGCCCTCAAGCGCTTCAAGGACGAGGTGAAGGAAGTGAGCCACGGCTACGAGTGCGGCCTCTCGATCAAGAACTTCAACGACATCAAGGTCGGCGACGTGATCGAGGCCTTCACCATCGAAGAGGTGAAGCGCACGTTGGGGGAATGACAGTTGTGCAGTTGAAGTTTGTTCCTTCGCTGCGCTCGGAATGACAGGTTGAGAGTTGTTCAAACCTCCAACGCTCAACACTTGCCGGAAAGGTTGCAGGTTGAAAGTTGAAGGAGGTTGAGGGTTGTTCAAACTTCCAACACTCAACATCCAACACTCAACACCCAACGCTGATCGGGCAGTTTGTTCCTTCGCTGCGCTCGGAATGACAGGTTGAGGAGGTTGAGAGTTGTTCAAACTTCCAACGCTCAACACTTGCCGGAATGGTTGCAGGTTGAAAGTTGAAGGTGTTGAGGGTTGTTCAAACTTCCAACACTCAACATCCAACACTCAACATCCAACACTCAACATCCAACGCTGGTCGGGCAGATTGTTCCTTCGCTGCGCCCGGAATGACAGGTTGAGGAGGTTGAGAGTTGTTCAAACACTCAACACTCAACACTCAACACCCAACACCCAACATCACCTACCACTCACGATCACCGGCATCTCGATCTCATCGGGCACGATGTAGCTGCCTGGGTGCGTGGCGCGCAGGTCGCGCAGCAACCGTTCGGCCTCCAGGCGCGTGCGGCAGTCGCCCACACGCAAGCGCCAGTTCGGAGCGAGCCAGCTCAGGTAGGCAGGCGTGTCCGGGTTCTTCAGCAGGAAGGCGCGCTTGGTCTCCTCTGCCGTGCGCCGGTCGCCCAGGAAGATCTGCACGCGGAAGCCCTGTCGCGCCATCCGATGTTCGGTGTAGTGCTCCATCAACTCCTCCACCTTGGGGTCCACGTGCAAGGTGACCTCTCCAACCGCCGCGGGCGTGGCGGGGGTATCGGCTTTGACCACCGCGGTCGTGCCCGGATACGATTCGAAGTAGCGGACGCGCGCGGTATCCGACTGCGCCGCAAGCGCGAACGGTGAAAGCAGGAGAAGGAGGAGCGCGATTCGAGGTGCCACGGGAGCGGAGCGCCCAAAAGTATGCCGGTAGCGCTTGAGGCCTTTTCCGGGTTGTCCGGAGGGGCGGCAGCAGGTCTCGCGCTGTTTAGATACGCTCTAAATAGTGACGCTTGCGTGGCATCCGTGACTGCCCTCCTAGCGCCGTATCCATCCCCGTTTATTTTTGCCGCGGACTTTTGGGACCTGTTCCCACCTAATTCCCTCGGAATGCCGCTTCCAGCCTGTATTTCACGACGTTCCACCGGGTCCATCCGCACAGCTTTCGCGCTCTTCCTGTCCCTCAGCCTCTCCGCTGCCTTCGCGCAGGCGCCCGACGCCGCGCTCTACGGCCAGGGCGAGAAGCTCTTTAAGGGCAACTGCGCCAGCTGTCACAAGGTGGACGTGAAGATGACCGGCCCGGCCCTCAAGGGCGCCAAGGCCAAATGGGAAGGCAAGGGCGACATCTACGCCTGGGTCCAGAACAGCCAGGCCTACCTGAAGACAGGCAACGAGATGGCCGTGAAGATCTGGGACCAGTACAAGCCCACGGTCATGACACCGGTCGCCCTCAGTAAGGAGGAGATCGATGCGGTCTTCTACTATGTCGAGAATTGGGCGCCTCCTGTTGCGAAGACGGAGGTGAAGGGTCATGTCGGCCCGGTGGATGAAGGCTCCAATAGCTGGCTCTGGCTGGTGATCCTGGCGCTGCTCTTCCTGGTGGTGGGCCTCTCGCTCGGCGGCGTGAAGCGGAGCCTGGCCAGCGCGGTGAGCGAGGCCGAGGGCAAGGGCCCCCTTCCCGAGACCACGCGCATGCAGCGCTTCCGCGCATGGGCTTGGGAGCATAAAGTCTTCATGAGCTTCGTCGGCCTCTTCATTACGGTGTGGGTGATCCTCGCCTTGTGGGATGCGGCCTGGGTGGTGGGCGTGTACGGCGGCGATGAGGTCCCGCACTACAAGCCGGAGCAGCCCATCCTCTTCAACCACACCTTGCACGCCGGCAAGGCCGATCAGGGCAACCTGAACATCAACTGCCAATACTGCCACAGCAGCGCGGAGAAGAGCAAGCACGCCGGCATCCCCAGCCTGAACGTGTGCATGAACTGCCATAAGGCGGTGAGTGCAGGACGTACTCCGGAGGGCACGGCCGAGATCGCCAAGATCTACGCGCACATCGGCTGGGACCCCGACAAGGGGCAATACACCGGAAAAGAGGAGCCCGTGCGCTGGGTGAAGGTGCATAACCTGCCCGACCACGCCTTCTTCAACCACAGCACCCATGTGGCCGTGGGCAAATTGGAGTGTCAGGAGTGCCATGGCCCCATCGATCAGCAGATGGACGTGGCCGAGCAGTGGAGCCCGCTCACCATGGGCTGGTGCATCAACTGCCACAACGTGAAGGAGGTGAAGATGGATGGCAACGGCTACTACGATGAGGTGATGGCGCGCCTGGAGGGCGATACCGTCCTGGGCCATCGCGAGCTGAAGCAGTACCTGGAAGACGGCAAGATCACGGTGAAGGAGCTTGGCGGCTGGGAATGCGCCAAGTGCCACTACTAAGACATACGCGCGGACAATGTCGAGCACGAAGCGATACTGGATGGACGCGGCGGACCTGCGTCAGGACCCCGAGGCGATCAAGGCCCGTGAGGCCGAATTCGCGCAGCCCTTGGCCATCGATCAGGTGCTGGGCGATGCCCAGTTCAACGGTGCCAGCACGGGCCGCCGCGACTTCCTCAAGTTCCTCGGCTTCTCTGTGGGCGCCGCCACCTTGGCCGCCTGCGAGACCCCGGTGATCAAGAGCATCCCCTACGTGACCAAGCCCGAGGAGATCACCCCGGGCGTGGCCAACTGGTACGCCAGCACCTATTACGATGGGCAGGACTTCGCCAGCATCCTGGTGAAGACCCGCGAGGGACGCCCCATCCACATCAAGGGCAATCCGCGCTTCGGCATCAACCGCAACCCCGCCCTCACCAAAGGCGTGGTGAACGCGCGCATCAACAGCTCGGTGCTCTCCCTGTACGACGGCGAGCGCCTGAAGGGGCCGCGCAAGAATGAGTTCAGCGACAACGCATCGACCTCTGCATCGGTCTCCTGGGACGATGCGGACAAGGCGATCATGGATGGCCTGAGCGCCGCCAGCACCGCCGGCAAGCGCATCGTGCTGCTCACGGGCACCGTCATCAGCCCCAGCACGAAGAGCGTGATCGATGGGCTGAAGACCCGCTACGCCGCGGTGGAGCACGTGCAGTGCGACACGATCAGCTACAGCGGCCTCACCAACGCCAATCTCAAGAGCTTCGGTAAGCGCGTGTTCCCGAGCTACGACTTCGCCAATGCCGATGTGGTGGTGAGCGTCGGCGCGGATTTCCTCAGCAGCTGGGGCAGCACCACCGAGTACACCTGGCAGTACGCCAGCCGTCGCAATCCGGATGGGGCCATGAACAAGCACTTCCAGGTGGAGTCGCGCATGAGCATCACCGGCGCCAACGCCGATCACCGGATCCCGGTGAAAGTGAGCGAGCAGCCCTTGGCGGTGATCGCCCTGCACGATGCCATCGCCAAGAAAAGCGGCGGCGCCACTATCGGCGGAGGCCTTGAGAACGAGGAGCTGGCACACGCTGCCGATGCCCTTTGGGGCGCCCGTGGCCACAGCCTGGTGGTATGCGGCAGCAACGACGAGGGCGTGCAGACCGTGGTGAACAGCATCAACAGCATGCTGGGCAACTACGGCAGCACCATCGACCTCGATAACCATACCTACTTCTTCCAAGGCGATGACGCCGCAATGGCGCAGCTGGTGAAGGACATGAACGCCGGCGCCGTCGGTGCGCTGCTCATGGCGGGTGTGAACCCGGCCTACAGCATGCCGAACGCCGCCGACTTCAAGAACGGACTGGGCAAGGTGGGGCTCACGGTGAGCATGTCGCGCTACGCCGACGAGACCGCGAGCCTCTGTCAGTGGATGTGCCCGGACAATCATTTCCTGGAGAGCTGGGGCGACTTCATGCCGAAAGTGGGGCAGTACGCTTTGGCGCAGCCCGTTATCGGTAAGCTCTTCAAGACGCGCGCCTGGCAGGGCAGCTTGCTCAAGTGGAGCGGCTCCGATGTGAAGTGGAACGACTTCATCAAGCAGACCTGGCAGGCCAACCTCGCCGCGCACGGCGATGCGATGGCCTCCTTCGACAACGTGTGGAACCAGAGCCTGCACGACGGTGTGCTGGTGTCGCACGCCACGCCCGCCATGCCCGTGGCCTTCGCGGGCGACCTGGGCGCTGCCGGTGCCGCTGCCAAGAAAGCCGCGGCTGGTGCTGGCGAATGGGAGTTGAGCCTCTACACCACCGAAGCGGTTGGCGATGGCCAGCATGCCAACAACCCGTGGCTGCAGGAGATGCCCGACCCGCTCACCAAGATCACGTGGGACAACTACGTGTGCATGAGCCTCGCCGACGTGCGCAGGCTCGGCTTGCCCGATTACCTAGGTGAGCAGTCGCCGGCCGGCCTCGTGACGGTGAAAGCCGGAGAGGCCGAGGTGACCCTTCCGGTGGTACCCAGCCCAGGCCAGAAGCCCGGCACCATCGCCATCGCCCTCGGCTACGGCCGTGGCGCCAACGGGGAGAAGGTGGGCAAGGCCGCGGTGGTCTCCGATGAGAACGGCGAGCGCAAGCCCGTCGGCCAGAATGCCTATGCGCTCACCAGCCTGATGAACGGCACGGTGGGCTACGATGCGGTGAACGTGAGCGTGAGCGCGACCGGCGGGACCTACCCGATCGCCATCACGCAGACGCATCTGACGCACATGGACCGCCACAGCATCGTGAAGGAGACCTCCCTCGCGGTGTACAAGGCCGGTGACAAGGATGCCTACAACGAGGCCCATGCGCTGCCCGTGCACGAGGACGTGAACGCCGATGGCGTGATCGACTCGCGCGACAAGAAGCCCGTGGCCGAATTCGACCTGTGGGAAGAGCACCCTGTGGAAGGCGTGGGCCACCGCTGGGGGCTGAGCATCGACCTGAACAGCTGCATCGGTTGCGGGGCCTGCATCACGGCATGCAACAGCGAGAACAACATCCCGGTGGTGGGCAAGGATGAGGTGCGCCGCAGCCGCGAGATGCACTGGCTGCGCCTCGACCGCTACTACAGCAGCGATACGCATTGGGCCGAGGGCCGTGCCGCTGGCGAGAGCAAGATCTCCCTCTACACCAAGATGGAGGAGCCGAGCGAGCGCCCCACCGTGAGCTTCATGCCGGTGATGTGCCAGCACTGCAACCACGCGCCCTGCGAGACGGTGTGCCCGGTGGCCGCCACCACGCACAGCAACGAGGGCCTCAACCAGATGGCCTACAACCGTTGTATCGGCACGCGCTACTGCGCGAACAACTGCCCGTACAAGGTGCGCCGCTTCAACTGGTTCAACTACGTGAGCGAGAAGTTCGGCGAGGTGAACCCCGCATGGGACGACCTGGGCCGCATGGTGCTCAACCCCGATGTGGTGGTGCGCGCCCGCGGCGTGATCGAGAAGTGCAGCATGTGCGTGCAGCAGATCCATGCCGGCAAGAACGCCGCCAAGAAGGCCGGCACGCCCGTGAAGGACGGCAGCATCGAGACCGCCTGCAGCGCGGCCTGCGGCACCGGCGCGATCGTCTTCGGCGACCTCAACGACAAGAAGAGCATGGTGCGCTCGCTGAGCGAGGCCGACCGCAGCTACCACATGCTCGATGAGATCGGCGTGAAGCCTAATGTCAACTACCTCGTGAAGGTGCGCAACGCCGAGGAGGCCGCCCACCACCACGCCTAAGGAATAACGACCAGGACCCCATGCACGCAGAAGCAGCGATCCGCGAACCGCTCATCCTCGGTCACAAGACCTACGCCGATATCACCAATGATATCGTGGGCCCGATCGACAACAAGGCCCCGCGCGGCTGGTACATCCTCATTTCTATCGCCGCCTTGATCGCGGCTTACGGCACGGGCTGCATCCTGTACCTGATCAGCAAGGGCATCGGCACCTGGGGCCTCAACAAGACCGTGGACTGGGCCTGGGACATCACCAACTTCGTGTGGTGGGTGGGCATCGGCCACGCAGGCACCCTCATCAGCGCGGTGCTCCTGCTCTTCCGCCAGAAGTGGCGCATGGCCATCAACCGCTCGGCCGAGGCCATGACCATCTTCGCCGTGATCATGGCGGCCACCTTCCCCGGTATCCACATGGGCCGGATCTGGATGGCCTACTGGGTGTTCCCGCTCCCCAACCAGTTCGGCAGCCTCTGGGTGAACTTCAACTCGCCGCTGCTCTGGGACGTGTTCGCCATCAGCACCTACTTCAGCGTGAGCCTGGTGTTCTGGTACATCGGCCTGATCCCCGACTTCGCCACGATCCGCGACAAGGTGACTCGCCCGGTGATGAAGAAGGTGTACGGCGTGCTCAGCTTCGGCTGGACCGGCAACGCCAAGGCCTGGACGCGCTTCGAGGAGGTGAGCCTGGTGCTCGCCGGCATCGCCACCCCGCTGGTGTTCTCGGTGCACAGCGTGGTGAGCTTCGACTTCGCCACCTCGGTGATCCCCGGCTGGCACACCACCATCTTCCCGCCCTATTTCGTGAGCGGCGCGGTGTTCAGCGGCTTCGCCATGGTGCAGACCCTGCTGCTGGTGATGCGCAAGGTGATGCGCCTCGAGGCCTACATCACCAAGAAGCACATCGAGTACATGAACATCGTGATCATCGTCACCGGCTCGATCGTGGGCGTGGCGTACATCACGGAGCTCTTCATCAGCTGGTACAGCGGCGTGGAGTACGAGAGCTACGCCTTCATCAACCGCGCCACCGGCCCCTACTTCTGGGCCTACTGGAGCATGATGACCTGCAACGTGATCAGCCCGCAGCTCTTCTGGTTCAAGAAGCTGCGCACGAACCTGGGCTTCACCTTCTTCATGAGCATCGTGGTGAACATCGGCATGTGGTTCGAGCGCTTCGTGATCATCGTCACCAGCCTGCACCGCGATTACCTCCCGAGCAGCTGGACGATGTTCCACCCCACGTGGGTCGATGTGGGCGTCTTCCTCGGCACCATCGGCATCTTCTTCACGCTTTACCTGCTCTTCGCCCGCTTCTTCCCGGTGCTGGCGCTGAACGAGGTGAAGTCCATCCTGAAAGGCAGCGGCGAGAGCTACAAGCAGCAGGCCGCTCATCATCACCATTGATCCATGGCGAACAAGGTCATCTACGCGGTCTACGACGATCCTGAGCAGCTGAAGGACGGCGCGCGCAAGCTCGTCTCGGCCGGCATCCGGGTGAAGGACGTGTTCTCGCCCTTCCCGATCCACGGCATCGACCCGATCATCGGCGTGAAGCGCACCCGCCTGGCCATCGCCAGCTTCATGTTCGGGATCACCGGCACCTGCCTGGCGCTGCTCGGCATCTGGTACTTCAACATCTTCGATTGGCCGATGAACATCGGCGGCAAGCCCAGCCAGGCGCTCTACAAGAACCTGCCGGCCTTCATCCCGGTGACCTTCGAGTTCACCGTGCTCTGCGCCGCGCACGGCATGGCCATCACCTACCTGATCCGCAACAAGACGCTGCCGGGCATGCCCGCGCGCAACCCGGACCCGCGCACCACCGACGACAAGTTCATTATCGAGGTGCGCACCGCCGACAACCACGGCCATGAGCCACAGGGGATCGAGGGCCTGCTCCAAGGCACCGGCATGGTCGAATTCAACGAACGAGCCTGCTGAGCCATGAGGAAGCGCGACGCCATCATCGGAACCTTCGCACTCGGCCTGGCCGCCTGCGGCAGCAACCCGAACAGCCCGGGCGTGGAATACATGCCCGACATGTACCGCAGCCCCGCCGTGGAGGCCTACGTCGATTACGGCCAGGACCCCTACTACTTCACCGAGGAGAAGGCCGCCGAGCAGCGCGAGCGCATGAGCGCGCGCAAGCCCGTGAACGGCACCATCCCCTTCAGCATGGATGCGGATAAGGCCCAGTTCAACATGCCCTACCCGTACCCGAACACCCCCGAGGGCTACGAAGCGGCCGGCGCGCAGCTCACGAGCCCCATTGCCATGACACAGGCCACGGTGGATCAGGGCAAGGTGATCTACGACAAGTTCTGCCAGCACTGCCACGGCGCCACTGGCCAGGGCGATGGCCCTGTGGTGAACAACGGGGGCTACCCGCCTCCCGGCGCCTACAACGGCCCGCTGAAGGATCTGCCCGAAGGCAAGATCTTCCATTCGCTCACGTATGGCCGCAACGTGGCCATGGGTTCCCATGCCTCCCAACTGAACAAAGAGGAGCGCTGGCTGGTGACCCATTACGTGAAGTACCTCCAGAACGGCGGCAAGCTCCAACGCGAACCCATGGCGGATGCCGGCGCGGCCACCACGAACTGAATGACGACAACGGAACGGCGATGAACTTCACCATCAGCAAACGGGCTCGGACGCTCAGCATGGCGCTGATCGGCATCGGCGCCGTGGCCACGCTCTACGGCGTGCTCACCGACCATAGCGAGCACCACCAGCGCACCTGGAGCGCCCTGCTCGTGAACGGCTTCTTCTACCTCGGCATCGGACTGGGCGCACTGTTCTTCTATGCGCTGCAGAATGCCACCGAGACCGCTTGGAGCGTGCTGGTGAAGCGCGTGTACGAGGGCATCATGTCGTGGATCCCCATCGGCGCGGTGGTCATGATCATCGTGCTCGCCGCCGGTTCGATGCACATCCATCACATCTACCATTGGATGGACAGCAGCCTGTACGACCCCGCCGACCCGAACTATGATCCGATCATGGCCGGCAAACGGGCCTTCCTGAACCAGCCCTTCTTCTGGATCCGCACGCTCGCCTACCTGGCCACCTTCGTCTTCGCCGCCAGCTGGTTCCGCAAGCAGAGCCTGCGCATGGATCAGGAGACGGGTGACAGCCTGGTGCGCCGCATGCTGATGAACTACCGCCGCAGCGCTCTCTTCCTCGTGTTCTTCGCGGTGTTCAGCAGCACCCTCGCCTGGGACTGGCTCATGAGCATCGATGCGCACTGGTTCAGCACGTTGTACGGCTGGTACGTGTTCAGCGGCATGTGGGTGAGCGCGATGATCACCGGCGTGATCATGGTGCTCTACCTCAAGCGCAAGGGCTACCTGCCCCAGGTGAACAACAGCCACATCCAGGACATGGGCAAGTGGGTGTTCGCCATCAGCTTCCTCTGGAGCTACCTCTACTTCAGCCAGTTCATGCTGATCTGGTACAGCAACATCCCCGAAGAGGTCACCTACTTCCAGGACCGCATCAACGAGCACCCCGTGCTCATGTGGGTCACCTTCTTCATCAACTTCGCCGTGCCCATGGTGCTGCTCATGAGCCGCGATGCCAAGCGCAACCCGCGCTTCCTTATCGGCGTGGGCACCGTGGTCTTCATCGGCCACTGGCTCGATGTGAACATGATGGTGATGCCCGGCGCCGCCGGTCATGACTTCCATCATGGCCTCGGGCTGCTCGATGTGGGCATGTTCGCCCTCTTCCTCGGCCTCTTCATCACCGTGGTGTTCAATGCGCTGGCCAAGGCGCCGCTCACCCCGGTGAACCATCCTTATCTGGAGGAAAGCGTCCATCACCAGATCTGAACCACGAACACAAGCCCCGTTACCCGGGTTGAAGCATAGCGGACAATGAGCAAGCTGTTGATCCTGATCGTCGTGGTCCTGGGCATCCTCGCGGTGGCCCAGCTGGCCCGCGTTTACGAGCTCACTTCCCGGCTGCGCGGCAAGCGCGAGGAGGAGATTTCCGATGCCGACAACCGGATGAACGCCACCCTGATGTGGCTCTTCCCGTTCGCGTACTTCGGCTTCTTCCTCTGGCTGGTGGTGAAGTATGGCGATAAGATGCTGCCCGTGGCGGCCAGCACCCAGGGTGAAGCCACCGACGCGCTGCTCGACTTCAACTGGTGGATCCTGATCCTGGTATTCATCCTCACCAATGTCCTCCTGTTCTATTTCGCCGGCAAGTACGTCTTCAGCAAGGATCGCCGGGCGCATTGGTACCCGCACAACAACAAGCTGGAGCTGCTCTGGACGGTGGTGCCCGCCGGTGTGCTCGCGGTGATCATCATCTACGGCCTCACCACCTGGAGCCACATCACCTCGCCGGCCTCCCCCGATGCCATGCAGGTGGAGCTCTACGCCAAGCAGTTCGACTGGACCGCCCGTTACCCGGGCAGCGATGGCATGCTGGGCGCCACGGACTACCGCCTGATCAACGGCACCAACCCGCTGGGCATCGTCACCGCCACCAGCATCGAGACACGCCTGGCGGAGATCGAGCAGGAGATCGCCGACGCGGAGGCCCAGCTCTCCGGTGTGCTACCCGACGACCAGCGCCACGAGCTCCAGGAGCGCATCGACTACCTGGGCCGCATGACTGCGCGCATCATCAACCTGCGGGGCGTGATGGAGCAGGACATCAAGGCGAACGGCGCGGCCAGCACCTACCTGCACGGCGCGGATGACGTGGTGACCAAGGATTTCTACCTGCCCGTGCATAAGGAGACGAGCATCCTGATCCGCTCGCGCGACATCATCCACAGCGCGTTCATCCCCCACCTGCGCGTGCAGATGAACGCCGTGCCCGGCATGACCACGCACATGAAGGTGACCCCGACGATCACCACCGACAGCATGCGCACCTATGTGATGCAGGATGACAAGTTCGATTTCATCCTGCTGTGCAACAAGATCTGCGGCGCCAGCCATTATAACATGCAGATGCCGCTGATCGTGACGCCACCGGCCGAGTTCGACGCCTGGCTCGCCGAAGCGAACAAGAAGCCTTTCGAGGCGCCCGCCACTCCTGAAGCAACACCTCCGGCAACGGACAGCACGGCCACCGCCGTGATGGCCGAGCACGCGAACTGACCTCAACGAAGAAGACCATGGGTGCACACGCGCACACCGCTCACGCCGGGCACGAAGCCGGTCACCACGAGCACCACCACCACGAGGAGAGCTTCGTATCGAAGTACGTATTCTCCCACGACCACAAGATGATCGGGAAGCAGTTCCTGGTCACGGCGATCGTCATGGCCTGGGTGGCGGTGATCATGTCGCTGATCTTCCGCCTGCAGCTGGCCTGGCCCAACGAGGGCTTCGCCTTCACGAACTTCTTCCTCGGCGACAAATGGGCGCCGGGCGGCGTGCTCGATCCCAACATGTACCTCGCCCTGGTCACGATCCACGGCACCATCATGGTGTTCTTCGTGCTCACTGGCGGTCTCTCGGGCACCTTCGCCAACCTGCTCATCCCCTTGCAGATCGGGGCGCGTGACATGGCGAGCGGTTTCATCAACATGCTCAGCTACTGGTTCTTCTTCCTGAGCAGCGTGGTGATGCTCGCTTCGCTCTTCGTGGAGGGCGGCCCGGCCAGCGCCGGCTGGACCGTGTACCCGCCGCTGAGCGCTTTGCCCAAGGCCATCCCCGGTTCCGGGGCCGGCATGACGCTGTGGCTCGTGAGCATGACCCTGTTCATCGCCAGCTCGTTGATGGGCGGCCTCAATTACGTGGCCACCATCCTCAACCTGCGCACCAAGGGCATGAAGATGACCCGGTTGCCGCTCACCATCTGGGCCCTGCTGCTCACCGCGGTGCTCGGCATCCTCAGCTTCCCCGTGCTGCTCAGCGCCGCGCTGCTGCTGCTGCTCGACCGCACCCTGGGCACGAGCTTCTACCTGAGCGACATCCACCTGGCCGGCGAGGCCATGGAGCAGACCGGTGGCAGCCCTGTCCTGTTCCAGCACCTCTTCTGGTTCCTGGGACACCCCGAGGTGTACATCGTGCTGCTGCCCGCGTTGGGCATCACGTCGGAGATCATCTCTACGAATGCACGGAAGCCCATCTTCGGCTACCGCGCCATGATCGGATCGATCCTCGCCATCGGATTCCTCAGCTTCATCGTGTGGGGTCACCACATGTTCGTCACGGGCATGAACCCCTTCCTCGGCAGCGTGTTCGTGGCCACCACCTTGCTCATCGCCATCCCCAGCGCGGTGAAGGTGTTCAACTACATCACCACGCTCTGGCGCGGCAACATCATCTTCACCCCGGCCATGCTGTTCAGCATCGGCTTGGTGGCCACCTTCATCGCCGGCGGCCTCACAGGGATCATCCTTGCGGATAGCGCGCTGGACATCGCCGTGCACGATACCTACTTCGTGGTGGCGCACTTCCACATTGTCATGGGCATGAGCGCCATCTTCGGGATGTTCGCCGGCATCTACCACTGGTTCCCGAAGATGTACGGCAAGATGATGAACACGAAGCTGGGGTATGCCCACTTCTGGATCACCTTCATCTGCGCCTTCGGCGTGTTCTTCCCGATGCACTTCATCGGATTGGCGGGTGCTCCGCGACGCTACTACAACTACACCGAGTTCCCCATGTTCGATGGCGTGGTGGACCTCAACGTGGTGGTGACCGTGTTCGCCATCGTGGGCGCCCTGGCGCAGGTGATCTTCACGTACAACTTCTTCTACAGCGTGTACCGCGGACCGAAGGCCGTGCAGAACCCGTGGAAGAGCAACACGCTGGAGTGGACCACGCCCGTGGAGCACATCCACGGCAACTGGCCGGGTCCCATCCCCGTGGTGCACCGCTGGCCCTACGATTACAGCAAGCCCGGCAAGCCCGAGGATTGGGTGAGCCAGATCACCCCGCTCGAGCACGGCGAGGAGGAGCACTAGACTTCCCGCAACCGCATGGAATGTCCGCACCTTTGGCGCGGACATTCTGCTATGCGGCCCCTGCTATTGCTGATCTGTTGCACGCTCGTCGCGCTGCGCCCCGCGCACGCGCAGCTGCTCGATAGCATCGCGCGCTTCGCGCAGGAGCCGCCTCGTGTGGTGGCCCGGCTCGACATGCGCGGCTCCTTCATCAGCAACAGCAACGTGCGCTTCGTTGGTGCCAAGCTGGCCTTGGAGCATGCCCGTCGGTTCCAGTACGGTCTGGGCTACAGTTTCCTGCTCTCTCCGGTGGAGCAGGTGCTGCGCATCGATGGCGTGGAGCGCACCGGCCGACTCCACATGGGCTACGTGGCAGCGCACGTCGACTACGCCTTCTATCAACGGGGGCCGTGGGAGGTGCGGATCCCGCTGCAGGTAGGCTTCGGGCACGGCTCCGTGATCTACACCGATGGGGAAGGCGCCAATCGGACCTGGCGGCGCTCCGGCCTGGTGGTCTACGAGCCCGCCATGACGGTGCAATACCGCTTCGCGCGCTACTTCGGCATCGGCGCGGGCTGGGGCTATCGCCTCGTGGGCCTCACCCGGGAAGGGCTCGGTGAGCGCCTCACCGCGCCCATCTACATCCTAGGATTGCGCGTGTTCTTCGGCGATATCTGGCGCGACATGCGGCAGGGGGAGGAGTGAGCCGCGGTTACCTTCGCGCGATGCCCGACGGGTTCGATGTACGCAACGAGCAACGCTCCGCCTCTGACAAGGAGATGGAGCAGGTGCTCCGTCCCAGGAAGTTCGGCGAGTTCGCCGGACAGAAGGCCGTTACGGATAACCTCAAGGTGTTCGTGCAGGCCGCCAAGGGGCGTGGCGAAGCACTGGATCACGTGCTCCTGCACGGGCCACCCGGCTTGGGCAAGACCACGCTCGCGAACATCATCGCAGCGGAAATGGGCGTGGGCATCCGGATCACCAGTGGTCCGGTGCTCGATAAGCCTGCCGACCTGGCCGGGCTGCTCACCAACCTGGAGCCGCACGATGTGCTCTTCATCGATGAGATCCACCGGCTGACACCGGTGATCGAGGAGTACCTGTACAGCGCCATGGAGGACTACCGCATCGACCTGGTGATCGACGCCGGGCCGAATGCACGCACCGTGCAGATCGCTCTCAACCCCTTCACCCTGGTGGGCGCCACCACGCGCAGCGGCCTGCTCACGGCACCGTTGCGCGCGCGTTTCGGCATCAACAGCCGGCTCGATTACTACGATGCCGGCACGCTCAAGGGCATCGTGAAGCGGAGCGCGGGCCTCTTGCAGGTGCCCATCATCGACGAGGCGGCCGATGAGATCGCGCGCCGCAGCCGGGGCACACCGCGGATCGCCAATGCGCTGCTCCGGCGGGTCAGGGATTTCGCGCAGATCCAAGGCGACGGCACCATCGACCTGGCCATCGCGCAGCACGCGCTCAAGGCCCTCAACGTGGATGCGCACGGGCTCGATGAGATGGACAATCGCATCCTTGGCGCCATCATCGACAAGTTCAGCGGCGGCCCTGTTGGATTGAATACCGTGGCGACTGCGGTAGGGGAGGAGGCGGGCACCATCGAGGAGGTGTATGAGCCGTTCCTGATCATGGAAGGCTATCTGCAGCGCACACCGCGCGGGCGGCAGGCCACCGAGCGCGCCTATCGCCATCTCGGCAGAGTGCCCAGCGTGAAGCCCGGGAGCCTGTTTGAGTAGTGGCCTACCCACTTGTGGTGATTTCCGGACTGGAGCAGCGAGGCGGCTATGGCTTCGTCTAGTTTTGGTAGTTAGCAGCGCCGCTCCATTCAATGACCTCCACCATGAAACAAGGCACCTGTGCAGTTGTGTCCACGTTGTGCGGCGCCCTAGCGTTCTCGACCCTGCACGCACAAACAGTCTTTGTTCCGGATATGAACCTGCGCGCCTGGTATAATGAGGTGATCCCAGGTGTAGTGGACGGTGCGGGCTATCTGGACACCGCTCATGCGATGTGGGACTTCTGGGGGCAAGAGGAGCTAGCCCTGACCTTGGATTGGCAGCCCTGCGACCTGACCAGTCTCGAGAGCCTTCCACAACTGCTTCACTTGGAGATTGACTTCTTCGAGCAGGAACCTACGTTCTCGGCATGGCCTCCTAATCTGGAAACCTTGGTGATCCGCGGCTATCTTGGCACGAGCCTCCCTCCGCTTCCTTTGACCATAAAGGGTTTGTGCCTGCGCGAGATGGGAACTACGGTACCCGTGGACCTGCCTGAGGGTCTTCAGACGTTCCAGGTCCAAACCTCATCCATCACGGCGTTGGGTCCTCTGCCAGCCTCATTGAAAGGCCTTTTACTAAGGCAAGTGCCCTTGCAGGCGATGCCCAGCTTGCCACCGACTCTTGAAGTGCTCATTTGCGAGGGCGTGCCCGTGCCGACCATCGACTACCCTCCGGCCTTGGAAGTGCTTAAGCTAGCATGGATGCCAGAGCTGACGAGCGCATTGCCGGCCTTGGATCTCTGGTATATGAGCGACACATGGCCCTGGCCCGACGCTGGTGGGGAGGAGGGTTTCGCGGATGGATTGTGGATCGAGGATTGCCCGCTCCTCCCGCAGCCTTCGCAACCGATTAGTGCGCTCAGCATCTTGGTCTCCCAGATGCCTTGGACTGCACTACCGATGATAACGGAGACATTCAGTCTATCCGTGATTGATGTCCCTCTGGCAGGTGACCTACAGCTTCCGGATGGTCTCCAACGGTTGGAAATGGTGGATGTTCCCATATCCACGCTGTCCATGAGCGGAATAGGACTCACCAACGTGCTCTTGATGAATGTGGATCTCCTTGCGCTAGGGCCGTTCCCTCAGAATACCACACTTTTCAATTTGGAGGTGCTCGATTGCCCGAACATCGTTTCAGTCCCACCTCTGACGCACCATAATGGCTGGCTCTATCATCTGGCGGATCTACCCTCGCTTTCCTCCGTGCCATACATGCATTTCAACAACGTCAATGGTCAAGACACGGGGGTAGCGATGTATTCTTTCCGTCTTGAGAACCTCCCTTTGGTGGACTCACTCGATATCGACTATGAAGGCAACTACGATACGGGTGAGGACAGCGAGCCGATAATTATTCATGGCTTGGAGGGCCTCGTCTGGATGCGCGCATTTCCGCCGAATCGCCATCCTGGTGTATCAATCACGGATTGTCCCTCGCTGATTTGTTTGCCCTCGGTACCTATGAACGGAGGCGCGATCAATCTGGCCAGTACCGGAGTTACGTGCATGCCCAATTACCCGTCCTGGGTCGGACAAGAAGGAATCCCGGCTTCGTGGCCTCCGTTATGCAACGTTCTGAATACGTCCTGTTCGATTTTCAATCCCGTGATATACGGGTTCGTCTTCGATGACCAGAATGCCAACGGTATACAGGAAAGTGGAGAACCGTTAATGCCGAACGTGACCATCGAGTGCATGCCCGGCGGCTACTATGGTTACACGAGTTCGACCGGGCTCTACGAGTTGGCGGCTGATACAGGCATGTTCACATTGATGGCCATACCGCCGCTCTATCATGTGGCTACCACGCCGGCCCAAACGGCCCTGCTTTCGAGCATCACGGATCTAGATACGTTGGTTGGTTTCGGTATCCACCCCCTCCAGAACATCACCGACCTGGTGGTTGACCTAACGAGTATCGCCCCTCCGGTACCCGGCTTCGATCGCATCTGGACCCTCACAGTATCTAACATTGGAACTACGGCTGCGGACGCTGAGGTCATGTTGGGCGTGGATTACGCATGGACTTGGGTCGGCGCCAACCCAGCACCAGCTCAATGGGCCAATGACACAGCACGATGGACGCTCAGCGCCCTGGCCCCAGGGGACTCATGGACCGCTCAAGTTACCCTGAACCTGTCAGCGACTACGCCCTTGGGCGGGCTGCTCAGCTCATCAGTGCTCGCAGTCCCAGCCGCCCAGGATACAACACCTGCGGACAACTGGCAGACCGTGGAAGAGGAGGTCGTGGGTGCGTTTGACCCGAACGACAAGACGGTTTCGCCGGGTTCGCTCACCGCGCAAGATGTGCAGGAGGGAAGGGATCTGGAGTATACCATTCGATTCCAGAATACGGGTACTTGGCCGGCTTCACGCGTAGTGATCACCGATACGCTCAGCCAGGATCTCCAATGGAGCACCATGCGCCTTATCGCAAGCAGTCACCCTTGTGAATGGTACATCACTGCCGGAGTGCTGCATTTCGTGTTCGATCCCATCGAGCTTCCTGATAGCACGAGCAACGAGCCGGGGAGCCATGGCTTCGTGAAGTTCGCCATGCACGCGCGGCAGGACCTGTTGCCCGGTGCAGCCATTCAGAACACGGCGAACATCGTTTTCGACTTCAATGAGCCCATTGTCACGGAGCCGGCTGTCTTCGCGGTTTCCCTGCCGGAAAACGTCTCAGATGCGCACCGGATCTCCACGCTCCGAGTCGTGCCGAACCCTGCCGGCGACATCATTATCGTTCACGTAGGCGATGAACGTGGCCCGGTGTTCGTCGATGTCCTGGATGCGGGGGGCAGAACCGTGCAGCGGTCACAGGCGATAGGCTCGCGGATGGTGCTCGACATCGCGCGGCTGCTGCCTGGTATCTATCATGTGCGGGTGACGAGCGACACAGGCACCGCAACGCAGCGTTTCGTGAAGCTCTGAGCTGGCTCCGCGCGTTGGTCATCGTGAGGCACGAAGCCGTTCCTCCGGTGGTCTAACTTCCCCCCGTGCTCACCGCGTCCGAGGGGTCCGCTCTGATCAAGGCCAAGGCATCCGAGTTGGGTTTCCTGGCCTGTGGCATTGCCCGAGCCGAGTTCCTTGCCGATGAAGCCCCGCTTCTGGAACGTTGGCTCGCGGAGGGCAAGCACGGTGCGATGGGCTACATGGCCAACCATTTCGATCTGCGCCTCGATCCGAGGAAACTGGTCCCGGGCGCGAAGAGCGTGATCAGCCTGGCCTACAACTACTTCAACGAGCCCAGTCAACTGGATCCTGCCGCGCCGAGGATCAGCACCTATGCGTACGGCCGCGACTACCACAAGGTGCTGCGCAAGCGGTTGAAGCCGCTCATGGCGTTCATCACCGAGCGCTTCGGCGACGCAGCGATGCGCGCCTTCGTGGATAGCGGGCCGGTGATGGAGAAGGCATGGGCGCAGCGCAGCGGCATCGGCTGGATCGGGAAGCACACCAACATCATTCGGCAGGGAGCGGGGTCCTGGTTCTTCCTCTGCGAGATCATCATCGACTTGGAGCTATCGCCTGATGCGCCCGCAACGGACCACTGCGGCACCTGCCGCCGTTGCGTGGATGCATGCCCAACACAGGCCATCACGCCCTACGGGGTCGATGGCAGCCGGTGCATCAGCTACCTCACCATCGAGCTGCGCGATGCCATACCGGAAGAGTTCGCCGGCCGCATGGCGGGCTGGGCTTTCGGCTGCGACATCTGCCAGCAGGTATGCCCGTGGAACCGCTTCGCCACGCCAGCAACGGAGCCCGAGTTCAAGCCCAAAGACGAATTGCTCGCGCTTACCGCCGACGAGTGGCACGGCATGAACGAGGTGGTCTTCGATCGCCTGTTCGAGGGTAGCGCTGTGAAGAGGGCCAAGCATGCAGGACTCAAGCGCACCCTGGCTTTCCTGCGCCGCGATGCGAGCAGCTGAGCACCGGTTGTTGACCCCTAGGGCGTGGTCAACTGCGCATGGTGCTCTTGAACACCTCCAGGATCAGGTCCTTGTAGAGGTGACCGAAGGTGGCGAGGCACCAGGCCTTCAACACGATCTGGTCGCTCTGGCCCACCCAACGGCGCGCCTTGATCAATTCCTTCTTGAACAGGCGCGGGTCGAAGCTCACCTTCTGGAGCACCTGTTTGCTGAACTCCATCATCTTCCTTCCTTGGTCCATCATCACATTCCGGGTTAAGCGAGGTTGAAGATACACCGCTCGGGGCGGGTCGTCGAGTTTCCGGGCCTCGGGTTTTCCACAGCTCCGAAACGGGCTAACGCTCAGCCGGGTGGGCTGGTATGGCCCGGGGGCCTAAGGTTGGCTCAGGGCTCGAATTCGCGCTCCGCGGCTTGCATCACCTCGTCGGAGCCTGTGTCATACAGGTAGGCGATCAGGGCACAATTGCTCGGGTTCCAAGCAGGGTCTAGCGCGAAGGCGTTGAACTGGAAGGTGAGCGTGTCCCCTGCCGCAGCAGAGCCGGTGATGGCGGCTTGGCCCCAAGTGCCGTTCAGGTTCGCGCGCAGCACGTGACGGTGGTCGTAGTTCTCCACGTCCGGTGGGTTGACCAACGAATTCACCTGCCAATCGATAATGTGGTCCTCCGTGAGATAAACCGTGAGGTTGTGATCTCCGGAAATCGGCTGCAGCACGGCCACCTTCACCTCGGCGGTTACCGTATGAGCGGCGGCGTCATGCTCCAAGGCGCTGAACCACACATCGCAGGCCGCATCCTGTGCGATGATCTCCGCGATGGCGCTGCTCCAGCTTCCGCTCGATATGGTGACACTGTTGTTGTACGGCGTGCGGTTCACCATGCCCGTAGGGAGGGAGGAGACATTGAAGGCCGTGGCGTAGGTATCGCCCGCTGGCGTCCGGAAATCCGTGGAGTAGGAGCCATTGGCGGCTGGCGGGTTGAGCGGGGCGGCGAAGAAATCCGTGGCATGGATCCCCACCACGATGAGTTCATCGCCATAGACATTGGCGAGGTTGGCGGCCACGGCATGCGCTGCCGGGCAATTGTTGCATCGGTGCCCGGTGAATTCCTCGAGCAGGGCCCGTCGCTTCAAGGTCTCGTTGGTGCCGCCGCCGTCATCCGTGGCAGGAGCGTTCGGCGCGTCAACGTAATCGCAGCCCACCAGGGCGAGCGACGCGCTAAGTGCGATGATAGCCTGGCGCATGGTCAGAATGTGCTGGTGATCGACAAGGTAAGGCCATTGGCGGCCGGCACCTGGCGGCAGACACCGCCCACGCAGAAGATGCCTGCGCGTTGGCGGCCATAGTTCACTTGGAATCGGTTCCCTCCGCGGATGTACCCGACGGAGCCGATGGGATAGTGCGTCTGCTCCAGGCCATTCTTCTCCTCGAGCCCGCTGTCGCCGATGTAGTTGTACTGGTCCATGGCGGCTATGAACCAATGCGGGCTGAAGGTGAGCTCGGCCAAGGCCGTTGCCCAATTGCCGTGATCCTGGCCGCTGCGCAGGTGCTGCAGCTCGAAGCGCAGCGAGTGGCGGTCGTTGAAGTTGTGCAGGCCCTCCACGATCACGATGTCCGCGTACACCGTGGGCTTGCCCGGCTTGCCCTGGATGATGTCGATGTCGTACACCAGGTTCAGGTAGGTGAGGGCGAATTCCCAATCGGCGCTCACCTTCTTGCGGATCTCCACATTGAAATCCTGGAAGTAGTTGCGGTCGCCCATGCCGAAGAGCCGCGAGCGATAGCCCAGCCGCGCCGTGGTGTCATCCGCCACTCCGAGGCGTGTGGTGTCCAGCGAATAGGCCGTGCTGAAGTTCACCGCCACTTTGGTGCCGTACTTGCCTCCGAGCCGGGTGCCCTTCTTCCATTTGTAGAAGACCTCGCCCTGGGCGCTCACCTCGCCGTTGGGCTGGGTGGCATACGGGTAGAGCGTTGCGGGAAGGTTGTAGGTGTGCTGCTTGGTGAGCGGCGGCAGGAAATTGATGTTCAGGTCGAAGGGCGTCGGCGCGGCGCGATCGCTCTGGAAGAACATGTTGTCGAACGAGTGGGTGCCCAGGCTGAGGCCGAATCCCTTCACACTGTACGTGGCATTGAACATGGCGGCCTGTCCGGGCTTGTAGATGAAGCCGTTCTTGCCATTGGGGTCATTGATCTTGTAGGCGTATTCCGCATAGATGTTCCAACGCTCGGTGATGAGGTTGGCGCGGAACGCATAGGCCCCTACGTTCTGCGGCAGCTCCAGCAGGGGGTCGCGGTCCTCTTGGAATTTGCTCACGAAGCTGCCGCCGAGCACGAGGCTTCCGGCGCAGGTCCATGCCGAGTCTAGCAGCTCGCGCAGGTCAACCTCGGCATCGAAGCCCCGCACCAGGCCGGCGCCGTTCACCAGCCCGTTATCGAATCCGAAGCGCTGCTTGCCGATCACGCCCTTGAGGTACACCCCGCGGTAGGGTCTGTACTTCACCCGAAGCCCGTCCATGGCATTGTCCACGCCGAGGTAGCGCTCCTCGTAGCTGCGGAAGATGAGACCCTGTCCGAACTGCTCGAAGAAGTTGCCCCCGGTCACCTCCAGATCGCTGAGCTTGTACTTGGCATACCGGTAGCCGATGCCCGAGCCCAGGTAGGGCTGCCCCGCCGGGTAGCCTGCCAAGCGCGGCTCGTAGGCCTCCAGCCGAATGCCCGTCTCGAACTGCTCGGTGGAATAGATCAGGTTGAGCCAGGAGTTCAGGCCCATCTTCTCGGGCAGCACCACGGCCCCGATGTCCTCGTCCTCGTTGTAGTACTGAGCATCGGTGCTGAAGTTGCCATGGAGCTGCCCGCCTGTGAGCTGCGCGCGCGCATCGAGCAGGAGCAGCGCGGGAAGCAGGGCGGCCGCGCAGCCGCGTAGGAGCATGTTCATCAACGGACGAAGATCACTTCTTGCCGGTTAGCTCCAGCACTTTCCGGTAGAGTTCGTTCTCATCGCCGGGCTCATAGTTGTTATGCTGCCACACGATCTCCCCGTTGCCGTTCACCAGAAAGGTATGCGGCACGTTGTTCACGTTGAGCGCGCGCTTCAGGTCGCCATTGGGGTCCAGGTACACCTCGTAATCCCAATCCTGACCGCTCACATAGGGCTTCACGCGGGCGGAGCTGCGGGCGTCATCGATGGAGATGGCGATCAGCTTCACCCCGGTCTTCGCCTGCCAATCGGCATAATCCTCGGCGATGGCCGAGAGCTCCTTCTTGCACGGAGCGCACCAGGTCGCCCAGAAGTTGATGATGATGGGCTTGCCATCGTTGCTGAAGGTGCGGCTATCGACCTTCTTCCCATCCAAGGTGGTGACCGTGGCGCTCGGAACGCGCGACTGGGTGAAGGCAAGAACAGGGATCAGCAGGGCGCCAAGGGCGATCGAACGGATAAAGCTCATGGTGATGGGGGGGTGTCAAACGAAAGGTCAGCGACCACAGGGCAAGAACTGCACCGGATCGCTGACCTCTCGGATGACCTTCGATGTATGGTCGATTAGCGGTTCAAGGTCACTTTGCGCACAGCGGTGAGGCCATCGGCCAGGATGTGCACGAAGTAGCTGCCATTGGGCAGTTCATTCAGGCTCAGGTCGGTCTGTTGCAGACCGGCGCCCATGGCCTTGTTGGTGGAGAGGACCTGCTCACCCAGCACGTTCAGCACGGCGATGCGCACGTTGCTGGCGCTGGCCAGGTTGAACTCGACCTTCACAGCACCGGTGGTGGGGTTCGGGAAGAGGTTCAGGCCGGCTTCGAGGCTGTTCTCCTCGATGCCCACGGCGAGGCCCGCCACGAACTTCTCCTTATCCACATCGCCGAACTGACCGCCTTGCGCCACGATCACGCCGTTGCTGCGCAGCTTGAAGTAGCCATTGCCATAGGAGCAGCACATGCCATCACCGTACGCGTCAATCACTTCTAGGCGATAGCACTCGCTGGGGTTCAGGTTCCACCAGTAGGTGTAGGTGGTGTTGTTGGCGTAGTTGCCCGGCGGGTCCTGCTGCACCACTTGGTTGCTGCTGTTGTAGAGCTTCCAGGTGGTCTCGGAGCCGTAGTTGTCCGTGCGGATCTCCAGGCTCACCGTGGCCAGGTCGGCATCCGGAGCGGGCTCAAAGGAGTAGGCTTCCTCGAAGCCTTCGGGATGCTCGTCTGCGACGTTGTTCGGCATGCTCACCTCGGCGGAGAAGTCCTGAGGGCTGGTGACATCAACCTGGTCGAAGTTCACCTTGGCGGTACCCCAACGGGCCAGATTGCCGGTCCAGTTCACGGTCTGCAGAGTGGTGCCATTCTGCTTCAGGTCCAGCGTGGCGCTGGTGAGCGCGGCGGTGCCCATGTTGTAGAGGTAGGCGTAGGGGCTCTCGCCGGGGCAGAGCTGAGAATCCTCGTTGAGCAGCAGCGTGGCGTCGTTCGCACCGTTGGTGAAGGGTGCCATGCATCCGTTGCGCCAGCTGGCGAAGAAGGTGTCCCAGCTGCTGGTGCGCTGAATCTCAACTCCTGCGTTGGCACCAGGGCAGTGCATGAACAGCGTGGGATAGGCAGAGATCCCGTAGAGGGTGGCCAGGGTGTTGCCCTGTCCATTGGGGCCGATGATGGGATACGGCGTGGCGCCTCCCTCGGTCCAGTCACCTTGCGAGCCCGATGCGCCTTGGAGCAGGGCCATGGAGCTGGCGGGGTCACCGTCCACGAAGAAGATCATGAGGTCGTCGGTGCCCTCCGGGCCGAATTCATGGTAGAGGCGCTCCATGATTTCGCTGTTGTGCCAGGCCCAGCAGGGTCCGCACCAGTGAGCGCTGATGTCCACCAGCACGGTCTTGCCCTGTGCGAGGTAGTCGGCGATGGAGTGCGTGTTGCCGTTGATGTCCGTCGCGGTCCAGCTCTGGTTCTGGGCCATGGCGAACGCGCCCACCGAGAGGGCAGAGGTCGCGAGTAAGGTTCTCAGTTTCATGCGTCGGGGTTTGGTTTCTTGGGTTTTCGTTCCTTGGTCAGGTCAGCGGCTCCATTGTTTCAGCAACGAGCAACAGCCGGTTTGCGGATGACGAACTTAGACGGATGACGCGCACCGCGTTGGATTGATCGTCTAAGCAGTTGGATTCCTATCGAGCCCCCAATGGCTCACTCGCTCGAAGCCGATTGAGCGACCGGCCTTACTTTTGCTAAGCACGGCACGAAGCCGGCACGTTCAATCCTTTCGACATGCACCTACGTTACTCCTTCGCCCTCGGAACCCTCCTGACCCTTTCAGCCGCGCACGCCCAAGGCGTTGTGACCTTGACCAACGAGGATGGCGAGGTGGTGAACGGCACGGTGATCGTGGCGCCATGCGACTGGTCCACTGACACGGTGAGCCTCTACTCCATGCTCACCGGTTCCTCCGCCGCCACGGTGAATGTCCGTCGGTACGAGATCTGGCCCGTTCCAGGCACGGTGAATTTCTTCTGCTGGGGCGTCTGCTACCTGCCCGCTGCGGTTGGAACGCATCCGACCTGGGTCTCGCAGGACCACGTTTCCATGAGCCCCGGCGTGAACTACAACAACTTCCACGCTTACCATCAGGCACAGGGCAACACCGCCACGATGCGCTACAAATTCGTGTGGTACGATGTGGCCAACCCCAACGGCCCCGATAGCAGCTGGGTGGACATCGACTTCTGTGGCCTGGTGGGAGTACCCGAGGCGGGCAGCCTGAATGCTGGGTTGACCGTTTGGCCCTCGCCCACGCAAGGCATGGATGTGCAGATGGAATACCAGCTGGGCCGCGGCGGCAATGCGCAAGTTGTGCTGTACAATGTGCTCGGCGAGGCCATGCGTCGCTCGAACGTGGGTGCCGCGCAGGGCCGTATCCAGTGGTCCACGGCCGATTTGGCGCCAGGCGTGTATTTCGCAGCGCTGGAGCGGGCGGGCCAGCCCTTGGCCACCCGCCGTTTCGTGGTCACGCGGTAGCGGCCTCGTTCAGCCATTCCTCAACCAGCGGCGGCACACCGGCCGTTGCTGAATCCTGCAGGATCCGGAGCCCTCGGCCGCGCATCTCAACAGGGTTGGGGTCAACCAATGTGATGGAGACCTCCGGCGGGGCGTAATGCACCAATCCGGCGGCGGGGTACACCTGCAAGGAAGTGCCTATGACCAGCAGTCGATCGGCTGCGGCAATGGCACGGGCGGCGGTTTCGAGCATGGGCACCTCTTCGCCGAACCAAACGATGTGCGGTCGTAGTTGGGATCCCAGTGGACAACGTGCACCGCTGGGAAGTGATGCGCCGTTGATCGCCGTGACGAAGGTGGGATTGACGGTGCTGCGGGCCTTGAGGATCTCGCCGTGCAGGTGGATCACCGCGGTGCTGCCCGCTCGCTCGTGCAGGTCGTCGATGTTCTGCGTCACCACGGTCACCTCGTAGCGCTGCTCCAGTCGGGCGATGGCCAGGTGCGCGGCGTTGGGCTGAGCGGCCAGGACCTGCGCGCGGCGCTCGTCATAGAACCGCAGCACCAGTTCCGGGTCGCGCCGCCAGGCCTCGGGCGTGGCCACGTCCTCGATCCGGTACTCCTCCCACAGGCCATCGCCATCGCGGAAGGTGCGCAGCCCGCTCTCGGCGCTCACACCCGCGCCTGTGAACACCACTGCGCGCTCTTTCGGCATGCGCCGAATCTAGGGTCGCGCGGGGGCGGTTCGCGAACGAGGGGATCCGTTATTTTCGGCCCCCTCAACCCGGACCCCTACCGGCCAACCGCCCTGCCCATCGAGCGCTCTCTACCCCCTTTGTAAGTACCCCATCGCACGTCAAGGGACAGGATGATCGACAGCCTGAACGGAGAGCTTTTGGAGCGCGGCACCGACCATGCGGTGATCGTGTGCCATGGCGTGGGCTACCTGGTGCAGATGCCGACGGCCGTGGTGCAGAGCCTCCCTGCCAAAGGAGCGTGCCGGGTGTACGTGCATTACAGCGTCACGGTGGATGTGCGCTCGGGCAGCAGCGAGCACCGGCTCTACGGGTTCCTGAACGCCGACGACAGGCAGCTCTTCCGCCGCTTGATCGACGTGCAAGGCGTGAGCGCCACCTTGGGTCTGGTGATCATGAGCGCGCGCGACGCGGAGCAGATCCGCTCGGCGATCCTCCTGGGCGATGAAGGCGTGCTGAAAGGCATCAAGGGCATCGGCCCGAAGCTGGCGCAGCGCATCATCGCCGAGCTGCAGGGCAAGCTCAGCGGGTCGCCGGTCGTCGCCGGAGCGCCATTGGGCGGAAGCCCGGGCAATACGCTCCGGGCCGAGGCGTTATCGGCGCTGATCTCGCTCGGGCTGGACCGCATGAAGGCCGAGCGCGCGCTGCAAGGCGTGTTGAAGGAGCACGGAACGGAACCGCCCCCCTTGGAAGAGCTGATCAAGTTGACGCTGAAGAACCTGTGAGCTGGTCCGTGCACATACTCGCCTCGCCGCAGGTCCACCATGCCTTCACATGGGGCATGCGGGTCGTCGCCGTGGTGGGGCTGGCCTTGGCAGGCTTCGATGCGGAGGCCTCCCTCTTCGGGAACCTGGTGCTGCAGGCCGATACCCCCGAGGTGGATCTGGTGTACCCGATCCAGGACCCGCTGATCCCCGGCGGCAGCAACCCGAGCCTGATCAACCTGGAGAACCCGGAGAACATCGAGAACGATGTGCTCTACGACCCCGAGACCGGGCAGTACATCCTGCAGAGCACGGTAGGCGGCTCCTTCGACTACCGACCGCCCATGAGCATGAGCCTCGAGGAGTACCTCGAGTACGACATGGAGAAGGCCATGAAGGCGCACTGGCTCGACAAGGTTGAGCAGGACAGCGAGAGCGCCAAGAAGGACCTGATCCCGCAGATCAAGGTGCGCGGCAAGGCCTTCGACCGGATCTTCGGAGGCAACACCATCGACATCAAGCCGCGCGGTTCGGCCGAGGTGATCTTCGGGCTGAACATCAGCCGCACCGACAACCCGCGCATCCCGGTACAGCAGCGGAAGATCACCACCTTCAATTTCGACCAGCGGATCCAGCTGAACCTGGTGGGCAGCATCGGGGAGAAGCTGAAGATCAACACCAACTACAACACGCAGGCGACCTTCGACTTCGAGAACCAGGTGAAGCTCGACTACACCGGTTATGAGGATGAGATCATCCAGAAGATCGAGGCCGGCAACGTGAGCCTGCCCCTGCGCGGCACGCTGATCCAAGGCAGCCAGAGCCTCTTCGGCCTGAAGACCGAGCTGAAATTCGGCCGACTCACCGCCACGGCCATCTTCAGCCAGGAGAAGGGGCAGCGGCGCAATGTGCAGACCCAGGGCGGCGCGCAGACCACCAACTTCGACATCAAGGCAGACGAGTACGAGGCCAACAAGCACTACTTCCTCAGCTACTTCTTCCGCGAGCAGTACGAGAACGCGCTGCGCACCCTGCCCACCGTGAACAGCGGCGTGCAGATCACGCGGGTGGAGGTGTGGGTGACCAACACCCGACAGGATTACCAGCAGAACCGCAACGTGGTGGCCTTCACCGACCTGGGCGAAGACGCCAGCCCCGAGGCGATCGCCGCCGGCCGCGTGAGCGCCGACCTGCCGCCGGGCCTGCTCGTGGACAACCCCGGCCTGCAAGCCGACAACAGCGCCAACTCGCTCTATGCCACCGTGAGCGGCAATGCCGGCATCCGCAGCTTCGTGAATGCCAGCGGCGCGCTTCAGGTGCTGGGCCTTCAGCCCGCGCGGCACTATGAGAAGCTCGAGAGCGCGCGCCTGCTGCTGCCCAGCGAGTTCAGCCTGAACCCGCGCCTGGGCTTCATCACGCTGAACCAGGCCCTCAACAACGACGAGGTGCTGTGCGTGGCCTTCCAGTACACCATCAACGGGCAGACCTTCCAGGTCGGTGAATTTAGCACCGATGGCATCAGCCCGCCGGACGCGCTCATGCTGCGCCTGCTCAAGGCCACCATCACCAACCCGCGGATCCCCCTGTGGGACCTGATGATGAAGAACGTGTACGCCCTGGGAGCCTTCCAGGTGAACCGTGAGAAGTTCCGGCTGGACATCGTGTACAACAACCCGGTCACCGGCGTCGATATCAACTACATCCCCCGCGCGCCGGTGGATCAGATCCCTTTGCTGCAGACCGTGGCCATGGACCGGCTGGACCCGAACAACGCGCCCAATCCCGATGGCTGGTTCGACTTCATCGACGGTGCCGCCAGCGTGGGTGGCACCATACAGGCGCAGACCGGCCGTGTGTACTTCCCCGTACTGGAGCCCTTCGGCAGCTATCTGGACCGAAGGCTCATCGGGCCGGATCCCAACAACCCCATTCAGCCGGAGAACATCAGGCGCACGATCGTGTACCAGCAGCTGTACGACAGCACCAAGATCGCCGCGCAGAACCTGCCGGAGCTGAACCGCTTCAAGCTCAAAGGCAGTTATCGCAGCGCCAGCAGCGATGTGATCAGCCTGAACGCGGTGAATATCCCGCAAGGCAGCGTGGTGGTGACCGCCGGCGGCGTGCGCCTGGTGGAGAACCAGGACTACACCGTCGATTATAACCTGGGCCGCGTCCGCATCCTCAACCAAGGCATCCTCGAGAGCGGCACGCCGGTGAACATCGCCCTGGAGAGCAACTCCCTCTTCAGCATACAGACCCGCACATTGGCCGGTGCGCGCTTCGACTACAAGGTGAACCGCGACCTGGTGATCGGCGGCACGGTGATGAACCTCTATGAGCGGCCGCTCACGCAGAAGGTGAACGTGGGCGATGAGCCCATCGCCAACACCATCGTGGGCCTCGATGCCAACTGGCAGACCAAGTCGCAATGGCTCACCAACCTGGTGGACAAGCTGCCCTTCTATGCCACCAAGCAGGAGAGCAACCTCACGGCCAGCATCGAGGGGGCCTACCTCATCCCCGGCCACAGCCGCGCAATCGGCAACCAAGGCACCAGCTACATCGATGACTTCGAGGGCAGCGTGAGCACCATCGACCTGCGCACGCAGAGCCTTTGGTTCCATGCGAGCACGCCGCAGAACATCGACCTGTTCCCGGAAGGCAGCCTGGTGAACAGCCTCGGCGCCGGCTTCCGCCGGGCGCAGCTCTCGTGGTACGTGATCGACCCGCTCTTCTTCCGCCAGAACAACCTCACCCCGAGCCACATCGCCAACGACCCCGGCATGCGCAGCGACAACCGCATGCGCGAGGTGCTCGAGCGCGAGGTCTTCCCCTTCCGCCAGCTGCCCGCCGGCACGCCCAACAACATCCCGGTGCTCGACCTCACGTACTACCCGAACGAGCGCGGCCCGTACAACTACGAGACGAATCCTTCGCGGATCAATCCGGACGGCACCTTCAACGACCCGGAGAACAACTGGGGCGGCATGATGCGCCGCATCACCACCACCGATTTCGAGAGCAGCAACATCGAGAGCATCCAGTTCTGGGTGATGGACCCCTTCCAGGAAGGCGTCTTCGGCGCGAGCAACGAGGATTCGCAGAACAGCACCGGCGGCTACCTCTACATCGACCTGGGCAACCTGAGCGAGGATGTGCTGCGCGACGGACGCAAGGCCTTTGAGAACGGACTGCCCAAGGACCCCAACGACAACGCGGCCACCTTCAGCCAGACCTCCTGGGGCGTGGTGCCCACCACGCAGAACGTGGTGAACGCCTTCGCGCTGCTGGAGACCAACAGCAACCGCTACCAGGACGTGGGCCTCGACGGCCTCTCTTCGGACATCAACGACGCGCTGCAGGGCAACGAGAAGCAGTTCTTCGGCGATTACGTGAACGCGCTGCAGGGCGTGGTCACCGATCCCGCGGCGTTCCAGCGCCTGCAGAACGACCCCAGCAACGACGACTACAGCTACTTCCGCGGCGATGCGCTGGACAACGCCCAGGCCTCGATCCTCGCCCGCTACAAGCGCTTCAACGCCCCCGAGGGCAACAGCGTCACCGACGAGGACAGCCAGGAGGACTACCCCACCCAGCAGACCACGATCCCCACCACGGAAGACATCAACCTGGACCAGAACCTGGCCGAGGGGGAGAGCTACTTCCACTACAAGATCCCGCTGCGTCCGCAGGACATGGTGGTGGGGCAGGGCTTCATCACCGACCGGATCCTCGGCGAGGCATCGACCCCCGAGGGCACCAAGCAGGTGTACTGGTACCAGTTCAAGGTTCCGGTGCGGCAACCCAGCGCCATCGTCAACGGCATCCAGGATTTCCGCAGCATCCGCTTCATGCGCATGTACATGCACGGCTGGCAGCAGGAGGCCACCTTGCGCTTCGCGCGCCTGGAGTTCGTGCGCGGTGAATGGCGCAAGTACACGCAGACGCTGGAGAGCCCCGGCGAGTTCCCCGGTGGCGACCCCGACCCCACGGCCTTCTCCGTGGCCGCGGTGAACATCGAGGAGAACGGCAACCGCTACCCCATCAACTACGTGCTGCCCCCGGGCATCAACAAGGAGATCGACGTGGCCAGCGCCAACCTGCGCAACCTCAACGAGCAGTCGCTGCAGCTCAAGGTGTGCAACCTGCGCGATGGCGATGCGCGCGGCGCCTTCCGCAACGTGAGCTTCGATATCCGCAGCTACAAGAAGCTGCGCATGTTCGTCCACGCCGAGAGCTCGGATCCCAACACGCCGCTGGCCTTCGGCGACGCCACGGTCTTCATCCGCCTCGGCAACGACCTCGACCAGAACTACTACGAGTACGAGATCCCGCTGCAGCCCTCGGAGTTCTTCAACCGCGACCCGTACAACGTATGGCCCGAGGTGAACGACATGGTGATCGAGTTCGCCAAGCTGAACGACCTGAAGATCCAGCGCGACCAGGCCAGCGTGGCGCGCAACCTGCGCTATGCCGGCACCGATGGCACCCGGCGCATCTTCGTGAAGGGCAGCCCGAACCTCAGCCAGCTGCGCAGCATCATGATCGGGGTGCGCAACCCCAAGAAGGATGGCGAGGAGGCCAATCCCTGGGCGCAGGACAACGGCCTGCCCAAGTGCCTGGAGGTGTGGGTGAACGAGCTGCGCCTCACCGATTTCGACCAGCATGGCGGATGGGCCGCCGTGGCGCGCATGAACGCGCAGCTCGCCGACCTGGGCAACGTGAGCGTGGCGGCCAACTACAGCACCCCGTACTGGGGCAGCATCGACAAGCGCGTGAGCGAGCGCCAGCGCGATACCCGCTACGGCATCGATGTGAGCGCCAACCTGGAGATGGGCAAGTTCCTGCCCGAGAGCAGCAACGTGCGCATCCCGATGTACGTGGGCTACAGCGAGCAGATCATCAATCCGCAGTTCGATCCGCTCAACCCGGATATCCAGTGGGACGATGCCACGCGCGCGCTCTCCCGCGAGGAGCGCAAGGAGAAGCTGAAACAGTCGCGCACCTACACGCGCAGGCGCAGCCTCAACTTCACCAACGTGCGCAAGGACCGCGGACAGGGTGCCGGCCAGGAGCGCCCTTGGGACGTGGAGAACCTGAGCCTCTCGTACAGCTACTCCGACCAGGAGTACTACGACGTGAACACCGCTTTCGAGAACACCCGCAGCTACCGCGGCTCGCTGGCCTACCTGCACAGCCCGAAGCCTCGTCCCATCGAGCCCTTCAAGGACATCGGCTTCGTGAGCAAGAGCAAGTGGCTGAAGCTGCTGAAGGACTTCAACGTGAACATGGGCTTCAAGCAGGTGAGCATGCGTACCAGCATCGACCGCACCTACCTGGAGCGGCTGGTACGGCCCAACCCGGACATCGAGTCGCTGCCGCCCACGCCCACCTACAACAAGAACTTCAACTGGACCAGCCAGTACGGCTTCAAGTACGACCTCACCCGCAGCCTGAAGCTCGACTTCAACGCCAACAACCTGGCGGTGATCGGCGAGACGCCCGGCCGCGTGAGCCCGCGCTACCAGGATGAATACCAGGCCTGGAAGGACAGCGTGATCGCCAGCGTGCGCGGCTTCGGCGAGGTGACGCGCTACGACCACACCATCGCCCTCACCTACACGCTGCCGCTCGATAAGCTGCCGCTCACCGATTGGATCACGGCCAACACCTCCTACACGGCGGGCTACCAATGGGACCGCGCGCCCTTCACCCAGGACACGCTGGGCAACGTGATCCAGAACTCGCAGAACATCTCGGTGAACGGCCAGTTCAATTTCGTGAGCCTCTACAACAAGTCGAAGTACCTGAAGAAGATCAACGACAAGGCCAAGAGCGGCAAGCCACGCGCGCAGGCCTCGGCGCGCGGTGGCGCCGCGCCCAAGCCCGATGAGCCGGAGAAGAAGGAAGGCGGGAAGATCAACATCCTCGAAGGCTTCGCCCGGGTGCTCATGACCATCCGCACCGGCTCGGTCACTTACAGTCAGAACAGCGGCATGCTGCTGCCCGGCTATGCGCGTGGCACCAACGTGATCGGCATGGACGATTTCCAGTCGCCCGGGTTCGGCTTCATCCTGGGACAGCAGGACCATGGCCTCAACGGCGACATCGTGCGCGACTTCGCACGCACGGCGGCAACGAACGATTGGCTGGTGCGCACCCCCTCGATCTTCACGGCGCATACCAATGCCCGCACCGAGACGATCAATGCGCGGCTGAGCGTGGAACCCTTCCGCGGCATGCGCGTGGAGTTCAACGCCAACCGCACCAGCGCGCTCAATCGCCAGTCCTTCTTCCGCTGGAGCGAGACCGCGCAGGACTACGTGAACGACAGCCCCAACGAGACCGGCAGCTTCAGCGTGACCATGATCACCTGGCGCACCGCCTTCGTGAACGACAACAGCGATTTCGTGAACCAGGTCTTCCAGGATGTGCTGGCCAACCGACCGGTGATCAGCGGTCGCCTTGGAGCGGGCAACACCGAGAGCGTGCTCGATCCGGAGACCGGCTACTTCACCGGCTACGGCCCCACCAACCAGGATGTGGTGATCCCCGCTTTCCTCGCTGCCTACACCGGGCGTTCGGCGGACAACGTGAAGCTCGACCCCTTCAAGCTGGTGCCCGCGCCGAACTGGGACCTCACCTACGACGGCCTCACCAAGCTCCCGCTCTTCGCCAAGTGGTTCCGCACCTTCACCGTGAAGCACAGCTACCGCTCCACCTTCAATGTGTCGAACTTCATCACGAACATGCTGTACGTGCCGGGCCAGAACGCCACCGATGCCGCGGGCAACTTCATTCCCGCGCGGCAGATCTCGGTGGTGACCGTGCAGGAGGCCATGCGCCCGCTGATGAGCTTCGATGCGACGCTAAAGGGCGGCCTGCTGGCCAAGGTGGAGTACAACCGCGACCGCAACCTGAGCCTCAGCCTCACCAACTACCAGGTGACCGAGGTGCGCGGCGTGGAATACGTGGTGGGCACGGGCTACCGCTTCAAGAACGTGAAGCTGCCCATCCAGATCGGCAGCAAGAAGCCCGAGAGCGACCTGAACCTGCGCGTGGACCTGAGCCTGCGCGACAACTTCACCGTGATCCGCAAGATGGAGGAGCTCCAGAACCAGATCACCGCCGGGCAGAAGGTGCTCTCGATCAAGACCAGCGCGGACTACGTGCTGAACCAGCGCCTCAATGTGCGGGCCTTCTATGAGCGCGTGGTGAACACCCCCGTGATCTCCACCTCCTTCCCCAGCGCCAACACCAACCTGGGCATCGCCATCCGCTTCACGCTGGCGCAATAACGAATCGCGCCGCCGCGCTACATTCGCCGGGCCCGCGCGCATGGAAGCAGGGCCCTATCCGAAATGAACATCCCGGCCGACCTCAAGTACACCAAGGATCACGAATGGCTCCGCGTGGAGGGCGATACCGCCACCGTGGGCATCACCGATTTCGCGCAGGGCGAACTGGGCGACATCGTCTTCGTCGACATCAAGTCCGAGGGCCAGTCGCTCGACAGCGAGGCCGTCTTCGGCACCGTGGAAGCGGTGAAGACCGTGAGCGACCTGTTCATGCCCGTGAGCGGCACCATCACCGAGGTGAATCCCGCCTTGGCCAGTGATGCCGCCGTGGTGAACAGCGACCCCTATGGCGCCGGGTGGATGGTGCGCGTGAAGCTGAGCGACCCCGCCCAGGTGGATGGTCTGCTGAGCGCCGACGCCTACAAGGAGCTCGTCGGCGGCTGAACGCGATGCTGCGTCAGCTGCGCTGGGCTCTGCTCTGGGCCTTGCTGATCCTCGTGCTCTGCCTCATGCCGGGCGCGGCGCTCCCCGCTTGGGACTGGGCTGATGTGCTCAGCGTGGACAAGCTCGTGCACGCCGGGCTCTTCGCGGTGCTCGGGGTCCTGCTCTTCATCGGCATCAGCAGGCACTATCGGGCCCGGGAGCTGCGTTCAGCAACGGTGCTAGCCGTCATTCTGGTCGGTATCGCCTACGGAGGCGGCCTGGAACTCATGCAGATGCTCTCCGCGCTCGGGCGCCGCGGTGATTGGAATGATTTCATCGCCAACGCGACCGGCATGGGCCTCGCCTGGGGCTGGTACCGGTGGCGCTGGGCCGGACAACGGCAGGCGCCGGATACGGTGGATGCTTAGTTTTGAACCCAAGCCCCGCTGAGGGGTACAGTCGGAAAATCCTGTTGCCATGGAACTGAAGAAGAATCCCGAAGCCGACCTGGAGAAGCGCAAAGGCAGCTTCCTGCTCATCGGCCTGCTCACGGCGTTCGCCCTCACGCTGGTCGCCTTCGAATGGACCACCTTCGAGCGCAAGGCCGAAGGACTGGGCGAGCTGCAGCTCGACCTGCTCGAGGAAGAGGTGATTCCGCCGAGCGCCACCCCGCCGCCGCCGCCGCCCCCACCGCCTGCCCCCAGCACCGTGCTGGAGATCGTGGACGATGAGGAGGAGGTGGTTGAGGAAGAGGTCGTGGAGACCGAAGTGCAGGAGAACACTGTGGTGGAGGCGCCCGTGCAGCGCGAGGAGGAAGTGGAGGAGGAGCAGATCTTCACCATCGTGGAGGAGCAGCCTGCTTTCCCCGGTGGCGTTGAAGAGATGTACAAGTACCTCGGCAAGGCCGTGAAGTACCCCGAGATGGCCAAGGATGCCGGCATCAGCGGCACGGTGTACGTCACCTTCGAAGTGGACAAGGAAGGCAACATCAAGGATGTGAAGGTGCTCCGTGGCATCGGCGGCGGCTGCGACGAGGAGGCCATCCGCGTGGTGAAGGCCATGCCGAAATGGAAGCCTGGCAAGCAGCGCGGCAAGCCCGTGCGCGTGCAGTTCAACCTGCCCATCAAGTTCACGCTACGCTGATCGCCTGACGCATTGAAAAGCGAAGGCCCCGGATTCCGGGGCCTTCTTCTTTTTCAGGGGGCGGTTCACACGATCATGCCGGCCGCCACGGTCTCGTTGGTGGACTCATCGATGAGGATGAGGCTGCCCGTGGACCGATTGCGCTGGTAGGGGTCCACGTGCAAGGGCACGGTGGTGCGCAGCTGCACGCGCCCGATGTCGTTCATGCCGATGGTGTTGTCGGCGGCCTTGTGCAGCGTGTTGATGTCCATCTTGTACTTCACCTCCTTCACCATGGCGCGGGCATCGCGGCTGGTGTGCTTGATGGCGTACTTGCCGCCCATGGCCAAGGGGCGCTCGTGGAACCAGCAGAGCATCACATCGATGTCCTGGGTGCTCTCGGGCGCGTTGTTGGGGCTCACGATCATATCGCCCCGGCTGATGTCGATCTCGTCGTTCAGGGTCATCACCGCGCTCTGCGGCGCGAAGCACTCCTCCACCTCGCGCTCGCCAATGTGTATGCTCTTGATCGAGCTCTGGAAGCCGCTGGGCAGCACCTGCACGGGATCGCCCTTGCGGAAGACGCCACCGGCCACGCGCCCCGCGAATCCGCGGAAGTCGTGGTGCGCATCGGTCATCGGCCGCACCACGTACTGCACCGGGAACCGGCGGTCGATGTGGTTGAGGTCGCCCGCGATGTGGATGTTCTCCAAGAGGTACATCAGGGTCGGTCCCTGGTACCAGCCCATGTTCGCGCTGCGCTCCACCACATTGTCGCCCTTGAGCGCGCTGATGGGGATGTAACGGATGTCGCGCACCTGCAACTTGCTGCTGAAGTCCTCCAGCTCCTTCTGAATGCGGGTGAAGGTGGCCTCGTCGTAGTCCACGAGGTCCATCTTGTTGATGCAGAACACCACGTGCGGGATGCCCAGCAACGAGGCGATGAAGCTGTGGCGGCAGGTCTGCTCCAGGATGCCTTTCCGCGCATCGACAAGGATGATGGCCAGGTTCGCGGTGCTGGCACCCGTGACCATGTTGCGCGTGTACTGGATGTGCCCCGGCGTATCGGCGATGATGAACTTGCGCTTCGGCGTAGCGAAGTAGCGGTAGGCCACGTCGATGGTGATGCCTTGTTCGCGCTCCGCGCGAAGCCCGTCCGTGAGCAGCGACAGGTCGACCTCGCCTGATCCGCGCTTGGCGCTCGCGCGCTCCACCGCTTCCAGCTGGTCCTCGAAGATCTGTTTGGTGTCGTAAAGCAAGCGGCCGATGAGGGTGCTCTTGCCATCGTCAACACTGCCCGCTGTGGTGAAGCGGAGAAGGTCCATGTCCAGGTAGCTCATGGATGAAAAGCTGAAAGTTGAAGGCTGAAAGCTGAAATGGTCGAGGTGTTCATCTGGTGACTAAAGAGGTGAAAATGGAGACCAGTGCGTTCGATTCCTTGTGCAGTGTTTCGGTAGAAGCCAGCGGCATGGTTCCCGATTCGGCGAGAAGTTCGAGCCAGAAACCGCACTCGTCCGCCTCCTCGATCACGATACCGAGCTTCGCGATGTACTCCTTCTTGCTTCGACCACGAAATGCTGCGCGCGTATTGGCACCCACCGATGTGCCCGCTCTCAGCAATTGCTTCCCTATGACTTGAGCCTCCACGGTCTTCGGTAGCGTCCTGAACAATAGGACCACGGCTAACGCGAACTTCTTGCTTCGGTCTTTCAGATCCTTATGTGGAACGGCCTCCATTTCAGGGATTCAGCTTTCCGCTTTCCTGTTTCAGCTTTTTGCTCTAGAAATAGCCTTCCTTCTTCCTGTCCTCCATCGCTGCCTCGCTCCGCTTGTCATCCATGCGCGAGCCGCGTTCAGTCACGCGCGAAGAGGCCACCTCCTCGATGATCTCTTCCAGCGTCGCCGCCGGCGAATCCACAGCACCTGTGCAGCTCATGTCGCCGATCGTGCGGAAGCGCACACGCATGCGGTAGGGCTTCTCCTCGGGCTTGAGGCGCATGAAATCGCTGTTCGCGTAGATCACGCCATCGCGGTTGAAGACCTCGCGCTCGTGGCTGAAGTAGATGCTCGGGATGGGGATGTTCTCCAGCAGGATGTACTGCCACACGTCCATCTCTGTCCAGTTGCTGATCGGGAAGGCGCGGAAGTGCTCGCCCGGACGTTTCTTGCCGTTGTAGAGGTTCCACAGTTCCGGCCGCTGGTTCTTCGGGTCCCACTGGCCGAACTCGTCGCGGTGGCTGAATACGCGCTCCTTCGCTCGCGCCTTCTCCTCATCGCGCCGGCCGCCGCCGATGGCGCAATCGATGCGATGCTTCTCGATGGTGTCGAGCAAGGTCACCGTCTGCAGCTTGTTGCGGCTGGCGTAATAGCCCGTCTCCTCCTGCACCTTGCCTGCATCGATGCTCTCCTGAACGCTGCCCACGATGAGCGTGGCGCCGTGCTCCTTCACGAGATCGTCGCGGAAGGTGATGGTCTCTTCGAAGTTGTGGCCGGTGTCCACGTGCACTAAAGGGAAGGGTACGCGGCTCGGGTAGAAGGCCTTCCGGGCCAAGTGGAAGCACACGATGCTGTCCTTGCCGCCGCTGAAGAGCAGGGCCGGGTTCTCGAATTGCGCGGCCACCTCGCGCAGGATGTGCATGCTCTCGCTCTCGAGCTCCTTCAGGTGGGTCAGTCGGTATGAATGCATGACGGTCAGTTCCGCGCGATCCGCGGCAGGATGTACTTCAACAGTTCGGACGTGCTATCTGCTTCGCTGCTGCCTTTGGTGGCGATCCGGATGGCTGGTGATGTGGGTGCTTCGAACGGCGCACTGATGCCCGTGAAGTCCTTCACCACACCCGCACGAGCTTTCGCGTAGAGTCCCTTCACATCGCGGCGCTCGCACTCCTCCAGCGGCGTGTCGATGAAGACCTCATGGAAATCCTCCGCTCCGATGATCGCCTTGGCCTGTTCGCGGATGGCGATGGTGGGCGACACGAAGCAGCAGATCACCACGGCCCCGTTCTGCACGAACAGCTTGGCCACCTCGGCGATGCGCCGGATGTTCTCGGTGCGGTCGGCATCGCTGAAGCCGAGGTTGCTGTTGATGCCAGCCCGCACGTTGTCGCCATCGAGCACCACGGCGTACCTCCCCGTCTCATGCAGGGCGCGCTCCAGGCCGATGGCGATGGTGCTCTTCCCGCTGCCGCTGAGGCCGGTCATCCAGATGCAGAGGCCGCGCTGGCCCAGCAGGGCCTCCTTGGCTGGTCGGCCCAGCAGGCGCTCGTGGAGCGGGTGGATGTGGTCGGCCATGCGATTCGGGCCGCGAAAGTACTGGTTTCCAAGGGGCGAGCGCATGGTCGGCGCCCCTGCTATCTTCGCGCCGCATGGCATGCGCAGGGTGTGGAACAGGAGCTGACGGAAAGCCTGCGGGCTGCCGTAGTAATGGCTATTGCAGCACGAGCGGCTGCAACAAACTCGATGTGTTCGATTGGCTCACGGGCGTGCCCTTGCCGGGCGGCCAGCAGCCCTTCGATGGGGTGGAAGTGCGCTTCAAGAACACACGGAAGGGCTTCTACCGCAACACCAGCGGCCTGCAGCTCATGCCTGGCGATCTGGTGACGGTGGATGCCGCGCCGGGCCACGATGTGGGCATGGTGAGCCTGGCCGGCGAGCTGGTGCGTGCGCAGATGGCGCGCCGGAACGTGGCCGTGGAGACCTATGAGCTCCGCAAGGTGCTGCGCAAGAGCACGCAAGAGGACATCGATGGCTGGCACGCGGCGCGCAAGAAGGAGGATGAGACCCTGTTCGCCGCGCGCTCCATGGTGCGCGATGCACGCCTGGACATGAAGGTGACCGATGTGGAGTTCCAGGGCGACGGCACCAAGGCCATCGTGTACTACACCGCGGAGGAGCGCATCGACTTCCGGGGCATCGTGCGCACGATGTCCGACCGCTTCAAGGTGCGCCTGGAGATGAAGCAGATCGGGGCGCGGCAGGAGACCGGGCGCATCGGCGGCATCGGCAGCTGCGGCCGTGAGCTGTGCTGCAGCACCTGGCTCACCGACTTCCGCAGCGTCACCACCAGCGCCGCCCGCTACCAACAGCTCGCCCTCAACCCGCAGAAGCTGGCGGGGCAGTGCGGCAAGCTGAAGTGCTGCCTCAATTACGAGCTCGACATGTACATCGAGGCGGTGAAGAGCTACCCCTCGCAGAACACGAAGCTGAAGACGCAGCAGGGCACTGGCGCGCACATCAAGACCGACATCTTCACCGGTAAGATGTGGTACGGCTTCAAGCGGCCCGGCGAGCCGTTCGTGATGGTGGGCTTCCCCGTTGATGTGGTGCGCGACATCATCGCCCAGAACAAGCAAGGCGTGGAGCCCGAGGTGGATCTGAACATGGTGGACGAACCCGCCGAAGAGGTGAAGGCGCCGGATTACGAGAACGTGGTGGGCCAGGATGACCTCACGCGCTTCGACAGCAAGATGAAGGGCGGGAAGAAGCGCCGCAGCAAGGGCCGAGACCGCAAGCCCAGCGGGCAAGGTCCGCGCGAGCAGAAGGCACAGGCGCCGCGTGAGCCGCGTCCGGCACAGGCGCAAGGCCCAAAGCCCGAAGGGCAGGGCGCGCGCCGGAACGACCGTCGCCGCCGAGGGCGCGGGCGTGGGCAAGGCGACCGTCCGGACGGTGGCGGGCCGGCAAAACCTCCGGCTGCTTGAGGAACATCGGGCTCCCGCTGGCCACGTCGCTCATGCTCGCGGCATGCACCTCGGGCGTGGTCTTCCAAGCCGATACGTCGATACCGGGCGGTTCATGGGATGCTTCGGTGACCCCAGAATTCACCTTCGAGATCGCCGACACGGTCAGCAAGCACGATGTGTACATCGATGTGCGGCACACTGGGGACTATGCCTACAGCGATCTCTATCTCTTCATCGACCTGGAAGGGCCCGGTGGTCGCAACATGCGCGATACGGTGGAGTGCTTGCTCGCGGACCCCATGGGCCATTGGCTCGGCAAGGGCACGGGCTTCATCTTCGCCAGCCGCACCCACGACGCTAAAGTGCTTTACCGCCTGGGCAATAGATTCCCGGTGGCCGGGCGTTATACCATCCGCATCGAGCAGGGCATGCGCGACAATCCGCTGCCGGGCATCATCGACGTGGGGGTGAGCATCGAACGGAGCGCCGCGCCCTAGGTCATCAGCCCGGCGAGGTTGATACCGCGCCCGATGCGACGGAAAGCAGCGAGTCATCAAGGATAACTTCGGCCCGCGATGGGAAAGAAGCCGCAACCTACCCGCAAACGGAAGCTGCTCTGGTGGCTGCTCGTGCTGTCGCCGGTGCTGGGCATCTACGCGATGCTCCTCGCTGCCTCCATGAGCGACCTGCCCACGATCGAGGACCTGGAGAACCCGCGCAGCGATCTCGCCACGGCCGTGCTCTTCAGCGATGGCACCCAGCTGGGCCAGTATTACCGCGAGAACCGGATCCCGGTGGATTACGAGGAGGTGAGCCCGTACGTGGTGCAGGCACTGGTAGCCACCGAGGATGAGCGTTTCCGCGAGCACAGCGGCGTGGACCTGCGCGGCACCCTGCGCGCTGCCGTGTACATGGGCAAGAAGGGCGGCGCCAGCACCCTCACGCAGCAGCTGGCCAAGATGCTGTTCACCGATCGCAGCGGCAATGTGGTGAAGCGCACCTTCCAGAAGTTCCAGGAGTGGATCATCAGCGCGCGACTCGAGCGCATGTACACCAAGGATGAGATCATCGCGATGTACCTGAACCGCTTCGATTGGATCAACCAGGCGGTGGGCATCCACAGCGCGGCGCGCGTGTACTTCAACACCACGCCCGATTCGCTCACCGTGGAGCAGGCCGCCATGCTCGTGGGCATGTGCAAGAACCCGGCGCTCTTCAACCCGTTGCGCAGGCAGGACACCACCCTTCACCGCCGCATGGTGGTTATGGACCAGATGCGGCGCAACGGCTTCCTGACCGATACGCAATACGATTCGCTCAAGGCCTTGCCGCTCGGGATCCGCTTCCAGAGCGTGAGCCACACCGAAGGCCCGGCGCCTTATTTCCGCGAGGTGCTCCGCGACCGCCTGCAGAAGCTCCTGGCCAGCACCGATGAGGAGGGCAACCTCCGATTCCCGCGCCCGGACGGCAAGCCCTACGACATCTACACCGATGGTCTGAAGGTGTACACCACGATCGATCGGCGCATGCAGTCCTACGCCGAATGGGCCGTGCGCGAGCACCTCTCCACCGAGCTGCAGCCTGACTTCTTCAAGGACATCGCCAAGAAGAAGAACCGTCCGTTCGACTTCCGCGTGAGCCAGAAGGAGATCGATGGCATCCTCCATACGGCCATGAAGCGGAGCGCGCGCTACCGCGTGATGACCGGCAAGGTGTGCCCGGTGTGCGAGCGCCCCGCGGCCTATATCGTGAAGGAGAAGCACGAAGGCGCCTTGCATTTCCATTGCGATGGGGCCAAGGGCGGGTGCGATGCCTGGTGGCCGGTGGTGGCGGAAGAGGAGATCCCCAAGGTCTTCGACACGCCGGTGCCCATGCGCGTGTTCAGCTGGAAGGGCGAGATCGATACGGTCATGAGCCCGATGGACTCCATCCGTTGGTACAAGAGCTACCTGCAGAGCGGCCTGCTCAGCATGGATCCGCATACGGGCTTCGTGCGCGCCTGGGTGGGCGGGATCGACTACAAGCACTTCCAGTACGACCACGTGGATCAGGCGCGTCGCCAGGTCGGCTCCACCTTCAAGCCCTTCGTGTATGCCACGGCCATCCGCGAAGGCATGGATCCCTGCCGCGAGCTCCCCAACCAGAAGGTGTGCTTCGACATGCCGCCCGGCCAACCGGACTGGTGCCCGGAGAACAGCGATGCGGAATACGGCGGCATGGTCACCGTGGAATACGCGCTGGCCAACTCGCTGAACACCGTCACCGCATGGCTGATGAAGCAATACGGCCCGCAGAGCGTGACCGTGCTCGCGCGGCACATGGGGGTGAAGAGCCCGTTGGAGCCCGTTCCCTCGCTCTGCCTGGGCGTAGCCGACCTCACGCTCTCGGAGATGACAGGCGCCTTCAGCAGCTTCGCGAACAAGGGCGTGTACATCGAGCCCATCCTCTTCACGCGCATCGAGGACAAGAACGGCAACGCCATCTTCGACATGGTGCCCAAGACGTATGAGGCGTTGGATGAGCGCACGGCCTACATCATGCTGAAGATGATGAAGGGCGTGGTGGATGGCGCCTGGAACCCGACCACGGGCAAGGTGGTAGGCACTGGCCTGCGACTGCGCACCAGCTGGGGCAACAGGCAGAAATACGCCAACATCAAATTCCCCACGGCGGGCAAGACCGGCACCACGCAGAACAACACCGATGGCTGGTTCATCGGCATCACCCCCGACCTGGTCACTGGCGTATGGACCGGTGCCGATGACCGCAGCGTGCGCTTCAGCACCACCGAGAAGGGCCAGGGAGCGAACAGTGCTTTGCCGATCTACGGATACTATATGAACAAGGTGTACGCCGACCCCAGCATCGAGATCAGCACCGGCGATTTCGAGCGGCCCGAAGGTGACCTCGGCGTGGAGATGGATTGCCGGGCCCGCGCCAAGGGAGGCGGCACCGATGGCAAGCCCAATTGGGGCGACTGATCGGCCCAAGGCCTCCGCCTATCTTCGCCGTATGGCCATCCGCACCGCAGCTCCATCGCGCATCGATGCTCGCACCACGCCCACCATCGACCAGGTGGGCATCGAGGAACGCGTGGCGCGCATCAAGACGCGCAGCATCAAGAAGGAGACGAAGGTGCAGGGCATGAAGCTCGCGTTGAGCATGATCGACCTCACCACGTTGGAAGGCGCGGATACCGATCATAAGGTGCAGCAGCTATGCTACAAGGCCATGCACCTGCATGACAGCATGCCGGGCCTGCCTACGGTGGCAGCCGTGTGCGTGTACCCCTCCTTGGTGAAGGTGGCTAAGAAGGCCTTGGGCGATAGCGGCGTGAAGGTCGCTTCGGTATCCACGGCATTCCCCAGCGGGCAGGCGCCGCGCAAGGTGAAGCTCGATGACACGCGGTTCGCCGTGAACGAAGGCGCCGATGAGATCGACATGGTGATCAGCCGTGGCAAGTTCCACAATGGCGAGTACGACTTCGTGTTCGACGAGATCGCGGCGATCAAGGAGGCCTGCGGCGAGGCACGCCTGAAGGTGATCCTGGAGACCGGCGAGCTGGGCACCTACGACAAGGTGCGGCTGGCCAGCGACATCGCCATCGCGGCCGGCGCCGACTTCATCAAGACCAGCACGGGCAAGATCAACCCGGCGGCGACGATGGAGGTGACCCTGGTGATGCTGCATGCCATCCGCGACCACTACCTGAAGACCGGGAAGATGATCGCCATGAAACCCGCCGGCGGCATCCGCAAGAGCAAGGAGGCGCTGCACTACCTCATGATGGTGAAGGAGGAGCTCGGGCCTGAGTGGCTGGACAATCACTGGTTCCGCTTCGGCGCCAGCAGCCTCGCCAACGACATCCTGATGCAGATGCAGAAGGAGACCGACGGGCACTACCAGAGCGCCGATTACTTCAGCGTGGACTGATCACGTCCTCGGATCGCAGCAAGGATCTCGGCCTTTCTGCGCCGGCTGATCTCCACGTGGCTGCCATCGCTGAGGAGCACGTCGTCCAACGCGCCGAGCCCGGTGATGTGAAGCCGATTCACGATGTGCGAACGGTGCACGCGCAGGAAGTCGTGCTCAGAGAGGAACTCCTCGTAGGACTGCAGCGTGCGGCTGCTCAGCACGCGCTCCCCGCGTCGCAAGTGGAAGGCCGTGTAATTGCTTGCCGCCTCGCATCGGATGATGTCCTGAACGGGTAGATGCCGGTCGCCATCGCGCATGGGTATGACCAGGGTGCTTGGCGCGCCGTTCTCCTTCGCCGTGCTCACCAGCCGCTCCAGGCGTGCAGGAAGAACGGCGCAGTTGGCGATGAAGTGGCCGATGGCCGCATCGAATTCCGAGGCCTTGATCGGCTTCAGCAGATAGTCGAGCGCGCTGTACCGGATGGCGCGTATCGCGTAGGCATCGTGACTGGTGGTGAAGATCACGCCGAAGTCACGCCGGGGAAGCGCATCGAGCATGGCGAAGCCGTCCATGCCCTTCATCTGGATATCGAGGAAGACGAGGTCCGGGCGGTGTTCCGTGATCGCCTGAACACCCTCCGCTCCGCTTGTGCATTCGGCTTTCACCTGCACCACATCGCGATAGCGGTACAGCTGCTTCATGAGCGAGGCGCGCGAATAAGCGTCGTCATCCACGAGCACGGCCTTCACGATGCGCGGTTCTTCGCTCATGCGAGCGCGATTTCAATGGCATGGGCGAGTGCAGCGGCACGGCCGGCCCAGGCCTGTGTGTCCTCATCGTTGAGCAGCCGGTCGCATAGGTTGGCGAACGTGCGGTGGTCATGTTCCACGAGCTGCGGCCGGAGCATGTGCACCACGCGGAGCGCGTCCTCTTTCCGCCCCTCGTCGATGGCGATGCGCAAGGCTTTGAGTCGAGGAGGCACCAGCCATTGGAACAGCGCGAGGTTGGGGTCGCTGGCATCGTGGCCTTGCCCTGCGGGCGCGCCGTGATCCCCAGTGAGTCTGCCGATGGCATCCAGGAGTTCATCCGCCTTGAAAGGCTTGCTCACGCATGCATCCATGCCTGCATCGAGGCATTTGGAGAGGTCGCTGGGGAGCACGCTGGCAGTGAGCGCGATGATGGGCACCTGAGCCCGCGGTCCCTCCAGCGCGCGGATCCGCCGGGTGGCCGCCATGCCATCGAGCTCGGGCATCTGCACGTCCATCAATATCATGGCGATATCGCCATCCTCATCGGCTTCCATCTGCTCGACCGCCCGTCTCCCATCGCGAACCACTACGCTCGTGCAGCTCGGGTAGTACTTGCGCAAGGTCTCGGTGGTGACCAGCGCGTTCATCTCGTTGTCCTCTGCCACCAGGATGGTCCGTCCGGCGAGTGAGGCGTCCGTGGCGGCGCTCCGGCGTTGTTCGATGAAAGCGGGTGCTGCGCAGGACGGCAGTGGCAACTCAACAAAGAAGCGCGCACCGGCGCCGGATTCGCTCTCCACGCGGATCGAACCGTGGTGCAGGTCGACCAGTTCCTTGACGATGGCCAGGCCGAGTCCTGTGCCGCCGTAGCGCCGTTGATCGGCGATATCCACTTGGGTGAAGCGCTCGAAGATGCTCGCGAGCTTCTCCTTGGGAATGCCGATGCCCGTGTCGGAGACCGTGAAGCGGATCGCACCGGGGCCTTGATCGACCACGATTTTGACCTGTCCTCCCTGCGTGAATTTGAGCGCATTGCCCACGAGGTTGAGCAGGATCTGCAGCACGCGTGCGCTATCGCCGAGCACCCAGCGCGGGACGCCATCGCCCACGCGCACGAGCAGTTCATCGGATTGCTCAACGGCCCGGTGATGAAGGATCTCCTCGCAGAGCCCGATGGTACGGTGCAGGTCGAAAGGCGCAGAGTCCAATCGGAGGCGGCCTGCCTCGATGCGGCTCAGGTCCAGCACGTCGTTGATGATGGCGAGCAGGTTGTCGCCCGCTTCGCGGATGCTGGTGAGGTAGCGGTTCGTGCGCTCATCGCGGTGCTCGTGCAGCAGGAGGCCGGTGAATCCCATGATCGCATTCAGCGGCGTGCGGATCTCGTGGCTCACATTGGCCAGGAAGCGGTCCTTGGCGCGCTCGCTCTCCTCGGCGCGCTCCTTCTGGCGCAGCACTTCCGCGTTGATGCGCGCCAGCTGCTCCGCCGCCTTGCGCTTGAGCCGGTAACGGCTGATGAAGACCACGAGCAGGGCCAGCAACACGACCACGCCGATGACGTATGCCGCGCGTTGCGCACGCAGCCTGTCGGCAGCAGCCGTGGCTTCCGCCTCGCGCGCTTTGGAGGCCTGCAGCTCCTTCTCCTTCTTCTCCGTCTCGAACCGCGCGGTGAGCTCCGCGAGCCGTTCCTGCTGCGCTGTGGCCTGTAGTGAGTCCTTCAGTGCCAGGTGCTGTTGCAGGTAGCGGTACGCGCCCGCATGATCCCCGAGCTGCGCGCGCGCATCGGCGAGCAGCTGCAGGCAACGTGATCGCTCGTATCCTATGCCCAATTCCTCAGCGAGGCGCGCACACTCGATGAGCCTTGTCTCGCTCGCGCGAACACGGCTGTTGGCCAGGAGCATGTAGCCATGCAGGATGCCCGCGTGAAGCTTCTCGGCAGGGCTGCCCAGGCGCAGCATGACGGCATCGGACAGCGCAGCTGATCGAAGGGCCTCCTCGATGCGGCCGGCCTTCAAGGCGATCTCGGCCTTGTTGTAGAGCACGTATCCGCTGAGCACGCTGTCACCCACCTCGTTCGCAACGATTACGGCGCGGTCGTACATGTGCAACGCGGAGTCGACGCGACCGAGGCCCGAATAGGCGTTGCCCAGCGCGACGAACTCACGCGCCAGTCGCCCCGTGTTGCCGGAAGCACTGTCCAATGCGATGGATTCACGGAAATAGCGCAGCGCCTCGCGGAAGCGGTTCATGTTGTTGTACACGGAGCCCACGGCGTAGGCCCGAGCGGAACGGGGCCCGGGCTCCGGGCATCGCACCCCGGCTTTGTGCGCTTCGAGGAAGAGCTCGAGCGCTCCGGCATCATCGCGCTGGGATTGGAGGATGAGCCCTCGGATGTTCAAGGCCCGTGCACGCTGGCACGGGTCGTCCTGCGAGCGCGACAGGGCCACCGTCAACAGGCTGTCGGCCATGCCGAATTCATCCCGTTGCTCATGGATAAGGGCCATGTCGCAGAGGGCCTCGGTCTCCAGTTCGGGCTTCTTGGCGGACCGCGCCAGGGCGATGGCGCGGTCGAGTTCCTTCAACGCCCGCGGCGCTTCGCTGCGCGGCAGGTTCGAAGCGATGTCGATGAGCAGACGGGCACGCGTGGAATCGTGCTGCGCCATCGCGAGCTGTCGTTCCAGATCAGGGATACGCTTCGGGTCCTGGGCATGCGCGATAGCATGGGCCGAGACCAGCACGATGAGCAGGAGAGCGCGCACGCCCGAAAATACCCGAATGCCATGATCCGATCAGCGACCGTTCGCTCAGTAAGATGCCGTTCGATCATTGAGCGGATGGTCGGCGCTCGCCGCTCGCTCATCGTTCCGCCACCTGCTAGAGAGCGCTGGACAACAGGCGCGCCGAAGCGTTCTACTTGCCCAAACGAATCGGGATGCCAGCGCGTCTGCAACTGCTCCTCCTCGCCATCCTTGGCGCCGCGATCCAGATCATGGCGCAAGGCAACGTGGGCATCAACAACCCCACGCCGCATGCCAGCGCCCTGCTCGACCTCACCAGCACGAGCAAGGGTCTGCTTCCCCCGCGAATGACCACCGCCGAGCGCGTTGCCATTGCTTCTCCCGCAACGGGCCTGCTGGTGTACGACACGACCCAGGGAGCTTTCTGCTTCTTCAATGGAAGCTTCTGGTCTCCGTTGACGGCTGGGCCGAACGGATGGTCGCTGAATGGCAACAGCGGTACCAATCCGACCCTCAACTACGTCGGAACGAATGACCTGGTGCCACTCGCTTTCAAAGTGGGTTTGGTGAATGCCGGGCGGTTGGAATTCACGAACACCTGGATGGGTTTCCAGAGCGGGAACGCGATGACCGCAGGGACGCAGAACAGCTTCTTCGGCGTGAACAGCGGCGCGGCGAATACGTCGGGGTCGAGCAACACCTTCGTTGGCCATGGTGCAGGCGCCGCCACCACCACGGCCTCCGAGAACACGTTCGTTGGTGCTACGGCCGGTCAGTCGAACTTCCTGGGCTTCAACAATACGTTCTTAGGATCGGGCGCGGGACGTAGCAATTTCAATGGCGCCAACAACACCATGGTGGGGCGCAACGCCGGGTTCGCGAACACTAGCGGCGCCACCAACACCTTCATCGGCAATGGCGCCGGATCGGCCAACGTGAATGGCAGCTCCAACACGGTGCTCGGTTCGGGCGCCATGACCGCGAACACATCCGGTTCGTTCAATACCATGCTCGGTGCGGCCGCCGGTCAGTCGAACACCACCGCCTCGAACAACGTCTTCATCGGCAATCAGAGCGGGCAGCAGAATACCACAGGCTCCGTGAACACCTTCGTGGGCACCTCATCCGGGGCGTTCAACACCACCGGCACGGACAACACCTTCGTTGGCACATCGGCGGGCATCACCAACGTGGATGGATTGCGCAACACCTTCCTCGGCAGAAGCGCTGGACGGTTGAACGTATCGGGCAGCGACAACGTGTACATCGGCGTGAACACCGGATACAACAGCACCGGCGATCGCAACACGTTCGTGGGGCGCAACGCCGGCGTGAATTGCACCGGTTCGGACAACACCCTGGTCGGCTACAACACCGCGGCGTTGCTCAGCACCGGGACCGGCAATACCACCTTGGGCCAGCAGGCGGCTTGGGGGTTGAGCACTGGCTCGGACAACGTGTGCATCGGCTTAGGAGCGGGCTACAACACCGGTGCAGGCGTCGACAACGTGATGGTGGGCCGCAGCGCCGGCAACAACAACACGGGTTCAAGGAACACGTACATCGGCCGTGGCAGCGGAGGCAGCCCGGCGCTGACCAACGCTTCGGCCATCGGCTACCTCGCACAGGTCACCGTGGACAACGGGTTGGTGCTGGGCGGCACAGGTCCGAACGCGGTGAACGTTGGCATCGGACTTACGGCGCCCACCTATGGTCTTCACGTATTGCGTGCGGCACCGGCGTCGGCGAGCATGGCCATCAGGAACACCGACGATACAGGTGTGAGCGGCGCGCATTACCTCGGTGGTGCGGGAACACTTTGCGGCGTGACCGGCTGGGCCAACCTGGCGAACGGTTACACGCCGAATACCCTGGTGCACGGCACGCTGTTCAACGCCGCGGCCACCTTCGTCACCAATAGCACCGAGCGGGTGCGCATCGATCCAACCGGGAATGTCGGCATCGGCACATCGGCCCCTGCGAGCACACTCGAGGTGAACGGCTTCACCATGCTCGGCAGCAATGCGCCCGCTGTGAAGATGCTCGAGCTGAGCGGCACCACGGCAGCCGCTCAGAACTCGGGAACCATCGTTCCATACGGCGCGGGTGTATCGCGCGTGATCGCGGTGAATGTCCTGGTGGAATGGTCGCCAGGTGTGTGGATACCTGCCGGCTACACGCTTGGGATCGGCACGCATTACCAGTATTCCGTCCTCCCGACAGGGGTCAGTGTGATCAACGTCGGCGGGCAATCCGCCTCCATCCTGAGCAAGCCGATTAGGATCCTGGTGGTATACGCACCATGAGGTCACGCGCCATCATAGCAGCGGTCATCATCGCGTTGCCCTGCCATGCGCAGGTGCTCACCGACGCGGGAGCGGCCATCTCCATCGTGGCCGGTGCGCAGTTGACCGTGAAGGGTGATCTGCTTGCGAAGCCCGGCTCGCTCGTGAGCAATGGGGGCGCCGTCGATCTTACAGGTGATCTGATCAATGATTCCGGCGGCGCCCTGTTCGCTCCGGTGCCAGGAACGGTGATCCTTGACGGGGCAGCGCAATCCATCGGAGGAACCGATGTCACGGCGCTTGATGCGCTGGACCTGCAGTGCGTTACCCTCACACTGCAGCAGGACGTGATCGTGGGAGGCATGTATGCGGCGCCCGCTGGTGTGCTTCAGTTGCGCGATGCCTTGCTGGAACTGAATGCGCATCAGCTCACGATCACCAACGCCGCGGCCACGGCCATCACGCGCATCAGCGGCCAGGTGATCTCCGAGACCGATCCGCTCACTGGATATGGCAATGTGGAATGGCGGATCGGAAACGGCACAGGGCCCTATGTGCTGCCCTTCGGCGACGGAACGAGCTACCTGCCGGTCACGCTGGGTATCAGCGTGCCCGGTACAGGTGCTGGAAGCTTCGTTTTCGCTACGTATCCGACCGACCCTTTCGCCGCTCCGAACAACAGGCCGTTGCCGACTGGCCTGCCTTCGCTCGTCGACCTCTACGGGTTCGAGAACGCGCCGAATGTGCTGGACCGCTTCTGGCCGATCACCGCAGCCGGGTTCATTACGCCACCTACCGCTTCGCTCACCTTCTCGTACCGCGACAGCGAATGGAACAGCGGGAACAACCTTGTGCTGGAGAGCGCGCTCCAAGCGCAGCATTTCGATGGCCTGGTCTGGTCGCAGCCGCCGAACGGAATCGTGAACTCCGCACTGAATACCGTGACCACCGCGCCGACAACCTCCTTCGATCTCGTGTGGGCGTTGGTGATGTCCTCTTCGCCATTACCGGTTGAGCTGCTGCTGTTCGACGCGCAAGCTGCCGGCGATGTTGTGCGATGCCGCTGGGTCACCGCTTCAGAGCGCTCGATACAGGCGTATGTGGTTGAGCGGAGCATCGATGGAGAGCGGTATGCCTTCGTTGGTGCGATCGACGGCACCGGGGATTCCAATGGTCAGCGGGAATACGAGCTGATCGACCCTGCTCCGATCGTCGGGCTCTCGTACTACCGGCTCCGGATCGCGGATGACGATGGAACGGAGCGGTTCAGTGATGTGGTTCCGATCTGGTTCGATGGGAGGGGCAATACTTCGGATTGGCGCATCTGGCCCACACCCACCGCAGGTGAAGTATATGTTTCCGGTCTGCAACCGGGTGATGGGATAGAGGTCGTGGATGCCACGGGCCGGATCGTCATAGGATACCAGTCTGCTGCGGCAGAAGTCGAACGGTTCGACCTGAGCCACCTGCCGGACGGTTACTACGCGGTGCATATTCGCGGCCCGTTACACGAGGGTCTCATGCCGGCGCTCAAGCTCACCCCATAGATGCGCGCGATCACCTTCCCCATCCTGCTCTTCTGCACCGTGCTCTCGGCACAGACGCTCGTGTACGACTGGCCTGGCCTGGGCGAGGTCGCATGCACGGAGTGGATCGGCTGCGATGCCGGTTGCTCAGCGTGCAATGCGCCGCAGTCCACCGGCGCTGTGCTCATCGGTGCTTCGGCGGCATGGGTCGGTGTGGATGCCTGCCCGCATGCGAAGGGCGAAGGCGACAGCCAGGTGTTCACCACCGGATGGAACGCTTCCGCCTCCGAACCGATGATCGTCATCAGCTTGATCGCGCTGGAGACGTTGACGGTGGACAGCCTCATCATCGAGCATCAAGGGATTGAAGGGGGGAGTGGTCGCATGCGTGTGCGATTTGGTATCAACCAGGGGCTTCCGGAGCAAGTCATGAAGGAAGAGGCGCTTGATGGTTCCATGCAGCGCACGGTGGTCACGGGCCTGGGCTGCATGACACCTGCCGAGGGTGGAGCGTTCGGCACAGCGCAGATCGTGCTTCAAGCCTTTGACGGCGGCGACGGCTGGTGGCTCGATCGCGTCCGGATCGTTACGAGCCCGTGCCTCGATACAGGTTTCGCTTCGATGCAGATCACGAGCAACCCACGCCAGCGCCCCACGGTCGACTTCCTCGGACGACGCGTTGGACCGCACCCTGCGCCAGGCTTCTACCTGAACGCTGCCGGCAACAGGGTGGTAGTGGTGGAATAGGCCTGCTACCAGCTGCCGCCCGCGCCACCACCGCCGAAGCCACCGCCGCCGAATCCGCCGAATCCGCCGCCGCCGGAACCCCCGCCGTAAGCGCCCATACCGCTGATGTACGAGTCGATACCGGATGAGCTGCTCGCTGTCTCGAAATAGGTGAGGATGGAGAACACCGCTGCGAGGTCGCTCTTCCGTGGCGATTCGGCTTTCAGCTCGTCGCGCGTGTCCTCATTCAGCAGAACCATGCCGCTGCCCAAGGATTGCACGTGCTGGAACGAACGCTCCCAGCCGCCCTCCAGCTTCCGACCGATGTCCTGCTGCACCGTGAAGAGCAGGTCGCGCGTCAATCGGCACGCCTTCCGACCGGCGGCGGTGCGCCAATGCCGCCACGCGAGCAAGCCATCGCGCTTCAGGTCCGTGAGCATCTCTTCGTACTTGAAGCGCTCGTAGTCCTTCACCTTGCGCTCCACGCGGTGACGCAGTTGGCCGAGGTTCAGCGCCTCGCCCTTCGCGAAGAAGTCGAGTGCGAACGCTTCCGCGGCCGAAGTCGTGGCATGGTCCGGGTTACGCGTCAGGAATAGGCGCCGTACCGTTCGCGGGCGGCTGCGCCCGATCTCGGCCTCTTCGAAGTGCACGCGCAGCCCACCGGTGAAACACAGATGCTGGAAGGTGTGGTACAGCATGGTCTCGCCCGACGAGAGGATCGGGTGCCGCAGGTAGACATAGGCCTGTGGACTGAGCGCGGGCATGGTGGTGAAGATCGGCAGGGGATGGGCACGACCCTATCTTCCTCGCATGAACCCTGCCTTCAAACCCACCGGCTACAATTCCGTCTCGCCCTACTTCATCGTTCCCGATGCGGATCATTTCATCCAGCTCATGAAGGACCTCTTCCACGCGCAGGAGCTCCGCCGCTACGACATGCCCGATGGCAGCCTCATGCACGCCGAACTGATGCTCGATGACACGGTGATCATGTTGGGGCAATCGACGGAGAAGTATCCTGCCGTGCCGATGGTGATGCATGTGTACGTGCCGGATGTGGATGCGGCCTACATGAAGGCCCTTGCGCTGGGGTGTACGTCCATGGAAGCACCCAAACAGCGCGAAGGCGATCCGGACCGCCGGGCTTCCTTCAAGGACTACGCGGGCAACTGGTGGAGTGTGGGCACGCAGCTGTAGTGCCCTGACCAGCCTGTTCTTCGCAGTATTTATTCGGGTCTTGCGCCGAGGCAGACCGGCACACCATCTTTGAGCGTATGATAGCGAATACGATGCGCACGATCCGGACCTTGACCCTGCTCGTATCGGGTCTGCTTGCCTCAGGCATACTGGCCCAAGGCGGTGGTTGCTCCATCACCCTGCTGTCCGATTCGAGCACCGTGCGCCAGTTCTGGTGCTTGGATCCTCCGGTCGCAACGATCGAACCGGTCGTGTTCCTGGTGGAGGGTACCGGTGTTCAAGTTACGGGCCTTCCGCAAGGGGTGACCGCTGTGCTCTCGAACGACACCCTTACCGTCTCCGGAACGATCACCACCGAAGGTCTTCATGCTCCCGAGGTCACCACGAGCGAGGGATGCGTTTACACCTATTGGCTCATGGATATGTCGTTGGTCGTCGATCCGGAGTTCTCTTGCAGTGTGGTTGGTGAGGATGTCATCCTGCACTGGCCGGGTATGAACGCACCCCTCGAATGGGGGGACGATATGATCATTCTATGCACCACCGACGACGGTTTCTTTGACGTCTTGACCTTGTTCCTTCCAGCGCCTGACTCCGCGGTATGGAGCGGACTGCCTACGAACACGGAGCTACATTTCGGCATGACGGGGAACGGCGCACCGTATTGTTTCCCGGGGTATTTTGAGACCAGCTGTACCATCATCACCACTGGGGTGAACGAACACGCTCAGGGCGACATGCAGGTGCGTGCAGTGCCGCATGGTGAATGGCTCGAACTTTCAGCGCCGGTCGCGCTTAGCGAAGTGCGCGTCTACGACATGGTCGGTGGCCTTATCGCAGCGCGCAAGGTGAACGCGTTCTCGGCGAGCTTGCCCATTGCATCGTTGGCTACCGGAGTGTACCTGCTTCATGTCGTGGGCGCTGATGGCCGCGTTTCCGCACAGCGCTTCGTGAAGGACCATTGATAACATGCGCACCATCGGAATGAAGCCGTTCCTCTTCCTCCTGCTCACCCAGCCTCTTGCATTGAAGGCGCAGGAGCCGCGTGGCGGCTGCTCCATCGCGCTGCTCTCCGACTCGAGCACCTTGTACCAGCATTGGTGCTTGGGTACGCCAACTGAGACCATCGAGCCCATTGTGTGGTTGGTTCAAGGAACCGGCGTCCAGGTGCTGTTCCTCCCTCCTGGCGTCACGGCCACGTTCTCTGGCGATACCCTGACCATTGCCGGGACCATCACCACGGAAGGGCACTACAACCCGCACATCACCACCAGCGAGGGTTGCACCTCCTTGAACATGGTCCTTGAGATGTCTGTGATCGTGGATCCCCAGTTCTCCTGCAGTGTGGAGGGTGAGGACGTGATCCTTCGATGGCCGGGGATCAATGCCCCACAGCAATATGGTTGGGATATGTATGTGGCATGCACCACCTCGGATGGATTCGTGGAAGTCATGGTCGTGATCCTTCCGGATGCCGATTCGTTGATCTGGAGCGGGCTGCCGACGAACACGGAGTTGCTCTTCGATCTGACGGGGAACGGCGCACCATATTGTTTCCCGGGGTATTACGAATCAAGTTGCACCATCATCACCTCTGGTGTGGGTGAACACGCTCAGGGCGACATGCAGGTGCGTGCAGTGCCGCATGGTGATAGGCTCGAACTCTCAGCGCCGGTCACGCTTAGCGAAGTGCGCGTCAACGACATGGTCGGTGGCCTTGTCACGGCGCTCAAGGTGAACGCATTCACGGCGAGCTTGCCCATTGCATCGTTGGTTCCCGGAGTGTACCTGCTTCATGTCGTTGGCGCCGATGGCCGTGTGGACGCACAGCGCTTCGTGAAGGACCATTGATAACACGCGCACCATCGGAATGAAGCCGTTACTCTTCCTCCTGCTAACCCTGCCGCTTTCATTGAAGGCACAAGAGCCCCGTGGCGGCTGCGCCGTCATCCTGCTCTCCGACTCGAGCACCTTGTACCAAAGCTGGTGCCTGGAAACGCCCACTGCAACCATCGATCCACTGGTCTGGCTTGTACAGGGTACGGGGATACAGGTCACCGGCCTTCCTCCGGGCGTCACCGCTGAGCTATCGAATGATACTATGACCATCTCCGGGACCATCACCACCGAGAGCGTCAATACGGTTCATATCACCACCACGAATGGTTGCTCCTCCGCTTACATGAGTCTGGACATGTCCGTGATCGTCGATCCTGAATTCACCTGCAGCGTGGCGGGGGAGGATGTGATCCTGCACTGGCCGGGCATGAACGCACCCCTCGAATGGGGTGCGTACTTCTTCGTTACCTGCATATCGGCGGATGGGTTCGCGGACGTCCTACCTGTTTTCCTTCCAAACCCTGATTCAGTGGTTTGGAGCGGCCTTCCCACGAACACGGAACTGACCTTCTATTTGGGCGACGGGGTCGGGATGCCCTATTGCTTCCCTGGTGTATATCAGACCGTGTGCACGATCGTGACCACGGGTGTGGAGGAACAGGCCGATATGGATGTGCGTGTGCTATGCGTGCACAACCGACTTGAGTTGATGGCTCCCTCAGGAGTGCGCGAGGTCCGTATCCATGACATGCTCGGCCAATTGGTGATGGCGCACACCGTGACTGGCACCACGGCAAGCATTCCGATCGGGACGTTGGCGCCTGGTGCCTTCATCCTTCACGCAACCGGTGCCGATGGCCGGGTCTCCGTGCAACGCTTCGTGAAACAGTAACGGCTGCCGCGCGCTGGCTATCTTCGTTGCCATGCCTGAGCGATTCCAGCTAAGGCGTGCAACGCATGGCCACCAAGACCAAGAAGCCCCTCGACTGGGCACTCGCCCCCGCCCCCGAATCCGCTGACCACGTCAATATCAACGGGCAATACGAGCTCTTCATCAACGGCAAGTGGCAGAAGCCCAAGAGCGGGAAGTACTTCGACACCATCAACCCCGCCAACGAGAAGGTCCTCGCGCGCATCGCCGAGGCCAACGAGGCCGACGTGGACGCCGCCGTGAAGGCCGCGCGCAAGGCCTACGACACCGTATGGAGCAAGATGCCTGCGAGCGAACGCGCCAAGTACATCTACCGCATCGCGCGCCTGCTGCAGGAGAAGGCCCGCGAGTTCGCCGTGATCGAGAGCATGGACGGCGGCAAGGCCATCCGTGAAAGTCGCGACGTGGACGTGCCGCTCGCCGCCGCGCACTTCTTCTACTACGCCGGTTGGGCCGACAAGCTGCACTACGCCTTCCCCGGCAAGCAGACCTCACCGCTCGGCGTCGCCGGCCAGGTCATCCCTTGGAACTTCCCGCTGCTCATGGCCGCGTGGAAGCTCGCCCCCGCGCTCGCCTGCGGCAACACCGTGGTGCTGAAACCCGCCGAGACCACCCCGCTCACCGCGCTCAAGCTCGCCGAGTTGTTGCAAGAAGCCGAGCTCCCCGATGGCGTCGTCAACATCGTCACCGGTGCGGGCGCCACCGGCGCGGCGGTGGTGAACCACCCTGATGTGAACAAGGTCGCCTTCACCGGCAGCACCGGCGTGGGCAAGCTCATCCAACGCGCTACAGCAGGCAGTGGCAAGAAACTCACCCTCGAGCTTGGCGGCAAGGCGGCCAACATCATCTTCGCCGACGCCACCATCGACCAGGCCGTCGAAGGCATCATCAACGGCATCTACTTCAACCAGGGCCACGTGTGCTGCGCCGGCAGCCGCCTCTTCGTGGAGGAAGGCGTGTACGACGAGGTGATCCGCAAGCTCAAGCACCGCATGCGCTCGCTCGTCGTGGGCGACCCGCTCGACAAGAACACCGACATCGGTGCCATCAACAGCCGCGAGCAGCTCGGCACCATCAACAAATACCTCAAGCACGGCGTGGCCGATGGCGCCGAGATGTACCAGCCCGCCTGCGATCTGCCCAGCAAAGGCTTCTGGTGCCGTCCGACCCTCTTCCTCAACGTGGCGCAGAGCGCGCGCATCGCGCAGGAGGAGATCTTCGGCCCCGTGCTCGCCGTGCAGACCTTCCGCACCGTGGACGAGGTGATCCAGAAAGCCAACAACACGCCCTACGGCCTCAGCGCCGGCGTGTGGACGGACAAGGGCAGCAAGATCTTCAACCTCACCAGCAAATTGCGCGCGGGCGTCATCTGGGCCAACACCTACAACAAGTTCGACCCCACCTCACCCTTCGGCGGGTACAAGGAGAGCGGGTATGGACGAGAAGGTGGGGTGCATGGGTTGGGGGCGTACTTGAACCTCAACTGAGTGATGATGCTTTGGGCGTTCCGGTTCGAAGACTCGCCGTCGAGCCATTCGCTCCAAGTCCTCGCCGAAACGGCTCCGGGCTTTCCGCTGCTGTCCCTAACGCGAAATGCTGACCAGGCCACTTGCTCAGACACCATGTTGATAAATCTACACGGCGGCTAAGAGAGTTATGGTTCCAAAGGATCGTATGTTGTTCGACGTCATCTTGACGAAGATTTCGTCAGTGAACTTCTTGTAACGATGAGATCATTAGAGCTTTTCGCTGGTGGTGGTGGCCTCGGACTTGGCCTTGAATTGGCCGGCTTCGAACCCGCAGCGGTAGTAGAGTGGGACAAGTGGTGTTGTGATACAATCCGTCATAATCAGGTCTTGGGCTATCCATTGGTGCAGAACTGGAAGGTGCATCATGTGGATGCAAAGGAGTTCGACTATGCCTCTTTGGGCGAAGTTGAGTTGATCTCGGGCGGACCGCCTTGCCAGCCGTTTTCGCTGGGGGGGAAGCACAAGGCGTATGACGATGCACGGGACATGTTCCCTACCGCCGTCCAGGCCGTTCGAGTATTGCGGCCGAAGGCGTTCATTTTCGAGAACGTCAAGGGCATTACCCGTCCATCATTCGCGAACTACTTTCAATACATCCAACTGCAACTTTCTTACCCAGACCTCACCATCCGTCCTCGAGAGTCGTGGCTGGCCCACCTTGGCCGATTGGAGCAACAGCGCACCAGCGGCAACGCAGAAGGACTCAGGTACAATGTCGTAGCACGTGTGTTAAACGCAGCGGATTATGGTATACCGCAAATGCGTGAACGCGTCTTCATTGTGGGGTTCCGTAGCGACTCAAATCAACGATGGTCTTTCCCTGAGGCCACGCATTCGTTCAATGCGCTACTCAAGCAGCAATTTGGGACCGGAGAATATTGGGAGGAGCACAAAGTCAAGAAGTCAGAGCGAGAGCAGCAACGGACATTAGTGCGTGATCGAATCGCGAAGGGTTTGACCGCCGCTGATGCATCACTACGCCCGTGGCAGACAGTGAGAGATGCCATAACTGGTCTTCCTGATCCTAGTAGTCGGGCTGCGCGTTCGATTTTGAACCACTCCTTTCAACCTGGTGCAAAACCCTACCCGGGGCATACTGGTAGCGTGTTAGACCTGCCAGCGAAGACATTGAAGGCGGGTGACCACGGCGTTCCCGGTGGTGAGAACATGATAGCCCTACCAAACGGCGAGTACCGCTACTTCACCGTCCGTGAAAGTGCGCGTTTGCAGACGTTCCCTGATGGCTACATCTTCCATGGTTCTTGGACGGAGACCATGCGTCAGCTTGGAAACGCCGTGCCGGTTCGGCTAGCCCACGTTGTTGGTGCTTCGGTAGCCTCTCAATTACTTTCGGCCCAGGAGGAGCGACTTCGACGTCGTCTTCGCAAAGCCGGATGAGCGAGAATCAAGTTTTCAATCCCCTTGACAAGGCCAACTTAGGAGAGAGCATCACGAGAGCATTGCTCTCGCAGCCGCTCGAGGAGTTAGGCTCGTTGAATCGCTTCAAGGGCACCGGCGTTTATGTGCTCTATTATCACGGCTCTTTCAAGGCGGACAAGAGCATATGGTCTAAACGCGGTAGCTCGGAGATCCCCATCTATGTGGGCAAAGCCGTCGAGGCGGGCTCACGGAAGGGCGTACTGCTAGAAGCTGCGGGATCAAGTACGAAACTTTACGCTCGACTCAAGGATCATGCTGATAGCATTCGCGCGGCAACGAATCTTGAGATAGGTGACTTCACATGTCGATACCTGGTTCTCGATCCTGTTTGGATACCTCTAGCTGAAGCCTTGGTTATTGCTCGGTTCGCTCCTTTGTGGAACAGCCTCATCGATGGGTTTGGCAATCACGGTGTCGGTGGTGGTCGTTACATGGGAATGCGTCCACGTTGGGACACGCTACATCCAGGGCGAGCATGGGCGGCGAGGTGCAAGGATCGCAGCGAAACGAGCGAGCAGATTGAACGTGAGATTGTTGCTCATTTGAAGGGGAAGTAGTCACACCCCTCCCCATGCCCCGCCTCATCGTCCACAGCTACACCCTCTCCCTCGACGGCTATGGTGCCGGTCCCGACCAATCGCTGGAAGCCCCGCTCGGCAAGGGCGCCCAGGACCTGCACACCTGGATGCTCCGCACGCGGTACTTCCAGCGAACTCACTTTGGCAAGGACGAGGGCGACCTCGGCACGGATAACGACATGGCCGTGCAAAGCATGGAGAACCTCGGCGCCTGGATCATGGGCCGCAACATGTTCGGTCCCGTGCGCGGTCCCTGGCCCGATGAGGAATGGAAAGGCTGGTGGGGCCCCAACCCGGTGTACCATGTGCCGGTCTTCGTGATCACGCACCACCCGCGGCCTTCGCTGGTGATGGAGGGCGGCACGGTCTTCCACTTCGTCACCGACGGCATCGAGGCGGCGCTGGAGCGTGCCCGCGAAGCGGCCGGTGACTTGGACGTGCGCCTGGGCGGTGGTGCCTCCACCATCCGGCAGTACCTGCAGGCCCAGCTGATCGACGAGATGCGCCTGGCCGTTTCGCCAACGCTGTTGGGCACCGGTGAACCGCTCCTGGTCGGGCTGGACCTGACCAAGCTGGGGTACCGATGCGAGGCCTTCGTGCGGGGCGAGAGGGCCGGGTTCTATCGGATCATTCGGGCTTGACACCCTAACTTCGTTGGAGAAGTCAGAGCCATGTCCACCGAGTCCCTCAAGCTTCAATTGATCGAGCGCCTGCTCCGCACCACGGATGAGGGTCTTCTCAAGAAGGTCGCCGACCTGTTCCGTTCTGAAGCCGAAGTTGACGACGGCCTCACCGACGAGCACTACAACATCGTGAAGGAGCGCGAAGCCGCCTACAAGCGGTGTGAGGGCAAGAGCTACACGTGGGAGGAAGTGCGCGAGATGGCGCGCAAGGCAAAGAAGGGATGAGCTACCGGATCGAGGTCCGGGACCTGGCCAGCAAGGAATTCATCGACGCCTATCTCTGGTACGAAGATCAACGTGATCACCTCGGTGAAGAATTCCACGACGAGGTTCAGGAGCAGTTCGCGTTCCTTCGCGAACGCCCGGAAGGGTTTGCCAAGTGGCGTGGACCGTACAGGAAGATCAACCTGAAGCGCTTCCCGTACATCATCGTGTTCCAGGTCTTGAAGGATGTGGTCGTCGTGTACAGTGTCTTTCATTCCAGCCGGAACCCCAGCCGATGGGGCCGCCGTCGCTGACCCCCATCTTTGGAAACCATGAAACCCGGAGCCAACTACGACCGCATCTTCAAGATGGCCTTCGCCAGCGTGTACCCGCACTATGTCACCAAGGTGGAGAAGAAGGGCCGCACGAAGGAGGAGCTGCACACCGTGATCCACTGGCTCACGGGCTACACGGAGAAGGGGCTCGCCACGGTGCTCGAGAAGAAGACAGACTTCGAGACCTTCTTCGCCAAGGCCCCTAAGCTCAACCCGAACGTTGGCCTGATCACGGGCGTCATCTGCGGCTATCGGGTCGAGGATATCGAGGACCCACTGATGCAGAAGATCCGCTACCTGGACAAGCTGGTGGATGAGCTGGCGAAGGGGAAGAAGATGGAGAGCATCCTGCGGAAGTGAACTGGAACAACCAATGAGCCGTGGTATCACGTTGATCGTTCTCGTCAGTGCGCTTGTTCTGCTTTGCGCAAGTACATGGGCAGATGTCTCGGTCAAGGAATGGAAGAACCGGCGCGGAATGCCTGCGAACTTGGTCAGGAAGGGGACGGCTGGTCGCTTCGAGAGCCAAGGCATGTACCATTCAGCCTATCTCATTCTGGACGGCACAGGACGCTTCATGTACTACACCGTGTATGAGGTCGGCTACGACATTGCGGTTGGCTTGTACGCTCGATCGGGTGATACGCTTACGCTCATAGGAGATAGCGCTCGGACATTTGAAGCCGTCAAGGACACCGGGTTTTACAAGGCGTTGTTCGCGTACAGCATTCCGGACCCCTGTCGTGTGGACAGCGTGAGGTATATCGAGCAGATCGATAAGTTGTTCCTTCATACAGAACCTTCGCGATGACCTGTTCCAGAAGATCCGTAGCCTGGACAAGCTGGAGGATGAGCTGGCGAAGGGGAAGAAGATGGAGAGCATCCTGCGGAAATGATGATCGATCCCCACGAGATCCTCTGCACGCACTTTGACCGTTACCTGGCCTTGGACGAGGTCGAGCGGAACGCGCTGAGGGAGCGCAGCAGCGTGCGTCGATTGAAGAAGCGCGGCTTCCTGTTGCAAGAAGGCGAGGTGTGCAAGTCGTACGCGTTCGTGGTGGAGGGTTGTTTGCGTATGTACGAAATGGACGAGAAGGGCGTGGAGCACAACCTCCAGTTCGCGCTGGAGAACGAGTGGATCGTGGACATCGGGAGCTTCCATGCCGAGAAGCCGAGCAGCCTCTTCATCGAGGCCTTGGAGCCGAGCACGGTGATCTGTATCGAGCACGCCGACCTGCTGTACCTCTATACTGAGCACCCCAAGTTCGACCGCAACTTCCGCGTGATCATCGAGGACCAGTTCGTGGAACTGCAACAGCGCATGCTGCGCCGCAACGCCTCCAGTGCCGAACAACGCCACGCGCATTTCGTGGAGCAGCACCCCGCCTTGGCGGCGCGCGTGCCCAATGTGCACATCGCCTCCTACCTGGGCGTTACGCCCGAGTTCCTCAGCCGCCTTAAATCGAAGACGAGCAAGGGACGCTGATCCCTTGACCTGGATCAAGGTCATTTCTTGATCGAGGCCATGGACCGGTGTTACCGGGTCGGTGAACCTTTGTGCTGTAACCACCACAGCCGATGAAGCCCATCAACCTCCTTCCGTTGTCGATCACCCTGTTGTTGGGCTGCCAGGCTCCGACGAACGAAACCCAAGCCGACCACGAAGCACACCCGACCATGAGCACTGCCAACGACCAGACCGCGATTAAAGAACTCCTCTTCACCTACCGCGATGCCCTCAACGCCTCAAGCGTGGAGCAGGTGATGCCCCTCTACACCACCGACGGCGTCTTCATGCCCACCGGCTTCCCGACTGCGGTCGGCACGGAGCAGGTGAGGGGCGCCTATACCGGTGTATTCTCGATGATCCAACTGAACATCGAGTTCTTCATCGATGAGATTGAGGTGGACGGCGACCATGCCTTCGCGCGAACCACCTCCAAGGGCAGCACGCTCATCCATGCCACCGGCGAGACCGTGCCGGAAGAGAATCGGGAGCTCTTCGTGCTGCAGCGTACCGCCAACGGCTGGAAGATCGCGCGGTACATGTTCAACAAGATGAAGTGATCGCCGGCCATCGGAGCCATACGCCGATGGTGAGAGAAGATGGTGTGTAAGTGATGAGGTCCAGAGGTGAGGTAGTAAGGACGCGTATTGCTTTCGGTCGGCCTTCCTCACTACTTCATCTCTTCTCGTTGCTCACCGCTTCACCTCATACCGCATCGCCACTGCGCCTGAGCTGAACTCCTCCCGGCCCACGAGCTTCAGGTCCACCATCTTCGTTAGCCCCGCGAACAAGGTGGGCCCGCGACCGGCGATGCGCGGATGCACGACGATCTGGTATTCATCGATGAGGCCGAGTTCCGTCAAGGCCATGGCCAGTTGTACACCGCCCACACCGATGCCCTTGCCGGGTTGTTGCTTCAGCTGCTTCACGAACTGCTCAAGATCACTGCGCACGAGCTCCGCATTCCAATCGACCTCCTTCAGCGTGTTCGACACCACGTACTTCTTCGCCGCGTCCATTGTCTTGGCGAACGGATGCATCCACGGTTCCATCCAGCTGGGCCAGATGCCGCTCGGCGGCAAGCGCCAGGCTTCTTCCATCATGCCATAGGTCACTCGGCCAAGGAGCAGGGCATCACAACCAGCGATGTACTCCATGGCATTGCGATGCAGATCGGCGTCCGCGATCCCCACGGTGTGGTCGTAGCAGCCGTCCAGCGTGACGTTGATGGAGAAGCGGAGGGGGCGCAGAATGTTCAAAGCGTTAACCGCCTATCTCATGATACTGGTTGAAACGGATCACGTCTTTGTCCACACCGTAGACCATCTGGGCCCGATCCGTGGGATTGAACCAGTACTGCATCCAGCCATTGTCCATCCGGAGTTCCCAATTCTGTATTGGACCGTATCGCATCAAGTAAGCCCCGACTTTTTGCGCACGATTGGTCTCGAATCCTCGCCCTGCAGGATCGTCGTACCACACAGAACCCACCACGTCACCTAATGGATAGATTGCCATTCGGAACGACGCTGTTACAATACGGTAGCACAGTTCTTCATCCGTGCCCTCTTCACGCGGCTCCCCATATCGCGCGAGGATCACCATGGCCTCCCCAACGGAGGAACCAAGAGGAATGTATGGGGTTGCGAGATCGATCATGACCGTTCAACCGCAGCCTTGATATCGTTCAGATCCTGTAGGATCGCCTTCTTGATCACGCCCTTGAGGAAGACCATCGGCAGCGACTTCAGTTTGGCGGCGAAGCTTTGCGGACGGGTCTCGTGAATGCCGGTGAGCGTGACATTGCCATCGCTTCCTGAGATGCGATTTGTGGTGATGAACACGAAGCCACCCTGTTCCGCACGCGTCGTGTAGTACTCGTTCTCCTTCGCCTCGGTGATCCACTTCTCCACGGTAGCCTCCTTGCCGAGGGGCATGCGCGTCTCCTTCCATTTCAGCCCTTCCAGACCGGTCGCAGGTCGTGAGACCACCTCGATCCGCAAGACGGTGCTGAGGAGCTGGGCAAGGTTCGCGATGTCGGTGGTCGCGGCCCAGACCGCGGCCTTGGAGGCGTCGATGGTGATCTGCGCTTCGACGATCATTGGTTAAGCTCGTGTGATCGTAACACCGTCAGACTCGCCCAGTAATAGGTATTCACCATTGAGCGATGTCATCATGATTGGGCCCTGTGTCTCGTTGCGCTCCGCAACCACGATTGACTCACCTTCGATAGGCCCGATACCTATCGCTCTGCCATCAACAGGGTAGGCGACTTCTACATCCCGTGCTACACGTTTCCATGTGCTGGTCGAATACACACCTCGACCAGAATGTGAAATGGTCAATAAGTACAGACCTGTCGCATCGAATCCCATCGCGATCAAACCGCCGACAAGGAGATGTCTTTGCTGTTCCATTTATACCAAGAGTGCGCTTACTTCGGCTCCCACAACTCGATCTTGTTCCCCTCCGGGTCGTACACCCACGCGGAGCGGCCATAGTCCTCATCCTGCCGCTTGGGGTCGATCTTCACACCTGCGGCCTCCAGCTTCTTCAGTAGGCCATCGATGTCCTGCACGCGCAGATTCAGCATGAATTGTTGCTTGGCATCGAAGTAGTCGCTGTCGCGCTTGAAGGGCGAGAACACCGTGGGCCCAGCGTCCTGCTGCCAGATCCAACCGTGCTCCTGGTCGTTTATGCCGAGGTGGTCGTTGTACCACTTGGCCAGCGCCTTGTGGTCGTCCGAGCGGAAGAAGAAGCCGCCGATGCCGGTGACGTGTCGTGACATGGGAATGTGTTCGTTCCCGCCAAGGTAGGGTCGGATGCGCTACGCCACGGCGGATTTGCGCTTCGCCTTCCCGCTTATTCGGGACGCGGACGTCTTCTTCACGGGCCTTTCCACCTTCTCCACCGTCCCGAACTTCTTGCCCATCAAGCGGCCCCATTTCGCGATCTCCTCGAGCAGGGGAAGCAGCGTCTTCCCGTGCGCAGTGAGCGCGTACTCCACGCGCGGCGGCACTTCGGCGTGTACGGTGCGGCTGATGAAACCGTCCTTCTCCAGCTGGCGGAGCTGCATGCTCAGCATCTTCTCGGTGATGCCGGGGATGAGCTTCCGAAGCTCGCTGAAGCGCTTCTTGTCGGTGCGCAGGTACCAGAGCACGATGGTCTTCCACTTGCCGCCCACCAGCTCCATGGTCACGTCCAGCGCGCAGTGGTAGACCTGCCCGTTCATGCGGATGCGGTACTCGTCGCCGTCGATGATCATGTTGTTGATAATTCGCGTTCGTTCTGCGGCTCGCTCCGGGACCTGAAACCGGCATCCAGGGGTGGTACTATCGTCCGTGACAGTACTTGTCGAAAGGATAGCGACCGGTCACCTTTGCAGGGTCAAAGGAACACAACCCAACAACATAGCCATGAAGATCGGAGTATTCGGGACCGGCGTGGTCGGACAGGTCATCGCCGAGAAGTTTGAGAGCCTGGGCCACGACGTGATGCTCGGCACGCGCGATGCGCAGCAGAGCCTAGCCCGCGAGGCCAAGGACGGCAGCGGTCGGCCCGCGTTGAAGGACTGGATGGCCGCGCACCCCAAGGTGAAGCTCGGCAGCTTCGCGGAGGCCGCGGCGCACGGACAGATGCTCGTGAATGCCACCAGCGGCTTCGGCGCCTTGGAGGCCTTGAAGCTGGCCGGCGAGAAGAACCTCGGCAGCAAGGTGATGCTCGACATCTCCAACCCGCTCGACTTCTCGAAAGGCTTCCCGCCAAGCCTATCGGTCTGCAACACCGATTCGCTCGGCGAGCAGCTCCAACGCGCCTTCCCGCAGTTGCGTGTGGTGAAGGGGCTGAATACGCTCACCTGCTTCCTGATGGTGGCGCCACGGATGTTGCCGGGCATGCACCACATCTTCCTCTGCGGCAACGATGCTGATGCGAAGGCCGAGGTGCGCAAGCTGCTCGGTACCTTCGGCTGGGCCGATGCCGAGATGATCGACCTGGGCGACATCACCAACGCTCGGGGCACGGAGCAGCTGCTGCCGATCTGGGTGCGGCTCTATGGCAAGTTCCAGAACCCGATGTTCAACTTCAGCATCGTGCGGGCGGAGCAATAGGACTCAGTTGGGCACAGATCGAACTTTCTTCGCAGTTCCGTTTACTGCGACCAAAGCCCGATCATGCGCCAGTCGACACTCGTTCTCGCCTCCTTCCTTTCATTCAACGTCTTCGCCCAAGGCACCTGGACCCAGCTCGATGACCATCCCGGTGGTCAGCGTTATGCGCAAGCGGCCTTCAGCGTCGGTGGCAAGGGCTATGTGTGCACCGGCTTCAACGGCAGCAGCAACACCGATGCGCTCTGGGAGTACGATGCGGCCACCGCGGTGTGGACGCAGAAGGCCTCCCTGCCCGGCGGTGCGCGCCAGTACGCCAGCGCCTTCGCCATCGGCGACACGGGCTACGTGATGTGCGGCTGGGATAACGTGAACGACATCGACTACAACGACCTCTGGGCCTATTACCCCGAGACGGACACCTGGCAGCAGAAGGCCTCGCTCCCCGCGAACCCGCGCAATTCCGGTGTGGCCTTCAGCATCGACGGTATCGGCTACTTCGGCACAGGCGCGGCGAACGCCATCTGGTACAACGACTTCTGGGCTTACGACCCCGCCACCGATACGTGGACGCAACGGGCCAACTTCCCGGGCAACGCACGCCGCCAGGCCGTGGGCTTCGCGAGCGGTGGCCTGGGCTACATCGGCACGGGCGAGAGCAGCGGCATCCGCTACCGCGACTTCTACGCGTACGACCCGCTCACCAACACGTGGCAGCAGCGCGCGAACCTCGGCACCAACAACCGTCGAACCGCCTTCGCCTTCGTTATCAACGACCAAGGATATGTGGGTGGTGGCGTCGACTTCGTGGAGAACTGGAATGACTTCAACCGCTACGACGCTACGAGCAACACTTGGGTTCCTGTGGCCCCCTTCCCGCTCCCGGTGCGTAAGAACGGCGTGTCGTTCACTGTTGCAGACAGCGCGTACATCGTGGGAGGGAATGGGCAATCGCCGATCCTCGATGAGGTGTGGCGCTACAGTCCGGATTTCAGCACTTCTGTTGCCGAGGCCGGTTCGCGTGAGCTGGCGCTCTATCCCAACCCGAGTACGGGTGTGATACGCGTGCCGACGATGGGCAGCTATCGGGTGGTGAATGCCCAAGGTGCCATTGTGAGGCAGGGACGCGGCGGCCCGACGCTGGATTTGAGCGCGCTACCCGATGGGGCCTACACCCTCTTGCGCGATTCCTCCGCTGGGGTCGTCGCTTCGAGGTTCGTGCTCGCGCGGTAGGCCCTCCGTCCATCCCGCTATCTTGGCGCCATGGCAGTGGCACGTAGCGCGTGGGGCAAGTACGCCTTCGAGTTCGTCTTGATCTTCGTGGCCGTGGTGGCCGCGTTCGCGCTGAACCAATGGAGCAGCGATAAGCGCGATGCACATGCCGAGGAGAAGATCCTGCGCGAGATTCATAGCGGGCTGGGGAAGGATCTGTATGACGTCCGGTTGAATGTATCGGGTCATGAGAAGGGATTGGCGGCATGCGCGTTCTGGCGGAAGGTGCTACGCGGCGAGCAGGTGGACATCGACTCCTTGGACCAGCGCGTGAAGTACCTGACGCGCGATTTCGTCTGTCTGCAGAACAGCTCGGGCTACCAGTCACTGCGGTCGCGCGGCCTGGAGCTGGTGACCGACGACTCGTTGCGATCGGATATCATCTCGTTGTATGAATACGATCTGGTCGTCCTTGCCAAGCTGGAGGAGACCTACGCCGAGATGCAGTTCTTCGCGCACTTCCAGTCACTCTTCAGTGAAGTGGTAGGGCCGTACTTGCGGTTCGCTGATACCGGGGTGCCGCAGGGCCTGGACCTGCCTCTCACCGTCACCGAGGATGAGCGGCGGAGGTTCCTGTTGGCCATCTGGCGCATCGAGAGCAACCGCCGCTTCGCTCAGCGCCACTACGAACGGGTGCAGGAGCGCATCGGCCAGGTGCGCGACCACATCGACCGTGTGTTGGCGGAGCGCGGCCGGTGAACCGTAGCTTTGGCTTCGGAACACCCTATGAGCAAGACCATCTCCAAGCCCGCCGTGGTGAAGGCCGAACTGAACGGCCACAGCAGCAACGGCGCATCGAAAAAAGCCGAACGCGTGCCGGTGATGAAGACCTACAAGATCTTCATCGGTGGCAAGTTCCCGCGCACCGAGAGCGGCCGCTACTACCAGCCGAAGGATGCCGACGGCAAGGTGCTGGCCAATGTGTGCCGCGGCAGCCGGAAGGATGTGCGCGATGCCGTGGTGGCCGCACGCGGTGCGGTGGGCGGTTGGTCGGGCCGCAGCGCCTTCAACCGCGGGCAGATCCTCTACCGCATCGGCGAGATGCTCGAGGGCCGAAGCGCGCAGTTCGTGCACGAGCTGATGCAGCACGGCTCTCCCAAGGCGCAGGCCGAGGCGGAGGTGGCGCTGGCGATCGACCGCTGGCTGCATTACGCAGGCTGGTGCGACAAGTATCAGGCGGTCTTCAGCAGTGTGAATCCGACGAACAGCTCGCACTTCAACTTCAGCGTGTACGAGCCCAACGGTGTGGTGGGTGTGATGGCCCCGGCCGGCAGTGGCCTGCTCGGTCTCGTGAGCATGATCGCACCCGTGATCACGGGTGGCAATACGTGCGTGGTGGTGGCCAGTGAGAGCAAGCCACTGCCTGCGGTCTCTTTCACCGAGGTGCTCGCCACCAGCGATCTCCCCGGCGGCGTGGTGAACCTGATCACCGGCTTCCGCAACGAACTGCTCAAGCCGCTCGTGGCGCACATGGACATCAACGCCATGGTGGTGGCCGATGCGACCAAGGAGGAACGCACGATGCTCGACAGCGAGGCCACCTGCAACCTCAAGCGCGTGGTGTACCCGAAGGTGAAGGACTGGAGCAGCGATGATGCGCAATCACCCTACTTCATCCTCGACACGCAGGAGGTGAAGACCACCTGGCACCCGATTGAAAGGGGGCAGGGTGGGGGCGGGGGGTATTGATAGAAGAGCCAATGCAGGCGTTCGTCAGTTACTCGGTTGAGGACAAGGCCATGGGCGGGGCTGTCAAAGCTGCGCTTGAGGGGCATGGCTTTCGTTCATTCCTTGCCCATGAAGATCTTCAGGTTTCTGAAGAATGGAAGCAGCGAATTCTTGAGGAGCTTCAACAAGTGGATGTATTTGTAGCACTGCTTAGCAAGTCCTTCGTTGCGAGCAGATGGTGCGCACAGGAAGTCGGCTTCATCGTTTCTAGGCCTGACGTTTTGATCATTCCTATCAGCTTGGACGGTACTACTCCGTACGGCTTCATTTCCCATTTGCAGGGCATTCGGATCCGCGAGGAGTACCAGATCGCATCTCTTCTCGAAGAAGTTTTGTTCAGAAGGCGGCCGAGGTTGATGATTCCCAAGCAGATCGATAAAGTGCGCCGTGCAGGATCATATCGAGGTGCAGAGGCTTTGGTAAGGCCACTTGTTCCTCACTTCGCCAAGTTCTCCGACGATGAAGTTGATGCGTTCGCCGCGGCGGCCGCAGGCAATCGCGAGGTATGGGACGCAGGGGCATGTCGCGATGAGTACATACCAGAGTTTGTTCGAACGAACAGATCTCGACTATCTACTGCGCGTGCGGCGGAACTCAGGGAGGTCATCAATGATCTCGACCTAGCGCCGTAGTAATGCCCCGCTCTTCCGCGAATCTGCGATCCTTGGTTCTGTGCTTCACTTCTTGATCACGCCTTTCTCAATCCCCTGAATCTTCTCCTTCAGCCCTGCGAACGAAGGATCCATCGCAAGGCACTTCTTGAAATTCGCCAGCGCGTTCGCCGTATCGCCGTTCGCGAGCAAGGCATCGCCGTAGCTGTCGTAGGCGTTGGCTGAGTTGGGGAACTGCTCCAGGTTGAGTTTCTGTATCGCCACGGCATCCGTTGTGCGGCCGGCCCATAGCAGGTCGTAGCCCAGCATGTTCAGTTCGATCTCGTCGAACGTGTAGTCAGAAGCCTTCTTCGCTTTCATGTCGCCGTAGAACTCAATAGCGTGACCCGCACCATGTTCGGAGAGCTCCCTGCCCATCTCCGCGCGGATGGAATGCGGTGGCAGCTTCGCCGGTCGCCCATAGAGCAGGTCTGTCAGGCCTTGTACAATGCCCCAGAAGTGCATCGATGAATTGTTCATGAGGACGATGAGGCATTTGTCTTCCGCGATGTCGCGCTGGATGTAGGTGGTAAAGGCGAGCCAGCCCCCCGAGTGCTTCACCACGTTCCCGCCATCCTCGATGAACCAGCCGAAGCCATAGTCCGTCTTGCTGCCATCGTTGAGCTTCCCGGGCGTGAAGGCTTCCTGCAAGGTGGCCTTGCTCACGAGTTTCTCCGTGTAAAGTACACGGTCCCATTTGAGCAGGTCCCCCGCCGTGGAATACACGCCGTCCTCGCCCAGTCCGTGGTTCAAGTAGTGGGAATCCGCAGGGACCAAGTCGGTGCGGTTCCATGTGTGTTGGAAGCCGTACGCGCGGTCGGGCATGCCCGGATCATTGCCGACCACGAATGGGTAGAACGAAGTATGCGACATGCCGGCTGGATCGAACATGTGTTGCTGTGCATAGCGCGCGAACGACATCCCTGATGCGCGCGTCACAATGGTTCCGAGGAAGTTGTAGCCGGTGTTGCTGTATCGCCATTGCTCACCGGGTTCGAAGTACACAGGTGGCTTCTTCAGAACGAACATGCGCAGCACGTCCGCATTGCCGTCGGTATAGCGGGCCGGGTCGTCGTACTTCAGTTCGGTTTTCCAATTCTGGTCCATCAATGGCTCGTAGTCCGGCAGACCGCTGGTGTGCTGCAGCAGGTTCCGGATGGTGATGCCCGCGTAAGGCAGCTCCGGCATGAAGTCGCGGATGTCCTGGTCGTAGCTCAGCTTGCCCTGCTCCTTCAGGATCATGATGGCCATGGCGGTGAACTGCTTGCTCACCGAAGCGAGTCGGAATTGCGAGTTCACCGTCAGCGAGTCGAGCGGGTCGATGCTGCGAAGGCCGAAGGCACCTTCATAGACCACCTTTCCCTTGTCATAGACCAGCGCCACACCGTTGAATTGGCCGCGGACGCTCGCTTCGGAGAGGTATTGCTCGTACCTGTTCGGCTCCTGCGGCTGCTGGGCGTTGCAGCTTGCGAGCATTCCGAGCAATAGGAGAGGCGCGCCGATGCGGCTGTTTGAAGGGTTCGGTCCCATGGTGTTGGTCCGCATCATCGACACCGGTCGACATGCTGCGTATGACCAAGTAAGCCGGCGCTCTCGCTCAGCTCACCGACCTTAACACGGCATTAACGGATAGGTGTGCTCAGAGCTCTCCGAATTTCACCAGCTCGAACTCCGGCGTGCACTCGAAGAGATGCTTGAGGATGCCCATGTGCCCGGCGCCATAGATCACCACAAGTCGGTCCTCGGGCTTCAGGTGCAGCTCCTGGATGTTGCGCAAGATTCGCAGGTTGCGGGCGTACCAGTGCATCGCAAGTCCGTCCGCGCCGCGGTACTGCCCCAGCTTGAAGTCGCCGTTGAGGTAGGCGCCGTAGTCGCGGTCCAGGGTCTTGTCGGCGTTATGGTACAGGAAGGATTCGAGCAGCGTGTGGTTCACGTGGTACTCATCCATTGAACGGTAGTAGGCTTTGTAGCGCTGGCTGATGGGATCATCGCTGGTGAAGTCCCAATCGGCGTAGATGCTGTCGAGGATCGGGTGCAGCTGCAGCGAGTCGCGGTGGTCCCAGAGGTCGGAGAGCAGGGTGGGCGCATCAACTCCGTAAAGCGTGTCCAGGCCGAAGCGCTTCATCAAGCGGAAGCCGAGTTGCTCGCGCTCGTCCGCGCGCGGGAGGGAATCGGTGCGTTGGTAATCGCGGTAACGCTTCATGAGCCAACCCGTGTTCGGCCCGGCTTCCACCGAGATGGCCGTGGGCTTGAAGCGCGCGATATGATCCACCAACGCCTCCATCTCCCGCTGTCGCTTCGGCTCCATCACGTTCACGCGCTTGTCCTTGTCGGTCACATGTGCGTCGAGGTCGTAGTACTCGAAGTGGAAGGTGCCCACGAGGAGCACCTTGGGCAGCGGCCTATCGCTCACGAGGATGCGGTCGGGGTCGGGAACTCCATTCTGTTGGCCTTGAACGGCGCGCACGAGCAGCAGGAGCGAAACGATGAGGAGAGGACGCAGTGGCATGGGATGGAGGTCGCTAGTAGGACGTCATGATGCCTCGTTTGTTACACGTTGGCAGCACCATGCACGGAAGGCCCGGTTGACAAGCAAACGCCTCTCAGCGCACGACAAATGGAACCGGGGCGATTCCGTCAGCCCTGAGCAGATGGAGCCCCGGAGCAAGCGAGGAGATATCCACGGAATTCATGCCGGGTGAGAGCAATAGATCTTGGATCACGCGTCCGCTCGTTTCAAAAAGCCGGGCATTGATGCGGCGACCCAATGGATTGTTGATCGTGACGAGGTCCTTCGCCGGGTTCGGGAAGACCGAAAGTGCTGGCACGTCATCGCGCTCCCACACCGCCGTGCTCGCATCGAAGTCGTAGATGAAGATGGTCTGGAAGGCGAAGGCCGAACCACCTGAGCGATTGGCTACGAGGTAGAGCCGCGAGCCGTCGTAATGCATGCCGTGCGGGGATTGGTCGTTGTCGCTGTCGGGCAGCGCGGTGGAGCCGATGTCCTGCCCGGTCGAGAGGTCGTAGGCATAGATCCGCTCGAGGTCGCCGTTGAGGTTGTCGGTCACGTAGAAGAGCGTGTCGCCGCGCAGCGCGATGCCGTAAGGCTGCTCCCCGTGCATGGGCACGGTATCGATCGGTGCCGGGTCGCCGGGGATCCACTTGTAGGCGTAAGCGTAGGGGAACACATCGAAGTCGGGGTAGTACATCGTGTACCACACCGCATCGCCGTCGAGGCAGAGGTCGCCGATGCCGGAGGAGTGGCCGCCGATCACATCCGGGAAGGTCCAGGTGTTGAGCAAGGCGCCATCGAGCCCGATCTCGTACAGGTGCGCGCCGTTGGTGGTGTAGTCCTGCGCGATGAGGTAGGAGCTCGGCTTGCGCACCAGCCCGTGGTTGAAGGTGTAGCCGGTGGGCAGGTTGCCGAGGATGTTGCCGTCGTGGTCGCTGAACACCACGTCTCCTGGTCCATCGGCGCCTAGGAAGATGGTGTCGCTGGTGACATGAATGCCCCAGAAGCTCTGATTGACGCCTTGGTAGGAGAGGCTATCGACGAGGGTCTGCGCGGTGAGCGTTACCGGTGCGAGGAGGAAGGGGAGTAGCAGCTTCTTCATGCAGGGATGATTGCCCCGCAAGCTACTCCTCTTCGCCAGCCGCTGGTCCCTCAGCGTTCGCCGGTGGAGGCCGCATCGCGCACCAGCACCAGGAAGACCGGGAAGTGGTCGCTGTATCCGTCCTGGTAGGTGTCGCCCACGAAGGTGCGGCTCGGGTAGCCGGCGAAGTTGCCATCCTGCTGCTTCAGGTAGGGCTCGTTGAAGATGCGCACGCCGTAGTACTTGTACTGCCCGCCCGTGCCGCTCACCAAGGCAGGGGAGATGCAGATCTGGTCGAAGAGGTTCCACGAATCTCGCCAGGCCAGGGTGCCGATGCCTTTCTGGTAGGGCGTGTGCATCGGATTGAAGAAGGTGCCATCCACGGCCTTCGTTTTGTCGCCGCTGGCGCGCAGGAAGCGGGTGACGCTGACATTCACAGGGTCGTCGTTGAGGTCGCCCATGTATAGGATGCGCGCATCGGCGCGGCGTGCGAGCAGCGAGTCGATGATGTGGCGGCCGAGTTCCGCGGCGGCTTTGCGGTTGGGCGCGCTCGCCTTCTCGCCCCCGCGTCGCGAAGGCCAGTGCGCCACGATCACGTGCACGGTGTCGCCATCGAGCACGCCGCTCACCAGCAGCTGGTCGCGCGTGCGGAAGCTCGTGTCGGCCATGTGCAGGCGATAGCTCTTGTGCGCGTACACCTTGAAGAGCTCGGGGTTGTGGATCAAGCCGACATCCACGCCGCGCCGGTCGGGGCCATCGACATGCACCACCTGGTAGTGGCGGTCCTTCAGCGGGGCGCGCTTCACCAGGTCCTCCAGCACGGTGCGGTTCTCCACTTCCGACACGCCCAGCAGCGCGAGCCCTTGCGGATGCAGGTCCTTGCCCATGGCGGAGATCACGTTGGCCAGTTTGTCGAGCTTCCGGAAGTAGCGCTTGCTGCCCCATTGCTTCGCGCTCCCAGGCAGGAACTCGGCATCATCCACGCCCGGCGCGTCCAACGTGTCGTACAGGTTCTCCAGGTTGTAGAAGCCCACGAGCGCCGGCACGTATTCCTGTTTGGTCTGCCCGCAGGCAACGGTGAGCAGGGCGATGCCGAGGAGGGTGGAAGGAAGTCGCATGGTCAGGTTATCGGCGGGCAAGTTAGCCGCGCCTGCCCTGTCGAGATCCGTGCCACGCCTATTGCGGGAAGAGCAGCGGGTGGCGCTCGTTGTACAGCCGCAGGAATCGGAAGAGGGCCTCATCGCTGTTGCGCTGCTTCTTGGGCAGTGCGCGGAATTCCATTTGGAGCACGACATCGTCCGCCAGTGCGGAGTCCATGGCCGACGCGTTGAAGGGGAGCACCTCGCCGCTATTCATCCGGATCAATTGCTGCACGGTCACGGTCACGGTCGTTGCGCCGTAGAAGTACGGGTCCCACGCCTGGTAATTCCGCTCATATACCATATGGGCCAGGCTGCCCATCAGCCCGATCCGGTAGAAGCCGTTGCCGGCCGCTATGTATACCGCGTCGTTGTTGCAGAAGCCCCAGATCTCGTTGGCGCGCAACCTGATCACCTCTCCGCTATCCGCGGTGTATCGAAGACGGCTCAGGCCAGTGCGCAGGTCGGTCACCGGCAGCCCTTGGTCGTCCCTCAGCTGCGCAATGGGAACGGAAGGCGCGTTCAGCCGGAACGAAAGGAAATCGAGGTAAACGCCTTCGCGCAGGTCCATGCCGCCGTGGTAGGGCACCCAGAGCGTGTCCATTTGGGCCTTGGCGTCAGGCAGCAGACAGCATAGCAGCAGCGCGGCGATCGTTCTCGGGAGTCGCATGGGAGCGTTCACGGGCATGAACCGTTCCATCCTAACGCGCGGCTTCACGGATCCAAGCGGTCACTTCATCCGGGGCCTGCGCATGCACCCAGTGGCCGGCATAGGGCACGGTCTCCACGCGGCTACGGGGGAACTGTTCCTTGATCGCAGGGATGTCCTCCCGCAGGATGTAGTCGCTCTGGCCGCCGCGTACGAAGAGCGTGGGCACCTTCACGGTCTCGGGCCCGATGGCCGCCAAGATCGCGTCGAGGTCGCGCGCGAGCAAGGGCACGTTCATCCGCCAGGCGAGCGTGTCATCCTCTTTCCAATAGAGGTTCTTCAGCAGGAACTGCACCACGCCGGGCTCCTTCACATGCTCGGCGATGTCGGACTCCACTTCTTTGCGTGTACGTCCCGGGCTGAGGTCCGCTTCGAGCAGCGCGCGCACGATGTGGGCCTGGTTGTTCGTGTGCTCTTTCGGGCTGATATCGATGACGATGAGCTGCTTGATCAACTCGGGCCAGCGCTGCGCGAAGAGCATCGCCGTCTTGCCGCCCATGCTATGCCCCACGAGCACCACGTCCTTCAAGCCGAGTTTCGCAAGCAAGGCATGCACGTCCGCTGCCATCAGCGGATAGGAGGTCTCCTGCGTATGCGGCGAGCGGCCGTGGTCGCGCAGGTCCATTAGCAGCACATCGAGCGCTTCGGCATCCGTGGTGGTGGGCACGGCCAGCTCACGCCCGATGCTGCCCCAATTGTCGCTGGTGCCGAACAGGCCGTGCAGGATCACCACGGCCTGCGCGCCTTCCTTCCCCAGCCGTCGGTAGTGCAGGTCCACAGGGCTCATCGCAGCTCGCGCAGGTAGAGTTGCACGGTGTTCTCCATGCCGAAGGTGAGCGCGTCGCATACCAGCGCATGGCCGATGGATACTTCGAGCACATTCGGCACGTTGGCCACGAAATGGGCCAGGTTATGCCGATCGAGATCATGCCCCGCGTTCAGTCCCAGTCCGGCGTCGCGCGCTGCTTCCCCCGCAGTCACGAAGGCTGCCACGGCGGCATCGCGGTCGGTGTCGAAGCCGGCCGCGTAGGGCTCGGTGTAGAGCTCGATCCGCTCGGTGCCCGTTTCCGCAGCATGCGCGATCTGCTCCGGATCGGTGCCCATGAAGATGCTGGTGCGGATGCCGGCGTCCTGGAATCGCGCGATCACCTCGCGCAGCAGCTGCTTATTCGCCCGCGCATCCCAACCAGCGTTGCTCGTGAGCGCCTCGGGCGGATCGGGCACCAGGGTCACCTGCTCGGGCCGCACCTGCAGCACCAGGTCGATGAATTCCTTGCCGGGATATCCCTCGATGTTGAACTCCGTGGTGACCAGCGGCCGCAGCGCGAGCACGTCGGAACGCCTGATGTGGCGCTCATCGGGCCGCGGATGCACCGTGATGCCCTGCGCGCCGAAACGCTGGATGTCCACCGCCCATTGGAGCACATCGGGATTGTTCCCGCCGCGGGCATTCCGCAAGGTGGCCAGTTTGTTGATGTTGACGCTCAGTCGTGTCACCTCCGCTTCCGTTACTTTGACCCGCAGCCGGGGTCCGCAAAAGTAGAGGCGGCGCCCAGCCTGTTCGAGCCATGCACGCCATCGATCTGATCACCGCCGACATCCCGCCGTTGCGCCCGCAGGACGATGTGGGCCGCGCGCTCGAGTGGATGGAGGAATTCAAGGTGAGCCATCTCCCCGTGGTGGATGGCCGTCGGCTCGTGGGCATGGTGAAGGACCAGGACCTCGTGGACCGCAGCGATCCGCGCGCCGCGGTGAGCAGCGTGATGGACAGCGTGGAGCTGCCTTACGCGCGCGGCGGCCAGCACATCTACGCGGTGATGCGCCTCTTCAGCGAACGCGGCCTCACCGTGGTGCCCGTGCTCGATGAGATGGGCGTGTACATCGGCGCCATCACCGAGCACGAGGCGCTGAAGCGGCTGGCCCAGGTCACCAACATCCAGGAGCCCGGCAGCGTGGTGGTGCTGGAGATGAACCTCAACGACTACAGCCTGCACGAGATCGCAAGGCTGGTGGAGTCCAACGACGCCAAGGTGCTCAGCGTGTACACGCATGTGCTGCCGGACAGCAACCGCGTGGAGGTGACCTTGAAGATCAACCGCGAGGACATCAGCGATGTGCTGCGCAGCTTCGAGCGCTTCGAGTACTTCGTGAAGAGCACCTACCAGAGCAGCAAGCTCCACGACGACCTGCGGGGCCGCTTCGAGGAGCTCATGCGCTACATCAACCTGTGAGCCGCGCACGCACGCTCCCATGGCTGCTGCTGCTGTGGGCGGCGGGAAGCGCGGCGGGGCAGGATACGCTGCCCATGCCCTCCGATGTGCGCATCATGGGCGTGGCGGTCATCGGCAACCGGGCCACCAAGGAGCGGATCATCCTGCGCGAGGTGCTGGTACAGGAGAACGATACCGTGCCGGCCGCCGCGCTCTACACCCTGCTCGAGCGCAGCCGGCAGAACCTGATGAACACCGGCCTCTTCAACACGGTGACGGTGCTGCCCGTGTACCTGGACATGCGCCATGCGCTCGTGGAAGTGACAGTGAACGAGCGCTGGACCATCTGGCCCTCACCCATCTTCCAGCTCGCCGACCCCAACTTCAACACCTGGTGGAGCACCTTCCAGCGCGATCCCGACCGCGTGAACTACGGCGTGGCCTTGACCAAGTACAACTTCCGAGGAAGGAACGAGACCGTGCAGGCCCGTGTGCAATTCGGCTATGCGAGGCAGTTCGCCCTGCGCTACAAGGTGCCCAACATCGATCGCCGACAGCGCTGGGGGCTCAGCATCGGCGGCGGTTACATCGAACAGGCCGAGGTCACGGCGGGCACCGTGGGCAACAAGCGCATCCTCATCCGCGACACCGAGCGCCCCAATCGCACCCAGCGCAAGGCCGATGCCGAGCTCAGCCTGCGCCGTGCGCACGACATCCGGCACTACTTCCGCGTCGGCATCACCCAGGCCGATGTCGGCGACTCCGTGACGGCCACGGCGATCGACTATTTCGACGGCGCGGCAACAGCCACGCGTTTCCTGCAGGCCGGCTACGGCATCACCTGGGATCGGCGCGACCTGCGCTTCTTCCCGCGCGAAGGGCATCTGGCCGAGCTCCGCGTGGACCGCTTCGGCCTGGGAGTCGCCGAGGAGCACGCGCCCGACATCACCACCGCGTTCGCAAGCATCAAGAAATGGTGGCGGGTGAGCGATCCGGTCACGCTCGCCTTCAGCGCCCGGGGCAAGCGCACCTGGGGCGCGCCGCCGTATTACGTGCAGGAGGGGCTGGGCTATGCGAACCTCGTGCGCGGCTATGAGTACTACGTGATCGACGGGGAGCACTTCGCGCTCACCAAGGCCAACCTGGCCTGGCAGCTGCTCCGGCCGCGCACCGAACGTGTGGAGGCCATGCCGCACGAGGCCTTCCGAACCTTGTACGTGGCGCTCTACCTCAACCTCTTCGTCGATGGCGGCCGCGTATGGGACAGCCGCTACGCCGCAGACAACGCCCTGGCCGGCGAATGGCTCAGCGGCTACGGCGCGGGGCTGGACCTGGTGACCAGCTACGACCTGGTCGCACGTGCCGAATACACCCTGAACGCGCTGGGGCAGCACGGCTTCTTCCTACATTTCACGCAACCATTCTAGCGATGCGCGCAGCGGTGAACGGACGGGGGATGGAAGTGGCCATGGCGCCGGTGGTGGCCGATGTGCTCATGCGCATGCGTGCCGCTGGCATGACTCCGGTGCTGGCCCAAGGACTGGCCGAGTGGCTCGCGAAATGCGACGTGCGCGTGGAGGATGCCTGGCTCGCCGATCGCGATCCGCGCACCCAGGACCTCGACATCTGCATCAGCCTCGGTGGTGATGGCACCCTGCTCGATACCGTGGCCCTGGTGGGCCGGGCGGGCATCCCCGTGCTCGGCATCAACCTGGGCCGCTTGGGCTTCCTCAGCAGCGTGCGCCTCGAGGAGGTCGATGGCGCGCTGAAGGCCCTCATGGATGGGCGCTACTCCTTGCAGGACCGCTCCTTGATCGAGGTGGTGGGCCAGGGCGCGCTGCTGGGCGAGAGCAACTTCGCCCTGAACGAGGTGAGCATCCACAAGCGCGACAGCGCCAGCATGCTCGCCGTGCATGTGCGCCTCGGCGACGATTACCTCAATACCTACTGGTCCGACGGGCTCATCATCGCCACGCCCACCGGCAGCACGGCCTACTCGCTCAGCTGCGGCGGCCCCATCCTGCACCCCGCCGGCGATGCCTTCGTGATCAACCCCATCTCCCCGCACAACCTGAATGTGCGCCCCTTCGTGGTGCCCGACCACTTCGTGATCCGGCTGCGCCTCGAGGCCCGCGCCGACCTCTGCCTGCTCAACCTCGATGCCCGTAGCCACACCATCGACGGCCAGGCGGAGATCACCGTGCGCCGCGCTCCCTTCACCGTGCGCATGGCCCAGCTCGATGGCCACGACTTCCTCGGCACCCTGCGCGAGAAGCTCAACTGGGGCTTGGACGCGCGGAGCGCCGGGAGGTGAGGCTTGCTTTTCACGATTGTTAACGTCCGCATTCCCAGCGGATTCCTGCGCATGAGGGGCAACCGGTAAATTCGCCCGGCCTTCGCCGCCGGATACCATCGGCGGAGGCGATTCGTTAGGCAGCCTATGCAACGCGGGAAAACCCTCCTGATCCTCCTGATCCTCGCCCTCGGCGCGCGCGCGCAGGTCAATGAGATCGGCATCACGGGCGGCTACTCCTATTACATCGGCGACCTCAACCCCACGCGCCACTTCCCCAAGGACAAGAAGCTGGCCGGCGGATTGCTCTTCCGGCACAACTTCAACGAGCGCTATGCCCTGCGCCTCCAAGGCCTGTACGGCACCTTGCAGGCCTACGACAGCAATGCCAGGGACAGCCTGCAGCTGGTGCGCGACCTGCACTTCAAGGCGAAGCTGATCGAGGCCTCGTTGCTCTTCGAGATCAACTTCTTCAAGTACCGCAAGAAGGGCAAGGACGGGCGCAAGTGGACCCCCTTCGTCTTCGGCGGACTGGCCTACTTCCGGGCGAACCCGCAGGCGCTGTACGACGACACCTGGTACGACCTGGTGCAGCTCGGCACCGAAGGGCAGGGCGCCACCGGCGGGGGCGAACCCTACAAGGTGGACCACCTGTGCATCCCCTTCGGCGGCGGGTTCAAGTTCAACCTGGGCCGCATCGATATCCAGGCCGAATGGGGCCTGCGCCGCACCTGGACCGATTACATCGATGATGTGAGCGGGGTGTACTACGACAATGCCCGCCTGGCCTTCGAGAATGGCCCCCTCGCCGCGCAGCTCGCCGACCGCAGCGGACTGGAGGATGCGCTGCCCGGCTTCAGCAACACCGGCCGCGCGCGCGGCGATGTGAACACGCGTGATTGGTACGTGTACTCCGGCATCTCCATCACTTACATCATCAGCCGCTTCTCCGATTGCGAGGAGCAATACAACTGGATGAAGCGCCGCAACTGAGCAGCGTTTCCGACTTTCGCGATCTTTTGGAGCCCACGCCCGCACATACCGACGCCTTGCGCAGCCGCATCGACCCGGCCCGCGTGCCCAACCACGTGGCCATCATCATGGACGGCAACGGCCGATGGGCCGAGCAGCATGGCGAGCCGCGGATCATGGGCCATGCCAGCGGCGTGCGCAGCGTGCGCGAGGCGCTCACCGGCGCCACCGAGATCGGCGTGCGGTGGATCACGCTCTACGCCTTCAGCACCGAGAACTGGAACCGGCCCCGCCCCGAGGTGGAGGCGCTGATGGACCTGCTGGTGAAGACCGTGGTGAACGAGATCGACGAGCTGCACGACAACAGCGTGCGGCTCAACGCCATCGGCGACCTGGACAGCCTGCCGCCCGCCTGCCGCAAGACCCTGGAGGATGCCATGGCGCGCACCGCCGGCAATTCGCGCATCACCCTCACGCTGGCCTTGAGCTACAGCGCCCGGTGGGAGATCGTGCGCATGGCGCGGGCCATCGCCGAAGAAGCGCGCGCCGGCGGCCTCGACCCTGCCGCGATCGATGAGGGTACCGTGGCCGCTCATCTGGCCACGCGTGAGATGCCCGACCCCGAGCTGCTGATCCGCACCAGCGGCGAGCAGCGCATCAGCAACTTCCTGCTCTGGCAGATCGCTTACGCCGAGCTCTGGTTCACCCCGGTGCTCTGGCCCGACTTCCGCAAGGAGCACCTGTACCAGGCCGTGGTGGACTACCAGGGCCGCGAGCGCCGTTTCGGCAAGACCAGTCAGCAAGTGGGCACCACCTAGCATGCGCGCGCTCCTCCTCACCCTCCTCGCGCTCGGCGCCGCGCTCATCGCCCCGGCGCAGCAGACGCCCGTGATGGATTACGGCCTGCCGCAGACCTACGAGATCGGCGGTATCACCGTGAGCGGCCTGCGCACCGTGGATGCCAACGCCGTGAAGCTCTTCACCGGCCTTCAGGTGGGCGATAAGCTGGAGATCCCCGGCGAGCGCATCTCCCGTGCCATCCGCAACCTGTGGGAGCAGCGGCTCTTCAGCGATGTGCGCATCGAGGCCGCCGAGATCCGCGGCCGCACCATCTTCCTCAACATCATCGTGGAGGAGAAGCCCCTGCTCTCCCGCTGGAAGTACAACGGCGTGAGCAAGAACGAGGCGGAGAAGCTCGATGAGATCACCGGCCTGGTCCGGCGGCAGCAGGTGAACGAGGCGCTGCTGGCGCGGGCCCGCCATGCCATCCAGGGCCACTATATCGAGAAGGGCTTCCTGAAGGCCGACGTGACCTTCCGACAGTACGCGGATACGCTGCCCTCGGCCTTCGAGAACAGCGTGCTGCTCTTCATCGATGTGGTGCGCGGCCCCAAGATCAAGATCAAGGATGTGGAGTTCGAGGGCAACCAGGCGCTCAGCGACGCGCGCCTGCGTCGGGCCATGAAGAAGACCCGGCGCAAGCGCTGGTACAACATCTTCGGCGGAAGCAAGTTCATCCAGGAGCTCTACCAAGCCGACAAGGCCAACGTGATCAGCGTGTACAACAACGAGGGCTACCGCAACGCGGTGATCGTGAGCGACACCATGCGCTACGTGAGCCCCAAGCGCGTGCGCGTGGACATCACCGTGGACGAGGGCAACCGCTTCTACTTCCGCAACATCACCTGGACCGGCAACACCAAGTACCGCACCTCGCGCCTCGATAGCATCCTCAACATCCAGCGCGGCGATGTGTACAGCAAGAAGACGCTGGACAGCCGCCTCTTCATGAACCCCACGGGCCGCGACATCAGCTCGCTGTACATGGATGATGGCTACCTCTCCTTCTATCCGGAGGCGATCGAGACCGTGGCCGAGGGGGATAGCATCGACCTGGAGATCCGCATGCGCGAGGGGCGGCAGTACCGCATCCGCAACGTGATCATCAAAGGCAACACCAAGACCAACGAGCACGTGGTGCGGCGGGAGATACGCACCAAGCCCGGCCAGCTCTTCAACCGCAGCGATGTGATCCGCACCCAGCGCGAGCTCTCGCAGCTGGGCTACTTCGATCCGGAGAAGCTCGGCGTGAATCCGATACCCGACCAGCGCACCGGCCTGGTGGACCTGGAGTACACCGTGGAGGAGAAGCCGAGCGACCGCCTGGAGCTGAGCGGCGGCTGGGGCGCGGGCCGCCTGGTGATGAGCCTGGGCCTCTCGTTCACCAACTTCAGCCTGCGCAAGATCGCCGACCCTTCGGCCTACCAGCCCTTGCCCAGCGGCGATGGGCAGACGCTGAACCTGCGCGCGCAGACCAACGGCCGCTTCTTCCAGAGCTACAGCCTCTCCTTCGTGGAGCCCTGGCTCGGCGGCCGCAAGCCCAACTCGCTCAGCTTCTCGGCCTACTACTCCGTGCAGAGCAACGGCGAACGCCGCTACATCGATTCCGAGGATGGCCGCATCCGCAACCCCAACCGCCAATCGCTGAACATCTTCGGCGCCACCCTTGGCCTGGGCATGCGCCTGAAGTGGCCCGATGACTACTTCATCCTGCGCCAGACCCTCAGCTACCAGAACTACGACCTGCGAAACTTCAGCAGCGGCCAGGCGGTGTTCGCCTTCTCCGATGGCCAGAGCAACGTGCTCGCCTATCAGCTCCAGTTCTCGCGCAATTCGGTGGATGCGCCCTTCTTCGCGCGCAGCGGATCCGATGTGACCCTGAGCGTGAAGGCCACCCCGCCCTTCTCCCTGCTGAACCGCGGCAAGGACTATTCGACCCTGCCCCCGGACCAGCTGTACAACTGGGCCGAGTTCCACAAGTGGAAGTTCACCACGCAATGGTTCACCAAGCTCACCAACAGCAAGAGCGGGCACAACCTGGTGCTCATGACCCGCGCCGGCTGGGGCTTCCTCGGGCGCTACAACGATGCCATCGGCAACTCGCCCTTCGAGCGGTTCTACATGGGTGGCGCGGCGCTCACCGGCTTCCAGCTCGATGGCCGCGAGATCGTGGGATTGCGCGGCTACGATGACTTCTCGCTCTCGCCGAACACCGGCCATTTCGTGGTGAGCAAGTACACCGCAGAGCTGCGCTTCCCGGTATCGCTGAATCCGCAGGCCACCATCTTCACCCTCGCCTTCGCGCAGGCCGGCAAGACCTGGAACGACTTCGACAGCTTCGAGCCCTTCAAGCTCTACCGCAGCGCCGGCGTGGGCCTGCGCCTCTTCCTGCCCATGTTCGGTCCCATGGGCCTGGACTACGGCTGGCGCCTGGATGATGTGCCCACGGCACCGCAGATGGCCAAGAGCCAGTTCCACTTCACGATCGGCATAGATCTTGGCGAGCTCTGATGCAGGGATCGCCTACTTTCGACACCCTTTCATGAACCGCACGATCCCGTTCCTCCTCGCCGCGTCGCTCGCGGTCTTCTCCTTCTCGGAGGCCAGCGCCCAGCGCGTGGCATTCGTGAACACGAAGTACATCCTGGATCAGATGCCCGAGTACGAATCGGCCAACAAGGAGCTGAGCCGACTGAGCAAGATGTGGCAGGAGGAGATCGATGAGCGCCATGCCCAGATCAAGCGCATGCGCGACGCCTACAATGCCGAGGCCGTGCTGCTCACCGAGGAGATGAAACGCTCGCGCATGGAGGAGATCGATCGCCGCGAGCGCGAGGCGCGCGACCTGCAGAAGCGCCGCTTCGGCCCGGATGGCGATCTCTTCAAGAAGCGCCAGGAACTCATCCAGCCGATTCAGGACCGCGTGTATGAAGCGATCAAGGAGGTGGCCGGCACCAGCTACGTGGCCGTCTTCGACCTGAGCAACAACAACGGCGGCAACCTGCTCTTCGCCAGCGACAAGTACGACAAGAGCGACCAGGTGCTCAAGAAGCTCGGCATCCGACCGAAGCGCGATGGCGGCACCGGGGGCAAGGACGATGAGGAGTTCGGCGAACCCACACCCGATGAGCCCCAGAAGGATGGCGCGGGCGGCGGCTCCGACAAGCAGCCTCCCGCCCAACGCGGCGGCGGCTCTGACATGAAGCAACCACGATGAACACGAAGACCATGAAGCATTTCCTGTTGACCACCGCGCTCGTGCTGGGACTGGCCCCTGCCGTGCTGGCGCAGACCAAGCTGGGCCATATCGATCGCCAGCGCCTGCTGCTCACCCTGCCTGAGCGTCCCGATGCCGAGAAGAAGATGCAGGATTTCGCCAAGACCCTCGATACCCGCCTGAAGGCCATGGGCGAGGAGTACCAGGCCAAGGTGGCCGACGCGCAATCCCGCGCGGAGACCATGACCCAGACCGAGAAGGAGATGGCCGTGCGCGAGATCAATGAGCTCGAGCAGCGCATCGACAGCGCTCGGGAGAAGGCCCAGGAAGACATCTCCAAGATGGAGGAGGAACTGCTGAAGCCCATGATCGAGCGCACCTCGCAGGCCATCAAGGATGTGGCCAATGAGAAGGGCTTCACCTACATCTTCGACGTGAGCACCGGCACGATCCTCTTCTACGACAAGGGCGAGGACATCATGCCCCTGGTGAAAGCCAAGCTCGGCATCCAATAGCGCGCTCGTGCCCACCGACCCGCGGCCCGTCGGCATCTTCGATTCCGGTATCGGCGGGCTCACGGTCTTGACCGCCATCAGGCAGGCGCTCCCCGCGGAGCGCCTGCTCTATTTCGGCGATAACCTGCACATGCCCTATGGCGCCCGCTCGCTCGACGAGGTGCGCGCCTTCAGCGTGGCCATCACCGAGGCCTTGCTGGCGAAAGGCTGCAAGCTGGTGGTGATCGCGTGCAATACCGCGAGCGCGGCCGCGCTGGCCGAGGTGCGCAGGTTATGGCCGGATGTGCCCTTCGTGGGCATGGAGCCCGCCGTGAAGCCCGCCGTGGAGCAGACGGCCAGCGGCGTGGTGGGCGTGATCGCCACCTCGGCCACCTTCCAGAGCGATCTGTACGCCTCGGTGGTGGAACGTTTCGCGCAAGGCGTGGAGGTGCTGCATCAGCCATGCCCGGGGCTGGTGAAGCAGATCGAGGCAGGCGAGTTCGACACGCCGGCCACCGAGGACATGCTGCACGGCTGGCTCGACCCCATGCTCGCACGCGGCATCGACGCGTTGGTGCTGGGCTGCACGCATTACCCGATCATCCGGCCGTTGATCGAACGGATCGTCGGGCCGGGCGTACGTGTGATCGATCCCGCACCCGCGGTGGCGCGACAGACCTCGCGCTTGCTGAATGAGCACGGCCTGGCCAATGAGCTGGCCGAAGACGCCCCGATGGAGATCCATACCAGCGGCGACCCTGCGGCCTTCGCGGCCATCATGCGGCGCATGGGTCTGGCGGATGCGGAAGTGAGCGGTGCCCGGTGGGCGGAGGGCGTGCTCACCCTTACTTGAACCAGCCCGCGTACATCGCGTAGTTGCGCGCGATGCGCTCGATCTCGTTCCTGGAGAGGTCGGCGCTCACGGGCCCGATGCGCTTCGCGGGCACGCCGGCCATGAGGCTGCCCGGCTCCACCACGGTGCCTTGCGTCACCACGGCGCACGCGGCGATCACGCTGCCCTCGCCGATCACCGCGTTATCCATCACGATGCTGCCCATGCCGATGAGCACCTTGTCATGCACGGTGCAGCCATGCACGATCGCGTTGTGCCCGATGCTCACGTCGTTGCCGATGGTGAGCGTGGCGCGCTCATAGGTGCAGTGCAGCACCGCGCCGTCCTGGATGTTCACGCGATCGCCGATGCGGATGGCGTTCACATCGCCGCGCACCACGGCGTTGAACCACACGCTGCAGCCATCGCCCATCACGGTGTCGCCGATCACCACGGCGGTCTCAGCCAGGAAGCAATCGATGCCGAATCGCGGGGTGAAGCCGCGTACGCTGCGTATCAGTGTCATGGTTCAGCGTCCTTGGGTTCCCGGGAGCGTGCCGCAGCCTTCCTTCTGGCAGCAGGCCGGCAGTTTCTTGAACGCGACCGGGTCGCCGGGCACGCCATCCGCGGCGTAGCCCAGCTTGATCAGCGCGGCGCGCAGCGCATCGGCGTTGTTCTTCCGCGGGTCGTACTCGATATGGACCTTCGACTCATCGAGGTCGACATGCACGCTCTTCACGCCTTTCTCGTAGATCAGTTCCTCTTCGATCGTCTTCACGCACATGTCGCACACGGTGCTGCTTTGGATGTCGAGGTGCGCTGTCTTGCCCGCTGAAGGGGCTGCGGTTTCCTGCGCCGATAGCGCGAGCCCGAAGAGTAGTGCGATGCATGCAGATATGATCCTCATGGGTTGGTTGCTGGTTTGGTTCGATGCTGAAGTGTGTAGCGCAGGCCGCCGTAGAGCATGGCTTTGTTAGTGGGCCCCCAGATCAGGCTGGCGTCAAAATACACGCCATAGGGATCGTCCGGGTCGATCACCTGCCGTTGTTGCAGGGTGCTGGTGAGGTTCTCCCCGCCCATGTACAGCTCCCAGGGCCCGAGGAGCCAGGTGATCTGCGCGTGAAGCGTGCCGAAGGAAGGTGACCGCTCGGGGAATCGCAGCTCCTCGGTGGGGTTTGGTCGCGTATCGGGGATGCGTCCCTCGCCGAAGAGGTTGAGGTTGATGTCGAAGCGCCAGTGCTCATCGGGGCTGGTGAAGGCCAGGTCGATGAGGCCGCGGTGGCGGGGCGTGAAAGGCCGGTCGAGCAGGCGCCCGTCGTATGTGGATCGCACCTCGTAGTAACGATAGCTGAGCTTCAGGCGAAGGGCACGAGAGATCTCGAGCTGCAGGTCGGTGAGCAGGCTGTTGGCGTAGGAGGGGCCGTCGAGCCTGTACAACGCGATCACGCGCGGGTCGCGATCCAGGTCCGCGATGAGCTGATCGGTGAAGAGCGTGCGATAGCCATCGATGCCGACGGCCCATTTGCGGCCCAGCCACTTGAACTTGTGCAGCACCGATGCGCCGATGTTCCAAGCGCGCTCCATGCGAAGCCGTCCTTCAACGGAGACATAGCGCGAGCTGGCCATCACCGCGGCGTTCTCCACGAGCGGGTTCGGCGTGCGGAAGCCATGGCCCACGCTGGCGCGCAGCACGGTGAGCGGGCCGAGGTCGTACTTGGCATGCACGCGCGGGCTCCATGCGTTGCCGAATCGGTCGTTCGCATCGAAGCGCAGACCGCTCACCAAGGTCAATGCGCCGCTCTTGAGCGTGTGCTCGGCGAAGAGGCCCGGCATGCGCTCGGTGCGTCCCAGGTCGATGCGCTGCAGCGTATCCGTGGCATCGTTGGCGCTGCGGCTCACGAAGAGCTCGTCGTAATCGTCGTATTGCAGGCTGGCCCCGGCCTTCACCTGGTCGGTACCATCACCGAGCAGCTGCTGGTACACCACGCTGGCGTAAGCGCTGCGCTGAAGCCCGGCGTAGGAGCGCAGGCCGTAGGAGGCGGTGCTCTCGTGCCATCGCGCTGAGCCGATCAGGCCGATGCTCTTCCGCGGATCATGGGCGAAGACCCAGCCGTGCTTGCCGAAGACATCGACCATGCGGTTCACCACTTGGATCGTGTAAGGGCTGAGCCCGTGATGGGCGTGGGCATCCGCTCCCGTGTGCATGGGATCCTGGCCACCGGTGCGCTCATCATGCACCACGCGCACCGTCGCTTGCGCGCTCTTGCGTTCATCGAGGCGCATCCATCGGTTCAGCACGTTCACACGCTTGGTGCGCGGTTGGTCGAGCAGCCCGTCACTGTTCTGGTCCATGGCCTGGTCGAACCAGTTGCCGTGCACCAGCAGCAGGTTGGCGCTGTGCGGGCCGGTGCGCTGCGCGGCATGCACGTTCGCCTCGAGCCGCGCCTGGCTGTTGCCGTAGATGTTCGCGAAGAGCGCGGGCTGGTCCAACGGGTTCAGCAGGCACAGGTCGATCTGGCCGGTCATGGCATTCGGCCCATTCACCGCGGTGCCGGTGCCCTTGCTCAAGTTGATGTCCTGGATCCAGGTGCCGGGGATCAACGTCAATCCGCTCGACACGGAGAGCCCTCGGATGAAGGGGATGTTCTCCAGGCTCATCTGCGCGTACTTGCCATCGAGCCCGAGCATGCGGATTGTCTTCGTGCCCGAGACCGCGTCGGTGTAGCTCACGTCCACGGTGGCATTGGTCTCGAAGCTCTCGCTGAGGTCGCAGCAGGCAGCGCGCTTGAGCTCCTTCTGGCCAAGCTGCTCGCTGGCTTCGATGGTGCGCGTGCTCAGGCGCGTGCTCTCCGTGCGCTCCACGACTTCAACCGCACGTATGTCCACCGCCCAGCGGAGCCTGATGCGCAAGGGCGAGGCAGGTGCCTCCGACAGGGCGAGTGTATCGGGCTTGTAGCCGACGAAGGATGTGATCAAGGTCGCGGGCCATTGCTCCGGTGCGTCGATGGCGAAGGCTCCATTGATGTCCGTGATCGCGCCGATCGAGGTGCCGAGCCAATGGACGTTGGCGCCGGTCAACTCCTCCTGGCCCTCATCGGTGCGCACCGAACCCGTAATGGGTGCCTGTGCCATCGCGAAGAGCGGTGCAAGTGCGACAAGGATCGATGAGCGTCTCGAATTCAAACAGGAAGGATTGAGGGTGGAACAGCCGACCAGGGCGCGGGGCGCCGGGTGTTGTTCCTTCTCAGATCCTCAACCGCCGGATACTCGATAGTCGTTCCCGCGTCAGGAGCGGTGGTGGGCGCGTGGCCAACCAGTTTTCCGCACCCCGCACCACCGAAATCCTCGGAACCGCTCCGGCAATCGCGGCATCGGAAGGCGGAGACAACGAACGCGCCAATGGATGGCCCTGTACCACATCGTCCACCTCGTTGGCCACCGAGCCGAAATCGCAGCATGTCGCCTTGAAGGCCGGCGTCTCGGATGGGCCATTGGGGCAGCAATCATCCATCAGGCCGAAGGCGTAGCTGGCGTGGCCGCTCATCACGCACGTCATGCGCGAGAACGAGATGCCACTGGTGCCCCAGAGCAGCACGACCGCCATCAGGGCGGTGGTCCATCGACGTGTGCTCTTGCGCTGCATGAGAAGCAAAGGTAGGCCAAGCGGCCGGGGGCAACGGCCAGGATCCGGTGATACCTGGGAAGCCAGGGGCCTACCTTCGCGCCATGGAGACCGCGCAACGCAGCCCCGTAACGGTTTACGCCGAGATGACGCCCAATCCCGCGAGCATGCGCTTCGTGAGCAGCAGGCAGCTGGTGCAGGATGGTCGGTTGCTGGAGTTCCGGAATCCCGATGAGCCCGCCGGCGTCTCGCCCTTGGCCGAGAAGGTCTTCAACCTGCCCTTTGTGACCGGGGTGTTCATCAGCGGCAACTTCATCACCGTCTCGAAGAACGACGCCGTGACCTGGGACCTGGTTCAGATGGAGCTGCGCGAGTACATCCAAGAGTACATGAACACCGACGGGCGCGTGGTCTATGACGATGCTCCGGCCCAAGCGCTGGCCGATGCGAACGAGCGCGCTACCACGCACGCCGATGCCGTGGGACCGGATGACGACAAGATCATTCGTGTCCTGGAAGAGTACATCCGGCCCGCTGTGGAAGGGGATGGTGGGCACATCGCCTTCCGTTCATTCCGTGATGGCGTGGTCACCGTTACCCTGCGCGGCTCGTGCAGCGGCTGCCCCAGCAGCATGGTCACGCTGAAACAGGGAATCGAGAACCTGTTGAAGCACGAGGTGCCGGGCGTGCGCGAGGTGGTGGCCGAAGAGCTGTAGCGCTCCCGCCCAGGGCGTGTGTGCAATTCGGATCCACGCTGCATCCTATTGGAAACAATCAGCGATGCGCACACGAATCATTCACCTGCTGGGCGGTCTATTGGCCGTCGGCGCGCTTCAGGCGCAGAGCCTGGGCGAGATCCGCGGCCGGGTCTTCGATCCCGAGGGCGGGCCTGTTCCCATGGCCAATGTGGTCACCACCGTGAACGGCGAGCCATTCGGCACCACCACCGATCTGGATGGCCGCTTCCTGCTGAAACCATTGCCGCCTGGGCGCTACGGCGTGAAGGTGACCTTCGTCGGCTATGTCGACTACGAGGAGATCGGAATCGAGGTGACCGCCGACCGGGCCACCTACCTCAAGAACATCCGCATGGCCATTCCTACGCTGAAGGTGTTCGAGAAGGTGGAGCGGGTGAGCGAAAGCCCGCTGATCACCATCGACGACCCGAGCCGCATGAGCCTGCGCGCCGAGCAGATCGCCAAGGTGCCCACGGCCAAGGATCCCATCCGCTTCATGGGCTCGCAGTTCGCTGGAGTGACGCCCGCGCCCAACGGCGATGGCCTCTACTTCCGCGGTTCCCGAACGGAGAACATGGCGAGCTTCATCGATGGGGTGAAGGTAAGCGGCGGCGTGCCGAAGATCCCGCCCTCGGCCATCAGCAGCATCAGCGTGTACACCGGCGGGCTGCCCGCGCGCTATGGTGATGTCACCGGCGGCGTGATCGTCATCGAGACGAAGAGCTACCAGGAGATGCTCCAGCATTACCGCATCCGCGAGGCGGAACGCGCAATGGAAGTGATCGAGGACTGATCTTCGCTCGATGTTCCTGCGCCGCAAGCCGGATCCCGCCTCCTCCGATGAGGAACTGGTGCTCGCCCTTCGGGACGGGCGCCAGTCGGCATTGGGCGCGCTCTGGGACCGCTACGCGCACCTGCTATACGGCGTGGGGCTGAAGTACATGAAGGATCCCGAGCGCAGCAAGGACCTGGTGGTGGAGCTCTTCGCCGCATTGCCGGATCTGCTCAAGCGGCATCAAGTGGAACGGTTCAGGCCGTGGGTGCATACTGTGATGCGCAACCGGTGTCTCCTCGCGCTGCGCGGCGCGAAACGCGATGCGCGCATGGACGAGGTTCCTGAGCTCATCGCCGATGATGATGGTGAGGCCATGCTCCGCGAAGCCGGATTGCAGCAGCTCGAGGGCGCCATCGGCCAGCTCAACGATGTGCAACAGCGCTGCATCCGGCTATTCCACCTCGAGCGCAACAGCTACCAACAGACGGCCGAGCGCACCGGCCTCTCTGTGGAACACGTGCGCAGCCACCTCCAGAACGGCCGCAGGAACCTGCGGATCATCCTTTCGCGCCATGCCGACCAGAACGACCGATAACCATCCCTTCGAACCGCGTGGCCGCCTCACGCGTGAGCAATTGAGCGCATACGCCGAAGGCCGGCTCGCGCCCGATCAGGCACATGAGGTGGAGTTGCACCGCGAGGCAGATGCCTTGCTCGATGAGGCGTTGGAAGGATTCGAGGGCACTCCGGGCCACGGGTTGGAAGAGCTGGATCGGGTGCGGCCCAGGGTGAGTGGCGGCGGCGCATGGGGGCTCGTAACGGGAGGAGTCCTCGTGCTCGGTCTTGTGGGCTGGGCGCTGCTGCATGAAGAGGCCGCGATATACCACGCCGAATTGGTTCCTTCAGAGACCGAGGAAACGCAGCAACGCGCGGTTGCGCCAGTGATCACGGAGCTGGAGATCACGGAAGCCGTGGAACAGCCCGAGTCCTTGCTCGTCGGGCATGAAGCAGGAGCCTTGCACGCACGCACCGTGGCGCAGGAGCATGTGGAGCGCGAGCGGATCGAGCGCATCGAATCGCGGAGCTCCGGGATCGAGCAGGAGACGGCGCATGAGGCCCCACGACCATCGGGCCATCCGCGCACCTCCGTTCAGCTCATCTTCCTGCACGACCTGAAGCTGGTGGATCCACGCGAGCTCTACACCGGCCTGGTCGTCATGCGCCTGGCCGACGCTGGCGTGAAGGCGCGTTTCGCCGATGAGCTGGCGCAGCAGAGGGCGGGGCAAGAGGTCCTCACCATGTCGTACATCGAGTTCATGGATGCCGCTACGGACCGCTTCGCCCGCAACGACCACAAGGGCTGCTTGGATGACCTGCGCTTCGTGCTGAACCAGTACCCCGACGATGTGAACGCGCTCTTCTATGCGGGTCTCTGTGCTTACAACCTCGGCCTCTATGATCATGCACGTGCCTTGCTGCACAGGGCAGCGACGCATCCGGTCGACGTGTTCGACGAGGAGGCGACCTGGTACCATGCGCTCACGCTCGAACGGCTCGGGGAGAAGGATGCGGCGCGGGAGGCCTTTGCGCGGATCGCCAGCCACGACGGGTTCTACGCGGAGGCAGCCAAGGAGAGGTTGGCGAAGTGAGGCGCCTCCGCGCGCTAGCTTCGCGGCCGCCATGCCCATCACCCGCGACGCCGTCCTCTCCGCCCTCTCCCGCATCATCGAGCCCGATCTCAAGAAAGACATCGTGGCGCTCGATCTGGTGCGCGACATCCGTATCGATGGCAGCACGGTGCAGGTGAGCGTGGAGGTGAGCAACCCCGCCATGCACAGCCGCAAGCGGATGGAGGAGGCGGTGGTCTTCAACCTGAAGCAGGCGCTGGGCCAGGAACTCGACGTGCAGGTGCAGGTCTCGCCCTTGAGCGGCGAGCGGGCCAACGTGCGCAAGGTGCTGCCGGGCGTGAAGCACATCGTGGCGATCGCCAGTGGCAAGGGTGGCGTGGGCAAGAGCACCATCACGGCCAACCTCGCTGCCGGGCTCGCGGCGCGCGGCCTGCGCGTGGGCTTGATCGATGCCGACATCTACGGACCCAGCATGCCGCTGATGTTCGATGTGGTGCATGAGAAACCGGGCACGCGCGAGCGCGACGGCAAGCATTGGATCGTGCCGGTGGAGAGCTATGGCGTGAAGCTGCTCAGCATCGGCTTCTTCGCGCAGACCGACCAGGCGATCGTGTGGCGCGGACCCATGGCCACCAAGGCCCTCGAGCAGATGATCAAGGATGTGGACTGGGGCGAGCTGGACGTCATGCTCATTGATCTGCCCCCGGGAACAGGTGACATCCACCTCAGCCTCGTGCAGGCCGTTCCCTTGTCCGGCGCCGTCATCGTGAGCACCCCGCAGCCCGTAGCGCTCATCGATGCGCGCAAGGGCGTTGGCATGTTCCGGCTGCCCAGCGTGAATGTGCCCGTGCTGGGCATCGTGGAGAACATGGCCTGGTTCACTCCCGTTGAGCTGCCGGAGAATCGCTACTACATCTTCGGGAAGGGCGGGGCCCGGGCGCTGGCCGAGGAGCTCAAGGTGCCTTTCCTCGGCGAGGTGCCCTTGATCCAGAGCGTGCGCGAGGCCGGTGATGTGGGCCGGCCGGCCGTGCTCCAGGGCGACACCCCGGCCGCTCTTCCTTTCAGCCATCTTTGTGCCGTGGTGGCCGACCGTGTGTTGAGCGCCACCCCCGCCTGAGATGAACCGCAAGGAGAACGATACCACCGAGGCCCGCATCCGCGAGGCGCTCGCCGAACTGCGCCCCTTCCTGGAGGCCGACGGGGGCGATATCACGCTCGAAGAGGTCACCGCCGATGGCGTGGCGCGCGTGCGGCTACATGGCGCCTGCCAGGGCTGCGCCATGGTGCCCATGACCATGAAGGCCGGGGTGGAGGAGGCCATCAAACGCGTGGCCCCGCACATCCGGTCCGTGGAGGCCGTGAACCTCGGCGTGGAGGCCTAGCAGGCGAACCTTTTCGCCGTTGTCCTGTTTCACGCGCGTGACAGCCATCACCCGAGCCCTGCTCCACCGGTCTACCTTCGCGCCTTAGTTACATGTCCACAGCATCCCCGAAGACCAAAGCCGTCGAGGAACGGCGCAACGTGGTCATCCTCTTCGCCGGCGACAGCGGCGACGGCATCCAGCTCACCGGCTCGCAGTTCACCGATAGCAGCGCGCTGTTCGGCAACGATGTCAGCACCTTCCCCAACTTCCCCGCCGAGATCCGCGCGCCGCAGGGCACACTCGCGGGCGTGAGCGGCTTCCAGCTCCACTTCGGCAGCGTGGAGGTATGGACCCCCGGCGACCAGTGCGATGTGCTGGTGGTGATGAACGCCGCGGCGCTCAAGGCCAACCTGCACAAGCTGAAGCCCGGCGGCAGCATCATCGCGAACACCGACGGCTTCGACAAGAAGAACCTGCGTCTCGCCGGCTACATCGACGAGGCCGATCCACTGGCTGATGGATCGCTGGCACCCTACCACCTGCACAGCGTCGATATCACCAAGCTGACGCGCGCCGCGCTCGAGGGCCTCACCCTCGGCATGAAGGAGAAGGACCGGTGCAAGAACATGTTCGTCCTCGGTTTCATCAACTGGATGTTCAACCGGGGCATGGACAACAGCGAGCGCTTCCTGCAGCAGAAGTTCGGGAAGAAGCCCGACCTGCTGGAGGCTAACCTGCGCGCGCTGAAGGCCGGCTACCACTTCGGAGATACCAGCGAGACCTTCACCACGCGTTTCGAGGTGAAGCCGGCGCCCATGCCGAAGGGCACCTACCGCAGCATCACCGGCAACCAGGGCACCGCGCTCGGCCTCATCGCCGGCGCGCAGAAAGCGGGGCTCGACCTCTTCTACGGAAGCTATCCCATTACGCCGGCCAGCGACATCCTGCACGAGCTCTCGAAGCACAAGAACTTCGGCGTGATCACCTTCCAGGCGGAGGATGAGATCGCGGCGATCAGCAGTGCCATCGGTGCGAGCTACGGCGGCGCGCTGGGCATCACGGCGAGCAGCGGCCCTGGCATCGCGCTCAAGACCGAGGCGATGGGCCTGGCCTTCATGCTGGAGATCCCGCTCGTGATCGTGAACGTGCAGCGCGGCGGACCAAGCACGGGACTGCCCACCAAGACCGAGCAGGCCGACCTCTGGCAGGCGGTGCATGGCCGCAACGGCGAGGCGCCCATCCCCGTGATCGCAGCGAGCACGCCGATCGATTGCTTCGACATGGCCTTCGAGGCCGTACAGCTTGCGCTCGAGCACATGACACCCGTGATCCTGCTCACCGACGGTTACATCGCCAATGGCGCGGAGCCATGGCGTTTCCCCGCCGCGAAGGATCTTCCCGCGATCGTGCCGCCAACGGTCATCGCGAACGGCGACGAAGGAGCTGTGAAGCGATCCTTGGCGGATCTGCACGACGCTTCCGGGAAATTCCTTCCCTATGTGCGCGACGAACGCGGCGTTCGACCTTGGGCTTTGCCCGGTCAACCCGGCTTGCAGCATCGCATCGGCGGCATCGAGAAGCAGGACAAGACCGGCAACATCAGCTACGAGCCGAAGAACCACGAGCTGATGGTGAAGCTCCGGGCCGAGAAGGTGGCGCGCATCGCCGACCGCTTCAAGCCGATCCGCCTGGACAGCGGACCGCCCGAAGGCGAAGTGCTCATCGTGGGCTGGGGCAGCACCTATGGCAGTATCCGCACCGCGGCGTTGGAGTTGCAGGCCGAAGGGCACAGCGTAGCGCATGTGCATCTACGTCATCTCTTCCCCTTCAATAAAGGACTCGGCCCCTTGTTGAAGAAGTATCGGAAGGTGCTCGTGCCCGAGATGAACAGCGGTCAACTGCGTCAGCTGCTGCGCGCCGAATTCCTCGTGGATGCGCAGGGCCTCAACAAGATCCAGGGATTGCCTTTCACCAGCGCGGAGATCAAGGAAGCCGTGCTCAGTTTGCAGAGGTCATGATGCGGGCGAACTGCGGTGATGAAGTGATGAAGAGAAGAGGTGGCTGGCTGACACGTTGTGCTGGTTGCTGCGCTACTCTGCATCTACTGCTGTTCACCTCTTCACATCTTCACCTCTTCACTTTTTCAAGGTCATGAGCACCGTGAATGGCGCAAACGGGATTCCGGGTCAAGCCCGGAATGACAACGTTGAGAAGGTCGACTTCAGCAGCGACCAGGAGGTGCGTTGGTGCCCCGGTTGCGGCGATTACAGCATCTTGAAGCAGGTCGAGACGTTGCTGTCGCAGAGCGGCCGGAAGAAGGAGGAGGTCGTCTTCATCAGCGGCATCGGCTGCAGCTCGCGCTTCCCCTACTACCTCGATACCTACGGCCTTCATGGCATCCATGGGCGCGCACCGGCGATCGTGAGCGGCCTGCGCAGCGTGCGCCCCGAACTGAGCGTATGGATGATCACCGGCGATGGCGATGCGCTGAGCATCGGTGGCAACCACATCATCCACCTGCTGCGCCGCAACGTCGATGTGAACGTGCTGCTCTTCAACAACGAGATCTACGGTCTCACCAAGGGGCAGTATTCACCGACCTCGCCGGAGGGTGCGATCACGCGCAGCACGCCGATGGGCAGCACCGATCATCCGTTCAATCCGCTGGCCTTGGTCAAGGGCGCCGATGGCACCTTCATCGCCCGCAGCATGGATCGTGATCCGAAGCACATGCGCGAGATCCTCGCCCGTGCCGATGCGCACCGCGGTACCTCGCTCGTCGAGATCTACCAGAACTGCAACGTGTTCAACGACGGTGCCTTCGAGGTCTTCACCGAGAAGGCGAGCAAGCCCACGCACACGCTCTTCGTGGAGCAGGGCAAGCCGCTCACCTTCGCCAACGGCACCAAGGGCATCTGCATCAAGGAGATGAAGCCGCGCGTGATCGACATCGGTCCGGAATTCTCACCGAACGATTGCTGGATCCACGACGAGCGCGACAACTTCAAGGCCTCGATCCTGGTGCGCCTCTTCGAGGATCCGCGGCATGAGGGCGCCTTCCCGCGTCCCTTCGGTGTGTTCTATGTCGCCGACCGGCCTACGCATGAAGAGAAGCTGCAAGGGCAGGTGAAGCGCGCGAAGGAACTGAAGGGAATCGGCGATCTGGACACGTTGCTCAACGGTGGGCACACGTGGACAATCGGATGATCAGTTTAACCTTGGGGCTCGATCACCTTCGAGCATCTTCCTGACTGAATCCGGGTGCATGGCGCGCGGCCTGATGAAGATCGAATCGGCACCCACGGACCGGCGGATGCTATCGGCCATGTGCTCGATCACGGCCGTCTCGGAACCTCGGACGGGAACGATGACCTGCTTCACGATCCATGTCGTGTCGGCTGGCGTTGTGCGGCTTCCATGAATCTCAGGGAGCGTGTCAGGCAACGCAGCCGCCTCGGACTCCGGTGCATCACTTCCCGTCGATTCCACATCCTCGATGCCATGTTCAATATGCTCGAACTCGTCGTGCCTGTTCCAAAGAACGTAGGATGCGCTGATGATGGCCAGGATGGCGAATAGGCCAGCAACGGAGCCGCCAGGGCCGCCCTTCGGTGAAGCTTTCTGGGCAATGCCGCGCAGATGCGTTCGCTGCACGCCTTCGCGCAGCACACGCTGGTCCTCGATCAGTTGCCGCAATTCCTTGCTCGCTTCCGCACGCGCCTCGAAAGCGACGCGGTCAGCTTCGTTCATGGACCCATCCAGATAGCGGTCCACCAGTTCCATCAGGTGCAGTTCGTCGCGCATCGTTCAGGCGTGTTCGGTGTTTGCGACGGTCATTTGAACGAGTTGGCGATAGCGCTTGCGGGCCTCTTCCAGGCATTTGTATTTGCGCGTCTTCGCGGCGCCCTCACCTGCGAAACCAAGCGCCTTCGCGATGAGTTGGAGGGGCTCGTGCTTCACATAGAAGCGCGTGAGCACATCGAGGCATTTCGCACCGAGCGACTTCAGGGCCTGCTCCGCGCGCTTGTATTCCCCTTCGCGGGCCAGTAATGCCGTGAGGTCCGCTGGCTCATCGGGGGCGTCCTCAAGCTTCCATTCCGTGAGCGACTTGTTCCTTCGACGCAGTTCCTCACGCCACAGGTTTCGGCACACGGCGAAGAGGAAGGTGCCGATGCTGCTGGTGAGGGTGAAGCCCTCGGTACGCACCCGGCGGTGGAAGATGATGAGGGCATCCTGGAAGATGTCCTTGGCATCGCCGCTTCGGCCGCTGTTCTGCCGCACCAGATGCTCCACTTTGGGCAAGTGGGCATAGAGCGCCTTGAAGGCCTCGTGGTCCCTACCCGTGCGAATGAGCTCGATGATCCGCTGATCGTCCATAATGACCGTCTTTCACCCCTTGATGGCCGTAACGAAGAAAGGTGACCCTGCCCAACGTTCCGCGTCTGAACTTCGCGCCATGCGGCTCCGCCGGTTCCTTGTTCTTCCGCTCTTCGCGCTAGGGGCGTGGGTGCCTTGCGGGGCCCAGACCTTCGACCTCGACCAATTCGAGCAGGCCTTCCGGCCCCGGCTGCGCGTCGATGCCCGCTACCAGCCGGAGTCCGCGTTCACGGATACCACGGGGCGATTCAGCAATGCCGAGGGCTCCGCGGTGCTCACCTTCCCGATCGTTTCGCGGTTCCAGGCCGGTTTCAAGCTGGACACCGCGGCGCGCGGCCTGAAGGAGCTGCTGAAGAACAGCATCCGCATCGAGGCATCGCAGCTGCTCGGGTCGGTTCGCGTCGGTGCTCGACAGCTTCAACTGGGGTTCGATAGCGTGGCGCAACGGCAGCTGTACACCGCGAGCGCCGGGCTCATGGGCATCAAGCTGACCAGGAAGTACCGCCTGCTCTTCTGGAGCGCGAATGTGAATGTGAGCGAAGAGGATCGCACGGTTGACGACTGGGTGCCACGCTTCAATGGGATCATCGGCAAGGCGCATGTTCAGGGCCTGCGAAAGCAGTTCTACTACGGTTTGGCCCTGAGCTACACCGATCGCTTGGTTCTGCCCGTGCCCTTCATCGGGGGAACAGCGCCATTGGGCGGTGATTGGAGCCTGCAATACGCGCTACCGGTCCAGCTCGGTATCAGCTACAGGCCCAAGCAAGGGACACGCTTCCTCGCGGGCATCTCGGCAGATGGGTTCCGCAGCGGATTGGAATGGAAGGACGAACGTGTGAATGTGAACCACACTGCGCTCCGCGTGTTCGTGAATCTCCGGCACAGGCTGAATCGCACGTTGCAGATACGCGCCGATGTCGGTTACGCGCTGGTGCAGAGCGTTCGAATCACGCAAGCGGATGTTGGTGCGATACGACTTCCAGTGGACCCTGCGCTGCAGGTAGGGCTTGGCGTGAATGTGTTATTCGGCGGCAGCGTGATGCAGCGCTTGCTGGATGATGTGCTGAAATGACCGATCACAAAGCGAAACCGAAGAGCACTCCTCCGGTAACGGCCAGTATCGTGTTTTCTCCGAGGAAGCCGTGGGTGAAGGCATATCCTTCACGGTTCCAAGCATAGGATGTCCCGGTGCTATGGCCATCGATCCATTCCGCCGCGTAGCCGAGGCCTCCGTGGATATCGAAGGTGACACGCTCCCCGATGAAGAGCTGGCGGCCGATGTTGAGCATCAGCCCTCCGCTGAGATAGCTCGGAGAGGTCAAATACGGGTTGAACGAGGAGTAATCGCGCTCCCAGGCGCTGACCACGAGTTCCGGTTCGAGATACCAGCCTGAAAGGGGGTGCCGGTCGCGCGCCGGCAAACGATCGAATTGAGGTCGTGGAAGGATGAACTTGACACCGAGCTTGGCAAGCCCGCCCCGCCTCCGGTATGTCTGGGCTTCTGAATCCCGAATACCGATGCCGATGTATCCCGCCTTCACGCAAAGGCTGGTCCTAGGGGCGATCCAGCGCTCGTAGCCCACTACGGCATGGTTCAGCGCCGGAGCGATCACATCGGCGGAAAGGATGGTGCGCCGGGCGAGGAACGCTTCGCTGCCGGGCACATCATCGGTGAAGGAGTTGAGGATGAACTCCTGTCCCCCTTCGAGCCTGATGCGCGCCAGATCGCGTTTCTCAGCCACCACCAGTACTTGCGCATCGCCCGAGGCCGTGCGGTAGCGAACCAGCTCGACGCCGATCTCTTCCACGCGGCCAGTAATGGTCTTGCCGTCGCCGTAAAACAGGCTATCCTGCGCCGAAGCGGTTGCGATTGCCAGGAACCCGAGCACGAGAAGGGGATGGCGAAGCATGGTCAGCGGATGGTGCAATGCAACGCAGTGTTGGGTCATGTATTGCTCAGCTCTCCTTGAGATACGCCGGAACCACGCACACCGGTATCGGCTCCATCTTATGCTTGTTGGCCGCACGGCGCCGGTCGAAGATGGCCAGCACCTCGCGTTGTCTCGGTGTGAGGTCGCTCGTTTCCGAATCGATACCGCGGTCGCGCAGGTCCATGGCCCATTCGAGCTCGGGGTAGCTCGCGCCGATCTGGTCCTCGTCGCTGCGGTCATCGCCCCAGAGGCCATCGGTGGGTTTGGCCAGCATGATGCTCTCCACGATACCGAGCTCGCGTGCGACCTCGTATACTTCGGTCTTGGTGAGGTCGGCGATGGGAGAGAGGTCCACCCCGCCGTCGCCGTACTTGGTGAAGAAGCCCACGCCGAAGTCCTCCACCTTGTTCCCGGTGCCGGCCACCAGGTAGCGCATCAATCCCGCGAAGTAGTAGAGGGTGGTCATGCGGATCCGGGCGCGCGTGTTGGCCAGCGCGAGGTCCATGGCGGTCTTGTCCTCCGATCCCGGCAGCGCGATCATCATCTGGTCGAACACGTTCGTGAGCTGCACCACTTCCATGCGCACATTGGCGTGCCTTGTCTTGAGCCAGGCGATGTGTTCCTGTGCCCGCGCCACCTGCGAGGCGGCCTGGTGGATCGGCATCTCCACGCAGAGCGTGGGCAGGCCGGTGAGCGCGCAGAGCGAGCTTGTAACGGCGCTATCGATGCCACCGCTCACGCCCACCACGAAGCCGAGCTGGCCGTTGCGATGGCAGTACTCCGTGAGCCAGCCGGTGATATGGTCGATGATCTCCTTGGTGCGCATGCGGTATGAATGAGAAGCCCCGCCAAGATCGGCAGGGCTTCGCGTATTCGGAAGGATGGCTCAGAAGAACACGCCCAGCGTGAGTTCGAGGTAATGGGCCTTGGCCTTCGCCCCGTCGATGTCCAGGATGTTGGTGAAGCCGTTGTTGTACGTCACACCCACGAGCAAGCTGGTGTTCCCGCTGAAGTTGTACTCCATGCCGGCGCCCACGATCAATGATGCCTTGAAGAGCGCGATATCGTCCTGCACGTTCTGGCGCTTCTTCTCCTCGAACGTCGATACGATGGGCGAGCCATCCACCGTGCGTGTGCCATCGACCTGGGGAACCACCTCGTCGCTCTTCGCGCTGATATTGAACGCCGTGCCGAAGCCTACCACGCCGAAGTAGCGCATGTAGCCGATCTCGTTGGTCATGAGCTTCACGGTGAGGGGCAGCTCGATGTACTGGAGTCGCACATCGGTCTCCAGCTCCTTGGTGAGGATCGGGTCGTTGGGGTTGGCGCTGGCCACGTACTTGTAGTCGGTCTTCCACTTCCCTTTGAGGGCGTTGAGGTTAAGGCCTGTAGCGAAGCGGTAGTTGCCGCTGGAGCCGATGGGGAATTCCGTCATGAGCCCGAAGGTGTAGCCGAAGCCCGCGCCGTTGCTCTTGAGCCCATCGGTCTCGGTCTGCACGAAGCCCAGGTTCGGTGAGAGCTTCAGGCCGAAGCGGACGCCGTCGGAACCGTCCTGCGCGTGGAGCGTGGAGCCGGCTGTGAGAGCGATGAACAGAAGGGCGATGGCCTTCGCGCCGATGCGGGAAGTGGAGGTCTTCATAGGTTTGGACTCGTTATTCAGACGCGAAAGTAGCGTGCGGTCACCATCGACAACCTATATCATGCCGATCATCGGCGCCGCGCTCCTCGTGAGCTGCGGAACCGGCGGGAACCGTGCGGTGGAGCCCGAGGAATCGGTGCGGATCACCATCGATCGGTTGGATCAGGACCTCTTCCACGCCGCGCCGGACAGCATGGCGGCGGCCAGCCTCAGGGCCTACGCGCGGTATGGGGAGTTCTATCGGATCTACATCGAGGAGATCCTGCAGGGCGCCCCGGTCGATGACCCTCGGCTGCCCATGGTGCTCAACGCCTTCGTGCGCGATCCCGACTGGAGCCTGGCGCAACAGGGCGTGGACAGCGTGCTGGGCGACATGGAGGCGCAGCGCGCGCTCTTCGAGCAGGCATTCGGCCGATTGAAGGCGCTGTTCCCGGATAGCCTGATTCCGCGCGTGGTCGCTTTCAATTCCGGGTACAACTACGGCATCTTCCCCACCGACAGCGTGCTGGGATTCGGTGCGGAATGGTTCATCGGCCCAGACCATCCGGTGATCGGCTACCTGGCGCCGGAGGCCTTCCCCAACTACGTGAAAGCGCGCATGCGGCCTGAGATGCTCGTGCCCAGCGTGGTGAAGGGATGGCTGCTCGTGCACTACACGCGCGATGTGCAGGGCGAGGACCTCCTGTTCAATCTGGTCGAGACCGGCAAGGTGATGGCGTTGCTCGATGCATTGCTGCCCGGGGTCGATGCCAACCTGAAACTGGCGTTCGGCCCGGAGCAGCTCGCATGGTGCGAAGCGAACGAGTACCTCATCTGGAAGGAGCTCGCCGGCAAGGATCAGATCTACAGCAAGAAGGAAGAGGACATCGGACGGTGGATGGGTGACGGCCCCTTCACCAGCGGGCTGCCGCGCGAGAGCCCGGGCCACTTGGGTGAATGGGTCGGCATGCGCATGGTGAAGGCCTATCTGAAGGCGAATCCCAAGCTCACCTTCGCGCAGCTCTTCGCGATGCGCGATGCGCGCGAGATCCTCAAGCATTACAAGCCCCGGTAGAGGCCATCACGGTGCCCACCCTCCATCGGCATTGGCCTCAACGACCCACCCGCAATCTCCGAAGGCATGAAGACCTCTGACATCACCCTCCGTGTGCACCTCGATGCGAATCAGGTCCCCGAGCGCATTGAATGGAACGCGGAGGATGGCGGCGGCGAGGGCGTGAGCAAGGCGGTGCTGCTATCGCTTTGGGATGAGCAGGAGCGGAACACCCTCCGCATCGATCTCTGGACGAAGGAGATGACCGTGGAGGAGATGAAGGCCTTCTTCCACCAGAACATCCTTACCATGGCCGACACCTTCGAGCGCGCCACCGGTGAAGGGAAGATGGCTGCCCAGATGCGCGACTTCGCGGCCTACTTCGCGGAGCACATGCTCGGGGTGAAGGGCGAGGGCGCCTGATCGCGTCCCCTCAGGCGCCCTTCATCCACGCCGCGTTCACTTCTTCGATCACGCCGAGGATGTCCTCGCGGCCCAGCATCGTCTCGCTGCTGGTGGTGTGCATGGGCGGCAGGCTCTCCCAGGTCTTCTTCAGCTCACGCTTCATCGCGGCGATGTTGGCCTGCGCCTTCGGGCCGCTGAGCTTGTCGGCCTTGGTGAACACGATGTGGAAGGGGATGCCGTTCTCCCCGAGCCATTGGATCATGTCGAGGTCGTTGCGTTGCGGCGGAAGCCGTGAATCAGCGAGGAGGAACACGCATTGCAGGTTCTCTCGTTCTCGCAGATACAGGTGGATCATCACCTCCCAGGCGGCGCGCTCGGTCTTGCTCGTTTTCGCGAAGCCGTAGCCCGGCAGGTCGGCCAGCATCCATGGCCGCTCGCTGCTCAAGGTGCCTTCCACCCGGAAGTGCTCCACGTTGCGCGTGCGGCCTGGGGTATTGCTCACGCGTGCCAGCTTCTTGATGTGGCACAGCATGTTGATCAGCGAGCTCTTGCCCACATTGCTGCGTCCGATGAACGCGTACTCCGGGAGCGTCGGCTTGGCCCATGCCTTGGCATCGCGACCGCTGGTCAGGTGCTCGGCTCGGAGGGCTTTCATGGTGGGTGGTTGCCAGTTGTCAGTTGTCAGGCGCGGCTATCCGGGTCTGGGTTGAGGTGGTTTGAAGCCAGGCCTTCCCGCCCGGTTCTCCCGTTCCCGCCTCACAACGGACAACCGATACCTGCCTCACGTCTCTACCCGATCTGCTTGTCCAGCCAATCGCCCAGGATCCGGTTGAACGCCTCTGGCTGCTCCATCATGGGAGCGTGCCCGCATTCATCTATCCAATGCAGCTCGCTATGCGGGAATAGGCCATGGAACTCCTCCGCGACAGGGGGGGGCGTGATCGTATCCTGCTTGCCCCAGATCAACAGCACCGGCATGCGCATGGCGGGTATGTCCTTGGCCATGTTGTGTCGGATGGCGCTCTTGGCCAAGGCGAGGATGCGGATCAGCTTGCCCTTGTCATTCACCGTCTCGTAGCACTCCTCCACCAACTCGTCCGTCACGTGCTTGGGGTCGTGGAAGGTGAGGGCGATCTTCTTGCGCAGGTAATCCTTGTCCTCGCGGCGCGGGAAGCTTCCGCCAAAGGCATTCTCGTAGAGGCCGCTGCTGCCAGTAAGGATCAAGGTGCGCACCCGATGAGCATGCTTGGTGCAGAAAACGAGCGCCACGTGGCCTCCGAGTGAATTGCCCAGGAGGTTCACCTGGTCGAGCCCCAAGTGCTTCAGGAAGCGATCCAGGAAATCGGCCAACGCCGGCACGTTGGTGTTGAGCATGGGCAGCGTGTAGAGCGGGAGCATGGGCACCAGCACGCGGTAGCGCCCGGCGAAGTGGTCGAAGAGCGGCTGGAAGTTGCTCAACGCGCCGAACAGCCCGTGCAGCAGTACCAGCGGCTGCCCCGCTCCGGCATCGAGGTAATGGAAATCGCCCTCCTGCTTCAGTGTCCCTGCCATGCGATACGGCCAAATGTAGGAGCGGCGTGCTGAAGCGGCGGATGGGGAATGTGCCGGGCGCCGCCGAACGGAAGCATGGAGCGCCCCGCAGGCCGCGCGCCGGCTGCAACTGGGCGAGGTCGGCAACCGGGGTGGCACGACCGGGAGAAGACGGTCATGGATTGGGCGACTTGGGGTCTGGTGTGGGAAATTGACCCACTTTCCCCCACTGGGCAAAGGCCCCTGTTTATGGGGGTTCTGAAACACTTTGGTGCCAAGCGCGTATCTTTGACGGACAAGTTTTGCACAATCGTGCCTGAAAGTGCCTCGAAGTGCCGGAGCTCGGATACTTTCGCCGCCGTCTCGCACGCACATGAGCGCGAATGCTGAATCTGCTCGGGGAATACGACTGCCGGCTGGATGCCAAGGGGAGGCTGGTGCTTCCCGCCTTGCTGCGCAAGCAGCTGGGCGACCTGGCGGACCGCGGCTTCGTGATGAACCGGGATGTTCACGCGCCCTGCCTGGTGATGTACCCCATACCTGTATGGGAGGCCACCACCGGCAAGCTGGACCGACTGAACCGCTTCGTGAAGCAGAACGCCGATTTCATCCGGCGCTTCACGGCAGGGGCCTCACCGGTCACGCTCGACCCCACCGGTCGCATGCTGCTGCCCTATGCATTGCTGAAGGATGCCCGCCTGGGCAACGACCTGAAGCTGCTGGGTCAGCGCGATCGGATCGAGGTCTGGGACGCGAAGGCATACGCGGACATGCGCGGCGAGGACGTGGATATGAGCTCCTTGTCCGAGGCGGTGATGGGTCCGTTGGGCAATGATGACGGGAAGTGATTACCACGATCCCGTTCTTTCACAAGCCTGCATCGAAGGGTTGAGCATCCGCCCCGACGGCATCTACGTGGATGCGACGTTCGGGGGAGGAGGCCATAGCCGCGCGATCCTCGATCGCCTGGGTCCGCACGGAAGGCTGATCGCATTCGACCGCGACAAGGACGCCTGGGCCAACGCGCCCGATGACCCGCGCTTCACGTTGGTGAAGGCCGACTTCCGCTGGCTTCGCAACCACCTGCGTTACCTGAAGGCGCTGCCGATCGACGGCCTGCTGGCCGACTTGGGCGTGAGCAGCCACCAGTTCGACCGGGGCGAGCGCGGCTTCAGCATCCGGTTCGACGGTCCGCTGGATATGCGCATGGACCGGCGCGCCAAGCTCACCGCCGCGGAGATCATCAACGGTTGGGACGAAGCGCGGATCGCGACGCTGCTGCGCGCCTATGGCGAGGTGGACGGCGCGCATCGCGTGGCTCGATCGATCGTCAACGCGCGCACCGTCAAGCGCATCGGCACCACCACGGAGCTCATCACGGCCATCGATCCGGTCACCCCGAAGCGCGACGCGAGCACGTTCCGCGCGCAGGTCTTCCAGGCCTTGCGCATCGCGGTGAACGACGAGCTCGCATCACTGGAAGCGCTGCTCACCAACAGCGCGGATGTGATGCGGCCGGGAGGACGATTGGTGGTGATCAGCTACCACAGCCTCGAGGATCGGCTGGTGAAGAACTGGATGCGGGCCGGCGACCTCGGCGGCCAGGAGCAGAAGGACCTCTATGGCAACCGGCTCCGGCCATTCGACCCAACGAGCAGCAAGGCCATCAAGCCGAGCGAAGAAGAGATCAACAGGAACCCACGGGCCCGCAGCGCCCGATTACGCATAGCCCAGCGCACATGAATCGCATGCGCGAGAACGAGAAGAAGGAGCAGCCCAAGCGCGCCGCCAAGCCCGCGCGCCTGCCGCAGGGCTTCATCGCCGTGCTCAACGGCAGCTTCCTCACGCGCGAGAACGTGCTGCGCAACATGCCCTTCATCCTCTTCTGCGCGGCGCTCATGCTGGTGTACATCGCCTATGGCTACCACACCGAGCGCGTGGTGCGCGAGCTCGAACGCACCGGCGCGGCCCTCAAGGAGCAGCGCGCGGAGTACATCACCGTGCGTGCCGAGCTGGAGAAGCAGGAGCAGCAGAGCCAGGTGGCGGGCCGCATCGGCGAGCTCGGCCTGCGCGAGAGCCGCGTGCCGCCATTGAAGATCGCCGTAGCAGAGGACCAACTCGACGATACGCGCGACCCATGAGCGAGCCGACACAGCTGGCCCGGCGCGCGGGGATCGTGTACCTGGGCGTGGTGCTCTTCGCCATCGCCGTGGCGGTGCAGCTCTTCCGCATACAGCTGGTGCAGGGCGAGCACTGGCGCGCCAAGGCCGAGCACGTGAGCACCGCGTGGCGCATCGTGCAGCCCGACCGTGGCCACATCTACAGCGAGGATGGACGACTGCTCGCCACCAGCGTGCCCGAGTACGACGTGCGCATGGACATGGTGCCCGATGCGCTCACCGACGAGCATTTCAGCGAGACCATCGACTCGCTCGCATGGCACCTCGCCGATCTGTTCCAGGACCGCACGCAGGCGGAGTACAAGCGCGACCTGGCGGATGCCCGTCACCGCAAGGAGCGCTATCACCTGGTGAAGCGCCGCGCGAGCCACACGCAGGTGCAGGCGCTGCGCTCCTTCCCGCTGTTCCGGGAGGGGCGCTACAAGAGCGGACTCGTCACGGAGAAGCGCCTGGTGCGCGCAAGGCCTTTCGGAAGGCTCGCTGCCCGAACGGTGGGCTATGTGCTGCGCGACAGCAGCGCGCTGGCCATCGGGCTGGAAGGCGGTTATGACAAATGGCTGAAGGGCCGCACCGGCCGGCGCTTGGAGCGCAGGCTCGCCGGGGGCACCTGGATGCCGATCGACGATGGCGAGGGCGTGGATCCGGAACCGGGCCTGGACATCCACACCACCATCGATATCAACCTCCAGGATCTGGCGGACACCGAGCTCGAGCGGCAGCTCCGGCACCATGGCGCGCAATACGGCTGCGTGATCGTGATGGAGGTCGCCACCGGCCGCATCAAGGCCATGAGCAACCTCACGCGCACCGACGACAGCAGCTATGTGGAGTCGTTGAACTACGCCGTTGGCGAGGCCACCGAGCCGGGATCCACCTTCAAGCTGCCCGCGCTCATGGTGGGCATAGAGGATGGGCTGATCAACGTGACCGACACGGTGGACACGAAGTGGGGCGTGGTGCGCTACCACGATCGCGACATGAAGGATGCCCACACCGGCCTGCATCGCAAGGTCACGGTACGGCGCGCCTTCGAGCTCTCGCTCAACACGGGCATCAGCCTGGCGGTCACACAGGCCTATGGCAAGGAGCCCAAGCGCTTCGTCGAGGGCCTCAAGCGCATGCACTTGCACGAGGCCACCGGCGTGATGATTCCCGGCGAGGCGCTGCCCACGCTGCGCGGCCCGGGCGAGAAGGGGTGGAGCGGCGTGAGCCTCCCGTGGATGAGCATCGGCTACGAGGTGGCGCTGACGCCGCTTCAACAGCTCACCTTCTACAACGCCGTGGCCAACAACGGCCGCATGGTGCAGCCGCAGCTGGTCACGCAGGTATCGCGCAACGGGCGCACTGTGGAGGAATTCGAGCCGCGCGTGCTGAGCGAGCGCATCTGCTCCGACCAGACGCTGGCCGTGGTGCGCCAGCTGTTGCAAGGCGTGGTGGACAGCGGCACCGCGAAGAACCTGCGCAACGCGCACTTCCCCATCGCAGGCAAGACAGGCACTGCCCAGATCGCGCGCAATGGCAGCTATAAGCAGCATGGCGTGAGCTACCAGGCCTCCTTCGCCGGCTATTTCCCGGCCGATGCGCCGAAGTACAGCTGCATCGTGGTGGTGAACGGACCGACCACGAGCGGCTACTACGGCAACGTGGTGGCGGGGCCCATCTTCCAGGCGATCGCCGATAAGATCTACAGCAACCGCCTGGAGCTGCAGCAGGAGCGCGCGATCGCCAGCACCGCCGTGAAGCGCGCGCCGGTGAGCATGAGCGGTCATGCCGCCGACCTGCGCACCGCCATGGCCGGCCTCGGCATCGCGTTCGACAGCGCGACCGAGGGCGAGTGGGCCACCACCGAGGCCGCCGACAGCATCGTGCGCATGCAGCCACGCGCCATCGTGAGCGATGAGAGCGACCTGGTGCCCAACGTGCTCGGCATGGGCCTGCGCGATGCGCTTCACATCCTGGAGAACCGCGGCTTCCAGGTGCGCGTGAGCGGGAGCGGCATGGTGAAGAAGCAGTCGCTGCGGCCCGGCACGCGCGCCTCGCAGGGTTCCACGATCACCATCGAACTGGCATGAAACTGCTGAAGGACCTCCTCTATGGCGTGGCCATCGATCGCATCGAGGGATCCACGAACACCGCCGTGGAGCGCGTGGCCTTCGATAGCCGGCAGGTGATCGCGTTCACGCTTTTCGTGGCCGTGCGCGGCACCCAGGCCGATGGGCACGCCTTCATCGCGAAGGCCATCGAGGGCGGTGCCTGCGCGATCGTGTGCGAGGAGATGCCCGCTGAACTGAAGGAGGGGATCACCTACGTGCGGGTGGCCGATGCCGCCGCAGCGCTGGGCATCCTCGCGGCGAACTTCTTCGATCATCCTAGCAAGCGGATGCGGCTCGTGGGTGTCACCGGCACCAATGGCAAGACCAGCGTGGCCACGCTGCTCTACCGGCTGTTCCGCGCGCTCGGCAAGAAGAGCGGGCTGATCAGCACCGTGGAGATCCGCATCGGACAGAAGACCGTGCCGAGCACGCACACCACGCCCGATGCCGTGCGGCTGAACGAGCTCATGGCCGAGATGGTCGAGGCCGGGGTCACGCACTGCTTCATGGAGGTGAGCAGCCACAGCGTGGTGCAGGAGCGCATCAGCGGCCTGCGCTTCGCGGGCGGGGTATTCACCAACATCACTCACGACCACCTCGACTACCACGGTACGTTCGCGGCGTACATCAAGGCGAAGAAGCGCTTCTTCGACCAGCTGCCCGCCACCGCCTTCGCGCTGGTGAACGCCGACGATGCGAACAGCGGCGTGATGGTGCAGAACACGCGCGCCACCAAGCGCTCCTTCGCCGTGCGCGCCATGGCCGACCACCATGCGCGCGTGGTGGAGAACCAGCTCACCGGCCTGCACCTCAGCATCGATGGGCACGACCTCTACGCGCGCCTCGTGGGCGAGTTCAACGCCAGCAACCTCATCGCGGTGTACGCCACGGCGGTGCTGCTCGGCGAGGCGCCGCTGGACATCCTCACCGCGCTCAGCGACCTGGAGCCGCCGCGCGGCCGCTTCCAGGTGATCCGCAGCGCATCGGGCGTGCTCGGCATCGTGGACTACGCGCATGCCCCCGATGCGCTCAAGAATGTGCTCGACACCATCAACGAGGTGTGCCGCGGCGATGAGCGCGTGATCACCGTGGTGGGCTGCGGCGGCGACCGCGATCGCACGAAGCGCCCCGAGATGGCGCGCATCGCCACCATGCTGAGCGCCCACGTGGTGCTCACCAGCGATAACCCGCGGAGCGAGGACCCGATGGCGATCCTCGACGAGATGCGCGCTGGCGTGCCCGCCGGCGATCAAGGCCGTGTGTTCGTGAATGCCGATCGCCGCGAGGCCATCCGCCAGGCGGTGGGCATGGCGAAGCCCGGCGATGTGGTGCTGCTCGCCGGCAAGGGCCACGAGACCTACCAGGAGATCAACGGCGTGAAGCACCCCTTCGATGATGCGGCAGTGCTGAAGGAGACACTCGAACTGATGCACAAGTAGATGCTCTACCACCTCTTCGACAGCATCGGCTACAGCCTCCCCGGAACCGGGGTCTTCGGCTACATCTCGTTCCGCGCGGCGATGGCGGTCTTCGTGTCGCTGCTGATCTCGCTCTGGTTCGGCAAGGGCATCATCCGCCTGCTGCGCCGCATGCAGGTGGGCGAGACCGTGCGCGACCTCGGCCTCGAGGGGCAGCTGAGCAAGCAGGGCACGCCCACCATGGGCGGCTTGATCATCCTCAGCGCCACCATCATCCCCACGCTGCTCTTCGCGCGGCTCGATAACATCTACATCATCCTACTCCTGGTGAGCACGGTGTGGATGGGCCTCATCGGCTTCCTCGACGATTACATCAAGGTATTCAAGAAGGACAAGCGCGGGCTGGCGGGCAAGTTCAAGGTGGTGGGACAGGTGGGCCTGGGGATCATCGTCGGCGCCACGGTGTACTTCCATCCGGAGATCCGCACGCGCGTGGAGATCTCCGAATCGCTCGCGCAGCAGTTCGAGGAGGGCGATGTGCATTCGGTCACCGAGGAGGATGGCACGGTGCATTACCTGTTGAATCGGAAGTCGCCCAACACCACCATCCCCTTCGTGAAGGACAACGAGTTCAACTACTCGTCGGTCCTCGGCAAGCTCTTCGGCAACAGCGCGCGCCAGTACACCTGGGCCATCTACATCCTGGTGGTCATCTTCATCATCACCGCGGTCAGCAATGGCGCCAACATCACCGATGGCCTCGACGGGCTGGCCACGGGCACCAGCGCCATCATGGTGCTCACACTCGGCATCCTCGCTTATGTGAGCGGCAACATCATCTTCTCGCAATACCTCGACATCATGTACATCCCCGGCTCGGGCGAGCTGGCGGTGTTCATCGGCGCGCTGCTCGGCGCCTGCATCGGCTTCCTCTGGTACAACGCCTTCCCCGCGCAGGTCTTCATGGGCGATACGGGATCGCTGGCGCTCGGCGGCATCATCGCCACCCTCGCCATCCTGGTGCGCAAGGAGCTGCTGATCCCCGTGCTCTGCGGGATCTTCCTGGTGGAGAACCTGAGCGTGGTGATGCAGGTCTCCTACTTCAAGTGGACCAAGCGGAAATACGGTGAGGGCAAGAGGATCTTCCTCATGTCACCGCTCCATCACCACTACCAGAAGAAGGGCATCCACGAGAGCAAGATCGTGTCGCGTTTCTGGATCGTGGGCGTGATGCTCGCCGTGCTCTCCATCGTAACCCTCAAGCTGCGATGAAGAAGCTGGTGGTGCTCGGTGCGCAGGAGAGCGGCGTGGGCGCGGCACGGCTCGCCGTGCGGCGCGGCTACGACGTGTTCGTGAGCGATGCCGGCGCCATCAAGCCCCACTACCGCGAGGCGCTCGTGCAGGAGGGCATCGCCTTCGAGGAGGGCCGGCACACCGCGACACGCGTGCTCGGCGCCGAGGAGATCGTGAAGAGCCCGGGCATCCCGGACACCGCCCCATTGGTGAAGGCGGCGATTGAGCAGGGTATCCCCGTGATCAGCGAGATCGAGCTCGCCTACCGCCATTGCAAGGGCCGCATCGTGGGCATCACGGGCAGCAATGGCAAGACCACCACCACGCTGCTCACCCACCATATCCTGCGCCGCGGCGGGCTCGACGTGGCCGTCGGGGGCAACGTGGGCAACTCCTTCGCCGCGCTGGTGGCCGAGGGCGACAACGCCTGGTACGTGCTCGAGCTGAGCAGCTTCCAGCTCGATGGCATCCGCGATTTCCGCCCGCACGTGGCGATGCTGCTGAACATCTCGCCCGACCACTTGGACCGCTACGAGCACCGGATGGAGAACTACGTGGCGAGCAAGTTCCGCATCGCCATGAACCAGCACGCGGACGACCACTTCATCCACTGCGCCGATGATGCGGCGATCACCGAACGGCTCAAGGGCCACCCGGTGCGCGCGCATCGCTGGCCTTTCAGCATACAGCACGTACTGCCCGAAGGCGCATGGCTCCAGAACGACAGAATCCACATCCACACACAGCAAACCACTTTCGACATGAGCATCCAAGAACTCGCGCTGCAGGGCAGGCACAACGTGTACAACAGCATGGCTGCCGGCATCGCGGCGCGGGTCCTCGATCTGCGCAACGACGTCGTGCGCGAGAGCCTCAGCGACTTCCAGAACGTGGAGCATCGCTTGGAGCGCGTGGCCAATGTGCATGGCGTGGAGTTCATCAACGATAGCAAGGCCACGAATGTGAACAGCGCCTGGTACGCGCTGGAGAGCATGCGCGGGCGCGTGGTGTGGATCGCCGGCGGCGAGGAGCACGGCAACGACTATGCGCAGCTCGTGCCCTTGGTGAAGGAGAAGGTGAAGGCCATTGTATGCCTCGGCAAGGACAACAGCCGCATCCGTGAGGCCTTCGGCTCGCTGGTGAAGGATTTCGTGGAGACCACGAGCGCCGCTCAGGCGGTGCAGGCCTCGTACGCGCTCGCCGAGGAAGGCGACACCGTGCTGTTGAGCCCGGCCTGCAAGAGCTTCGACCTGTTCGAGAATTACGAGGAGCGCGGCCGTCGCTTCAAGGCCGCGGTGAAGGCGCTCTGAACCCCAACGCCACCGCCATGCATAACAAGAAGGACCAAGGGACCGCGCTGCGGATAGCGGGCGGCCAGTTGATCGAGGCGCGCAAGCAGTCGCTCCATGCCTGGGGGCCGCATCGCTTGGAGGCCGTGGGCGTGAAGGAGGATTTGCTGTATATCAACGACAGCCGGGCCACTTTCCTCGATGCCACGCTCGAATCGTTGAGCACGGTGGAGCGTAACCTGGTGTGGATCGTCGGAGCCTGGGGCGACGACATGTCGGAGGGTGCCGTGCAGCAGCTGCTGCGCGAACGCGTGATCGCCGTGGTGCTCTTCGGTCCGCTGATGGAAGGCGCGGAGGACAGCCTTCCCGCGCACATCTATCGCACGGAGGATCTGCGCACGGCGGTCTTCATGGCGCGCGAGCTCGCCTCGGCAGGCGACGCGGTGCTCTTCAGCCCGGCCTGCCCGAGCGGCAACGGCTTCGCGAACTACGAGGAACGCGGCGCGGAATTCAAGCGCGCGGTTCGGGATTTATAGGAGGGTTGGGAGGTTGAGGGGTTGATGAAGTTGAGAGTTGCGGAGTTGAGAGGTTGAGGATGTTGACGGGGTTGAGAGTTGAGGATGTTGACGGGGTTGAGAGTTGAGGAGGTTGAGAGTTGAGGGGTTGGGAGGTTGAGGATGTTGAGAGTTGAGGGGTTGGGTGTTGGGAGTTGTTCCGATGTACCGCTCGGATTGATAGATGGAAGAAAGCCGGTTGTGGATCGACGGTTCCAAATGAACGAGGCATGCACGCGCTACTGCACAAGCTGAAAGGCGATCGCGCCATCTGGATGACGGCTCTCTTCCTCGGGCTGATCAGCTTGCTCGCGGTGTACAGCTCCATCAGCTCGTTGGCCGTGAAGCGCGATGGCAGCACCTTCCACTTCCTCTTCAAGCATGCGCTCATGCTGGGCTCGGGCGGCCTCATCATGTACTACGCGAGCAAATTGCGCTTCGCGGTGTACTCGCGGCTGGCACAGCTCACCATCTGGGTGGTGGCGGGCCTGTTGCTGCTCACGCTCATGCTGGGCTCCAACATCAACGATGCGAGCCGCTGGATCACCATCCCCATCATCAACCAGAGCTTCCAGACCAGCGATCTGGCCAAGGTGGTGCTGGTGGCCTATCTCGCCCGGGTGCTCGCGCGCCAGCACGACCAACCGTGGACCCTGCGCGATGTGGCCATGAAGCTCATGCTGCCCGTGGGCGTGATCTGCGGCCTGATCCTGCCGGCGAACTTCTCCACGGCGGCGGTGCTCTTCCTGGTCTGCGTCACCCTGATGTTCATCGCCGAGGTGCCCGTGAAGCACCTGGCCGTGCTGATCGGCTCCGCTGTTGCCGCCTTCGTGCTGCTGCTGCTCATCGCCGACACCTTCCCCGATGTGCTGCCCCGCATGGCCACCTGGGCCGCGCGCCTCAAGGCCTTCAGCAGCGGCGGCACCGATCCCGACGCGAACTATCAGGTGGAGCACGCCAAGATCGCCATCGCCAGTGGCGGCCTCTTCCCCAACGGCCCGGGCAGCGGCGCTTCGCGCAACTGGCTGCCGCACCCGTACAGCGACATGATCTACGCCTTCATCGTGGAGGAGTACGGCAGCATCCTCGGAGGCCTGGGTCTCCTTCTGCTCTACACCATCCTGCTGCATCGCGCGGTGCACATCGCCAAGCGCTGCGACAAGCCCTTCGGCTCCCTGGTGGCCGTGGGGCTTGGCCTCATGCTCGTGATTCAGGCCATGATCAACATGGCGGTGGCCGTCAACCTCGTGCCGGTCACCGGCCAGCCCTTGCCCTTGGTGAGCATGGGCGGTACCAGCATCTGGTTCACCTGCCTGGCCATCGGCATCATCCTCAGCGTGAGCCGCGGCCTCGACCCATCGACAACGGAGAAGAAGGATGCCAAGCCCCGCACCGCGACAGCTTAGGGTGATGATATCCGGTGGCGGCACCGGAGGCCACATCTTCCCGGCGATCGCCATCGCGCAGGCCGTGCGCGAACGGGAGCCCGATGCGCGTTTCCTATTCGTGGGCGCTGAAGGAAAGATGGAGATGCAGAAGGTGCCGGCGGCGGGCTTCGCCATCGAGGGCCTGCCGATCCGTGGCTTCCAGCGCGGCAGCGTGCTGAAGAACCTCGGCCTGCCGTGGCGCCTGTTGCGCAGCATGCTCAAGGCCCGGTCTCTGGTACGCAGCTTCAAGCCGCAAGTAGCCGTGGGCGTGGGTGGTTATGCCAGTGGTCCGTTGCTGGCGGCGGCGCAGCGCATGAATGTGCCCACCTTGATCCAGGAGCAGAACAGCTTCCCGGGCAAGACGAATATCCACCTGGCGAAGCGCGCCAAACGGATCTGCGTGGCGTACGCGGGCATGGAGAAGTACTTCCCGGCGGACCGCATCCTGCTCACCGGCAATCCGGTGCGCACCGATACCGTGAAGCTCACCGGCAAGAAACCGCGCGGGCTGGAGCATTTCGGTCTGCGCGATGATGCGCCCATCGTCTTCATCACCGGCGGCAGCTTGGGCGCGCGCGGCATCAACCGGGGTGTGGAAGCCGCGCTGCGCTTGTGGAAGGAGGCCGGCCTGCAAGTGGTATGGCAAACCGGAATGCCCTACTTCAAGCAGGCGCACGATGCCGCGGCGCGACTGGGCTACGCCGATTGCCATGTGCTCGAGTTCGTGGATCGCATGGATCTCGCGTATGCCGTGGCCGACCTTGTGGTGGCACGGGCTGGCGCGATGAGCATCAGCGAGCTCTGCATCGTGGCGAAGGCAGCGATCCTGGTGCCGCTGCCCACGGCCGCCGAGGACCACCAGACGCACAACGCCAGGGCCCTCACCGATGTCGGTGCCGCCGTGCTGCTGCGCGATGCCGATGCGCCCGCGGAGCTCGGTCCGAAGGTGATCGAGCTGGCGCGCGACCCACAAGCACTCGACCGCCTGCGACTGGCCATCGCGGGTCTTGCCACGCACGATGCGGCACAGGCCATCGCCGCGGAAGTGATCCGACTCGCACGCGCCCCGCAAGCGGGATGAAACCCATGAGCACGCTCCACGGCAACCGTTTCTTCTTCATCGGCATCGGCGGCATCGGCATGAGCGGCCTCGCGCGCTACTTCCGCAGGCGTGGCGCCCAGGTGGCCGGGTATGACCGCACGCCCAGCGATCTCACGAACCAATTGCAGCGCGAAGGGATCGCCGTGCAATTCAACGAGGATCCGCGCATGATCCCCGACGAATTCCGCGACGCGGCACCGGAAGAGATCATGGTGGTGCGCACGCCGGCCGTGCCGCTCTACAGTCCGTTGCTCGCGTACTGGGAGGGGAAGGGCGCTCGCATCCTCAAGCGTGCCGAGGTGCTGGGCCTGATCACGCGCGACAAGCCCACCATCGCCGTGGCCGGTACGCACGGCAAGACCACCGTGAGCACCATGGTGGCGCACCTGCTCACGGCGGGCAAGGTGTCCTGCAACGCCTTCCTCGGTGGCATCGCGGCGAACTACGGCACCAATGTGCTGCTGAACGATGATGCGGTCGTGAACGTGGTCGAGGCCGATGAGTACGACCGCAGCTTCCTGAAGCTCTGTCCCGCGCAGAGCATCATCACGGCCATGGACCCGGATCACCTGGACATCTACGGCACGCCCGAGGCGATGTTCGAGGCGTACACGCAGTTCGCCATTCAATGCGATGGCCCCGTGCTCGTGCACGAGCGCATCGCCGGCCACTTCGCTGATCGGAGCCAGATCGGCACCTATTCCATCGACAGCCGGGGCACGCCGCGCGCAGAGCATATCCGCGTGGAGGGTGGCGCTTACATCTTCGACCTGATCGCCGAGGGGCGTGAGCTCCGGGGTCTCCGCCTCGGAATGCCCGGCCGGCACAATGTGGAGAACGCCATCGCCGCCAGCACCGTGGCCCTTCGCATGGGCGTGTCCCCCGAGGCGCTGCGCGAAGGACTGGCCACTTTCCGAGGCGTGGCGCGACGCTTCGAGACCCGCATCCGCACGCCGCGCGTGGCGCTGATCGACGATTACGCCCACCATCCCAAGGAGCTCGACGCCTGCATCGGCAGCGTGCGCGAGCTCTACCCCGGTCGCAAGGTCACCGGCATCTTCCAGCCGCACCTCTTCACGCGCACCCGCGACCTCGCGCCTGACTTCGCCCAGAGCCTCGCCCGGCTCGATGAGCTGCTGCTGCTCGATATCTACCCGGCACGCGAGGAAGCCCTCCCCGGCATCACCTCGGGCTGGCTCCTCGAACAAGTGCCTATGGATAAGAAGTCGCTCGTGGCCAAAGACGAGCTTGTGGATGCCCTTGCTTCGCGTGAGGTCGATGTCGTGGTCACCATGGGGGCCGGGGACATCGACCGTTTGGTGCCTCAGATCGAACGCATGCTCAACGAACGCTTCAGGCCGTGAAGAAGGCGAAGCAGCACGATACCACCCGGATCAAGCGGATCCTGCGACCGCTGGGCATCGCCGTGGGCGTGGCCTGCGTGCTGCTCACGCTCGGCTTCGTGGACCGCGCCACCGGCAGCACCCCCATCTCCGAGGTGGTGGTGAAGGTGCAGGGGCAGGAGGGCGTGCACTTCATCGACGAGGCCGCCGTGCGCCGCGCCATCCTCGACCAGGGCATCGCGGTGCTGGGCGCCCCCAGCGGCGAGGTGGACCTCGCGGGGATCGAGGAGCGCCTCACCGGCATCCCCTGCGTGGCCTCGGCACAGGTCTACCACGACCTCGACGGCGCGCTGCATGTCAACGTGCGCCAGCGACAGCCCGTGGTGCGCGTGCTCAACGCCGATGGCACCAGCTTCTATATCGACCAGGAAGGCTGGACCATGCCGCTCGACGCCGATTACGCCGCACGCGTGCCCGTGGCCACCGGCTGGCTGCAGGAGCCCGGCGCCGTCAATGGCGTGTACAACGTGCACGCGGATGATTCGATCGCAGGGGCCACGCGCTCCGACGACATCCACCGGCTCGCGCTCTTCCTGCACCGGGATCCGCTCTGGCGCGCCCTGATCGACCAGATCGTGGTGACCGCCGACGGCGAGTTCGAGCTCGTGCCCACCGTGGGCAACAACCGCATCCTGCTCGGCGACGGCAGCGGCCTCGAGCAGCGCTTCGCCAAGCTCCGCCTCTTCTACGCCGAGGGTATGCCCAAGGCCGATTGGCGCCGCTACGCCCGGATTGACCTGCGCTTCAACGACCAGGTGGTCTGCACCAAACGCAACAACCCCAACGACCTGTGAGCACCATCGAGAACACCCCCGATATCGTAGCCGGCCTGGATATCGGAACCACCAAGATCGCCTGCATCGTAGGCCGCCGAAACGCCCAGGGCAAGATCGAGATCCTGGGCATGGGCAAGGCCCGCAGCGAGGGCGTGAGCCGCGGCGTGGTGGCCAACATCCCCAAGACCGTCGACAGCATCAAGGCCGCCGTGAACGATGCCGCCGACATGGCCGGGGTGATCATCGAGACGGTGAACGTAGGCATCGCGGGCCAGCACATCCGCAGCATGCAGCACCGCGGCATGAAGATGCGCCAGTCCATCGAGGAGGAGATCGCGCAGCTCGACATCGACCAGCTGATCGAGGAGACCCACCGCCTGGTGATGCCGCCGGGCGAGGAGATCATCCACGTGCTGCCGCAAGAGTATATCGTGGATAACGAGCAGGGCATCCCTGATCCCATCGGCATGAGTGGCATCCGCCTGGAGGCCAACTTCCACATCATCAGCGGGCAGGTCACCGCGGCGCGCAACATCAACAAGTGCGTGCACCGCGCGGGCCTCAATGTCACCGAGCTCATCCTCGAGCCCCTCGCCAGCGCCGAGGCCGTGCTCAGCCAGCAGGAGAAGGAGGCGGGCGTGGTGCTCGTGGACATCGGCGGCGGCACCACCGACATCGCCATCTTCCTGGACAACATCATCCGCCACACGGCCGTGATCCCCTTCGGTGGCAACGTGGTCACCGAGGATATCCGCCAGGGCTGCGGCATCATGCGCGACCAGGCCGAGCTGCTCAAGACCAAGTTCGGCAGCGCCCTCGCCAAGGAGAACAAGGAGAACGAGGTGGTCTGCATCCCCGGTCTGCGCGGCCGCGAGCCCAAAGAGATCAGCCTGCGCATGCTCGCCGAGGTGATCCAGAGCCGCATGGAGGAGATCATCGAGCACATCCACTTCGAGATCCGCAACAGCGGCATCGAGAAGCAGCTCATCGCGGGCATCGTGCTCACCGGTGGCGGCGCGCAGCTCAAGCACCTGAAGCACCTCGTGGAGCTCATGACCGGCATGGACGCCCGCATCGGCTACCCCAACGAGCACCTCGGCCCCAGCAAGCTCGAAGCCGTCACCAGCCCCCTCTACGCCACCGGCGTGGGCCTCGTGATGAAAGGCTTCGACCACCTGGACCGTACCCGCCAGCGCATGCCCGAGACCAACCGTAAGGCACCGGTGAAGGATCACAGCAAGGGCCGCCTCGGCTCCTTCTTCGCCAACGTGCTCAACGGCGCCCAAGACCTGCTCAACCCCGACGACGAAGCCTGATCCGCTCGCAGCGAGCATTACCCGAACCCTCTCAAGACCCAACCCCATGAAATTCGACCTTCCCAAGGAGCTGAGCTCGATCATCAAAGTGATCGGCGTGGGCGGTGGCGGCGGCAACGCTGTCAACCACATGTTCACCCAGGGCATCAAGGGCGTTGACTTCATCATCGCCAACACCGACCGCCAGGCCCTCGACGTCAGCCCCATTCCCGTGAAGCTCCAGCTCGGCCCCAGCCTCACCGAGGGCCTCGGCGCCGGCAGCGTGCCCGATCGCGGCAAGGATGCCGCGCAGGAGAACCTCGACGAGATCAAGCAGCTGCTGAGCACGCGCACCAAGATGCTCTTCATCACCGCCGGCATGGGCGGTGGCACCGGCACCGGTGCGGGTCCGGTGGTGGCCAGCATCGCCCGTGAGCTCGGCATCCTCACCGTCGGCATCGTCACCATGCCCTTCCAGTGGGAGGGCCGCAAGCGCAAGCAGCAGGCCATGGCCGGCATCGAGGAGCTGCGCAACGCCGTGGACACGCTGCTCGTGATCAACAACGACCGCCTGCGCGACCAGTACGGCAACCTCAGCCTCGACAACGCCTTCGCGCACGCCGACAACGTGCTCACCACCGCGGCACGCGGCATCGCCGAGATCATCACCATGACCGGCAAGGTGAACGTCGACTTCGAGGACGTGAAGACCGTGATGACCCGCAGCGGCGTGGCCATCATGGGCATGGCCGAGACCGAGGGCGAGGACCGCGCGTTGCGCGCCGCGCAGGAGGCGCTCGATTCGCCGCTGCTCAACGACAACGACATCAGCGGCGCCAAGTTCGTCCTGCTGAACATCACGCACGGCACGCGCGAGATCCTCATGGATGAGATCGATGAGATCACCGAGCACATCCAGAAAGCCGCAGGCAGCACCGCCGACGTGATCTGGGGCTACGGCAAGGATGAGAGCCTCGGCGAGAAGGTGCGCATCACCGTGATCGCCACCGGCTTCCAGACCAAGCCCGACACCGGCGATGGCCTGGCCCAGCGCGCCCAGCGCACCGTCATCCCTTTGGATGCCGATGTGCCCACCATGATCACGCAGCCCATCGCCAACCCGGTCACTGGCGCTTCGGCACCTGCCGCCCCCGCGCCGCCGCCTGCCGTGGAAGAGAGCGCCATCCCGGAGCCTTACCTCAAGACCAAGGAAGAGCCCAAGGCCGAGCCCAAGCCCGATACCGCCGTCACGCAGCGCTACATCGAGTTCGAGGTGGAGCCGCTGGCATCGCGCGTGGTCACGCCTGAGCCCAAGCCCGTGTCCGAGGAGGAGGACAAAGTGGTGCACAGCCTGTACGAGGAGAACGGTGACGATGCCCCGGCCGGCACGGAGCAGGAGCCGCCTCAGGAAACCAGCCGTCCGGCGGCGCGCATGCAGGAGCCCGCGCAACCGGAGATCCGCGAAGCACGCGTTTCAACGAGCGACCACCAGTTGCGCGTGGAGGAGCGGCTCTCACGTGTTCGCGAGATGAACATGCGCATGCGCTCACCCAATGGCGTGGCCGAGTACGAGCGCGAGCCCGCATACCTCCGCAAGAAGGTGCAGCTCAACGAAGGACCCAAGAGCACGGATAGCAGCGTGAGCCGCTTCTCGCTCAACGAGACCGTGGATGAGAACGGCGAGCGCCGTGTGACCCTCAGCAAGAACAACCCGCATCTGCACGACCGCGTCGACTGATCGACCGAGCACCTATTGGATCGGCCCCGGCATTGTCGGGGCCGATCCTGTTTTGGGCGATCTTCAGCCCATGAACCTGCAAGAACGCATCGACGCGGACATCAAGGCCGCCATGCTGGCCCGCGAGAAGGACAAGCTCAACGCGCTTCGCGCCATCAAGAGTGCCATCCTCTTGGAACTGACCAAGGACGGCGGCAGCGGGCTGGATGAAGCTGCGGGCATGAGGATCCTGCAGAAGCTGTACAAGCAGCGCATGGAGAGCGCGGCCATCTACCATGAGCAGCAACGTCCGGAGCTGGCCGCGGAAGAGGAAGCGCAGGCCGATGTGATCGAGGCCTACCTGCCCAAGCGCATGGATGCCGCAGAGATGGAGGCGGCCGTGATCGCCCTCATCGGTGAACTTGGTGCCAACGGCATGAAGGATATGGGCCGCGTGATGGGAGAGGCGAATAAGCGCCTGGCCGGAAAGGCTGATGGAAGCGCGGTAGCCGCGCTGGTGAAGAAATTACTGGGGGTGAGTTGAAGCTCAGCGCGAAGCGAACAGATGAAGACCGTAATTCTCGGTGCTGGCGCATCGTATGATAGCGTTCATCAGTTTTTTGAGCGCTTTGACGGACATCAGTATCAACCCCCGCTCACAAACGGTCTCTTTCAGCTGATCCCGGAGTATGAAAAGCTCTATCAAGTATATCCCGGTGTACGCGCGCTGCTGAGTGAACTACGTGCGGCTACCAATATCGAAGAGTATTTTCAAGAGCAATGGAATTTTGCCGTGAAGTATCGGGCAACAGAGCTCATGGCTCAATTGGTCAATGTTCAGTTCTACCTTCAGCAATTACTATTTGATTGTTCTCAGAAATGGAGCAACGCCGGTCCGAGCAACTACGACACAGTTGTGAGATGGGCCTATCGCTATTCTAAAAGCACTGGTGAGCCGGTCCAGTTTATCAGCTTCAACTATGACTTGTTGCTTGAAGGCGCGCTCAAACGTCAGTATGGTCTCCCTCAAGATGAGCTTTCTATCGATGATTACGTCGCCAACGAAATCAAGTTATTGAAGCCTCATGGTTCTTGCAATTGGTATCGGACGTTTCGGGACCCTATCACAGCCCCGAATAAGTGGAGCTCCGCTCAGGCTCTATATCATTGGAAGTATGACCTGGATAAGATTGAATCCATGCTTAGTCCAGAGATTCATGCCGAGCCGAGGATTCGCAATCACGCCTTAGAGCATGGGCAGAAAGGCTGGTTTCCTCAATTGGTCATCCCTCTGAGGGATAAGGACTCATTTGTGATGCCACCGCAGCACCTTCAAATAATGAAGAGACATCTGAGCGGGACAGATGAGGTCTTGGTGATAGGTTGGAAGGCCCAAGAACAGGAGTTCCAGAGAACACTCGCGGAATGTTGTGGAAATAGACAACTGCGAGTGACATTAGTCTGCCATTCGAGTGGTAAGGCGGTACAGCGGACATTATCCTCTGTGTTGCCAAAAGCAACGTTCTCCATAAGAAACGAGGACGCCGTGGTCTCACACGAGATGGAGAATGGAGACATTGGCAGTATGTCCCTAGGTCCTGGTGGATTTGCGTCCTATGTAATTAATGTCCAGAGTGGTAGGGTGCCAAATTTCTTCGGATAGCTTGGTCTATTTATCCACCACCAGCTTGAATCCTACCCCGTGTACGTTCACGATCTGCACGTTGGGGTCGAGCTTCAGGTACTTGCGTAGGCGGCTGATGAAGACATCGAGGCTGCGGCCGAGGAAGTAGGTGTCGTCGCCCCATACCATGTTGAGCACCAGCTCGCGCGGCAGCACCTGGTCGGCATGCAGGCAGAGGAGGCGCAGCACATCGGCTTCCTTCTTCGTGAGCTTGCGCTCCTCGGTGGGGTGGCTCAGCATGAGGTTGCGGTGATCGAAGGTGTAGTCGCCCACCTCGAACTGCTCGCGTGCGCGTGAGTCGTCGGTTTTGCCCAGCGTGCGGCGCAGGATGGCCTCCACGCGCAGCACCAGTTCCTCGTGGCTGAAAGGCTTCGTGAGGTAATCGTCACCACCGGCCTTGAAGCCCGCGATGCGGTCCTCGGTCTGGCTCTTCGCGGTGAGGAAGACGATGGGGACCTGCGCGTTGGTGAGGCGGATGTCCTCGGCGAGGCTGAAGCCGTCCTTGCCGGGCAGCATCACATCGAGCACGCAGAGGTCGTAGGGCTGCTCATTGAATTTCTTCAACCCCTCCTTGCCATCGCGGACCAGGTGCACGGTGTAGCCCTTGCGCTTCAGGGCGTCCTGCACCACGAATCCGAGGTTCATGTCGTCCTCCACGAGTAGGATGGTGGCTTTGTCGCTCATGCTGGAATGGGTTGGAGTGGGAGGGAGAGCGTGAACACGCTGCCTTGGCCGAATTCGCTGCGGGCACTCACGCCGCCGCCGTGGGCATGCGCGATCTGCTGCACGTAATGCAGGCCCAGTCCGAAGCCCTTTACGTTGTGCACGTTGCCGGTGTGCACGCGGTAGAAGCGCTCGAAGATGTGGCGCAGGTCCTCCTTGCGGATACCGATGCCATGGTCCGTGATGGACAGCAGCAACTCATTGCCGCGCGCGGTGGTGCGGATCTCGATGGCGGTATCGGGCTTGCCATATTTCATGGCATTGTCCACGAGGTTGAAGACCGCGTTTGTCAGGTGCACTTTGTCGCCGCTCACGGTGTGCCGGTCCGCCTCGAGCGAGAGGTCGATGCGGATGTTCCGCTCCTGCGCGGCCAGACGGAGCGAGCCGGCCACATCGCCGGCGATCTGGTGCATGTCAACCGGCTCGCGCTTCATGCGCAGGTTGCCTTGCTCCAGGGTGGCCAGCTGCAGCACGCGTTCCACCTGCGTGCGCAAGCGCTCATTCTCGCTGCGGATGATGCGTGCGTATTCGTGCAGCCGTTCGGGCTCCTTCACGATTTCCGGGTCGCCGATCACCTCGCTGCTCAGGGCGATGGTGCTGATCGGCGTCTTCAGCTCGTGCGTCATGTTGCCGATGAAGTCGTTCTTCATCTCGCTGAGCCGCTTCTGCCGCATGATCACCCACACGCTGTAGGCGAAGAAGCCGAAGACGATGAGCGTGACCACCGCCGGGAAGACCCACGTCCAGCTCACATCGGCGGGCTCCTCCCACAAGGTGCTGTGCCGCGCGGGGAAATACACGCCGAAGTAGTGGCCGTCCTTATCCAGCTTCAGCAGCTGGCTGTGCGGCATCGTGTCGCTCGCGACGGTGTCCGGTGAGACATAGTTGCCATAGACGATGCTGTCCGTGAAGCAGTCGTAGATGCCGTACTCGAAGTCCTCGTTGATGTGGCGGCGGCTGAATTCTTTGCGCAGCAGGGCTTCCAGCAGATAGGGATGCAGCGTGTCGTTGATGGTGACGGCGAAGTAGTTCGGCCGTTCCTGCTTCACCGCGTCGAAGAGGTCCGTGCTGTCCTTGTTGATGGTGAGGATTTGCTCGGTGACGTCGGTGAGCGCCATCACCACCCGGTCGTTGAACTGCTTCTCGAGCTGCTTGGCCTGCTCCTGGTTCAGGGCGATCTGCTCGCGCTGGTGGCGAGAGGCCTGCTGCAGCCAGAGGAGCTGGATCACCACCACCCCCACCACGCTCAAGGTGGCGAGCAGCATCAACGTGCCGATGGAGCGGCGTCCCATGCCCACAATGTTACGCGCGGGCCCTCGCGCGCGGAGGACCCTTAACAAGCCTTTTCAAGCCGCATGGTGGCCTTCTCCTATCATTGCCGCATGAGCCCGCGCAGCATCCTGGCCGTCCTGGTGGGCATTCTCGCGATCGTGGTCACGGGCAGCGTGCTCGATGTGATGGAGGTGGATGCCGCGCAGTACGCTGGCATGTCGCGTGACATGATGGAAGAGGCGGACTGGACCCAGCTCCATTTCCGTGGCAACGAGTACCTGGATAAACCGCCGCTGCATTTCTGGCTCTCCGCGCTGTCCTTCAAGCTGTTCGGCGTTTACAACTGGAGCTACAAGCTGCCGAGCATCCTGTTCGCCCTGCTAGGCCTGTATAGCACGTACCGTTTCGCGCGGCTGCACTATGGTGAGGCGATCGGGCTGAAGGCGGCCCTCATGCTCGGCACCAGTGCGGCCTTTCTGCTCATGACCAACGATGTGCGTTGCGACACGATCCTCATGGGGTCGGTGATCACCGCCATCTGGTTGGGATCGGCGTGGATGCAGGAGCGGCACGGCTGGCAGCTGCTCGGATGCGTGGTGGCCATCGCCAGCGGCATGCTCGCGAAAGGCCCCATCGGCCTCATGGCACCGGCCTTGGCCCTGGGCGGCGATCTGGTGCTGCGGAAGCGCTGGGTGCTGCTACGCGATCCGCGCCTGCTGCTGGTACCGGTGATCCTCGCGCTGCTGCTTTTGCCCATGGCCATCGGGCTCCACGCGCAGCACGGCATGCACGGCTTGCGCTTCTACTTCTGGGAGCAGAGCTTCGGTCGCCTTACCGGCGAGAACCGATGGAAGGATGACAGCACGATCCTCTTCTTCACGCATGAGCTGATCTGGCAGCTGCTGCCTTGGACGCCCTTCGTGCTGCTGGGACTCTGGAACGCCGTGCGCGGTCTGATCCGCCGCGAGCGCATGCCTGAGTATGCCACCATCAGCGGAGCGGTGCTGGTCTTCGTGGCGCTCTCCTTCTCCCGGTTCAAGCTGCCGCATTACCTGTACGTGATCGTTCCGCTCTTCGCGGTGCTGGGAGCGCAGGCGTGGGAAGGGCGCGACTCCCGGGCCACCGGAAGGATCCAGCACGGAGTGATGCTCCTGCTCTTCGGCCTGCAGCTCTTCCTGCTCGGCTATTGCTTCCGCGAAGATGCCTGGCCTTTCATCGCCGCTACGCTGATCGCCACCTTGCTCTACGCGCGCACGGCACGGCGTGGCAGGAAGGACCTGTTCGCGACCACGGCGCTCGGCTGGTGCGTGATCGCCCTCGGCATGAACCTGCACCTCTACCCGCGCTTGCTGAGCTACCAGGCGAACGCGCAAGCGGGGCGCTGGGCCGCTGCTGAAGGCCTGGACGAAACGCGCTTCTACGGCATGCAGGTGGCCGGCACGGCGCTGGACTTCTATGCCGGCTATCCCGTGCGGTGGCTCAGCGATGCTGGGGAAGCCACGGCCGTGCTGGCTCCGGGTGTGGTCATCTACACGGACCTTGCACGGTACGAGGAGCTGCTGCAGGCGGGCTTGTTCCCGAAGGAGGCCATCGCACTGAAGCAGTATGAGGTGCAGCTGCTGGGCATCGATTTCATCCTGCCGACCTCCCGCGCACATGCCGTGGAGCAGCGGTACCTGCTCCGATACTGACCCTCATCATCGAGCTCTTGCAGTTCCGTGACGGAACGGGGCGGATTACCCCGGTTACGGTATTGGTCCGCGGTGCGCTGCGGCCGTTGCTTTGCGCCCTCATCAAAACAACATGCGACTCTCTACCCTTCCGTTCGCGTTCCTGATCACGGCCGTCGCCGGCGCACAGGTCACCGTGACCACCGGCGGTGGCAATACCCTCCAGACCTATTACAGCCTGCAGAACGGCGTGGTCACCAGCGCCACCCTGGCCGATTGGGACCTCGCCTTCGAGCTCACCGGCATCACGGGCAGCATCCTGGTGAACACCGCCAAGGGCCACCAGGTGTACAAGGCGCCCTACGCCATTGCGGACTGGGCGTCGCTGGACACCACCGGCCTGAGTGCGGGCTGGACCATGCAGCAGAACAGCGAGATCGATTGGAGCAGCGGAGCGCTCAATCAAGGGCTCACCGCCGATCCCTTCGACCTGGGCTGGGGCGTGTACAACTTCGTCACGCACAACATCGTGGGCGATAGCTGCTTCGTGCTGCACACGGCTGCCGGCGATTGGAAGAAGCTGCGCATCGATGGCTTCACCGCCACCTCTAATTCCTTCGGCTTCACCTGGGCCGCTCTCGACGGCTCGAATGAGCAGATGGGCACGGTGGTGCGCAGCGATTACCCGGGGAAGAACTTCGCGTATTACAACCTCACCACCAACGAAGCACTCGACCTGGAACCGGCCTCTGCCGATTGGGACCTGCTCTTCACCAAGTACATCGGTTACGTCACCGCACCGTTCCCCGCGTGGTATCCCGTGGTGGGCGTGATGCAGAACCGCATGGTACCGGCGCTGCAGGTCGATGGCGTGCCCACCGGCTCGGCCACGTTCTGGGGCCAGGAGTTCAGCGATGATATCAACGTTATCGGCTTCGACTGGAAGACCTTCAACCAAACGACCTTCCAGTGGGAGTACGCGGCGGACCGCACCTATTTCGTTCAGGACCGCGCGGGCAGCATCTGGAAGCTGGTCTTCACCGCCTACGGGGGCAGCGCGAACGGCGACATCACCTTCAATCAGGAACTCGTGGGTCAGGCATCGGTGAACGAGCTCGGGGTTTCGAGCGCGATCACGATCGCGCCCAATCCCGTGAGCGGCGCCATGGCGAACCTCATCATCGCAGGCGATCTGAACGGCGCGCGCCTCAGCATCATCGACTTGAACGGTCGCGTGGTGAGCGAGGAACGCCTCGGCAGCCAGAGCGGTCTGGTGCAGCATCCCCTCGACATCAGCGCGCTGCAAGCGGGGCTCTACGTGGTGCGTGTTCAGGGCCAAGGCATCGATACCAGCGTGCGACTGGTGAAGGAATAAGCGCACTTGCGCCTTGCGAGGTCCTCTGTTCGTTGCGAGCAGGGGACCTCGTTCGTTGCTGCGGATGCGATTTACCCTGATCGGGGTATTGTCGGTGGCAGACGATGGGCCCTGCTTTGCGGTCGATTCGAAACACGATGACCACGATTGCCTCCCCCGATCTCAAGCAGCGCTGGGATGACCTGCTGGCCAGCGCCCCCAACGTCCGTATCCGCAATGCCGCTGCCGCGCTCGGCGTGAGCGAGGGCGAGCTGCTCGCCACGCGCATCGGCGACGGCGCCACGCGGCTGCGTGCCGATTTCCGGGGCATACTCGCCAAGGTGCCCTCGCTGGGCCGCGTGATGGCGCTCACGCGCAACGATGATGCGGTGCATGAGCGCAAGGGGCACTACCTGAACCCTTCCCTGGGTCAGGGTCCGGTGGGTCTGTTCGTTGGCGCTGACATCGACCTGCGGATCTTCTGGCACGCTTGGGCGCATGCCTTCGCGGTGCTGGAGCCAGGCAAGGACGGCGCGCGCTACAGCCTGCAATTCTTCGGTGCCGATGGCGAGGCGGTGCATAAGATCTACCTCATCGCCGAGAGCGATGCGGGCGCCTACCACGACCTCGTCGAGCATTTCCGCGCGGAGGACCAGACGCCAGCCTTGGCCGCCATCCCTGCGCACCCTGCGCGGCCCGAGCAGCCGGATTCAGTGATCGATGCCGACAGCCTGCGAGCGGGTTGGCTCTCGCTGAAGGACACGCATGATTTCCACCTGCTGCTGCGCCAGTTCGGCGTGTCGCGCACGCAGGCGCTGCGGCTCGCGCCCGAAGGCGGGTACGCCGTGCCGATCGCGCCGGCCGCGGTACGCGCGGTGATCACTGCGGCCAGCGCCGAGCAGTGCCCGATCATGGTCTTCGTGGGGAATACGGGCATGCTGCAGATACACACCGGCACCGTGACGAAGCTGATGGACGTGCCGGAGTGGTTCAATGTGATCGACCCGGACTTCAACCTGCACCTGCGCGAGGCCGCGATCGTCTCAGCATGGGTGGTGCGCAAACCGAGCGCCGACGGCCTCATCACCGCAATCGAATGCTACGACGCCCGAGGCGGGCAGATCGTGCAGCTGTTCGGCAAACGCAAGCCCGGTATCCCGGAACTGGAGCAATGGCGCTCATTGGTGGCCGGGGTGGAGGCGGCGCAACGGCTGGCCTGACGGAAGCGTGACAGACCGGTGATCGCAGCCGGGGATCTTCGCTGGCCGATGTGGAAGGTGCTTGCCGTGGTCCGTTGGGCTTTGACGCTGCTGGTCCTGGTGGGCACCGCGCGATCCTCCGGGCAAGTCTCGCTGACCGTGATCGAGGAGGGACTGGGAACACCGGTGCCCTATGCGCACGTGCAGTACACCACCTTGGATGATGGGCACACCGGCCTGCAGGTGAGCGGGCCCGATGGCCGCTGCGCGCTGCCCCTTGCACCAGAGCGGCTGGACGCTGGCGTGTGGGTGCGCGTCACCTTCGTCGGGTACAACGTGTGGAGCGATACCGTGCGCACCGCCGGGAATATCCGTTGCGCGCTGCGCCGCGACCCCACGCAGCTGCATGCGGTGGTGGTCACGGGCCAATACGCGCCGGGCACGGCTGAAGGCGCGGTGCACCGGTTGCGCGTGATCGATGGCGACCGCATCCAGCGCATGGCAGCCCAGAATCTCGGCGATGCGCTGCGCGACCAGCTGAACATCCGGCTGGCACAGGATAACGTGCTCGGCTCCTCGGTGTCGATGCAGGGACTGAGCGGGGAGAACGTGAAGGTGCTGATCGATGGCATCCCGGTCACCGGCAGACAGAACGGCAACGTGGATCTCTCGCAGATCGACCTCACCGGTATCGAGCGCATCGAGGTGGTGGAAGGGCCTTTGAGCGTGAACTACGGCACTAACGCGCTGGCAGGCACAATCAATCTGATCACGCGCAAGAGCGGGCAGGCACCTGCCTCCTTGCGCGCGAGCATGTACGCGGAGCATATCGGTCGCCTGAATACCACTGTGGGCGCTACGCGGCGCTGGGGTTCACATGAGCTCGTGATCAATGGCGGCCGGAACTTCTTCGCCGGCTGGGATCCGCGAGAGCGTGGTCTGCCCTCCTTCGGCGCGCAGGTGGCGGATACGAACAGGCACCAGCAATGGAAGCCGCGCGAGCAGTACTTCGCCCGTGCCAACTACCGGTGGTCGGGGCAACGGTGGTCCTTCGGGTGGAAGGGCGAAGGGATGCACGACCGCATCATCGACCGGGGCATGCCGCGCGCGCCCTATTACGAGAGCGCCTTCGATGCCGCCTACGTCACCACGCGCCTCGATCAAGCGCTCTTCGCCGAAGGGCGGCTGGGCCACGGACGGCGCATCAATGCCCTCGCTGCGCACAACCGGTACCAGCGCACACGCAACACGTGGCTGCGCGATCTCACCACCTTGGGTGAAGCGCTCAGCGCGGCCGATGGCGCGCAGGACACCACGCGGTTCACGCTCACCAACGTACGGGCCACCTTCGCCTCGTCGCCAGACGGCGCGCGCTTTCGCTACGAGATTGGCACCGATCTGAATCTGGAGACGGGCGAGGGCGATCGCATCGATGCCCGGCAGCGCATCGGTGATTACGCAGCCTTCGCGAGCCTCGAATGGTCGCCGACGGAGGCGGTCACCATCCGGCCCGGTGCACGGTTCGCGTACAACACGCGATTCCAAGCGCCGCTGATCCCATCGGTGAACATGCGCTGGAGGCTGGGTGATCGATTCACACTTCGCGGGGCCTTTGCTGAAGGTTTCCGCGCGCCATCGCTGAAGGAGCTGCATCTCTACTTCGTGGATATCAACCACGACATCACCGGCAACCCCGACTTGCGGCCCGAGCGTTCGCGCAGCGCGTCCACGGGCATCGCCTACCGGCACGCCAAGGACCGTGTCATTTACACAAGCGAGGCCAACCTCTTCTACAACGATGTGCGCGAGCTGATCCAGCTGGCGCAGGTGGAGGGCGCCAGCTTCACCTACGTGAACATCGGCCGTATGCGCACCACGGGCGGCAGCTTGGGCGCGGGCTGGGACAACGGCCATTGGAACGTGAGCATAGGCGCCTCGTGCACCTTGCGCAAGGATCCCTTCGCCGAAGCGCAAGGCGAGGGCTGGGGGTATACGCCCGAGCTGCGCGGCTCCATCATGCGGCAATGGATGCGGCGGGGATGGAGCGCCTCGCTCTTCATCAAGCATCAAGGGGAGCAGCCGAGTTATAGCATCGGCCTCGATGGAAGCGTGCAGCGCGGTTCGATCAGCGCGTTCAGCTTGGCCGACATCACGGTCACCAAGCAGCTCTGGGCGAAACGGATCGCGGTATCGGCAGGCTGCAAGGACCTCTTCGATGTGCGCAACCTGAATGCCACGGTGGGGAGCGGCGTGCATGACAGCGGATCCGGATCGGTGCCGATGACCACCGGGCGCACGTACTTCCTGCGTCTGGAGCTCGACATCAAACGGAAGGGCGCATGAGGTCATCGATCACCATCGTCGCTGCACTGCTGCTCACCGCATGCATGAAGGAGGAGCTGCCCGCCCCGCGCGCGGATCGCGGCGATGCGCGGAGCACGCAGCTATGCATGGGCAGCGGATACACGCAGCAGCTCTGGTTCGACTTGTCGAGCGGCGAGGTGGTGAGCGAGAATGCGCGCACGGCCTGGGACCTCGCCTTCGAGAGCGCGCCCGACGGATGGCGCGTCCTGCTCAATGGATCACGGCTGATGACGGTGTGGCCATTGGGTCCGGTGGACATCACCGCGGCCCATGACACCGCCGGGCTTGCTTCCATCCGTCGGGTTGACGCGGCCAGCGTGGTGGATGACAGTCTGGCCTTCGGCGATTGGCGCGGCACGGGCAACGTGTTCATCGTTGACCTCGGCCTGGGCAACGATGGGTCGCCGCTGGGCTTGCGGAAGCTGCGCCTCAATGTGGTGGATGCAGCAGCATATCATCTGGAGCACGCGGCCATGGACGGCAGCGGGCTCACGAACGTGTCGGTGATCAAGGACCCGCAGCGGGCTTGCACCTCGTGGAGCTTCACCCTCGGCACGCAGGCGATCGAGCCGCCACGCGGCGCGTGGGATCTCTGCTTCACCCAGTACACCCATGAGTTCGAGAGCTATGACCTCGATTACCTGGTGAACGGCGTGCTTTCGGCCCGCACCACGCGGGTCGCGCGCATCACCGGCAAGGCCTTCGCGGAGATCACAGCGGCTGATACGTTGGACTATCCCATGTCCACCAAGCGCAACGCGATCGGCTACGACTGGAAGGCCTATTCATTCGAGACCAGCTCCTACAGCATCGTTCCCGGACTGTCCTTCATCGTGCAGGATGCCGATGGCTACCTCTACAAGCTGCGCTTCCTCGATTTCTATGGAGCGCAGGGCCAGACCGGATGCCCGCTTTTCGAGACAGTGCCGCTCTGAGGCTCACATGTCCATGTCGCCGCCACCGGAGCCGCCAGGCTCGCGCTGCTGCTGCTGCCGCTTGCGGAACAGCGATGTGTTCTGCTCGCCGAACTTCCAGGTGAGCGTGAAGCGCACGTAGCGCATCTCACGCCTGCGGAAGCTCTCCTGGTAGAGGTAGGACGTATCAGTGATGTTGCCCCATTTGCGCGTGTAGAAGACATCGTTCACAGCCAGTACCGCGCTGAGCTTCTTGGTGAGGTCGTGGCCCAGCGAGAGATCAAGGCCGTACTGCGGGATGTAGTAGCCCTGCGGCTGAATGCGGCGGCTCTCGTACTCGCCATTGAGCTGCACGTTCCATTCCTTCATGAAGCGCCAGGCCACAAGCGCCTTCGCGTTCCAGTTGAGGCCTTGGTTACGGGTGCCGCTCTGCGCGCTGCTCAGTGCCACATCGGTGTATTGCACGGTGCCGCTCAGCGTGAGCTGCAGTCCCTGCACGGGCTCGATCTTCAGGATGTTCTCCCAGCCGCCGCTGGCGCTGTAGCTTCCATTCACGAAGGTGTTCAGCAGCAAGGTGGTGTCGCTCGGCAGCGGCGTGGCGTAGCTCGTGATCACGCCTTCGGTGTAGCGCCCGAACGCGCTCGTGAGCCAGCTGGCCTTGCCTTTCATGAAGGGCAGCAGGTGGTTCACCTCGGCCAGGGTGCTCAGCTCGGGCGCCAGCGTAGGATTCCCGATGCGCACATTGCGGCTGTCGGCGTTCATGATGAAGGGCATGATCTGCCAGAAGCGCGGTCGGCTGATCTTGCGCGATACGTTCACCTGCACCTCGCGCATGCTGTCATCCCATTTGCGCGAGAGGTAGAGCGCGGGGAAGAGCGCCTTCGCGAGGTTCTCCGTGCCATCGGGGTATTTGTAGCTGAAGGTGATGTCCTTGTTCTTCAGCTCGGTCACGTACCAGGTCTGCTCGAAGCGGAAGCCGGCCTGCATGCTCCAGTGGTCGCTCAACCGATGCTGCCAGTTGACGTAAGCCGCGTTGATGATATCGGTGATATCGTAGTCGTTGGTGAGGCTCGTGTCGAGGACGTTGCTCCCCACGAGCGGCGAGGTGACGAACACATCGAGGTAGGTGTTGTCGAGCTTCCAATCGGCCTTGAGCCCGTATTCGAGCTTGTCTTTCTCCCCGAGCGGCTCGGTGAAGTCGGCCTGGAGCGTGAGCTGATCGTATCCGCTGCCTCCGAGATTGTCCTGCAGGCGCGGACTCGTGGCCATGATGCTGCCATCGGAAGCATAAGCGTACTGATCGAGATCGGCGCGGCTGTCGCGTGCCCAGCGGTTGTAGGTGAGGTCGGCGTTCCACTCGCGCCCCTCCTTGGGCGATTTGCGGCGGAAGCCGATCTGCGTGCTGGTGCTGAGCGTATTGGTGCGCGTGCCGTTGTACTGGCTGGCGGTGGAGAGCAGCTCGCGGCCCGGTCCGAGGATCGTGGCATCGAGGTGATCGTCGCCGCTCATGTCGTGCGCACGCAGGCCTTGGGAGAAGGTGATCAGGTTGCGGTTGGTCACCTGCCAATCCACGCCGAGCCTTCCGCCCAACATGGTTCGCACCGATTCGCTGCGGGCGTCCTGTCGGAAATAGCCGGTCACATCGCCATTGCTCAGCTCGGTGCGGTCGGTGAGGCCGTTGGTGTTGTTGGCGCCGGTGTTGTAGTTGCCGCTTAGGTTGAAGCCCCAGCGCCCTTCCTTCATGTTGATGTTGCCCCCGCCTTGGTAACGCTGGTTGGTGCCGATGCCCGCCTGCACCTGGCCGCTGTAGCCGGGCTTGGTGTTCTTCTTCAGCACCACGTTGATGATGCCGCCGGTGGCGTTCGCATCGAAGGCGACCGAAGGGTTGGTGATCACCTCCACGCGTTCGATGTCCTCGGCAGGGATCTGCTCCAGGCTCATCGCCGTCGGTCGGCCATCGACTAGGATCTGCGGGCTCGAGCCGCGCATCTGCACGTTGCCGTCGAGGTCCACGCTCAGGCCGGGCACGTTCTTCATCACATCCACGCCGGAGCCGCCCTGCGCGCTCATGTCCTTCTCCACATTGAAGACGCGCCGGTCCACCTGCATGGTCATGGCGGCGCGCTCTCCCACCACCTCCACTTCCTTGAGCAGCTCGGCATCAGGCTCCAGGCTGATGTTGCCCAGGTCGAGTTCCATGCGCTCACGCGAGAGCTGAACCTGCTTCTCCCATGGGCTGAATCCGATGAAGCTCACGGTCACCTTCAAATGAGGTCCTACAGGAAGGCGTTCGATGCTGAACTCGCCTTTGCCGTCGGTGATGGTGCCGCCGATCAGGCTGTCGCGCATGGCCAGGCGAACTGCTACGGTGGTGAACTCGGCGCCCTTGCCCGTGCCACCATCGATCACCCGGCCGTAGACCCGGCCGATGGCGGGCGGTCCGGCTCCGCGTTGCGCCGAGGCGTGCAGCGTGGCGATGAGCAGCGCGAGGGTGATCAGGTGGCGCATGGGCGGCGAAAGTACCGGCGTGGGAGGGAGGCGCATGGAGGGTTGATGCAGGAGATCGCGGGCCGTCCGATCGTTTCACATCTTTTCACGGATCGCCGCAAAAAGAAAGGCCCCGCTAACGCAGGGCCTTCATTCTTCAGGGTGGAGAGAGTGCCTAGTACTCGTCGTCGCGTCCGCCGCGGTCGCTCCGCTCGCGGTAGTCGCTGCGGTATCCGCCGCGATCACCGCCGCGGTCACCGCCACGGTCGTTGCGGAAGCCGCCACGGTCACCGCCGCGTCCGCCGCCGAAACCGCCACGGTCGCCCTCGGTGCGGGGGCGGGCCTCGTTCACCACGAGGTCACGGCCGTGGAAGCTCTTGCCGTTGGTGCCTTCGATGGCCGTGCGGCCAGCGTTGTCATCGGCCATCTCCACGAAACCGAAGCCACGGCTGCGGTTGGTGGCGCGATCCATGATGATCTTGGCCGAGGCGACCTCTCCAAACTGTTCGAAGAGTTCGCGCAAATCCTGGTCCCTCACAGAGTAAGGCACGTTGGCGACATAAATGTTCATGAGTTCTACTGACTGGTTTTTTGTTTGTCCTTGCCTGTGCCGTGGAGGTCTCGCCAAAGAACGCCCCGGCCGTTGGGCGGGCCGAAAGTAGGGGGTTTCACGATCCCCCCGACAAGGGGTGCGCCCGGGAAGCCTTGCCCCATGCCCGTTTCGGGGCGGCCCAGCACGTTGACCCGGTTCGTGGATCGGCCACCGGTTGGTCACCGTTCGTCACTCCCGAACCCGCGCCGGGAGCCACTTTGGCGCCGTGGATCGCACGATCGATACCCGGCCCGCCAGGCGGCGCCGCTTCCTGTTCATCGCGGGTGGCGGGCTATTGGTGATGGTCGCCGTGGTGGCGCTGGCCAGCGGGCTGGGTCGGTCGCGCGTGCGGGTCGAGGCCGCCAAGGTCACCATCGGCACGGTGCAGCAGGGCCTGTTCAAGGAGTTCATCCCGGTCACTGGCACCGTGCAGCCCATCCAGACCGTGTTCCTCGATGCGCTCGAAGGGGGCAGCGTGAAGCAGCGATTCGTCGAGGATGGCCACATGGTGCGCGCAGGCCAGCCCATCATCGAGCTGAGTAATCCGCAGCTCCACATGGACGCGATCAACCGCGAGGCGCAGCTGCTCGATCAGCAGAACAACCTGCGCAACACGCGCCTGGCGATGGATCAGCAGACCACCCGGCTGCACGATGAGCTCTTGAACCTGGACAAGGACCTGAAGCGCCTGGAGCGCGATCAGCAGGTGGATGACCGCCTGGTGAAGGATTCGCTGGTGGCGCGCAACACCTATCTGAGCAACAGCGAGAACCTGGCCTACATGCGCGAGAAGCGCAAGCTCGTGGCCGCCAACGTGCGCAGCGACTCGATCTTCCGGCAGAGCCAGCTGGGCTCCATCACCAGCAACCTGGCGCTGATCGACCAGAACCTGCGCTTCCTGCGCGAGAACCTGCAGAACCTGGTGGTGAAGGCGCCGATCGACGGGCAGCTCAGCGGCTTGAATGTCGAACTCGGACAGACCAAGCAGCGTGGCGAGCGCATCGCCCAGATCGATGTGCTCGAGAGCTTCAAGGTGCGCGCGCGCATCCCCGAGCATTATGTGAGCCGCGTGAGCATCGGGCTGCAAGGCACCTTCACCCATGCGGGGCGCGAGCATGTGATCGAGGTGTTCAAGATCTACCCCGAGGTGAGCAACGGCGAGTTCGATGTGGACCTGCGTTTCGTGGACCACAAGCCCGAGGTGCGGCGCGGGCAGACCTTCCAGGTGCGGCTGCAGCTCAGCGAGGACATGGAAGCCGTCATGCTCCCACGCGGACCCTTCTTCCAGGACACCGGGGGGCAGTGGGTGTACGTGGTGGATCCCGAAGGGCAGGCGGTGCGGCGGGAGGTGAAGCTCGGCAGGCAGAACCCGGACATGTACGAAGTGCTCGAAGGACTGGAGCCCGGCGAACGCGTGGTCACCAGCCGCTACGCCTCCTTCAACGATGCGGACCATCTCATCATCCAATAAGGCCGGATCGAGATCCGCCACATCCATCATCCAACCCCAGAACATGAGCCTCCTTAGAACCTCGAACCTGACCAAGATCTACCGGACCGATACCGTGGAGACCACCGCGCTGAACGATGTGAGCATCGCGATCGGGCAAGGCGAGTTCGTCGCCATAATGGGCCCGAGCGGCTGCGGCAAGTCCACCTTGCTGAACATCCTGGGATTGCTCGATTCGCCCAGCAGCGGCAGCTATCTGGTGAGCGGCGAGGACGTGAGCGGCTACAACGAGCGGCGCCGCGCCGAAGTGCGCAAGAGCACCATCGGATTCGTGTTCCAGAGCTTCAACCTGATCGATGAGCTCACCGTGGCGGAGAACATCGAGCTGCCTTTGATCTATACCCGTATGGGCAAGGCCGAACGCAAGCAGCGCGTGGATGAGGCCATGCAACGGATGAGCATCGCGCACCGGGCCAAGCACTTCCCGCAGCAGCTCAGCGGCGGACAGCAGCAGCGCGTGGCGATTGCCCGTGCCGTGGTGAACGCCCCGAAGCTGATCCTGGCCGATGAGCCCACGGGTAACCTCGATAGCGCGCATGGCGAGGAAGTGATGAACCTGCTCACCGAGCTCAATCGCGCGGGTACCACCATCATCATTGTCACGCATAGCCTGCGCGATGCGGGTTTCGCGCAGCGTACGATCCAGCTGCTCGATGGCCAGGTGGTCACGGAGAAGGTGGAGCCGCAGGCCTTGCTGTAGAATTCGTTCCCCATTTCCGACGCTCGCTTGTGCATAGGAAGCGGACGGATCACTCTTTGCTGGGCCCGGCCCACGGACCTTTGGCCGTTCCATGCCAGGCGAAGGAGGCGAGACACGAGCGAATCGGAACAGCAGGGTTGTGCCCGGCAGTTGGCGTCGTCGCGCGCTGCGCATCGCGGCTTGGGGGTCGGGAGGCATTGTCGTACTGCTCTTGCTCGCTGCCGCGCTGCTTTACGTGCCTTTCGTTCAGGATCGCATCCGCTCCGCGGCGAAGGGATACCTGGCCGATCGCATGGGTACACGTGTCGAATTGCAGGGCTTGCACCTGCGCTTCCCGCTTGGCGTATCCATCCAAGGCCTGCTCGTAGAGGATCAGGCGGCCGATACGCTCCTCCGAATAGGTGAGCTGAAGGCACGCTTGAGTGTGCTGGACCTGCTCCACGAACGAATCGCGCTCACCGGCGTGGTGCTGGACGATGTGCATGCCGAACTCCGGCAGGATGCCGACAGCGTGTTCAACTTCGATTTCATCGTACGGGCTTTCGCTTCGGATAACACGGCGCAGGACCCCGCTGACACCGCGGGAGGCTGGGCCTTCTCGCTGGATGGCATCGCGCTGCGCGATGTGAGCTACACCATGGACCTGGCGCCGGCGCGTTCGCATGTGAGCGTGCGCGTGCATGAACTCGAACTGGGTCTCGAGGATTTCGACCTCGAGCGCATGCGCTTCCACGCGGACCGGGTCAGCATCGAAGGGGCGGATATCGCCATGCGTGCTCCTCCGAGCGCGCCTTCGCCGGACACCTATCCGGATCTCGTATCGCCCTTGGCGGATATCGATGTCGGTCTCGAGCGCGCCAACCTGAAGGACATCTCCTTCCGCATGTCAACCATCGGGACGGATGACAGCCTGTGGGTGCTGCTGCGCGAAGGCGAGCTCGCCATGGAGTCCATGGAAAGCCGGCGCATGCGAGCGCATGCATCACGCATCGCGCTCACCGGGCTCGCTTTCGGCCTGGTGACCAGCGACACGAGCGGCGCGCCTCCCACGACGAGCGATCCGCCATGGCTCGATCAAGACGACGGCTTCCGGTACTTCGTGCGTGACCTCGATCTCCGCATCGATGAGCTGCGGCTGAAGGAATCGGCCTTCGCGATGCATCGCAGCCAGGTGGCGCGTCCTGCAGAGCCCTTCGATGCGGAGCACCTCGTGTTCGAGGAACTCGCCGTGTCGATCACGGATCTGCAAGCCAGCAATGATTCCATCACGGTCGACCTGCGCGAGGCATCGGCGCACATGGGCCCGTCGGCTGGGTCGCTTCGGTGCAAGGCGCGTATCAGCGCGACCCCGGAGCGGCTCCGGATCGATGATGCGCACATGGGTTGGGACGAACTCAGCATCGCGCTGAATGCCGCTGCTGAACAGGGGAGCCTTTCCCACGCATACCGGGAACCGCAATCGATACCGGTCGCCGTTGAGGCCCTGGCACGCATCGAGAAGGGGAGCCTTGAGAAGTTCCGCGCATGGCTGCCGGAGGAACTCGCTGGCATGAAGCAATTGCCCGAAGCGCTCGAGCTGAACGTGCGTGCGGAAGGAAGACTCGCTGCGCTGGATGAACTGCTCGTTGACCTGAAGGGCGATGCCGGTTCGGTGCTGCACCTGACAGGTCGCGTGGAGAATATGCTCGATGCGGACCGATTGCGGTACGATGCGCGCATCGAGCCCTTGGTCATGGGGCCCGCCATGAGCGCATGGGCGCATGCATTTCTTCCGCCGGATGCCTTGTTCCCCCAGCGCTTGCAGGTCGAGGCCGAACTCGCAGGTGATCGGGATCGAATCGATGCCACGCTGGTGATACGAAGCGACCTCGCGGATATCGACGGCCCGGTGAATCTCACCGGCCTGCGGAAGGAGATTCCTGATCAGGCGCGCGTCGAGCTGCGCATCACCGACATCGCGCTCGCCAAGCTCACGGGCGACACGGCATGGGGCGATGCGGACCTGCGCTTTCAGGTCGAAGCCGATGCGCTGGGCAGTTCCATGCAACGGCAGGGTTGGCTGCAGCTCACCGGCACGCGGCTCACGTATGCGGGCCAGGTGGCCGATAGCTTGCGTGTCCGTGCCGATGTGCTGCGCGATTCCATCCAGGTTGTCGCGCACATGTCCAGCGAGCCACTGGCTTTGAGCATGGAAGGACAAGGCACATGGCCTGATGCCAACGATAGCCTCAAGGCCGCTCTGATGCTCCGCATCGCGCGCGCCGACCTGCATGCACTCGGCGTGGTGGATCATGCATTGAGCGTGGCGGGAGACTGGCACGGCCACGCTGCATTCGATACCTCGGGCCACGGCAGCGCTGCGCTGCGAATGGATAGCACGCGGCTGCAGAGCGGGAGCAAGCGCTTCGTCTTCGAGGAACTCGCGGCGCGGGTGCACCTCACCGCCGATTCGGTGGCTGTGATCGTGGCGAGCGATGCGATCGATGCCGGGTTACAGGCCAACATCGGGCTGGACACCTTGATAGCGCGTGCCATGCAGAAGGGGCGCGATCTCTTCACCTCCGATACCGGTCGCGTCGCAACGGCCGGTGAACGGCTCGACCTGGCCGTGGACCTGAAACGTACCGAGTGGCTCACGGGCATGCTGCTGCCGCGGCTCCAATCCATCGAACTGGAACAGCTCGAAGCCCACTACGATGGCGATGCCGATGAGCTGAGTGCGGACATCGTGCTTCCGCATCTGATGTATGATAGTGTAGAGGTGCGTGCGGCGGAGCTGCGCGTGCGAACCAGTGGTGCGGAGCTCTCGTCGACCCTTTCCGTCGGGGAGTCCACATGGGATGAGTACGCGCTGCGCGGCTTGCGACTCGATGCGAGCGGCAGCGGTGGCGAGCTGCAGACCATGCTCCGTATCACCGAGGATGGAACGGATCGCTACCGCATCGGGGCAACACTCGGTCAGGAGCCCCGTTGGCGCGTGCTGCGATTGGATCCCGATCTCTTGCTCGATGGTCGCACCTGGAGCGTTGATTCCGGCAACGTGCTGCGCTTCGGCGAAGAGCGCGTGGAGGCGGAACGGCTCAGCCTGCGATCGGGCGATGAGGGCATCGCGGTGAGCGCGACAGGGAACGACATCGCTATCGACTTGCAGGATTTCCGCATCACCACCATTGCGGACATCATCAGCACAAGGGACTCGGTGCCGCTGGCGGAGGGCCGGATCAATGGGACGGTGCGTGTCGCGCAGAGCGGTCCTTCATCCCTCGATGCGGACCTCACCGTGAATGACCTGCACGCGATGGGAACGGAGCTCGGCACCTTGAAGGTCGATGTGGCCTCGGAGGGGCCGGAGCAGATCGCGGGCAAGGCTCGGCTCACGAACACGAGTAACCGACTGGATGCCTCATGGAAGCTGGGGCCGCAACGATCAGAAGCCGATGCGGACCTTGACCTGCGCGACATCGCCTTCCTCAAGCCTTTCGTGAGCGACTACCTCTACGAGCTCAGTGGAGGCGTCTCCGGCCATGTGCATTACCTCGATCAGGGCGGAACGACTACGGCCGATGGTCGCGTCCGTTTCAAGCAGGCCAGAGCCGGTGTGGTGCTCACGGGCGCCACCTACACCATCGGCGATGAGACCTTGGAGCTCTCCTCCCAAGGCCTGCGCTTCGATGACTTCGCCCTGAGTGATAGCGTGGGCAACGCCTTCCACCTTGATGGCCGGATTCGCACCACGGGGCTCGCCGATCCGCGACTCGACCTGCGCATCCGTACCGACCGCTTCCAGTTGATCAATAGCAGCATCGCGCAGAACCCGCGCTTCTACGGCGATCTTTTCGCGGGCCTCGATGTGCGCATGGAGGGCCCGGTAGAGCGTCCTCGCCTCAGCGGCGACCTCGGCATCCTGCCCGGCACCGTGTTCAGCGTGGTGCTACCGGGCAGCACTGTTGAGCTGGTCTCGTCGGAGGGCATCGTGGTCTTCACCGATGACCTCTGGGCGCGGGACACCATCGCGCTCGATGGCGATGCGGAAGCGTTGCGCGATTCGCTCGCCGCGCATCTGCCCGGTGTGGAGCTCGACCTGCGCGTGCGTGTCGACAAGGAGGCGCGCTTCGCGATCGTGCTCGACCCCGCGGCCGGCGATCAGGCCACCGTGAGCGGCGCCGCGGACCTCGAGTTCCGCTACGCCCCCGATGCGCCCATGTTCCTGAGCGGGACCTTCACCGTGGAAGAGGGCGAGTACGAACTGGATCTCTATGGCCTCGTGAAGAAGCGCTTCAATCTGGCCAAGGGCGGCACCGTGCGCTGGAGCGGTGATCCGGTGAAGGCGGAGATGGACCTGCAGGCGCGTTATGTGTCGGAGACAGCGCCCTACGCGCTCGTGGCCACCAGCGGAACCATCGCCGATAGCGAGCGCAACCGCTTGCAGCAGCCGCTGCCCTTCGTGGTGCTGATCAACATCGATGGCAGCATGAACGATCCGGATATCGGCTTCGGCCTGGAACTGGAGCGGCAGCTGCGTAACAGCTTCCCGAAAGTGGGCAGCCGATTGGATCAGCTCAATGCGCAGGGCAACGATGAGGAGCTCAACCGCCAGGTCTTCGGCTTGCTCGTGCTCAACAGCTTCATACAGGAGGAGGGAAGCGGTGGCGCGCCCAGCAGCGGCATCGCCACCAGTGCCGCGCGCAACAGCGTGAACGGCCTGCTCACCGACCAGATGAACAAGCTCACGGGGCGCTACCTGAAGGGCGTGGACATCTCACTCGGGGTGAACACCTACGACCAGGCCACCGGCAACGCCACCTACCAGCGTACATCGGTGGATTACAAGGTGAGCAAGCGCCTGCTCGATGATCGGCTCAGCTTCGAGGTAGGCGGGAGCGTCGGCGTGGATGAGCAGGACGCCCAAGTGAGCAACGTGAGCAACACACGCGCGGCGCAATACGCCATCCTTTACGACCTCACGCCCGATGGGCGTTTCCGGATCCGCGGCTTCCACGAGAACGCCTACGACCTGTACGACGGCGAGATCACCAACAGCGGCGTGGCCGTGATGTTCACGCGCGACTTCGAGGAGAATGAGCGAGCCCGTTCACGGAACCGCGATGCCGCTCGCGAGCGCAGGGCAGCCGAGGAAGAGCGCATCAGGCGGCGAAGAACGAAGGACGATACGGAAGAGGAGGAGCCATGAGCAGGAGTCGCACATACCCGTTGCTCCTGGCCAGTGCGCTGCTCTTCAGCGCATGCTCAGGCTTGAAGCACGCCACGGAGGAGAACCCGCTCTTCACCGGCTACTCCGTGCGATTCGAACCGGACCCCGAGGCCGATCCGAAGGGCGCGCGCGCCGAGTTGGATGCCGTGGTGACGCCGCAACCCAATGAGGGCTTCCTCGGCATGCGCCCGCTGGTGGCGCTCTACAACATGACCAAGGAGCCCAAGCGAAAGGGGAAGGGCTTGCGCCATGTGCTCAAGTACAAGATCGCCACGGCACCGGTGTACCTGAACGATGTGCCGCTCACCGATATCGATGCCGCGCTCGCCAACCGCATGAACAACCGTGGCTACTTCTCCGCGGAAGCCGCGCACCAGGTCATCCGCAAGGGACGGCGAGCCGAGGTGCTCTTCACGGTGACCCCCGGCCGCGTGCATCGTCTGCGTGAGATCGTCTATGCCGACACGGCCCAGGTGCTCGAGGACAGCCTGCGTCACCTGATCGCGCGCGCGCAGGAGCGTTCCCGCTTGAAGCGCGGCGACCCCTATCGTCTGGATGCTCTCATCGAGGAGCGTTCGCGTGTGGCCAACCGACTGCGCAATACGGGCTGGTACCGCATGAACGAGGACCTGCTGGAGTTCGCGGCGGACACGAGCGCGGGCGATCGTCAAGTGGATCTTCGGCTGCGGGTGAAGGCGCAGGTCGGGGCGCGTGAGCGGCAGCGCTACGTGCTGGGCAAGGTGCGTGTCCACGGCGACCGCGATGAGCTGCTGCAGGCTTCGGATACGGTGCGCGTCGATAGCCTCCTCTACATCGACTACCTGGGCATGTACCGCCCATCGACCATCACGCGCGGCGTCTTCCTGGAGCCGGGCAGCAGCTATGCGCAGCGCCGCGTCGACCTTACGCGCCAGTTCTTGTCGAGCTATGGCGTGTTCACATCCGTCACCATCGACCTCGTGGACGACAGCGCGCGCGCCGGCGTGCTCGATGCCGACGTGCTCCTGACGCCACAGGAGCGCTTCTCGCTCTTCACCGAGCTCAACGCAACCAGCAAGAGCAACAGCTTCGCCGGGCCCGGCGTGAAGGTGGGTTGGAAGGACCGCGACCTGTTCCGTGGCGCCGAGGTGCTCACCGCCGACCTCAACGGTCGATTCGAGACGCAGATCGCGGGTGCAGGAAAGGGCACCAACGCCTACGAGATCGGCGCCAAAACCTCGTTGAGCATTCCCCGCCTGCTGCTGCTGGGGTCATGGCGCGCGGCACGTTCCTATGCGCCCATCACGCGCATCGACTTGGGATACGGCCTGTTCCGCCGGATCGGTCTCTACGGGTTGGAGTCGGCCAATCTCGGCTACAGCTACATCTACCGGCAGAACCGATACGTGTGGCACGACATCAAACTGCCCGAGGTGAGCTACAACAACCTGTATTACACCAGCGACGCCTTCGATGCATTCCTGAATGCCAACCCGGCCATCCGCCGGAGCTTCGATGAGCAATTCATCATCGGTGTCGGCTACACCTACACGCGCACGAATCGGCGGGGAGCGGGCGATCGCACCTGGTGGCTGTACAGCTTGGGCGTGGATGAGGCGGGAGGGCTCACCTCCTTGGTCTCGGGGGCGCTGGAAGGGACGCAGCCGGCCGATGGGTACAAGCTGTTCGGCGAACGCTATTCGCAGTATGTGCGCTTCCGCGCCGAGGGCCGATGGTTCCAAGGGCTCGGCAGCGGCAACGGCCAGCTCGCCGTGCGCATGCTCGCGGCGAGCGCTACGCCATACGGCAACAGCAGCACCGTGCCCTACGTGAAGCAGTTCTTCAGCGGTGGCACCAACAGCCTGCGCGCGTTCCGGGCACGCAGCGTTGGCCCCGGCACCTATGACCCCGATGCGAACGCGAGTGATGCGGGCAGCGCTGTCTTCCAAGTGGATCAGGTCGGCGACATCAAGTTCGAGCTCAACGTCGAGTATCGTTTCCCCATCTCGGGCATCGTGAAAGGGGCGCTCTTCTCCGACGCGGGCAATGTGTGGCTGCAGCAGGAGGATCCGCAGCGTCCGGGCGGCGCCTTCAAGCTGAAGGATGCGGTGGATGAGCTGGCGGTGGGCGCGGGCTTCGGCGTGCGCATCGATCCGGAGGTGATCGTCATCCGGCTCGATCTGGCCACTCCGCTGCGTCGCCCTGACCTGCCGCAAGGAGACCGATGGGTCTTCGATGATCAGCGCCCGCGGCTGCTCGACAACATGATCCTGAACATCGCCATCGGCTATCCGTTCTGAGGGCGGGTATCCACGGCTCTCGGTGCCATGCAGCCACCCCGGATTCAGTCGGTCAATGCCCCGGTCTGCATAGCCCCACGATGGTATGGAATACATCATGCAGCGCGCTGAGATCGCGGATGATGGCCTCGTCCTTGGCTCCTGCCTTGATCGCCTCGTCGAGCGCCTTGCTTCCTTCCACCAGGGCGGCAAGGCTCTTCTCGATCCCCTTCACATCCGCGTATTCGGTGGGGATGGGACTGTTCTGCCAGGCCACGGCCTTTTCCACGAGCTCGCCGCTCCGTTCCCGTATGGGCTTCAGGTCACCTTCTTCCGCGGGATGGAAAGTCTGGCTCATCACGGTGTGGAAGGCGCTCAGCTCGCTCCATGCCTTCTTCTCCTGTGCGCAGACACGGTTGAACGCAAGGAGTGCCAGGGAGAGCAGCAGGTATGACTTCAGGTTCTGTTTCATGATCGATGGGTGTTGGGTTGGTGCGCGATGCGCGATTCATGCGCGATCGGCGATTCTTCTACTTTTCATCTGGGTGGCGTACCGGTGGGTGAGCTGCCGGACGCCAAAGAGCTGATATCCGGCGTACAACGCCAGAGCAACTACGATTACGGTAAGGGTCTTCATGTCATCGGGGTTTGTTGTCGTCGCCCAAGACGCGCGCGCGAAGGTTCTCGAGCGCCTGGGCTGCATAGATGCCCTGTCCCATGGTGCAGGGCTCATCGGGCAGGTCGATATCATGCAGGACCGCACGGAGATTCACCGGCACCATCATCACGGCGCTGCCGTTCAGCGGCACGCTGGCGTGGGCGTGGATGAGGAGCGCCGGCTCGTTGGGGTCCGCTGCGGCCACAATGCGGAAACGCCCGTCCGTTGAATCGATGCGGCCATCGTCGTTGCTGTCCATGGTGCCGCCGATGTCGAGCATGGCCTGATAGCTTCCACTGGCATCCTCGAACCACAGGCTATCGGCGCCGGGAATGCGATAGGCGCTCTGGAGCATGCGTGATTCGAGCCAGTGCGCCTCCCCCGAGGAGGGGTTGGGCAGGCTGAAGCGCCGATCCTGCCGGGTCAGGTCAATGAGCATGACCTGATCTGGCCATGCGCCCATCGGTTGGCCCGCATCACTCAGCAAGGTGGCGCCTGCCAGGGCGAGACGGAAACGCTCGATTCGCACCAAAGTGCCGAAGCCATCGGCGTACAGGCTGTCTGGGCTGAAGGGATGGCCATCGCAATGCAGGTCGAAGCGCAGCTCCAGCGAAGAGCCGGGAGCGGTGTTCGGCGGGTCGATACCATCTTTCAGGCAACTGGTGAGCAGCGTGCCCGTGAGCGTCGCCACCAGGATGTTTCTGGTCTTCATGTACGGGTTGGTTGAGCCACGGCCATTGGGTTGCCGGGCATGAATGCACTGCGGCCATGGACGTTCAAGTCCAAGCCGCCTGATCAATCGGTGATCAACCCAACCAGGGCACGTGGTCCACAGCGTCGCGGTGCCCGCTGTGCAAGGCGGCCCGAACCGGCGGGAAGCGCATTTCGGCAACACGCGGAACGAGCGCGATGGTCTTGCACGGAGGCAAGGCGACCAGCTCCAACGTCTCGATGCGCGGCGCGGAAGGGTCTTTCGAGCCCTCTGGGGCCGCCTTCTTCAGTTCCTTCCGAAGATGGCAGGAGCCCTTGCAGCAGTTCTTCTCCATCGGTTTGAAGCGCTCCACGCATCGGGTACGTGCGATCTCCGCGCGATTCACCTGGAAATGCAGCAGGATGGCCGATGGCAACAGGAGGCCGAACAGGAACGCCAGTATGAGCGACAGGCTCATCCATCGCATCCGGGTCATGTGCCGCGATCCCATAGCGGCGCGAAGGAACGAAGGGAGCTCGAAATGCCGCTGATGCGCGTCACCTTTTGCCCGCGATCACCGAGCGACGAGCTCCACCCTTCGGTTCAGCTGCCTGCCCGCGTCGGTGTCGTTGCTGCTCACGGGAGCCAAGGGGCCAACCCCGTGTGCCTCGACCCGATCGGGTGCCACGCCATGCTCCTTGACGAGCAGTCGTACCACCTCCGCCGCTCGTCGCGCGCTCAGATCGATGTTATGGTCAAGGCCGCCGGTCATATCCGTATGGCCGACCACGTATGTATTCAAGCCAGGCATGAGCTGCAGCAGCTTGGCGATCTCGGCCACGATGGGCATCGATGCGGCCTGCACCGTGGCTTGGTCCGTATCGAAGAGGATATCATTCAGGGCCACCTTGCCATCGCGCTCGATCTGCAGCTTCATCCACTCCGCGTTCACGGTCACCTTGTCGGTATCGATACCCGCTTCCTCGATGATGTCCACGAAGAGGACCTTCTCCTCGTTGGTGTACTGCGATCCTGAGATGATCAGATGCACGGCGTTCCCATGATCCTTCAGCGTGCCCGCCAGGTAGAAGCTGCCGCCACTGGTGGCCGAGCCTTGCAGTAGGCGGATGCCTGAGCTGGGCGGGACCTCGTTCCTTCCGTAGTGAACGCCGAGGAAGGTGCGCCCGCCTATCTCCTTGCTCGTGGACTTGTCCTCTTGGCCCTGTGCGAGAATGGTTGCTCCGGCGCGCTTCAGGGCCGCTTGATAGTTGAGAAAGAGGTCGCGGATGGAGACCGTGCCTTTCATGGAATAGTAGAGCCGGGTGCGCTTCCCGCGGACCTCGGTCCAATCGTCGATGTGCTTGTAGCTGGTGACGGGACCGCGTGCTATGGCATACTCCATATGGTTCTGCTCCTCGCACCAGAGGAGGGCTGCTCCTGGATAGCGGGTGATCAGCGGGTGGTCCTGGCAGCCAGCCACATCCTGCGCGATCGATGAGAGGCTAGCGAAGAGGGTGGCGGATGCCAGCAGAAGCCAGCTTGCGCCATGTGTCTTTGTCATGGCTATTGCAATAGGATGCGGGTCTGATGAAGCGCGCGTCCTTCGAGGCCGAAGCCGCGCAGCACGTACATGCCGGGTTCGAGTCCGTCGGTGTACAACGTACGGAGGCCCGGATTGAAGCTGCGCACGGTGCGGCCGCTGGCATCGACCAGCTCGAGGCGCACGATGGCGTCGCTGGGAGCATTGGTCAGGATGAGCGGTGTGCCCGTCATGGCCGGATTCGGGATGGCGCGGAACGGAGCGCCCTGCGACTCGTGGATGGCCGTGCTGCCAGCGGCGATCGGAGCCTTGTTGTACCACACCACATCGAACTCGTTGAATCCGTTGAAGTCCGTCTCCATCAGCAGGAGCCAGAAGCGATGCGCGGGCGATACCCAGCCCCATTGGGTCTTCGTCAGGGTGGTGGTGGTGCCCAGCACAGTGTTCTCCTGCACGCGTTCGAACCGGTAGCGCACCACGTCATCGTAGGACCCGTTCGGCAGGATCAATGTTCCATAGCCATCCACCACCAGATCGATGCTGCCTTGCACCGTGCCTTGGAAACCGGCGGCGAGGAATGTGCCGGAGAAGGTGTCGCTGTTGAAGTCACCGAATGTGTAGGGCAGCGCGAGTATGTTCTCCGGATCAGTGGCCAGGAGCAGTTTCGCTGTGTCCAGTGGTTCCGGGCCGGGTATGGTCAGCGCGTTGCCTTCGGTCGCCAAGAGGTCGCTGCCGGAGATGTAATAGGAATGCGAGCCGTCCCAACCGATGCCGCATAGGTTGCTCATGGGGAAGTCATTCGCCCATGGCGTGCCGGCCGGGTCCACGAAGCTGAACTGCTCCTCCGAGACCTCCGAGAGGCCGCTGAAATCCCAGGTCTGCATCGCGCCGACGGCCGCATCGAGCGCGTCGCCGTCAATAGGGTCGCTGCACAGCCCGATCGTCGTGGCATCGCCGAGCATGGGCATGTTGAGCATGGTGATATCGGGTTGCGCCAGCGCGCTCATCGGAAGGAGAAGCGATACCGGGATCAGCGTGGAGAGTGCCTTCATCGGAAGCATTGTTGGAGTGCGCAAAGCAAGCTGCCCGCGGAAGGCGCATCCATTACCCAAATGGGTGGATCGCTTCAGACCAGGCGGTCGCGCGTCGCCGTCCGCACGGCCTCGGCCCGCGTGCTCACATGGAGCTTCGCGTAGATGCTCTTGATGTGCGCCTTCACGGTATTGGCGCTGATGAAGAGCATGTCGGCGATGCTTCGGTAGTTCTCGCCCTCGCAAAGCCGTGCGAGCACCTCGTTCTCACGTTCGCTCAGGCGGGGCGCGCTCTGCGGTCGGAAGGAGCGCACCACCAGACGCGCGATCCCCGGTGAGATCACCGATCCGCCGGCATGCACCTCACGGATGGCATCGGCCACCTGCTGCGGCGTGGAATGCTTGTGCAAGTACCCCGTGGCCCCTGCGCTCAGCGAGCGGAACACGCTCTCCTCATCATCGATCACGGTGAGCATGATGAAGTCCGTGCCCTTCATGCGCTCCTTGAGCCTGCGCACGCACTCGATCCCGCTCATGCCCGGTAGATGGATATCCATGAGCACCGCATCGGGGTCTTGGTCCGGAAGGCGCAGGGTCGCATCCTCCGCGCTGCCAAAGGCGCCGCATAGGCGGAATCCCTCGGTTGCCTCGATCATCGCCGCGAGGGCATCACGCGCCATGCGGTCGTCTTCAACGATGGCGACGGTGATCACGTCCGGGATATCCATGCACGGAAGGTAGGAGGTCGCGCGCTGATCCACCCATCTGGGTGATGCGATTCCACGGTCTTGTGCGCACTTTTGATCCATGAGATACACCGAATCGTACCTGTCTTCCTGCGCACTGGCGATCATGCTCTTCGCAAGCTGTGGCCCGAAACCGGACTCCGACCTGCCGGACGCCACGCCATCAGGAGCCGAGGTGGAGACCGCCGCGGCTTGCGATCCCATCGTGGATGAGTACCGCGACCTCATGGCGGATTATGAGAAAGGGCTTCAGGAGATGGTTGATGCGCGCAAGGTGGACCAAGCCCGGCAGGAGGAATGGTCAGAGCGCGCGCAGGAGCTGACAGAACGCGTGAAGGCAAGAGGAGAGCGCGAGTTGGGCTTGAAGTGCTGGCAGGAGTTCAATACCATCAGTCAGGCCTATGCTCCTCGCGTCGCCGACTTGGCCATGAAGCTGGCCATGATTCAGATGGAGCAGGGCGGAGTGGATCCAGCGATGATCGAGCAGATGAAGAATGCCGCCGGGCGATAGCACCGGGTATGGGTGAATTTCCACAACGATCGAAGCTTGGGCCTGGAATCGGCCTGGTGCTGAGTACTGCGGCTATTGGCTTCTTCATGGGGGGGATCGCGGGTCGGTTGTTGGTCCCCCGCACCGATGGACTGGCGGGGGCCGCTGAAGTGATGGCGTACGGCGTTCTGGGTGCGGTGTTGTTCATGCTCTTGGCTGGAGTCCTGATTCGGCTCCTCTCCCGCACCGCGCTGGTCAGGTTGCTTTGGGTCGTCGGAACGATCTCGCTCGTGCTCGTAGGATGGACCATCTCGCGCATCCTCTCCATGCAGCAGGAGCAGCGGAAACAGATGGAAGAGGAGGAGGAGCGGAGGCGACGGCTCGCACCGACGAGCGCAGCGGAACAGGTTCGATTCGCATCGCTCCGGAACGGGCATCGGGCAGCACCGACCAGCGAACTCGGTCCTGCGGGTATGGGACTGGGCATGATGGCGCCGCATATGAGGGATGGAGCGTGGTTGTTCTATGCAAGTCCCGACCCTGATCATGAGTTGATGCATCCTGTAGTCGTGGACAGCCTTGTCTTCGGGCATGGGGTGGCGCACCCGAGCATCGATGCCGCGCCGCCGTGGTTCGTGCCGGCGCATCTCAAGCTGGATCATGACCTGCTGTTATTGCGTGCCATTACGATGAGCGCGAGCTGGGTGGAGGTGGTGGTGAATGAGGGCGATGGCCGTACGGCTTGGGTGGAGCGCGCACAGGGCGAGTTGCGTTTGTGGCCCGATTTCATCCTCGCGGTAGCCACGGTCGAGGTCATCGATCCGGTTGCGAACCCGATGCGCACGAAGCCGATGGAGCAGGCCTCGATACGGGCTGATGGAACGAGCGCATTGCTTACGCCATTGGCCGTGCAAGGCGATTGGCTGCTGGTGCGGGCCCATGGATCCTCCCATACCTTGGATACCACCGGATGGGTGCGCTGGCGAAAAGGCGATTCGCTGCTTGTAAACTACAAGCTGCTGTGCTGAGGAACGCCGTTGGTCGGTATCCGAAGCGTCACGATGGTTCCGTTCCCTGGCTCGCCACGTATGCTCAACTGAGCACCGATCGCTCGTGCGCGCTCCGGCATCGTCCGCATGCCGTAACCATCGTGGGGCTGCGATGAGGATCCGAAACCAAGTCCGTCATCGATGAGTGCGATCTCGATGATGCCATGATCCTGCGACACGCTCAGGGTGCAGTGCGTCGCATGCGCGTGCTTGGCGCAGTTGTTCAACGCCTCTTTCATGATCAACGTGATCGCGCGCCGCTCCTCCATGTCCAATCGTACATGGCGCAGCGCGTCATCCCTTCCTTCGAGCCGGAATCGCGTCTCGGTCCCATCGAATAGCGGTAGCGCGAACGCATGGAGCCGGTCGAGCACATCATGCAGCGAGTCCTTCCCGGGATCCATGCTCCAGATCAGGTCGCGTATGCCTGCAGAGAGTTCGCGTTGCGCCTGCTCGATGTGCTCGAGGTGCGCACGGATCGCCGGATCACGGGCCTGTTGCTTCGCGAGGCCGGTGTGCAGGTTGATGCGGGTGAGCTTGGCGCCCGACTCGTCATGGAAATCAGCAGAGCTCCTGCGGCGGAATTCCTCGCGCTCCGCGCTGCGGGCCTCGGCGATGCGCAGGGTCGTCTCCAATTCGCGTGTCGCCTCGCGCAGGCGATAGCGGTACCAGGCATACCCAAGGCCCAGGAGCATGGCGGCGTAGAGGGCATAGGCATACCAGGTCCGCCAGGGCGGTGCCGCGATGCTCAGCGCCAGTGAAGCGCCTTGCTCATTCCAGGTGCCATCGCTCGTGCAGCCCTGCACGCGAAGCACGTATTCGCCGGGATCGAGATTCGTATAGGTCACAGAGCCGCGCGTACCGGCATCGGTCCAATCCTTGTCGAAGCCGTCGAGCATGTATCTGTATCGATTCTTCCCTGGTGCGATGAAGCTGAGCGCGGCGAACTCGAATCCGATCACCTTCTCGCGCCAGGAGAGGGCGAGGCGCTCCATGCGATGCAGGGCCAGCGGCAGCGCGAATCCGTAGCCCGCGCTATCCGAGACGAGCGGCACCGGCTCATTCGCCAGCAGAAGCCGGGTGATGCGCACCGGGGGAGGGGCGGTACCGTACGACAAGGAGGCGGGCATGAAGCGGTTGAAGCCATTGACCCCGCCGAACAAGAGCGATCCGTCCGAGCAGCGCAGGAATGCGTTCTGGTTGAACTCATCGTTCTGTAGGCCGTCGGCGGTGGAGAGCGTGCGCGTCACGAGCCATGTTCGTTGGTCCACCTCGGCCAATCCCAGATTCGTGCTGAGCCAAAGGGTACGTTGAGCACCTGGCAGGATGCCGTACACCACCTCGTTGGGCAGCCCGTGGGAGCGGCTGTATCGCTCAAGGCGTGCCGAAGCGGGGTCGCTCAGGTAGCGCTCGCATTCATCGGTTCCGATCATGAGCCGGTTGAGCCCGTTGGCGGTACCCACCCAAAGGGTGTCCTGATCGAGGAAGGTGCACAGCACGATGTCATTGCTCAGCGATGAGCGGTCATCCGGTCGGTTCTTGATCGCCACGAATCGCTCGGTCAACGGATCGAACAGGTTCAACCCACCGGTGGGGGTGCCTAGCCAGAGGTGGCCGTGGGAATCCTCGGTGATGCTGTAGATGAACGGATGCGCGGGTCCGCGGTCATCGCCTGTGTGCGGGTAGCAGGTGAAGCGCTCGCTCGATCCATCCATGCGGCACAGGCCGCCGCCTGATGTGCCGATCCAAATCGTTCCCGCGTGATCCTGCGCTATGCAATGCACCGAGCGGGAGTTCAGCGCTCCGGGTGCTCCATCGTGCGCGAAGGATTTGAACCGCGGCCTCGCATGGTCCGGATCAAGGCGCGCCAGGCCGCCGCCGCGCGTGCCCACCCAGATCCGCGCTTCGCGGTCGCGGAACAGCGAGAGGATGTAGTCCGAGGGCAGCGATTGCGGGTCGCCCGGGTCATGCCGATGCACGATGATCGAATCACCGACCCAGTGATTGAGGCCATTGGGTGTGCCGATCCACAGGCTGCCGTCGGCTCCTTCAGCGAAGGAGGTCACCGAGCGGTCGCTGAGCGCGTTGCGGCGACCCGGCGTCCCGCGCACCAGCTCAATCAGCGGTCGTGCGCGATCCAGGCGATCCAGACCGTTGCGTGTGGCGATCCACAGCTCGCCGCCGCGGCCGGTGAGCAGCGCTTGTATCTGATCGTATACGAGGCTCTCGGCGTCGGTGGCATCATGTCGGAACAGCGTGATCCGGCCCGATGGCCGATGCCAATGCACGAGCCCCTTGTTGCTGCCGATCCACCAGTCCTCCCCTTGGATGCAGAGCCGTGAGAAGACCATGCGCGGGTCGGCGCCGGGCACCTCCGCCGGGCTCAGGAGCAGGCTATCCGCGCGGGCTTCCTCATCGATGCGGAGCAGGCCGGCTTCGCAGAGCACCACCACGCCGCTCGGGAAAGGCACGATGCCCTGCACGGCCCCGATGGGCACGCCGCTGTATGGGGCCAGGCGGAAATGCGCATAGGATGCGGTGCGCGTATCGAATCGCGTAAGGCCCGAATCCGTGCGCAGCCAGAGCGTTTCCTCATGCAGCGCGAGCGCGTTCGTGAAGTGCCCCTTCCCATCCGCTTCGTTCACGGTGTTCGCGAACCAGCGCCGGGCGCGGCCGGTTGCAGGGTCGAAGGCGGCAAGTCCATTGTTCGTTCCGAGCCAGAGCATGCCGCCGGCATCCTCCACGATGCTGAAAATGCGATCGCTCGGCAAGGAAGCGCTGTCATTGAGCGTGTGCCTGTGATGCGTGAACCGCCCGGTCGCTGGATCGTAACGGTCAAGGCCTCCTCCGAATGTGCCGATCCATATCGCCCCATCGCTGTCCTCGTGGAGCGCCCAGATGTAGTTGTTCGCGAGGCTGTTGCGGCGCTCATTGCCCCGGAGGCTCATGAAGGTCCTGCCATCGTATCGGTCCAACCCATCCTGCGTCCCGAACCACAGGAATCCATCCTGGTCCTGTATCACGGCGTTCACCGAATTCTGCGACAAGCCATCGGCAATGGTGAGGTGATGGAAGATGCGCGCCGAGGGCTGGGCCAGGCTGGAGCAGCACAGTGCCCAGCCGCTCAGGAGCGGGAGGAGCCTCTGCTGTACGGTGAGCATGCGATCAAGGTACGGGCGCTCTTTGATTCGGGCTCCTTCAACCATCCATCACGCTCCCAACGCCAGCGCACGCTCCGGCGCCTCCCGTGCCCCACCGCAGCCACCTTGGCGCCATGTGGAAGAACTACCTCCTCATCGCCTGGCGAACGCTCCAGCGCGACAAGCTCTTCGCCGCGCTCAACATCGTCGGGCTGGCCATCGGCATCGTCGCCTGCCTGCTCATCTACATCTATGTGCAGGATGAGCTGAGCTTCGATGCGCACCACCGCAAGGCCGATCGCATCTTCCGCATCCAGGCACACTACCAGTTCGGCGACACCAAGGACGACTTCGGCATCACGCCGTATCCGATCATGGAGGCCCTGCTCAATGAGTACCCCGACATCGAGGCGGGCGTATCGCTCTACCAGCTGGGGCAGACCACGCTCGAGTACAACGGTCAGCGCTATGTCGCGCAGGACGGATACAATGCGGACACCACCACCTTCCGCACCTTCGACTTCACCTTCACGCATGGCGGGGCCGATGCGTTGGATGAGCCGGACGACATCGTCATCACGCAGGAGATGGCCACGCGCATGTTCGGAGCCGACGACCCGATGGGCAAGCTGGTCACGCGCAATGGCCGCACCTTGCGGATCGCGGGCGTCATCGATGAGAAGGCCGGCAACACGCACATCCCGCTCGGTATCTTCATGAGCCGCTTGGGTCTGTCACCACAGGCGAAGGAGCAATTGGGCCAGAGCTGGGGCAACAACAGCTGCTTCAACTACCTGGTGCTGGCGCCGGGCGTGAGCGCCGATGATTTCCAGGGCAAGATGGATGCCTTCGTCACCAAGTACATCATACCTGCCTGGGGCGGCAGCGATTTCCACGGCAGCATCCGCTTCAACCTGGAGCCCTTGCGCGAGGTGTACTTCAACAACGATCTGATCTACGATACGCCCAAGAAGGGCAACAAGGCCTACGTCACCCTCTTCGCGATCGTGGCGGTGCTCATCCTCGCCATCGCCTGCATCAACTACATCAACATGAGCACCGCCGATGCGACGCGCCGCGCGAAGGAGGTGGCCCTGCGCAAGGTGAGCGGTGCGCAGCGGGCCCAGCTCGTGGCGCAGTTCATCGGCGGAAGCGTCATGATCGCGGTGATCGGCATCGTGGTGGCGCTCGGCCTGCTCTGGCTCGCGCTGCCGGCCTTCAACGGCATCACCGGCAAGGAGGTCGGCATGGGCCATCTGCTGCGTGGGAGCTTCGTGGCGGTGCTGCTCCTCATCATCATCGCCATCGGCGTGGTGGCCGGCAGCTATCCCGCCTTCTTCTTATCGCGCTTCGCGCCGCAGCTGCTGCTGAAGGAAGGTGTCGCCAGCGGCGCCGGTAAGCAACGCGTCCGTAAGGTGTTGATGGGTGCGCAATTCGCCATCGCGCTCTTCATGGTCGTGGGTACGCTCGCGGTCTTCACGCAGCTGCATTGGCTGCGCACCACCGACATGGGCTTCCGCAAGGAGAACCTGCTGAGCATCACCATGCCCCTGCCGCAACAGGGCAATGACACCCTGGCGTGGGACCGTCTGCGCCCGGTGAAGGACGAGCTGATGCGCCAGAGCTTCGTCAGCGCGGCATCTTTCACCCAGGACCTGCCAGGGCAGGGCAGCGGGCGCTGGGTGCTGCAGGTGAACACGCCGGAAGGGCGCATCGACAAGCCCATGCCCACCATGAGCACCGATGCCGATTTCCCCGCCTTGCTGGGCGTGGAGCTGGCGGCGGGCCGCTACTTCGATCCCGCCATCCCCAGCGATCGCGAGAATGCCGTGATGGTGAACGAGAGCGCCGTACGCGCCTTCGGATGGACCAACCCCCTGGCCGAGCGCATCTACATACCGGGCGACGCGCAGGCCACGCCGCCACAGCCTGAGCAAGCGCTCACGGTGATCGGCGTGCTGAAGGACTTCCACTACACCAGCTTGCACACGCCCATTGAACCGCTCGTGCTCTTCCAGAGCAGCCAGCGGTACGGCGCTCGGAATCTCGTGCTGCGCCTTTCTCCCGGCGATGTGTCAAGCCAGTTAGCGACGCTACAGGGGGAATGGAAGCAGCTGTTCCCCAACGCTGAATGGGATGCCGCATTCCTCACCGACAGCATCGCGCGACTCTACCAAGCGGAGGACAAGCTCTATCGTGTGTTCACGGCCTTCGCGGTGCTCACCATCCTGCTCACCGTGATGGGGCTCTATGGCCTGGCCTACTTCACGGCGAAGCAGCGCACGCGCGAGATCGGCATCCGTCGCGTGATGGGAGCACCGCTCCTTGACATCGTGCAACGCATGAACCGCGAGTTCATCATCCTCATGGGCCTCGCGTTGCTGGTGGCCTTCCCGCTGGCGTTCTATGGCATCGGCCGATGGCTCGAGGGCTTCGCCTACCATGCCGACATGTCGCCCTTGCTCTATGTAGCGGCGCTGCTCATCACCTTGCTGATCACGGTGCTCACCGTCACGGTGCAGGCATACAGAGCAGCGATGGCCGATCCGGTGAAGGCGCTGCGGTACGAGTGAGACCCAATGGTGCGCATGCTGGTGGGAATGGCAGACGCTCAGGGAATGTCGATCGCCTTCACGGTTTCCAGCAAGGCGGCGATATCATCCTGCTTATTGAGGTTGCGGAGATGCTCCGTAACGGCCGGGTGGTCCTTGAACAAGGTGATCAGCGGTTCCTTCACCTTCTCGAAGCGTTTATCCTTCATGCGGACGGCATAGGGGAACGGCACCGGAGTGCTGCCGGGAACCCCGGTGCGCTGGAACAGGAGGTTGGGGTAGGTCTGGATCGCGCCGCTCACGCCATCGTATGCCTCGATGAAGACCATGTACACCGTGAACGTGCCGACGTGAAGGCGTTGCGCAAAGACCTGCTTGATCGCGCTGGTCCGGCCCAGCAGGGCTGCGTTCTCTGCCCAGACCCGGATGTCGAATAGAGGAACGAAGTAGAAGCTGTCCACGGTGAACGCGAGAATGTCCTGAGGGCTGTACGTGACAGCTTCTGCGGCTGCGCTGGTGCGGAACCGCAGCTTCCGGTTCTGGTGCGGCTCCCATTTCACCTCTCCTTCCAGTCGCGAACTATCGAGCATCAATACCGTTCCCTGCATGAACTGCCCGGCGTACGGATAGAGTTGGGCTCGCGTGATCAGACCTGATATCAACAGCAGGAGGGTCAGGATGGAGTAAAACGCGCCGCGTGAGATCATTCCTCAAAAGTAGCCAGAGCCTCGACCATTATGGACGGGACGGGCTACGCCGCGTGTTCAACGCCTTTGACGTGCTATCCATCCTGCTCACCATCATGTTGCAGGCATTTTAGGTGCAGGCTGCGACACGGTGAAGGCGCTGCGGTACGAATAGCGTTGGGGCCATGGCGCAGTGTATCGCCGGCGCCCATACCTTTGCTGCGCCTCCGATGAATTCCGTATTCCGTCGCGCTGCCATGCCGCTCCTGGTGCTCGCATACGCCTTGGTGCTGATGCCCGATGCGGTGCGCCTGCCGTCATTGGTGGGCCATTACATGGAGCATCGCGGAGATCGACCTGATCTGGGGGTGTTGGATTTCATCGTGCTGCACTACGCCGATCCCGCCCATCACGAGAGCGGAGATGGCTCGCACGAGCGCCTTCCTTTCCACCATCATCATGTCCTGGGCGACAATTGCGCGCCTACCATGGTAGCCGCCTCCCCAGCGCCCGTTCTCGTCGCTCCGGGCGCCCTGCCCTTGGTGAAGGCCGTGACCGTTTCAGAGAGCCTGCTCTCCGGTCATCCCCATGGCCTGATCCAGCCACCGCGTTGCTGAGCAGTTGATCGCGGGCCTCACGGTCCGCTGAACGCGAGGAGAGCCCTCCTTGCCACGGGCGATACGCCTGTCCGTCCCTGTTGTCCTTCCTCATGCCAACGATATGATCGAACGCATCATCCGTTACTCCATTCGCCATAAGGCGACCGTCATCCTCGGAGCACTGCTCCTGCTCATTGGCGGCATCATGGCTTTCCGCACGCTGCCTGTTGATGCCGTGCCGGACATCACCAACAACCAGGTGCAGGTGATCACGCTCGCTCCTTCCCTCGCCACGCTGGAGGTGGAGCGCTTCGTGAGCTACCCCGTGGAGCAGGCTTTGGCCAGCCTGCCGCGCCAGGTGGAGCTGCGCAGCATTTCGCGCTTCGGCCTCAGCCAGGTCACCATCGTTTTCGAGGATGGCATGGATGGCTACCTCGCCCGGCAGCTGGTGGGCGAACGGCTGCAGGGGCTGGCTATGCACATGCCCGCCGGGGTGGAGCAGCCGTTCCTGGCACCCATGACCACGGGGCTCGGTGAAGTGTTCCAGTACGTGGTGCGCGCAGATAGCGCGCATCGCTCTTCTTACGATGCGATGGAACTGCGCGAGTTGCAGGACTGGGTCATCGGCCGTCAGCTGCTCGGCGTTCCCGGGGTGGCGGAGATCAATGGCTTCGGCGGGGAGCTGAAGCAGTTCGAGGTGGCTGCGGACCCGGTGCGCCTGCAGTCCATGGGCCTCGGGCTCGGCGATCTGATCGATGCCCTGGAGCGCAACAATGCCAACACCGGCGGCGCCTACATCGAGCACGCGAACAACGCCTATTTCATCCGCGGCGTGGGACTGGCCACGGGCATGCGCGACATCGGGCGCATCGTGGTGGACACGCCGCAGGAAGGCGCGCCAGTCGTGGTGGACGATGTGGCAACCGTGCGCTTGGGCGCGGCGCCGCGCTTTGGCGCCATGACACGCGATGGCGAGGGGGAGGTCGTCGGCGGGATCGTGATGATGCTCAAGGGGGGCAACGCCGCGGAAGTGGTGGAGGCCGTGAAGACCCGGCTCGACGAGATCCGCAAGGGACTCCCTGAAGGCATCGTGATCGAGCCTTTCCTTGATCGCGCCGACCTCGTGGGCCGCGCCATGCGCACCGTACGAAACAATCTGGTCGAGGGCGCGATCATCGTCATCATGGTGCTGGTCTTGTTCCTGGGTCAGCTCCGCGCGGGCCTCATCGTGGCCAGCGTGATCCCCTTGAGCATGCTCTTCGCCATCATCCTCATGCGGCTTACGGGGGTCAGCGGCAATCTCATGAGCCTTGGAGCGATCGACTTCGGCCTGGTGGTCGACGGCGCCGTGATCATCGTGGAGGCCGTGCTCTATCGCATGCACCACCTGCCCCGGCGCGATGGGTTGCTGTCACGCACGGAGATGGACGGCCAGGTGGAGCATGCCGCCAGCCGCATGATGAGCGCCGCCACCTTCGGCCAGCTCATCATTCTCATCGTGTACATCCCCATCCTCGCGCTCTCCGGGGTCGAAGGGAAGATGTTCCGCCCCATGGCCCTCACGGTGGTGTATGCCATCGTGGGTGCCATCGTGCTCAGCCTCACCTACGTGCCCGTGATGAGCGCCCTGTTCGTGCCGCGCCGCACCGGCCCCACGGTCTCTGTGAGCGACCGCTTCATGGAACGGCTGGCGCGCGCTTATCGCCCTACGCTCGAGCGCGCCCTGCGGTACCGGACCACGGTGCTCGGCGTCAGCATCGTGCTGCTTGGTGCAGCGGTCTTCGCCTTCACGCGCATGGGTGGCGAGTTCCTCCCGCAGCTCGAGGAGGGCGATTTCGCCTACCACAGCATCCTGCCCGAAGGCGCATCGCTCCAAGCCAGCATCGCCAACAACGCCCGCGTGGAACGCATCCTCAAAGGCTTCCCCGAGGTGAAGGATGTGGTGAGCAAGACCGGTACCGCGGAGGTGCCCACCGATATCATGAGCCCCGAGATGACCGATGTGATGGTGCTGCTCCATGACAAGAGCGAATGGACCACGGGCCGACGGTACTGGCAGCTGGCCGATACCATGCTCGCCGCGCTGCGGGTGATCCCCGGCGTGTTCTTCGAGATCAACCAGCCGATACAGATGCGTACCAACGAGCTCATGACCGGCGTCCGCCAGGACATCGCCGTGAAGCTCTACGGCCCCGACATCGACACGCTGCTGCGCTATGCGGATGATGTCGCCGCCGTGATCCGGGAGGTGCCGGGCGCCAGGCCCCCGTCCATCGAACGTGTGGCAGGTACGCCGCAGATCACCATCCGCTACGACCGCGAGCGGCTCGCGGCTCTGGGCTGCGATGTGGAGGAGCTCAACCGTTCCGTGCGCGCGGCATTCGCTGGTGAGCCTGCGGGCTCCGTGTACGAAGGGGAGCGCCGATTCGACGTGGTGGTGCGCGCGGATAGCGCGCATCGGTCGAGCATGGCCGATGTGCGATCGCTGTTCGTGCGCGCGCGCAACGGCACCTTGCTTCCCCTGTCGCAGGTGGCCGATATCGATTTCATGCCCGCACCGGCTCAGATCACGCACGAGAATGCCCAGCGACGCATCTACGTGGGCGTGAACGCGCACGGCCGCGACGTGGAAGGCCTCGTCGGCGAGATCAGCGCGCGCGTGGAGGAGCGCCTGAAGCTCCCGCCCGGCTACTTCCTGCGCTATGGCGGCCAGTTCCAGAACCTGCGTGAGGCGAAGGCCCGGCTGTCGATCGCATTGCCCGTGGCCCTAGCGTTGATCCTCGTCCTGCTCTGGTCCACCTTCCGGTCACTGCCCGATGCATTGCTCATCTACACCGCGGTGCCCTTGAGCGCCATTGGCGGGGTGGCGGGGCTGCTCCTGCGCGGCATGCCATTCAGCATATCGGCGGGTGTGGGATTCATCGCGCTCTTCGGCGTGGCGGTGCTCAACGGCATGGTGCTCGTGGGCACCTTCCGTGAGCTGGCGGCACAAGGGGTCGATGACGCCATGGAGCGCGTGCGACGCGGCACCGCGGCACGGCTGCGGCCCGTGCTCATGACCGCCGCCGTGGCCTCCCTCGGTTTCCTTCCCATGGCGCTCAGCCACGGTGCTGGTGCCGAGGTGCAGAGGCCGCTGGCCACCGTGGTCATCGGCGGTTTGATCACCGCCACCCTCCTCACGCTCGTGGTGCTGCCCGCCATGTATGTGATGTACCACGATCGGCGCGGACGGCGCCGGGCATCCAAGGCCGCTCCCGCAGCGCTGCTGTTGCTGCTGGCCGTGCCCGCCGCTCAGGCGCAAGTGCCCGCTTACAGTCTCGAGGAGGCGCTTCGGCTCTCCGCGGCCAGTTCCCCCCAGGTGCTCGCGGCGCAAGCCGAGGCGGAACGCATGTCGGCTTTGCGAGGAGCGGCTGGCGAGGTCCCGCGTACCGAGGTGCTGTACACGCGCGGGCAATACAACGCTTATGTGAAGGACGACAACAATCTCACCATCACGCAGGCGCTGCCTTTTCCCACGCTCATGGCTGCGCGGGCCAAGGCCGCACGCGCCGAGGAGGAGCTCGCGCTCGCCCACCTCGCACGGACAGAGAGCGACCTCGCCTGGCAGGTGCGCAAAGCCTGGCACCAGCTTCAGTACCTGTATGCCCTGGGGCGGTTGTTGGAGCGGGAGGATAGCACCTGGGCCGAGATCGCCAGATCGGTCGAGGCGCGCGCACGGGCCGGTGACGCATCGCCGTTGGAGCAAGCCACCGCTCGCGTGCGCGCAGGGCGATCGCACGATGAGCTGCGAAGGCACCGGCATGCGGTGGATGCTGAACGCATCGCGTTCGGGGTCCTGCTCGGCCTGGCCACGCCTGCGGATGCAGCGCCCGCTCCGTTCGTGCCATCGCCCTACGCGATTCCCGACACGGCGCATCCGATGGGCCCTGATCTCCTGGTGTTCCAGCAGCGTGAGGCCTCGGCGCATGCGCAACGGCGCGTGGAACGCCAGGCCTTCATGCCCGATCTCGTCTTAGGGTACTTCAACCAGACACTCATCGGCGCGCCATTGGATGCCGAAGGAGTACGCCTGGCAACACGCAGCGATCGCTTCCAAGGCATTCAGCTTGGCGTGGCCCTGCCGCTTTGGGCACGCCCGCAAGCCGCCCGTACCAAGGCAGCGGGCCTGCAGGAGCAAGCGGCCCGGCATGCGCTGGCAGAAGGCGCGCGGCGCTGGCGCACCGAAGTGGGAGCGGCGATGCAGCGCATCGACGCCGACCGGGCCACGCTCGAATGGTATGAGGCCGAAGCGCTACCGAACGCCGAGGCCATCATCGCAGCATCCCGAACCGCATATGCCGCGGGAGCCATCGCTCAAGCGGAACATGCGATCAACGTGCAACAGGCACTCGCCGTGCATCGCAGCAGGCTCGATTTGATCGCCGCGCACAACGCCGACATCCTCCTCGTTCAACGACTCATCGCAATCCCTTGACACCCATGTTCTGCAAGTATCAACTCCTGGTTCCTGTCTTCGCAACCCTGCTGGCGGTCGCTTGCAATGCGCCGAGCCAGGCACCCGACCCTGCTTCACGCGCGCAAGAGGACAGCACCGCGCATCATCATCATGCCGATGAGGTTGAGCTCAGCGCGCAGCAGTTGGCGGCATTGGACATCCGCACCGAGGCGCCGGTGGAGCGCGCCATGGGCGGCAAGCTCACGCTCACGGGCCGCGTGCTTTCATCCCCGCTGAGCAAGGCGCGGATCACCAGCCCGATCGGAGCGAAGGTGGTGGATGTGCTGGTCGATGAAGGTGCCTACGTGCGCAAGGGCCAGCCGCTCATCGCCCTCAGCGACATCGCCTTCTTCCGCATGCAGGAGGAGTACCTCGCCGCGCGTGCCGGGTACGGCCTGGCCGATGCCGAGCTCCAGCGGCAGCGTGAGCTGATGGCAGGCGATGCCACGGCCGGCAAGCGCCTGCAGCAAGCCGAGGCCGACGCCGCTTCGGCCGAAGCACGCATGCGGTCGCTCGCGCAGCAATTGCGGCTGCTGGGCGTGGATCCGGAAACACTCTCGGCATCAGCGTTGCAGCAGCGCTTCGTGCTGCGCAGCCCGGTCGATGGGCGCGCGAACGGCATCAGCATCCATCTGGATGAACGTGTCGAGCCGACCGCAGTGCTGATGGAGGTCATCGACCTGCGCCACTTCCACGTGCATCTCAACGCGTACGAGCGCGACCTGGGCGCCTTGCGCGAAGGCGTGGCGTTCGATTTCCAGGTGGTGAACATGCCCGGACGGAACTTCCGCGGCGAGGTCTTCAGCATCGGAAGGACCTTCGATGCCGATGGACGCACCATACCGGTTCACGCGCATGTGGAGGAGGGCAGCGAGCACCTGGTCGAGGGAATGGCCGTCAGTGCCAGCATTCCCACCGGTGATTCGCGGCAATGGGCCGTGCCCGATGCAGCCGTGGCTCGCGCCGGCGAGGCGGCATTCATCTATGCCGATGAAGGTGGAACGGGAGATGGCGGCCGCCACTTCCGGGAGGTTCCGGTGGTGGCCGGCCCGTCCGATGCGGGCTACACCGCGATCACTCCACTGACCGAGCTGCCACCAGGCACGCTCGTGGTGGTTGCTGGTGCCTTTCACTTGCGCAGCATGATGAACATGCCCGATGATCATGAGCATTGACATGCTCTTGCGGAAACAGCGGCCAGCGGCTCATCAGCAATCTGCATCATGGTGCGTGACGCAAAGCGCCTCAGCTGATCGGTGATGCGTGCCACGTATATCCGAGGAGCACCCCCGACACCCGCAAGTGGACCGTGCGCTTGAGATAGCGGTGTCGGTCGGTTGTACGGCGGACAATCGGCCTTAGCCATCGATCCGGTCCTCGGCGTGCTTCACACCACCTGCACGTGAGCAGGAGGCGCAACAGAACATCTCGCCATTGGCCTCGATGCCATGGCCGATGATGCGCGTGCCGCAATGGAGGCAGATTGGAGCGAGCTTGTGGATGGCGCACTCGAAGCAGTCGAAGATGTGCACCGTGCCTTGCAGGTGTACCTCGAACGACTTGTCGTAGGCATTGCCGCAGGTTTCGCAGGTGGCCATGGTCACCGTGTTTCGCTGTGACCGGCAAAGGTCATGCGGCACGATGCTCCGGCTTGTGCCTGTGCATCGCTTCCCTTGCTCGCTTGTGGCGAATCGGCCTCAAAGGCGCGGTATTGGGGAATTGTGACGCATAGGCGTGATGTCCGCTAGCGTTGCGCTCACCCTTCGCTCGGTGCGCGCTTTTCCAGACCTCCATCTCGGTCACCATCATCATGCGCGGCCAAGGGTTTCACCATGCGATCCACGATGGAGGTCGCGTAAGTGCCGAAGGCATTGACTAAAAGTCCTTTGAGCTTCAGCTCATCGGAGGAGACGGCATACACGATGCTCATGTCCGCCGGATCGCTCGGCCCCTCGAATCGGTGGAACTCATCGATCCGGAAGAGCGCGGGGTCCAATGGCTTTCCTGCATGGGAGAACGCATTGTCGGTGAACATGAGCTCATCGGTGTACCCTCGTTTCTGCAGCGCGTTAACGGCTTGGGTCAACGTGCTGTAACGGTTGTTGTATTCGTCCATCATCGACCGGCGTTGGCCCTGTGGCCAAGCAGCACGAGGCGCCGCTATGAACGTGCCGAATCCACCTGGGCCGGGCACAACCCATGGGGCCGCGTATGCACCGCATGCCGGCGCGGAGCCTTACCGGGCACTATTCCAGCATTCCTGCCAGCCCGCAAGGGCCGCCGACTTGCCTTGGCTTCAGCCGGTTGACACAAGCATGACATTCGGAGCGCCAGCCTGTCAGCCATTGTTCAGCTTCCTTAACAGTCGCGGCATGAAACCAGACGCGTACTTCGGCGTTATCTGATCGGCACGGTACCTGCCGCGCCAAGGAAGCCATGAATATCCAAGATCCCGAAACCAACGTACTCCGTACCCTCTTGGTGGACGCTCCTCCCGCCGCCGTGTGGAAAGCGCTCACCGACCCGAAGCTCGCGCGACTGTACATGGGTGCGATGCCCTGCTGCGATTTCCAGGTGGGCAAGCCCATCCAATGGTTCATCCGCGAAGAGAATGGTGACCAGACGCTCATGTCGAAGGGAACCGTGCTCGCCGTGATGCCGGGCGAACGCCTCCGGTACAGCACCTACAGCTTGGCCAGTCAGTTGCCCGATGAGCTGGCCAGCCACACCACCATCGACCTGCATCTCATCGACGAGGAGGATGGTCGCACGCGGGTGGAGCTCTGGCAAGGCGATTTCGCTGGTCTGCCCAATGCCGAACGCCGTGCCCGTGAAGCCGGAAGGAACTGGGTGGAGCACCTCGTGGGCCTCAAGCGGGTGAGCGAGGAACTCTGGGAGGCCAAGGCCGCCTAGAGACCGCCCTGTTCGAAGCGCGCATGGACCTTTTGGTTCGTGCGCGCTTCGCTTTTTATCAGAGGCTTCTGATTGCGATGGCCCGGCAGATCCTGATGCCATGGGAGCGAGGGGTGGGAGAATGGGGAATCGCATGGGCACGGATTTGCCCACAAGAGCGCTGCAGGCTCGCATACCGTGGGTCGCCCGCCACAACGCAGCATGTGTCACGGATGCAGCGCAGCCATCAGTGCGATGCGGTTGCAGTGAATGACGGTCTTGGCCGGTACGTGACTTGAAAGGGGCTCCACCACTCTCATCCACGTGCGTCCAGCCTCCATCTTCCTTTGGCCCATTCGAATCGGGTTGTTGCTTGCCTTGGCGCTGGTGGCTTGGACGAGCGTTGGCCTTCACCGCCTCGAGGTGGAACGCCGCGACCTGAAGGCCGATCTGGAGGAGCTGAGCAATGTGAGCTACGGGCTCTTCAACGTGAATGTCTGGCGGGACACGCTCACGGCCATCGTGGAGCGGAAGGTGCGCACCTTGGAGATCACCGATGAGAACCGCGCGGAGATCAAGCGACAGACGGAGCAGCTGCTCTACCAATTGCTCGACGATGCCCAGCAGGTGCTACGCGCCCGCAACAAGAAAGCAGGCATCGGCGGTGCCGTCCGCCAGTTCGCCATGGATATGCTCGTGGACATGGAATCGCTCCGGGCAGGTGTTCCGCGATACGCCGAGACCATGCTCTCCTATGCTGAGAAGCCGGAGCACCGGGATGAGCTGGCTGGCGTGGTGGTGAGGCAGATGGATCAGCTCGCCGACAGCACCGCGGGCCGCATCGACAATGCCCGGATCGAGAGCATCCTGCGCCGTCATGGTTCTTCCGACGCCGCCTCCTGCCGCCAACAACTGCACGACCAGGTGGAGTCCCTGCGGCTGCGCGCGATCGGTAGCATGTGGCCCTTGCTGGCCGCCGTGCTGCTCATCACCGCGTTGGTGCTGTTCAACACAGCGGCCGCGGGACGCTTCGGCCTGCTCGTCATGGTGTGCACGGCCATCGCCTTGCTGGTGAACGGCCTTCATCTCCCCATGATCGAGATCGAGGCGGCCATCCGCGAGTTCGCCTTCGAGCTCATGGGAGAGCATGTGGCCTTCTATGATCAAGTGCTCTTCTACCAGAGCAAGAGCATCCTGGAAGTGGTGCACGTGCTCCTCACCGATGGCGATGCCGGCTTGTTGGTGGTGGGCGTGCTCGTGCTGGCCTTCAGCGTCCTCATCCCATTCTCCAAACTGATCGCCTCCCTCATCACCATCCAATCGCGCCGTGCGCCGCGCAATCGCTTCCACCGCTTCCTGGTGTTCAAGAGCGGCAAATGGTCCATGGCCGATGTCCTGGTGGTGGCCATCTTCATGGCCTTCGTGGGCTTCAACGGTATCGTGAGCAGCCAGATGGAACTGGTGGAGGACTACACCGACAAGGCAGAGATCATCACCACCAACCGCTCCGGTCTGCAGGTGGGCTTCTATCTCTTCCTGTCCTATTGCCTGCTGGGCCTGGTGCTCGGCGCACGCATTAAGCACATGGTCGGACCGGATCCCCGGCCAGCCGCTGAGCGCTAACGGCTCGTCACGCAGGCAACCCCAGCGCACACTTCCGGGCCACGGCTCGTAGGGGCGAAGCACCTTTCCGATCAGAAGATCAGATGATCGTACCATGAGATGATCCAGCGGACGCGCGCGTACCATTCTCTGATCATCTGATCATCTGATCATCTCATTCTCTGATCGAGCCCCATGCTCAAGAACCTCCTGCTCACCTCCATCCGCAACCTCACGCGGAACAAGCTCTACACGCTCATCAACCTGCTGGGCCTGGCCACGGGCATCGCGTGCTTCGTGCTCATCGCGCTGTATGTGCGCTACCAGCGGGGCTACGACCGCTTCGTGCCCAACTACGAGCGCGTGTACCGGGTCGTTGGTGAAATTGAAGATGAAGGCCAGGGCGAGCACAGCAGCAGCATGGTCTTCGGCCTGGGCCCAACGCTGCTGCACGACCATCCCGAACTGATCGAGCGCTACTGCCGCTGGTTCGATTTCCAGGACCCGCAGCACACGCTGAAGGTGGGCGACAGCCTCAGCACCGACAAGATGTTCACCGAAAGTGGCCTCTACCTGGTGGACAGCACCGTGTTCGACATCTTCAACTATCCGCTGCTCGCGGGTGATCCGAAGACCGCGCTCACCAAGCCCGGCAGCATCGTGCTCTCGCAGGCGCTGGCGAAGAAGTACTTCGGCGATGCCGACCCCATGGGCCAACTCATGAAGTGGGACAATTCCATGGATGTGCAGGTCACCGGCATTCTCGGCGAGATCCCGCGCGACTCGCACATCGCGTTCGAAGGACTCGTGTCCTTCTACACCATCACGCAGTTCTGGCGCAGCATCGAGAAGAACAACTGGGTGTGGAACCCCTGCTGGACCTACGTGCGCCTGAAGGAAGGCGTGAGCCAGGCGGAGGTCAACCGCATCTTCCCCGACTTCATCCAGAAATACTACCCCGACTTCCTCAAGAACCAGATCGGCCACGAGCTGCAACCGCTCGCCGACATCCACCTCACCAGCAAGCTCGATTTCGAGATGCACCAGAACGGCGATGCCGGCAGCGTGAACATCCTCTGGGCCATCGGCTTCTTCATCCTCGTGCTCGCGTGCGTCAACTTCATGAACCTCGCCACCGCACGCAGCGCGTACCGGGCGCGCGAAGTGGGCGTGCGCAAGACCAACGGCGCCACGCGCGGTCAGCTCATCGGGCAATTCCTGCTGGAGAGCGTGCTCATGAGCCTCATCGCCGCGTTGATCGCCTTGCTCCTCATCAACCTGCTGATGCCCGCCTTCAACCAGCTCGCCGGTGAAATGATCCCGCTGCCGTCGACCTGGGTGCCAGCCGTGCTGGGCATCGCGGTGGTGGTGGGCTTGCTCAGTGGCATCTATCCGGCTTTCTTCCTCTCCAGCTTCCAGCCGGCGGTGGTGCTCAAGGCCAACGCGGCGGGCACGTCCAAAGGACAAGCGCTCCGAAAGGCACTCGTGGTGGTGCAGTTCGCCATCGCCCTCGTGCTCATCATCGGCACCGTGTTCGTGAAGAAACAGCACGACCATTTGCAGAGCGTGGAGCTCGGCTTCAACAAGGAGCAGGTCATTCTCATCCCCGTGCGCGGCCCCATGGCCGATGTGTACCTGTCCGTTTATCCTGAGTTGAAGAAGATCAGCGGCGTCAAGGCCGTGAGCTGGGCCAACGACATCATCGGCAAGAAGCACAACACCCATGAGTTCAACTGGGCCGACATGGAGCAGGGCAAGTGGACCTACCTGCCCGCGCTCTACGTGAACCCCGATTTCCAGCAGGCCATGGACATCGAGCTGCTCGCCGGCCGCTGGTTCAGCCGCGACTTCCCCGGCGACGATTCACTCAGCGTCGTCATCAACGAGACCTTCGCCAAGCAGCTGCACCCCGATGATCCCGCCAAGGCCATCGGCGATCGCATGGACACGCCGCACGGCGAGGAACGTGTGGTAGGCGTCGCGAAGGACTTCGCCTTCGACCCGCTCTTCAAGGCCGTGCAACCCTTCGTGTTCGACATGTGCTCCCCCCATGATATCACCCAATGGCTGCGCTACATCTACATCCGCACCGAGGGTGGTGATCCCACGCCCGTGATCGAGGCCGCACGCACCGAGTGGAACAGCCGCACCACCCAGTTCCCCTTCGAGTACCAGTTCCTCGATGACCAGCTGGACATGCAGTACGAAGCGCAAGGGCGCCTGGCCAAGCTCGTCGGCATCTTCTCGCTGCTGGCGGTGTTCATCGCCTGCCTCGGCCTCTTCGCCCTCGCCTCCTGGACCGCCGAGAAGCGCACGCGCGAGATCGGCATCCGCAAGGTGATGGGCGCCGACATCCCAGCCATCACCTACCTCGTCACCCGCGATTTCCTGCTGCTGGTGCTCATCGGCGCGGTGCTCGCCATCCCGCTCGCCTGGCTCGGCGTGGGCCGCTGGCTGGAGAACTTCGCCTTCCGCACCGCCATCGAGCCGCTGGTCTTCGTCCTCGCCGCCCTCGTTGTCCTCATGATCGCCACGGTAACGGTGAGCTTCCGGGCCATTACTGCAGCATCAACAGACCCGGTGAAAGCACTCCGGCACGAGTAAGACGTCACCCCGGGCGAAGGGTGGGGCTGTGCGTGGAGACCCGGGGCGGTAGGCGTTGAGGCATGAGTAGGGGGAGTGCGTGAGAGAGTGAAAGGTGCGAGGGCGTGCCCCGCCTCAGAGCAGGCGGGTCGCGTGCTCCGCTGTAGCCGGACTCGTCGCGGCTTGCGGTCGCGGGGCTGCGGGGGCTTCCTCCGGTCGCTTCCTCGCTCCACGCGCCCGCAGAGCCGCTCCGGCGCCGGGCTGCCGCTACGCCCGCTCACGCGGCGGTGCTGCTAGCGATACAACGATTAGCTGGATGGCATCGAAACCCACAAATGGTGGAGTTCGATGGGCGGCAAACTGTTGATGCGAACGTGTTTAGAACAATAGGTCGAAATACCGCTGGTGATACTAGCGGTTTCGATGCGCAGGGCATCGGTAGACGCCCAGCCCGGACTACCTCGTTGTACCAAGTCTCCGACCCATCCGTTCACTTGACCAAACCAATACGCGTGGGTATTGCTTTGTACATAGCCTATGATCGCTGCAACTGGATGCTTTGCGCCATGTGCACCTATCTTGAACCGCTGGATACCACCACTAGACGAGGGCTCAGTTGTCACGTACTCGCGTTCATCCCTGTCCTTCTCCCTGGGCGTTGGCAGGCGCTTACACTCTATGGGCAGCAGAACGTCATACACAGTAAGCCAGCGCTGCTCGACCACGAACGAGGTATTGGATAGCGGCTGTATCGTCATGTCAATGCTCCTGCTTCCATGTACTTCATCGGGCACTTCTGTACGGAACTGCACATGGCTCCAATCAGAATGATAAGCGGCGGCGTTGAGGAACGTACAGAGTTGATGGGTCAACGCGACTTCACCCAGCTTTTGCTCACGAGCACTATCATCACGCCAAACGGGTAGCTGGCTTGCAATGAAGTTGATCAACCCTGCGCGTGAAGTGTAGGCATCCTGGACTGACGGCTCCAATTCGCCTTGCCTGATCTCTGGTTGTTCGTCCGCAAGCATGCTTCCAGGATCAAAAGCCCTGTTGGGCCAGTTCAGCAAGGGTCTCATCTGCATCGCGCAAGGCGATGGACGGGAGCCAATAGCGTAGCCGATCGGGCTTGATGAGAAAGATGCACGATTCGTCATAAAGGCGAACGATGCGCGTGATGTTCAGGCCGCTTGACCGTTCGTCGCGAAGAAGCTTGTCCAGCTTGCCTCTCAAGGCTGCAGCATCGCGCCAATCCACAGAGCTATTGCCGAAAATGAAGGGCTGACAAATGATGCCCGGCCAGGTCTGAGTTTCTAGAGCACGCAACTTGTTCTTCTTGTAGACGCCATTGATCTGTGAAGTGAAGACCTCATTGAAAGTGTTGAGCGCCGGTAAGCCGGAATGCATCAACATCTTGGATCGAGCCCCATGCAGAATCAGGTCGCGGTAGTGATACACGATGTCAGTTACAATGAGACGTTCTTGGTCCGTTAGAATCAGTGCACCCGATTCGGGATACGGCAAGGAGGTTATATCCTCCTGCGAGATTGACGTGTACTTCTGTGCGAATAGTCTTGGACTTGTCGCAGCGATATAAGCTCGCAAGGCATCCCGCTCTTCCGTTAACCAGGTGGCGATAGCCCTCAATTCCTGCGTTTGACGTTTCGGAGCGCAGAAGCCCACGATCTGGTCGCTATAAGTCAAATATCGCTTGGTCCAAAGAACATGCGGCAGGTCCATTTGTTCGCGTACTAGGAGCATTGGCGGTGTGAATCGACGCTCTGATCGAGGCCACTGGATTGGTTTCTCGGGTACGACTGAAATGGTATCTTCATCAATCCCTTCCAAGGTGATCGCCTGCGATGGGAGGTAGTCCTTGCCAACAACATGGAGGGCCGGTCGTGATACACCACGCCCCCCCGCTATAAACCCTTCCCCTTTGTCCCAGCCTTGGTCTTCAGCAAATTCCCCAAGTGTCCGGAGTCCTCTGAGTCTTTCCACGAACCCCAGGACTCTTCCCCCGCCAAGCAAGTTGCTACGCCAAATCCCGTCATTGTTCCTCGCCACATCATGTCGCACCCAGTGGAGGTCATAGTGGTCAATATCGAAGCCCTGTTGCGAATCGGCACGCCCACTCCTTCGGAACGTCGCGTGGAGAATAGGACGCTTATTTATTGGTTTCTGCTTCTCTGCGACCACCACAAGCACCTTCGGGTCGGCGTTGAGGAAAAGACCGCCAATCGAGATCATGTCTAAGATCTCCCGAAGGTCCCAATGCTCTATGAAACTGCGACGGAACTTTAGCGATAGGTCATTGTACAAGAAACTGTTGGGCTGTATCATGGAGAGCACCCCCCCCTGCGTCAATAGCTGCATTGACACGTGCAGGAAGAGCAATGCAAGCTGTTGGTCTGGAATTTTGTGATCGTGCTCGGCTGCATAAAGACCATAGGCCGCCACCGCGCCATCAGTTGTCAACTTCGACTTAAATGGGGGATTGCCAAGTACCACGCCCACCTTCCCGACGATTTTTCCTTCACTGCACGCCTCGAAAAAGCATCCTTCCAGTATTGTGCGGTCCATCAACAACGGAAAGAGCTTCTCGCTTTGACGGATAGCCGTGGGATGAAGCGCATCACAGAGCGCCAGATAAAGACTGAAGGCGGCGAGCTCTGCAGCCCCGCCCTCCAAGTCGATGCCACGAATACGCGTGGTGAGCAGCCGCTGTAGAACCTTGATGGTCGGGTTTTTCCAGTCGTTCTTGGAGCGCCAATGAAGTATCAAACGCTTGTAGGCTTCCACCAAGAAGACCCCCGAACCGCATGCTCCGTCCAAGACCACTTCATCCTTTTCATGCAATCGGTCGATCCGATCCCAACTGAGCGCCTCTCCAACCATGAGCCGCACTACAAAATGGGGCGTGTAAACTGCTTCGGTCTTGTCGGTTACGAAGAGCTGATAGATATGGCTCATCAACTCCACCGGCAGGTCAGCGAAAGAGTACTTGTCCCAGATACGCAACTGGCCGCCAGTATCGCTTCGGCCATCAAGCTTCTGCGCGAACTGACCGAGCCTCGTCGAAGTTGATAGTGCATCCCTATCAGCCTCGCTCAAGGCGAAGACGTTGCCGTTAAAGCGCCTTTCGAGATCAGCAAGCAGCTTCAGCAGGGCCTTTCCATCTGCAAGCACATCGAAAAACCGATGGGCTCCCCGTTTGAATTGACCGAAGTATCCCTCCTCGAATACATCACGTGCCTCGAGATAGGCGATCATAATGGACAGGATGAGCAAGCGTCGTCGGACCTCCCATCGCAATAAGCCATCCAGGTCCTTGTGCAGATCCTTCACTGCTTGGATCAACGACTTCTGCGCGGCATCGTCCCGCGACAAAAGATCTCTGCAAACGGCGGGGTCGTCCCAAAGCGTTCCGTTGCGCAGACGATCCGCATCCCACCAGGGGTCGTTCGCAATCCGCGCTGCGGCATTCAAGATCTTGTGTGGCTTGGAGTCACCGGCCTTTCCGTGAATGAAGTCCGGTTTATGCGCGCAACGGAAGAGGTGGACCATCCCCGGCGACACCCGATAAACCAAGGGCACACCACCCCAGCTCCAAAGCCGTTTGTGCAGGACGGCGAAGTGTTCATCAGTAGGTCCACCGCGTTTGTAGATGAACGCTTGCGGTACCGGGGGCCTACCCGACCGCGAAGCTTCGAAGAACACCGCATCTGCTTTGTACTCCCTGGCCTTGTCCATCACGGCAACCACCTCTGGAAAGTGACCTGTTACGTCGAAGGAGCCAACATCCAGCAAGCCATCAACCTTCAACTTTGGCGAAGGGGTGGCTAATTCGAGCAGCCATGCTCCAGTGCTGTTCTGGCTTGGATTCATCAGTGGCGTGACGAGAATTTTGGCAAGCTTCGAGTCGACAAGTTAGGTCTCCAGCCCCTGCCGCGATGCGAAGAAAGCTCACCTCCGCCGACACTCATGGTGGGTTCGGAACGTAGATACTGTCAATCACTCATGAATTGGCGGTATCTGCGCGTTGTCTAGGTTTTGATGGAGGCAGCGTCGGTCATGAGCTGAGCGGAACACTAGGCGAGCTTGCGCGTGAGCGGGTGCAGCGGCAGCCCGGCGCCGGAAGGGCCTTTCGGACGCTTGCAACTCGCTCAACCCGGCGGCGACCAATTGCACCGCCTGGATGTTCACCGCATCGCGCATCACTTCAGTCGCTTGGCCAGTTCCTTCTCGGCTTCGGCACGCTCGCGGGTGCGACCCACGCGCAGGGCATCCGTCAACGCGAGCAGTTCGTGCAAGGCCGGATCGGCGAGGGCGGCTGCGGCGGCACCAGGATACAGCGGGGCCAGGGCCTGACCTTGCGCGCTGCCCTTGGCATAAGGCCACACGTAGGCATCGGCACCCGCGAATTTGGCGCGCAAGGGCGGCGCGGCATGCGCTGTGGGCACGCCGCGCACCACACCGCCCGGGCGAGTGGGGAACACATAGGGCAGTCCATACTTCAGGAATTCCAGGAGCGCGCTACGGGCCACCCGTCGCTTGCTGCCGTCGATCAGTCCGGACAGGGCCGATCGCTTGAGCGAGTTGCTCACCTCAGCCGGGCTCAAGTTCAGCGCATGCGCCAGCTCCGCCCCGGTCCAGTCACCGTCCCCAAGCGCCACGATCATCAACAGGACCGCGACGTCCTGCGGGCGCATGCCTTTGTGCTCGTTCATGATATATGATTCATGAATCGCAATTATAGGACCTCGGTGGAACTGTTCCCACCCGTTCCATCCGTGCCGCACGGTTCATTCACTCAATGCCTGAGCGCATCACCTTCGTCCCATGCACCGCCGCCACTTCCTCACCACCACAGGCCTCGGCCTTCCGCTGCTCGGTAGCACCACGCTTTTCCTGCCGCGGCAGGCGGGCGCGCAGGACACCATGAAGCCGCCCAAGCCCTCGCAGCTCGCGCCGGAGCTGGTCCGTGAGTTCGTGCGCGTGGGCCACAACAACCTGCCCGAGGTACAGCGCATGCTGAAGGAAGAGCCCGGCCTGCTGAACGCGAGCTGGGATGTGGGCGCAGGCGATTTCGAAACGGCGCTGGAAGGCGCAGGCCACGTCGGCGACCGCGAGATCGCGGAGTACCTCATCGGCCAGGGCGCGCGCGCGAACATCTTCGTGCTCACCATGCTCGGGCACACGGCCATCGTGAAAGGGCTCCTCGCGCTCTATCCGCACTTGCTGCGCTCGAAGGGTCCGCATGGGCTCACGCTTCTTCACCACGCCACGCGCGGCGGTGAACCCGCGAAGGAGTTGCTGGAGCACATTCAAGGGCTCGGGCTCACGGAGACGAAGTTCCTGATGCCATAGGCGATCTTCGTGGGATGACGAAGGCTGGAGACGAACTGCGCCGCTCCATCGGATCGGCCTTACCGCAACTGCACGCTCTCTCGGAAGAACGCGCTTCCCAAGCACCCGCCCCTGGCAAGTGGTGCCCGAAGGAGGTCATCGGCCATCTGCTCGATTCCGCGAACAACAACCTGGCGCGTTTCATTCGCTTGCAGGCGGTGGATCACCTGCGCTTCGAACCGTATGCACAGGAGGAATGGGTCCGCGCGAACGGCTATGCGGAAGCGGAGTGGTTCGACCTCGTTGAGTTGTGGGCGCGCTACAACCTGCACATCGCACGCGTCATGGACCGCGTGCCGGAGGTGATCGCGTTGAAGCCGCGCACGGACCACGCGCCTTTGGGCAACACCTATGCGCCACTTCCAGCCGATGCTATCCCGACCCTCGATTGGCTCATGCGCGACTACGTGGCGCACCTCAAGCACCATTTGCGGCAGATCGAATCATAGCGGGTCGCGGCACGGCCCGTTGCACAAGTATCGGTTCGCAGGCATCTTTGAGGCATGCATATCGGCAGGCAGTACACGCTGAAGGAATTCATGATCTGGTCGCGACGAGACAGCTACTGGCTCATCGTGATCGGCGCTTTGCCTACCATGCTGTACGCGCTGGCAGGTTGGACCTGGCTCGCCATTCCTTGGGTGCCGATCGCCTTGGTAGGAACGGCGGCCGCCTTCATCGTGGGCTTCCGCAACAACGCCACGTATGCGCGTGCCTGGGAGTCGCGGCAGATCTACGGCGCCATCGTGAACACCAGTCGTGCCTGGGGACTGCTCGTGATCGACTTCATCCGCGCATCCGCATCGCTCAGCGAGCAAGATGCAGCAGCGGCGCGAACGCGCTTCATCCACCGGCACATCGCCTGGCTGACCGCGCTGCGCTACCAGCTGCGGCAGCCTAGGGCATGGGAGAGCACCCAGCTCGAGCATAACCTGGAGTACCGTGGCAAGTACTTCACCGTGGCGGAGCAGGTCGGCGATCTGGGTACTGAGCTCGCGGCGTTGTTGCCGGAAGCGGAGCATGCCCAGGTGATGGCGCTCTCCAACAGGGCCACGCAGCTCATCGCGGCGCAAGGACGTCAGTTGACCGAGCTCTATGCGCGCGGCGCCATCGAGCACAACCACCGCGTGGCCATGGAGAAGGTGCTGGTGGACCTCTACGAGCAGCAGGGCAAGTGCGAGCGGATCAAGAACTATCCGTACCCGCGTCAGTACGCCACCATCAACAAGTTCTTCGTGCGGCTCTTCGTGTGGCTCACGCCGCTCGGTCTGCTCGGCGAGTTCGCCCAGCTGGGGCCATGGCAGGTATGGCTCACCATCCCGGGCAGCTACGTCATCGGCTGGGTCTTCAGCGGCATGGAGCGCATCGGCGAGGCCACCGAGAACCCCTTCGAGGGCAACGCCAACGACACGCCCATCACCACGCTCAGCCGAACGATCGAGATCGATCTGCGTGAGATGCTCGGGGAGGAGGACATTCCGGCGCCCATCCCGGTGCAGCACAACATCCAGCTCTGAGCGCTAGGGGCAATCCGGTGCATATTCCGTTCCGTCGGCAGCCAGCGTGGTGCGGTACCAGCGCTCGCCGTTGAGGAAGGTCTTGCCACCATCGAAGCCCAGGCGATAGTCCGTCACACGGCCGTCGCGCGCGGTGAGCCGAAGTACGCTTGAGCCATCGCCCAATTTCAAGGCCTGCCAGGTGCCCTCGCCTGAATCGTTGCCGCTGCCATACGCCGAGACCTCGCTGCCGCTGAAGCTGTGCTCACTGCGCGAATCGGTCCTGTAATATCCCTCGGGGCACAGGTCGATGCGACGGTTGATGCTGTACCCGCCTCCGATGCCGCCCTCGGTGCTCGACGGGCTCGAATAGCTCTCCATGTAGGTGAGGCGCGCGCCGGCAAGACGGCTCTTCCAGGTGGCATCGACGCTGCCGCCCGCTGGCGTCTTCACGGCCCTGGTTCGGTTGTAGCGCACGGTGGCCAATGTGGCCAGCAAGGCCGCTTCCAGCTCCGGCGTGAACGATTCGGCGGGTGCGAGCGCCATCAGGTTCGCCGTGTTGCCACCGTAAGGATTGAGCCGCGCGCAAGCGATCACCTTCACCGCTGTGCCTTGCATGGTGCCGGTCTGCGTCACCACAACCGTGCTGTCGCTGCTGATGCGCGGCGCCCCCACTAGGCGCAACGAGGTGGTTTCGTCATCGGTCGGGTCGGTGAAGGCGCGCACCAGGTCGGCCATGCTGGCATGCGGCTGCGCGGAGAGCAGGATGGCGCCGGGTACGGTGGCATGACCGATCACATAGCCTTCGGCGCCTGCGACTCCGGCCCATCCGTCAGGTATGTCGAAGTCGAAGCCCATGCTCGTGCCTCGCTGCGGGCCGGTGAGTTCCTGGGCACGCGCGATGGTGGTGATCGCAATGGAAAGGAGCAGCAGCTGGCGGAGCATGCCGCAAGTTCGTGATCCGCCGATCAATGCTCCACCAGGGCGTTGTTGAGCAGCGCTTCCGCGTGCCGCTGGATCAGGGCCTTCAGCTGCCGCTCAAGGGAGTCGGCCACGGAGGGTTCGGCCGCGCTGAGGTCGTGCGCGAACAGCGTATCGGTCCGGTAGGCGAAGAGGCCCTTGCTCCGATTGCCGTCGAAGAGCAGCATGCGATCATCCTCTGCCAGCTGGAACAAGCCGCCTACGTGCATGGCGGCACGGTTCCAACGGTCGCGCTGGAACACGCTCTGCCCGAAGGTGCTGATGCGGCCTTCGTAGCCCATGAGGTCGAGTATGCTGGGCATGATGTCGAGCTGTTGCGCCACGCGATCATCGGTGCCGGTGAAGGAGCCATCCGGCGCGAAGAAGAGGATGGGCACGGCGAAGCGGCCCGCGGGATTCATGTACCAGGCCGGATGCTCGTTGTACTTGAAGGTGTGATCGGCGGTGATGACGAAGAGCGTGTTGCGGTACCACGGCTCCTGAGACGCGCGCTCGAAGAAGCGGCGGATGGCCATATCGGCGTAGCCCAGGCTCTCGTGGATCTCCTGCGTGCCCTTCGGGAAATGCCCACTGTAGCGTTCCGGAATGGGGAAGGGGTCGTGCGTGGATAGCGTGAAGATGCCGGCGCAGAAGGGTTGTGGAAGGCTACTGATGCGTTCCGCGGTGAATTGCAGGAACTCCTCATCATAGATTCCCCAGTGCTCATCGTAGAAGCGGTCATCACCGAACTCGTCCTTGCCGAAGTAGCTGTCGAATCCACAGGCGCGCGAGAACGAGTCGAACTTGAATTCGCCATTGAGGCCGCCGTGGAAGTAGGCCGTGGCGTAGCCCATTTCCTTCAGGCGGGAGCCGAGGCCATCCACGCGGTTGCCGGAATAGGCCGTGTTCATGAAGGCTTCATCGGTGAAGGAGGGGATGCCCGCAAGGATGGCGCAGGTGCCCTTGCTGCTACCCTCGGCGTTGGCGAAGGCGTTGGTGAGCGCGAGCGAGCGGCGGCACAGCGAATCGAGGAAGGGCATGTAGGCCGCTTCGCCGCTGATCGCTGAGACGTACTCGCGGCCGAGGCTCTCGACGATGAGCAGGACCACGTTGCGCCGTGTATCCGAGCTGTCGCGCTCGAGCGTGTAAGAGAGCGGCGCGAGGCGACGCATCTCGTCATCGGTCATGTACCTCCGCGCCACCACCGCGGGGGCGTTAATCGAGTACCCGAAGGTGAAGGCCGAATTGGTCACCAACGGAGCGAGCGAGGCATCGACATGGTCGGCGGCATGCGCGGGCGAGAGTCCTTGGTATTGCCACCCACCGCGCCCGATCACGAAGAAGATGGCCAGGCCGATAACAGCCAGCCCGAGCTCTTTCGGCCAGGGATCCGGTACGGCTGGCGAGACTCTTCCGCTCCGGCGTGCGCCGACGATCAGCACGAATACGGCTATGGTGTAGGCCAGCCCCGCCCACCAGTAGCGGATTAACGAGAGCGGCAGCTCACGCAGGCCCGCGTCGAGCTGGCCGAGCACGTCGCGTGTGATGCGCTTGCCCGTGAAGCCATAGAAGGGCAGGTCGATGCAGCAGGCGAGGAGCACGAGCGCGTTCACCACCACGTAGAGCGCGAGCATCGCACCGCTGAACCATCGTGTTCCGTGCCAGGGATGCGGGAGCAGGCAAAGCAGGATGTACACGCAGTTGGCGACCACTAGGGTCATGGCATCGAAGCGCAAGCCCTGTAAACTGATGGTCCACACATCGCTTGGTCCGATGGCCGGGAAGAGGGAAGCGTTCAGCCCGTAGAAGAGCCAGCGCAGCGCCATGAGCAGGGCGAGCATCAGCCCGAGCCGTTGCAGCAGAGCGCGCAGCCTGGCGGAGAAGGGTGGCTTCACACCGCAATGCTAACGACGGGATGAGCTCGATCTCCTATTCTGTTTCCCGCGTGAGATGCCGGCGCGTAGGCGAGATGCGATTTCTCGGCGGCAAGAAGGTCGGTTCCGTGCCTCGTGGATGCAACTTTGAGGCGATGAACCACCGAGACCGGTTCGACTCGAGGAACCTTTAAATTGAAGCATATGGCCCTGAACAGGAAAGCGACCGCCACGTGGAGCGGCACAGGTAAGGAAGGATCCGGCGCGGTGAGCACCACCAGCGGTGTGCTGAAGGATACGCCGCACTCGTTCAACACGCGTTTCGTGAGCGAGGATGGCCGCGCTGGCACCAATCCGGAAGAGCTCATCGCCGCCGCGCACGCGAGCTGCTTCACCATGAAGCTGAGCTTCGTGCTCAACGCCGCCGGCTTCACCGCCGACAAGCTCGCGTGCACCGCTACGGTCACTATGGACAAGGTGGGTGATGGCATGGGCGTGGTGGGCATCCACCTCGATGTGAACGGTGCGGTGCCGGGCATCGACGCGGAGAAGTTCAAGGCCTGCGCGGAGGATGCCAATGCCAATTGCCCGATCAGCCAGTTGCTGCGCAGCGTGCCCATCACGCTGAGCGCGGCGTTGGCTTGATCTCGCTCAGCGTCTCATCGGACGCCCGATCAAGACCAGCAGAAGCATGGGGGTCAGCCACCACCAGCTCGGCTCGCGCATGCTGGTGAGTTCCTGGTCCATGGTGTCCAGGCTCGCGTCGGAGGCGAGTGTCTCCTCTTGCTTGCGCCGGAGCGCGTTGCGTTGTGCTTCGTTCTCCACGCACATCCATGCGGTCACGGGCATGAGCACCTGCTGCGTGAAGCTGCCGCGCACGATGTTGAGCCAAGGGATGCGCCCCCCATCATAGCGCAGTGCGTACGCCCGGTAGCGTCCTTCCAAGGCCATGGCCTGCTCCCAAACGGGTTGAGCCGCGTCTTCGCCGTCGGTCAGATGCGGCATGTCCACGATGATCTCGCCTTCACCATCGTCGCGGAGGTAGAAGCGCGTTTGTTGGGTATCGGGCCAGGCACGCACAGGTCGTGGTTCCAAGGCGGAGTAAGAGAGGTCTGCTCCAGGCGCATCGAAGCGGCGCTGGCTCAACGAGCCGTCCGGATGCAGCACCAGGAAGCGGTCCCCTTCGGGCAACGACGCGGCGATCGAGGGAAGGTCTTCGAGCAGGATGCCTGCGCCGTGATCGGCTTGCGCGGCTTCGCTTGGCACGATGACCACCAGCGGAAAGCTGGGCGCGGGATTCAGCACGGCCTCGGAAAGCACCTTGCGGATCACGCGATCGCTGAAGAAGCCACCGTGGCCCACATGGTGCGCGTAGGCGTCGAGTGCCTCGGGGCCGTAGGCCAGGCTCCGGCCGTAGGCGTCCGCGATGTGCAAGGTGATGCGTGCGGGGTCGATCTGTTCACGCGCCACAAAAGCGGATAGACGGGCGATCACGGCTCCGCGCCGGGCACGCTGCGCCTCCGACCCATCCACCACGAAGTGATGGTGTGGTGCGCGTTCGATCCTCGGGAGGTCGGCCTTCAGGCTGCGCGGGATGTACGCGGTCCCTGCTGCGCCCTGCAAAGGCTGCGGCGGCAAGGCGTGCGCGTCATCGCCCAAACGGAGCGTGTCGCTTCCGAGCACCAGGTCGAACGCTTCCTTATGCAGCACATCGAATCCGGTGCTGCGCAGCTCGTGTGGCTCCACTGGGAACACGCGCAACTCAATGGCGTGAGAAGGAGTGCGGCGCATGAGCGAGGGATCCTGCCGATAGCTCACGATGTTGGCGTAGACCCAGCTCGCCGCCTTTTCCTCAGCGAGGATTCCCGGAACCGTATCACCTGCGATCACCAGATAGTGCCCATTCACCCACGCGCCATCTGGTAGTGCGAAACGTCGCACGAATTCCTCGCGCTCACCACCCGTGTTGGAGACACGCAGATGCACACGGCTGCGCCAGGCCTGGGCTTCGTGGTCGTACACGCTCGCAGCGCCGCACCAGCTGATCGCGGTGTTCGCCGAGGGCGGCATGACCCGTTGCATCCCACGCATGTCGAATCCTTCATCAGGAACAGGTGCATCGAGCAGGATGCGCTCGAGCAAGTCGGCTTTCTGTTCGCTGAGCGTGAGGTTGTCCAATACGATGCGGTTGTAAAGCGGCGTGAGAAATGGCGTGTTGCGGTTATTCCAATCCCGCCGCGAGCGATTCGCATCCACCTGCGCGAGCACTTCGGCGACAACCTCCTCATCCAAGGGCTGCGTGAACAGGCTCAGGTCGCTGGCGAACACATGGTGCAAGGCATCGCGCAGCACCATGCGGTGATGCAGGTAGCGCATGCCGATGGCGGCGGGGATCACGGCCATGCTGGCGATGGCAGACACCGCAATGGCCGGCCATGAGCGATGCGTGGCGAGGAAGCGGGCATCGGCGATGAGCACTGTGGCCTGCAACGCGAAGAGCAGGATCGGTGCGAGCAGGAGGAATCCCAATCCGAAGGCGACGATGGCCACGATGCTCAATGGCAGGAAAGGGAGGAAGAGGACCAGGAAGTAGAGCGTATAGGTGAAGCCTGCGGACCTCAGAACGAATTGCAGCAGACGGATGCCCGGCCTTTCGCTGGAGGGCCAGATGAGCACGGCCGCGTTGAGCACCGCGATGATGTAGAATGCCGGGTGGGCCAGGTTGCCGAACACATGGCCGATGTATCGCCCAGGACCAGGGATATCGCCATTGTTCACCATGAGGCCGAGCAGCGGGAGCACGAGCGCCACCATCACCGTGGCCACCATACGAAGGGTTTCGGAGGATCGTGAGCGCCGCGTCAGCGCCATGATGCCGCGTACCACCAGGAAGAGGAAGACGATGGTGAGGCAGACCAGCACCACCGCCCAGGCGTGCTCCTCGAAATCACTGCTCCTCCGTAAGGGTACCACCACCTGCACGAAGAGGTACACGAGCAACGGTATCGCGGCAGCGGCGAGCAGGTCCCGCAAGGGTCGTCCGCGGTGACCCACGGGAAGCGAGGCCGCCACCAGCACGAAGAGCGCATGCGCCAGCGGCAGGCTTATCAGGCGGAATGCGTAGAGCTCGGCGTTCTCCGGCATCATCCAGCGAGGAACGTCGATGGGGAACAGGACCGACATGCGCGATCCGATGTGGAAGAGCAGCGGCACGTATGCGATGAACACGAGCACGGCATAGAGCGGATGCGTCGGTGCGCGTCTGAACCACTGCACGGCCGCGTAGCCCGCAGCTCCCAGCGTGCCCGCGCCCGCGATCAGCGCGAGACGTTCCCAGGCCGCGATGGATTCCGGCGCGAGCAGCGGATGCACCACTTGCAGCACGCTGCCGTAGAGCACGGCGAGCACCACCATGGGCAGGGCGTGGGCGATGAGGATACCTGCCGGATGCAGTGGTGTGCGCATGCTCAGGCGGTGTGGCGGGGTAGGGCGCGCTGCAGCAGCGCCACGGCGAGCAGCAGGAAACCGAGGAAGACGAAAGCGCCGAAGGCCTCATGCGCGCGCGGCGCGGCAAGAAGTCCAGATGGTTTGGCGGCCACGCAGCACAGGATGCGCGAGGCGTTCGCGAGCAGCGCCAGCACATAGGCCATGGGCAAGGCCAGCAGAATCAGCAAGGGCCGGGCGCAGCCACCCGTGGCATGGCGGATGAACAGCAGCGTGAAGGAGGCGGTGGCGATGATGAGGAAGTTGATGCCTGAGCACGAGCGATCGATTCGGATGCCGAGGTCATGAAAGGCGTAACCCGAGCCGGCTGAATAGGTCGAAGGGCTTCCGCTGGTCCATTCCAACAGGGCGCTCACCGGTCGGAGCATGAAACCGAGGTCCTCCACGGTAGCGCTGCGGTACCACCATTTCACCGCGATGGCCGCGGCCAGCACGACGGCTCCTGCAAAGACGGTGAGGCGACGGTCGTGCGACATGTGCTGCAAAGGAACCGATGCGAGCAACGCGCGGTGTTTCAGCTTGGTATCTCCCTTCCGCGGGTGTTTGTGAAGAAGATCGAAAAGCGCCTGATGCCCCGCACCCTGGCCGAGATACCTTCGCGCCATGAGTCAGCAGCCCTCTTTCGCACGGACCGCTCCGGTCTTCTTCCAGCGCTTGCGTGAGGTCACCGAATCCTATTTCAAGGAGAACAACATCAGCAAGACAGGCGACTACCGCCTCTATCTGAAGACAGGCATCCTGTTAGTGGCCCTGGCCGCGCTCTACGCGGTGCTCGTGTTCTTCACGCCGGCCGCCTGGTGGGTCTCCTTGCTGCTCTGCGCCGTGATGGGCGTGGTGGTCGCGAGCGTCGGGTTCAACGTGATGCACGATGGCGCGCATGGCAGCTACAGCCGTCGCAAATGGGTGAACGAGGCCATGGCGCATAGCCTGAACCTGCTCGGCGGAAACGCCTACCTCTGGAAGCTCAAGCACAACGAGAACCACCACACCTTCACCAATGTGGAGGGCATGGACGACGACATCGACATCAAGCCGTGGATCCGCGTGCACGAGGGGCAGAAGCGCTACTGGTTCCACCGCTTCCAGCACATCTACAGCCTGTTCCTGTACGGCACCACCTATCTGTTCTGGATCTTCTTCAACGATTTGCGCAAGTACTTCACCAGCAAAGTGGCCGATGGCACCCCGATGCGGCCCATGGGCATCAAGGACCACCTGGTATTCTGGGGCTCGAAGCTCTTCTACATCGGCCTCTTCATCGTGCTGCCCATGCTCAAGCTGGGTGTGCTGCCGGTGCTGGCGGGGTACGGCGTCATGGTCTTCGTGGCCGGTGTCGTCATCAGCGTGGTCTTTCAACTGGCGCACGTGGTGGAGCACGCTGAGTTCGTGCATCCTCCCAGCGATGGTCATCTCATCGAGTCGGAATGGGCCGTGCATCAGGTGGAGACCACCGCCAACTTCGCCACGCGCAACCGGATCTGGAACTGGCTATTCGGCGGTCTGAATTTCCAGATCGAGCATCACCTCTTCCCACGTATCAGCCACGTGCACTATCCGGCATTGAGCGTAAGGCTGCGCCAGGTGTGCGCTGAGTTCGGGGTGGAGTACCGGGAATTCCCGACGCTGCGCAGCGCGCTGCGCTCGCACCTCGCGCATTTGCGGCGCGTGGGCATGGCCTGATCAGCGCTTCAGCAGCACCGTGGCCCGGGCGTAGTCCGTTCCTGCGATGCGCACCAGGTACGCGCCCGGGACCAAATCGGCAATGGACACGCGCACGGAGGGCCCGGATGCCTGCACCAGCCGTTCATCCATCATTCGGCCGCGCATGTCGGTGATCACTACGCGCAATGGCCCTTTGCGGGCTTCATCCACCTCAAGGAAGACTTCCTCATCCGCCGGGTTCGGCCAAAAGCGCGGCGCAGCGCCGTGGTCTGCAACGCCGTTGAGCCCGGTCGTGAACTCGGGGGTCCACTCGAAGAGCAGCAGTCCGCCGAAAGAGGAGTAGTAGGGCTGTGGCGGAAAGAAGATGAAGCTGTTGTTCAGCAGGCAGGAGGCAACGCGTCCGCCGTGCACATCAACGCCCCAGGCGGCCGCGGTATCATTCGGGAGTATGTGGCCGCCGACCAGCCGCGGCATCGCGGGCTCCGAGATGTCGTAGATCAGCAATTCGCTGTCGCCACCGCTGAGGAAGAGCAAGCTGTCATGCATGGCGAGCGCGGCTTCATTCGTGTGGCCGTCGCTGCCGAACCACGAGCCGCCCAGGCAATTCCACGGGTTGGTCCAGTTGACCTGCTGCATGTCGGCAGGGTCGGTGATATCCACCACCTCGAATCCGCAGAAATCGGTGGTGATGAAGGCATGGTGGCCCTTGATCACCACGTTGTTGTACGCGCAGGGCGTCAGGGCCGGTTGCTGCGGATTGAGGTATTGCCCGAGCTGCGACATGCTCGATGGGTCGCTCACATCGATCGCGCGCAGCGCACCAGCGTCGAAGCACAGGTACAGCACATCGTCTTGCACGGCCATGCCGCGCGCATTGGGCGGATAGGCGACCAATCCGGGCCAGCTGACATCCGGGAGGAATGCCCCCAACGGCACGATGCCGGCCGGGTCGCTGATGTCGAAGGAGGCGATTCCTTCTTCCATGCCACCCAGGTACGCCACATCCGCATCGAGCACCACGATGGCCGCGCCAGAGGTGAACTCCGAGCCTCCGTCCCATCGGTCGAGCACGTTCAGGTTCTGCGGGTCGCTCGCGTCCACGGTGGCGAAACCGGTGCCCTGGTTATCATCGTTGAATCCGCCAAGGGGCAGGTAGAGGGTCGTGCCGCGCTGCTCCACATTCATGGCATTCAAGCCGCCGAGCTCGGCCTGGGTCAGCGTATCCACCGGAACCGGTTGCGCGGGATCGGTGATGTCGAGCACGACGAGCCCGAGGTTCCAGCACGCCATGTACACATACGGCCGGTCCAGGCGATCGATGCGGCAAGAGTACGTGCTGGAAGAGATCGAGCCGATGACGTACGGATGCTGATAACGTCCCACTTCCGAGAGCGACACGGTGTCGATCTGCGCGCATGCCGAGCTGGTGATGGAGAGTGCCGCGAGGACCTTCAGAACGCGCATGGCTAGGGTGTGGTGTTATTCAAGCACGATGGGCAGGTCCTTCGGATGCTTGACCTCATAACTGAAGCCGAGCTTCTTCGTGGCCTTCGGCTCGAGGCGCAGGTTCCAGGTGAGCGATCCGCGATCGGGATCCACGGCCGCGCCGCCATCCTCCTTGAGCTTCACCTCGATCTCGCTCTGCGGGCTCAAGGGGTATTGGTCGCGCACTTCCAGGTCGATGGCGGTGCCCTTGGTGTTGCGCACGGTGAGGTCCCAACCGATGGTGAGCGTGCGTTTTCCGCCCACGATCGACTTCTCGTTGGTGGCCTTGCGCTTCACGCGCTCCACCACCACGCCCTTGTCGCGACCCAAGGAGATGTCGAGCGTGTCCTTGGGCATGTCGAGTTGCAGATAACTCTCGCCCACGAAGGTGCCCTCGAAGAAAACGTTGGCCTGCCCCGGCAGCAGGTTCAGGTCCTCCCAGCCCGTAGTGCGGGCATAGAGGAAGGCGTCCTTCTCGAGCTTGGGCGTCGCGTAATGCTTGTAGCTGGCCGGTATGCTCTGCGTCTGCACACCCACCATGTGCGGCATGCCATCGCTAGGTACGCTGAAGGAGGAGGAGATGCTGTACTCCACGGTCGTGGTGCGTGAGGTGATCGCGCTGGACCACTGGTAGCTCGCATCCTCGCGCTCCATGTCCTTGAGCTCGACTGATTCTCCCATGGCCATGGTGGAAGGCGCGGCCATGGGGGCCTTGTGCGCCGCTCGGCTGCGGATCGCCACGCTCTCGAGCTGAACAGGTTGGTACACATAGAGGGTCCATGGATTCAGCGTCGGCATGACCCCGCCAAGTGTGGGGTTCCCGCTGCTCAGGCTCAGATCCACCTTGTTCCAATCCTCGCCGGTGTTGTTGGTCACCTGCGCCTTCATCAGCAATTCGATGGGCTGCCCCACGCCCTTGGCGCGCAGATCGTAGGCCGGCTGCCAGCCCGCACCACCAACGAAGTAGGTGAGCGTGAAGGTCGCGCTCACATCGGCCGTGCTGCTGATCTCCACCACCACCTCGCTCGTAGGCCGCGGCGCCTGCGACTGGAACTGTTGCATCTGCTGCACCAGCTTCTCCTTCTCCTGCTGTATGGCAGTGAGCTTCTCCTGCTGCGCGAGCCAGTTCGACTTCGTGGTGATCAGGCGCTGACGCACGTAATCGTTCACCGCCGTGAGCTGCGTGGCGGTCAAACCGTTCTGCTGCCCGCCGATGCTGCTGTTCTTGTTCAGCAGCTGCTCCTCGTTCACCCACACGTCCTGCATGGCCTTCTCGTAAGCCCAGTCCTTCTCGAGCTTCTTGATCCGCGCCTGCAATTCCTCGATCTCCTTCTTCTTGGGGCTCTCGGTGAGGTAGTTGATGCGGTAGTTCACGCTCAGGATCTGGTAGCCGCCCTTCCCGGTGACCTGTATGCTCTGCGGATCAAGTCCCTCCGCCAGGCCAGCGAACACCAGCACGCTCGTACCCGATGGGATGCCCGCGCTGGCCGTACGCGATACCTGCGCGCCGCTCAAGAAGACCTTGACCTCGCTCACTTTGCTGGTGATGGGTTTCTCGCCATCGGCGGCGAGCAGTGAGAAGGGAAGCAGAAGCAGGGCTAACGCAGGCTGCAGACGCATGGAATGTCTCATGTTGCACGAAGGTATCCGGGTTTCGAATGATCGGTACCCGCTCTCGGGCCGGTGGTTCAATCGCGCGCAGTGCAAGTGACATGCCTGAACGCAATGAGCCCCGGCTTCCGCCAGGGCTCGCGCATTGAAGAGATGCGTTGGTCGGACCGACCTGCATCATGTCCATTCCCCGGCCAATTCGATCTCCACCGGGAACCGGTGTGTTCAGAGTGATGAAGCGAAAGGTCGCCGGGTCGGGCTAACGCTTGATGAGAGGAACTGAGAGCAGGCCGCGCGCGCTTTGAAGCGTGATGCTGTACATCCCTTCAGGCAGTGAGCTGGCATCTCCTTCGATGGCGTTCGAATGCCGCGAGATCGGCAATGCCACTTCGCGTCCGGTGGCGTCGCGCACGATGATCCGCGCATCCGGCGTGATGGCCTCGCCGGTGATGGTGAAGCGGTGCTCCGCGGGGTTCGGTGCGAGCTTCGGCCCAGCAGCGCGGTCCATTGATTCATTCACCCGCACGGTGCCATCGCAACCGGTCGGGTTGAAAGGAGGGGAAATGTTCTCAGTTGATGCGAACTTCACCACGAAGGCATCGAGGCTATTCGATGCGAAGCGCATTGAGCCCTGATCGCCGGGCGCGAAGGTTATCGCGCCGCCGTTCTGGTCGAACGCTGAGAATAGGAAGTTTCCGAAGGTCCCTGCGACGTGCACGGCGTTGGCGTCGGTGGCTACAGTGTTGCCCGAGGCGATGTTCCAGACCGGGTCCGTCCCGCTCATGGCCTGCGCCCATAACACATCGCCAGCTGAATTGAAGGCCGCTACCCATGCATCCCCGAGCCCAACGGAGCTGAGGGTCGAGGAACCGATGGTGAGATCACCCGTGAAGGATCCAGTGAGAACGATGTCACCGCCTGGGCGGGCGGCCATGGAGTAGCAATACCCACTGCCGGTGCATGGGTGGTCCTGCTGCCAGAGTATGGCACCGGAGGAATCGAAACAGCTCAGGAAAGGACGGTAGTTCGTTGCGTCACCGGTCAATGTGGAACTGCAAATCGTCATGCTGCCATTGTAATACCCGGAGACGTGCACCTGCCCGCTGGCCCCCACAGCTATCCCCACGGATTGCTTCCAGCCGGCATCGCTGCTACCGGTCAGCCAGATCAGATCGCCGTCGGGATCATACTTAGCCACGAAGAGATCGGCATCGCCGGTGCCGCTCACGGTCAACCCGTCGAAAGTGGCCGAAGTGGTGTAACGGCCGGTGATGTATACGTTTCCCGTGTTGTCCAACGCCACTCCATAGCCGTTGTCCCAGCTCGTTCCGCCAAAGGACCTGCACCATATGCCGGTGCCGTTCGCGTCGAATCGCGCTACGAAGCCGTCGGCATAGCCCTGGCTCGTGAGAGCGCTGCCGGCGATGGTGGCCACGGCGGAATACCAGCCGACGAGCAGGATGTCGCCGTTCGGCGCCACGGACACCGCGACTCCTGCATCTTCACCGCTTCCGCCGTCATTGATCGCCCAGAGGCAGTTGCCGTTCGCGTCGAAACGCGCCATGAAGATGTCCTTGCCACCATTGCTGGTCAGTTGTACAGTGCCGAAATCGATGGTGCCGAAGAAGGCTCCCGTCAGGATCACGTCCCCGTTATCAGCACGGGCAAGGCCGCTTGTCGTATTCGATTGGTTGATTGCGATGGGTTCGCTGCATTTGATCTGTGTGGTCCAAACGCATTCCCCGTTCGCGTCGCGCTTGTTCAACCAGAGGTGCGAGGCACCCAAGGGTGCTCGCAGGGTGTCGTTGCAGAGGATGGCGGTCGCGACGAAACTGCCTGCAGAGTAAACATTGCCCGCCGGGTCGGTCACCAAACCGCCGGTTCCGTCAATAGCTGTGCTGTGGAGGCCCATTCGCCGCAGCCAGTCGAGGTTGAGGTCGGTGTCATAATGGGCTACAAATCCTTCCTGGCCGCTCCATAGCGATGCGGGTATGTTCACGCCACTGCCGTAGTCGAATTCGGCATTGTTAGTGAACCAGCCATACAGGAAGTGATCGCCGTTCAGGCCATTGGCCTGGGCCATGAAACCGGCATTGACGAAATTCTGTGCCGACAGCACATTCCCGGAGGGGTCGAATTCGGCAAGGAAATGGCCGTTGTCGATCGTGAACGGTCCAATCTGGCTGGTGAACGCGGTGCTGCCGGTGATCCATGCGTTGCCCGATGCGTCCAGATCGAGGCTTTCGCAGAAATCATTGAAGAATGAGGATGCCACGGGCATTGCCCATTGGGCGATACCGTTGATATCGAACTGCGCAAGGAAGATGTCCGCGTAGCTCGCAGAGGCGTTGCTCAACGTCGCGGACCCGAAGGTCGCGGATGGGCCGCCGAACACGCCAAAGAGATAGACGTGGCCAGTGGCATCCAGTGCGATCTGGCGGATCTGATTGCCAAAAGCAGCGCCCATGGCATGCACCCAACTGCAATTGCCACTGGCATCGAACCGCACGAGATAGAGCCGGTCGAAGTCAGGTGTGGTTATCGTGGTCGTGCCGAACGTGGCCGTACCATTGAACTGACCGGCCATATACGTGTTGCCGGCCGCATCGCAGGCCATCGCGTTTGAAATGAACAGGGTGCTCGACCAGGAGTTGAATCCGCCGGCGAGCGCGGCCCATTGGAAATTGCCATTCGCATCGTAGGTGGCAAGGAAGCCCGTACTGTCGTGCGTGGCAATCAACGTGGAGGAACCGAAGGTTCCAGTACCGCGGAAGTAACCGCCCACATGCACGCGACCGAGACCATCCACGGCCACGCTCATGCCACGGTCATCCAATGTGCCGCCCATCCTGCGCGCCCAGAGTTCCTGGCCGTTGGAGTCGTATTTGGCCACGAAAGCGTCTTTGCCGGTAGCAACAAGCGTGTTCCCAGCGAAGACCATGGATCCCGTGAACGCGCCCACGACGTACACGTCGTTGTTGCCGTCAAGGGCCAGTCTCCTTCCTCCAGGGCTCTTCGCCCACAGGCAGGTGCCGGTGGCGTCATAGCGCGCCACGAAAGTGCTGTCCACGATGAAATCGCCGACGATGGCACGCGGGCCGTTCACCTCGCCCACCATGAAGATGGTCCCGTCCGGTGCGACGTCAGCGTCATCCGTCATACCGATTTGGCCCGGGGTGGATACGTTGGGCACTGTGCCGGCCCATTGGAATGCGGGCTGGGCGAGCAGCGCAAGCGGGGAGGCAGCGAGCAGGAACAGCGTGGTCAGGGCTTTCATGGTATGGGGTTCGGGACCATGAAAGTAGTGGGATGTCAGCGCCTGAACGCAACGAGCCCCGGCTTCCGCCAGGGCTCGCGCATTGAAGAGATGCGTTGGTCGGACCGACTTACATCATGTCCATGCCGCCGCCCATTCCACCATGACTGTGCGCCGGTGCCTTCTCTTCCTTCTCTTCGCTGATGACACACTCGGTGGTAAGCAACATGCTGGCGATGCTGGCTGCGTTCTCCAGGGCGACGCGTATCACCTTGGTGGGGTCGATGACCCCCGCGGCGTGAAGGTTCTCATACTCCTCGGTGCGGGAGTTGAAGCCGTGGTCGGACTTGCCGTCGCGCACCATCCAAGCTACCTAACATGGATGAGACTAGCTCGACTAGTGCACAACGGAGACAACCCCGACCATGCGCAAGCCTTGTTGGTCGAGCGTTTGCACGGAATAGAGTCCGTTGGGCAGGCAACTGATGTCCATTGTGAGCCCACTATCACTTGCGAAGGTGTGCTCCTTGGCGATGCGTCCTTCAGCATCGATCAACCGTAGGATCATCCTGCCCGTGTGGCCCGGCACTACGATGCTCAGGTTCGTGTTCGCCGGATTCGGCCAGAGCCTCGCGGCAGCTTGGTGCGTCTCAGCCACCGACGTAACGATCGTCGGGCAGTCCGCTACCGCGCATTCCGCAGCGCTGGCATAGCGCATCACATACAGCTCGTAGTTGCTGCCGTGCAGTTGCAGTCCGCTCACCTCGAGCGCCGCACCAGCCACGCCCGGCAGTTGCAGGCCGCCGCACGGATGCACCACCATGTCGTAGCCTTTATCGATGCCAGCCGAGGCCAGGGGCAAGGCACTCAGCACATTGCCGTCCATGTTGTAGAAGGCCAGGCCGGCATCCTGGTCACCAGCGGCGTTCAGGCCGAGCGAAGGGGCTTGGCCGCTTTCGAGTCCGAGGAAGGTGCGGTATTCCGCGAGCAGCACGAAGCGCTGTCCGTCCCACTCCAGGTCGCGTGCTGTAAGGTGTTGGTTGCGCTGCCTCCAAAGCAATTGGCCATCGGGGCTCCACTTCATCAGCACCGACCCGCTGTCGCCCACCTGCAACTCGCCGTTGCCGAGCACGTAGCGGTAGCTGGTGCCGCCGCTGCCTGGGGGACGTGCCTCCCAGTTGGACGCAACCGCGATGTTGCCATCGTTGTCCACCGCGAAGGCTGGGAACACGCGCAAGTTCGTTCGGCCCGTGTTGGGTTGCAGCGGCTGTGCCGTGGCGAAGGTCCTGAAGGCGCTGCTCCAACCGCTCGCGGGATCGAACACGGCTGCATAGCCACCGGTCTCCGTGGCCGCATCGTTCAAGGCCACGTTGAGGGGGCCGAACTCGAGATTCTGCGCCCCGCGGATATCGCCCACCACCGCAATGCGCCCGTCGGGCATGGCTTTCATGCGCGGCACTACGGTTGCGATAATGCCGCCCGTCCATGAACTGGGGTTCGGATTGAAGAGCCCCGCGCCATAGGTGCCCACCGGCACAAGCGGGCCGAAGCCATTGATCTGCAGGATCTGCCCGGCCTCATTGAAGCGCAGCAGCTTGTCGCGGTGCAATTCGCTGAAATAGGTCTGCGTACCGGTCGCATCCTGGATGATGCCGCTGCCCGCGGTCTTCACGATGCCCCACAGGCTGCCGTCATCCAGGCGAAGCAGATCGGTGCCGCCCATGTTATCCGTGCCGGGTGTCAGGCAGAGAATGGCCCACTGCGCGTTGCCATCGGGGTCCATCTTCACGATGAACGGATTGGTGTTCACCTGGCCGTGCTGGTACACCAGCGTACCGAAGCGGAAGTAGTTGCTGGAGTAAGTGCCCGTGAGGTAGATGTTGCCATCGCCATCGCTGGTGATCGCATTGGCGAAGCTCGCCCGGTAGTTGTAGTTCAGGTAATCGAGCGGGTCGGCTTTCTGCGTCCAGAGCACATTGCCATCCGCATCCAGCTTGCGCAGGAAGTAATTGTACTTGGTCGGGAAAAGGTCGTTGGAATAGTAACCGCACAAGTAGGTGGCACCATCGCCGCTGATGTGGTGGCCGATGACGTGGTAGTACGGATCCGTGAGCGCCCAGCCCTGCTCGCCCATCAGGTTCACGCGGCACGCCTGGCCGCCATCCACCGGTGCTTGCAAGTAGACGTGCATGCCGATCACCACATCGCGCGTGCATCCTGCGCTGTTCTCCAGATGCACGGTCACCGTATCGGGTCCGGTGCTGGAGTAGGAGAAGGAGGGCGCCGGAGCGGTGCTGCTCGCAGGCGTGGCGTTGGTGCCGAGCGTCCATGTCCAGCTGCTCGCCGCGCTGTTGTCGGTCACCGTCACCGTTTCACCCACGAAGGGCGTGGTAGTGCTCAACGTGAAGTTGGCGATCATCGGCGCGTAGGTCACGGTGGGCGCTGTGGCCAGCGTCACATCGCAGTTCAAGCTGTTGCGGCCGATGATGGTGTAGGTGGTGGTGGCGCTCACATAGGGGAAGGTGATGGTCAGCGCGCCGCCGTTCCCCGCGTAGTTCTGGCTGTTGATGCGGTAGTTGATCCCGGCCTGGCTTTGCGGTATGGTGATCGTCACCGGGCCAGGGTCGCACAACACCGCCGGGCTGATGTTCACCGTCACGTTCGGGTCGGCGATGGCGAGCACGTTCACGGTTACAGGCGCCGTGTACTCCACATAGCCGCACGCCGTAAGGCGACGGCTGCGGATGGTGTACGTAACGCCCGGCTGCACCACCTGCCCTGTGAATTGGATGGTGTTGAAGCTGAGCCCGTTGATGACGTTGCTATAGGGTTGGTCATTGGCGTACACCTGATAGCTGGTGCCGGTCAAGCTGCTGTTGATCTGAAAGGTGACCGGGTAGCCGGCGCATTGCGTGGGCGGGAAGGTGAGCACGGTGAACGGCGTGGCGGTCTCGCCTTGCTGCACGGCGATGGTCTGCGTTAGGCTATCGGCAAGCGCGCCATTGCTCACGATCAAGCGCACCGTGTAATTGCCGGCACTGGGGAACGTGGTGCTGTAGTTGAAGCTCGTGCTCACCACCGAGCCGTTCACTTTCCACGTGCTGCTGTACGAGGGGCTGCTCAGGTTCTGGAAGGTCACTGGAATGCCGGAGCATACGTTGAGCGGATCGCTGGTGAAGGCCGGGATCGGCCATGCAGCGCTGCTCAGGTCGCTTGACTTGAACACACGGCCTCCTTCTGTCACGGCGTAGCCCGTGTCGCCGAGCGTCGCATCTGCCTGGATGTCGTTCACATCCAGGCTGCCCGCTGGGAGTATCACCTGCTCCCAAAGCAGGCCTTGATCCTGCGTTGCGTAGATGCGGCCGCCCTCCGCTGCCACGAAGAGCCGCTGCGCCGTGCTCCCCGTGATACGGTAGCAGTAGGGCTGCACGGGTAAGCTTCGATCCGTCCAGTTCGCGCCGAAATCGGTGCTCACCAGCACGGTGCCATCGGTGCCGCTGGCCACCCAGGTGTTGCCATCGGGGCTGCGCACATCGTTCAGCGTCCAGGCGATGGCTGTTACGGTCCAAGTGCTGCCGCCATTGGTGGTGGTCAGCACCACACCGTTGCCCACCGCCATGCCCGTGGTGGGAGAAGTGAAGTACACGCCGTTCAGCGATTGTCCGGTGCCGCTCGATTGCGCGGTCCATGCGGCGCCGCCGTTCACGCTCTTCAGGATACGCCCGCCATCGCCCACGGCGTAGCCGATGCTGGCGCTGGCGAACCACAGGTCGTGCAACTCGTTGCCGGTGGCCGCATCATGCACCAGGCTCCACGAGGCACCGCCGTCCGTGGTTCGCACGATGGCTTCATTCCCATCGGCGTTGTTGGTGCCCGCAGCCACCGCGTTGTTCGCATCCAGCGTGTGGATGCCCATCAGGTCGATGGTGAAGAGTTGAGGGTCGCTGCCCAGGCTGGTAGCCTGCCAGGTCGCACCGCCATCGGTGGTCTTGTGAACGCTGCCATAGCCGCCCACGTAGCCCGTGGAGGCGTTCGCGAAGTGCACGGATCGGTTGATCTGGCCTGCAGGGAACGCCTGCTGGTTCCACTGGCCAAGGGTTGCCGCAGCGAAAAGGCCCGCTGCGACGCTGGAAAGGAGGCGCATGCGGCGAAATTATCGCGTGCTCGTTCTTCGTAACGCAACGAGCCCCGGCTTCCGCCAGGGCTCGCGCATTGAAGAGATGCGTTGGTCGGACCGACTTACATCATGTCCATGCCGCCGCCCATTCCACCATGACTGTGCGCCGGTGCCTTCTCTTCCTTCTCCTCGCTGATCACGCACTCGGTGGTGAGCAGCATGCTCGCGATGCTCGCGGCATTCTCCAGGGCCACGCGGGTCACCTTGGTCGGGTCGATCACGCCTGCGGTGAGCAGGTTCTCGTATTGCTCGGTGCGGGCATTGAAGCCGTAGTCGGCCTTGCCCTCACGCACCTTCTGCACCACGATGCTGCCTTCCATGCCGGCGTTGCCCACGATCTGGCGCAGCGGCTCCTCCACCGCCCGGCGGACGATGCCGATGCCCGTGGTCTCGTCGTTGTTCGCGCCCTCCATCTTGTCCAGCACTTTCTGTGCGCGGATGTAGGCCACGCCACCGCCCGGCACGATGCCTTCCTCGACAGCGGCGCGGGTCGCGTGCAGCGCGTCGTCCACACGGTCCTTCTTCTCCTTCATCTCCACCTCAGTGGCAGCGCCCACGTAGAGCACGGCCACGCCACCGGCGAGCTTCGCCAGGCGCTCCTGCAGCTTCTCCTTGTCGTAGTCGCTGGTCGTGGTCTCGATCTGCGCCTTGATCTGGTTAACGCGCGCGGTGATGTCGGCCTTCTTGCCGGCACCGTTCACGATGGTGGTGTTGTCCTTGTCGATCGAGATCTTCTCGGCCTTGCCCAGGAAGCTCAGGTCGGCGTTCTCCAGCTTGAAGCCGCGCTCCTCGCTGATCACGGTGCCGCCGGTGAGCACGGCGATGTCCTCCAGCATGGCCTTGCGACGGTCGCCGAAGCCAGGGGCTTTCACTGCCGCCACTTTCAACGCGCCGCGGATCTTGTTCACCACCAGGGTGGCCAGCGCCTCGCCGTCGAGGTCCTCGCTGATGATCAGCAGGGGCTTGCCGGTCTGCACGGCTTTCTCGAGGATCGGCAGGAGCTCCTTCATCGTGCTGATCTTCTTGTCGTAGATCAGGATGTAGGCGTTCTCCAGCTCGGCCTCCATCTTGTCGGCGTTGGTCACGAAGTAGGGGCTGAGGTAGCCGCGGTCGAACTGCATGCCCTCCACCACTTCCACGGTGGTGTCGGTGCCCTTCGCTTCCTCCACGGTGATCACGCCTTCCTTCTTCACCTTCTCCATGGCCTCGGCGATCAGCGCGCCGATGGTCTCATCGTTGTTGGCACTGATGGTGGCCACCTGCTTGATCTTGTCGTTGTCGTTGCCCACGGTCTTGCTCATCTTCTTGAGCTCGTCCACCACGGCGGCAACGGCCTTGTCGATACCGCGCTTCAGATCCATGGGGTTGGCACCGGCGGCCACGTTCTTCAGGCCGGAGGTGACGATGGCTTGGGCGAGCACGGTGGCGGTGGTGGTACCGTCGCCAGCAATATCAGCGGTCTTGCTGGCCACTTCCTTCAGCATCTGGGCGCCCATGTTCTCCACGGCGTCCTTCAGCTCGATCTCCTTGGCCACGGTCACCCCGTCCTTGGTCACGCTGGGCGCACCGAATTTCTTGTCGATGATGACGTTGCGGCCCTTGGGTCCGAGGGTCACCTTCACGGCGTTCGCGAGGTGGTCCACGCCGCGCTTGAGCCGATCGCGGGCGTCGATGTCGAATTGGATGTTCTTGGCTGCCATTGCAGTATCTGGTTTGAAGATTTGGTGGGGCGCATCATGATGCGCCGTTGATTAGTTCAGGACAGCGTAGATGTCGCTTTCGCGCATAATCAGGTAGTCCTTGCCTTCGAGGCTCAGCTCGGTGCCGCTGTACTTGCCGTACAGGATATCGTCGCCCACCTTCACGCTGAGGGGGGTCACTTTGCCGTCGTCGGCGACGCGGCCCGTTCCAACAGCGACGACCTTGCCGCGCTGGGGCTTCTCCTTGGCCGTATCGGGGATGATGATGCCACCCTTGGTGGTCTCTTCAGCGGCAGCGGCCTGAACCAGGACGCGATCCGCCAACGGTTTCACTTTCGACATGTCTGTTGGGTTTGAGAGTTGATTTGTGGGGTCTTGAACGACCGCGCCCCGCTCGGCAACGGGTGTGCCATGCGGGGCGCAGGGGGATTGTTCTGTCAAGTTTTCGGGACCGGCTGACAGGGGCTTCAGTGTTTCTGTCAGGCTGGCAACCCGTGATCACGGGTTGCCAGGAGCACCGGGCTCTTCAGTACCATTGGTATTCTCGTCCATAGGAGGCGCCGACTCATCGGTGGTCACCTCGGTAGCGTCGATCGTATCGTCCAGGTTATTGTTCGAGCGACCGCTATCCTGCTGAAGGCCAGCCGATACCAGGCACAGCACCATCAGGGCCCCACTCAAGGTCCAGGTGGCCTTCTCAAGGAAGTCTGCGGTGCGCTGCACGCCTCCAATCTGCTGGGCGCCGGTGAAGCCAGCGGCCAATCCGCCGCCTTTGGGGTTCTGGGCCAGCACCACAAGGGCGAGCATGGCGCAGATGATGAGGATGATGATGGTGACGGCGGTGAACATGGCTCAGGGGGTCTGTTTCTCCTCCAAGGCTTTGGAAAGGGCCGCGAAGTAACTGCTTTTCTCGGGGTACTTCAATGCCAGGCGCCGATAGGCTTCGATGGCCTTCTGGATGTTGCCCTGCTGCTCGTAGATGCGCGCCAGGGTCTCGGTGACCATGCCGCTCGTGTCGTCGAGGCTCTTCTTGGCGGCCTGCTGCGGGGTGAAGAATGCCGGTTTCGGTGGTATGGCCGGGGGTTCGTGCTGGATGAAGCGGTCGATCAAGGCCTTGGCGTCCAGCTTCTCGGTCTTCACGCCCGGCTCGGTGGGCACGGGCACTGGAGGGGCGGTCCGTTGCGCTTGGACCACAGGTGTCTGATTGGCCGCTTCAAGCCACTCGGTGAACCGAAGCGTCCCGCGGCCAGTGGGCGCAGGAATAGCCGGTGCAGGCTCGGGGGCCAGCGCAGCCGCAGGTAACGACGGCTCCACCGGGGCCGGATCGGCGATGCGGTCCTGCCAGGTGAGGTCGTAGGCACTGGCCAGCGCGGCCTTCATGATCTGGTCGTCGAGTTCCTCCACCCGCTCCGGTTCCACAGCGGGCACCTCCGGCTCATGCAGCACAGGTGCTTCAGTCGCTCTCGCCACCGGTTCTTCCGAGGCCGATTCAATGGGAACGCTCGGTGCCGAAGGCTCGGTTACCGGCGCCACGGCTTCGGGCTCAACCGGCGGGCTCTGCACAACCACTTGTTCCGGGGTGGGTGCGGCTTCCGCTACGGCCGGCGGTGGGGTCACGATGCGCACCACGCGCATGGGCGACGTTTTCCGCGGGGCGGCATCCTGCGCGAGGTCGAAGAGGGCTGACCGAGAGGGGAGGTGGGCTGCGGCCACGCGCAGGGTCTCATCCGAGAGCACCTGACCGCTCTGGCGCTCGCCCGCCGCATGCAGCAGTTGCGCCCCGCTGAACCACGGGAAGCGCTGGGCCATATCCTTCAGCGCGCGCAGGTCTTCGGGAGCCATCGTCCCGTGCTCGTCCAGCAGCCGTGTGAGTCGCTCGCGTTCCATTACCAATTGCCCAGCGTGCGATCGAAGATATCCTGCGCCAGCTGCTTGCTGATCTCGGTGACCAGCTGCGACTCCACGGCCGTGAGGTCCTGGCTGCTGCTGTAGTCGGCGAAACGGCTCACGCTGAACTCCGTGTTCTTCTTCGGTTCTAGGGTGTTCACATAGGTCACGCTGGCGGTGATCGTGAGCCGGTTCAGCGCGGCGGTCTCGTTGGCCTGAATGTTCACCGGCTGCACATCGTACCCGGTGATGCTGCCGCTGTACTGCACGTCGCCTTCGGTCTGTGCGAGCTTCAGCGGGGTCTGCGCCAGCAGCAGATCGCGCACGGTCTCGGTGAAGGTCTGCGCGGCAGAAGGGGTGGCCAGCGGCGCGCGGGCCTGGAAGAGCTCCACCGAAAGGGTCCGCGCGTTGCCCGGGTCTCCGCCGGTGAACGAGTAATTCACGCGGCAGGCGTGCAGGAGACAGGAGGCCAGGGCAAGCGGCAGGAACCAGCCCGCAACCCTTCGCCCGCCAACCCGCATCAGGCTCATTGGATCCCGTATTCCTTGATCTTGCGGTAGAGCGTGCGCTCGCTGATGCCGAGTTCGTGCGCCGCGCTCTTGCGCTTGTTGCGGTGCTTCTGCAAGGCCTTCTTGATCAATTCCTTCTCCTTCTCCTCGATGCTGAGCACCTCTTCCACCTCGGTGTGCTCCACGTCCTCATCCTCCGCTTGCCCGCGTGGCAGTATGCTCACCGTGCCGGGCGCCGGGGCGGGCCGGTGCGCCAGGAGCAGCTCCTCTCGGCTCAGGGCGGGTACCACGGGCGGCAACGCCTGGCCGCCGGTGAGCGCGTTCACTTTCTCTTTCAGCGCGTTCAGGTCGCTCTTCATATCGAAGAGGAACTTGAAGATCAGCTCGCGCTCGCTCACGCTATCCGTGCCACTGCCCGTGCCGGAGCCCGCGGGCACCAAGGCCGTGCTCTCCTCGGGCAGATAGCTCCTCAGCGTTTCCGCGTCGATCTCGCGGTCACGCTCGATCACGCTCATCTGCTCCACGATGTTGCGCAGCTGGCGCACATTGCCCGGCCAGCGGTAGGCCACCAGCAGCTGCTGCGCGCCATCGCTCAGGGTCAAGGGTGGTGCCTTGTACTTGGTGGCGGCCTGCTGGGCGAAGTAGCGGAACAGCAGGTGGATGTCCTCGCGGCGCTCGCGCAGGGCGGGCAGGTGGATCGGCACCGTGTTGAGGCGGTAGTAGAGGTCCTCGCGGAAGGTGCCGCGCGCCACGGCCTGCAGCATGTTCACGTTGGTGGCGGCCACCACGCGCACATCGGTCTTCTGAGGCTTGCTGCTGCCCACGCGGATGAACTCGCCGGTCTCCAGCACGCGGAGCAGGCGCACCTGTGTGTTTAATGGGAGCTCGCCCACCTCATCGAGGAAGAGCGTGCCGTTGTTGGCCGTCTCGAAATACCCTTTGCGGGCTTCGTGCGCGCCGGTGAACGAGCCCTTCTCATGCCCGAAGAGCTCGCTGTCGATGGTGCCCTCCGGAATGGCGCCGCAGTTCACCGCATGGTAGGGGCCGTGCTTCCGCGCGCTGTTGGCATGGATGATCTTGCTCATCACCTCCTTGCCGCTCCCGCTCTCGCCCTGCACCAGCACGCTCAGGTCCGTGGGGGCCACTTGCACGGCGATCTCGATCGCGCGGTCGAGCAGCGGCGAGCCGCCGATGATCTCGAAGCGCTGCTTCACGGGTTGCACGTTCATGCCAATGCGGGTTGGTGGTTCAACACATCCAGCACTTCGCCCTGCAAACTGCCCGCGGTGGCGCTCGTTATGCGCACCCGTACGAAGTCGCCGGGCTTCAGGCTGCGCGATCCTTCAGCATTCGTCTTCCCACCCACAACCTGCCGCGCCACGATCACCACGTTGTTCTGCGAGTTGCGGCCATAGAGGTGATCGTTGCTGCGCTTGCTAACGCCCTCGATAAGCACCTCATGAATCTGCCCGACATAGCCCGCGGTGCGCTCGGCGCTCTTGCGTTTCTGCAGTTCGATGATCTCTGCCAGCCGACGGCCCTTCTCCTCCTCCGGCACATCATCCGGATACTTGCGTGCCGCCAGGGTCTTGGGGCGTTCGCTGTACTTGAACATGAAGGCCATGTCGTAGCCCACTTCCTCCATCAGGCTCAGGGTCTCCTGGTGGTCGGCCTCGGTCTCGCCGCAGTAGCCGGCGATGATGTCCGTGCTGATGGCGCAATCAGGCATGTGCCGCCGGATGCTCGCGATGCGCTCGAGGTACCAGACCCGGTCGTAGCCTCGGTTCATGCGTTTCAGCACCTCGCTGCTGCCGCTCTGAACCGGCAGGTGGATGTACTTGCAGATGTTGTCGTAGCGCGCCATCACCGCCAGCACCTTGTCGGTCATGTCCTTCGGGTGACTGGTGCTGTAGCGGATCCGCAGCGTTGGGCAGGCCACCGCCACCATCTCCAGCAGGTCGGCGAAATCAACGATCCCGTTCTCCGCGGACTGGACCGGCCGCCACTTGTACGAATCGACGTTCTGCCCCAACAGGGTCACCTCCCGGTAGCCATCCCGCACCAGCTGTTCGCACTCACGCACGATGCTCGTCGCATCGCGGCTCCGCTCGCGCCCGCGGGTGAAGGGCACCACGCAGAAGGCGCACATGTTGTCGCAGCCCCGCATGATGGTCACGAAGGCCGTGACGCCGTTGGTGCCCAGTCGTACCGGCTCGATCTCGCCATAGGTCTCCTCGCGGCTCAGCAGCACGTTCACCGCTTTCTGGCCCGTGCCCACTTTCTCCAGTAGCTCAGGCAGGGTGCGGTAGGCGTCGGGGCCCACCACCAGGTCAACCACCTTCTTCTTCTCCAGCAGGTCCTCGCGCATGCGTTCCGCCATGCAGCCGAGCACGCCCACCTTCAGGCCCTTGTTGCGGGCCTTCAGGTTGTTCATCTCGTTGATCCGCTGCAGCACGGTGTACTCGGCCTTCTCGCGGATGCTGCACGTGTTCAACAACACCAGGTCGGCCTCCTCGGCGCTGTTCACCGGGGTGTAGCCATCCCTCGCCAGGATGCTCGCCACGACCTCACTGTCGCTTACGTTCATCTGGCAGCCGTAGCTCTCTATGTATACCCGCTTCGACAAGGCACTGGGAATGGGCAGCAAAGGTAGCCGGTAGCGGGGTGCTGACAAGGTGGCAGGGAGTTGTCTCTGTCTCTCTCGGATTACATTTCGCGTATGCCGAGATTCGGGTGGCTGTTTCTTGTGTTGGTGTGCGGTGGCCCACTAGCTGCTCAAGTCGATATCGGCGTTGGGTTCGGGATTCAGCAGCGGAGCATACGGGCAAGGTCCAGCGAAGGGTATGAGTATGCGAATTTCGGTGACATCAATAGCCCGGACTTGGGCGCAGTGCTGTTCTATCGCGAGAGGCGCGGTAGCCATGGGAATCTGGGTCTCGAACTCCAATGGATCAGGTAGGAGTTCCATGCCAACTATTATGCGGGTGGTTTGGCTGGAGGCATAGACAACGATGTGCATGTGGTGCTGCACACGTTGAGCCTGGCCATTCTTCCAGAAATTCGCATGGCGGCCGAATCAGATGCCGTGATTCGATTCGGCATTTCAGGAGGATTCCGTGTTGCAGGGCGAATGACCGGTTGGAGGACGGTTTCCGTGCCATACCACTACGAGAAGGAATTGTATTCCGATGCCGTCCCGAAGGACTTCGGCGGGGAGCTGCGGTTCATCGTCGGTTTCGGGTTCCGGGCCCCAGCGGGTTCCCGTGGCGGCATCACGATTGACCCCTATGGGGCCTATGGGCTCTCCTCGATGCTCAAAGCCGACCCGGGTTCTCGGTCGGCTGAGCTGGGGATACGCATCGGTTGGAGTCTGCGCCTCAAAGGCGAAGGCCTTAGCGCCTGGATCGACCGCATGACGGGTGAGATGAAACCCTACTGAGCAAGCGTTCTTCAAACACCCCACCCTAATGCGCTGGCTGACTCTCGTCGGGATTCTGGCATGCCTCAATAGCAGCGCTCAATTCGAATGGGGCGGCGGGGTCGGGGCGTTCGCGCAGCAGCTCATCGTGCTCGATATGGGCAGTGGCGCATCATACCTGGAGAATACAAAGACGGTCCTTCCATCCTTGGGGATCGCGTTCCGCGATCGATCACCCACCAAGAGCAACCTCTTCCTGGAACTGGCCTGGATGCACCGCAGCTTCTTCGCGCATCTGGACGATAGCGGCAAAGGCGGCGGGGTCCGCACAGACATTGACGTGCGATTGGAGCAACTGTACTTCACCTTCGGACCGGAGTGGGGCCGGGGGCGCAACACCTTCCGTCTGGGCCCCCAATTCGGTTGGCTCCTCGGCGGCCGTGTCGTGGGAACGGAGAAAAGCTGGGCCATGTATCCGCAACCGAACGGCGACACGACACGAGAGATTGACACCGCTGCTGGCGCCTATTTCAAGGGGGATTTCCACCTGTTGCTGGCCGGGCGGATAACGCGGCAGGTCATGGACCGCTTATCGATCTCGATGGAGCCATTCCTGGCGTGGCCACTGGTGCGGATGTCGTCAGAGGCTAATGTTGTCCATAGCATTGATCTCGGCCTTCGGGTCAACCTCTTCCGCAGCTACGCATCTCGCGGCTTGTTGCCTCGGCTCACTGCTTCCCGATGAACTCCAGGCTCACGCTATTGATGCAGTAGCGCAGGCCGGTCGGTTTCGGCCCATCGTCGAACACATGGCCGAGGTGCGCGCCGCATCGGCCGCAGGTGGTCTCGGTGCGCACCATGCCGTACGTGCGGTCCTCGTGGTACAGGATGGCTTCCTTCCGCTCAGGCTTGAAGAAGCTGGGCCAGCCGCAGCTGCTCGCGAACTTGGCATCGGCCTGGAAGAGCACGTTGCCGCATACGGCACAGGCATAGGTGCCAATGCCGTCGAAGTCCCAGTACTTGCCAGTGAAGGCCCTTTCAGTTCCCTTCTCGAAGGCGATGTAATATAGGTCGGGTGGCAGTATCCGCTTCCACTCGCTCAAGGGCACATCGAGCTTCGTTGTGTCGGTGTGCGAGTAATAGGGGTTGCCGCTGTGGTCGTACTGGCTCATCGTGTCGCTCATGGTCGATTCCGTCTTGGGGGTCTGGCCGTTCGTGGTACCGCAGGCCGAAAGCAGCAGGCCCGTTGCGAGTCCGAATGTGCAGGTCGCGTGTCTCATGCTCCTTGGTCGTCTACGTCGGGCAATCATGACAAAGGTTTGATGGGAAACCTGCCAACTGGTCGGTTGGTTCACGGATCCATGCGGCGCCTCCGTCGAAGTGTTGAAAATTCCCTTCCCCTAAAGGGGAAGCTCAAGGATGGGCGGAAGAGCCGATCCGCAACCCGGCGCGCGGCCCTTTTATTTGCCGCCCTGAAACCGGAACGAGATGGCCAAGAAGAGCGGTGATCTGGTAATCGTGGAGTCGCCTGCCAAGGCGAAGACGATCGAGAAGTACCTCGGCAGCGGCTACACCGTGCTGAGCAGCTACGGCCATGTGCGCGACCTGCCCGAGCGCGACCTGAGCGTGGACGTGGAGAACGGCTTCGAGCCCACCTACATCATTCCTGATGACAAGAAGGACCGCCTGAAGCAGTTGCAGAAGGAGGCGGATAAGGCCGAGACCGTATGGCTGGCGACTGATGAAGACCGCGAGGGAGAGGCCATCAGCTGGCACCTGAAGGAGGCGCTGAAGCTGCCGGACGACCGGGTGAAGCGCATCACCTTCAACGAGATCACCAAGAAGGCCATCCTCGAGGCCATCGAGAAGCCGCGCTCCATCGATATCCATCTGGTGGATGCGCAGCAGGCCCGTCGCGTGCTCGATCGCTTGGTGGGCTATGAGCTGAGTCCGGTGCTCTGGCGCAAGGTGAAGCCCAGCCTCAGCGCAGGCCGCGTGCAAAGCGTGGCGGTGCGGCTGATCGTGGAGCGCGAGCGCGAGATCCTCGACTTCGACAGCAAGAGCGCGTTCCGGGTGACCGCGGTGCTCACCAACGAGAAAGGGCAGGTGGTGAAGGCCGAGCTGCCGGCCAGGTTCGCGACGGAGGCGGAGGCCATGTCCTTCCTCCAAGGGTGCGTTGGCGCGGGCTATTCCGTGAGCGCCGTGGAGAAGAAACCCGGCAAGCGCTCGCCTGCCGCGCCCTTCACCACCAGCACGCTGCAGCAGGAGGCCAGTCGCAAGCTCGGCTACGGGGTGGATCGCACCATGCGCATCGCCCAAGGGCTTTATGAGCAGGGGCACATCACCTACATGCGTACCGATTCGGTGAACCTGAGCGACCAGGCCATCGAAGCCGCCGCCGCGCAGATCAGCGCGCAATACGGCGAGCGCTACAGCAAGCCGCGCCGCTTCGCCACCAAGAGCAAGGGCGCGCAAGAGGCGCACGAAGCCATTCGCCCCACCGACATGGCCGTGCGCAACGCGGGCAGCGATTCCGATGCCGAGCGACTCTACGACCTCATCTGGAAGCGCACGCTGGCCAGCCAGATGGCCGAGGCCGAGCTGGAGAAGACCGTGGTGGATATCGCGATCAGCACCCGGCCTGCCGAGCCGCTCCGCGCGCAAGGCGAGGTCATCCTCTTCGACGGCTTCCTGAAGGTGTACATGGAAGGACGCGACGATGAGGGCGACGAAGAGCAGGAGGGTCTGCTCCCCGAACTGCGACAAGGCGAGGCGCTCGATCTCCGCGAGATGACCGCCACGCAACGCTTCGAGCGCCCCGCACCGCGCTACACCGAGGCCAGCCTAGTGAAGAAGCTCGAAGAGCTCGGCATCGGACGGCCATCGACCTACGCTCCGACGATCAGCACCGTGCAGAAGCGCGGCTATGTGGTGAAGGAAAGCCGCGAGGGCACCCCGCGCGCCTACCGGATCCTTACGCTCGCGGGCGGCGAGATTGCCCAGAAGACCGCTTCGGAGAACGCCGGCGCGGAGAAGCAGAAGCTCTTCCCCACGGACATCGGCATGGTGGTGAACGACTTCCTCGTAGAGCATTTCCCGAGCATCGTCGATCTGCACTTCACCGCCAAGGTGGAGGAGGAGTTCGACGTGATCGCCGAGGGCAAGGAGAACTGGCGCGAGATGATCGCGCGCTTCTACAAGCCGTTCCACGCCACGCTCGGCACGGTGGTGGAGACCGCCGAGAAGGCCACCGGAGCGCGCGTGCTCGGCACCGACCCGGTCAGCGGCAAGGACATCGTGGCCCGCATCGGTCGTTTCGGCCCCATGATCCAGATCGGCAGCGTGGACGATGAGGAGAAGCCGCGCTTCGCCAGCTTGCGCAAGGACCAGAGCATCCAGACCATCACCTTCGAGGAGGCGCTCGACCTCTTCAAGCTGCCGCGCACCCTGGGCGAGCGCGACGGCGAGGTGTGCACCGTGGGCATCGGCCGCTTCGGACCCTATGTGCGCCTGGGCAGCACCTACGCCAGCCTAACGCCCGATGACGATCCGCTGGAGATCACGCTGCAGCGGGCCGTGGAGCTCATCGACCTGAAGAAGGCTGCCAGCGCCACGCGCGACCTCGGCGAGCACAAGGGCGAGATGATCGTGCAGGGCCGGGGCCGCTTCGGTCCTTTCGTGAAGTTCGGCAAGACCTACGCGAACATCCCGAAGGCCGAGGATCCGGCGGCCGTCACCTTCGAACGCGCCGTGGAATTGATCGAAGCGAAACTCGCCGGGGCGCGCCAGAACATCCTGAAGGAGTTCGAAGGCTCCGCCATCCAGGTGCTCAATGGCCGCTATGGCCCGTACGTGACCGATGGCGCCAAGAACGCTAACGTGCCCAAGGAGAAGCAGCCCGAGCAGCTGACCTTGGAAGAGGCCACGGCACTCCTGGCCGCGGCTCCTGAGAAGAAAGGCGGTCGGAAGGGACGTGCCGCCAAGAAGGCTCCGGCGAAGACGTCCTCGTCAGGCAAGAGCGGGAAAGCGGCCGCCAAGAAGGCTGCTGGCAAGAAGGCCGCGAAGAAGAAGAGCTAGCGCTTCCAACACCGGGCTGTGCGCAGTTGCGCCCGCGCTGATGGCAGCGGGCCTGTTCGTGCACGCATTTTCGCGGCGAGCCGTCACGGTTTCGGCCCCGCATGGATATCAGCATCTACTTCCGTCCCTCCGAGCGCTTCGGGCGCAGCCGCCCGGAATGGAACGCGTATACCCTCGGCGACACCACGCTCTTCCATCTGGAGGGCCGGGGCTTCCCAGCGTTGCAGGGCGTGCAGGTGGCGCTCTTCGGTGTGCTGGACGACCCCGGTCACGCCCGCCCACGAGGCTGCGTGAGCGCGCCCGATGCCATTCGGGAACAGCTCTACCAGCTGCACCAGACCGCCTCACCTGTGCGCCTGGTGGACCTCGGCGACATACACCCCGGAGCGAGCGCGGGCGACACGCAGCATGCCGTGGCCGAGACCTTGGCCGAGCTCATGCGCCTGAACATCGTCCCCGTGTTGCTCGGTGGCGGACAGGGCCACACCTTCTCCCAATACCTGGCGTACGAGAAACTCGAGCGCACGGCCAATCTGGTGTGCATCGACAGCCGATTCGACCTCGGGGAGCCCGGTCAGGCCTTGGCCGATACGAGCTACCTGAGCCACATCGTCCTGCGCCAGCCCAATTACCTGTTCAACTACAGCAACCTCGGCTACCAGACCTACCTGGTGGACCAGCCCGGCATCGAGCTCATGGAGCGGCTGCTCTTCGATGCGCACCGCCTGGGCGAGCTCCGCAGCAGCATCGCCGATGCCGAGCCCGTGCTGCGCAACGCCGATACCCTCAGCGTGGACATGTCGGCGATCCGGCGCAGCGACGCTCCCGGCGTAAGCCGTCCGAACCCCAACGGCTTCCACGGCGAGGAGGTCTGCCAGCTCCTGCGCTATGCCGGGGTGAGCGAGAAGATCACCTCGGTGGGCATCTATGAATTAGACCCCTCACGGGATGAGGCCGAGGCCACCGCTCAGCTGGCCGCCCAAATGGTCTGGTGCTTCCTGGACGGTTTCCGCAGCCGCACCAACGACCTGCCCTGGCTCGACCGGAAGCGCTTCACCCGGTTCAGGATCCCGATCCGCGGCCATGAGCAGGAACTCGTCTTCTACAAGAGCTCGGTGAGCGACCGCTGGTGGATGGACGTGCCCTACAAGGCCGAGCAGGAGGCACGCTTCGAGCGGCACCATCTCGTGCCCTGCTCGTACAGCGACTACCAGGCCGCTTGCCGGGAAGAGGTGCCCGACCGCTGGTGGCGCACCTTCCAGAAGCTCTCCTGAGCGCCACGGCTCCGGCCACGTTGCCAGCCCTCCCCGGGATGGGGCGTTAACAGGATTTGGCGGGTTGGGGGAATTGCTATATTGGCGCCGGTTCTGGGGGCAGGTCATCGCCTGTCCCCGTCGTGTGTCGGGTCCAAATCGAACGGAACAACAGCATGAGGGGGATAGTTACCGCAGCATTGTGCGTAGCCATGACGGGCGTTTTGTTCGCCCAGCAGGATGCGAAGTTCACGCAGTACATGTTCGACCGCCTGTCGATCAATCCGGCCGTGGCGGGCACCACCGGGGAGCTTTGCGGCACCCTGTTGCTGCGCCAGCAATGGACCGGCTTCGACGGCGCGCCCCGGACTGCCCTGCTGAACGTACATGGCAACCTCAAGAGCATCAGCAGCGGCATCGGCCTCTCGGTGTTCCTCGATAAGCTCGGTCAGCAGAGCAGCACCTATGCTCGCCTCCACTATTCCTTCCACCGCAAGATCGGTCCCGGCACCTTCGGCGTGGGCCTCTCGGCCGGCCTGATGAGCCACACCTTGGGCAATGACTGGCGCGCGACCGATCCCGTGGCTTCCGACAACACCATCCCGGCCAACGGCAACAGCGACATGGGCTGGGACCTGGCCGGTGGCGTGTACTACACCAGCCCCAAGCTCTGGGCCGGTATCTCCAGCACCCACCTCACCGAGGTGGAGCTGCGCAACGTGAGCATTCAGCAGCGCCGCCACTGGTTCGTGCAGGCCGGCTACAATTGGGCGCTGAAGGCCGACCCCACGAAGTACGTGATCCAGCCCAGCGTGCTGATGAAGACCGACGGCACCTCCACCCAGTTCGACCTCACGGGCATCTTCCTCTATAATAACATGGTGTGGCTGGGCGTTTCGTATTCCACGGAGGATGCGATCTCCCCCTTGATCGGGTATCAGTTCAAGCCGAACCCGAAGTCGATGCTCCGGATCGGGTACAGCTACGATGTGACGACTTCCCAGCTGCGGAATTACAGCAGCGGCAGCCACGAGGTGATGCTCAATTACTGCATGACCATCGTGAAGCCGCCCGACGTGCAGATCTATCGGAACCCCTTGTTCCTCTAATCTCGGAACGAAACCAAATCACCTCAACTGCCGTAAAGTGCCTCGTCCATAGGTGTTCGCTTACCCGAAACGCCTCTAGACAAGGGTCCCTGCAAGGAAGAACCGAACGGCATAACAGGAAGAACATGCAACGTCCCATTCTGTATCTCGGCGCCATCGGCTTGCTGGCGAGCTGTGGCGGTGGCGGTCAGGGGCAGCTGACCGGCGTGCTGGGCAGGCCCGGCTGGTACCAAGTGGATCCTTACGGGATGAATTACATCCCCATGGGCAGCTACGTCATGGGTCCTAGTGACCAGGACGTGCCCTATGCCTTGGTCGCCAAGAGCAAGACCGTGTCGGTGCAGGCCTTCTACATCGACCAGACGGAGATCACCAACAACGAGTACCGCCAGTTCGTGTTCTACGTGCGGGACTCCATCGCCAAGCGGATCCTGGGCGATGAGGACATCGGCGAGCACATCATCTCCGAGGACGAGTTCGGCGAGGAGATCGATCCCCCGGTGATCAACTGGCGTGAGCGCATCAACTGGTACGGCGACGAGGAGCGCGAGGCACTGGCCGACATGTTCCTCAGCGAAAGCGAGCGTTTCTACCGTCGCAAGGAGATCGACACGCGCAAGTTGATGTTCGAGTACTACTGGATCGACCTGAAGGAGGCCGCCCGGAAAGGAACCCCCAGCAACTGGGCGCGCGACCTCGACCTGAGCTACACCAACACGAAGGGGCAGAACAATGCCATCCGCGGCCACAGCGACCGCAGCAAGTTCATCATCAAGGAGGTCATCAATGTGTACCCCGACACCCTCGTATGGGTGCACGACTTCACCTACTCGTTCAACGAGCCGATGACCGAGAACTACTTCTGGCACCCGGCCTACGACGATTATCCCGTGGTGGGCGTGACCTGGGTGCAGGCCACCGCCTTCAACGTATGGCGCACGCAGCTGATGAACAGCTGGCTCGAGAGCAATGGCGAGGCCTTCGTGAACCGCTTCCGCCTGCCCACCGAGGCCGAATGGGAGTATGCCTCGCGCGGCGGACTCGATCAAGCGCCGTTCCCCTGGGGCGGTCCCTACGTGCGTAACCGGCAGGGCTGCTTCCTGGGCAACTTCAAGCCCTTGCACGGGAACTATACCGATGACGGCGGCTTCCACACCGTGCCCGTGGACAGCTACACCCCGAACGATTACGGCCTCTACCAGATGTCGGGCAACGTGAGCGAGTGGACCAGCACCGCCTTCGATGAGAGCGTGTACGATTTCGACCACGACCTCAACCCCGAGTACAGCTACGATGCCCTGGCCACCGACGCGCCCGCGCTCAAGCGCAAGGTGATCCGCGGCGGCTCCTGGAAGGACATCGGCTACTACATGCAGACGGGCACCCGTTCGTATGAGTACCAGGACACCGCGAAGGCCTATATCGGCTTCCGTTCGGTGATGACCTACCTGGGTCGCGGCAAGGCCATCAACGCCGAGGACCTCTAGACTTGGAACCAGCAGCCGTTACAGAACCAGAACGGTCGCATTCATTAGCCATTTCCCATACCTTCAGACGAACCTCAAAACGCAAGGACGAACGATGAAACCCGGCAGCAAGAAGTGGAAGAACTTCATGGCCAAACTGTACGGTCTCGGTGCAGCGGTCGTGATTGTGGGCGCTCTCTTCAAGATTCAGCACTGGCCCCTGGCCAGCTTTTTCCTGATCCTCGGTCTGAGCACCGAGGCCATCATCTTCTTCTTCTCCGCGTTCGAGCCTCCGCATGAGGATCCGGATTGGAGCCTGGTCTACCCCGAGCTAGCCACGGGCGAGAAGGCCGAAGGGGATGACTTCAAGAAGGAGGACCAGCGCTCGATCACCGAGCAGCTCGACAACATGCTGGAGAGCGCCAAGATCGAGCCCGAGCTCATCGCCAGCCTCGGCGATGGCATGCGCTCGCTGAGCGATCAGGCCAAGCAGATGGGCCAGATCACCGGCGCCGCATCGGCCACCAACGAGTACGCCAGCAGCCTGAAGGACGCGGCCACCAAGGTCAGCAGCCTCAGCGACACCTACGCCAGGGCCAGCGAGAGCCTCGTGGGCCTCACCACCAACGTGGATGCCGGCAAGACCGCGGGCGCCAGCCTGCAGCGCATGAGCGACAACCTCAGCGCGCTGAACGAGATGTACGAGATGCAGCTGCGCTCGAGCCGCGAGAAGCTCGATGCCGCCAACCAGATGTTCGAGGGAATGGGCGAGATGCTCACCAACCTGAAGAACTCGGTGGAGGACACCAAGCGCTACAAGGAGAACATCTCCGAGCTCAGCGACAACCTGCAGAAACTCAACACGGTTTATGGCAACATGCTCAGCGCCATGCGCGTGGGCTGAGGCCGGCTTGACCAAGCAACCATAACCCAAATACGGTCAAGAGATGGCAGGAGGAAATCTGTCGCCCAGGCAGAAGATGATCAACATGATGTACCTCGTGTTGACCGCGCTGCTGGCGATGAACGTTTCGAAGGAGATCCTGGACAGCTTCATCACCGTGAACAACGGCCTGGAGAACACCAAGCTGTCCTTGAACGACAAGATGACGGCGCAGTACGCCAGCTTCGAGTCCTTCGCGAGCGAGAACGCGGCCAAGTACGGTGCCGCGTGGAACGAGGCGAAGAAGATCAAGGCCGCGGGCGCTGAGCTCATCGCCTATGTGGACTCGATCAAGGCGAACGCCATCATCCAGGCCGAAGGCTGGCCGCGCGACAGCGTGGTGCTGGGCGACGGCCGCATCGTGGACCTCGCGAAGGTGACCAAGAAGGACAGCCATGATGAGCTGACCAACATGCTCGTCGGTGGAGAGCCCGCGACCCCGAAAGAGGGGCCGATGACCGCGAAGGAGCTCCACCAGAAGCTGGAGGCCTTCCGGGAATTGGTGAAGAACAGCCGCCCGGACGATAAGGAGCTGGCCGCCGCCATGGACCGGGTGTTCAACTTCGAGGACCGCAAGGATGCCTCGGGAACCATGAACAACTGGGAGAGCATCAACTTCTACCACGTGCCGCTGGCCGCGGGCATCACCATCCTGAGCAAGATCCAGGCGGATGTGCGCAACGCCGAGGGCGAGGTGGTGAAGAAGATGATGGACGCGGTGGAAGGCAAGAGCTTCAAGTTCAACAAGCTCACGACCATCGTGAAGCCGCTGAGCAGCTATGTCACCGTTGGAAGCAAGTACCAGGCGGAGATCTTCCTCGGCGCGTATGACGATCAGAACGCTCCCGAGGTGTACATCGCCGGCCCTGGCGCCACCGTGGACACCGTGGCGAAGAAAATCAACGGCGAGGCCATCAAGCTGCCCATGAATGGCGCGAAGGCGATGCTCGAACGGGTGGCAGGCGGTGCTGGACTTCAGACCGTGCGTGGCATCATCAAGTTCAAGCCGGTCGGCGGGGAGGAAACCGTAGAGGTCTTCGAGACCACCTACGAAGTGGCCCAGCCCAACCTGGTGGTGAGCCCCACGAAGATGAATGTCTTCTACCGCGGGGTGGACAACCCGGTCAGCATCAGCGTGTCGGGCTACAGCGACAAGGACATCCGCCCGAGCATGAGCAATGGCACCCTGGCCAAGACCGGCGAGGGCTGGGTGGTGCGCCCAGGCAAGGACAGCGAGGCCTCGATCAGCGCCGCGGTGACCAATCCCGACGGCTCCAGCAAGACCATGACGGGCATGAAGTTCCGCGTGAAGAACGTGCCGAACCCGACGCCCTACTTCGGGGGCAAGAGCGTGAACGACGAGACGATCAAGAAGGCCGAGCTCACCGCAGCAGCGGGCGTGATCGCCAAGATGATCGATTTCGAGTTCGACCTGAAGTTCGAGGTGGTGGAGTTCAAGGTCACCATGATCGTGGGCGGCACGCCCATCGAGAAGCTGACCAAGGGCCCCGCGGTCTCGGGCGACATGAAGGAGATGTTCCAGAAGGCCAAGCCAGGCCAGAAGATCTACATCGAGGGCATCAAGGCCCGTGGTCCGGACGGCACCGTACGGAACCTGGGCTCGCTCTCGTTCAAGGTGGTGTAACCAGAAACGAATACCACGATGAGGAACCTGAAAGGACTGTTGATGCCGCTGGCCGCCCTGGCCATGGCCTTCTGCGCGGCCCCTGCGGCCGAGGCGCAGGTGCCGACCGTGCTCGATGGCGCCTACATCAAGGAGCACACCCGCACCCAGCGCGTGGTGCCCTACACGCACATCCGCGAGGCGGATGTGATGTGGGCACGGCGCGTGTGGCGCACGATCGACCTGCGCGAGAAGCTCAACCACCCGTTGTACTTCCCCACCGAGCCGATCAACGACCGCAAGAGCCTCTTCGATGTGATCCGCCAAGGCCTCATGGTCGATGGCAGCATCACGGCCTACGACCCCGGTCCGCTGCTCACCGATGACGAGTTCCGCAAGCCCCTGCTCCGGCAGCAGCTCGAGGACATGTTCACCCGGATGGATACCCAGTACACCGAGGACCTCACCACCGGCGACATGATGATGGTGGTGCAGCCGATCAACCTGGAGAGCCGCGACATCAAGATGTACCGGCTCAAGGAGGATTGGATCTTCGACAAGCAGCGCAGCACGATGGACATCCGCATCATCGGCATAGCGCCCATGAAGGAGATTCGCGGCGAGGATGGCGAGGTGCGCGGCTACGCGCCGCTCTTCTGGCTCTACTATCCGGAGTGCCGCTACGTGTTCGCGAACTGGGATGTGTACAACCGGGAGAACGACGCCGAGCGGCGCAGCTTCGAGAGCATCTTCTGGAAGCGGCAGTTCAGCAGCTACATCACCAAGTGGAGCAACGTGTACGACCGCCAGATCAACCAGTATAAGACCGGCCTCGATGCCCTGCTGGAGGGTGAGGAGATCAAGCAGGCGCTGTTCGAGTTCGAGCACGACCTCTGGAACTTCTGACGACTCCCTGAAACATGCACGAAGCCCCGCCCCGCGGGGCTTCGTTATTTTCGCGCCCCTTTTCCGCATGCCATGATCACCGTCCAAGGCCTCACCCTGCATTTCGGCCAACGGCCCATGTTCGATGCCGTCTCCTTCTTCATCGGGAGCGATGACCGCATCGGGCTGGTGGGGCGCAACGGTGCGGGCAAGAGCACCTTGCTGAAGATCATGGCCGGCAAGCAGGCGTTCGACGGAGGGCATATCGGCAAGCCGCGCGAGCTCACCATCGGCTACCTGCCGCAGGAGATGGCCCACAACTTGGAGCTCACCCCGTGGCAAGTGGCCGAGCTGGCATTCGCAGAGGCACGCACGCTCAACGAGAGCATCGAGCGGATCACCACCGACCTGGAGAAGTGCACCAACGACGAGGAGGCGATGGAACTGGCCACGCTCCTGGCCCATGCGCATGAGCGCCTCAATGCCATCGGCGCCTCGGACCACGACATGCAGGTGGAGCGCATGCTCAAGGGCATCGGTTTCGTGGGCGAGGACATGCACCGGCTTATGAAGGAACTCAGCGGAGGATGGCGCATGCGCGCCGAGCTCGCCCGCATCCTGCTCATGCAGCCGGACCTCCTCCTCCTCGATGAGCCCACCAACCACCTCGACCTCCCTGCGATCCAATGGCTGGAGGATCTGTTGCGCACCTATCCGTCGGCCTTGGTGCTGATCAGCCACGACAAGACCTTCCTCGACCGGCTCACCACGCGCACCATCGAGGTGGTCGGCGGCAAGCTCATCGACCGCAAGGCGTCGTGGAGCAAGTTCGTGGAGCTGCGTAAGGTGGAGCGCGAGCAACAGGCCTCAGCGGCGAAGGACCAGCAGAAGTACATCGAGCAGACGCAGGAGCTGATCAACAAGTACCGCGCGAAGGCCAGCAAGGCCGCCTTCGCGCAGAGCCTCATCACCAAGCTCGAGAAGCTGGACCGCATCGAAGTGGAGGATGAGGACCTGCGCAAGATGCTCGTGAAGTTCCCGCCGGCACCGCATAGCGGCAAGCTCGTGTGCGAGGTGAAGGATGTGAGCAAGGCCTACGGCGCCAAGCGCATCTTCAGCCACGCCGAGCTCACCATCGCCAAGGGCGAGCACCTGGCCCTGGTAGGCGCGAACGGCACCGGGAAATCGACGCTCGTGCGTATGATCATGGGCGAGGAGCCCTATGAGGGCGAGATCCGCATGGGGCACAATGTGATCGTGGGCTATTACGCCCAGGACATGCCCGAGCGCATGACCCCGCAGCGCACCGTGATCGAGACCGCCGAGGATGCCGCCAGCGACGACAACCGGCCACGCGTGCGCGCGATGCTCGGCGCCTTCATGTTCAGTGGCGATGACGTGGACAAGAAGGTGAAGGTGCTCAGCGGCGGTGAGCGCGCGCGCCTGGCGCTCTGCTGCATGCTGCTGAAGCCGCTCAACTTCCTTATCCTCGATGAGCCCACGCACCACCTCGATATCCAGAGCAAGGATGTGCTGAAGGAGGCATTGAAGAGCTACGACGGCACCTTCCTGCTGGTGAGCCACGACCGTGACTTCCTGACTGGGCTCACGAACCGACTACTTGAGCTCGATGAGCATCGCATCCGCGATCAGCACATGGATATCCTGGAGCTGATCGAGAAGCGCAAGGCCCTGCAGGGCGCTGATATCGGCAAGAGCAGCGCCGCGCAGCCGAAGACGAAGGCGGAGAAAGCGGACAAGAGCGATCAAGCTGAGCGCCGTGAACGCGACAAGGAACGCAAGCGCCTTCAAGGCGCCGTAGCGCGGTTGGAAAAGCAGCTCGCCGAGCTGGAGGCGGAGGAGAAGCGACTCCAAGCCGAAGTGATGCGGAATGGCGCGCCGCCCGCCGAGGTGGAGAAGGGATATGCCAGCATGGGGGAAGTGGCGCAACGCATCGCCGCGACCATGAAGGAGTGGGAGTCCGCCTCGGTACGGCTCGAAGAGCTTGGCGAGGAAGCCTGATCGTTACGTGTAGCGAGCAATGGCATTGATGAGTCGATGGTGCATGGCGCATCATCGCAAACATCAACAGCCATGGCAAGCTCGAACCTGCCCCCGCGGCAGAAGATGATCAACATGATGTACCTCGTGCTCACCGCGATCCTCGCGTTGAACGTGAGCAAGGAGGTGCTCGATGCCTTCGCTAACCTGGATGCCGATCTGGTGCGCAGCGAACGCGCGCACGAGCAGCGGAGCCGGGTCGAGAACAGCACCTTCGCCGACATGGCGCTGCGCTTCCCGGACAAGTTCGCGGCTAAGCAGCGCGAGGCGCTGCGCGTGAAGGCGATGGCCGATTCGATCGTGGAACATCTCGAACGCATCAAGGCGGCCACAATCGCGGAGGCCGATGGCGTGGAGTTGGACCATGTGCGGGGCAAGGACGCCGATGGACGTGACACGCTGCGCGCATTATTGCTGCTGGAAAAGAAGGATGATCGGGACGTGCTCACCCATGCGCTCGTGGGCGATGAGCCCGGCGAACCGCGCAAGGGACCGGGTTCCGCCTACGAGATCCGTACCCGGATCACCGCGTTCCGCGATAGCCTGAAGGTCCTGGCAGGAGAGAAGGGACAAGCCTTGTCCGCCTCGTTGGATGCGCTCTTCGACTTCAGCGACCGCCGTGATGCCAGCGGGACCCTGAACAACTGGGAGAGCATCAGCTTCTATGACGTGCCGCTCGCAGCGGGCGTGGCCACCTTGAGCAAACTGCAGGCTGATGTGCGCGCCGCGGAGAATGACATGGTGAAATGGCTCTACCGGCAATGCGAGATCGAGGATTACCATATGGGCCAACTCACCAGCGCCGTGATCCCGCAGAGTAGCTTGGTCATGCTCGGCGATTCGTTCCGCGCCGATGTATTCATGGCCGCCTATGATCCGCGGAACAAGGCCGAAGTGCTGGTGGATGGCGTGGGTCCGCTGGCGCAAGGCGACGACGGGAAGGGGAAATTGCGCGTGAAGACCAGCGCGGTCGGTGAACACACGCTGAACGGCCGTATCCGCTTCGATGGTCCGAAAGGCATCGAGGAGATTCCCTATTCGACCACCTATCAGGTGATGGCGCCGCTGCTCGTGGCGTCACCCATGAAGATGAACGTGCTCTACCGGGGAGTGGAAAACCCAATCGACCTGAGCGTGCCTGGTGTCCCGGCCGAGCGGATCCAGGCCACGATCAGCACTGGACGGATTACCAGGAGCGGTCAAGGCTGGATGGCCACCGGCATGACGGACAGCAAGGCCGAGGTGTACGCGACCGTGACCATGACCGATGGCAGCACGCGGAGAATAGGTCCAGTGGTCTTCAGGGTGAAGAACCTACCGCCGCCCTCCGCGTTCCTGCGGGATAAGGGATCTGCGGATAGCCGTATACCCATGCGGGAGCTTGCAGCTGCGGATGGCATCAGCGTAAAGACGAACACCGATTTCGGCGATATTTGGGTCGCCAAGAGCTTCACGTTCACCTTCCAGCGTGGATCCACCGCTCCGGTGGTGCATGACTGCGCAGGCAAGCAGTTCAGTGCTGCGATCAAGCAGGTGCTCGAGCGGGTGAGGCCAGGCGATAGGATCTACATCGATCAGATTCGCGCGCAACTGGCCAATGGCCAAGGCCCCGTGGTCCCATTGGCTGCGATATCGCTGCGTGTACAATGATTTGTTGTCCTTCCGGTTATCCGCGCTATATTTGCACCCCATTGCGGGGTGGAGCAGATGGTAGCTCGTCGGGCTCATAACCCGAAGGCCGTAGGTTCGAGTCCTACCCCCGCTACGAAGAAGGCCCGGTTCAAGCCGGGCCTTCACTTTTCCGGTCGTTCGTCATCAACCAAGAGGTCGATCTTCGCGAAGCCATGGCGCACAAGGCCGGATACGTAAACATCATAGGCGAGCCCAACGTGGGGAAGAGCACCTTGCTGAACGCCCTGCTGGGCGAACAGTTGGTGATCACCAATCCGAAGGCACAGACCACGCGGCACCGTATCCTGGGCATTCTCAACGGCGATGACTATCAGTTGGTGCTCAGCGATACGCCGGGCATCCTTGATCCCCAATACCGCATGCAGGAACGCATGATGAGCGCGGTGGATGAGGCACTCATCGACGCCGATACGCTCATCGTGCTTGTGGAAGTGGGGCAGAAGCCGGAGCGTTCCGAGAACGTGCTGCGGCGCGCGCGTCGGTTCGAAGGCCCCAAGGTGCTCCTCGTGAATAAGGTGGATGCCGTGCCGCAGGAAGACGTGCTGCCGGCCTTGGAGCTCTGGCAGGCAGCCTTGCCCGAGGCCAAGGTGGTGCCCCTGAGCGCGCTTCATGGACTGAACGTGGAGGAGCTGAAGGCCTATCTCATCGCGCAGCTGCCCGAACACCCCGCGTACTTCCCGAAGGATGAGCTGAGCGATCGCAGCATGCGCTTCTTCGTGAGCGAGATGATCCGCGAGAAGATGCTGTCGCTCTACAAGCAGGAAATCCCTTACAGCGCGCAGGTCGTGGTGAACAGCTTCGAGGAGAGCGAGGCGATCGTGCGCATCCAGGCCGATGTGATCGTGATGCGTGAAGGCCAGAAGGGCATCGTGATCGGCGAAGGTGGGAAGGCGCTGCGGAGGCTCGGCACGGAGGCAAGGCATGCCATTGAGCGCTTCGTGGACAACAAGGTCTTCCTGGACCTGAAGGTGAAGGTGGATCCAGACTGGCGTGAGGACGACCGGAAATTGAAGGGTTATGGATACTGAAGTGGAAAGGTGGGTTGAGAAGCGACATGCGGCAGGTGCGGCTGCCGGACAATCTCGAGCCCGGGCGCGCGTCAGGCATCAACTCCCAACTGGCCAACTCTCAACTTGCTTCTGAACAGGAATGGGAAACATCGTCGCGATCGTAGGCCGCCCGAACGTGGGCAAGAGCACGCTCTTCAACCGCTTGATCGAGCGGCGCGAGGCCATCACGGACCCCACGGCCGGCACCACGCGTGACCGGCACTACGGCAAAGCCGAATGGAACGGCATCACCTTCAGTGTGATTGATACCGGGGGATACATCAGCGGCACCGACGATGCCTTTGAAGGTGAGATCCGGAAGCAGGTGAAGCTGGCCATTGACGAGTCGGATTCCATCCTATTCATGGTGGATGTGAACGGCGGCGTCACCGGTGCCGATGAGGCCATCGCCGAGATGCTGCGCAAATCGAAGAAGCCCGTGCTGCTCGTGGCGAACAAGGTGGACACGAACGATCGGCAGTACCTCACCGCCGATTTCTATGCGCTCGGCCTTGGCGAGGTGCACGCCATCGCCGCGGCAAGCGGGGCGGGCACAGGCGATCTGCTCGATGAGCTCCTGAAGACCTTCCGCAAGCCCAGCGAGGACCCCGAGCCGGACATCCCGAAGCTCGCCATCGTGGGCCGACCTAATGTGGGAAAGTCCTCTTTGGTGAACGCGCTGCTCGGCAAGGAGCAGAGCATTGTCACGCCCGTTGCGGGCACCACCCGCGATCCCATCAACACGCGCTGGAACGTCTTCGGCCACGACCTGGTGCTGCTGGATACCGCCGGCATCCGCAAGAAGTCGAAGGTGGATGAGGACATCGAGTTCTACAGCGTGATGCGGTCCATCCGTGCCATCGAGGAGAGCGATGTGTGCCTGCTCATGCTCGACGCGCGCGAGGCCATGCAGCAGCAGGACCTGCACATCCTCTCCATCATCCAGAAGAACGGCAAGGGCCTGGTGGTGGTGGTGAACAAGTGGGATCTGGTGGAGAAGGAAACCAACACCATGAAGGCCTTCGAGGCTGAGGTGAAGCAGCGCATGGAGCCTTTCACCGATGTGCCCGTGGTGTTCACGAGCGTGCTGGAGAAGCAGCGCATCCTGAAGGTGATGGAGGTGGCCATGAAGGTGTTCGAGGACCGCAAACGCCGCATCCCCACGCGCAAGCTGAACGATACGCTGCTGCCTGATATCGAGCGCCAGCCGCCGCCCATGTACAAGGCGAAGACGGTCACCATCAAGTTCATCCAGCAGCTGCCCACGCACGTGCCCACCTTCGTGTTCTTCTGCAACCTGCCGCAGTACATCAAGCCCAGTTACGAGCGTTACCTGGAGAACCGCCTGCGCGAGCACTGGTGCTTCACCGGCGTGCCCATCCGGCTGTTCTTCCGGAAGAAGTGAGGCGTACGACTTCGCTCCTCCGTCGATAGGGCGGCCTGTCCGTCGAAAGGCTGGGTACGTATCGACGGAAGGCCTAGCTTCATGCATCCATTCCACCAGCATGAGAATGCTCGTTACCGTGGCTTCGGCCTACTCAGTGCTCGTGCTTCCGGCACAGATCACCGTTGATCCCATGCCGTCAGCAACTCTCTGCGGAAGCCCGACCGTGAGCGTGTCGTTCACCACAGCGGGTAATTACAATGCAGGGAATGTCTTTACCGCGGAGCTCTCCGATGCCACAGGCTCCTTCGCGGCGCCCACCATCATTGGAATGTTGTCGAGCACCACCTCAGGAAACATCAGTTGCGATTTCCCCGCTGGTATGAGCGGAGGCTTCGCTCTTCGCATCAATGCCTCCGATCCGGTCGAAGTCGGAACGCCTTATGTGCTTCCGTTGGTGACGGTGGCTCCACCTGATGCCGGACTCAATGCCGTGCTCGCTGTTTGTTCCAATGATCCTCCGCTGAACCTGTTCGCAGGTTTGAATGGAACGCCGGAGGTCGCAGGCACGTGGACTTCCCCGGCCGGAGCTGTAGTCACCGGAATCTTCGACCCCGCGACGGATCCTGCGGGCTGTTATACCTATACAGTTGCCGGGACTCCGCCTTGCGCGAATGCAACTGCGGTCGTCTGTATCACCGTGGTCCAGGCTCCGAATGCCGGGGCGGATACAATGCTCTACGTGTGCTCGAATGATGCTCCTTTCCAGTTGGTTGGTCAACTAGCAGGTACTCCAAGCCCAGGTGGTACATAGACCAATCAAGCTGGTCTTTCAGTGGGGTTTTCATCCCAGGGGTCTCGTCGCCGGGATGCTATGAATACACCGTTCTTGGCTCAGCGCCATGTGCCGCTTCCACCGCAACGGTATGTGTTTCTGTGAATACTCTACCAAATGCGGGCACTGGGGCCTCGGTCAACTGGTGTCAGAGCTTTGGTGATATCGACCTTTTCGCGCAATTAACGGGAACGCCACAGGCCGGAGGCACCTGGGTGGATCTCAATGCCACCGGTGCAGTGAGCGGGAGCATCTTTTCCGCAGCGGGCTTCGCTCCGGGCAGCTACGCCTTCACTTACGCCGTGAGCTCGCCCGGTTGCGCACCGGCCTCGTCAACGGTCATTGTCAATGTCGGTCCGTGTTTGGCCCCGCCGGGCGGGATTTACCCGGTAGAGTGAGATTGAGTCCTGTGGGCTTAGCTTCGGGTGCATGGAATCGCGTGCAGCCTCCGGCTCTCGGTGCCTGCTGACCGCCGCACTGGCGTTCCTTGTCGCATACACGCTGCAGGCCCAGTCAGATGCAGGCTTTGCCTGGCCCGACTCACTGCCATGGCGCAGCTCCTGGCAGCAGCTGCCGGCCGACTGCACGCTTGTGCTTGAGGATGACCTCTCCATCCGGCTGCGGAACATCAAAGCCGCCTACCTGGCCTTCCATTACGAGCATCACAAGGTGGTTCGCTTCGGCGATGTGGCAAGCATCAAACGATATGGCCCCGTTGTGTTGCCGGAGAGCCTTGACCCACCCTTCGATGAGCACGGCAAGCCATACACTCGTCTTGAGACACGCCCCTATCCGCTGCTCTTCAACCTGCGGGTGGATCATTTCACAGCGCGCGTCATACACGCGGATGGAACGTGGACGGAGCTGCCGATCGCCACGCGTGCGGCCCACGGGTTCCTTGCGAATCCAGTGAATATGCAGGCTACCATGTCCATCACCCACTACCCAGAAGGCATCATGCCCGGCGACGTGGTGGAATACCGTTGGAAGTACATGCTGCCTTGGGATACCAATGCACCCTACACCAGCGGTTGGCGCGGCAGCCGTTGGGTGGACAACTGGACAAGGCTGGCGAACTGGAGGATCTTCTTCCATCAGGGCCTCCCGGTCGCGCATCAGCGCACCGAGCTGCGCTACCACGCGAAGCATGGCGTGGAACTCGCTGGCGAAGCACCCACGCGCATCGAGCGTGTCGGTGACGAGCGGACGGCCATCTGGGAGCACATGGACCTGCCCGGGTGCATGGATGAGTTGAATGGGCGACCCGCTGATGATCTTCCATTCGCCTCAATCTTCCTGCAGGCCGATGATCTGCGTTATCAGCGACGAGAGCGCTTGAGCGGCATGCCCGTCACCCAGCAGCCGTGGTTGCAGGCCATCCGACGGCGCGAGGCCAATGCGCTCTGGTGGCGCCGGGTTTCCATGAAACGCGTCCCCGATAGGCAGAACATGCTCATCAAGCGCTTCATCGCCAAGGAATGCGCGGGCATTCCGGATTCGCTCGGAACACGGCGCATGGAGGTGCTGCATGAGCGCATCGCCCGCGATTTCGAATACGAATCGGATCGCGATTGGTACATGGACCTCGATCAAGGACTTCCACGGATGGGCGATCAGGTGAACGAGGAGCGCATACGCGACATCAGCCGATACGACCTCTATAGCAAATTGCTCAATGCCCTGCGGCTGAATCACGTCACGGCATACGTGCTCGACAAGCGATCCGGCCGCTTGGACGACCGCTTCATCGGCCCGATGACCGATAACGAGTGGCTCTTCGGCGTGCGCGACGGCGAAGAGATGCTATGGATGCATCCCAAACGGATGCGTAACGGTTGGTTCGCGAATGAGCTTCCGTTCTATTGGGAGGGCACGAGCGCGTTGCTCATCGATCTGAGGCGTCTGCTCGTCGATGACCCGAGCCCGCCGCTCTTCATCACGTTGCCAAAAGGTGATCCGCGAGCGAATGCCCGGGGCATCGAGCACAGCATCCGGGTCAAGCTTGGGGACCCCGATGCCGAAGGCGAGACGCGCGTCTTCTTGAGCGGTCAGTTCAGCACGCTCGGTCGCGGGGCCTTTCTCGGCGATCGTAGCGACAGCACCGTGCACCCGAACTACGGTCACCTTCCCGCCCGCTTACCCGGTGCCACCATCAGCCGATTGGCTGAACCAGAGCTTTCCGCCGACGCGCCATTCCGGTATCGCGAGCTGGAATCTATTCGCCTGAGCAACTTCTGCACGGGACCCATGAGCGACGTCGTGACCATCGATCTCCGGCCTTTCTTCGCGCATGCCGTGCCATCGTCGTTCGAGGCCGGTGCCCGCCATCTGCCTTTCAACTGGGACTTCCGCCAACTGGATCGAATCATCGTGGATCTCGAATTCGATCAGGCAGTGGAGATCATGGACCGGACACGGTTGCAGGAGGATATCGGCTCACCGGGAGCGCGCTATCTGTTGGAAGCGACCCGCATCGATGCCTGCCATGTGCGCATCGAGAGCCGCTTCGAGGTGTTGCGTGAACGTGAGGAGGCAGGGGATGTGGAAGCGATCGCTGCCATGCTGCGCGCCATGAACGACCCTGATCGCCGATTGCGCGTCCGTGTCAGCTCGATGCCTTGATCTCAGATGCGGCCAAGGGCTTGAGACAGATCATCGATCAAGGCCTGCGGGTCCTCCAAGCCGATGTAGAGCCGGACCATATTGAACGGGAGGTCGGTGTAATAGCCGCTTGGGCCTTGCAAGGCGCATACCGGCCATTGCAGGCTCTCGTAACCGCCCCAGCTCACGGCGATGAGGAAGCGCCGGAGATGGTCGCAGAAGCGCTCCACGGCCGATACATCAGGAGCATCCAGCTCAATGGTCATCAACCCTGCGACACGCTTCATCTGCTTCAATGCGAGCGCATGCTGCGGGTGCGATTCCAGGCCCGGCCAGTGGACGCGCTTCACCCTGGGGTGCGATTCCAGAAAACGCGCCACTTTCCCTGCACTATCAGCGCTGCGGTTCACTCGGAGTTCCAGGGTTCGGAGCCCGCGCATCAGCAGCCATGCATCATGCGGTGAGGGCACGGCGCCAAGCGTCATGAACTCGTGCATCATCACCTGCCTCATGCGCTCCTTGGTTCCGGCCAGCACGCCGGCCACCACGTCGCTGTGGCCGTTCAGGTATTTGGTCGCGCTGTGCGCCACCATGTCTATGCCTGAGTCGATGGGGTTCTGGAAGAGGGGACTGTTGAAGCTGTTGTCGCAGAGTGTGATGATGCCATGCTGCTTCGCGATGGACGCGACCGCTGCGAGATCCTGCAGCTCGAAGGTGAGTGAGTTGGGGCTCTCGGTGATGAAGAAGGTCGTGTTAGGCCGGATCGCGCGCCGGTAGTTCTCCGCATCCGTGCCATCGACGAACGCGTGGTCCACACCGAAGCGAGGGAGCAAGTCAGTCAGCAGCTTCTTCGTCCAGCTGTACGGCTTGTGAACGCACACGATGTGGTCGCCGGCCTTCATATGCGCGATGACCGCTGCTGCGATCGCCGCGCTTCCACTGCCGAAGACGAGGGCGTCCTCGGCATGTTCCAACACCGCGATCTTCCTCCTCAGCATCGCTACGGTAGGGTTGTAGCTGCGGGTGTAGAGCGGCCGGTCGTATTCCTGCTGCACCACGGCGCGCATCGCGGCGACCGTAGGGTAGGTGAAGTTCCCGCTCTGCACGATGGGAGGCACCACGGCATTGTAGCCATGCTCCCTGTCTTCGCCCAAATGATTGAGCAGATGGCTCAGGTCTTCGCTCATGGCTGCCGGGAGTAGAACACGAATCCGTTCTTCCGGTACATCTCTGTGAAGGTGCCGAGCGCAGCCACCTCATCGGTGTGGGTGACCTTGCAGGAGAGGTACACGGGTCGGTCGATTGTTCCAGTGAGCAACACTTGTTCTTCGGGCTGCCGCTCACTGACCCGTCCATAGAACTCCGGCACGTAGCTCTTGTAGCCTTTGGTCAGCAACCAGCAACGGTCGCCGGCCTTGGTCTCGAAGAACTCCACCGCAGCGCGCTGCGAGTATGCCTCTATGCGGTTGATGAAGAAGAAGAGCGTGACCGAGACGAAGAGCGCGCCGCCGCAGAAGATGGCAAGGACGGCCTCTCTTACTCGACCTCGGCCGTGGAGCAGATGGCCACCGACCAGTGAGGCAAGCAGCACCATGCCGGCGATGGATTCCAACCCGGACCAATGCACATCGGCATCGAGATTCGCCTGCGCGAAGGGGTCCTGGGCGAAGAGCGGTTTCAAAGAATCGATGCGCATCGCGATGAACGGCAGCAGGAATACGACCAAGGCGAGCACGGTGCCGAGCCCGCCGAGCAGGAAGCGGCTCCATCCGAAAGCCTCGCGCTTCATCCAGATGCGCTCGAGCTGCAGCGCGGCGAGGTAGGTGAGCGGGAAGTAGCAGAGGCTGCTGTAGTGCACGATCTTGGTGCGCACCAGGCTGAAGAGGATCAGCACCACCCAGAACAGGATCACCATCCATCGGCGGTGGTCGTTCTCATCTTCCTCCTCCACGCGCGTGGGTTTCAGCAGCTCCTGCACCGCGAAGACCGATGCCGGGAAACAGCCGATGAGCAGCACCACGAAGTGGTAGCCGATGAAGCCGCCATGGCCCGCATCTTCGCTGGTGAGCAAGGCGATCTGACGCCAGAAGAAGGCGATGATGAACTCCGGGCCGTTGCGCACCATGTCGATCGCGGCCCAGGACAAGGTGGTGATCGCGATGCCCAGGATGATCAGTCCGATGCGACGCCGCTTCAGGTATGGCTTGAAACGGCCCAGCGCCCAATACACGGACATGACCAGCGCCGGGATCAGCGCTCCGACCGGACCTTTCGTAAGCACGGCCAGTCCGAGCAGGATCCCCGCGATCCACGCATGGCTGTCGCGCCGCGCGTTGAACGTGCTCGGATGCCGCGCAGGGTCGCGCTGCACGAGCGTGATGATGGCGTGGAGACCGAGGAAGATGAAGAGGTTGAACCACGGGTCGATGATGGCGCTGCGGAAGTAGAGGTTGGGCAGGATGGAGCCGAGGTAGGCCAGTACCCATAACGCGCCGAAGACACGGCCTCGCTTCTGCTCGCCGATACGGTAGAGCAGCACCAAGGTGATCATGCCGCAGATGGCATTCGGAAAACGTGCCGCGAACTCACCCACGCCGAAGACCTTCATGCTCGCCGCCTGCATCCACATGAAGAGCGGCGGCTTCTCGTGGAATGGGACGAAGTGCATCTGGGGTTGCAGCCAATCGCCGCTGGCCACCATCTCGCGGGCGATCTCCGCGAAGTTGATCTCGTCCCAATCGAAGAGATGCACCGCGCCGAGGCCCGGCATGAAGAGGAGAGCTGCAATCGCGAGGATCCAGAGCTGCAGGCGGCCGTGCGAAGGCATGCGCCGAAGGTAGAGTCGTCGCGCTCAGGCGGCCCCGCGCTTGCCCAGCAAGCTCCATCCCAGGATGCCGGTGCGCGCAAGGAAATAGCGCCAGCTCACGTTCAGCACGCCGAAGCCGTATTTCATGCTGCGGCTGAAATTGATGCTGCTGGCCTCATCGAAGTACTTCGTCGGGCAGGTGATCTCGGCGATGTCGAAGCCATGCCAGAACATCTGGCCGATCATCTGGTTGTCGAATACGAAGTCGTCGGAGCAGAGGTGGTATGGGCACGCATCGAGCACCTTGCGGTGGAAGGCGCGGTAGCCGGTGTGGTACTCGCTCAGCTTCTGCCCGCAGAGCACGTTCTGCGTGAGCGTGAGAATCCGGTTCGCGATGTACTTGTACAAGGGCATGCCGCCCTTCAAGGCGCCCTTCCCCAGGATGCGCGAGCCGAAGACCACCGGATAAACCCCGTTCCCGATCAATGCGATCATGCTCACGAGCAGCTTCGGCGTGTACTGGTAATCGGGGTGCAGCATCACCACGATGTCTGCGCCGAGCGCCTTCGCGGTGTCGTAGCAGGTCTTCTGGTTGCCGCCGTAGCCCTTGTTCACATCGTGCACCACCACGTGCTTGATTCCGAGCGCGCGCGCCACTTCCACGGTGTTGTCTGGGCTGCGGTCATCCACCAGCACCACCTCATCCACCAGATCCATGGGGATCTCGCGGTAGGTCTGCTCCAAGGTGAGCGCTGCCCGGTACGCCGGAAGCACCACCACCACATTCTGTCCGAGATACATGCGGCAAAGATGATCCGCACGCGCTCAACGGCGCTCGGCGGCGCTCACCAGGTACACGCCGCCCAGCACCAGCCCGATCATGCCGAACTGGGGCCAGCTGAGCAGCTCACCATCGGCCATGCCCCAAGTGATGGCCACCACCGGCATCAAGTAGGTGACCATGCTCGCACGCAACGCGGTGGTGCGCTGGAGGAGCATGTTCCACAGAACCAGCGCCACGGCCGAGCTCATCACGGCCAGCACGGTCACGTGTGCCAGCGCACGCCAGGCATTGGGGTCGGTGCGCAGCTTCTCCGGCAAGCCGCTGCTCAGGGCCAGCACGATGGCGATGGGGCCCACCCAGGTGAGCGCGAGCACCGAGGTCGCCATGGGAGGCAAGGTGTAGAGATGCCGTTTCACGATGTTGCCGCTGAAGCCGTAGCCGATGGTGCCGAGCACCGGGAGCACCGCGTACCAAGACCAGCCGCCCACCGCACCGCCGCGTCCATAGGCCACCAGGCCCGCGGCGCCAAGCAGACCGAGGATGATGCCTGCCACGTGGATGCCGCGAACCCGCGTGGCGAAGAAGAGGGCGCCGGCCAGCAGCGTCATCAACGGCGTCAGGCTGTTCAGCATGCCGCTCACCGCGCTATCGATGCGGGTCTGGGCCGTGGCGTACAGGACAGCCGGTAGGCCATTGCCGAGGAGGCCTGATCCGAGCAGCGGCTTCCAGTGCGGACGCCAGAGCGAGGCATGCCGGAACAGCAGGGGCGAGAGCGCGAGCCAGGCGATGGAGAGCCGCGCCGTGGCCATCTGCCAAGGGGTTAGCACCGGCACGCCCTCGTGGTAGAGCCCGCGCTTCATCAAGATGAAGCTGCTGCCCCAGATCAAGGCAAGCACCAGGAGCAATGTCCAGGTCCCCAGACCGGTGCGGGAAGAGGGCATGGCAGAGGTTCTCGGGCGGTCTTTGGACGGGGGCGGCCGCAAAGCTATCGCACGTTCTTCACCTACATTTGTAACCTCTTGGCCGCAAGCCCGTCTCATGCATATCAGCCGCTAGCCATGACGCACCGCATCGCCCTTCCTGCCCTGCTCGCTTCCATGATTGTTCTCGCCTGCGGCGGTGCTCCGGAGGCGAAGGAGCAGGCCTTGTCCGGGGTGGAGCGCACCGTGAAGGAGGTGGTGATCAGCGCTGGTCAGCCGGTCATCACGGCCGATCTGAGCATTGAAGGGATGACCTGCGAGCAGATGTGCGGCGGCGCCATCCGCAAGGCTCTGGCCCAATTGGGTGTTGAGGGCACCGAGATCGAGATGAGCGAAGGCGAGGGACCTGATCACGCCATCGTCACCTATGACGATCATAAGGTCACCGACACCCAGATGGTGGAGGCCATCCAAGGTCTTTACGATGGTCAGTACAAGGTGGTGGCCGTGTCCATCACCAAGCAGGTGGTCGATGGCGGCAGCGGACAGGCCGAACCTGCGAAGCACGAGGACGACAAAGGCGTGAATGCCTACTCGGCTTCGGATGTCGTGCTGCCCAGTGTGCTGGCCATCATCTCACGTCTGCTGCGCGTGTGATCCTTTACCGAATCGAAAGTGGAAGGGGCTTCGGGCCCCTTTCGTCTGTGTAGTCGGCTCGAACCACGGATGGACACTGATCGACATGGATGTCTTCAGGTGCGGCATCGTTGGGTCCGGATGGGAACGCCATCGCTCGTTCCTGGTGCTCGCCTTTCTAGCTTCGTCGCCCGATGCACTCTTCGAAGGAACGCGCGCTTGGTCCTGTGGTCGGATGGCTCATCACCGGGTGCGTGCTCATCGCGGCCATGGTGCTCATCGGCGGCATCACGCGCCTCACCGAGAGCGGGCTCAGCATCACCGAGTGGAAGCCCATCAGCGGCGCGCTGCCACCCCTGAACGAGGCCGCGTGGCAGGCGGAGTTCGAGAAGTACCAGCAGATTCCCGAGTACCGCTTGGTGAACAGTGGCATGGACCTCGACGGGTTCAAACGCATCTTCTTCTGGGAATGGCTGCATCGCAACTGGGGCCGTTTCATGGGTGTGGTCTTCGTCGTGCCCTTCCTCATCTTCTGGCGCCAAGGGCGATTGAAGGGCTGGCTGATGAAACGGAGCATCGCCATCCTCATTGGCGGCGGGCTGGTGGGCGCGCTCGGCTGGTTCATGGTGGTGAGCGGACTGTCGCAGAACACCGATGTGAGCCACTTCCGGCTGGCCATTCATCTCTGCGCAGCGTTCTCGGTCTTCGCGCTGGTGCTCTGGACGGTGCTCGACATCCGGAATGGCAAACGCGCCTTCCGGTCTGATGGCTCAGCCGCCGGTGTCTGGGCGCGTGCCTTGCTCGCCCTCCTGTTGGTGCAGATCATCTGGGGCGCCTTCACCGCGGGCCTCGATGCCGGTCGCATCTACAATACCTGGCCCCTGATGAACGGCTCCTTCATGCCCGAGAACGTGCGTGCCTTCGGTTCCTTCTGGAAGGATTTCGCCGACCATAAGGATGGCGTGCAGTTCATCCACCGCAACTTCGCTTGGCTCGTGGCAGCAGGCTTCGTGGCCTATGCGCTGCGGTTCCGCGCGGTGCCCAACATGCCGTGGAAAGCCCTGCTTGCGATGGTGCTAGTGCAATTCGTGCTCGGCGTGTTCACCGTGCTCACACAGGTGGAGATCGCGCTTGGGGTGCTGCACCAGCTTGGAGCGCTCCTATTGCTATCTGCTCTGCTAATGGCGATTCGGGCTACAGGGAAAGTACTTCATGAAGGGTCTCGGTTTCCCAAGACAACCGGATAAACAGCCCAGCGTCTTCCCTGTGCCGGAGCTTGCCCAAAATCGGTACAATGGCCATGTCGAATCGGTCGTTCAAAGCAATCATTCCTCTGCTGCTCTCAATCGAATGCGCCACGGCGCAACCAGTTCAGGTAGTTATTGACAATCCAGGCATTAATGGAGGATGGGTCTGGCACGTAACGGCGACAACCGATGGCAACTATGTTGTGACTATTGCCGACAACAACAAGGTCAAATTCAATGCTGACGGTTCGCCATTATGGTCCAAGACGTATGATCTGGTGACTTACAGCGAGGCAAGGATGCCAGATGGGGGTACCGTGTTCATGAGTTATCCTGTCGGTGTAATGACGGGTCAGTCGCCGGACTGGTCCACGACAGTACATTTCCAGATAGCTCGGATAGAGTCCAATGGAGATCTGCTTTGGAAGAAGGAGTTCATTATTGCTTCGGAAGTATCAACACCCGCTGACCCTTGGTCGAGCTTTGACCTCACGACGGATGATTCTGGAAGAGTATTCGTGCAATTGGGACATTCTTATACAATGGGTCAGAAATTCGTGTGCTGCATCACACCAGCTGGCGCACTGTTATGGTCGCGTATTCTGCAAGGCGGTGACCTCACAGTGACGCCAACATTTTCGATGATTGCGGCAGATGGTGTCGGTGGGTGCTATGCCATTTGGTGTCATCCGCAGGAAGATTGGGGCTGGGACTACTCCGGTCTTGATCTTGCCAAGTTCAACGCCGATGGCTCGCTAGACTGGACCGAACACATGACGGTTCACAATTTCACCGGTTCATTCGGCTCTGCGATCGCTAATCCGGATCGCTTGGTCATCAGCGGGTCCGGGCAATCAACCAACAACTGCGGCGTCCTCCTTTCCATTAACTCGGATGGTTCCGTGGGATGGCGGCGGACATTCGCTGGAGGCGGCACCTGGCACCTGAGGACAATCGGCAATGGTGAAATAATTGGCGCCAGATATAACCCCGGCTACCAGTGGAGTGGTAGCTCCATCATTCGTTTGGACGAGAACGGGGTGGCGTTGAGCGCAGCAGCAACCGTGTCCATGCCCCTCGGTGCATTTGATTATCACGTGGATTGGCGTTCACTGGATGCATACGGTGATCACATTGCCATACCTGTGGGCATTTTCGATCAGGCACCTTGGGCTGGTGATTATAGCCAACCTGGCCTTTGGGTGCTCTCGCCGGAATTCGATGGCTGCATGCTCACGGCGATTCCACCGAATACAAACGATTTGGCAATTTGGCTTTCCATGGTCCCTTGGGCTTCGTTGAGCGTATCCGATTCACAGGTGGTCATGATTGACCAGGAGCTGATCGCCCAGGACTGGCTGACGTTGACGACCAGCAACGGTTGCGACCTGCCGATGCATGTTCCAGGAAGGGCTGGGAGCATTGTGAGGGCGGGGCCGCAGAGCAGTATGGCGGAAGCTGGTTCACCAGTTCTGTATGTGGGAGCTAGCGATGGCTATCTAGATGTATTGGATGCAAGCGGCAGACAGGTCGTAGCCCCGTTTCGGGTGATGGCAAATGGCACCTTCGAACTGCCCACCTCAAGCTGGAGCCGTGGACTCTACCTGCTCCGGTTGCAAAGCGCACAAGAAGGAGTTACCACCTTCAAGGTGCTGGTCGAGTAAGCTTGCTCAGAGGCCCCCCCCCTTGCGCCCCACTGCAGGGTAGCTGCGAAGTGCCGCAGGTCGTCGCGGAGTCGGGCTGTCACGGGCTCCAGCGAGTCGGCGTTGGGGCGTGCGTCGAAGTAGAGGGCGCCGTACAGGAAATTGTCGGTGCTGTCGGTGAGGTAGAAGACGAAGGGGCTGGCCACATCGCCCTCCACGGCGAAGAGCGAACCGAACACGCGGCTCGAATCGCGGAGCATGCGCTCATTGCCGATGCGCGCGGCCTTCGCCTCGTGCTTGCGCTTGAACTCGTGCGCGTCCTCGATCAGCTGCGGCAGGTTGCCGTCGATGCGGCTCCAGGTGAGGTGCGCCGTGGCACGCTGTCCGGCGAAGCGCAGGTCGTACCAGTGCATGCGAGCATCGCCGCGGCGCGGGATCATGCGCGCGTAGGTGGGCGTCTCGGCGGCGATGGCCTCATCGGCGTATAGCGTATAGCCAATGGGTGGCAGGTCGATGCGCGGCCATCCACGGGGCTTGGGCACCGGGTCTTCGCCGCAGGAACTCAGCAGCAGCAGCGCCGCGACCAGCTCAATCCTTCGTCTCATCGTTCATCAAGAGCTTCACGCGGCGCACGCGCTTGTCGTCCGACGATTCGATCACGAAGGTGAAGTTGCGCAGGTCCACACGCTCGCCCTTCTTCGGTATGCGGCCGGTGAGCTCCAGGATGAAGCCGCCCAAGGTGCCGCTGTCGCCCTTGTTCTCCTCGAACACCTGCCCATCGATGCCGAGCACACGGTACACATCGGGCAACGGCGCGCGGCCCTCGAACACCCAGGTGCGGTCGTCGAGCTTGCTGTAGATCAGGTCCTCTTCGTCGAACTCATCCGTGATGTCGCCGACGATCTCCTCGATCACATCCTCCATGGTGATGATGCCGCAGGTGCCGCCGTGCTCATCCACCACCACGGCCAGGTGCACCTTCTCGCCCTGGAACTCCTTCAGCAGGTCGTCGAGCTTCTTGTTCTCCGGCACGAAGTAGGGCTCGCGCAACAGGTCGTGCCAGGCGAAGTCGCTCTTGCCGATATGCGGCAGCACATCCTTGATGTAGAGCACGCCCACCACGCGGTCCAAGGTCTCCTGGTACACCGGCACGCGCGAGAAGCCGCTGTCCACGATCGCCGCCAGCAGCTCCTTGAAGCTGAGCTCGCGGTCGAAGGCCACCACCTCGGTGCGCGGCCGCATCACCTGGCGCACCTCGAAGTTGCCGAACTTCACGATGCCGCGCAGGATGCGCTGCTCCTCGGCCGTGGTGCTGGCATCCTTGGTCAGGTCCAGCGCATGGCCGAGGGCGTCCACGGTGATGGTCTGCTTGCTGCTGCGCTGGTAGCGCTTCTCGATCCAGGTGGTGCTGCGCACGAGCGCCTCGCTCAACGGCGAGAAGGTGAAGCGCAGCACGTAGAGCGGACCTGACATGAGCTGGGCCACGCGCATGGCGTTCATGGTGGCGTACACCTTGGGCAGCACCTCGCCCAGCAGCAACAGCACGAAGGTGACGGCCAGCACCTGGATGATGAAGACCATGTACTCCGGCATGCGGTCGATCTCGAGCAACGAGGACAGGGCCACGGTGCTCAGGATCACGATGCCCACGTTCACGAAGTTGTTCGCGATGAGGATCGTGGCGAGCAGGCGCCGCGGACGTGCCAGTAGATCCAGCACGCGCTGGCCCCAGCTGCCGCCGCGTTCCTTCAGGTCGCGCAGTTGCGTGGGCGAGAGCGAGAACAGCGCCACCTCGCTCGCGCTCATGGCGGCGCTGCAGAACAGCAGCAGCCCGATCACCACCAGGATCAGCGCCGTGGCCGCGTCGAGCGGGCGCCAGTAGAGGGCGATCAGCAGGTGATGGGAGGGAGGCTCCAAGCGGGGCGGGGTCGGTTCAACCAGCGGGACGGCCTAGAAGGGCAGGTCGTCCACATCGTCCTCGGGCATGCCGGCCGGGGCCGCCGCAGGGGCGCCCACGCTGGCGGGTGCTCCAGGCTGCGCGCCGGGGCCGCCGCCGCTCGCGCGGTCCAGCATGGTCATCTCATCGGCGTGCACCTCGGTGGTGTAGCGCGTGTTGCCGTCCTTGTCCTGCCACTGGCGGGTGCGGAGCTTGCCCTCCACGTACACCTTGCTGCCCTTGCGCAGGTAGCGCTCGGTGATCTCGGCTAGGCCGCGCCAGGCTACGATGCTGTGCCACTCGGTCTGCTCGCGCTTCTCGCCCGTCTGGCGGTCTTTGTAGGTCTCGCTGGTGGCGATGCGGAAGTTGGCCACTGCCGCGCCGTTCTGCAGGTGTCGTACCTCGGGATCGGCGCCCAGGTTGCCGATCAGTATCACTTTGTTCACTCCGGCCATGCTCGTGCTTGCTAATGCCCGCAACGCGCGGGCAGGGTCGAAGATAGGGCTTGACCTCACCCCCTCCCCGCCAGCGCCTTCTCCACCAACCTCGGCAGCGCGTGCGCATCCAGGCGTCTCCAAGGCACCAGCTTCCAGTCCTTCTGTGGCACAAAGCCAGGTGGCGGCGTTGCTTCCCAGAAGCGGGCGTGGATCAATTGATGGCTGAGCACGTGCTTCACCGGCGCTGAGGAGAGCCGGATGGTCCAAGTGCAGTTGTCCTTCTTGCCGCGGTTGGAAGCACGCTTCGTTGCGCTCGCATCAAGTTCGCCGATCAGCCGCTGCATGGTCTTCGGGCCGGCCGCCTTCTCTGTCTCGATCAGCGGCATCTCCCATAGCCCTTGCCAGATATCCTTAGCGGTGCGCTTGCGCAGGTAGATGCCTTTGCCGGTCTCGATGCGCAGGTAGTTGAAATGACGGGTGCGCGTCTTCGTCTTCCCGGCCTTCACGGGCAACTCGGCGATGCGCTGGGTGCGCAGCGCGATGCATCGGTTCGCTACGGGGCAGCGGTCGCACGCGGGTTTCTTCGGCGTGCACACCGTGGCGCCGAGTTCCATCACGGCCTGGTTATGGTCGCCGGGGTGTTTCGGGTCGATGAGCTGCGCGGCCAGGGCCCGGAACTCTTTCCGCCCCTCGGTGCTGTCGATGGGGGTCCCGATGCCGAAGACGCGGCTGAGCACACGGTACACGTTGCCATCGACCACGGGTTCGGGCAGGCCGAAGCAGATGCTGGCGATGGCCGAGGCGGTGTAGTCGCCCACGCCCTTCAGGTTGCGCAGGGCGGCGTGGTCGGCGGGGAAGCGGCCCCCGTGGTCCAGCGCCACCTGCCGGGCGGCGGCCAGCAGGTTGCGCGCCCGGCTGTAATAGCCCAGGCCCTGCCAGAGCCGGAGCACCTGGTCCTCGGAGGCCTTGGCCAGCTGCGCCACGCTGGGGTAGCGCTCCACGAAGCGGTGCCAGTAGGCCATGCCCTGATCCACGCGGGTCTGCTGCAGGATCACCTCGCTCAGCCAGATGCGGTAGGGGTCGCTGGTGCTGCGCCAAGGCAATGGGCGCCGGTGCTCGGCGTACCACGGCAGCAGCGCGCGGCTGAACCACGAATGACTTGACATACAGGTACAAAGATGGGTTGCGCGTACCGCTTATCCGGCTATATTTGCCGCCCCAAATCGATCGGGCCATGACGAAGGCAGAGCTGGTTGGCATCATCTCCAAGAAGACAGGGATCGAGCGCATGGTGGTGCTGGCCACGGTGGAGGCGTTGATGGACGAGGTGAAGAACCAGCTCGCGCAAGGCGAGGCCGTGCACCTGCGCGGTTTCGGCAGCTTCGTGGTGAAGCACCGCGCGCAGAAGACCGGACGTCTGCTGGCGCAGAACACCACGATCATCATCCCGGCCCACGACATCCCGGCCTTCAAGCCGGCCGATGTGTTCGTGGACCAGGTGAAGAACCGCTCGACCAAGAGCGGCGACGGTCTGTGATGGGTTTGGGGAAGCCGCAGTGGCTGGCGCTGGCCGGCGCGGCGGTGGTGGTCGTTCTTTTAGTACTGGCACCCCGGACACCTTCCGGGAAGCGTGAGGAGGCAGCGGCGCTGACGCCCTCCAAGGCCCGGACGATGGAAGCCGTGGCCCTGGTGAACGGGCAGGACCCGATGCGCGGCATCATGATGCTGCGCGAGATCGCCGAGGAGGAGCCCGAGAACGTCGAGGTGCAATGGCACCTGGGACTGTTCTCGGTGAAGAGCGGGCAGATGGAGAAGGCCCTGGAACGCTTCAAGAAGGTGCGCGATCTGGACGCCGAGGCATTCCCCGACGTCTGGTTCTTCCTGGGTCGCACGTATGCCACGCTGGACAGCACCGATCAAGCGATCGCCTGCCTGCGGAAGTACAGGACATTAACGCAGGATTCCGCCCTCATCAACCAGGTGGACGGATTCCTGAAGGAGTTGGAGACTAACGAATAATAGCTGGTAACATGCCCTGCGGAAAGAAGCGGAAGCGCCACAAGATGGCCACCCACAAGCGCAAGAAGCGCCTGCGGAAGAACCGCCACAAGAAGAAGCTGCGGTAGGGAGCGCTAAGCGCCCCTGCGCCGCGCGGCACGTGCCTGCGCGCCCTCTGGGCCGCACGCATCGGTTCCGCGCAGCCTGTCCGCACCTTGACATGCACTACCAGCACGCCATCCGTTGAGCGTCGACCTGGTCATCCGATCGGCCGGGGGAGAGGTCGCCATCGCCTTGTTGAAGGACAAGGTGCTGAGCGAGCTGCACCGCGAGCGTACCGAGCGCGGCTTTGCCGTGGGCGACGTGTACCTGGCCAAGGTGCGCAAGGTGGCCCCGGGCCTCAATGCCGCCTTCGTGGATGTGGGGCACGAGAAGGACGCCTTCCTGCACTACTTCGACCTGGGACCCCAGTACAAGAACAGCTACAAGTTCGCCAAGGGCGCGGTGAACGGAACGGTCGCCAGCAGTTTGCTGGAGGATTGGAAGCTCGATGCCGATATCCCCAAGGACGGCAAACTGGGCGACCAGGTGAGCGCCAGCCAGAGCATCCTGGTGCAGATCGCCAAGGAGCCTATCAGCACCAAGGGTCCGCGCCTCACCGCCGAGGTGACGCTCGCCGGGCGCTACATGGTGCTGGTGCCCTTCATCAACAAAGTCAGCATCAGCAGCCGCATCACCGACGAGGTGGAGCGGAAGCGCCTGAAGGAGCTCATGCAGGCGATCCGCCCGAAGAACTTCGGCGTGATTATCCGCACCAACGCCGCTGAGAAGGACACCGCCGACCTCGAGGCCGACCTGAAGAGCCTGTTGCAGCGGTGGGACGTGATGTTCCGCAACCTGCGCAACGCCCAACCGCCCAAGAAAGTGCTGGGCGAGGTGGACCGCACCAATGCCGTGCTGCGCGACGTGCTCAACAAGAGCTTCACCGGCATCCATGTCGATGATGAGCTGCTCGCCGAGGACATCCGCACCACACTGGAGAAAATCGCCCCGGAGAAGGCCGGCATCGTCAAGCACTACAAAGGGAAGATCGACATCTTCGACAACTTCGGCATCAACAAGCAGATCAAGCAGGCCTTCGGCAAGCAGGTGATGCTGAGCAGCGGTGCCTACCTGATCATCGAGAAGACCGAGGCCATGCACGTCATCGACGTGAACAGCGGCAGCCGCAAGGGCGGCAGCCAGGCCCAGGAGAAGAACGCGCTCGACATCAACATCGAGGCGGCCAAGGAGATCGCCCGCCTGCTGCGCCTGCGCGACATGGGCGGCATCATCTGCGTCGACTTCATCGACCTGTACGAGCCGGAGAACCGGCGCACCTTGCACAAGGCGCTGAAGGACGCCATGGAGGAGGACAAGGCGAAGCACAACGTGCTGCCGCCCTCACGCTTCGGAGTCATCGAGATGACGCGCCAGCGCGTGCGCCCCGAAACCGAGATCGACACCAGCGAGAGCTGCCCCACCTGCAAAGGCACGGGCGAGGTCGGCGCTCCGGTGCTCATCATCGACGAGATCGAGAACGCCCTCAATTACCTGCACGGCGAGAAGGACATGAGCGGTCTCACGCTCTGCGTGCATCCTTTCATCGCCGCCTACCTCACCAAGGGCCTGCCCAGCATCCAGCAGAAATGGTGGTGGCGTTGGAAGAAGTGGGTGAAGGTGAAGCCCGAAGGCGCGCTCCAATACCTCGCGTACAGCGTGCAGGACGGTAGCGGGAACGAGGTGCCGGTCTAGCTCGCAACTCGTTCGGCGTGGATTCGAAGCCGAAGAAGCCATCACCTGCATCGGCCCTTTCCAAGGCCCGTGCCTACTGCGCCCGTCAAGAACGAGCCCAACAGGAAGTGCGCGATAAGCTCTACGCGTGGCAGGTGCCGGCACGGAGCATCGAGGGCATCATCAGCCAGCTCATCGGCGAGGGCTTCCTGAACGAGGCGCGTTTCGCGGAGCATTTCGCGGTGAGCAAGCTCCGGCAGAAGGGTTGGGGGCTGCGACGCATCGAGTCGGCGCTTCGGCTGAAGCAGGTGAGCGAGCCATGCATCCGCGCTGCGCTCAAGGCCATCGACCGTGACGAGCAAGCGGCGCGGCTACAGGAACTGGTGGCCAAGCGCTGGGCCAAAGAGAAGGAGCCCGACGACTACCGGAAACGGCAGCGTGTGGTGTCCTATTTCCTCCGCCGAGGCTTCTCGATGCAGGAGGTGGAACGAGCATTGGAAGGACTGACGAGTTAGTTGTCCGTTGTCCGGCCTCCGCGCGCCCGACTGACAACGGACAACTAACAACCGGGAACGGACAACCCGGTAGTGTCTCAGTTTGGTTCTTAGCGGTAAGCAGGCTCCTCGGGGGCGTACCTTTACGACATGACAAAGCCCAAGCTCCCACGCGATCCGAACCAGCGCGCCAAACGGATAGCCGACATAGCTACCGGGGAAGAGGCGCTGGCATCCGAGAAGGACACCCGCAACCCGGCAGCCGTGGCGCTGGGCAAGATGGGCGGAAAAGCCCGCGCCAAGAGCCTATCGGCATCCAAGCGGAAGGCTATCGCCAAGAAGGCGGCTCAAAGTCGCTGGGAGAACCGGTCTTCAAAGTAGCAGCGCGGAGTAGAAGGGCTGCGCTAGTCATGCTACTCGCGGCAATCCTAGGCGGATGGCCGGTTCTTTCTTGCGATGGATTGTTCCCGCTGAGCCGCATGGTGGTTCTGCGGCGCATTGGCTGCGCTGATGGGTTCGTCGCTCGTATAGCGTGGGTCAGGACTGATCCTAGAGAATCGAACGTTGGGGGGGATGTGGATTGCAGCTCTGAACAGATAGGAGTGTCCCATGGATCTGTACTGAACGGCAATCGCCAAAACCAATTCACCGTGCTCAGATGGCCTACCGCTGGGCCAGAGGTTATGCCCCATTCCCGTGAGGGGATCCAGCGCTTGGCCCTCGCGGAATGGCAACCATTGCCACACCTGCCCACTCATCAACGGACGGAACATCTCGGTGTTGATGCTCGCACGCTCTCTTTCCAGGATTTTGAGATTGGTGCATGGCCGTACACCCAGCCCGGTAATTATCAGAGGGCCGGGCCCGGCATTGATTACGCCAAAGGTGTATTCCCCGCTAGGTTCAATGGTGAAATTATCCAGCGCCATGGCCCCGCGCGCGCTTTCGCGAGTAATGGCTACTCCATCTTCCGCTGCTTTGGCAGCGCGTTCCGCCACGACTGTGGCTGCCTCGGCCGCCTTAGCAGATCGGGTGGCGACTTCATTGGCTTCCTTGGCTGCCTCCAAGGCATGGGCCGCTGTTCTGTTCGCTCTTTTGAGCATGTGGGACTGAAGCTTTCCCAAGCGAAACAGCCAGTAACTGAACAGGGCAATAGGAGCCGCCGCGAAGAACTGGAGCCAGTTCGGGAAGTCTCCGAAGAAGCCGGGGGCATCGCCATCGGTCTGGGCTTGCTGGTGGGATGGATCCTCGGCCCAATACTCAAAAAAGTGAAAGCTTATCGGATTAGACAGAAGGCGAAGCACAAGCGCAATGCACACCACCAGTAGGACGGCGATGAGGGTATTGAATACCTGCCTCCACATGCCGCCAAGCTACCCGTTCGCAGGATTCACGCAAACGCCCGTCCCACGGCTTGAAAATAAAAGTGAATCATTATGCCTACCGGTAGGCATTTTGTGTATATTTGGTCTGTCAACAAACCAGACCATGAACCAGCTTTCACTTGCCAAGCGCGTCCAGATCATCAATATGTTGGTGGAGGGCAGCAGCCTTCGCAGCACCTCCCGCGTGTGCGACGTGAGCATCAACACCGTTACCAAGCTGCTGGTGGACGTGGGCCGCGCTTGCGAGAAGTTCCACGATGAGAAGGTGCGGAAGGTGCAGGCCAAGAACGTCCAGTGCGATGAGATCTGGTCCTTCGTCTACGCCAAGGAGAAGAACGTGAAGGAGGGCATGGTGGAAGGCGCTGGCGACGTGTGGACGTGGACCTGCCTCGACAGCGATTCCAAGCTCATGATCTCGTGGTTCGTGGGCAGCCGCGATGCCAACGCCGCTTATGAGTTCCTCTGCGACGTGCGCAGCCGCGTTTCCACCCGTATGCAGCTCACCAGCGACGGCCATGCCGCCTACCGCTTCGCCGTGGATGCCGTGTTCGGCCAATACATCGACTTCGCCCAACTGGTGAAGATCTATGGCCACCCCGAAGGCAAGGGCAATGAGAAGCGTTACAGCCCCGCCGAATGCACCGGTACCAAGCTGGTGACCGTCACGGGGCGCCCGGATGAGACGCTGATCTCTACCAGCCACGTTGAGCGTCAGAACCTCACCATGCGCATGGCGATGCGCCGATTCACCCGCCTTACCAACGCCTTCTCCAAGAAGGTGGAGAACCACTGCTACGCCATCGCCCTGCACTTCGTGCATTACAACTGGTGCCGCATCCATAAGACCCTGCGCGTCACCCCGGCCATGGAAGCAGGCCTTACCGATGAGATCATGAGCATCGCCGACGTGGTGAAGCTCGCCTACCCCGATTCAAAGTGAGACACTACCGACAACCCCGCCCCGCCTACTTTTGCCGCCCGAATGGTCACCACCGACAAGATCGACGAACTGCAGCAGCGCCTGGAGGCCCTCAAGGGCTATCTCGACATCGACGAGAAGAAGGGCCGCGCGCTGGAGGAGGAGAAGTATACCCACGACCCCGACTTCTGGAATGACCAGAAGAAGGCGCAGGCCACGATGAAGCGGATCCGTGAGCTGAAGCGCTGGGTGGAGCTGTTCGAGGGCGTGAAGCGCGAGGTGGACGACGTGGCGGTGATGTACGACTTCTGGAAAGCGAAGGAGGTGAGCGAGGAGGAGCTGGACACGCAGTTCAAGAAGGCGGAGCACGTGCTGGAGGAGCTGGAGTTCAAGAACATGCTCAGCGCCGAGGAGGATCCCCTGAGCGCGGTGGTGCAGATCACCAGCGGGGCGGGCGGCACCGAGAGCAACGATTGGGCACTGATGCTGCTGCGCATGTACCGCATGTGGGCCGAGAAGAGCGGCTACTCGGTGAAGGTGCTCGACTACCAGGACGGCGAGGCGGCGGGCATCAAGCAGGCCACGCTCGAGGTCGATGGCGAGTTCGCCTTCGGCATGATGAAGGGGGAGAACGGCGTGCATCGCCTGGTGCGCATCAGTCCCTTCGACAGTAACGCGCGGCGCCACACCAGCTTCGTGAGCGTATATGTGTACCCACTGGTGGACGAGAGCATCGAGATCGACATCAACCCGAGCGACATCACCTGGGACACGTTCCGCAGCGGCGGTGCCGGCGGCCAGAACGTGAACAAGGTGGAGACGGGCGTCCGCCTGCGACACGGGCCCAGCGGCATCATCATCGAGAACACCGAGACGCGCAGCCAGCTGGAGAACAAGAACAAGGCGCTGCAGCTGCTGAAGTCACAGCTGTACGAGGCTGAGCTGGAGCGGCGTCGCAGCAAGCGCAGCGAGATCGAGGCGGGCAAGAAGAAGATCGAGTGGGGCAGCCAGATCCGCAACTACGTGCTGCAGCCCTATAAGCTGGTGAAGGATGTCCGCACCGAGCATGAGACCAGCAACGTGGATGACGTGCTGAACGGCGAGATCGACGAGTTCCTGAAGGCCTACCTGATGATGCACGGGCAGAGCCAGAAGGTCTGATTCCAGTTGTCGGTGATCGGTTCTCAGGCCCTGACCACCGACAGCTGACAACCAACAACTCCATACATGGACTACCGCATAGAGAAGGACACGATGGGCGAGGTGAAGGTGCCCGCCGACAAGTATTGGGGAGCGCAGACCGAGCGCAGCCGCAACAATTTCAAGATCGGCCGCCCGGCCAGCATGCCGCTGGAGATTGTCCGTGCGTTCGCCTACCTGAAGAAGGCCGCCGCGCTCACCAACCTGGAACTCGGCAAACTGCCGCAGGAGAAGTGCGACCTGATCTGCCGCGTGTGCGACGAGATCCTAGAAGGCCTGCTCGACGACCAGTTCCCGCTGGTGATCTGGCAGACGGGCAGCGGCACGCAGAGCAACATGAACCTGAACGAGGTGATCGCCTATCGGGCGCATGTGCTCAACGGCGGCCAGCTGACCGACGAGCAGAAGGTCCTTAACCCGAACGACGACGTCAACAAGAGCCAGAGCAGCAATGACACCTTCCCCACGGCGATGCACATCGCGGCCTACAAGCAGGCGGTGGAGGTGACCATCCCCGGCGTGCGTAAGCTGCGCGACACGCTGGACCGCAAGGCAAAGGCCTTCGTCGACATCGTGAAGACGGGTCGCACGCACTTCATGGACGCTACGCCGCTCACGCTGGGCCAGGAGTTCAGCGGCTACGTGCAGCAGCTTGACAATGGCCTGCGTGCCATGGACAACGCGCTGCAGATGGTGCGCGAACTGGCGCTGGGTGGTACAGCGGTGGGCACGGGTCTGAACGCGCCGAAAGGCTATGCGGTGAAGGTGGCCGCGCAGATCGCGAAGCTCACCGACCTGCCCTTCGTAACGGCGCCCAACAAGTTCGAGGCGCTCGCCGCGCACGATGCGATGGTGGAACTGAGCGGCGCGCAGAAACGGCTGGCGGTGTCCCTCATGAAGATCGCCAATGACATCCGCATGCTCAGCAGCGGGCCCCGCAGCGGCATCGGCGAGATCGTCATCCCCGACAACGAGCCCGGCTCATCGATCATGCCCGGCAAGGTGAACCCCACGCAACCCGAGGCCATGACCATGGTGTGCGCCCAGGTGGTCGGCAACGATGTGGCGGTGAGCGTAGGCGGCATGCAGGGACACTTCGAGCTGAACGTGTTCAAGCCCCTGATCGCGGCCAACGTGCTGCTCAGCGGCCGTTTGCTCGGCGATGCGTGCGTGAGCTTCAGTGAGAAGTGCGCAGAGGGCATCGAACCGAATCGCCCGGTGATCAAACGCCACTTGGAGAATTCGCTGATGCTGGTGACCAGCTTGAACACGCACATCGGCTATTACAAGGCGGCCGAGATCGCTAAGAAGGCCCACAAGGAGGGCACCACATTGAAGGAGGCCGCCGTGGCGCTTGGCTATGTGAGTGCCGAGGACTTCGATACGTGGGTGGACCCCGCTAAGATGACGAGCGAGGGGTAGACGAGGAAGGACTGAAATGAAGAAGGCCCGGCATCGCCGGGCCTTCTTCATTGATAACGGAAGGAATCAGTTCGCGCTGGCCATGGCCTCTTTGCCGAAGCGGGCGCCCATCCTGGCCATCAGCAGGTCCTTGTCCTGTAGCTCGGCGTAGGTGAGGTCCATGCTGCCGTCGCTGGTGTACACGCGTACGTTGTCGCCTTGGTCGTCCAGGAAGGTCATCACGGCCTGGTCGTTCACATTGCTGTCGGTGTATTTCCAGGTGCGGTCGTTACGGTCGAAGCGCATGATGCGCACCTCACCGATCTGATCGCCGGTAAGTTGCGTGGTGGTGAAGGTGTCCTTGGTCGCCTCAATCTTATAGTCCACACCGTTAATCGTGGCCATCTGCATCTCGTAGTCGCCCTCGTTCATCGACATCGGGTTGGTGCCCGACCAGAACTCGATGAGGTTGAGGATCACGGCGTCAACAAATGCCGTCACGCCGTAGACGAACCCCATGGGTATCCAGAGCAGGAGCGAGCGAACCCACTTGTTGCCAATGCTCGCGTGCCAGTCGTATGCCTTGCGCGTGAGCGCGAATTCCCCGAAACAGCCGGTCTGTGCGATGCCCAGGGAGAGGAGGGCGATGATCATGGCGGGTCTTGCGAGCTTCTTCATGTGAGTATGGATTGGTTTCGGTCGAAGCTAAGCATGCATGCCGCTCGCACCGACCAGGGTGGAAAGGAAAGCCCGGGCCATGCGACCCGGGCCATCTTCCTTCCTCTGGTCCTTGCTAATCGTTCACGATCTCGCCGCCGCTGGCGCTCCAAGCGCGTATGCCACCGTCGAGGTCATGCACATCGGTGAACCCGGCCTTGATGAGCGCTTCGCGCGCGGCCGCGCTTCGCTTTCCCGATGCGCAATAGAGCAGCACGGGTGCGTTCTTGTCGAGGGAGGCCATGGATGATTCAAGCTGGCCGCTGGTCCAATCCAGGTTGCGGGCGTTCGGCAGGTGGCCGCCGATGAACTCGGCCGGTGTGCGGACATCAATGAGTTGAGCATCCGCCGTGATGGCCTTCTTGAATGCCGCTGGCGCAATGGCGCCTCCTGTTCCGCTCTGCCCGCATGCGGCGAACAGGCCGATAGCCAGGATGCTGAGCAGGGTGGTGCGTCCGATGTTCATGGTTGCGTGCACGTCAGGCCAGCTGCTTCTTGGCGAGGTAGAAGTCCACCTTCTCGAGTTTGCTGTCAGCGATGCGCGCGTCGAGCTCCTGCAAGGTCTTGGGCGGCGGCACGATCACCTTCTCGCCCGCGCGCCAATTCACCGGCATCGCGCAGCTGTTTTCGTCCACGGTCTGCATCGCTTCGAGCACGCGCATGATCTCATCCATGTTGCGCCCCACGTTCAGCGGGTAATACATGATCAGGCGGATGATGCCTTTCGGGTCGATGAAGAACACCGCGCGCACGGCGGCCGTGCTGCTGGTGTTGTCATGCAGCATGCCATAGAGGCGTGCCACCTTCATGTCGATGTCGGCGATGATGGGGAAATCCATGTACACGCCGGTCTTCTCGCGCACGTTCTGCACCCAGGCCACGTGGCTGTGAATGCTGTCGATGCTCTCACCCATGAGCTTGGTGTTCCGCTGCGCGAACCAATCCTTGTTCCGGGCGAATTCCGTGAGCTCGGTCGTGCAAACCGGCGTGAAGTCCGCGGGATGGCTGAAGAGAATGACCCAGTGGTCCTTGGCGAAATCGCTGAAGCGCAGATTGCCATGGGTTGTGCTGGCCTCGAAATCGGGGGCTTTGTCGCCGATCCGGGGCATGGTGGTGTTTTCCATCGGGAGTGTTGCTGGTTGAAGGAGTCGAGAGTGTCTCAGATGAACGGAGCCATCGTCTGCTGCAGCTGCTCGGCGCTCATCACGCCGCTTCGGCGCCACACGGGCTGGCCGTTCTTGAAGATGATGAGCGTGGGAACGCCCTGGATGCCGTATGCCTGTGCTGCCGATGGATTGCGGTCCACGTCGATCTTGATCACCTTGGCCTGATCGCCGATGCGATGCTTGAAGTCCTCGAGGATGGGTCCCATCACGCGGCAGGGGCCGCACCATTCAGCGGAGAAATCGACGAGCACGGGCTTGCTCCCCGCGATGAGGTCCTTGAAGCTGACTGCTTTCTCAGTAGTCGTCATTTGATCTCGTTGTATGTGATCTCGTTCGATTCCGGTGAAGCGCTGGACTGGGGGGCGGCGCAGGAGCCCGTTAGCGGGCACCCGATGTTCAGTACTGCCTGCATGGTGAACAATGCCCCGGCCGCTAAGGCGAAGCCGCTCCCGCTGCGCCAGCCCTCGATGAGTAAGGCCGCGCCGATCCCCAGTCTGAGCCAGCGTAGCCAATCCCACCGTGCCAATGCCGATGCGCTCATTTCAGGGATTGCACGTTCTGCCAAGGCCCGCCATTGTAGGCCTCGAAGCCGGCGTTCTTCAGCATATCGGCAGCCATGCCGCTGCGCGCGCCACTGCGGCAGCAGGTAATGACGGGCTTGTTCTTGTCAATCTTCCCGAGCTGGCCTGCGAGGCGGTCCAACGGAATATTGGTCGCGCCCTTCACGTGGCCGCCGCGGAATTCGTCCGGGGTACGCACGTCGATGATCTGAGCGCCTTCCTTGATCTTCTGGCTGAGGTCCACTTTGGGGCCACCGAGGCCGAACAGGGTCTTGAACATGGTGCTGTTGTTTGCTCCACAAAGGTCTGATGGCGGTCAGTCTGCCACGGTGACGCGCATCACCAAGGCGCCTCAGAACGCGTAGTTCACGATCAGCTCCGTGTGGAACATGTCCACCTTGTTCATAGCCTGGCGCTGTGTGTAAGCGGCGCCGTTCGCGGGCAACTTCGCAACGTTCAGGAACTGGATCGCCAAGCCCTTCCAATCGCCTTTGAACTGGTATTGCGTGTTTAGGCCGAACTGCAGGTAGGAAGGGAAGGCGTACTTGTTCAGGTCTGCGTTGGAAACATCGGGCAATGCATACCAGCCCGCATCGCCTTGGATGCGCCAGCCGTTCTTGGTCCGCCAGATCAGGTTCAATGTCGTAGCGTGGACGTCACCGAGGCCCTCGTTGCGCTCACGCGGCAGGAAGGTGTAGAAAGGGTCACGTCCCCATTCGCGCGGCATCAGGTAGCGGCCATCAGCGGTGATGCGTGTGTAGTTGAGCTGCCAGCGGAAGCGCCCCAGATTCATGCGCAGGCGACCGCTGAAGGCCATCGACGCATCAGCTTGGAAGTAAGCGAGGCTATCGACCGTGTTCCCGCCGCTGCCCACCTTGTCTTGCCGGATCGCCATGGCGCCCACCATCCAACGGTCGTCCCGCGTGCCGCGCTCAACCTGCAGCATCGCTGTGTTGCTGATGTTGGCGGTGAGCATCTCCCACGCCGTGAACGTGAGCTTGCTTGGGCCGTTCCATTGCGCGCCGGCCATCGCCACGCCAGCTGAGGTGGTGTTCCCAGCGTAGCGGCTGGGCCTGCCGTTCACGCCGACGCCGGCAGGATATAGTCCGAAGCTCTGCTCCGCGCCGTACCAACCCGCCGTTGACCGGGGTGAGAAGCCGTAAAGTAATCCGCCTTCGAGCTTCAGTTCGTTCCTGGTGCGGTGGGATGCCCACAGTCCTTCGGCCAGGGTGGGTTGCATGCGGCCATCCTGCGGGTTGATGAAGGGCGTGTTGATCTCCTGTCGGCCGAGCACGAACATGGTGTGCTCATCCAAGGACTTGTAGTTGAGCTGGAACAGCTGGAGGTAGGCGAGCTGGTTATCCTCACGGGGTGCGGTCACGTCGAACAGGCCGATCTCGTAACGGTTGGGCTGCTTGGTGATCGGGTCCGGTGTGGTCAGGTCGGCGCTCCATAAGTCGAAGGCGTAGCCACCGCTCATGCGGAATTGAAAGCCCTTCCAGCGTTGCGACGCGAAGCCGAGGCTGCCACCAAAGGCCTGTGCATGATAATCCGCCGGGGCGCCATCGTTCAAGGTTCCCATGAGGAAGACACGGAAGCGTCCTTCAAGCGTGCCCTTGCGGATCACATCATGAAGGGCCGCGCCCTGCCGCAGGCTATCGCTATGGGGCAGGTCCTGATCCGTGTTCTGCGCGCTCACTGCGATGGCGAGCAGGACGAGCAGGGAGAGAAGTGACCAGCGCACGATGGGTCAGAAGCCCGCTTTGATGTAGCTCCAGCCGTCCTCCTGGCGCTCTACGATGTGGATGATGCCCGCATTCACAAAACCAGCGGAGGGCAGCACCTGCGCGCGGTCCAGCTTGCGCTCCTTGATGGTGTTCTCGCACGCGAGGAAGTGGATGCCCTTATCGCTGAATTCCTTCACCCTGTCCGCCACGATGCTGCGGTCGCTCATGAGCATGTCCATGCCCGGGCCGTGGCAAACGACCTCGAGCTCCATCTCCGGTGCGGCCTCCTTCATGTTACGCAGCTGCCGCATCAGGCCCTTGTGAACGAGCGTATCGCCACTGGTGAGCTGCATGACGATGCGGTGGTGGCGTCCACCCGACTGAGCCTTCGCGGTATACGTGATCCCCAGCAGCAGGGCGAACAGGAAGAGGAGCTTCTTCATGCTGCAAAGGTCCGGCCCTGAGCCCATGCGTTCAGTGATACGGATCACCGGAAGGCACTACCTGCCAAGGAAGGCGCTGTACATCCACACCAGCTTCTCCTGCGCGCGGATGTAGTCGCTCATGAGCGCGTTGGTGCCTTCGTCATTGGCATCGGCGCTCAGCACGAGCAGATCGCGTTGCATGGCGATCACGGTGCCGAAGGAGGCCAGGATGTCCTTCACTGCGGCGATGCCATCGCTCACCTGCTTGCTCTCCTTGATGGCCGAGACCTTCCGGTATTCGGAATAGTTGTGCGCAGGTGCTGCACCCAGGGTGAGGATGCGCTCGGCCACCTCGTCGATCTTCAGCAACAGGTCGTTGTACAGCTCCTCGAACTTCAGGTGGAGCTCGAAGAACTTCTCGCCCTTGATATTCCAGTGATAACCGCGCATGTTCTGGTAGAAGATGGAGTAGTTGGCCAGCAGCACGTTCAGCTTCTCCGCCAGTTTCGCAGCCTTCTTCCCATCCAGTCCGATCGTGTTCGTCTTCATGATCACCAAGGTGGTTTCAACGGAACTCGTAGTCGTAGCCTTCCAGCTGGCTCAGCAGGTCCTGCGGCGCGTCAGTGGCGGTGATACGACCCTCGACCTTGGGCGCCACGGGACTGAACTTCCCGAAGTACTCGCGCAGGATCGTATGCATGGTGATGCCCGCGCGTCGTGGGTTCCGCACGTGCTCCATGCGGCAGAGCACATGATCGGGATCGCCCTCGCGCTCGCATGCGGCGATGGTGTAGTAGCGGTCCATCTCGATCGGCTTGCCTTTCACCTTGATCCAATTCACGCGCTTCCCCATGTCGTTGTGCATGGTGAAGTTGGCGGTCATGCCCTGGAAGCGCACCACCCAACCGCCGAAGCGCTTGGCGGGTTCCTTGGCGAACACATTATGCAGCTCCTTCTCCAGCCAGTCCCATATCTGGCGGCCGGTGGCCTCGCCGTATTTGGCGTCGCTGTCCACCGGGATCATGCTCCAGAGGTGGTCGTTGGTGATCGGCGTCGGGGTCTTGCCGTCGGCAACGATCGGCGGGCAGAAACGGAAGCCGTTGCTGATGGCGATGTCCGGCTTAAGCTTCCACATGATCGCATCGGTCACCAGGTTGTCCATCGGGTTCTCGATCACGTAGTAGCGCACGAGGGTGTTCTTCGTGCTACCCACCACCTTGCCCAGCTGCTCCTTGTAGGGTGCGCTCACCTCATCAACGAGCGCGAGCATGCCCTTGTCCGCCGGGTACTTCTCCGGATCCACATCGAGCAGCTCGTAGTGGCTGTCCTTCACCTTGCCGTCCTCGACAACGACATCCAGCCTCGCAACGAACGAACCGAAGGAGCCCGGTTCCACCACCATGCTGTGCTTGGCGTCGATGGGCTTGCGTACGCGCTCGTGCGTGTCTGCTCCGAGGATCAGGTCCGCGCCATCCACTTCCGGTTTGTTGGCGAGATCGACCTGTTGCGCCAGGCCCATGTGCGTGACGAGGAAGACCATGGCGCACTGCTCGTATTCGCGCAGGTGGCGGATGTAGCGCGCCACGTTCTGCTCGGGCTTCGTGAACTTGATGCCGCAGCTGTAGGCGGGGGATTGGCGCTTCGGAGTGAGCGGGTCGTTGTAGCCGATGAAGCCGATCTTCACGCCGGCCACGTTCGTGGTCCAGTAAGGAGGGAAGATGAGCTCGCCGGCCAGCTCCTCGTTCGGGTCGCGCATGGGGCCGCAGAATTCCGCCAGCTTCTCATGCCACATGTTGGCGCAGATCTTCGAGGCCTGGTAGCCGCCCAGGTCCTTCAGCATGTTCTCCTTGCCGTACACCACTTCCCAGTTGCCGGGCAGGATCAGGTCATAGCCCACGCGGTTCATCAAGGGCACGATCGCCCGACCCTCGCTCATGGCCGCCACGCCACCGCCCTGGAAGCAGTCGCCGCCATCGATCACGATGGTGTTCGCGGGGTCCTCGGCTCGCAACGTGTCGATCATCGTCTTCAGCACACCGTAGCCGCCGCGCTTCTTGTACACGGCTTTGCCGTTCTCCATGAAGAACTCGTCGTGCGTGTGCAGCTGCGAGTGGATGTCGCTCGTATAGAGCAGGGTGAACTTCTGCGCCTTGCCCTGCTGCACGGCCCGCGCTCCGATCAGTTCCTCCCTTCGCGTGTTGTCCGAGAAAGCGCCGAGCGCGACGGTGGGGCCGAGGGTCAGGCCTGCGCCAAGCGCGCCGAGTGAGCGCAGCGCCTGGCGGCGGTCCATGCCTTTGTCATCATGCGCGCTGCAGGTGCAGCCGGGGGGGTGTTGGGTGTCGCTCATCGTTAGATCCGCTCTTTCTCTGATCCGCTGCTCTACTTCTTCTGCCTTGCTTCAGCTATCGGTCCGAAGGGGCCGTACTTGTGCTGCTTCTCGGTGAAGGTATCCGAATACGGTCCGAACGGATGATCGATCGGTTTCTTGCTGATGTCGGGCCAGTCACCCGTGAGGTCCTTCGCCGGTCGCGGCTGCGAGTTCACGAAGGCGGCCACGTCCCACGCTTCCTCATCGGTCAACTGCGGATGATCGTATGCCGCGCCTTGGGGCATGTTGGCCTTCACATAGCCCGCGAAGCGACTGAGACGATAGAGGCCGGCGCCCTGGTTGTAGCTGTGGTCGCCCCAAAGCGGCGGGTACTGGTAGGTGGCGCCATCCGTGCTCAACATGCCTTCGCCCTGTGGCCCGTGACAGCTCACGCACTTCACGTTGAAGACCTCATGGCCGCGCGTGGGGTCTGCGGCACGGTCCAGGAAGGCGAGCTTCTCGATGCCCGTGCCTTTCGGGATGCTGTCCTTGGCGACACCGGTGCCCAGCCATTCCATGTACGCCACGATCGCGCGCATCTCCTTGCTCATGCTATCCAGCGCCACTCCGTTTAGACTTCGTTCCATGCAATCATTCACGCGTTTCTCCACGCTCTCCAGCTTCCCGCTTCGCGAGCGCACCTTCGGATAGGTGCTCCAGACCGCACCGTAGTTGTTGCCCCAGGGCTTGGTGCCCGCATCCAGGTGGCAGTTCTGGCAGTTCAGTCCGTTGGTCAGGTGGGCCACGCTGCCGTTCGGGCCCAGGTAGACCGCCGTGCGCGCGATGAGCTCACGACCATATCGAATGCGTGACTCGAGCTCATCGTCCAAGAAGGTGAGACGCGCCGTGTCGGCTCCACTCCACAGGCCATCACTCGTATAGATGGCGATCTGCGGCAACGGCTCAACGATGGGAGGAGCCGGTGCGAATAGGCCATCAGGCACGAAGAACTGTCCCAGGGCAAGCACAAGAAGCACCCACGTCACACGCTTGCCCCACTTCATGCCTCCGGCCACCGGGAGTCCAAGTCGTTCTTGCATGGTGCGCATCGCGTCATCCAGTACATGCAGCACCACCAGCACGAGCAGCACCGCGATGAGGACGATGATCCCGGGGAGCATGATCAATGCGGGAGTTGCTCGCGGAAGCGGCCATACACCCAGGTGCCGGCCACCGCGCTCAGGAAGGTCACCAGGATCACGCCATATCCTGCACCGATCTGCGCGAAGAGCGGACCCGGACAAGCGCCCGTGATGGCCCAGCCCAGTCCGAAGATGAGCGCACCATAGATCTGACCTTTGTTGAAGGTCTTGCTCGGGATGTGGATCTCCTCGCCATAGACGGTCTTCGCCTTGGTGCGCTTGATGATGAGCACGCTGATCAGGCCCACCATCACTGCCGTGCCGATCACACCATACATGTGGAAGCTCTCGAAGCGGAACATCTCCTGGATGCGGAACCAGCTCACGATCTCCGCCTTGACGAAGACGATGCCGAAGAGGATGCCCCAGGCGCTGTACTTCAGGTTGTACCACCAGGGGTGCTTCAGAACGCTCTCGTTGACGCACATGGCGTCAAGCTCACGCTGCTGCAGGTCGGCGGTGGTCGGTGCTTGTTGGAATGCGCTTTCCATGGCTCAGAGGGTCAATAGGGAGGGAAGGATGAACCAGGTCATCACGAAGCCGCCGATCATGAACATGACCGTGGCCACGAGGCTCGGCCACTGCAAACTGCTCAAGCCCATGATGGCGTGGCCGCTGGTGCAGCCGCCGGCGTATCGCGTGCCGAATCCGACCATGAAGCCGCCGATCACGAAGAAGATCAAGCCACGCAACGTGAAGAGCTGATCCCAGCTGAAGATCTCTGACGGCTGCAGCGCAGCGGTGTCGGTGATGCCTTTGGAGGCGAGGTACTCCGCGGTGGGCGCGGCGAGTTGCACCGGATCAGGGTTGCTCAGGTAGTTGGCGGCGATGAACGCGCCGAGCGCGATCCCTCCGACGAAGAAGAGGTTCCATGCCTCCTTCCTCCAATCGTACTTGAAGAACTTCACATCGCCCGGGATACAGGCTGCGCACAGGTGCCGCAACGAACTGCTGATCCCGAAGGTCTTGTTACCGACGAGCAGCAGGAAGGGCACGGTGAGGCCGATGAGCGCGCCTGCCACATACCATGGCCAGGGTTGTTTGATGAGTTCAAGCATGGTGCTCCTGTTGTTGCAGAATGGCGACCGGTCGATGGTGAATGGGTCGTGCTACGGCCTCCCCATTCGTCATTGACCATTCGAAAGGCCTTACTTATTCAGCGTGGATGGGCACACGTAGTCGGTCACCTTCACATCGGTCTTCTTGATCGCATTGAAGCCGCCGCGCACCTCCACGAGGTTGTGATAGCCACGTGCCTTGAGCAAACTGGTCGCGATCATGCTGCGGTAGCCGCCGGCGCAATGCACGTAGTTCATCTCCTCTTTGCTGAACGCGGCCAGGTTCTGGTTGATGAACTGCAACGAGGCATGCCAAGCACCGTCCACATGCTCAGCCTCGTACTCGCCATCCTTGCGCACATCCACCACGCGCAGCTTGCCGGCGTGGAAGCGCTTCGCGAATTCCTCCGCGTCGATGCGCTCGATCAGGTCCACGTCTTTGCCGCTGGCCTTCCAAGCCGCGATGCCGCCCTTCAAGTAACCGAACACGTTGTCGTAGCCCACGCGGGCGAGGCGGGTCACCACTTCATCCTCCATGCCCTCGTCGGTCACGAGCAGCAGCGGATGCTTCACATCGGGTATCATGGCCCCCACCCAGGGTGCGAAATCGCCTTTGATGCCGATGTTGATGCTGCGCGGGATGAAGCCGTCCTTGAAGTCTTCGGCGCCGCGGGTGTCCAGAACGAGCGCGCCTTCGGTCTCGGCCACCAATTCGAACTGGTCGGGGGTCAGCGCACGCATGCCGCGCTCCTTCACCGTGTCCACGCTCTCGATCACGCCCTTGTTCATGGCCACGTTCTGCGGGAAGTACGCGGGAGGCGGAAGGAGACCATCGGTCACCTCCTGGATGAACTGCTCCTTGCTGGCGGCCTTCAGCGCGTAGTTCGTGCGCTTCTGATTGCCGAGTGTGTCGGAGGTCTCCTTGCTCATGTTCTTGCCGCATGCGCTGCCCGCGCCGTGCGCCGGGTACACGATCACCTCATCGGGCAGGGTCATGATCTTGTTGTGCAGGCTGTCGTACAGGTAGCCCGCGAGGTCTTCCTGCGTGATGGAACCGGCCTTCTGCGCCAGGTCCGGGCGACCGACATCGCCGATGAAGAGCGTGTCGCCGGTGTAGATGCTGTGCGGCTTGCCGTTCTCGTCAATGAGCAGGTAGGTGGTGCTTTCCATGGTGTGACCGGGCGTGTGCAGCACCTTGATCGTCACCTTGCCGAGCTTGAGCTCCTCGCCATCCTGGGCGATGTGCGCTTCGAAGCTGGGGTTGGCGTTGGGGCCGTAGACGATGGGCGCACCGGTCTTCTTTGCCAGGTCCAAGTGGCCGCTCACGAAGTCGGCATGGAAGTGCGTCTCCAGCACGTACTTGATCTTCGCGCCGCGCGCATTCGCCCGTTCGATGTAGGGCGCGGTCTCGCGCAGCGGATCGATGATGGCGGCCTCGCCGTTGCTCTCGATGTAGTAGGCGCCTTGGGCCAGGCAGCCGGTGTAGATCTGTTCGATGTTCATGGTCTTGGTTGGTTGGGGCGCATCAGGTCGCGCCCGTGCTTAGCTGAGATGTGAGAGTTCGCGGCCGATGATGTAGATGCCCATGAGCAGCACGAACCAGCCGAAGGCGGGCTTGAGCTTCTCATTGGGTATGCGTTTGCTGAGAATGCTTCCGGTGATGATGCCGGCGATGGCCACCACGGAGAAGAAGAGCAGGAAGTTCCAATCGATGGCCTCGTTGCCTTTCAGGTCTCCCGTGAAGCCGATGAGCGATTTCGCGGCGATGATGATCAACGAGGTGCCCACCGCCTGCTTCATGGGCAGCTTGGCGAGCAGCACCAGCGCGGGGATGATGAGGAAGCCGCCGCCGGCGCCCACGAGGCCGGTGATGGTGCCCACCACGATGCCCTCGGCGAGGATCAGCGGATAATTGAACCGCACTTCCCCCGTTGCCGTCTCGGCTGCTTTGGGCTTGCCCTTGCGGATCATGCTGAAGGCGGCGGCCACCATCAGCAGCGCGAAGAAGATGAGCATGCCCAGCGCCTTGCTCACCGCTACATCACCCATGTTGAAGAGCGGATCGGGCAGGGCCGGCACCAACCACGCGCGGGTGGCGTACACCGCCAGGATGCTCGGGATGCCGAAGACCAGCGCCGTGCGCCAGTGGATGTTGCCCATGCGCATGTGGCTGAAGGAGCCGATCAAGCTGGTGAGCCCGACGATGAAGAGCGAGTAGGCCGTGGCCAGCACCGCATCCACGCTGAAGAGATAGACCAGGATCGGCACGGTGAGGATGCTGCCGCCGCCGCCGATGAGTCCGAGAGATAGGCCCATGATCAGGGCCCCGATGTATCCGATGATCTCCATGCTCAGAGCCGTTCGCAGCAGGTTTCGAGGCAACCGACGATCTTCATGAACTCCGGGCGCTCCAGACTCCAGAAGGTGTATTTCCCTTCCTTCTCGCAGCGCAGCAGCCCGCGGTCGCGCATCAGCGTGAGGTGCTGGCTGAGGATGGCCTGTTCGATGCCGAGCAGCGCCTGCAGTTCACGGTTGCAGAGTCGCTGCTCCTGGCCCAGGGCATCCAGGATCGCCAGGCGCTGCGGGTGTGCTGCTGCCCGGAGCAAGTCACTCGCGCGACTGAGCTTCTCGGCACCCAGCCGCTCGTCCAGTGTTTCTATCTCGGTGTGGTGAAGCATAACGCCGCAAACGTATAGCTATGCGACTATGTGTTTTGGTGATGCTTGTCACCTCATACGGCGAAGGCGCTGGTTTACATTGCTTTCAGGAGTTCCTCGCCGAAATGGCGCACCTGGTAGCTGCGTATTCCTGGCAAGGCAGCAAGCGCTTGTACATCACCCGGAAGCGTGCGCGCGATCTCGCTGAGCATCTGATTGCTGGCCACGATGCCGAGCCGTAGGTCGTAGGCTGCGGTGAGCCGATCGCGCACCTGCTTCAGCCGTTTCAGCCGCTCGTCATAGTCCGGATCGCGGGGCCAGCGTTTGCCGCGTGGGGCATGGGGCCACTGCTCTTTGGGCAGGTCGAGGCCGCGCTGCACGGCGGCCATGAACTCGCGGCCATGGCGCTGCAACAGCTTCTCGCCAACTCCTTTGCGCTGCGCGAAGGCCTGCAGCGAGGTGGGCGGGTCCAGCGCGAGGCCGACGAGCGTATCGTTTCCGATGACCATGAAGGGAGCACGGTCCATGCGCTCTGCGAGCTGCTCACGCAGGCCATGCACTTCGCGCAGGATCGCCAGCTGATGCGGCTTCAGGGTCTTCGCGGTCTTCAGCTTGAGGAATCCCGGTTCCTCGTCCGCAGGCAGGTTGAAGGGCGCATCGGTGAGCAGCGCGAATTCCTCTTCGGCCCAGCCCCAGCGTTCCTTGGCGATGAGCTTCTCCTTCAGCACGTCGCGCAGCGCGATCAGATGGCTCGTGTCGCCGGCGGCGTAGGCGAGCATGTCGGAGGGAAGCGGCCGCTTGCTCCAATCGGCCTTCTGGAACTTCTTGTCGACCTTGATGCCTTGGTACTTGAGCAGTAACGACGCGAGGCCGATCTCGGGCTCATTCAGCAGCTCCGCGGCAACGAGCGTGTCGAACACGTTCTCCACGCGGATGCCGTGGTACTTCGCCAGTATGCGCAGGTCGTAATCCGCATCGTGGATCACCACTTCCATGGCTGTATCGGCCAGCAAGGCGGCCAGCGGCGCCAGGTCGGGAACCGCCAGCGGATCGATGAGGAAGGTGCGCTCGCGGGTGCTGATCTGCACCAGGCACACCTTCTCCCGGTATCGATGGAAGCTGCTGGCTTCGGTGTCCAGGGCGATGATGCTGGACGCGGAAAGCCCGGCGGCGGCGGCGGCTAGGGCCTCGCGGCCGGTGATCAGGTCGTAGTGCGACACGAGGTGTGGTGGTCGGCGCAAGGTAATGGGCTCACGGCGCAAGGGCCTCCATGCCGGGCAGGTTGCGCAGCACCCACCAGGCCATCAGCCCGATTCCCCACGCCCACACCACGCGGTTGTCGCGCTCGGGCACGGTGCCATTCCAGCGGCTCCAGCCCCATTGGAGCCCGATCAGCGGCACCGCCGTTACCAGCGCTGCATTGTGAGCGAAGGCCTCGCCGATCCGCGCGTGCAACAGATCGTGCACGGCGCGCTGCGCGCCGCAACCCGGACAGAAAAGGCCGGTGAGCCAATGGAAAGGGCAGGAGAGGAAGGCGTCGCTGTGTTCGGGGTCGAAGAGGAAGAGCAGCACGCCCCAGGCCGCGAGCAGGGACAAGGCTACGATGCGCAAGACCCGGCCCATGGCTCAATTCATCGCTGCCGCGCCCACCGCCGCAGCAATGAACATGGCGAAGACGGACCCATAGAACAGCAGGAGCAGCGCCACGGGGATCAAGCCGCACCAGAACCCGATGGTGGTCCAGCGCTTCGCGTCGCGGCTCGCGGCCTCGGCGGCCTCGAGGTCGCCACGGTCCCAGAGCTCGTTCACCTTGGCCGCGTGTATGATGCCCACGATCCCGAAGGGCACGCAGCAGAGCAAGGTGACCAGGATGGATTCAACGAGCCAGGTGCGCGGACGAGGGGGCATGATCACACGTAACGCTCGCCGCTCTCGGCGGTGAGCTCGTTCACGAAATGCTTGATCTGCTGCTCATCGCGCTTGCGGCACACGAGCAAGGCATCCTTGGTGCTCACCACGATGCAGTCCTCGAGTCCCTGCAGCACCATCAGGCGGCCATCGTGGGCGTGCACCACGTTGCCCGAGCAATCGTAGAGCTTCACCGCATCGCCGATCGCCGCGTTGCCAGCCGCGTCTTTCGGCAGGTGGGTGTACAGGCTTCCCCAGGTGCCCAGGTCGCTCCAGCCGAAGTCGCTCTTCACAGTGAACACGTTATCGGCCTTCTCCATGATGCCGTAGTCGATGCTCTCGCTGCTGCACTCCGCATAGATCTCCCGGATGGCCGCGCTCTCGTCGGGTCCTCCGAAATCAGCGCGCCGCGCCGCGAAGAGCGCGTGCATCGCCGGCAGGTGACGCGCGTAGGCCGCATCGATGCTGGCGAGGCTCCAGATGAAGATGCCCGCGTTCCACAGGAAATCGCCGCTCTCGATGAAACGCAGCGCGGTCTCATGGTCGGGCTTCTCGGTGAAGGTCTTCACGCGTTTCACGCGTGGATGCATGCGCCCATCGCTTTCCTTGAATTGGATGTACCCATAGCCGGTGTCGGGCCGGCTCGGCATGATGCCCAAGGTGACCAGGCAGTCCGAAGCGGCCGCCTGATCCAGCGCGATGCCTACCGTCTCGCGGAATGCCTCTTCCTTCAGCACCAGATGGTCGCTGGGTGCCACCACGACCAGGGCGTGCGGATCGCGCGCGCCGATCACCGCATTGGCGTAGGCCACGCACGGGGCGGTGTTGCGCCGTTCGGGCTCCTCCAGGATCTGCCAATCGGCGATGTCTGGCAGCTGCTCGCGCACGATGGAGGCGTAGCGGGCATTGGTCACCACCAGGATCCGTTCTTTGCCGCAGATCGGCAGGAAGCGGTCGTAGGTCTGCTGCAGCAGGGTGCGCCCCAGGCCGAGAAAATCGAGGAATTGCTTGGGATAGGCCGTGCGGCTCATGGGCCAGAAACGGCTTCCTACGCCGCCCGCCATGATCACGCACCAGTTGCTTCGGTTCTGCATTCGTTCGGTCAATGTGGCTCAGGAGGCGCGGGCCACCAGGGCCGGGTCGTGTGTTCGCACCTCGAGCAAGGGGTCCATGAGATAGATGCGGCGGTTGCTCAGGCATTCGCAGCGGAAGCGCTTCCGCAGGCGCGGGCCTTTGACATAGATGCCGGTGTGGTAGTGGAAGAGGGCGCGTTCGGGCAACTGTTCCAAGCGCAGCGCGGGCTCCGGGTCGTGCCGATGCAGGGCGCGCATGAGCAAGGGGTCTGCGCAGCTGCTGGCGGGCGCCTTGCACAGGTGCAGCAGCAGCGCGGTGAGCACATCGGGCGGCAGCACCGCCAGCGATAGGAAGGGTTGCATGAGGCGCTTGTACTCCGCGCGCCATTCAGAACCGTGCGGATCGGAGCGCCTGTGCTTGGTGAAGGCCATGTGATGGGCGAACTCGTGCACCAGGGTCACCAGGAACGCGTAGGGGTTGAGGCCCGCATTCACCGTGACCCGCGCCGGATGGCCCGCGTGCGCCGACCGGTAGTCGCCCAGCTTGCTGCGCCGGTCGCGCACCACACGCACCTGCACCGGGTGCTCGCGCAACCAGGCCTCCACCGGTGGCCAGGCGGCAACGGGCAGGTGCTCGCGAAGACGTGCGGTATCCGTGGCGCGCATGGTTCTTAGCTGCCGACAGGGCGATGTTGCGGTGCTTGGGCCCATGTCCCATCCGGTGCGGCGGGCACATGGTTCCAATGCGGGCAATCGCAGCCTCGCTTCTTCCGGTACTTCCGCGGCTTGGGGGAGGCGCAGCCAACGAGCAGGGCTCCTGCCAGCAGGCCGATCAGTCCGATTCGCGTCATTCCGTGCACCGCGGCCAAGGTACAAGGCGCGCAGGAGGCGGGGCCAGCGGTCAGCGCCTACTTTTGACCGCGATCATGAGCACGCTTTTCCACATCGGCCAGTACTTCATGCTGCTGCGCGATGTCTTCTCCCGCCCCGAGCGCCTGAGCCTGTACTGGCGGCGCACCTTGGAGGAGATGGACCTGCTGGGCGTGAAGAGCCTGGGCATCGTGGCCCTGCTCAGCGCCTTCATGGGCGCGGTGATCACCATCCAGACCAAGACCAACATCGACAGCCCGCTGATCCAGGCCTGGGTCGTGGGCTTCGCCACCCGGCAGAGCACCATCCTCGAGTTCAGCCCCACGGTGATCTCGCTGATCCTGGCGGGCAAGGTGGGCAGCAACATCGCCGCGGAGATCGGCTCCATGCGCGTGAAAGAGCAGATCGATGCCCTCGACATCATGGGGGTGAACTCCGCGGGCTACCTGATCCTGCCCAAGATCGTGGCCACCGTGCTCATGAACCCCTTCCTGGTCATGATCAGCATGTTCCTCGGGATCTTCGGCGGGTGGCTCGCCGGGGTGCAGACGGGCATCGTGGTGAGCGATGATTTCATCATGGGCATTCAGCTCGGGTTCAAGCCATTCCACGTGGTGTACGCCCTTCTGAAGACCGTGGTCTTCGCCTTCATCATCACCACCATCAGCGCCTACCACGGCTACTTCACCCGCGGCGGCACGCGCGAGGTGGGCATCAGCAGCACGCGCGCCGTGGTGTACAGCGATGTGGTGATCCTGCTGGCCAACGTGGTGCTCACCCAGCTGCTGCTGCTATGATCACCGTCGAGGGTCTTGGCAAGCGTTTCGGCTCGGTGCAGGTGCTGCAGGACATCAGCGCGGTGTTCCACAAGGGCAAGGTGAACCAGATCATCGGGCGCAGCGGCTCGGGCAAGAGCGTGCTGGCCAAATGCATGGTGGGGCTGCATCGGCCGGAGCAGGGCCGTGTGCTCTACGAGGGCGAGTCGTTCCACGACATGGGGCTCGAGGAGAAGCGCGCGGTGCGGCAGCGCATCGGCATGCTCTTCCAAGGCTCGGCGCTCTTCGACAGCCAGAACGTTATCGAGAATGTCATGTTCCCCCTGCGCATGTTCGGCACTATGTCGCGCAGCGAGATGGAAGACCGCGCGCACATCTGCCTGAAGCGGGTGAACATCGTGGACAAGGATCGGCTCTTCCCGGCCGAACTCAGCGGCGGCATGCAGAAACGCGTGGGCATCGCGCGGGCCATCGCCATGGAGCCGCAATACCTCTTCTGCGATGAGCCCAATAGCGGCCTGGACCCGCAGACCAGCATCGTCATCGACGATCTCATCCGCGAGATCACCGAGGAGTTCGGCACCACCACCATCGTGATCACGCACGACATGAACAGCGTGATGGAGACCGGTGAGCACATCATCTTCATCCACAAAGGCCGCAAGTGGTGGGAGGGCGACCGCGATAAGCTGTTGCGCAGCGACAATCAGGAGCTGAACGAGTTCGTGTTCGCCGGCAGCCTCATGCGCGCGGTGAAGCGTTCGCTCAAAGAGGAGGGATAGCGCCCCACGAAAAAAGGCCCCCGCCAGAGCGGAGGCCTTCTTCCTTGGAGAGGATTCTCGTTACTGCTTCACCACGCGGCGCACCAGGCTGTCCTGGCCGTCGCTCACCCGCACCAGGTAGGCGCCGGCAGGCTGGCCGCTCAGGTCCACCGTGAAGCTGCCGCCGCTGCGGGCGCTCAGAACACGCTGTCCCAGCACGTCGAGCACCTCGACGTTGTAAGTGCCCGGCTTCGCCGTGCTGATGAACAAGGTGCCAGTCGTCACCGGGTTCGGGCCGATGGTCACGCCCGTGAGCTCGTCGCGCTCAGGAACAGAGACCACGTTGGTGGTGGCCAGGCGGATGTGGAAGGCATTGCCGTTGGAGTACACCTGGTCGTTCGGGATCTGGATCCCGCTGGTGAGGCCCGGCTGCGGCACGGTCAAGTCATCCACCACGCGCAGGATGCTCGCTCCGGCGTTGCTGTACATGGTCACACCCACGAAGTAACCGCCCGGCTGAAGCGTTTGGGGCGCATCGAAAGCCACGGTGATCTTGCCATCGGCGATGTGCCCGTCGGTCACATCGATGATATCTGTGGAGAACAGCGGCGCCGGGAGATTGGTGGTGGCGTCGAGCGTGGTGTCCCAGATGGCGGCGATGAAGTACGAGCCGGCCTGGCTGGTGCTGGTGATCCCCAGTTCGATGCCGTACACGGTCTGCTGCACGCGCATGGAGTAGTAGTTGAAGACGATCAGGCCGTCAGCGGCATCCTCGAAGGTGTTGGTGCCCAGCGAACCGAGCGACTGGTAGCCGGCAGGGTGGTTGCCGATTCCGTCCACGGTGTACCAATCCGGCGTGACCTCGAAGTTGCGCAGGTACACGTTGTTGTCCAGGTCCTCCTCCTGGCTGGCCTCATCCGAGGTAAGGGTGAAGGTGCCCTCGTATAGGCCATTGCTCAGCGCGCCGCCGTTCGGCAGGTTCTCCTCCTGGCTCATCAGGCCGCTGGCCGCTGAGGCGAGGTCGGTGGTGCTGCTGTTGGCACTGAAGGGATCCGGACCGGTCACGTCCAGGCTCACGAGCACATTGGTCATGGGGTTCACCCCGAAGTTTAGGAAGTTGCCGCCGACCAGCATGGTGGGCTCCAGATGCTGCGAGGGGATGCGGCCATATTCCTCCCCATCACCGGTTTGGCTCAGGAAGCCATCCTCCATGATGAGCTCGTAGGCCGGCTGCTCGATCACCTTCACGTCGTCCACGAACCAGCTGTAGCCCCATTCGCCGGCCCAGTAGAAGCGCACCCAGATCTCCGGCTGGTTGCCCGCCACATCGCTGATGTTGATCCGGACACGGGTGGGGTTGTCGATCACTTCCTGCACGGCCATCCCGGGGAACACTTCATAAACGCCCGGCGTGCCGGGGTTGGTGGTGGTCAGCGGCGTCCAATCCGTGTTGTTGGTGCTGATCACCACGTAGATGTTCTCATTGGTCCACTTCCGGTAGAAGGTCTGGAACTCGAGCACCACGTTGTCGTAGCCCACCGTGCTGATCGAGTTCACCGTGGTCATGTGGCTCTGCTCGATCGTACCGGTGTTGTTGTTGAAGCCATCGCTGTCGAGCATGGCATAGCCGTTGGCCTGGCTGGGGCTGTTCACCGGCGCGGTGGGGAAATCGCCGCTGTTGGTGAGGCCTACGCCGATCTGCCAATCCAAGGCGATGGCGCCATCGTGGCCCACGGTCCAGGTAGCTGCATCGGAGAAATCATCTTCCCAGAGCACCTGGCTGCGTGCTCCTGATTGGGCCGGCCCAACGGGAACGGCTTCGTCCAGGGTGGGCTTCATTCCGATCCGGGCATGGGGCTGGGCGGTTTTCGTCTGCGCCACGGCACAGGCAACTACGCCCACAGACAGCAGCACGGTGTAAATTCGTTTCATCATCGGTTCAATTGGGTTTTACGAGGGGTTGTCATCACAAAGCAAACCATTCAGCACTCGTTCTCCAAGCCGTTGATCAGGCCTGGTCCGAAGCGAATGGCAACCAATATTGAAAGGCCCCGGTCCTAGGACCGGGGCCTTTCCCTTGGGAATCAGTACGATTACTCGACCGTGAAGCGCTGGACCGAGCGGCCTTTCTCGCTGGAGACGCGCACCAGGTACACGCCATCGGCGTGGTTCGAGAGGTTAAGGGTAGTGCTTCCGCCCGTGCTGGTGGAACGTACCACCTGGCCCAGGGCATCAATCACCTCAACGGTGTACTTGCCGGGCTCGCTGATGGCGATGTTCACCACGTTGCTGGCCTGGTTGTAGGTCATGCTCACGCCGTTGAGCTCGTTCACCTCCGGAACGCCCACGGTGCAGGCATTGTCGGTGAGCAGCAGGCGGATGTAGTAGGCATTGCCGTTGGAGTACACATCGTCGTTGGGGATGTAGATGGCGCTGGAAATGCCGGGTTGCGGCACGGTCAGGTCATCCACGATGCGGATGTCGTTCACACCGGCATTGCTGTACAGGGTCACGCTCGCGAAGTAGCCGTTCGGGCTCAGGGTCACCGGGTTCAGGAAGCAGATGCCCACCTTGCCGGCCGTGATCATCGGAGTGGTGATGTCGATGGGGTCGCTCTCCGCGAGCACCGAGTTCATGTTAGGCGGTGCCTCGAACACGGGAGTGGTGTCGCGCATGTTCACCACCACGTAGCCACCAGCCACGGTAGAGCTGGTCAGGCCGATCTCCAGGCCGTAAACCATCACCTCGCTGCTGATCTCGTAGTAGTTGAGCAGCACCAGGCCGTCTTCGCCATCGGTGAAGCTCGGGGTGCCGATCGAGGAGAGCGACTGGTAACCGGCGGGGTGGTTGCCGATGCCGTCGAGGCTGTACACGGCGTTGTTCACCTCGAAGTTGCGCAGGTAATCGTTGTTGTCCGTCACCTGATCAGGGTTGTCGGCGCTCACGGTGAAGGAGCCTTCATACAGGCCTTCGGTGAGCGCGGGCAGCGCGTAATCTTCTTGGATGGTGGCGTTGGCGCCGGGGTCCACGGAGCCGCCATTGATCGCCGTGCTGAAGGGAACAGGGCCTTGCACGTCCGCGGTCACGGTCACGTTGGTCTGCGGCTGGGCTCCGTTGTTCACCACATCACCGCCGAGGAGCATGGTGCTGTTGAGCTGGTTGGTGGGGATGCGTCCGTACTCCTCACCGTTGCCGGTGTGCGAGATGAAGGCGTAGTCGAGCTTCATGTCATCCGAGAACAGCTCGATGAGCTGCACGTCGTCGATCTGCCAATGGTAGGCGGCGGCGGTGGGGTTGTGCTTGAAGCGGAATTTCACCTGGCTGGGGTCGGCGGCGATCGCGGAGGTGAGCATCACCTGGCGTACCTGGGTGCCGGGGTCGTTGTTGGTGGCGATGCCAGCAGCGGCTTCCAGGGTGGTGGGCCAGGTGGCGCCGCCATCGGTGCTCACTTCAATGGCATGCGGGCTGGTCGCCTGGCAGCACCAGCGCAGGCGCTGCTCCCACTGGAGCATCACGCTGGGGGTGGCGCTGAGGTCCAGCACCGGCGATTCCAGGGCGCCTTCCCACTCGGTGGGGTTGGCGGGCCAGTTGGCCGTGCCGCTGGTGCAGCTGCAGTTGGCGGAATCGCTGAAGAAGGCGGCGAAGCCATTGGCCACCGAGGTGGATGCGATGATCTGGGTGGGCACGCTGTACGAACCCACAGGGCCGGTGAGCGAGCGCTTCCAGATGTTGCCGTTGGGGCCGCTGGTGGTCCAGGCGCCGAAGCCGTTGTTGCCGGCGAATCCATTGGCGAAGTCCTCGCTGAAGATCACATCACCGCCGTCGCGCTGATTCGAGTGGGCCGGGATCTGCTGTTGCGTGCCTTCCTCAGCGAACTGGAAGGTCTCCCGCACCGAACGGCTGTTCTGCGCCACGCTCGCCCCGGCGATGAGCAGGGAGGCAAAGGCAAGGTATCGATGGTTCATGTTGTGTTGGAATTTGTCAGGTTGAAGGGCCACGAAGCTAGTGGTTCCATGGAATCAGACCATTCGTCCCGCAGAAACGTTGTTCCAAATGGTTGGAGGCCAAGGAACGGGCCTTGCCGTCCGGGGAACGGCGCGGTTCAGCGTGCCACGATCACGCGTGTCCGCGCTGCGCCGCCATTCCATTCCGCCTCTAGAACGTAGGCGCCATCGGGCAGTGCTCCGAGGCTCAGGGCCTGCACGCCCGGCCGGGCCCACGCGCTCCAGGCCTTGACCAGGCGACCCGACATGTCGAGCAGCCGCAGTTGCACCGCCCCGGCAACCGGGCCTGATAGGCTCCAGAACCCCTCGGCAGAGAGGGGTTGCGGGAACACGCTGAGCGCGGAGGGCGACCTTGCCGCGATGGCGGGAATGCCAACCCCGAGCTCGTCGAGATGCAAGCGCACCATGGGGGCAGCGGTGCTCCAGGTGATGTCGAAGGTGATGCCTTCCATGAAAGCGGCCGCACCCTCGGGGCAATCGCCGCTGGTGGCCACCGATACACGCCCACTTCCGCTCAAGCGTTGAAGACCCACGAAATAATCGCCTGCGGTCAGCGAAGGCGTATTCGCGAAGGGGAGTCGGATGGCGCCGCTGCCCCAAGCCAGCTCGATGTCCTCCGCGGTGATGGCCCGGCGCTCCGAGGTGTCGATGAAGGCGAAGTTGGCATCCATGATGATCGCGCGGATCAGTTCGCCCTGTTGGGAATCGGTTCCCAGCACGGCGCTGAGGCCGAATGCCGTGCCGGGTGCGCTCAGCTCGAATCGGTTCGCGGCGATGAATCCCAGATCGCTGCCGATATTTCCTTGGGCGCTTCCCGCGTCCAGGGCCATGGTGCCGTAGCCATCGTCCCAGCCCGGCCCGGTCATGGTCAACACGGTGTTCGCCGAGTTGTCGGCTGCATCGTCCTCGCCGGTAAGCGATGAGGCCGTAGCCGTGTACGTGACGGTGCCCAGTGCATCGGGCGCCCAATCGGTCTGCACCACCACCGTGGCGCGCTCGCCACTGTTGATCGAATCGAGCGGGATTGCTGCATAGGGGCCATGGTCCACCCCATTCTGCGTGGCGATCACACTCACGGCCACATCATAGAGCCGGGCGATGCCCAGGTTCTGCAGATCCACCGAGAGGGCTATGGGCCGGGTCTGCGCCAAGGGCAGCAAACGATAGCCCAGGCCGTTATCGCCGGTGGCGAAAGGCGATGCCATGGCGTCGCCCAGGCGCGCTCCGCGGATGGCCAGGTCGTGCACGAGCCGCTCCCGGATGCAGAGGTCATCCAGGGCGAAGCCGCTGGCCCAGTTCGCGCTGTCGCTCCAATTGAAGCGCAGTCGCAGGTCGCTGATGCCACCGATGAGCGACATGTCGTAGGTGAGCTGCTGCCAGCCCGCGCCGGATGGAATGGTCTCGAAAAGCTGCCAATCACCACCGTTCGCGCTGAACTCGATACGGGCTTCGCCGCCGCCGAGGGCACGGGTGTGGAATACCCGCAGGTCAAGGGCGATGCTGAGCACGCCGCTCAGATCGATGCTGGGTGTGGCGAGCACCGCGGAGTCCAGATCGCAATTGCACGGCGGAGCATCGTCATTGGCCATGGCGAATCGGTTGCCGATGGGCGCATCGGGTACGGGGAAGAAGCCGCCGGCATTCGCCTCGCTCGCGGTTCCGGCCCGGAATGCCGGCACGAATTCGCCTAGGCCCTCGCCGTCGGGCCCTTGCCGCTCGACTTGATTCGTGCTCCAGCCTGCCGGGATGCCCTGTTCGAAATCCTCGCTCCAGACGCAGGTGGATTGGCGTTGCTGCGCGGCCGATTCCTGGCTGAGCAGCAGGAGCGCGAGGGGCAGGGCGAATAGGTTCCGCATCAGGCTTCCGCGGTCATGTATTCCTCGATCGGCGGGCAGGTGCAGATCAGGTTGCGGTCGCCGAAGGCGTTGTCAACGCGGCTCACCGTGGGCCAGTATTTCCACTCGCGATTGATGTGCGCCGGGAAGGCTGCCTGCTCGCGTGTGTAGGCGTGGTTCCACTCGTTCGCGCAGATCTCCGCGCTCGTGTGCGGCGCGTTCTTCAACACGTTGTCCGCCTTGTCGGCCTTGCCTTGTTCCAGCGCGGCCACTTCCTGGCGAATGCCGATCATGGCTTCGATGAAACGGTCCAGCTCCGCCTTGCTTTCGCTTTCCGTGGGCTCCACCATCAGCGTTTCGGCCACGGGGAAGCTCACGGTGGGTGCGTGGAAGCCGTAATCCATCAAACGCTTCGCGAGATCGCTCACATCAACTCCGGCCGCGCGTTTGAAATCACGGCAATCGAGGATCATCTCGTGCGCCACCATGCCCTGGCTGCCCACGTAGAGGATGGGGTAGTGCTTCTCCAGCTTCGCCCTGATGTAGTTGGCGTTCAGGATCGCATAGCGCGTGGCATCGGTCAATCCATCACCGCCGAGCATCTTGATGTAGCCGTAGCTGATCAACAGGATGAGCGAGCTGCCCCAAGGCGCGGCGCTCACAGCGGGCACGGCCTTCTCGCCGCCCGTTTTGATCAACGGGTGACCGGGCAGGAAGGGCTTCAGCTTGTCGTTCACGCAGATGGGGCCCATGCCCGGGCCGCCGCCGCCATGCGGAATGGCGAAGGTCTTGTGCAGGTTCAGGTGGCACACGTCCGCACCGATGTCGCCAGGACTGGTCAGGCCCACCTGCGCGTTCATGTTCGCGCCATCCATGTACACCAGGCCGCCGTTCGCGTGGATCGTGCTGGTGATCTCCTTGATGCTCTCCTCGTACACGCCGTGCGTGCTCGGGTAGGTCACCATCAGGCAGCTCAGCGTGTCCTTGTACTGTTCGGCCTTCGCTTTCAGATCGGCCACGTCCACGTGACCTTCGGCATCGGCCTTCACCACCACGATGTTCATGCCCACCATGGCCGCGCTCGCAGGATTGGTGCCGTGCGCGCTGCTGGGGATAAGGGCCACGTTGCGCTGGTGGTCGCCGCGTGACTCGTGGTAGGCGCGGATCACGAGCAGACCTGCGTATTCGCCCTGCGCACCGCTGTTCGGTTGCAGCGAAACGGCACTGAAGCCGGTGCACTTGGCCAATGCATCGCTGAGCTGGCGGAACACTTCCTGGTAGCCTTCGGTCTGTTCAACGGGAGCGAAAGGATGCAGGGCGCCCCACTCCGGCCAGCTGAGCGGAAGCAGGGTGCTCGCGGCGTTCAATTTCATGGTGCACGAGCCCAGTGGGATCATGCCGTGCATCAACGAGAAATCCTTGTTCTCCAAACGCTTGATGTAGCGCTGCAGCTCGAGCTCGGTGTGGTGCGTGTTGAAGACCGGGTGCGTGAGGATCGCGCTCGTGCGCTGCATTTCCGCGGACACGGCGATGCTGCTACCGTTGTTGGATAGAGCAGGTGCAGGTTTACCCATGGCTTCGGCCAGCGCGGCCACCACGTCGTTCGCGTCCTTGGTGCGCACTGTTTCGTCCAGCGCGATGCTCACCGTATTGCCATCGAAACGGAAGTTGATGCTCCGCTTCTCGGCAGCTGCGCGCACTTTGTTCGCATCACCACCGCCGAGGGTGATCGTGTCGAAGAAGCTGTTGTTCACCACCGTGTAGCCCAGTGCCTTGGCGGCCTCGGCCACGTTGCGGGTGTGCGCATGCACGTTGCCTGCGATGCGCTTCAATCCTTCCGGACCGTGGTATACCGCGTACATGCCGGCCATTACAGCGAGGAGTGCTTGCGCCGTGCAGATGTTGCTGGTGGCCTTGTCTCGACGGATGTGCTGTTCGCGCGTCTGCAGCGCCATGCGCAGGGCCTGTCCCCCGCGGCGGTCCTGGCTTACGCCGATGATGCGACCCGGCAGCAGGCGCTTGTATTCCTCGGTGGTGCAGAAGAAAGCGGCGTGCGGACCACCGTAGCCCATGGGCACGCCGAAACGCTGGCTGTTGCCCACGCACACATCGGCGCCCCATTCGCCGGGGGGCGTGAGCAGCACGAGCGATAGCAGGTCGGCGCATACCGCGGTCTTCACACCAACGGCTTTCGCTTTGCTCACCAAGGCGCGGTAGTCGTTCACGCTGCCATCGATCGCGGGGTATTGCAGTGCGAGACCGAAGTAGCCGGCAGCAGGATCGAAGTCCTTCACATCACCCACCACCAGTTCCACGCCGATCGGTGCGCAACGCGTGCGCAGCACATCGATGTTCTGCGGGTAGAGGCCTTGGTCGGCGAAGAACTTGTTGGCGTTGGCCAGCTCCTTCGGGCGTGCGGCGTGCAGCATGTGCATGGCTTCCGCGATCGCCGTGGCTTCATCGAGCAGGCTGGCGTTGGCGATGGGCAGGCCGGTGAGGTCGCTGCACATCGTCTGGAAGTTGAGCAAGGCTTCGAGGCGGCCCTGCGAGATCTCCGCTTGATAGGGCGTGTAGGCCGTGTACCAACCGGGGTTCTCGAAGATGTTGCGCTGGATCGGTGGGGGAAGGATGGTGCCGCTGAAACCGAGGCCGATGTAGCTCCGGAACACCTTGTTCTTCGCGCCCAGTGCCTTCATGTTGTCCAGGTGCTCGCGCTCGGTCATCGCCGGGCCTACGTCCAATGCTTGCGCGCGCCGGATGCCCTTGGGCACGGTGCGGTCGATCAGTTCATCGATGCTGCCCACGCCGATTGCCTGGAGCATGGCGGCGGTCTCGGTGTCGTTCGGTCCGATGTGGCGCTCGCGGTAGGTGACGGATTTCATGCAGGGGGGTGCCGGAAGGCGGGCAAATATACCCGGGGCCGCCGCCGCCCGCCCGCCTACATTTGGCCACCACCCATGCGATCGCTGCTGACTTTTTCCGCCGTGCTCATCGGCCTCGCTGGCATCGCGCAGCTCACCCCCTTCAAGCCGGACCGCATCCTGCTCATGAACGGGCAGATCATTGAGACACGGGTGCTGGGGCAGAGCACCTTGGAGGTGCGCTACCTCGATTTCGGGAAGAATGGCCGGTCGAAGGAGACCTCCGAGCCCACGGAGAATGTGTTCAGCGTGACCGACAGCTTGGGCAAGGAGCGGGTCTGGTATTTCCAGGACACGGTCTTCGGCAACGACATGACCATCCAGGAGATGCGCTACTTCATCAAGGGCGAACAGGACGCGCGCTCCGGCTATAAGCCCCGCTGGGCCGTGCTCGGCGGCTTCGTGGTGGGCGCGGGAACGACCATTGCCCTGAACCTGGAAGTGAACTCGCTCTTCCTGCCGCCGCTATATGCCGGTGCCATGATCCTGCCGCGCGTGCACGTGACGCGGGGTTCCATCAGCGACCCGTATATGGAAGGGGAGGAGAACTACGCCTACGGCTATGCCAAGGTGGGGCGCAGCAAACGGGTGGTGCGCAGTTTGGTGAGCACGGCTCTAGGCATCGTGGTGGGCGTGGCGGTGCGGCAACTGGTGATCAACCCGAACCTCGAGGGCTACGATTGATGTCCGAGCCGGTGATCCGCAGCGCCTTCATGCGGTTCGTGGTCTACGGGCATGTGGCCTTGGCTTTGGGAGCCGCCCTTCAGGTGCGCTGGATGAGCGTGGTCTGGTTCGGGGGCGATGATTGGCGGCGCGATCTGGCCGTGGGCATGGGCACTTTCGGCGGGTACGGATTCCTGCGGCTGATGCGCTCGCGCGACGCCGGGCAGCACGATGTCCCGCATTTCGCATGGTATCGGAGGAACAGCCGGTGGATGGCCGCTGCGATCGCCCTCGCGCTGATCCTATCGGTCTTGTTGATCGGCCGGTCGCTCCATGAGCTCTGGACACTCTGGCCTGCGGTTCTGGTTGCAGGTCTTTACGTAACACCCTTCCAGACCAAGGCTGGAATACCCATCGGGCTGCGTCAGGTGCCCTGCTTGAAATCGCCGCTCATCGCATGGGCATGGGCCTTCGTGCTGGTGCAGATGGCTTCGTTCGGTGCCTCCGGATCGATGTCGCTGCTGCTCATCATCGTGCAATCCGCCTTCATCCTCGCGCTCACCATCCCATTCGATATCCGCGACCTTCCCTTCGACCCGCCCGTGCTCAGGACGATTCCGCAGCTGTTCGGAGCCCGGGCCTCACGGGCACTCGCACTCCTGCTCCTCCTTCCCTTGACGTGGATGCTGATCGTGCAGCATGCGCTCGATGTCGTCGACGATGATTCGTTGACCGGCCTGCTCCCGCTTCTCGGCCTCGCATTCGCGGCGGTATTGATCATCCGCTCCGCACCGGAGCGCGGTTGGCTGCACTGGCTGCTGCTCGACGCGTGCATCGCCATGATCCCTGCGCTCGCCATGATCGGCTCCGCGATCTGATCGGCGTCAGTCACGACGTACTGGAGGGGCCTACTTTTGGACGCCTTCCATGACCGCCTATCAGAACACCTTGGACTTCGCCCGGTCGCAGGATGCGGCTGATCCGCTGAAGAATTTCCGCACCGAGTTCCGTTTCCCGCAACATGACGGACGCGATGTGCTCTATTTCACGGGCAACTCGCTCGGCCTGCAGCCGGTTGGCGCAACCGATGCGCTGAAGCAAGAGCTCGACGACTGGGCAACCTTCGGCGTGGAAGGGCATTTCCGCGCCAAGCATCCGTGGTACAGCTACCACGAGGAGCTCACGCCATCGTTGGCTCGTCTGGTCGGCGCGCTGCCCGCGGAAGTGGTGGCCATGAACCAGCTCACCAGCAACCTGCACTTCCTCCTGGTGAGCTTCTTTCGTCCGCATGGCAAGCGGAGGAAGATCCTCACCGAGACGCGTCCGTTCCCGAGCGACACCTACGCCTTCGCCTCGCAGATCGCCTTTCACGGCGGCGATGCGGCAAAGGACCTGATCGAGGTGCAACCGCGCGAGGGTGAGCATACCCTGCGCACCGAGGATATCGTCGCGCGCATCCACGAGCTGGGCGATGAGCTCGCGCTGGTCTGCTTCGGCGGCGTGAACTTCTACACTGGGCAGGCCTTCGACATGGCGGCGATCACCAAGGCGGCGCATGCCGTCGGCGCGGTGGCTGGCTTCGACTTGGCGCATGCCGCGGGCAACCTGCACCTGAAGCTGCACGATTGGGATGTCGACTTCGCCTGCTGGTGCAGCTACAAGTACCTCAACAGCGGCCCGGGTAGCGTGGCGGGTGCGTTCGTTCACCAGCGGCACCTCGGCCAAGGACTCCCGCTATTCGCCGGCTGGTGGGGTCACGACAAGGGCGAGCGCTTCCAGATGAAGCGTGAGTTCAAAGCCATGCCCACGGCCGAGGCCTGGCAGGTGAGCAACGCGCCGGTCTTCACCATGGCCGTGCATCGGGTCGCGCTCGAGCAGTTCGACCGCGCCGGTATCGCCAACCTGCGTGCGAAGAGCGAACGGCTCACGGGCTACCTCGCGTTCATCATCGCTGAGGTCGCGAAGGCCACAAAGACCGATCTCGAGATCATCACGCCCAGTGATCCCGCGCAGCGCGGCTGCCAGCTGAGCATCCTCGCGCACGGCCACGGCAAGGCGCTGTTCAATCGCATCACCGAGCGGGGCGTGGTGGCCGATTGGCGCGAGCCGAACGTGATCCGCATGGCCCCCGTGCCTTTGTACAATTCATTCCTGGACGTGCATCGATTCGGAGCGATCCTGACGGAATGCCTTGCCGGTTCACACTGACCTCGCTACAGGGAATCTGTAGCGTCGACCCGTTGGGTCGACACAATGCGATTATCGGATGAAGAACATCACCATCATCGGCGGCGGTCTGGTCGGAAGCCTGTTAGCCATATTCCTGGCGAAGCGCGGGCATCGTGTGAACGTGTTCGAGCGGAGGCCCGATCCGCGGAGGACGAACGTGTACGCGGGGCGCAGCATCAACCTGGTGGTGAGCCACCGCGGCTGGACAGCGCTCAAGGCCGCCGGCGTGAACGAGGCCGTGGAACGCATCGTGGTGCCGGTGTATGCCCGTATGACGCATGCGCCGGACGGCACGCTCACACGGCTGCCCTACAGCATCGATGAGCGCGCGATCCACAGCGTGAGCCGCGCCGAGCTGAACAAGGTGCTGCTCACCGAAGCGGAGAAGCTGCCGAACGTGAAACTGCACTTCGAGCATCGCTGCACGGGTGTGCACCTCGATACCGGCACGTGCATGTTCCACAACGAGGCCACGGGCGAGGCATCGGCCACGCCGGCGGATGTGGTCTTCGGCAGCGACGGTGCCGGCAGCGCGGTGCGGCAGGAGCTCATGCGCACGCGCTTCACCTTCAGCCAGACCTACATCGAGCACGACTACAAGGAGATCGCCTTCCCACCGAACGCCGACGGCACACCGCGCATGGACCCGCACTGCCTGCACATCTGGCCGCGACGCTGGTTCATGATGATGGGCCTCGCCAATCAGGACGGCGGCTTCACCGGCACGCTCTTCATGCCGCATGAAGGCGAGTTCTCCTTCGATCGCATCACCGACGAGAAGGATTTGATGCGCTTCTTCGAGGAGCACTTCCGTGATGCGATTCCCATGCTGCCTGATCTCGCCGAGCAATACTTCCGCAACCCGCAGAGCAACCTCGCCATCATCCGCTGCGCGCCGTGGACCTATGGCGGCAAGGTGGCGCTGATCGGCGATGCGGCCCACGCCATCGTGCCCTTCTATGGCGAGGGCATGAACGCGGGCTACGAGGATTGCAAGGTGCTGAACGACCTGCTCAATGTGCACGGCGACGACAACTGGTCCGCCGTGCTCGACGCCTACGGCAAGGCGCGCAAGCCCAACGGCGACGCCATCGCCGATCTCAGCATGCGCAACTTCGTGGAGATGCGCGACCTCGTGGCCGACCCGCGCTTCATCCTGCGCAAGAAGATCGAGGGCCGCTTGCAGCAGCGACACCCGGACAAGTGGCTGCCGCTTTACAGCCAGGTGAAGTTCAGCGACATCGGCTACCTCGATGCGTGGAACGAGGGCCTTCGCCACGACCGCATCATGGAAGAGGTGCTGGCCATGCCGGGCATCGAGGAGAAGTGGGAGAGCGAGGAGGTGGAGCGGAAGGTGTTGGGGTTGCTGGAGCATTGATTGCCTCCGGACGCGTGCTGATCCCCACACCTCCGCGTTGACACTTTCAGCCCCGCCGCGGCGTTCTATCCCTGCGCCCCGCGCCACCTTTCGCTCATGCGCCGCTTCGTTCTGCTGCTTCCCTTGCTCGTATTGCTCGCGCCCGAGCTGGCCGCGCAGCGAATCTTCCAGCGCAAGCGGCCCGACCTCATCCCGCTCGAGGGCCAGGTGAAGCGCATCGGCTGGTTCTTCGCGCCGGGCGTCACCTGGACGCACACGCGGCTGAAGAACGAGGAGGAGGAGATGTACCGCAGCGGCGATACCGTGTACAACGCCACCTACGACCCCGGTGGACGCATCGGGCTCTACTTGGAGGCTGGTGCCACCTGGTACACGCGCGATCCGGTGATCGTGGACTACTTCGATCTGGGGCTGGCCTACAAGAACCTGCGCGGGAAGGAGTCGTACGAGAGCACGTTGCTGCGCGGCGATTCAGTGGCCTCCTTCACCGGCGATGGCAAATTCGCCGAGCGCTTCATCACGCTCAGCGCGAACGCCAACAAGTTCATTCAGACCGGTAACTATCAGTTCGTGCAGCTGAGCCTCGGAGTAAACGCCGATTACCGCGTGGGCAGCGATTACGAGCATACCGGCGACCCGGTGCTGAACCAGCACGCGTTCCCGCCCGACCTGGTCACGCAGCTGCATTTCAAGCTCGGCTATGGCTTCAAGCTCACCGGCAAGCTCTTCGTCATTCCCACGTTGGAGACACCTGTCTTCAGCGTGGTGCCCGAGGACCAGGGCTTCGGGCAGCTGCAGTGGTTCAGCAGCGATTACAGGCCCATCATCTTCAGCGTGCGCTTCCTCTTCCTGCGGCCGCGCAACGGCTTCGACTGCCCGCCGCCGATCAAGCACAACGAGTTCAAGAAGAGCAAGACCTACAAGCCGGATAGCTATCACCCGTAGGTGCAGTGCAGAGTTGTCGGTTGTTAGTTGTCAGGCGAGCACGCGTGCTCCCAACCACTAGCCACTGCCAACTTTCAACGCCCAACGCCCAACGCCCAACTCCCAACTCCCAACTCCCAACTCCCAACCCCCAACTCCCAACGCCCAACCTGTCATTCCGAGCGAAGCGAAGGAACAACTCCCAACTTTCAACGCCCAACTGACAACGCCCAACTGACAACTGACAACTGACAACTACCCCTACCTCAAGAACGGATTCATCCTGCGCTCACGGCCGATGGTCGTTTCAGGACCATGGCCGCTGTAAACGCGCACATCGTCGCCGAGCGGAAGCAGCTGTTCCTTGATGCTGCGGATGAGGGTGTCGTAATCACCGCCGGGGAGATCGGTTCGGCCGATGCTGCCTTGGAAGAGCACGTCGCCGGAGATGACGAAGCGCTGCGCCTCGGAATAGAGGGCGATATGGCCGGGTGCGTGGCCAGGAACGAAGAGCACCTTCAGCTCGTCGTCATTCAAGCGGATGGAGTCCCCTTCGGCGATGAAGCGCTCGGGTTCCGGCGATGGGTCGCAAGGCACGCCGTAGAGGTCGCCTTGGCGGGGCGCCATGCGCAGCAGCGGCAGGTCGTCGCGGTGCAGCTCGGGCAGCAGTGCGTATCGCTCATGCGCCCATGCGCAACCCAGCACGTGGTCGATGTGCGCGTGCGTGAGCACAAGACGCACCGGCTCCAGGCCGTTCTCCGCGAGCCAGCCTTCCAATTCGCGCTCCTCGGCGCTGGTCGAGCAGCCGGGGTCGACCAGGATCGCCTGCTTGCCGTCGTGCAGCACGTAGGTGTTCTCCTGGAAGGGGTTGAAGGTGAAGGCGGCGACGTTGAGCATGCATCGAATTGCCGGAACTTCGCGGTCCCGCGCCTCCGGCAAGGGGTGCCAAAGTAGCTACCTTCATCGCGTGCGTCCCGCGCTCATCGCCCGTACACTCGCCGTCGCCTGCGCGGTCGCTCTGGCCATTCCCGGCGCGCTGGCCCAGTTCTACTCCGGCTCGCAGCAGGAGTACGGCAAGAACCGGGTGCAGTACCAGGACTTCCTCTGGCAGCAGTACCGGTTCGCCAACATGGAGGTCTTCTTCTACAAGGAAGGCCGCGACCTCGCCCGTTATACCGCGCAGGCCGCTCAACGGCACCTGAGCGAGCTCGAGCGCGAGTTCGACTTCACCCTCGATGAGCGGCTGCAGTTCATCGTGTACAACTCGCTCACCGACTTCCGCCAGAGCAACATCGGGCTGGAGGGCATGACGGGCCAGAACAACATCGGCGGCCTCACGCGCATCGTGGGCAGCAAGATCTTCGTGTACTTCGAGGGCGACCACACCTTGCTCGATCAGCAGATCCGGTCGGGCATCGCGCACGTGATCATCGATCAGATGATGTTCGGAGGCAATTGGCGGGAGATGATCCGCAGCGCCACCTTCCTTACGCTGCCCGCCTGGTACACCGAGGGCATCATCAGCTACCACTCGCGACCCTGGGACGCCGCGCTCACCAACCGCGTGCGCGATGGCGTGCTCAGCGGCCGCTACGACAAGTTCAACCGGCTCGAGGGCGAGCAGGCGCGCGATGCGGGCCACATGATCTGGCGCTACGTGGCCGAGGTCTACGGTCCGGGCGTGATTCCCAATATCCTGTACATGACCCGCGTGAGCCGAAATGCGGAGAGCGGCTTCCTCTTCGTGCTGGGCGTATCGCTCAAGACCCTCACCGATGAGTGCCTCGCGTACTACAAGGGCCGCTTCGCCGATGAGGACCGCGTGCGCATGGATGTGGCCCTGGAGCCGCTGAAGATCAAGACGAGGAAGCAGCGCAACTACAGCCAGTTCCAGCAGAGCCCTGATGGCCGATGGCTCGCATGGGTGAGCAATGAGCTGGGGCAGTACAAGGTCTTCGTGATGGAGATCGCCACGGGCAAGGTGAAGCGCATCGTGAAAGGGGAGAAGAAGCTCGACCGCATCATCGACCGCAGCTATCCGGTGCTCGCCTGGCACCCCAGCAGCAAGGCCTTGAGCTATGCCCTGGAACGCAAAGGCGAGCTCTGGCTGCGCACCTGGACCATGGACGACAACAAGACCGTGGAGCGCAACATCCTCATGCTGGAGAAGGTGCTGAGCATGGATTACAGCGCCGACGGCCGCAACCTGGTCTTCAGCGGCGTGCGCGACGGCCGCAGCGACCTCTACCTCTACTACGTGGTAGGCAACCGGCAGGAGCAGCTCACCGACGACCAATGGGATGACCTCGACCCGCATTTCGTGGATGGCGACCGCCGCATCATCTTCAGCAGCGACCGTACCGACGACACGCTGCGGACCCTGCAGGACGTGAAGCTCATCAACGGCAGCAAGGATGTGTACCTCCTGGATCTCGAAACGCGCAGCCGCCTGCTCACGCGCCTGAGCAACACGCCCGGCGTGAATGAGACGCAGCCCTTCCAGTGGGATAGCACGAGCTATGCTTTCCTGAGCGATGCCGACGGCGTGCGCAACCGCTACCGTGTGCGCTACGACAGCACCATCAGCCACATCGACACCACGGTGCACTACCGCTACTTCACCGTGGAGGAGCGCCTCACCGACCTGCGGCGCTCGATCCTGGAGCAGGATGTGATGGCCGGCCGCGGGCGCTACACGCAGCTGATGCTCGACAAGGGCAGGTACCGCTTCTACACCGGCCGAGTGAGCAGCGAGACGCGCACGAGCCAGGCGGGAGGCGACGAGGAGGAAGGGCCCGAAGGCAAGGCCGCGGCGAATCCCGGCTCCGTGACCGACGACATGACGCGCGTGGTGAAGGTGAGCCCGCAGCTGCCCCGCAACACCGGCGCCGATGCGGTCGATACGCGCAAGTATGTCTTCACCGATGAGCCGCCGCCCGGCACCGCGCCGCCACCCAGCGCCAAGCCGGTGCCGCACACCGCCACGGCGCAGAGCGTCCCGGACTCCATCGCCAACCGCCCGTTCGTATACCCCGAGCAGCGCAATTACAACCTGAACTTCACCGTGGATCAGGTGGTGACGCAGGTGGACAACAGCTACTCCAACCAGTTCTACCAGCCCTTCACCGGCGAAGGCGGACTGAACCCCGGCCTGAGCGGCCTCACGCGCATGGGCATCAGCGACCTCTTCGAGGACCACCGCATCGTGGGCGGCTTCCGCCTGGCGCTCGACCTCAACAACAACGATTACCTGATCACCTACGAGAACCTGAAGCGACGGCTGGACAAGCGCATCATCTTCCAGCGCCAGGCCTACCAGGGCATCAGCGACTTCGGCGTCACCAAGGTGCACACGCACAACGTGCGTTACCAGGTGAGCTGGCCCTACAGCGAGCTGGCCAGCGTGCGCGCCTCGGTCATGTACCGCAACGACCGCTACGTGCAGCAGAGCATCGACCCGCTGAGCCTGGTGGCGCCGAACGTGAACGACCACATGGCGGGCGCCAAGCTCGAGTACGTGTACGACAGCAGCTTGCCGCGCGGCCTCAACCTGTGGACGGGCTGGAAGCTGAAAGTCTTCGGCGAGTACTACCAGCATCCCGAGCGCAAGGGCGACATGCAGGTGGTGGGCCTCGACCTGCGCCACTCGCTCAAGGTGCACCGCGACCTCATCTGGGTCACGCGCTTCGCCGGCAGCAGCTCCTTCGGCAGCCGTCGCCTGCTGCATTTCCTCGGCGGCGTGGACAACTGGCTCTTCGCGAAGTACGACAACAGCATCCCCATCGACTTCACGCAGAACTACTACTACCAGACCCTGGCCGTGCCCATGCGCGGCTTCTTCTACAATGCGCGCAACGGCACCAGCTTCGCCGTGTTCAACACCGAGCTGCGCGTGCCCATCGTGCGCTACCTCGTGAACCGCCCCATCCGCTCCGACCTCTTCAACCACCTGCAGGTGGCGGCCTTCGCCGATGTGGGCTCCGCGTGGACTGGCAGCAGCCCCTATGCCGAGGACAACAGCTTCAACCGCGTCACCATCTACCGCAACCCGCTCACCATCACGCTCGACAGCAAGCGCGAACCCATCGTGGCCGGTTACGGCTTCGGCCTGCGCACCCGTCTCCTGGGCTACTTCGTCCGCGCCGATTGGGCCTGGGGCATCGATGATGGTGTGATCCTGCCGCAGGTGTTCCACTTCTCCCTCAACCTCGATATCTGACGGATGGACGGACAGACTATCGGACTGCTCATTGTCGTCGGGCTGCTCGCGGGCATCCTGAGCGGCTTCGTCGGTGTAGGCGGTGGCATCATCATGGTGCCCGCGCTCATCTGGCTGCTGGGCTACAATCAGCACCAGGCACAAGGCACCAGTTTGGCGGTGCTCATGCTGCCCGTGGTGGCCTTGGCCGTGCGCAACTATTGGAAGGCCGGGCTGCTCGATTGGCGCGTGGTGGCCGTGATCGCTGGCGCCTTCGTGGCCGGTGGTTATTTCGGCAGCAAGGGTGCATTGGCCCTGCCGGCCGAGACCGTGAAACGCGTCTTCGGCGTGGTCATGCTCTTCGCGGCCATCAAGCTCATCTTCGGCAAGTGAAGGAGCGCATCCGGCAGGTCCTCGCGGCGCTCATGCCCGAGATGATCGCATGGCGGCGCCACCTGCACCGGCATCCCGAACTGAGCTACCAGGAGCGCGATACCGCTGCCTTCATCGCTGAAACGCTGCGGAAGGAAGGCATTGAGCTGCGCGACGGCGTGGCAAAATTGACGCCCGATGCGCCTGGCACCGGCGTGATCGCCTTCGTGCGCGGGACGAAGTCTCCGAGCGCGCGCACCATCGCCTTGCGCGCCGATACCGATGCGCTGCCGATCCAGGAATCGGGCAAGCCCGACTATTGCTCCACGCATGCGGGCGTGATGCATGCCTGCGGTCACGATGCGCACACCGCGATGGTGCTCGGCTCCGGCATCGCGTTGCACCGCCTGCGCGCGGAATGGAGCGGCACCGTCATGCTCGTGTTCCAACCGGGCGAGGAGAAGGAACCGGGCGGCGCCTCGCTGCTGATCAAGGAAGGCGTGTTCGATGATCCCAAGCCTTCGGGCATCATCGGACAGCACGTGACACCGGAGCTGGCCGTGGGCAAGCTCGGGTTCCGAAGCGGACCTTTCATGGCAGCGGCCGATGAACTCTACATCACCGTGAAGGGGAAGGGCGGCCACGCGGCGCAACGCGACAAGCTCGTGGACCCGATCCTCATCGCGGCGCGGCTGCTGCCTGCGCTTTATCAAGAAGCGCAACGCCTGCGTCCTGAGGGGCAGCCCATGGTGATCAGCTTCGGCAAGCTGGTCGCGAACGGCGCCACCAACATCGTCCCGGAGACGGTGACGATCGATGGCACTATGCGCACCTTCGATGAGGCTTTCCGCGCGCGGCTTCACCTGCGGCTCGCCGAATCATGCGCTGAGGTGGCGCGATCCATGAATGGTGAAGCTGAGCTGCGCATTGTCAAGGGTTCGCCGGTGGTACACAACGACCCGGCACTTACCGAGCGCCTGCGTCAGGTGGCCATGGAACTGGTGGGCGCGGAGAACGTGGTGGAGATGGACATCCGCATGGGCGGCGAGGACTTCGCCTACTACACGCAGGTGATGCCCGGCTGCTTCTACCGCTTGGGAACAGGCAACCCCACGAAACCCGGCACGCAGAGCGGCTTGCACACCGCGGCCTTCGACATCGATGAAGATGCTTTGGCGATCGGGGCGGGGATGATGGTGATGGGGGCGCTGGGGGAGTTACGGCAGGGCTAAGCAACGCCTAGCGGTCTGTTCTACCCCCCCCCCGCGAGCTCTTCAGCAAGGACTCCAGCATATCGGTCATCCGGCTGAGCACGTCCAAGGCTTTGGCCCGCCAGTTCTCCTCCACCTCGGCCGAGGGCTTCGTGCCGTTATTCATGTGGATGACACGCGGAGACCCCTGATCGGCGGCCTGCTGTTTCTGAGGGTCCTCCTGCTCGAACCAGTCGTAGGCATTAATGGCATACGCGCTGTTCAGCCGATCAATCACCTGGTGCGGCATGGGTTCTCCGCGTTCCCAGCGGCTGATGCGGCTTGCGTCCACATGCAGCGTATGCGCCAGGTCAGCCTGGGTGAGTCCATGCTCCCGGCGGAATTGCTTGAGTCGTTCAGCGAACATGCAGCACGATTTTCAGCGGGAGAGCAGTCCGACGACAAAATAGCATTCTGTAACGAACCAGACGGCGCCTTCGGGCCAAGTTGCCTGCATTCTATACCTCTCTGAGGGCAGGAACTTGCGCTCGACTTGCGCAAAGCGCAAGAAACCTGCGAAAAACGCAAGAAGATCTGCGAAGTACGCAAGGAACTTGCGGAATTCGCATGGGATATGCGCGAATGGATCCGAAAGGTTTGGGCAAGGTCATAAGGCCGAAACCAAAACCCTTTGGAACATGAGACATTCGAGGACCATACGAACAGCCGCGTTCGCGGCATGCCTGGTGACCTGGTGCCGCTGGGGAGGAATTCCGGCCAATGCGCAGGTGGATGCATGGGCAATCGGTGACCAAAGCATTGTGATGCCGTCGGGCGCGAATGGCCCCGCTGGACAACCTACGGCACTGCCACAGCCTACCAACTCGAATTATCCTGAGGCATTACAATATCACGGACAGATTGCATCACGTTCGCAGCACGCGCGCACCACGGGCGATGGCCGTTTGCTTTTCTTCGAGGTGGACGGGAACCTATATGACGGAGATGGCTATTTGATCGCTGATGCTCGCGCAGAAGGGTGTGTGGAGTGCTTGGAGCCTGGGGTGATGGAATTTGTGAGCGTTCCGGTACCGGGCAGTTGCAACCTGTTCTATCTGTTCTCCGCCATGGGTCGGGATGGTTATCCTGGTTACTACGGCACCCATGTACAATGGAGCCTCCTGGACTTGAACGCCGAGAACCCGCGGTTCCCGGCACAGGCGCCGACTACCTGCGCAAGGAGGGGCCGTTTGGTCCATGTCGTTGATGAGATCGGCACCGGCGTTTATGGGCAGTTCGCTTCGTATGGAGAGGCCGGTGGACCCATTGGCGAGGGGGGCACTTCGAGCTTCTCCCCGCCAACAAGCGAATTCGTCGCCGGACTCGTGCCCTGGAATGTGAGCACGGGCACTCCCCGTATACGGGTTGTGGAATCCGCAAATAACAACGGCGATCACTGGCTTTTCGCGGTGCTGGCCGATCGGATCTACGTGTACCGCGTGGCAAGCAGCGGTGTTTTTCAAGTGAACCCGACAAGTACCGAGGAATACGTTCCGTTCATGACTTCATGGAACCCGAACGTTGTACTGGAGTATTTCCATGATGCGGATGCCATCTTGACCACCATCCCCGGTCAACAAGGCGACGTGGTTGCCTTGGCAATAGCGCAAGGCTATGGCATGTACCCATATCCGGCTTCGCAGAATGCTTCGAACAATCTTCTCGTCCATTACTTCAATCGGAACACGGGGTCGCTCATTCAAGGACAGTCCCAGGCGTACGCATTTCACGCCCCAGCCGGGAGCTGCTCTGGGGTGACCATCGACCTGCCTGGTGGAGGCTTCGTGGGAACGGGTCTGCGCGGTTGCGCGTTCACCCCCGATGGCCGAGGGCTGTTCCTGACCGGAGAGCGTACAATGGATTGCACCACGGCTCAGCCATATGCGGCCCATCTGAATCTGGTAACCAATTCCATTACCGACCTGGGCTATGCTTTTGGCCCAACCTTCGATCCGAAATGGACACGGTCTCGCATCTATCGCAATACGGGCCTCGATGGAACCGGCACGGCCATCTATATACCCGTACTCGGCCAATTGGGTGTCCTCCAAGGCTTGGAGGACCTTTCGGCAGCGGTATTCTCGTCAACGGCGGTCGCTCCGGTTTCTCCTCCTGAGTTATTCGGTGGCACAAGGCCTATCGGATGCGGATATACACCCCGGTTCCTGGATATCGGCATTGCCCACGACCGCTACCTGAGCCCTCAGAACCGTGGTACCTGTTGCGCCTTTCTCCAGAAGCATGGCAGCGGACTCATATATGGCCACGAGCAACTGTCCGGTATGCAACCGAACAACTGGACCGCGACCAGCAACCCTTACGGGAATGGTTCGCCGCTCACCTGCGTCTGCGACATCGTTGTCAAAGAGGGCGCGAACCTTCTTGCCAACAATCTCACGATCAATTTCGCGGATGATGCCAAACTCATCGTCGAGCGTGGCGCCGCGGTGATAACGACCAACAGCACGTTGACCAGTATTACCTGCCCGAGCGCGCGCTGGCCTGGTATCCGCGTGGAAGGAACGACGGGCAATGGAAGTCAGGTTGCGCCGCATCAAGGCAGGGCACATCTTACGAATACCATCGTGGAGAACGCCGTTCTAGGCGCTTGGACAGCGCGGGAATCGGGGAATGGCACCGCGGTGCCGGGCTACGCCGGTGGCAGGATCTACGGCTACAATTCTACCTTCAAGAACTGCATCAGCGGGGTGCGCATTGACCCCTACACGCGCACCTCAGGCACCGGCGCCGTGCTGGACAATCTCTCCGGATTCCACTTCTGCAGCTTTATCACCGATGCCGCCTGGCCCGATCCGGGCGTCAACTACCCACTGCATCATGCGCGGCTTCAATCGGTCAAGGGCATCAAGTTTAATCAGTGCAAGTTCCGCAACGATGCTCCAGGCCAGTTCCCGCTGCTCAACCGTGGCTGGGGCATCTACGGCATCTTCGCAGGATTCGACGTGCTCGGCACTTCCGTCACAGATGCCAGCTTGTTCCAGAACCTCAGCACGGGCGTGGCGGCCGGTGGCTTCATCAACAAGGTGAACATCCGCCAGAGCTGGTTCCGTGGCAACAACGTGGGTGCGCACCTGCAGGCCTGCGTAGCGCCGGAAGTGAGCCGCTCGCATTTCGTGGTGCCTGGAGGCAACTGGCCTAATCCAGCCATGGGCCTCCTGCTCCAGCAGAGCACGGCCTACTTGGTCGAAGAGAACGACTTCAGCGGCAGCGCCGGCACCAGCTCCAATGTGGGCATCTACTGGAAAGGCGATGTGCTCCAGTCGAACCAGATCTACAACAACACCTTCAACAACCTCTTCTCAGGCACCTATGTGCAGGACCGGCACAAGGGCAATACCCCGACCACTGAGAATCTGGGCTTACAGATCCTCTGCGGCGATTACACCGGTTGCGTCTTCGACTATTACGTGGGGGACAACACACGCATCCGCGAGGATCAAGGAACGTACTTCTCATCGGATCCGGTCAATAGCCAGCTCGCCGGCAACCGGTTCTTCAGCGGCGTCTTCGATGGCATTGTCATCAGCAACGTGCAGCCCTTACCAGAGGCGCCGTATTACATCCCAGCGCCTTACTTCGACTACAAGCGCCACAACGTGTCGGAGTGTGATCCCATCAACCTGAGCCCCTTCTACTCGGACATCGAGATTACGGATGAGACCGAGTTCATCAAGGCCGAAGCCTGCGGCAACGGCCTGTTGCCCGCCATCGGGGGTGGCGGCGGGGTGGTCGGTTTCGGCTTGGCGGCGGCGCAACTGCGGAGCGCACAATCCAATCTGGATGGGACGGTGGATACCGGGGAGCGGGAGGACATCCTGGATGCGATCAAGCAGGACAGCCCTTGGCTGCCAAGCCATACCCTGCGCGACTATCTCCTGGCCCGGTGCCCCTTGAGCGATGAGGTGATCCTGAACGTGCTCTATCGGCAGCAACCCATGGATGCCTGGCACCTGACCCAGGTGCTGCTGGCCAACGCCAAGCTCACCGAGAAGGTGAGGAGCGTACTGAAGCAGAGCGAGCTATTGAACGAGTACATGCTGGCTATCGTGCTCAACGCCGGCAACGGCCCCACAGTGAAGGATCTGCTCGTTCAGGAGGTGGTGCTGCGCGCCGATGAGAAAGCACGCTACCTGGCCATCGCGCTCGATGAATGGGCCAGGGATACGATCACCCCAAACCCGGAGGATTCCCTGCGCGCCATGCTTGCCGCCCACCCCGATGCCAGTGACTATTACCTATTGGCCGAGTTGGAAATGGAGCACGGCGACTACACGGCGGCCACCGACTGGCTGAACGCCGCAGTTGCTGCCAAGGCCGATGATCCTGCGCTGCTCCGCGAGCTGGTGGCCATGCACCAGGTGCTCGGTGGCGATTGGCAACAGGCCGATGCGGCGCAGCGGGCTTCGCTCGCCAACATGGCGGGTAGCACCAAGCCCGGATCAGCCATGGCCTGGGCGATTCTCTACCAATTGAATGAGACCAATTCAGTGCCCACCGCCGAGGAACCCAGCACGGAGAAGAGCCTGCGCTGGACGCCTGCAAGGAGAACAGCAGCAATGGAACGGCCGGTGCTGGAAGCCCACCCCAACCCCAGCAATGGGCAGAGCTGGGCGGTGATCTCGGTGGAATTGGACGACGCCGCAATGCTGCGCGTGAGGGACCCGCAAGGGCGTTTGGTGAGTAGCGTACGCTTGGCCGCAGGCCAACGCCTGGTGGAGCTAGACCTGATGGGCCTTGCAGTAGGCCTCTATACCTGCGAACTCTTGCAGGGCGAGTACAAACTGGGCGTGACGAAGTTGACCGTACAACGGTAGAATGTAGACCGGGAGCGGCGCGCAACGGACGCGTCGTTCCCGGTACATTCGCAGAGCATGTAAACAATGAAAGCAGCCCTAACCATACTCTTCGCTTGTTTGTTCCAAGCGACGTTTGGGCAGATCACGTTCAATGTGGTGCGCGAGCATCCCAGTGTGCTCTCGTACAATGGTGCGCTTTCGGTCAATGAAGTAGAAGATGGATACCTGATGTTCAGTTTCGGCTGGTCATTGGATAGCACGGTGGGCGCGGTGTTCGCCACCAAGTACGATTTGGAAGGCAACTTCCAGTGGGAGAAGGAGCACAAGCGTGATCGAACTACCTCTCCGGGTATTATTGACCCCATTGCTGCGATCAGCGGCGGGCGCTTTGTTGGGGCGATGACCGCCTATGGCGGTGCGGCCCCGAAGGTCACTTATTTGTATTGGTGGGATAGCGAGGGAGATACCTTGCGCACCCGCTTTCTCAAGTCGGATAGTAACGTGGTGAGTGCTACGCACGGCACGCGGCAGTTGCTCGCCTTGGCCGATGGCGGCTTCCTGCACTGCGGCTGGTGCGCGAACACGCCACCTGGGCAAGGCGGCTGCATCACACGCTTGGATAGTGCCGGCACCATCCTCTGGGAGCGGATCTACCCACAGGCGGAGTACATCCAGCACGCGAGCGAAGCGCCCGATGGCGGCTTCGTGCTGGGCGGATCGCGCAATGCACAACAAGACGAAGCGGTGGTGATCCGAACCGATAACGGGGGCAATGTGGAGTGGGTGAGGTATCACGGGTTGCATGCAATCGTTGGTGGTCAGCGAGCATTGTTCACTTCCGATGGATCGGTTCTGATGCCGGGGAATTGGAAGTCCGATCCCAGTCCGCTGACCTATGAGCAGTGGGCTTGCCTTTATTCGTATTCCGACAACGGGATCCTACAATCCCGCAGTGATTACCACTATGGCTACCTGGCTGCAGCGGTGCATCTCCTACCCAAGGGCAATGATCATTACTGGCTGGTGGGTGGCACGAACCAATATGAACTCAACCCGGATGGCGTCGCGCTTCTTTGCGAATTGGATGAGAATCTCGATAGCCTTTGGATGCGGAAGTATTGGTACTATGCTGCGAATGGTTCCTACAGTGCGACCTACAGCGTACGCGTTACCTCTGATGGCGGCCTGGTGATGTGCGGCGTTTCGCGCCAAGGCCAAACCGACCCGCTGCCCTACAAGCAGGACAACTGGCTCATCAAGCTGGATAGCCACGGCTGCCTGGTGCCCGGCTGCCAGAACGTGGGCATAGAGGAGGTGGCGTTGGGTTTGAACGAGTACTTGCACGTTGCGCCCAATCCCATTGCGCAAGGCCAAACGCTGCGCGTGAGCTTCGAACCGCCAGCGCGTTTCACGGCCAAGGGGCCGCTGCGCGTGATTCTGTTGGATGCGCAGGGCAGGCAAGTGCAGGAGGAGCGGATGAGCGGCACAACCCTCAACCTCTCAACCCCCAACCTCTCAACGGGCCTCTACTACCTGCACCTCACCGATGGCACAAGGTGGCTGGCCGGCGCGAAGGTGGTGGTGGAGTAGGACCTGTGTGCGTTGCCACAGGCAACGGAGCAATTGCCTTGTTGCGCGTAGCCACAGGCTACGCGCAGAGCGAGCGAGAAGGAGCGCATGGAGGCGTTGGTCGGCTTCCTTCAGGGTATTTCAGGCGAAGACAGGGATGAGGCTGAGCTCACCGAGGCCGAGCAGGACCAGCTGGAGGCGCTGGTCGACGGCCAGCAGGACCGGCCGGCCACCTGGGCGCAGAACATCCTGTGCTTCCACTACGGCCGCTGCGTGGCGCCCTGGACCGGTGATGGCGGCGAGCCCAAGAGCCTGCCACGCGTACGGCCTGAGGACATGCCCGGACCGGCACTGAGCTTACAGCCCAACCCCACCGCGAACTGGAGCGTGGCCAAGGTCCGCCTTAGCTCCGATGATGCTACAGCCACCTTGCGGGTGCTTGATGTGACCGGTAAATCGGTGGCCAGCTACCGCGTGACGGGCAGGGAACCGCAGCTTGTTTTGGATACCCGAATGCTGGCGCCAGGGGCATACCTTGTGGAACTCATGAGCGGAGCCGAGAAACTCGCCAGTGAGAGACTGATCGTGCAACCGTGACCAGACAGACGGCGACATTGCGAAACCTGACCATGGCGGCCCAGCTCAGCTGGGCCGCCATAGCGGTTGCGCAGCAGCCCTTCGATCTCGACCCTTCGTTCAGGACCACAATTAGCGAAGTCTATGTGAGTTCTGCTGCTCGGATGCTTGACGGCAAGTTGCTGGTCTCCGGCGAAATGAAGTTCGGATCAGGGTTAACGTACTACCTGATGCGTTTGAATTCGGATGGCTCGCGAGACATGGGCTTCCCTTATGTGGGTGCCGGTGGTGGTAAGATTTCGACTTGGTCTGACCGATACTACGTTTCCACTGCCCAAACGCTTCGCCGCCTTACCCCATCAGGATTGCTGGACAACACCTTCCAGCACCTGAACGACTACGTGGAATTCTCCTCCGGCCAAGGCGGCGATTACCACGTGTACCCAGATGGCTCAGTGGTGATCACGGGCGACCACATCGTGAACGTGCCGGACAGCGGCTGGGCGGGCTTCTACAGCCTGATCTGGTTCAACAACGATGGCACCCTGGACCTCACGCGGCAGCCGCGGCAGGGCAATGGCTCGATCTCCCTGATCGTGCCGCAGCCCGATGGCAAGTTCCTGCTCAGCGGTCCCACCACCGCGTGGGAGGGCGTGCCCACGCCCAGCATCTTCCGCGTGCATGCCGATGGCACCTTGGACACCAGCTTCACGTGCGCCATGGGCTGGGGCGAGGCGGCGAGCATGACGGTGCTGGAGGATGGGCGAATACTCGTCTCCGGCCTGTTCAAGACCGAGTTCAGCTCGCCGGACTCTTTGCACTTCGTGCGCCTGATGCCCGACGGCAGCCTGGATCCCGGTTTCAACAACGACCTGGAAGTGGTGCGCATTCCGTGGCTCTCCACCGAATGGCCGGGCAACACGATCAATTGGGGGCAGTTCGGTCTGGTGGGCCATACGCGCATCTCCGATGGCCGCATAGTCGTATGGGGCGTGCATATGGTGGTCGAAGGACAGGAACGCCGTGGTCTCGCCATGCTCGACGCGGATGGGAATCTGCTTGACGAACCATTCGGGTCGGGTGGTTGTGGCAGGTATTACAATGAAGGTACGGGTTATCTCTACGGGGACATCGGTGGCATTCTCGAGGCCCCCGACGGTTTCTTCTACATCTGGGGTGGTTACAAGGGCTATGACGATGGCACCACGAATGATCCCGCGCAGCGCTTCGTGAGCCGGTTGTATGGGCTGAACGTAGGGGTGAGCGAGCAGGAGCGCATCGGCTTCAGCATATACCCCAACCCGGCCACTGGCAGCGCCACGGTGCAGCTGGCGCACATGCCTGAGCGCGGGGTGCTCACGGTGCGTGATGCCCTTGGTCATCTGTTGCTGCAAGAGCGGGTGAGCAGCTACACCACCACGTTGGATCTGGGCGACGTGTGCGCCGGCGTGTACCTTGTGGAACTCATGGACGGGTCGGAGAAACTCGCCAGTGAAAGACTGATCGTACAACCGTGAAATAGTTGGAGAAGCGTCCTGCCACGCGAGCGTTGCTCGCTAACGTCCGCGAAATCCCCGAGGATGGAAGGCCCTGCCCCGGTTCAAGATCGATGAAGAAGCGTTGGCGATCGGGGCGGGGATGATGGCGCTGGGGACGGTGGATGCCCTCACCCCACGATGATATCCTCTACCACCACTGTCGGTCTTCCGCCGCTGAGCTGAGCGGTTAGCTCCACGGTATTGCGGGTGCGTCCGTTGGAGGTCCATAGTTCCATGCTCAGCTTGCACACCGCGGCCTTCGACATCGATGAGGATGCGCTAATAGTAGGCGCGAGGATGATGGTGATGGGGGCGCTTGCGAACCTGTATTGATCAGGCTAGTTCACTCCACCACCATGCTCCCGCTATAGGTGCGCTTCCCATTGCTTACCGTGACCATGTAGAATCCAGGGCCCACGTCCCACACATCGAGCTGCGGACGTTCCTCATTCATCGACAGAAGCTGCTCCGCCACCTGTCTGCCTGTGCCATCGTATATGCGCAACAGCAATTCCGTTTCGTGGGCTAAGGCGCTCGGCAGCCTCAACCGGAAACTGCCCCTGTTCGGGTTCGCGTAGATTCCTAATCCGGTTTCCTCCAAGGCCATGGACTGGGGCACACTTGTAAGCGCTCCATGTTTGGCGAGGAAAACATCCTCGTAGCCGTGGCTTGCAAACGTCTCGCTTCCGATGGTGATGGAGCCAGTTGGGGTCAACGACCCCGGGAAGACCCCGCATACCACCATGCCGCCTTCGGACCATCTGATACTACCTCCGAGACCGACACCTACGTGTGCCATGCCGCCCCCGTTGCCCACGCTATCCATGACCGCCACGAACATGTCTTGGGACGTACTGGCCGCTAGTAATGACCCCCCGAACTCTATGCCCCCGCGCAGGTACCCTGTGGCGGCCACCTTACCTTCTGCATCCACATCCAAAGCAAGGAATCCGAAATCGTCAGTGCCTTCGTACCCGCGCGCCAGCACTGGTTCACCGGTAGTCAGGTACTTGCTCAAATAGGCTTTACCGTGGTCCGTCTGCGATGTCAATATTTCCTCACCGAATACTGCCGTGTCCAGGAATGATCCAACGCAATACACGCGACCGTTAGCATCCATGCCCATGCTCTGCGGTCCGGTACTGCCACTTGGGAAACCGTCGAGGCGCAGCCACTCGGCTACACCGGACTCCGGGTCGATGCTCGCCAATGCATAACCATTGCCATGTCGGCCGATGACCTGAATCGTATCGACCACCGTTGTATCCCCTTCGGACTGCATGTATGCAGGACCATGCGCGTAAACTCTTCCTTCCGAATAGCGAAGTGTATGGAGAAAGATGCCCTTCATACTACTGTTGAATGTAGTGAACGATTTCACCCAGAGTTCTGTGCCATCGGGGGCGTACTTGGCCAGAAAGGTACCGGCTGGTATTAATTGGCCTCCCGCCACTGTGATACCGAGTTCGTCTGTACGGAGGCTGATTATTAAATCACCGTTAGCATCCTGAGTAATTCCAAGCCCGCTTGTCCAGCCCCAGGCTGAGCTCGCGCATGTCGCAATGGTTTGTGCCCAAAGGCAATGACCATCCGTGCTCCACTTTGCCAAAAACGCACCTTGGGCGGATGTTACGAGTGTACAGGTGTCCATGCTGCATTGCCCAAAGTATCTACCTGTGATATAGATAGAACCGCCTGACTCATCAAGCGTGAGGCCTCCGATGAAGACTTGATCGGGACCGGTCAATGTCTTCACCCAGCCCAGGTTCCCCTCAGCATCGAATTTGGCAATGAACGCATCCTCGCTCCCGACAAGGGTATCTTCTCCGAGCAAGCAGCCTTGGAAGCCTGTTGGGCCCAATGTCATGGCATAGCTGCCATACACATATACATTACCGTTCGTATCTACTGCACCGATATATGCACCATCAGGGCCTGGACCTCCGATCTGCCGGGCCCATTCCCAGGATTGAGTGAATGCCGCCCCTGTAGCGAAGAGCGCGAGTAAAGCGAGCCGGAATCTCATGCGAATGAGAGTTTCTTGTCTCAGCAGGGTCTCCCGTCTCGGGGACCCTGCGATTCGATGGCACGTGATTTCATCTCCCGCGCGGTGTCTCAGTCGAAAGTAGGCAGGGCAAGGCTTCCTCCGCACTCGGAAGCAGGTCGAGAACGCGCTCAGCGGGTGATTCTCCCTGAAAGGTTGCCAGCCGTGAAGGCTCGGCTCAGCCCACGATGATATCCTCCACCACCACCGTCGGTCTTCCGCCACTGAGCTGCGCCGTTAGCTCCACGGTGTTGCGGGTGCGACCGTTGGCGGTCCACAGTTCCATGCTCAGCTCGAAGGCATCGGGCCGGTTGCGCACTGCTCGTGCGCGGAGGTCGTGCCAATAGGACTCGGGTGGCATGGCCAAGGCGGAGCCGATGTCATCCACGGCGGCCTCCATGTCATCGGCGCTCAGGCCATCGCCGCCCGCGGCTTGCTCCAATTCATCGAAGCGCCGCTCCACGAGCAGCTTCATCACGTGCTTGGCAACGAGGGTGAGATCGTTGGGGTTCATGCTTCAAACTTCATTAGGTTCACTTCGTTCGACCCACCGGGTCGAAGCTACTTCGGTCGTCCAGTGCGTCGCCGATACAGCATTCACCGCATGAACCGCGATTAACAGCCGCTGATGGAAGGCACGAGGCCAACCAACCGCTCAACTCTCAACCCGTCATTCCGAGCGAAGCGAAGGAACAACTCTCAACCCTCAACTCTCAACTCTCAACTCTCAACCCTCAACCTGTCATTCCGAACGAAGCGAAGGAACAACTCTCAACCCCTCAACTATCAACCCTCATCTCTCAACCCCTCAACCTGTCATTCCGAGCGAACCGAAGGAACAACCCTCAACTCTCAACCTCTCAACCTCTCAACCTGTCAATTAGCCACCTCGCTCATGAACTTCAGGCGCATCATGCGCAGCTCCTCCTCGCTGAAGTCGCCGTCGAACTCCTGGTGGGCGGCCTCGATGTCGTCGGTCTCGGCGCTGCGGAAGTAGTCCATGATGTCCTGCTGCGCATCGGCCTCGAGCATGTCGTTGATGTGGTAGTTGATGTCGAGCTTGGTGCCGCTCATCACGATGCTCTCGAGCTCGGTGAGGAAGGCGGGCATGTTCAGGTTCTTGCTGCGCGCGATGGCGTCGAGCGGGATGCGCTTATCGATGTTCTGGATGATGTGCACCTTGTTGCTGCTCTTGTTCACCACGTTGCGCACGGTGACCTCCTGCTCGCGCTCGATCTCGTTCTCCTCGACGTACTTGGCGATGAGGTCCACGAAGGGCTTGCCGAACTTCTGCGCCTTGCCGGGGCCCACGCCGGTGATCTGCGTGAGCTCTTCCATGGTCACGGGGTAGCGCATGGTCATCTCCTCCAACGAGGGATCGCCGAAGAGCACCCAGGGCTGCAGCTTGAGTTTCTGGCCCTGCTGGCGGCGCAGGTCCTTGAGCATGGCCATGAGCTTCTCGTCGGCCGCGGCGCCCGCGCGCACGATCGGCTCGTCGTCGTCGCCGCCCTCGTAGTCGCTGTAGTCGCGCTCCTTCACGAACTTGATGGAGACGGGCTTGGCCAGGAACTTCTTGCCGGCCTCGGTGAGGCTGAGGTTGCCGTAGCTCTCGATGTCCTTGTGCAGGAAGCCGCCCACCACGGCCTGGCGCACGATGGCCATCCAATGGTGGCTGTCCTTCTCGTCGCCTTCGCCGTAGATCTTGAGCTTATCGCCCTTGTAGTTCTTGATCTCGCTGGTCTCGGTGCCGGTGAGCAGGTCGCAGATGAACTTGGCGCGGTGGCGCTCCTTGCTCTCCTTCACGGCGCGGAGCACCAGGGCCAGGTCGTCCTTGCCCTCGAACTGCTCGCGCGGGGTGAGGCAGTTGTCGCAGGCCTTGCAGTTGTTCTGGCCGTAGTGTTCGCCGAAGTAGTGCAGCAGGTATTTCCGGCGGCACATGCTGGTCTCGGCGAAGCTCACGGTATCGGCCAGCAGCTGGCGGCCGATCTCCTGCTCGGCCACGGGCTTGCCTTGCAGGAACTTCTCGAGCTTCTCGATGTCCTTGTAGCTGTAGAAGGCCACGCACTTGCCCTCCCCGCCATCGCGCCCGGCGCGACCGGTCTCCTGGTAGTAGCTCTCGAGGCTCTTGGGGATGTCGTGGTGGATCACGAAGCGCACATCGGGCTTGTCGATGCCCATGCCGAAGGCGATGGTGGCCACGATCACATCGACCTGCTCCATGAGGAACTGGTCCTGGTGGCTGGCGCGCTGCCCGGCGTCCATGCCGGCGTGGTAGGGCAGGGCCTTGATGCCGTTGACGTTGAGCATCTGTGCCATTTCCTCCACCTTCTTACGGCTGAGGCAGTACACGATGCCGCTCTTGCCGGCGTGCTGCTTGATGAAGCGGATGATCTCGCGCTGCACGTCCTTCTTGGGCCTGATCTCGTAGTTGAGGTTCGGGCGGTTGAAGCTGGCCTTGTAAACGAGCGCGTCGGGGATGTCGAGGTTCTTGAGGATGTCCTCCTGCACCTTCTCGGTGGCCGTGGCGGTGAGGGCGATCACGGGCACGCCGGTGATCTCGTTGAAGATGGTGCGCAGGCGGCGGTACTCGGGGCGGAAGTCGTGGCCCCACTCGCTGATGCAGTGCGCCTCGTCGATGGCGAAGAAGCTGATCTTGATGTCGCGCAGGAACTCCACGTTCTCCTTCTTCGTGAGGCTCTCGGGCGCCACGTACAGGATCTTGGTGCGGCCCTCGGTGATGTCCTTGCGCACCTGCAGGGTCTCGTTGCGGGTGAGGGAGCTGTTGAGGAAGTGGGCCACGCCCTCCTCCTCGCTGAAGCCGCGCAGGGCATCCACCTGGTTCTTCATGAGGGCGATGAGCGGGCTCACCACGATGGCGGTGCCGTCCATCATGAGCGCCGGCAGCTGGTAGCAGAGGCTCTTGCCGCCGCCGGTGGGCATGATCACGAAGGTGTCGCGCCCATCGAGGACGCTCTGGATGATGGCTTCCTGCTCTCCTTTGAACTGCTTGAAACCGAAGAATTGCTGGAGCGCCGCTTTGGGCGTTAGGTCTACGTTGATCATCACGGAATCGATGGCCGCTTGGCGGCTGGGAGATTGAACGCTTAAAAGTAGGGCATGGAACGTATTCGGTGCGCACCGTGTTGCCAACGTTCGTTAAGCGGTTCATCGTTGCCGTCCAAGCGTTGAAAACTGCCGCCGTGCCCGCGGAGCGCCCGAGCGCGCTCGGCTATCTTTGGCCGGGTCCGTCATGCGGTCCGCTTCCCAGTTTTGGCACGGCCCGGCAGTGAAATGACCTTCCTGGAGCACCTCGAGGAGCTCCGTTGGACCATCGTCCGTTCGGCGATCGCCGTGGCCGTGGGCTTCGTGCTCGCCTTCATCTTCAAGACCCTGCTCTTCGAGGAGGTGGTGCTCGCCGCGCGCGACCCCGGCTTCATCACCTACCGCGGTTTCTGCTGGCTCGGGCGGCAGCTGGGCATCGACTCGATCTGCATCCGCGAGCTGGGCTTCACCCTGCAGAACCTGCCGGTGAGCGGGCAGTTCATGACGCACATGACCGTGGCCTTCGTGGCGGGCATCATCCTGGCCTTCCCATACATCCTCTGGGAGCTCTGGCGCTTCATCGGGCCGGGGCTGCATGAGCGCGAACGCAAGGCGGTGAGCGCGTTCGTGGTCAGCGGCTCCTTCCTCTTCCTGCTGGGCGTGCTCTTCGGCTATTTCCTGCTGGCGCCGCTGAGCGTGCAGTTCTTCGGCACCTACCAGGTGAGCCCCAGCGTGGCCAACAACTTCGCGCTGGAGAGCTTCATCGGCATCATCACGCAGGTGACGCTCTGGACCGGCCTGGTCTTCGAGCTGCCGCTGGTGGTGCATGTGCTCAGCCGCTTGGGCATCCTCGGTCCCGGCATGTTGCGCTCCTACCGTCGCCATGCTTACGTGGGCATCCTCGTGCTCGCGGCCATCCTCACGCCGCCCGACATCATCAGCCAGCTCATCGTGGCCGGTCCGCTCATGCTCCTGTACGAGTTCAGCATCGGGCTGAGCGCGCGCGTGGAGAAGCAGCGCCTGCGGGAGGCCGCCGCGTCACAACCTGCACGACCCATCGCGTGATCCGCCGCCTGCTCCATATCCTCTTGCTGCTTGCCGCGCTGCTGCCGGCGCGTTCGTGGGCGCAGAGCACCATCGTGAGCGGCACCATCACCGATGCCAAGACCGGCGAGACGCTGCCCTTCGTGAACATCGCCTTCCGCGACAGCCGCGTGGGCACCACCAGCGACATGGATGGGAAGTACCGGATCGAGACCTATTATGCCACCGATTCACTCCTCTTCTCCTTCGTGGGCTATGTGCCGAAGGCCTTCCCGGTGAAGAAGGACAAGCCCCAGACGATCAACGTGGCGCTGGAGCCGAGCGCGACCATGCTGGCCGAGGTGGTGGTGAAGCCCAGCGAGAACCCCGCCTTCGAGATCCTGCGGCGCGTGGTGCGCCACAAGCCGGCCAACAACCGCGAGAAGCTCTCGGCGTACGAGTACGAGGCGTACAACAAGATCCAGTTCGACCTGAACAACATCACCGAGGAGTTCACGCAGAAGAAGCTCTTCAAGCCCTTCGCCTTCATCTTCGACAACATCGACAGCAGCGATGCGAAGCCGGCGCTGCCCATCTTCATGACCGAGAGCATCTCCGAGGTGTTCTACCGCCAATCGCCCAAGACGCAGCGCGAGCTGATCAAGGGCACCAAGGTGAGCGGCATCGAGAACGAGAGCGTGGGCCAGTTCATGGGCGACATGTACCAGAACGTGAACATCTACGAGAACTTCCTGGTCATCTTCGGCAAGAACTTCATCAGCCCCATCGCCGATGGCGGCAAGGGCTTCTACGACTACTACCTCACCGATAGCGCCTTCGTGGGGAAGTACTGGTGCTACAAGCTCGAGTTCAGGCCCAAGCGCGTGCAGGAGCTGGCCTTCACCGGCCACATGTGGATCAACGACACCACCTACGCCGTTCGCCGCATCGAGGCGGGCATCGCCGAGGGCGCCAACCTCAATTTCGTGGAGGGCTTCTGGGTGCGGCAGGAATACGACCAGGTGCAGAACGAGGTGTGGATGCTCACGCACGATGAGCTGGTGGTGGACCTCAACATCGTGAAGGACACCGGCAAGCCGAACAAGAACCCCGTGCAGGGCTTCTATGGCCGCCGCACCGCCAGCTACCGCGATTTCATCATCAACCAGCCGCGCGACCCGGCCTTCTACGAGGGCGCCGACCAGGTGGTGATGGCCATCGACCCGCTGAGCCTCGGCGCCGACTACTGGGACACGCACCGCCATGTGCCGCTCTCGAAGAAGGAGAACACGATCTACCACATGGTGGATACGATGAAGACGATCCCGCGCTTCCGCACCTACGTGGACATCGTGAGCACGGTGATCAGCGGCTACTACGAGCGCGGCCTATTCGAGTACGGCCCGTACTTCACGGTCTTCAGCTTCAACGCGGTGGAGGGCGCGCGCTTCCGTGCCGGTGGCCGCACCAGCAATAAATTCAGCACCTGGGTCGAGTTCGAGGGCTACACCGCGTACGGCACTAAGGACCAGCGCTTCAAGTACGGGCTCTCCACGCGCGGCTTCATCAGCAAGGAGCCGCGGCTGCTCTACAAGGCGGGCTACAAGCACGACCTGGAGCAGCTCGGGCAGAGCGTGAACGCCTTCCGCAACGACAACATCCTGGGCAGCGTGTTCCGTGTGAACCCCAACAACAAGCTCACCGATGTGGAGGAGTGGCGCGGCAGCCTGGAGCGCGAGTGGTTCACGGGCTTCACGAACGAGCTCATGCTGCGCTACCGCACGTTGCAGCCCCTCGGCAGCCTGCGCTACGAGCGGCTCGGCGAGGACCTCACGCTGCGCAACGTCAACAGCATCCGCACGGCCGAGATCGCGCTGAACACGCGCTTCGCCTTCCACGAGAAGTACGTGAGCGGCGAGTTCGACCGCATCCCCGTAGGCTTCAACAAATGGCCCACCTTGGAATTGCACGTGGCCTATGGCGCGCCGCAGCTCTTCGAGAGCGACTACGAGTACACCAAGGTCGTGGGCCGCATCTACAAGCGCTGGCAGCTCGGGGCCGTCGGCTGGATGCGCACCACCGTGGAGGGCGGCCGCGTCTTCGGCACCCTGCCCTATCCCTTGCTCTTCGTCCACAGCGGCAACGAGACGCTCTACCTGGACGATGTCTCCTTCAACACCATGCGCTTCTTCGAGTTCATCAGCGACCGCTATGTGCAGCTCCTCGCCGAGCATCATTTCGAGGGTCTCTTCCTCAATCGCATCCCGCTCATGCGCCGCCTGAAGTGGCGCGAGGTGGCGGGCTTCAAGGCCGTGGCGGGCGACCTCGATGAGCGCCACTACTCCGAGATGCAATTGCTCGACAACATGTACGGCCTCTACAACGGCCCCTTCATGGAAGTGAGCGCCGGCGTGGAGAACATCTTCAAGATCCTGCGCACCGACATCATCTGGCGCCTGCGCTACAACGACCACCCCGGCACGCGGCCCTTCGCGCTCCGTGCCAAGATCGTCATCAACTTCTGAGTCATGCTGCGCGCGGACGGCATCATCAAACGGTACAAGAAGCGCACGGTGGTGGGCGGCGTGAGCGTGCACGTGGAGCAAGGCGAGATCGTGGGCCTGCTCGGGCCGAACGGCGCAGGCAAGACCACCACCTTCTACACCATCGTGGGGCTGATCAAGCCCAACGAGGGGCGCGTGCTGCTCGATGATCGCGACCTCACCGCGCTGCCCATGTACAAGCGCGCCAAGCTGGGCATCGGCTACCTGCCGCAGGAGGCGAGCGTCTTCCGCAAGCTGAGCGTCGAAGACAACATCAAGGCGATCCTGGAGCTGACGGGCAAGTCGAAGGCCGAGCAGGCCGCGAAGCTCGAGACGCTGCTCGATGAGTTCAGCCTGCAGCATGTGCGTGCCAGCATGGGCGATGTGCTCAGCGGCGGTGAGCGGCGCCGCACCGAGATCGCCCGCGCGCTGGCCACCGAGCCGCGCTTCATCCTGCTCGACGAGCCCTTCGCCGGTGTGGACCCCATCGCCGTGGAGGACATCCAGGGGATCGTGAGCAAGTTGAAGCAGAAGAACATCGGCGTGCTCATCACCGATCACAACGTGCAGGAGACCTTGAGCATCACCGACCGCGCGTACCTCTTGTACGAAGGCCGTATCCTGAAACAGGGCACCGCCGAGGACCTCGCAGGCGATGCCGAGGTGCGTGAGAAATACCTCGGGCGCAACTTCGAGCTACGCCGAGTGAAGCTTTGATCGCTTCCGGTACTTGCCGGCGTACAAGCAGACCAGGATCAGCAGCAGCTCCGCGATCAGGTATTCGTGGAAGAGGTTGTCCTGCTCGATGCCGGTGGAAAGGCTGAAGAACCTGTACACGGCGATGGAGAGCACCACGGCCTTCACGACGAACGCGATGGCCAGGAGCGGCTGCCGCATGAACGAGAGGATGGAGCCGATTCCGCCAGCGCGTCGGAGCTCATCCATGATCGCCTTGCCCAGCAAGGGCCAGCCCAGGATCATGGGCAGGGCGAAGAGCCGCGCCTCCCGTGCCTTCGCAGCGAAGAGCACCACGAGGGTGTTCAGCACGAGCGTGATCCAGAAGGCTTGAATCATTGCGCGGTCCGCGGGCGAAGAAGCATCTGATCGCCCATGCCGGTACAGCAAGAAGCTCGGTAATGCGAGCGCGAGCGTGAGGTAGCAGAGCGATTCGCCGGCCATGCTCAACGTTCCGAAGTTGAAGGTGATGAAGCCGAGCCGTCCACCGAGGTCGGCGAGCGTGGGATCGGTGATGCCTTGGCGTTCGATGATCCAATAGGTGAAGAGCGCGAAGAGCAGGAGCGGAGCAACGAACGCTGGCCATGATCGGCGCCTCGTATCACGCGCCAGCCACACAAGCCCCGGCAGCAGCAGCACGCTGGTCTCCCGCGCGATCAGCGCGATGGTGAACGACAATGAGAAGATCACATGCTGTCCGCGGAGCAGCGCAAGCAAGGCGACGAGCAGCGCGGCGTACTGGATCGGCTCGTCGTAGGTGTAGAGCGGATCGAACCATGCGAAGAGCACGGTGGGCGAGAGATGGAAGGCGGCCTGTGCGATCAGTGCTTCTCCCGGCTGTGCGCCCAGTTGTTCGGCGATGCGATGGATGAGCAGGCCAGCAAGCAGGAATAGGCCGAAGCCGAGCAGGATGAACGCGGTCTTCGCCGGTAGACCGATCGTCGTCAGCGCGTCGATGCTCCAAGTGGTCAGTGGCCGCCGAGCGAAGGCGATCTCAGCGCCTTGCCGATGGTCCTGGATGCATTGCTCGATGTAGTCATGCGGCAGCGGCTGGCCGTCCCAGGTCTCGGGTCCACGGTTCAGCATGGTCTCCCAGATGGGCAGGAAATGCAGCGCGAGCGAGAAGGCCGTGAGGGCGAGTCCGAGGAGAAGGCTTCGCTTCACGGGGTTGAATGTGGGAGGTTGATACTGGGTTGGGAGTTGGCCAACACCCAACAGATCTTCGGTTCAACGTTCAACTCACAACGGCTGGAGTCAACCCACAACCCGTCATTCCGAGCGAAGCGAAGGAACAACTCTCAACCACCTCAACCTTCAACCACCTCAACCCTCAACCTCCTCAACCCTGAAACTATACTTCTCCATGATCTGGTTGGCCAGGAGCTTCTTGCAGGCCTCATCCACCTTGGCCTCGGCGGTCTTCTGGTCGGCGGCCTCTACATGCAGGGTGATGTGCTTGCCGATGCGCACGCCGCTGATCTCGGGCAGGCCGAGGTTGCCCATGGCGCCGGTCACCGCCTTGCCTTGCGGATCGAGCAGGTTGTCGTGGGGCATCACATCGATGGAAGCGGTGTACTTCTTCATGGTGCTGGTATAGGCCGTAGAGGCGCTGGGAATGCGAAGAGTTGGCTCTGCGTCTTTGCGTCTCTGCGGCTAATTCTCTTGGGTTTTCGGGAAGAGCCTGCCCCACAACGGGCTGAGCAGGTAGATGATCAGGATCAAAGGAACGGCGAGGATGCCGTACAGCGCGATCAGCACCGCGCCCATGCCGATCAGCAGGTAGATGACCTGGTTGCCCTTCCAGCCCATGTGCTTGAACTTGAGGGAGGGGAGGGGGATGGAGGAGAGCATGAGGGCGGAGAGCATGATCGCATATGTCAAAACCGCTGCCGCGAAATGGTCTTGCCATATCAACACGAACCAGATTTCCTTGGCCAAGGGACCATCTACAACACCTGAAAGTAGACTGGCTAATGTGAAAGCTGCCCAGAAGAGCGCATTCGCGGGAGTGGGTAGTCCCAAGAATCCACTTGCTTGACGCGGGTCGATATTAAACTTCGCCAATCGCCACGCGCTAGCGACGGGGATTGCCATGGCCGCGATTCCAAACAACAACGTAGACTCATCCCCAGCTTGAAAAGCGCGGCCGAAATGATTCGGAATCGGCTGCGTCCAAAACACGGAAAGGTCCGGTTTTAGCCCGAACCAGAGCAGCATCCCCGGCGCCACCCCGAACGTCACCATGTCCGCCAGGCTGTCCAGCTGCTTGCCCAGCTCGCTGCCCCCGCCGAGGGCGCGTGCGGCCAGCCCGTCCAGCACATCGAATGCGGCCCCGATGAAGACCAGCCAACACGCCCATGTTAGCTGTCCTTGGGAAGCCAGGAGTATGGAACCCACCCCGCAGGATAGGTTCGCCGTGGTGAGCAGGTCGGGAAGTCGCGGGAGCCGGGCCATTGCCGGGGCCGAAGTTGGGATAATTTCGGGGCAATGATCGGGGCCACCGGGCGTTGTTGGCTGCGTCAATGAAACATCGCATGAAGACCGTGAGCGTGAAGGGTATGCGCAGCCTGCTGGTTGTCGGTGGAATGGTCATGCTCGCCGGGCAGGGCTTGGCGCAGGATGCTCCCAAGTACAGCAATGAGTTCCTGGCCATCGGCGTGGGGGCTCGCGCCCTAGGCATGGGCAGCGCCTACACGGCGGCCGTGAACGATGTGACCAGCGGCTACTGGAACCCGGCGGGCCTGCTGGGGGTGCGCGGCGACCTGCAGGTGGGCGCCATGCACAGCGAATATTTCGCGGGCATCGCCAAGTATGACTACATCGGTCTGGCCAAGCCCATCGACTCGCTCAGCACCATCGGCTTCTCCTTCGTGCGCTTCGGCATCGACAACATCCCGAACACCATCGACCTGATCGACCCGAGCGGCAACATCGATTACGACCGCATCACCACCTTCAGCAGCGCCGACCATGCCTTCATCCTGAGCTACGCGCGCAAGCTGAGCGTTCCCGGCCTGCGCGTGGGCGGCAACGCCAAGATCATCTACCGCCGTGTGGGCGAGTTCGGCAAGGCCTGGGGCTTCGGCCTCGACGCCGCCGCGCGCTACGACCGCGACCAGTGGCACTACAGCGCCGTGGTGCGCGATGTCACCGGCACCTTCAACGCCTGGAGCTACACCCTCGATCAGCGCACCATCGATGTGTTCACGCAGACCGGCAACGACATCCCCACCAACAGCGTGGAGGTGACCCTGCCCCGCCTGATGCTGGGCGTGGCCCGCCAGTTCAAGATGGGTCCGAAGTTCGGCCTGCTGGCCAGCGCCGACCTCGAGAACACCTTCGATGGCAAGCGCAACACGCTGATCAAATCGGACCTCGTGAGCGTGGACCCGCGCGCGGGCCTGGAACTCGGCTACGCGGGCATCATTTTCGTTCGCGCCGGCGTGAGCAACATCCAGTACGTGCAGAACATCTCCGGCAAGGAGGAGCTCTCGATCCAGCCCAACATCGGCGTGGGCCTCAAGATCAAGAGCCTCGCGATCGATTACGCCCTCACCGACATCGGTGACAACAGCGTGGCCCTCTACTCCAACATCTTCTCTCTCCGCTTCGACCTCTTCAAGCGACCTTCCTCATGAGAAGACTGTTACTGCTCGCGTTCCTGGCTTGTTCGGTTCCCAGCGCGATGGCGCAGCTGGGCTACGGCAATGAATGGATCGACTACGGCAGGCAGTACTGGAAATTCGAGGTGCACGCCGACGGCACCTACCGCATCGATAGCGCGGCCCTGGCGCAAGCCGGCTTCCCGCTCTCCGCGGTGGATCCCCGTCACCTCATGCTCTTCGGGAAGGAGCAGCAGGTGCCGATCTACGTGCGGGGCGAGGACGATGGCGCCTTCAACAGCGGCGACTTCATCGAGTTCCGCGCCGAGAAGGCCGATGGCATGTGCGACCGCCGCCTGTACCCCTTCCCCGATGCGGACCCCAATCCGTACATCAGCCTGTACAACGACACGGTGCGCTACTTCCTCACGTGGGATGCGAGCGCGCCCGCCATGCACATCCGTGATTACAGCAACAGCAATGTGAGCGCGTACACGCCGGAACCGTGGGCGTGGTCCACGGGCCTGGCTGCCTTCAAGGACTTCTTCTGGGTGGGCAAGATCGATGAGCAGCTCGCCAACTACGGCATCACCGGCACCTCCGCGATGATGATCGAGAGCGAGGGCTTCGGCTATTTCTCGCTGTACACCGATGGAGGGGTGACCGCGGCACTGGAGAGCTGGGACATTGGCGTGCTCACGCCGGCCCCCTATGCGGGCGTGGGTGCGCCGCCTGCCCGCGTAACGGCTACGGCCGCGGCGCAGAACAGCATCGGCAGCAACCTGGCGAACCACCATCTGGTGCTGCGGTACGGTCCGGGTTTCAATGCGATCGGGAAGGACACGATCTATGGCGGCGCCATGGTGATGCGGGCCTCCTTCGACATGCCCACCTCGGATATGGCCGCCACCACCACCATCCGCTACACCGCGCCGCACGACCTCTACGGGCCGGGGCAGGCCGGTGCCAGCGGCTTCCCGAACTACCTCGATTGGCAGGCGATCTCGAACGTGCTGATCCGCTACCCACGCACCATGGACATGAGCGCGGGCAACGCCGCGAGCATGGAAGTGCCGGCCGGCGGTCCGGTGCAGCGCTTGGACCTGTACAACTACAACGGCACGCCGGTGGTGTATGCCTGGGGCGATACCGTGCGTCGCATCGTTCCCACCCTGGGCTCCGCGTGGCACACGCTCTTCCCGGCCATGCCGGGCGGCACGGGCACACGCGTGCAGGTGTTCGCGCAGGAAACGGTGCAGCCGATCACCGCCCTGCGCAAGGCCACGCCCAGCGGCTATTTCACGGATTACGGCGCGCTCGACCTGGACAGCGCCGTGCTGATCGTCACGCATCAATCGTTGATGAATGGCGGCGCGGCGTACCGCAACTACCGGCAGAGCGAGGCGCCGCCATCGCACCGGTACAGCACCCTGCTGGTGGATGTGGACGAGCTCTACGACCAGTACGGTGCCGGCGTGCCGAAGAACGCGGGCGGCATCCGGATGTTCAGCAAGCACCTCTTCGACACCTGGACCACCCAGCCTCGGGGCCTCTTCCTGATCGGCAAGGGCGTGAACACCTGGAGCGCGTTCGCCAGCAACCTGCCCGGCATACGGCCCGATGCCGATGGCGCCTATGCGCGCACCCTGGTTCCATCGTACGGCTTCCCCAGCAGCGACCAGTGCTTCACCACGGGCCTGGACTTCGACTCGCGGCGCATGGACATCCCCGTGGGCCGGCTCAGCGCCAACACCGATGCCGATGTGCTCGCCTACCTGGCCAAGGTGCGCGCCACCGAGCTGGCCGCCAGCACCCCTGCGCTCTGGCAGAAGAACGTGCTGCACTTCGCCGGTGGGGTGAGCGCCGATGAGATCGGCACGCACGCGAACGACCTCAGCGGATTCGGCCATATCGCGGCCGACACCGCTTTCGGCGGCCACGTGGTGCCCTTCCGCAAGAACACCTCGGAGGTGATCGGCCAGGCTTCGGCGGATTCGGTGCGGCACTTCATCGAGGATGAGGGCGTCACACTCATGACCTTCCTGGCGCACGCCTACTCCAGCAGCTTCGACATCACCATTGATGAGCCGCAGAACTACGACTGGGGCGGGAAGCACCCGATGGTGATCGGCAACTCGTGCTACATCGGCAACGTGCACCTCAACGGCAACTTCAGCACCAGTGAGGAGTGGGTCACCATGGCCGATGCCGGTCCGAGTTCCTTCCTCGCCTCGATCAGCCAGGGCCTGCGCCCGTACCTGGTGGTCTTCACCAGCAATTTCTACGAGAGCTTCAGCCGGATCAACTACGGCGGCACCATCGGGGAGCACATGCAGCATGCGGGCTTCGCGGCGCAGAGCCAATGGCCCACCCTGCCCATGCAATGGCACGTGCACACCATGCACCTCGAAGGCGACCCGATGCTCACGCTCAACACGCAGCCGCTTCCCGATTACGCCGTGCGCGCCGACGAGGTCTTCTTCGATCCGGCCATCGTCACCGCCGATGTGGACAGCTTCTCCGTGAAGGTGGTCGTGAGCAACCTGGGCAAGGCCATCAACGCCTCGCTGAACGTGGAGCTGCAGCGCTCGAACCAAGGCATCGGCACGGTGAGCCAGTTCGCCACGGTGTCGAACGTGTACCTGCTCGATACCGTCACCTTCCGCGTTCCCACCCTCGGCTTCACCGGCGGGCAAGGCACCAACCAGTTCACCGTGCGAGTGGACCTCGGCCCCGACCTGGTGGATGAGATGGACGACGTGGTGAACAACACCACCTCCACCTCGCTCTTCATCACCAGCGGCGACATCGTGCCCGTGTATCCCTACGATTTCGCCATCGTGCCCGACCCCGTGGTGACGCTCAAGGCCAGCACCGGCGATCCGCTCGCGCCCGTGCGCACCTACGTGTTCCAGATCGACACCACCGACACCTTCGACAGCCCTTCGATGGAGTCCCACACCACACAGGCTCCCGGTGGCGTGGTAGCGTGGCAGCCGCAGGCCATCTTCGGCATCAACGCGGTGCGGGACAGCACGGTGTTCTTCTGGCGCTGCAGCATCGATAGCGCTTCTTCCGGGAACGGGCAGTACAACTGGTACGAGCGTTCATTCCAATGGATACCGGGCAAGCGTGGCTGGGGGCAGGCGCACATCTTCCAGTTCAAGAAAGACCGGTTCTCCGGCATCAAGCTCGACCGGCCGAACCGGGAGTTCGATTTCGACGAGAGCGAGAAGAACGTGCGCGCCAACGTCACCGGCAACGTTGGCGGCCAGGGCATCAACTGGTCACTCGACCTGGCGGCGCAGGATTACGGCGGATGCGGTTCCGCAGCCTGGCACGTAGCGGTGATCGATCCAGTCACCTTCGATTCATGGGGCACCTACTGGGTGAGCCAGCAGGGCACGGTGTACAATCCCGATCACCAGTTCGGTAACTTCAACAACAACGGCGCATGCAGGGGCCGTGTGGAGAAGTACTTCTCGTTCCACACCAATTCGCCCGGCGAGTTGGCGGACTTGCAGACCATGCTCGATGTGGAGATCCCCGATGGCTACCACATCCTGATCTACTCCTGGCTCTACCTCGATAAGCACGGTACCAGCGCCAATGGCGGCAGCGGCGTGATGGACCTGTTGGAGCAATTCGGCGCGCCCTCATTCGACGCCCTGCCCGATAGCGTGCCCTACATCTGCTATGTGCGCAAGGGCGATCCCGCCACCTTCCAGGACACCGTGGGCGTAGCGATCGACGACGTGGTGAGCCTCAGCATCTGGGTGCCCACGGCATTCGCGCAAGGCGTGATCACCGCCGTGGATGCCGGTCCGGCCTTCAGCTGGGACGCCTTCTACTGGGACGAGCAGCCCAGCGACATCTACGACAGCACGCGGGTCAAATTGCAGGGCATACCCGAGGGCTCGGTCCAAGGCATGGAGCTGCTGAGCCTCCCCAGCGCGCAGGATAGCGTGCCGGACCTGGAGAACTACGTGGATGCGGCCATGTACCCCACGGTGCGCGTGCAGGGCTATTTCCACGATGACAACGTGAGCGATGCGCAACCCGCGCAGCTCAAGCGCTGGCAATTGCTCTGCAGCCCTGCCCCCGATTGCGCGATACACCCGCCGCTGGGCTACTTCAACGCCTTGGACGGATGGGCCGAAGGGCAGGAGGCTGCCGTGGCGGTGGCCGTGCAGAACATCAGCGAGTTCGATATGGACAGCCTGCTCATCGCGGCCTGGGTGATCGACCAGTCCAACCAGCGGCACGGCGTGCACTACCGGCTGAATGCGCCGCTGCCCGCAGGCGCCTTCGTGCTCGATACCGTGCGCTTCAGCACGCTGGACCTGGGTGGCTGGAACACGCTGCTGATCGAAGCGAACCCCATCGACAGCGCGACCGGCACCTATGCCCAGCTCGAGCAATACCGCTTCAACAACATCGCGCAATGGCGCTTCGAGGTGGATCAGGACCGCGAGAACCCCATCCTCGACGTCACCTTCGATGGCCGGCACATCCTCGATGGCGATATCGTCTCGGCACGGCCCGAGATCCAGATCACGCTCGACGACGAGAGCATCGTGCGCCTGCTCGATTCTCCGCAGGACACCGCGCAGTTCAAGGTCTTCCTGCAGCAGCCGGGCTCAGGGCTGCAGCGCATCTGGTTCCGCGATGGCGCCGGCAACGAGGTCTTGCAGTTCATCCCGGCCAACGGACCGGATAACGTGGCGCGCATCCTCTACCGACCGCGCTTCGAGGCCGATGGCGATTACGCGCTCACCGTGCAGGCCAGCGACCTGAGCAACAACGCCAGCGGCGATAACGACTACAAAGCGAGGTTCGAGGTGGTCAACCGCAGCACCATCACCGAGGTGCTCAACTACCCGAATCCCTTCACCACGAGCACGCGCTTCGTGTTCACGCTCACGGGATCGGTGGTGCCCACGCACCTGCGGGTGCAGATCCTCACCGTCACGGGCAAGGTGGTGCGCGAGATCGGATTGGCCGAGCTGGGGCCGATTTATGTGGGGCGCAACATCACCGAGTTCGCCTGGGACGGCACCGATCAGTTCGGCGACAGGCTGGCGCGCGGCGTGTATCTCTATCGGGTCATCGCGCAGATCAACGGCGAGGACATCGAGATGCGCGAGACCAGCGCCTCGCAATACTTCAACAAGGGCTTCGGCAAGATGTACCTGATGCGCTGAGGGCACGGGTACATTCGCGGCGCCATGCCCTCGCGCTTTCATGTTTTCCTGTGGTCGGCGCTGAGCGGATTGCTCTGGGCCCTGGCGTGGCCGGCCGTGGGAGGGGGCACAGCGCTGGCCTTCGTGGCCTGGCTGCCGCTGTTGCATGCCGAACGCTTGCATGATGTGCGCACGGCCGATCGAAGGCGCGCCTTCTATCCCTATGCGCTCATCGGTTTTTTCCTGTGGAACGCGCTCACCACCTGGTGGTTCGCCGCCGTGAGCGAGCCGCTGAGCACGCGCCTGGTGAGCGTGGGCGTGCCGGTGCTCTGCAACACCTTCCTGATGGGCGTCCCCTGGATCATCCGGCGCGCGGCGATGCACCGCTTCGGACCACGATGGGCCGATCCCGCGCTGGTCATCGCGTGGCTGGCCTTCGAGCGGCTGATTCACGATTGGGACCTGCAGTGGCCCTGGCTCTCCTTGGGCAATGTGTTCGGCACGCGACCGGCCTGGGTGCAGTGGTACGAGTTCACCGGCATGTTCGGCGGCACGCTGTGGGTGCTCCTGGTGAATCTTCTGCTCAACCGCTGCATCATGTTGTGGAGGAATGAGCGACGAGCCGCCTGGCGATTCGTCGCTGCAGCGGGCCTCGCCATCGGCGCTCCGCTGGTAGGCTCCGTGTGGCGCTTCAACCACGTCGAAGAGCCACGCGAAGGCACGGTGGAAGTGGTGGTGGTGCAGCCCAACATCGATCCTTACAAGGAGAAGTTCGGCGGGCTCGATGCCTTGGAGCAGCTGGAACGCATGCTCTCGCTCGCCGAGGAGCGCATCACCGGAAACACCCGCCTCGTGGTCTTTCCGGAGACCGCGCTGCAGGAGACCGGAACCGTGGAGGCTATCGGTGGAGGGCTGCGCTTCCATGGGTTGTGGGAGAACGCGCTCGATTCAGCCCGAACCGTGAAGCGGCTCCGCGCCTTCCAGCTTCAGCATCCGCAAGTAGCGCTCCTGTGCGGCATGAGCAGCGATCGCTGGTTCCGTGCCCAAGAGGAGCGACCCGTCACCGCGCGCCCGATCGGCGACAGCGGGTACTGGTACGAAGCCTACAATGCGGCCCTCTGGCTTCCCGCTGTTGGCGCGGTCGAGAGCTACCACAAGAGCAAGCTCGTGGCGGGCGTGGAGCAGATGCCCTTCGAGGAATGGCTCGGTCCGTTGGGCGACCTGGCCATCGACCTCGGCGGTACCACCGGAAGCCTGGGGCAGCAGAAGGAGCGCTCCGTGCTCCATGACTCCTCTTCAGGCCTGGCGGTCGTGCCGGCCATTTGCTACGAATCGGTGTTCGCGGAACATGTGGCCGCGCATGTGCGCAACGGCGGAACGCTCATCGCCGTGATGACCAACGACGGCTGGTGGGGCGATACGCCAGGCTACAGGCAGCATCTCGCGTTCTCCTCGCTCAGGGCCATTGAGACGCGCCGCGATGTGATCCGTTCGGCCAACACCGGCATCTCCTGCCTGGTCGATCAACGGGGCGTCATCCACCAGGCCACCGACTGGTGGGTCCCGACGGCCTTCAGCGCGCAGGCGCATCCGAATAGCATGATCACCTTCTTCGTGGCGCACGGCGATCTGATCGGCCACGCCGCGCAGTGGATCGCTGTGGCACTGATCATCGCGCTGATGGTCTCGGGCATCGCGCGACGCGTTCGGTAGCTCCGGGCGCTCCGCCTCCGATACCTTGGCGCCATGCGTCGCTCCATCGAACTGGGTGGCATGCCTGCGTTTCAGGCCCGGTGGGTCAGGGAGCAGGAGGTCGTGCTCTACAGGCGCATCGCCGACACTGAGCGTGCCGTGCTGGCTATCGGTGTCGCTGAGCACGTGGAGGAGCCCCGCTTCGATGCCACAGGCAGAGCCACGGACTGGACCTTTGGCATGCTCGCCTACGCCTACAAGGATCAGCTGGAACGACTCGGGTCGCGATGGTCCGATTCCTTCGGGTGGCCCGATTCGTTCTGGTTCGTGCCGCGCATCGTGGTGGAATGGAGGAATGACGAGGCCACCATGCACGTGCGGGAAGCCGATCTCGCATACGCACGCGAGATGGTTGCCGGTTGGCGGGCCATGGCGGATCCGATCACGCCAGGTCGCGAGCTGCATTGGCGGCCCGGTGTTTCCCGAGACGATTACATGGCCGATGCCGAAAGGCTGATGCACCATATCCGACGCGGCGACATCTACGAGGTGAACTATTGCATCACGCATACCGCGAGCGATGCGCGCTTCGATCCCCACACGGCCTTCGATGCGCTGCAGGCCCGCACGCAGGCGCCGTTCGCTGGCTTCCTGCGACACGGTGAGCGTTTCATCGCTTGCATGAGCCCCGAGCGATTCCTCGCATTCGAGGGCGATCGCGTACGCGGCGAACCGATGAAGGGCACGCGGCCACGAGGCGCCACCTCTGCGGACGATGAACGCCTGCGCGCCGAGCTGGCAGCGGACGCCAAGGAGCGCAGTGAGAATGTGATGGCGCTGGATGTGATGCGCAACGACCTCTCGCGCGTGTGCATCCCTGGCAGCGTGGGCGTGACCGAGCTCTGCGCCGTGCGCACCTATCCGCGCGTGCACCAGCTGGTGAGCGTGGTGGAAGCACGGCGCGCCGCGCACCGCTCGCCCTTCGATGTGGTGCGCGCCTCCTTCCCCATGGCCAGCATGACCGGCGCGCCCAAGATCAGCGCCATGCTTCTCATCGACTCCATGGAGCACCAGGCGCGTGGCGCATACAGCGGCACCATGGGCTTCTTCGCGCCCGATGGCACCGCTGACCTGAACGTGGTGATCCGCTCCGTGCTCTTCGATGCCTCCTCCGGCAGGCTCGCCATTCCCACCGGGAGCGCGCTCACCGCGGCATGCGATCCCGCAGCGGAATGGGAGGAGTGCCTCGTGAAATTCAACAGTATCGCGCATGGGCTCTGATCTGATCGATGCCGTGCGCCGCTTCGTGCGGCGTGATCGGGTGCTGGAGGATCGCGAGCCGCTTCATGTGGGCGTGAGCGGCGGCGTGGACAGCATGGTACTGCTGCACGTGCTGCGTCGGCTGGGCCATGTGTGCAGCGTGATCCATGTGGACCACGGCACGCGTGGCGAGGGCAGCGCGGCCGATCGGCGATTCGTGGAAGAGCAGGCCCGCGCGCTCGGCCTCGAGGTGCACGGCACCTGGGTGGATGCCCCGGCCCACGCCGCCCGGTGCGGCATCTCCGTGCAGATGGCCGCACGCGAGCTGCGTTACGCGTGCTTCGAGGAGGTGCGACAGACAAGGCCGTGGCGCATCGCCCTCGCGCATCATGCCGATGACGCCGTGGAGACGCTCTTCATCAATCTGCTCCGCGGGACCGGCGTACGAGGTTGGGCCGGCATCAGACCGGTGAGCGGGCCGTATGTGCGACCCCTGCTGCATGCGCATCGCTCGGAGATCATGCGTTACGCCGAAGCGAACGGGATCGCTTACCGCGAGGACCCGAGCAATGCCGACCCGAAGTACCTGCGCAACCGCATCCGGCACGAGGTGCTGCCATTTCTCGAAACGCTGCGACCCGGCGCATCTCAGGCCATGGCCCGCAGCGTGGCCTTGCTGCGCGAGCTCGCTCCGCAGAACGAGGCCGCATCCGCTTCATCCATCTCCTTCGCGTTGCTTGAGCAGAGCGGCTCGCCCACCGTGCTGCTGCACGAGGCGTTGTATCGCTTCGGTTTCCATCCGGATATGATCGAGCGCATCCGCGATGCCGTAGCCGAGCGCCGCACCGGGGCGATCTTCGAGGCGGGCGCGCATCGGGTCGTGGTGGACCGCGACGAGCTGCGCATCGGTCTCCGCGCCGCTGAGCCTGCGAGCATCCGGATCGATGCCGACCATCCGAGCGGTGAGGGCGGCGGCTTGCGTTGGCGGTTCCTGGCTGCGGCGGATGCGCCTGCTTCGGTGCCCCGTGAAGAGGCCCTGCTCGACGCCGCGGCGCTCCACTTCCCCCTTCAGCTGCGCCCGTGGCGCCCCGGCGATCGCATGCGTCCAACGGGCCTTGGCGGAAGCAAGCTCATCAGCGATATCCTCATCGATGCCAAGGTGCCGCGCGATGCGAAGGACACGGTGCTGGTGCTGGAGAGCGGGGGGCGCCTGGCCTGGCTCGTCGGCTTTCGCATCGGGGAAGGCTTCCAGGCGACCTCGGCCTCGGAACGGGTCCTGCACCTGCAGCGCATGGGTTCGTGAACAGGCCTGTTGGGGGGATCGGTCCTTGTCCTATCTTCAGCCTGGACCAAACACCGGTGAGCCATGCCTCAGCACACCACCATCCCGAAAGAACGCATCCCTTCGTTGCGCTTCCCCCGCCAGCCGGTCGAGCTCACTGCCGATGAGCAGCGTGAGATTCACCGGAAGATGGAACAGGCTACGCGCCTGGGCAACGGCGAGCATGGCAAATGCCGCATCCTCTTCCTCGATGATGAAGGGCTGAAAGCCGTGGAGACCACCATCTGGGCCTTCGACCGCGAGAACATCGTGCTGAAGTACGGGATGACCATTCCCGTGGCGCGCGTCGTCGGCATCGAGTTCCCTTCCTGAAATTTCCTTAACGCAGCGGCAGGATCCCTAGGATCCGGCCTTTGGCCTGGCACCTTTGACACAGGCCCGGTTAGTTTTGCGACGCACCACGTCATGCTCGCTCTGCTCATCCTCCTGGCCTCCTTCGCCACTGTCCCTGACACGGGTCCGGTGACCTGGCATGTCCAGGCGCAGCCCACGGCCGATGGCGCGGTGCGCGTGGAACTCAAGACCGAAGTGGAGGCGGGGTGGCACATCTACGCCACCTCCTTGCCCAGCGACCAAGGGCCCATCGCCACCAGCATCCGATTCACCCCTTCCGATGCCTTTGTTCTCGTGGGCAACCTGGAGGAGCCCGCGCCGAAAGAAGTGTTCGATGAGAATTTCGGCATGGATGTCCGGTACCACGAGGGATCACCGGCCTTCGCGCAGATCGTGCGGCCTGTCGCACCTGGCGCGTTCGACATCGAAGGCGAGGTGGAATACATGGTGTGCAACGACAAGACCTGCCTGCCCCCGGTCGTTGTGCCATTCAAGCTGCGGGTGGAAACGAAGTGAACATGCGATCGATGCGTAACGCCCTCGGCCTGCTCTCCGCCCTGCTCATGGCCGCCTGCGGCAGTTCCGTTGGTCCGCGGGATGAGAAGGCCATCAAACTCGATCCCGAGCAGGACAAGGTCGCCTGGGCCGTGAGCGCCGTGCAGCAGGAGGGCGATACCTGGAAGGTCACCTTCCATGCGGAGATCGATGAGGGCTGGAGCGTGTACTCCACGCAGAACTTCGGCGATATGGGTCCGTGGCCCAGCAGTTTCCCATTCGATTCGTTGGGGCACGTGCGGCCCGAGGATGGGACCGAGGAGTTGAGCGCGCACACCGTGCAGGGCCGTGATCCTGTCTTCGATATGGAGGTGAAGAAGTTCAAGCATGATGTCGACTTCGTGCGCACCATTCATCTGGCCGCCTCCGAGGTGCCCTTCTCCGGCACCATCGAGTACATGACCTGCAACGATGAGATGTGCCTGCCGCCGGCAACCATCTTCTGGGAGTGCAACGCCGATAGCGGCAGTTTCAAACTGAGCACGGCGCCTTTCGACCAGTCGGCCTACAAGGTGGTGGGCTGCGACGATGGCGTGTACAAGCTCGCGGGCGTGGACCTGGAGAAGCCCGTGGTGGCCGGTCCCAAGGTGCGCGAGAAGGACAGCACCCTGCTCACCATCTTCTTTCTGGGATTCATCGGCGGGCTGCTCGCCTTGATCACGCCCTGCGTCTTCCCCATGATCCCGCTCACCGTGAGCTTCTTCACCAAGAGCAGCGATGACCGCGCCAAGGGCCTGCGCAACGCCATCACCTACGGCGGTTTCATCCTCGTCATCTACCTGCTGTTCAGCATCCCCTTCCATGTGCTGGGCAGCGTGAACGAGGAGATCTTCAATGAGATCAGCACCAATCCCTGGCTGAACCTCTTCTTCTTCGTGATCTTCATCGTCTTCGCCATCTCCTTCTTCGGGTATTTCGAGATCACCCTGCCGAGCAGCTGGGTGAACCGCATGGATCAGAACGCCTCGCGCTTCAGCGGCATCCTCGGCATCTTCTTCATGGCGCTCACCCTCGCGCTGGTCTCGTTCAGCTGCACGGGCCCGATACTGGGGTCCCTTCTCGCCGGCGCGCTCACCGCCGATGGCGGCGCCTGGCAGCTTACCGTGGGCATGGGCGGCTTCGGCCTGGCCCTGGCCCTGCCCTTCGCCCTGTTCGCGCTCTTCCCCGGTTGGCTCAACAGCCTTCCACGCAGCGGCTCGTGGCTCAATAGCGTGAAGGTGGTGCTCGGCTTCATCGAAGTGGCCCTGGCGATCAAGTTCCTCAGCAACGCCGATCTGGTGATGAACTGGGGCCTGCTCAAACGCGAGCTCTTCATCGCGCTGTGGATCGTGGTGGGCATCGGGCTGGCGCTCTATCTCTTCGGCCTGATCCGCTTCCCGCACGACTCGCCGGTGAAGAAGCTGCCGCCATTGCGCTTGGGTCTCGGCGTGGTCGTCGTGCTCTTCGTGGCCTATCTGGTTCCGGGGCTCAGCAATGGGCCCTGGCGCAACCTGAGGCTGCTGAGCGGTTTCCCGCCGCCCTTGTTCTACAGCTATTACCACCAGGAGACCGAGTGCCCGCTGGGCCTGGTCTGCCACCACAGTTTGGAAGAGGGCATGGCCGCGGCGCGCGCGCGAGCGGCAAGCCCATGCTGGTGGATAACACGGGCTGGGCCTGCGTGAACTGCCGCAAGATGGAAGAGACCGTGTGGGCCGAGCCCGATGTGCTGAAGCAGCTGCAGGAGCATTACGTGCTGGTCTCCCTCTATGTGGATGATAAGCGCGAGCTGCCCAAAGGAAGAGCAGCACATCTACATCAGCTGCCGTGGGCAGAAGAAGCCGATCAAGACCGAGGGGAACCGCTGGGCCACCCTGCAGGCCGAGAGCTTCGGCAGCGTGAGCCAGCCTTGGTACGTGCTTCTCAGCCCCGATGGGAGGCTGCTCACCGATCCCGTGGGATACACGCCGGACAAGGATGAGTACAACGCCTTCCTGGACCGTGGCGTGCAAGGCATGCAGGTGCTGAGCCAGCAGGCTGGGAAGTAGTGGCCATGCTGCTGGGCCGTTGGGCTCGCTTGGTTCATCGTTGACCAATCGCCATATTGGGCATCAGTCATCTGACGCGAAATACGTCAGCGATGATGCTCATGGAAGAGAATGTCCTTATGCCCGATGAGGCGATTGCCGCACGGATACATTGGATCCGAGGGGAGAAGGTGATGCTGGCCCATGACCCAGCCAAGCTGTACGGTGTGCCAACGAAGCGGCTTAATGAAGCGGTGAAGCGGAACATGACACGTTTCCCCGATGACTTCATGTTCCAGCTCTCCCTGGAGGAGTGGGCGAACTTGAGGTCGCAGATTGCGACCTCAAGTTCCTGGGGTGGCCTAAGGGTCCCGCCTTACGCCTTCACCGAGCACGGTGTCCTGATGCTCTCCAGCGTGCTCAACAGCGATCGGGCCATCGCGGTCAACATCCGCATCGTGCGCGTCTTCGTGCGTCTGAGCAGCCTGCTGCAGCATGACCGAGGCTTGCAGCGTCGCATGGAGAAGCTAGAGGAGCGCCAGACCAGCAGCGAGGATGCCTTGGCCGAGCTCTTCGAGGCCGTGAAGCAGCTGATGGCCAAGCCCGTGCAGGAACGCAAACGGCTGGGCTACAAGGGCGGCGACGATGTTTGACGCATCTTCGCGGTAATGAGCACCGACGCCCGCGTCCGATCGCATTTCACCGAGGCTGCTGAAGTCCTCCAGCGTTTCCTGGCGGACCCGGCCAACGTGGCCGCGGTGGAGCAGGCCGGCGCCTTCATGAGCTATTGCCTGAAGCAGGGCGCCAAGGTGATCAGCTGCGGCAACGGTGGCAGCATGTGCGATGCCATGCATTTCGCCGAGGAGCTCACCGGCCGCTACCGCGATGACCGACCGCCGATCGCCGCCCTGAGCATCAGCGATCCCAGCCACCTCACCTGCGTGGGCAACGACCACGGCTTCGAGCAGGTCTTCGCGCGCTTCGTGCAGGCGCATGGGCGCGATGGCGATGTGCTGCTGGCCATCAGCACCAGCGGCAACAGCCCCAACGTGCTGCGCGCGGCCGAGGCGGCGCGTGAGAAGGGCATGCACGTCATCGGCCTCACCGGCAAGGATGGCGGCAAGCTGGCGGAGCTCTGCACCGTGGAGGTGCGCGTGCCGCATGTTGGCTACGCCGACCGCATCCAGGAGGTGCACATCAAGATCATTCACGCACTCATCGATCACATCGAACGCGACCTCGCTCTCCCGCGCCGCGCAGAACAGACCTAGGGACAGCATGCTCGTCAAAGTCTTCGGCAGTGCCGTCTTCGGCATCAATGCCACCATTGTCACCGCCGAGGTGAACGTAGAGACCGGTGCCTACTTCCAGCTCGTCGGCCTGCCGGATAGCGCCGTGAAGGAGAGCCAGCAGCGCATGGATGCCGCCCTGCGCAACAACGGCCTCTACAGTCCGCGTGGCAAAGGCGTCACCATCAACCTGGCACCCGCCGACATCCGCAAGGAGGGCACGGCGTACGACCTGCCCCTGGCCGTGGGCCTGCTCGCGGCCACCGAGCAGGCGCCAGCCGAGATGCTCGAGACGCACCTGGTCATGGGCGAGCTCAGCCTCGATGGCGGCGTGCGGCCCATCAAAGGAGCGCTGCCCATCGCGCTGGAGGCGAAGAAGAACGGCTTCAAGGGCATCATCCTGCCTGCCGCCAATGCGCGCGAGGCGGCCATCGTCACCGGGCTCGATGTGTATGGCGTGGAGCACCTGCGCGAGGTGGTCGATCTGCTGAACGGCCGCAGCGCCCTGCAGCCCGTCGTGGTGAACATCGAGGAGGAGTTCGCCAACAGCAGCCGTACCTATCCGGTCGATATCGCCGATGTGAAAGGGCAGGAGAACATCAAGCGCGCTTTCGAGATCGCGGCGGCCGGCGGCCACAACATCATCCTCATCGGTCCGCCCGGCGCCGGCAAGACCATGCTCGCCAAGCGGCTGCCCACCATCCTGCCGCCGCTCACCATCGACGAGGCGCTCGAGACCACCAAGATCCACAGCGTGGCCGGGAAGCTGCGCAAGGAGGATAGCCTGCTCAGCGTGCGTCCCTACCGCTCGCCGCACCACACCATCAGTGATGTGGCCCTCGTGGGTGGCGGCTCCTTCCCTCAGCCGGGCGAGATCAGCCTCGCGCACAACGGCGTGCTCTTCCTCGATGAGCTGCCCGAGTTCAAGCGCCAGGTGCTCGAGGTGCTGCGCCAGCCGCTCGAGGACCGCGTGGTCACCATCAGCCGTGCCCGATTCACGGTGGAGTATCCGGCGAGCTTCATGCTGGTGGCGGCCATGAATCCGTGCCCCTGCGGGTACTACAATCATCCGGAGAAGGAGTGCGTGTGCGCGCCCGGCGTGGTGCAGAAGTACCTGAACAAAGTCAGCGGCCCGCTGCTCGACCGCATCGACATCCACATCGAGGTGACGCCCGTGCCCTTCAGCGAGCTCAGCGCCGAGCGGCCCAGCGAGCGCAGTTCCGACATGCGTGAGCGCGTCATCACCGCGCGCCTGGTGCAGCAGCAGCGCTACACCGGCAAGCGCATCCACTGCAACGCGCAGATGGGAAGCAAGGAGCTGCGCGAGATCTGCCGCATCGATGCCGCAGGGAAGGCCCTGCTGGAGAAAGCCATGGAACGCCTCGGCCTCAGCGCGCGCGCTTACGACCGCATCCTGAAAGTGGCCCGCACCGTGGCGGACATGGCCGGCAGCACGGACATCCGCACCGAGCACCTGGCCGAGGCCATCCAATACCGGAGCCTTGATCGGGAGGGATGGGCGGGCTGATCGGCGTGTAACCCGCGCGGCGTGGGTTGCGTTGGAAGGTGCCGACCAACAGCTCTCTCGCCGTGACCACCTCTCGTTACCTGCTCTTCGCCGCACTCCTCGCACCCTGCGCGTCCATCGGCGCCTTTGGTCAGCAGGATGGCGACCCGGAGCGGCAGTACCTCAGCGAGGTGCTGGAGCCGGTGGCCAAGAAGAAGGCCGCCTTCTATCGCGAGGCATCCGGTCGGGACGGTGAGTTGTTCATCGGCAAGACCTACACGATCGAAGGCAAGCTCAAGGCCGAAGGCACCTACCTCGATGCCTCCTTGAACGTGCCGCATGGTTTCTTCACCTTCTACCATCCGAACGGCCGCGTGGAGAGCCGGGGCGAGTACCTCCGCGGCAACAAGGCCGGCATCTGGGAACGCTTTGATGCATGGGGGCAGCCCATGGCGGAGAAGGTGTACAACCCCGAGCCCTTGGCGAACATCGTTTACACCCGCGCCGAGACCATGCCTGCTTTCCAAGAAGGCGATGAGCATGAGTTCGTGCGCTACGTGAAGACCAAGGTGTCAGACACCGCGCGGTCCCGTGTGAAAGGCACCTATACCAGCACCTTCATCGTGGAGAAGGATGGCCGGCTCAGCGATGTCAAGGTCGTGGATGGCGAGGATGAGCAAGTCGGCCAGCACGTGGTGGAAGCCATCAAGGCCACCGAGCCCTGGAAGCCCGGGGTCGATAAGGGGCAGCCCGTTCGCGTGCAGATGCGCGTGCCCGTCCAGTTCTAGAACCAAGTTCAATACACCATAAGCGCGAACGCCGACCCCGTAAGGTCGGCGTTCGGCATTCCGGTATTACAGGCTACGCGTCCTTCCCGTGGCACTGCTTGTACTTCTTCCCGCTGCCGCAAGGGCAGGGGTCGTTGCGGCCAGGTGCCTTCTCCACACGCACGGGTGCGACAGGCTGTCGCGGTCCTTGTGGCGGCGGCATGGGCCCACGAGCCCCTCCGCCTGCAGTGGGTGCCGGGCGCGATGAGGTCGATGCTTGGGAACCGCTGTACTGAGGAACGTCGGTGCGGCTGGTCTGCAGGCGTTGCTGCGGCGCGCGCGGGGCCTGGGCTTCCTGCACCTGTGGCTGCGCGCTGGGCAGGCCGGCGCGGGCCAGGAAGCCCACCACCTCACCGTTGATCCGCTCGATCATGGCCTTGAAGAGGTTGAAGCTCTCCAGCTTGTAGATCAGCAACGGATCCTTCTGCTCGATGGCGGCGTTCTGCACGCTGCGGCGCAGCTCGTCCATCTCGCGCAGGTGCTCCTTCCACTCGTTATCGATGATCGCGAGGGTGATGTACTTCTCGATGCTGTTGCCGAGCTCGCGCCCTTCGCTCTTGTAGCACTTCTGCAGGTTGGCCACCACCTGCATGGTCTTGATGCCGTCGGTGATGGGCACCACGATGTTCTCGTACTGCGCGCCCTGGTTCAGGAACACGTCGGTGATCACGGGCATCGCCTGCGCGCCGGTGCGGGCCATGTGGCGGTCGTAGGCCTCCATCACCGAGTCGAACACCTTGTCGGTGAGCGCGTCGGGCTTGAGCTGCTTGAACTCCTCCTCGGTGATCGGGCAATCGGCCGAGAAGCGGCGGAAGACCTCGAAGCGGAAGCCCTCGTAGTCGCCCACCGGGTGGTGCTCCGCCACGGTGGCGCTCACCACATCGTGGAACATGTTCAGGATGTCGAGCTTGAGCCGTTCGCCGAAGAGCGCGTTGTGCCGGCGCTTGTACACCACGGTGCGCTGGCTGTTCATCACGTCATCGTACTCCAGCAGCCGCTTGCGTATGCCGAAGTTGTTCTCCTCCACTTTCTTCTGCGCGCGCTCGATGCTGCGCGTGACCATGCTGTGCTGGATCACCTCGCCCTCCTTCAGGCCCATGGTGTCCATGATCTTGGCGATGCGCTCGCTGTTGAACAGGCGCATCAGGTCATCCTCGAGGCTCACGTAGAACTGTGAGCTGCCGGGGTCGCCCTGACGACCGGCCCGGCCGCGAAGCTGGCGGTCCACACGGCGGCTCTCGTGCTTCTCGGTGCCGATGATGGCCAGGCCGCCGGCTTCCTTCACGCCGGGCCCGAGCTTGATGTCCGTGCCCCGGCCCGCCATGTTCGTGGCGATGGTCACCGTTCCGGGAAGACCGGCGTTGGCCACGATCTCGGCCTCGCGCTGGTGCTGCTTGGCGTTGAGCACCTGGTGCGGGATCTTGCGCATGGTGAGCATCTTGCTCATGAGCTCGCTCACTTCAACGCTCGTGGTGCCTACGAGCACGGGGCGCTGGGCGTTGCGCAGCTGCTCCACCTCGTCGATCACGGCATTGTACTTCTCCCGCTTGGTCTTGAAGACCATGTCCTCGTTGTCCTTGCGGATCACCGCCCGGTTGGTGGGGATCACCATCACATCGAGCTTGTAGATGTCCCACAGCTCCTGCGCCTCGGTCTCGGCGGTGCCCGTCATGCCGGCGAGCTTGTGGTACATGCGGAAGTAGTTCTGCAGGGTGATGGTGGCGTAGGTCTGCGTAGCGGCCTCCACTTTCACCTTCTCCTTGCTCTCGATGGCCTGGTGCAGTCCATCGCTGTATCGCCGTCCTTCCAGGATACGGCCCGTCTGCTCGTCCACGATCTTCACCTTGCCGTCCATCACCACGTACTCCACGTCCTTCTCGTAGAGGGCGTAAGCGCGGATCAGCTGGTTCACGGTGTGGATGCGCTCGCTCTTCACGCCGAAATCGCGCAGCAGCTCATCCTTGCGTCGCGCCTTCTCCTCGGCCGCGGCCGCGCTCTTCTCGATCTCGGCGATGGTGCCGCCGACATCGGGCAGGATGAAGAAGTTCGCATCGTTCACGTCGCCGCTGATCAGGTCCACGCCCTTCTCGCACAGCTCGATGCCGTGGTGTTTCTCGTCGATGGTGAAGTAGAGCTCGGCATCAGCCTTGGGCATCTCCTTGCCCTGGTCCTGCAGGTAGTAGTTCTCGGTCTTCTGCAAGTGGGCGCGCACACCGGTCTCGCTGAGGAACTTGATGAGCGCGCTGTTCTTCGGCAGGCCGCGGTAGGCGCGCAGCAGGGCCAGGCCGCCCTTCTCCAGCTGCTCCTTGGTGGCGCTGCCATCGGCGAGGCCTTTCAGGTTCTCTTTCGCCTCGGTGAGCAATTTGGTCACGAGCTGGCGCTGGGCGCTGTACAGGCGCTCCACGCGCGGCTTGTACTCGTCGAACTGGTGGATCTCGCCCTTCGGCGTGGGACCGCTGATGATGAGCGGCGTGCGGGCATCGTCCACCAGCACGCTGTCCACCTCATCGACGATGGCGTAGTTGTGCTTGCGCTGCACCAGGGCGGTGGGCGCATGGGCCATGTTGTCGCGCAGGTAGTCGAAGCCGAACTCGTTGTTGGTGCCGTACGTGATGTCGGCGAGGTAGGCCGCGCGGCGCTCCGGGCTGTTGGGCTGGTGCTTGTCGATGCAATCCACGCGCAGGCCGTGGAATTCGTGGATGGGGCCCATCCACTCGGCATCGCGCTTGGCGAGGTAGTCGTTCACGGTGACCACGTGCACGCCGCGGCCCGGTAGCGCGTTCAGGAACACGGGCAAGGTGCTCACGAGGGTCTTGCCCTCACCGGTGCTCATCTCAGCGATCTTGCCTTTGTGCAGCGCGACACCACCGATGAGCTGCACATCGTAGTGCATCATGTCCCACGTGATGCGGTTGCCTGCGGCCATCCAGGCGTTGCTCCAGATGGCATCATCGCCCTCGATGCGGATCGCGTCGGGCCGCTTGATGGCGAGCTCGCGGTCCAGATCCGTCGCGCGCACGCGCAGCTCGCTGCTCTCCTTGAAGCGGCGCGCGGTCTCCTTCACGATCGCGAAGGCCTCGGGCAGCACCTCTTGAAGCACCTCCTCGATCACCTTCACGTTCTCCGCCTCGATCTTATCGATGCTCTCGTAGCGCTCCTCTCGCGCATGGATGTCCATGCGGGGGTCGGCGTCGATCTCCGCGCGCAACTGGGCCACGCGATCATCATTGGCCTTGGTGCGCTCGGCGATGCGCGCGCGCAGGTCGTTGGTGCGCTGGCGCAGCTCGTTGTTCGAGAGCGGGGCCAGCTTGGCGAACTCCGCATTGGCCAATTCCACCAAGGGCATCACCTCCTTGAGGTCGCGCTGGTACTTGTCGCCGAATACTTTCTTGAAGGCCTTGGTGAGGGATCCGATCATGAGGGTGTTCTTGTGCTGGCCGTCAACCGGTCCAGCGAAGGCGGGCAAAGGTAGCGGGCCGGGTTCAGCAGAGACCGGGCCGATGAGAACCGCCTGACAACGCGTCAGGTGAACAAAGAAGCCCCGCGCTGGGCGGGGCTTCGGTATCGCACGGAGCGATGGTCAGTATTCGTCCTCGTTGAAGAAGAAGTCCTCCTTCGAAGGGTAATCCGGCCAGATGTCCTCGATGCTCTCGAAGACCTCTTCCTCATCCTCGATCGCCTGCAGGTTCTCCACCACTTCGAGCGGGGCACCGGTGCGCATGGCGAAGTCGATGAGTTCCTCCTTCGTGGCGGGCCAAGGTGCGTCCTCGAGGTAGGAGGCGAGTTCCAGAGTCCAATACATCTAAGGGCCTGTTGATGGTTTCCGTAAAACGGGCGCAAATATAGACGGATGGGGATCCCGTGATGATGGACTTTTCAACCGTTCCGCTTGCTCGATAGATACTTGGCTATCAGGATGTTCCGGCAGCCGTTGCTCACGGGTTCCACGGCGTGTCCGCCACGCCCAGCGATTTGCCCAGGTGGCGTGCGAGCATGAAGAAGAGGTCGGAGAGCCGATTGAGATAGCGCACCAGTTCGGGCTCGGCCGCTGCTTCGCCGGACAGGCTCACCACGCGCCTCTCGGCCCGGCGGCATACGGTGCGGCAGATATGCGCCTGCGCGATGGCGCCATGGCCTCCGGGAAGGATGAAGCTGCGCAAGGGTTCCAGGTCGCGCTCCATCGCATCCATCTCCTGCTCCAGCGCGGTGACGTCGGCATCGGTGATGGGGGGAAGCTTGAATCGCTCGCGCTCCTCGGCGCTGCTGCTGGCCAGGTGCGAGCCGATGGTGAAGAGCGTGCGTTGGATGCCCAGGAGCAGTTCGGCATGATGAGGAGCGGATAGTGCCCGCAGCATGCCCACATGGCTGTTGAGCTCATCCACCGTGCCATACGCCTCTATCCGCGCATCATCCTTCGGTACAGGAGTGCCGCCGAGCAATCCGGTCTGTCCCTTATCGCCAGTGCGGGTGTAGATCTTCATCCGCGCGAAGCTATCCTTCTATCGTACCAGTACGAACCAGCCGAGCTTGATGTCGTCCAGTCGTCCTCGCAGCACGTAGGCGTATGCTCCTTCCGGGGCAAGTGCTCCGCCAATGGTGCCGTCCCATCCGGTCTTCGAATCGCCTTCCCACACCAGCTGCCCCCACTTGTTGTGTACCGACATCACCGGCGATTGGCAGTACTCCGGCCCAATCACGAAGAGCACATCGTTGTTGCCATCGCCGTTGGGCGAGAAGGCGTTCGGTACGAACCATGCCACCGGTATGATGCCGTAGCCCGCGCGCAAAGTGCGCCGCGCCGTGTCCGCGCACATGGTCCCCGGGTCGCTCACCAGCATCACGTCGAAGGCATCCATGGCGCGGTAGATGTGGTTGGGGTCGCGCCATCCGCTCACGGTGTCGCCGTCGCCGAAGTCCCAGTACCAGGCCTCACCGTCAAGGGAGGTGTTCACGAGGTAGGTGCGCTCATCGCATGGGTCGCTCAGGGTCTCGAAAGAGGCGAGCGCGGCAGGCAGCACTGTCACCGTTCGCCGCGCGGTATCAACGATGCAGCCCTCGGCGGCTACCAGGGTCACGGTGCGCGTTCCATGCTGGTGGTAGGCGTGCGCGGGTTGTTCCTCTGTTCCGGTGGCGCCGTCGCCGAACCACCAGCGGTAGGCGCTGGCCAGCTCCGAGTCATTGTCGAACGCGATCGCGGTGTGCTGGCAAGCGCTATCGGGCGCGGTGAAATCGGCCACCGGCTGTATGCCATCCACCGTGATCAAGTGCGGCTTGGTCAGGCTGAGCTCCTGACCGCAGGAGGTCACCGAGAGCGACACATCGAACACGCCCACGCCGTAGTGGTGGATCGGTTGGTGTCGCTGGTCCGTCCAGCCATCGCCGAAGTCCCATTGGATGGAGGTCTCCAAGCAGGTGCTCGGCACGAAGCGATGCCCCTCGCAATCCGGCAGCTCCTCCACGGTGAAATCGACGTAAGGAGGTGTGCTAGTCGAACCCGGCGGCTCGCCCTCGATGGCGTTGGGCAGGGTGGGCAGGAAACCAAGGCTCCAGAACACGAGCGCGTTGCGGTCGTAACCGATGCTCCCCGCATCAGGCGCATCCGGATAGCGCACCTCCGCCAGCGTTCGTGGGAAGCCTGAGGTGCCCACGTAGAGCCGGCCATTACCGGCGCACTCGACCGAGAGCACCCAGGAGCCGATGGCGTCATCGATCACCTCCACCGCGCCAGTACCCAGGTGCGCACGGCCGAAATCCATGTCCTGCGTGGCGCCATTGCCCACGAAGTAGAGGTAGGCGCTTGCCGGTGAGAACTCGATTCCGACGATCGGGTCATTGCTCAGGGCCATGAGTTGCGCAGGCCCCAGGGAGCCGCTCTGCAGGTCCAGCGGGAAGAGCGCCACATCGGCCGCGCTCGGCACCAAGGCGTTGGGCAGGCTCAGCGCCAGTCGGTCGTTCCCGGGTGAGAGCTTCAGGCAGCTGTACCAAGCGGTGCCATCGGGGGCATTCAGGCTCCGAATGGTGCTCATGGCGCCGATGCCGCTCTCGGTGAGCAACGCGCGCTTCAGGATGAAGGCCTCGCCATCGACCCCGAAGCTGAAGAGCCAGCGGCAGCCATTCTCGAGTTGCCGGCTCACGGCGATGCCTTCACCCAGCTCCTCGCCGATCAGCACGTTCTTCTCCAGCACATCGCCTTGGCCGCCGTTCAGCGCCATATCCACGGTGGAGCGGTAATGCCTGTTGCTCGCGCCATCGTGGTGGATGATGAAGTACTGGCCCGGATGGCAGGGACGCGGAACGATGGCGGAGGAATGGCTGCTCACGTGGCCGAAGAGCCCGTGGCCATGCGGCATCACTTGGAAAGTGGCGGTACGCACCTCGATGGTGTTGTCGGAGCCCACCGCGGTATGGAAAAGCGGCTGGCCCGTGGCGGTGGTCATCAGGTTCACATCCTCGAATCCGCCCAGGCCGAACGCGGGGATCAGGTTGCCCAGAACGGGCTCCCCAGAGGTGAAGTCGAGCGTCTCCACCTCGCCGCTGCCGGTGCGCAGCAGCCAGTTGCTGAGCTGCGCGTGACCGGAGCCGAGGGCCGTGAGGGATAGGGCTGTCGCGACCGTGCGCCCAAGAAGGGCCTTGCGCCTTGCCATGGCATGCGCAAGATAGCAGGGCAGCCTGAGGGCGGTGGATGCTCCTTGCGTGCTCACCGGCCCGAGGCGGTGCGTGGTCCGTTCAATAGCGTAGGCGGAAATGCTCTTTGGCCTGCTCCGTACGCAGGAACACCAGCCCCATGCCGTAGAGGTCAATCGTGACGGTGACACGCGGATGAGCCTTGATCGTCTCCCACGCCTCCTCCATCTCCCGGCTCCAGTGTATATCGTCGAGCACGAAGACCGTGTCGTTCGTTGCTTTTTCGAGGCATTGCTCGAAATACGAGAGGGTGGGGGCCTTGGCGTGATGGCCATCGATGAACACCAGGCCCAACGCCGGGATCCGCGCGAGTACCAGCGGCAGCTGTCGGTTGAAGCTGCCCAAGTGCGCCTGGATGTTGGGCTGGCGCATCTGCTCGAAATGGTGCAGGGCGATGCGATGGATCTGCGGACAGCCCTCGATGGTATGCACCTCGCCGTTCTCTGCGCCCTGTGCCAGGTACAGGGTGGTGAGGCCGAAGCAGGTGCCGAGCTCCAGCACGTGGGCCGCGTCCATGTATCGCGCGAGCCGGAAGAGCAGCTGAGCCTCTTTGGGTCCTTTCAGCGAGGCTCGGGTGATGTCCGCCACCCGGCGCACCGGCAGGTCCAACACCCGGGAACCGGCTCCCAGGTCGTTTACCCGAATGGTCTGCTCACTGTTTAGGAGTTCGGCGCGGAGTTCCTCGATCGCTGCGAACTCGGGCCGCTCGGTTTGCGGGCGCAGCACGTGTTCCACCAGGCCGTACACGAAAGGTGAATGCACGCTATGGCGCGTACGGGCCTTGATCAGGTGCTCGAAGTAGCTGCTGATGCGCTGGAGGGTCGCGGCCATGATAGCGTCTCAAAAGTAGAAGCGGCCGCATACCCGCGGCATTCCCGTCGCCCTACTTCTGAACAGCGCTGTTCACGCCGCGGGTCTTCAGCGCTTGCTGCGCCTCGCGGTAGTACTTGTAGGGCACGATCAGCATGCCGAAGCACTCACCGTGTTCCTTGCCAAGGTGCTTGTGATGCGCCTTGTGCGCCCGCCGGATGGCCAGGAAGTATGGGTTCTTCGTGTTCCGCAGCCACTTGATCCGCTGGTGGATGAAGACCTCATGCACCAGGAAATACAGGATTCCGTAAACCAGGATCCCCAGTCCGATCCAGAGGTACGGCGTCTCCAGGCCCTTGAGGCTGCCGATGATGAAGAGCAGCATCGAGGGGACCGCGAAGATCAGGAAGAAGGCATCGTTGCGTTCGAGGAAGCCGTAGTGGTCCTTGCGGTGATGATCCGCGTGCAGATACCACAGGAAGCCATGCATCACGTACTTGTGCGCCGCCCACGCCACGAATTCCATCAGCAGCGCGGTGCCGAGCACGAGGGCGATGATGGTCCATACCGGCATGCGTCTACAACGTTTGAGTCTCTTGCTCGGTTCGGATGGCCGCTGGGAAAAGCTTGGAGAGCACTTCTGTTCGGTAGGCGAAGATGCGCTCGAGCCGGGGTTTGATCAACGGCGCATGCAGTGCTTCACCAAGCGGGCCGAAAGGCAACCTGTATTCCACGCGGTCCTTCATGAGCACGCCGTCGGCAACGGCAAGGAACGTGTGCGCGTGACGCCACACAGCGTAAGGCCCTTTCAACTGGCTATCGATGAAACGGTGCGGCGGGCTCACGTCGTCGATGCGCGTCACCCAGCGCATCGGTATGCCAAGCAACGGGCGCACGGTATAGCTGATCAGCTGCCCGGTATGCGCCGGAGCATCGTCGAAAGGCTCCTCGATACGGAAACCTAATTCCGGCGGGGTGATGCGCGCCAGGTTCCGTGGGGTGCTGAAAAAGGCCCAGGCCTCTGGCAGGGTGGTGCTCAGCAGCTGCTCGCGCTCAAGCACATGCAGGGCCATCTCACTTAATGACCTCCAACTTGGGGTAGCGCTTGCGCCACGACTCCAAGGCCTTCTGGCTGCTCACGGTAATGATCGTGCGGGAATCAAGGCGCACCTTGATCTCCTTCACACCTTCCTTGATCGGGCGCTCCAGGATGAGCGCGGGTTTCTTTCGTGGCATGTTCAGCCGATGACTTCGAGCTTGGGGTAACGTTGGCGCCAGAACTCCAAGGCTTTCTGACTGGCCAAGGTGATCACGGTACGGGCATCAAGGCGCACCTTGATGGCTTTGATCCCTTCCTTCACCGGTTGGGCGAGGATCAGGGGCTTCTTCTTGCGTGGCATAGCTAGAACAATTGCGTTTGTTGGTCGTTTCCGGGCCGCGAGTCTGACAGGGCTTCCTTGTAGACCCTGATGACCCTGTCTCTCGCTGCTTGGTGAACGACCATTGGACGCACATAGTTTGCCGTTCCATGCTCTGGCACCCAATGCTTGACATACTTTAACTCCGGATCGAAGCGCTCTTGTTGCAGCTGGGGGTTGAAGACCCGAAAGTACGGAGCCGCGTCACAGCCTGAGCCTGAGGCCCATTGCCAACCGCCATTGTTGCTGCTCAGTTCGAAGTCGAGCAGTTTCTGGGCGAAGTAGGCCTCGCCCCAGCGCCAGTCGATGAGCAGGTGCTTGGTGAGGAAGCTGGCCGTAACCATGCGTACCCGGTTGTGCATCAGCCCGGTAGCATTCAATTCGCGCATACCGGCATCCACCAGAGGGTAGCCCGTGCGGCCTTCGCACCAGGCTCGGAAATCCCCCTCATCCGAGCGCCAAGGGATGCGGTCGTATGCTGGTTTGAAGGCGCGCTCCGGATGCGGGAAGTGCCAGAGTATCTGCATGAAGAACTCCCTCCAAATCAGCTCATTGGCGTATTTCCGACTCAGGCTCATCGCCCGGCGGTAAAGCTCCCGTACGCTCACCGTGCCGAATCGCAGAAGGGTGCTCATCCGGCTGGTGCCATCTACCGCCGGAATGTCACGTGTGTGCTCGTAGCGCATCAGCAATGAATCGCGCACGGAGGCGGGCGGCACAACCAGGTCTGTGGGCAGGAAGCCCAGGTCCTGCAGGCTCGGAATGGGCAAGGGCGAACCGGGCAAAAGATGCCCCAGGTGCTCTGCACTGGGGTAGGCCTTGGTCATCTCTTCGTCGAAGGCAGCCCACCACTTGCGCATGTATGGCGTGTACACGGTGTATGGCTCACCGTTGTCCTTCACGATCTCACCACGCTCGAATATGCTGATGTCCTTGAAGCTGTGGAAGGGCACTCCATGCTCCTTCAAGAGGCCCGCGATCGCCTCGTCTCGCGCAAGGGCATAGGGCTCGTGATCATGGTTCACGGTCACCGCGGTGATGTCGTATTCCACGAGCAGGCGTTTCCATACTTCCATGGGAGCACCATGCTCCACGCGCAGCGTCGATCCGCACTGAGCTAAATCCTCCTGTAGCTGGCTCAGCGCGCGGTGAATGAAGTCCACCCGGCGGTCGGCCCTATCCTCTAAACGGCCGAGGATATGCGTGTCGAAGATGAAGAGCGGCAGCACGTTGCCATGCTCCGATAAGGCGCGGAACAGGCCGTGGTTGTCGTTCAGGCGAAGATCGCGGCGCAGCCAGTGGATGCTGACGCGCGGCTTGGCATGGACTGTCTTCATGTGGGTTCCGCGCGGATCAGTTGCCGAACACGCGGCCAGCAGGCGCGCAGCCAGAAGGTGTACCGTTCCGGTCGCAGCCGCATCTCTTCCTCCAGATCGTCCGCATCGGCATACCGCCATTCGCTCACTTCGGCGGGATCCGGGTCGGGAGGACCGCTCCACGCGCCGAAGAGCACGTGATCCAGCTCATGCTCGATCAGGCCGTTCTCCAGCTCAGCACGGTAGGTGAAACTGAATTGCTCGGTCAGCGCCGTGCTGATGCCCATTTCCTCCTGCAACCGTCGCAGGGCCGCCTGGTCCACAGACTCGCCCGGACGCGGATGGCTGCAGCAGGTATTGGTCCAGAGACCTGCGCTGTGGTATTTGGTGTCAGCGCGGCGCTGCAGGAGCAGTCGGCCACTGGCGTCGAAGAGGAAGATGCTGAACGCGCGGTGAAGCTTTCCCTCTAGGTGAGCCTGCAATTTGCCCATGGCGCCGATCGCCCGGTCCTGCTCGTCCACGAGCACCACCTCATCTTCTGTCCGGAGCGAATCTGGCGTCATCAGAGCATCCCAAAGCTGTGGCGCAAGTAACTCGATGTGAGCAGCACCAGCTTCCCGCGGTTGGGTACGCGGATCCGCTCTTTGAGGACCCGGCACGCAGGCAGCGCCTGGATCTTCCGGAAGAGCGTGAGGTAATAGATGTAGGCGAGGTAGACTCCGAAACGCGCCCGCTTCGGCAATTCGCGTATGCCCGTTAGCGCGGCACTGAAGTCGTCTGCGATATCGGCCTCGATACGCTTCTTGGTCGTGTCGTCCCATCGGCTCAGATCCACCTCAGGGAAGTAGGTTCGTCCGAGGCTCAGGTGGTCATCCTTCAGGTCTCGCAGGAAATTCACCTTCTGGAAAGCGGCCCCCAGCCGCATCGCTGCAGGTTTCAGGCGCTGGTAGAGCGCGTCATCGCCCTCGCAGAAGACCCGCAGGCACATCAGGCCCACCACTTCGGCACTGCCCAGGATGTAGGTCTCGTAGCTCCCTTGGTCATGGCTTTTGTCTGTCAGGTCCATGGCCATGCTGTCCAGGAAGGTGTCGTAGAGCTCACGCTCGATCCCATACCCGTTCACCACCAGCTGGAAACTATGGAGTATCGGGTTCAGGCTGATGCCTTCGGCGATGGCGCGGTCCGTATCGGCACGGAAACGGGCGAGGAGCTCGGCTTTGTCGTGGCCGTGGAAGGTGTCCACGATCTCATCGGCGAATCGTACGAAGCCGTAGATCGCATGGATCGGCGCACGCAGCCGGTGGTCGAGCGAGCGGATGCCCAACGAGAACGACGTGCTGTACGCGTAGGTCGTCTGCTTGCTGGCCTTCAGGCACACGGTGTCGAACAGTGCGATCGTGTTCATGCCTTCACGGTATTGCTTGCGTTCTCCTTCGCGATCAGATCGGCCACCACCTGCCCGCTGATGATGGCGGGCGGCACGCCGGGGCCGGGCACGGTGAGCTGACCAGCGTAATAGAGCCCCTTCACCTTGCGGCTCTTCATGCGCGGCCGCAACGGACCGGTTTGCGCCATGGTGCTCGCCATGCCGTAGGCGTTGCCGCGGTAGGCGTTGTAGTCGGCCTGCAGGTCGTTGATGCAGTATGCGCGCTTGAGCTCCACATGTCTTCGTGGGTCGAAGCCTAAGTGCCGCTCGAGTCGGTTCATGACGATTTGGAAGTAGCGCTCGCGGATCTCTTCCCGGTCGTCCAGTCCCGGCGCGATAGGCACCAGAATTACCATGTTCTCCTTGCCCGGAGGCGCCACGGAGGGGTCCGTGCGGCTGGCGCAGCTCACGTAGAAGAGCGGCTTACTGGGCCAGCTCGGCTGGTCGT
>JACJZF010000020.1 GCA_020635725.1 Flavobacteriales bacterium
GAACTTGACGATGCTCGTTCCGATGACGACGATGATGCCCGCCGCCTCCATGGAATCAGAGCTTACGCCCGTAGGCCAGGTCTCCCGCATCGCCCAGGCCGGGCACGATGTAGGCTTGCGCCGTCATCTCCTCATCGATGGCGCCGATCCAGAAACGCGTGCCCGCCGGCAGATGCAATTTGGCGTATTCGATGCCCTCGTTGCTGGCGATGGCCGACACCACATGCAAGGCCTTCGGTTTGCCCAGACGGAGCAGGGCCTTGTACACCAGCACCATGCTCTGCCCGGTGGCCAGCATGGGGTCGCAGATCACCAGCACGCGGTCATGCAGGGAGGGGCTGCTCAGATACTCCACCTCGATATCGAAGCCGTCCTCGCCCTTGCGGTGCTTGCGGTACGCGCTGATGAAGGCGTTGTCCGCACGGTCGAAGTAGTTGAGCATGCCTTGGTGCAAGGGCAGACCCGCGCGCAGGATGGTGGCGAGCACGGGCTGCTCCACCAGCTGCTCCACGCGTGCCTGGCCCAGCGGGGTGGTCACCTCGCGCTCCTCGTACTCCAGGGTTTGGCTGAGCTCGTAGGCGAGCACCTCCCCCACGCGTTCCAGGTTTCGCCGGAAGCGCATCGCGTCCTTCTGCACCTCGGCATCGCGCATCTCCGCGAGGAAATGCGCCGCCACGCTCCGCTGTTTCACCAGTTCCATCACCATCGCTATCGCTTGAGCCACCGCAGTGGGGCCGGAAGTCGGTTCCGCACCAGCCGTAAATATACCCTGCTCTCCGCACCGAAGCCCGCATTGAAGCGCGCCACGCTGGGCGTGCTCGAGCCCGCGAGGTCGAAAAGCCGCTCGCTTCCCGCATGGCGCGCGATCCAGTCATCCACCACACGGAACATCGCCTTGGCTTCCAACCCATGCGCGGTGTTCGCCGATTTGAGCAGGATGGTGCGCCCTTCCCACGTGGCGAAGCAGGCGGCGGCCACCGGTTCGCCGTTCCGCAGCAGCGCGCTCACCTCGCATTGCCCGCGGCGCACGCCTTCCTGCATCACCTGCGTGAACACGTCGAAGCCGCGCAACGCATCGGGGCCGTAACGAGCCCCCGTGGTGCTGCGGAAGAGCTCGGCGAACCGCTGCACGCCGATACTGCCGGCCTGCAGGCCCGCGCCGGCCTCCCGCAGGTTGCGCCGATGGCCCTTGGCGTACCCTGCGCGGATCTGATCGAGCGGGTGCTGCAGCGGGATCAGCTGATTCTCCTTCACCTGAAGCGTATCGTGCACGGACGGCTGCACGTGCATCGATTCATTGAGCTGGATATCGGCATACCGGAATCGTTGGGGGATGGCGTCGAGGAAGCGCTGCGCGAGAGCCGCATCCATCGTGGGCGCGAATGCACCGAGCTGCTGCAGCCCGAGCGGCTGAAAGAGGTAGTCGATGCCCCATTTCCTCCGCCAAGTCAGCGGCATGAGCGCCCCTGCCGATTCATCCACCAGAGCCCCCCAGTCCGGTGCAGCGATATCGAGCACCCAGCTCTGCGCGTACCAGAGCCGGTTCGGACAGGCCAGCAGCATGGCATCCCAGCGCTGCTTGTCGATCTCGGCGTGCAGGAGATGACGGATCATGGGGCTGCTTCGGCAATGATGCGCAGGATGGCCGCGCGCCATGGATGATCCGCTCCGCTCCGCGCGAGGAAGCTTTCGTGCCAGAGGCCGGTGAAGGTGCCCTGCACGGTACGGACCGCCGCGATCATGGCGCGCGTTTCGTCGATGGCCTCCTGCGGGCTCAACCGGAGTTTCTCGCGGAGCGTGTTGTCCATCACGCAGAACGGATGGATCGTCAGGTCGGTGGCGGTGTCACGCCCCAGGTCGTACCACTGATAAGGCGTGCAGGTGCCGGCCCGGAAGCCGAGTCGGTCGTGACAGCCCATGCTATGCTCTTCACGCATGCCCAGCATCAGCGCGGTGCGGAAGGTGCCCGGTATCCGGAATCGCAGGAAATGCTGGCGGCTTGCTTGGATCCCGACGCCAACGACCTCGTGCAACCGCTCGGCTTCGCGCCTTGTCAGTCCCTCCACGATGCTCGAATCATACGAGGGATGCACGCCTATCTCCACGCGCTCAGCGAGTGCGCGGAGCACGCGCGCGTATCGCGGATGCTCCACGGGAACCGCATGGTCCCATTGGCCACGGTCCCCGGCCAGCACGAAGGCAATGGCGCGATGGGCATGGGTGTTCACAGCACCGAGTACCTCCTGATCCAGCTCGAAGGGATCGCGCCGTCTTCCGCTCAACACGGCGATGCGCTCCCGCACAGCCTTCCACCGACCATGCAAAACGTCGCGAGCGGCCGATCCCAAGGTGCGCCACCAGGTTCGTCCCAGGTACTTGAAGCCATTGTCCAGATCGACCGTGAAGACCTGCCGGTATGCGCGCTGCGGAGCAGGCACACGAGCATCATGGGCGCGCCAGCGGTCGAAGAGTTGCAATGCCCATTCATCCACGATAGGCCGGTGCAGATAACCGAACCGTGCGGCATGCAGCCGATGGGTGAGCGGCCTTCCGTGCTCATCCTCCGGCAAGGACTGATATTCTTCCACCCGCGCGAGCAGGAAGAAGGTCGCCGACAGCACATCGAAGGCGTGATCGCCGTGGATCATCGGGAAGAGGACGGGGAGTCCATCAATCACCGAGCACGCAGGGTCCTTCGCCTCGAGTGCACCCTCTCGGAGCCAGCCTGAGGGCGCGATGCGGTAGGCGCCGTCCACGGCCGCATTGCCATAGATCAAGCGCGGTCCGTCCATCGCCTCCAGGTCCGCCTTGGAGCCGGCATAGCGGATCTCCCAACCGAGCATGACCCGCAGGAGCTGCTCCACGGCATAGCGCGCCTTCGAGCCGGGCGTTTCAATCCAGACATGAACGAGAGGCGCGGCCATGGGCAGGCAAGGTAGCGGGCGGGCCGTAGCGCTAGCCGGCCAGCGCTTGCACGATCCGGGCGGCGGCCCGTCCATCGCCGTACAGGCCCGGCCGGTGCGGCGCCCCGTTGCGCAGGAAGTCGTTGACCGCTTCGTGCAGCAAGACCGGATCGGCATCGACCAAGCGGGCCTGTCCCGTTTCCACGAGTTCCACCCATTCGGTCTCTGGGCGCAGCACCACGCAGGGCTTCTGGAAGAAATAGGCCTCCTTCTGCACGCCGCCGCTGTCGGTGAGCACCAGGCGCGTGTTGCGCTCCAATGCGATCATGTCGAGATAGCCGACCGGATCGATCAACCTGAGCCAGCCATCCGATGCTCGCGTCCATCGCCCCTCGCCCTCCAAGTGCGCCACCTGCGCTGCGGTGCGCGGATGTATCGGGAGGATCATGGGCAGGGCGTGCTCCGCAGCAGCCGCATGCAGGGCGACGAGGATCCGGACGAGCCGCTCGGGATCATCTGCATTGAAGTGGCGGTGCACCGTGGCCAGCATATAGCGCTCGGGCTCCAACCCCAAGCGGCGCAGCACATCGGACCGCTGCTCCGCGAGCGCGGCGAAGTGCAGGCTGCTCTCGTGCATGACATCGCCCGTGAGATGAATCGCCGGCGTTTGAGCAGTTGCCCGCTCCACGTGAGCTGTGCCAAAGCCTTCGCGCGCGAGGTTGCGCACCGCGACCGGTGTGGGACAGAAGAGCCATGTGGAACAGTGGTCGCAGAGGATGCGGTTCACCTCTTCGGGCATGCCCTTGTTGAAGGACCTGAGACCAGCTTCGACATGCGCCACCGGCACGCCCAATTTGGTTGCCGCGATCGCTGCGGCCAAGGTGCTGTTGGTGTCGCCATAGGCCACCACCAGTTCGGGGCGCTGTTCCATGAGCACCTGCTCGATGCCCGCGATCATGCGGGCGGTCTGGGAGCCGTGGGGGCCTGAACCCACACCGAGATCGACCTGCGGCCGCGGGATGCCCAGCTCCGCGAAGAATACCCCGCTCATGGCTTCATCGTAGTGCTGCCCGGTGTGCAGCAAGCGGTGACGGATGCCCCCCTGCGCCTGAATGGCACGGTCAATCGCGGCCGCTTTCACGAATTGCGGGCGCGCGCCTACCACGCTGAGCCAGTCTCTCATCCCATCATGCCGTTATCGGCGAAGCTGTAGTAGCCGGCTGCGGTCACGATCAGGTGGTCCTGCACCTGGATGTCGAGGAGCCGGGCTCCGTCGACCAGCTTGCGGGTGAGCCGGATATCCTCTTCGCTCGGCCGGAGCTGTCCGCTGGGATGATTATGGCAAAGCACCAGGCAGGAGGCGCGTTTGTCCAAGGCCGCCTTGAAGATCACCTTGGGGTCGGCCACGGTGCCGTGCAGGCCACCGCGGCTTACAGAGGCCATCTCCAGCAGGCGATTTCCGCGATCGAGCAGCAGGAGCCAGAACTCCTCGTGCGGCAGGTCGGCCAGCTTGGGCCGAATGAGCTCGTAGGCTAAGGCGCTGCTGGCCACCGACGGGCGTTCGTGCGTGTCGCGCTCGCGCCGGCGCCGCCCGAGTTCCAGCGCCGCAACGATGGCGATGGCCTTTGCCTCGCCGATGCCGCGCGTTCCGGTGAATTCGGCCACGCCCATGGTGCCCAGGCGCTGCAGGTCGTTCCCCGCGCGTGCCATCAGGCGCTTGGCCACGTCCAAGGCGCTCTCCTTGGTGGTTCCCGAGCGGATCAGGATGGCCAGCAGCTCGGCATCGGAAAGGGCACGGGGGCCTTGGGCCATGAGGCGCTCGCGCGGGCGATCATCCTTCGCCCAATCCCGGATGGGCACGCGCCCTTCTTCCACAGTGCTCATGGGGTCTGAAAACGAACAGGTCCCCGCAAGCGAGGACCTGTCCAAGATAATCAGCGATCGCTCACTTCAAGCCGTTCACATGCTTGCGCACGGACGACTTGAGGTTGGCCGCCTTGTTCTTGTGGATGACGTTGCGCTTGGCCAGTTTGTCGAGCATGGCCGTCACCTCGGGGAGCAGCTTCTCCGCCTCTTTCTTATCGGACGTGCCACGGATGGCGCGCACGGCATTGCGGGTGGTCTTGTGCTGGTAGCGGTTACGGGCGTTCCGGGTCTCGGTTTGGCGCACCCGCTTCAGGGCTGACTGATGATTGGCCATGGCATGTACCCTTCTGAGAAGGGGCCGCAAATATAGCGCTTCAGTGGAATCCGCAAGGGCTTGGAAACGAAAAGGCCGGGTTTCCCCGGCCTTCGCTTTCAAGGGCTTGGTCAGTAGGCCATTTCGTCCTTGCCGAACATGTTGGTCACGGTCTTCACCACGATGCGCAGGTCGAGCCAGAAGGACCAGTTCTCCAAGTACCAGACATCGAGCTCCACGCGGCGTTCCATGAGCTCGGGGGTGCGGGTCTCGCCCCGGAAGCCGTTCACTTGGGCCCACCCGGTGATACCCGGCCGCACGAAGTGGCGCACCATGTACTTGTCGATGATGTCCCGGTACTGGTCATTGAGGCGCAAGGGATGCGGGCGCGGCCCCACCACGCTCATGTGCCCGAGCAGCACGTTGATGAACTGGGGCATCTCGTCGAGGTTGCTCTTGCGCAGGAACCGGCCGATGCGGGTCACGCGCGGGTCGTCCTTGGTGGCCTGCTTCACATCGGCCTCCATGTTCATGCGCATGCTGCGGAACTTCCAGCAGACGAACTGCTGGTTATCGCGGCCCAGGCGCATCTGCTTGAAGAAGACCGGACCCTTGCTCGAGAGCTTCACGAGCAGGCCCAGGATGGGGAAGAGCCAGGTGAAGATGAAGAGCACCACGGCACTGGCGAAGACGATGTCGAAGGCGCGTTTCAGCCAGCGATGCACGGGGCGGTCCAGCGGCTCCTTGCGCAACTTGCTCACGGGCACGGAACCATGGAACTCCAGGTCGGAGGTCTTCACCACGGGGATGAAGCTCTCGGCGCTGGGGATCACGCGGAACCGGATGGTGTTGCGTTCGCAGAACTCCATCAGGTCGGTGATGTCCTGGCGCCGGGTACCGGGGAGCGCGCAATAGATGATGTCGATGCGGTTCTGGACCGCGAAGGCCTTCACGGCCTCCACATCACCCACGCGCCGGCTGCCCAATGGCCCTGCGATGGCCTCATCGTCGAATATGCCGCGGAAACGGTAGCCGCGCACGGTCTGGTCCTCGCAATACTGGAAGATCTCCTCGGCGGCCGGGCTGTAGCCCACGATCACGAGGTCCTTCACCGAGGTGAGGGGCTCAAGCGTGAGCACTTTGTTCAGGCCCGACTGAACATTCTGCAGGGACATGCGCCCCGAGCGCAACAAGGTGCTGAGCTCTTGGCCCACATCACCATTGCGTCCTACTGGCGCCCCTGAGTTGGGGGTAATGATTCGCTCCATTCGCGTTGCTGCTTCCTCCGTTACCCGTCAGTCGAAGAGAGTTCGCAAATCTAGCCTGCCCATGAGCAGGAAGTCAAGTTGGTCGAAAAAAATCACCTATTCGTCGAACCAAGTTCACATGGAATCCCGCCATCCGAGGGCACAAACCAGCTGATTGTCATGCACATCATTCCCGTATCACCCGACAGCATTGGTCGATCCTCGGAATGTCCGATGAAGGAGGCTGCGGAAGAATAAGACGATGAAAACGGAATTGGTCACTAGGTAACGCTTCCAAAGTCGCTTCGGCTCCAGCGCCAAACGGTAGAGCCATTCGAGCGCGAAGCGGCGCATCCAGGCCGGCGCGCGCGAATCCACCCCGGCGTAGAGCAGGAAGGCGCCGCCCAGCCCGAGCATCACCGCGTTCACGCGCCCATGCATGGCCTGCATGAAGCGTTCCTGCTTGGGGCAGCCGAGCGAGACCATGACGATGTGCGCGCCGCTGGCGTTGATCCGCTGTGCTTCCTTCGCCAGATCCAAGGCCTCCAGCGGGCCAAAGGGAGGCGCGTAGGCGCCAGCGAACCGAATGCCGGGCCACTGCGCCCTCGCCCGTTCCATGATGGTGGCCTGCACCTGTTCGCTTCCCCCGTAGAGGAACACGGTGAGCTCGTGTTCGGCCGCGGCCTCGAGCAGCGCGGGCATCAAATCGTTGCCGGCTACACGCTCCTGCTTCACGCGGTTCAGCCAGCGCATGGCCAGGAGCACCGGCATGCCATCGGGCGTGGCGAGATCGGCTCCGTTGACCACCTTGTTGAAGGCGGGGTCCCGGGCTTCCGCGGTCATATGCGCGTTCACGCAGCACACGTACGACGATTCATGCGCGGCGCCCAGGCGAACGATGGCATCGACCTGTTCGGAGAAGGAGCCTGCGGTGATTCCCAGCCCGATGGTGGGAAGCTTCGGCAAGGCGTGCGGCGGCGAGCTCATGCCCGATCTGCCTTGGAATCGGTGCGGGCATCCTTGCGTTTCCCGGCTGCCCAGCGCTCGCTTCCGTTGTCGTACCAGCGGATGGTCTCGGTCACGGCCTCCGCCATGCCGAAGGGCGCTTCGCCAACGGCGTCGATCGTGCGGTCCATGGGCGTGATGTAATCGGAGGTCATGCTGCGGTACCGACCGCTGGTGATGGGAAAAGGAATGCGGACCGCCTTCAGCACATCGCCGGTGAGCGCCAAGGCGCGCACGATCCATGTGGGGATGTAACGCACGGGGCGCGCCACGAGCTGCTTCGACACCTCTTCGACCCACACCTTCAGGTCGAAGGGCTGATCGCCCACATAGAACACCCTGCCATTCACGGCTTCAGCGGGCAGCTCCAGCATGCGATTGATCTGCCACACCACGTTGCCCACATATCCGTAGGACCGCACCACGCGTGCCCGGCCGGGATGGAAATACAGGCCCTTTCGCATCACCTTAAACATCACATCGCGGTAGCGGAGCGACCAGGGCCCCCAGATGGTGGTGGGCCTGATGATGGTCCATGCGCAGCGGAGCCCGGCTTCGCGCGTGGCCATCTCGGTGAGTCGTTTCGACTCACCGTACACGGTGAAGGGCTTGAAATCCAGATCGTTCTTGGGCTCATAGCCGGCTTCGCAGACGAACTGGGTGCTGGTGATGATCAGACGCTGCACGGAAGGGCATGCTTGCACCGCAGCGAGGAGATGGCGCGTGCCCATGTGGTTCTGCCGGTAGGCATCCACATCGATGGGTTCCTCGGTATCGGTTCGCGCGGCCAAGTGCACCAGGTGCGTGGGCGCGAATTCGGCGATGGCCCGCGCCAGCCCTTGGGCATCCATCAGGTCCACCTCCTTCCACCACGGGTTGTGCTCCGGATTGAGCGGGGGGTTCCAATCGAGGTTGAGCAACGGCACGCCCTGCTTCGCCCAATGGGCCATGAAGTTGGTGCCGATGAACCCGGAGCCACCCGTAACCAGAAGCCGCATGCCTTCGCTCATGTCAATGCCGATAGCTCGCGCTCCATGGCGCGATGAAACGCTTCCAACGTAAACCGCCGCTCAAAGATGCGCCGGCCCTCTTCGCCCATGCGCCGGCGCAGGCCCGAATCGCGGGCGAGCAGGGCCAGCTTCTCGGCCACCTGCTGAGGGGCCTGGATGTCGGTGAGGAATCCGTTCACCCCGTCTTCGACCACGGAGGGGATGCCGCGCCAACGGGTGCTGATGACCGGACGCGCGAATTGCATGGCCTCCACCAGCACCAGCCCGAAGCTCTCGGCCTCGAAATGCGAAGGGAAGCAGAAGACATCGCAACCGGCGAAGCGCAGGTTCTTCTCCCGATCGCGCAGCACGCCGAGGAATTCCACCTTCTCCTCGACGCCATGCTCGCGGAGGAATTCCATGCTCCAGGACCGCAGCGCCTCGTCATTCCATTTGCCCATGACGCGGAGGCGCGCATCGATGCCTTGGAGGGTGAGCAGCCTGAAGGCCTCCAGCAGCGTGCGAAGCCCTTTGCTCTCGACCAGCACACCGGTGAAGAGCACCTCGAAGGGCCCCGGCGCGTCGAAGGGCCGCTCCGGGACGGTTCCGCGGGCATCGGCGATTCCGTTGGGCACCACCGCATCGCGTGCGGCGCCGAGCAGCCGCCCATCCTCGGGATTCTGCGGCGCGGTGCGGATCGCCAGGTCGGCGCGCCGGTACGCATACCGGAAGAAGGGCCGAAGCGGACCAGGCAACGCCGGCTCGAAGCCGGAGACCCCACCGGCATGGAAGTGGAAGACCACCCGGCGGAAAAGCCAGCGGGTTGCGCAGAGCAGCACGATGTCGCGCAGCACGGGGACCTTGTTCGGGCCGCTTGGCGGGTAGTAGAGCACCGTTGATCGCGTGGTAAGGCGCCCCCACCACACCTTCAGGATCGTGGAGAAGAGTACGGCCACCTTGGTCCAGGCGAACTTGCCCACGCTGTCCATGTCGGTGGAGAAGACCATGCGCACATGATGCAGCCTGATGCGCTCGTAGGTGCCCTGGAGCAAGGCCTCGATCATCACGGCCTGTCCGCCGAAGGGAGGAGGTGTCTGACCGACGACGAGGATCCGCAGGGGACGGGAACGAGCGGCCATGGCCGGCAAAGCTACCCGGGCACGCTGGCTTGGCAGGCGTTCCGCAGGCCATGAACCAACAAGGCGGGGTGGATGCACATCGTCGGAAATCGGCATTGGTCGAAGGTGACCCTTAGCCGGTCGAGAAATCGGAACCGAGCGGGGCCCACGGAGGTTGAAGGCCACAAGCGCCTTTCCTGATGCAACGACTCTCCTCCCTTCTTTCGGCCCTCTGCTGCATGAGCTCGCTCAGCGCTGCCACCTATTATGTGTCGCCCTCAGGCAGCGACTCCAACAACGGAACGAGCCAGTCCACCCCGTGGCAGACGATTGCCCGCGTGAACCAGCTGGGCGGCTCCCTGCAGGCCGGCGACCAGGTGCTCTTCCAGCGCGGCGGGCTGTATCGTGGAAAGCTCACGATCAACGCCAGCGGCAACGCTTCGGCGTCCATCGTGATCGGCACGTACGGCACCGGCGCCCGACCGGTGATCAGCGGCAGTGTGCCGGTGACGGGCTGGACGCAGCACAGCGGGAACATCTGGCGCGCCGCCACGGCCCAGCTGCCCAAGCAGGTCTACGTGGATGGCAACCTGATGCAGATCGCCCGATTCCCGAATACCGGCTGGCTGCGCGTGGACCAGGGCACCAGCACCTCGCTCACCGACAGCGAGCTCGACCAGCCCAATGGCTACTGGACCGGCGCCACGGCCGTGATCCGCACCACCAACTGGAGCTACGACACCGCCTACGTATCGGCCTTCAGCAATAGCGTGCTCACCCACAGCAGCACGGGCAACAACCTGCAGAGCATGCAATGGGGCTACTTCCTGCGCAACAAGCTCGAGCTGCTCGATGCCCCCGGTGAGTGGTACTATGATCGTGCAGCCGGGCAGCTCTACCTCTGGTGCCCCAGCAACGCCAACCCGAACAACGTGCTGGTGGAAGCGGCCGTGCTGGACAACGGCATCTACGTGAGCTATCAGCGCCACCACATCCGCATCGATGGCGTGCACCTGAAGCACCAGACCGATGCCGCCCTGCGCCTCTCGGGCAGCACCCAGCTGGAGGCCATGAACTGCACGATCAGCGATACCTGGCAAGCCATCCGCAGCACGGGCAACGACCAGCAGTTCCACGATCTGCTGATCCAGCGCACCTATGGCACGGCCGTGTACCTGCTCGATGCGAACAGCTCCTTCACCAACAATACGGTGCAGGACGTGTGCATGCAGGCCGGGCTGGGCGAGAACAACTGGGGCTACTTCGGCCTGCGGATCAACGGCGCCGGCATGACCGTCTCGAACAACCGCTTCGAGGGCATCGGCTACATCGCCATCGTGGCCGAGAGCAACGCATTGATCGAGCGGAATGTGGTCCGCAACGCCATGGCCCTGCTGAATGATGGCGGGGGCATCGCCTTCGACAACGCCGATGGCATGATCGTGCGCGACAACATCGTGCAGGACCTGGTGGGCAATTACGAGAGCAGCGCGCTGGGCTGGATCAACGCGGTGCCGATGACGCACGGCATCTACTTCGGCAACATCAGCATCAAGAACACGCTGGTGCAGGGCAACACGGTGAGCCATTGCAAGGGAAGCGGCATCCACGTGGACCACACGATGGTGAGCGGCGGCAACCGCATCGAGAACAACGTGCTCTTCGACAACACCGTGCAGCTGAGCATCTCTGACTTCAGCAACTACAACGGACCCGGGGCGACGGCGCCGTTCTACGTTCCGGCCTTCAACGACACGTACAGCGGCAACGTGATGTACTGCACGAACAAGGACCAGCTCTGCATGCGCCAATACCATGTGAATGGCGCCAACTGGGTGGACTGGGGCACCTTCTCGAACAACCGGTACTTCAACCCCTACAACGACCGCAGCATCTTCCTGCACAACACCTTCAACGGCACGCAGCGCTACTTCACCCTGGAGCGCTGGCAGGCCGAGCGCAACGAGGACCAGGGCTCCACGCGCAGCCCGCTTTACCTGCCGAGCATGGACGTGACCCAGGTGCTTGGCAACAACCCCGTGCCCAACGGCACCTTCAGCAGCAATGTGAGCGGCTGGAGCGGCTGGCCCACGCAGGGGCAGATCACCCACAATACCGGCAACCTCGACAACGGCGCGCTGAAGGTGAACTTCACCAACAACAGCACTTACAACACCTTCACCCTGAAACACGACGCGCTGGCACCCGTGCAGAGCGGGGAGTGGTACCGGCTGCGCTTCAGCATCAAGGGCGATGTGATGGGCGAAGTGCTCGCGGGGTTCAAGGGGCAGAGCCAGCTCACGGGCCCCAACATGGAGGGCGCGCGCTACATCCCCTTCGATGGCAACCGCCGCGACGTGACCCTGTTCTTCCAAAGCACCATCACCGATCAGGGATACTGCTCCTTCACCAACAGCTACACCGAGGGCATCTACTACATCGACAACGTGGAGCTGCACCGTGTTACCGTGGCACCCGTGGACCCGTACGCGCGCCAGCAGCTCTTCGTGAACGACCAGCCCGTGGCGATGGACATCGCGCTGGATGGCTGCTGGAGCGATGTGCATGGCGAGCTGCACTCCGGCACGGTCACCCTGCCGCCCTTCACCAGCGTGGTGCTGGTGAAGGAGGATGATGGCAGCTGCATGGCCACGGGAACGCCAGAGGACGAGCCGCGTGGCGACGTGGGCGGATTCGAGCTCTGGCCGAACCCGCTGTCCTCCGGCCAGCCGCTCTCCATCTCGGGCAGCGGCTCGAGCACCGGCGTGATCAAGCTCTTCGACATGAGCGGCAAGCTGATGCACAGCACGCGTTTCCTCGGGGATGGCCGCGCGCATGAGCTTCCGGCTGCACTGGATTCCGGGACCTACCTGCTGCGCATCGAGGGCGATGAGGCTACGGTGCAGCAGCGCATCATGCTCCTGTAGGAGCGCCATCCAACATGGCACGCGCCCTTCCGCAAGGAGGGGCGCCGCTATTCCGGGGCAGCCTTGCTCTCAGGCTTCAGGCAGAGCGGGGCCATCATGCAGAAGAGGATGGCGTGGCCGATATCGGTTCCGTAGCAGAAGATGTCGAGCTGCCAGATGAAGAGCAGGTATGCCAATCCACCGAAGATGGGCGAGAGCGAGGTGCCTTCGAGGTACTCGCGCCGATAGAACTTGAAGCCGCGCCAGAAGACCATGTACAGGAGCACAACGCCCAATATCCCCTGCCCTACGAGCACCTCGGTGACCGTGGCGTGCGTGTGCAGGTTGTACGCATGCGGCTCATCCCAGAGGATCGCGAGGAAATCGAGCATGCCCAGCGCGTAATGGCCTTTGTAGCCATTGCCGAGAAGGATGCCTGTGCGATCATAGAGCGCCCAATCACCCACGGCGTTCCAGATATAGCTGCGGCCGTTGAAGGTGGTGACATCCTCCTTGGAAACGCGCTGAAGGATGCTGACGAAGAAGGGCTGGCTGAGCACCTGGTAAACGAGCAGCGAGGAGCTCAGCAGCAAGGGCATGGTGAACAGCGAGATGGTGTAAAGACCACGTATGGCCTTGATGGCCTTCGTGGCAAAGAGCACGAAGAGCGCGAGGAAGATCATGAAGGAGAGGCGGCTGTTGATCTTCACCATGAAGAAGAGCGCGACGAGCAGGGCGAGCACCGCCAGCGCGTTGGCCACCGGCTTGCGGCCCGGGGCGCCGAACTTGAACAGCAGCATCATGGCCCACACGGCCAGCACGTGCGCCCCGGTGTATATCCCGCGGATGAAGGGGAAGTTGGCTCGGCCCTCGAAACTGTGCCCAACAGATTGCACGCCGCCCAGATAACCCAGGATGTTCAACGCCAGCAGCGCGCCCAGGCCGGTGAACAGCAGGTCGGAGAAGCGGAACGAGGGATCGCCGCGGTTGTAGAACACCACCACCACCGCCGCATTGAATGGCGCGAAGAACACGAGGCAGGAGAGCAGCACGTTCCCCATCTGCACCCCGGGGATGCCGTGGCGCAGGGCCACGAACATGCTGGCGGCGAGCGTGCCGATGTAGAGCATGCACACCAGCCAGGTGGAGGTGAGCAGGTTGCCCAGGCGCTTGCGGTAGAGCGCGTCGATCAGGTAGAAGACGATGATGGCGGCGAAGGGCGCGGACATGATCATCATGCCCTTGGAGATGCCCGTCTTGAGCCCGTAATAGCTGCCGAAGCCGAACACGGGGAAGCCCAGCACGAAGAGGGCGTTCACCAGTTGGCTCTTGCGGATCATCGCCAGGTGCGGCCTAGTGGCCGAGCTTTCGTTTCACCTTCGAGAGGCCCTTCATCACCGGTCCGCCGGCACCGCCAGGCAGCAATTGCTTCACCTTCTGCTTGAGGCGCTCCGTGGGCGTGGTGCCGATGAATCGCTTGAAGTACTCGGCATCGCGCCGCGCATCGAGCATGATGAGCGGCGGATGCCGCAGCGGGAAGGCGATGTCCTGCGCGGTGCGCTTGTTGCGCGGATCGCTCAGGCTGGTGGTGTGGGTGCCATCGTCGCCGAAGCCGATGTTGTCGACCAGGTTCGTGGCCGGCAGGATGTTGAGGCCGTGGTTGGCCACCCGGGTGATGTCCAGCTGATAGCTCCAGGAGTTCATGATGCCATCGTGCACCCGGTCGAACATGGCGTGCACATCGCGCTCCTCATCCTCGTTGAGGAAGAAATCCTTGAGCTGCGGACTCTGCTTCAGCACAGGCCAGAGCCCCATGTCCACGTCGTAGTGCTCCCACACGCGGCGCCAGCTGGCCCAGCCCCAGGGCGCTCCGTAGCCGTGCGCGCTGAAGTAGTAGTCGCCGTCGGTGGGCGCGGGCCAGTCCTCCATGAGGTTGTTGCCCATGAGCACCCAGATGCGCTCATCGTGGCGGTATCGTTCGAGCAGATCCTGGCAGAAACGGAAGAAGGACGGCACCGGCAGGGTGTCATCCTCCAGCACGATGCCTTCCTCCTCGTTCTCGAAGAACCAGGCGATGGCCGAGCTCACGCCTTTGCGCAGGCCCATGTTCACCTCGTTGAAGCGTGTCTTCACCTCGCAGGGCCAATCGACCTCCTTGGCCAACGCGCGCACCTCCTCGCAGCGCTCGCGCTCCTCCTCGTTCCGTGGGCCATCGGCCGCGAAATAGAGACGTGGCGGCTTGGCGGCGCGCACCGCCTTGAAAACCTGGCGGAGCGGACCGATGCGGTTGAAGCCGATCAGCAGCACGGGGGTGCGCATCACGAAGGGCTCATCGGGAGGTTGCATGGTCATGGGACGTTGATCCGGTTGTTTCGGTGGAAGACCGGGAAATCACGGAACATGGAGATGGCTTGGCGGGCAACGGTACGCGCCGAGGCGAACTCATCCACGAAGCGGTAGAGGAAGAGCAGCATCACATCGTTGCAGCGCACGGCCACATCCTGCACGATGTTCCCGTACCGATCGAAGGGCAGAACCTCAATGCAACCACCAGCCAGCGCGGTGGGGAGCAGCATGTTGGACCCATGCACGCCGATGACGATCTGGCTGGCCGCATACGCCCGGCACCATTCGCGCTCCACCTCCACGCTCATGGTCCGGGTGCGCAGATCCTGCACGCCTTCCGGAACAGGCAATGCATCGCCCAGGCCCACGATGGTGGCCATCGCCCCAGGAACGGCAGCTTGGATGCGCTTCAGCGAGGCCAACGCCAAGCGCTGCTGATCACGCAGGAAATACCAGTGCGCGATGCCCTTCAGGCCGAAGCGCATGAGCGTGCGGTACTTGAGTTTGTGCAGCGGCGTGCGGAACCAGAGCCGGTCCTCGCGCAGCACGTAGGTGATACGCGGCGGCGCGGTCGCGAACGTGTCCACATCGAACGGTCGGACACCGGTGAAGCGCTCGATATCGACCTTGGACTTATCGGGATGCGCGTAGCCCTTGCCGAGGAAGGCTTCGTCGTAATCAGCCAGGAACGCGTTGACCTGCCGATCGATGGATCGGTACCAGCCATGCGCCTGGCCCAGTCGCTGATCCACGATCCAGGCTTCGGCGGCGCCCTGCGGGATGAGCCACTCGAAGGACCTCGGGATGATGACGACCAATCCGAGCTCTGCGTGCGCATCGAGGTAGTACTGCGCGTTCCAGAGCTTGAGCAGCACGTGGCCGTAGAGGAAATCCAAGGTATTCAGCACCACCACGCGCTTGCATGGGCGCAGCACGCGGCGCTCGATGCGCACCTCCTCATCGCTCTGCGCCGCGTAGCCCTTCATGAGTGGGCCCGTGACCCATGGCTCAGCGCCCTTGGCATCGTGCATGGTGCCATCGTCCTTGCCGATCGCCACATCATGGTCCACGGCGAAGCCCACGGGCAGATCGTGGAAGAAGGCGTACCCGCACGCGCCGCATTCGTATTCACCCAGCACATGAACACCAGGGAAGACGGCACGCACCGCCTTCGGCGATCCTGTTCCGCATCGTGGGCACACCCGGTCATTGAAGAGCGCGGGCTTCAGCGGTACTAGGTGTGGGCTGCCCTCGTTCATGATGCCCGGTGGAAACGCCAGAAGGTGAGGATGCCGCGGACCATGAGGCGGAGGTTCTCGCGCGTCCGGGGGAAGATGAGGTCCAACGCGAAGATGCTGATGAGGAAGGAGATGATGGTGGCCCAGATGGCACCGATGGAACGGTATTCGGGGATCAGCAGCCAGTTGATGCCCACGTTCACCGCCACGCCCACGAGCGCCGTGAAGAGCGAGTAGCGGAAGAGGCTCTCGTTGGTGATGAAGCTGCTCTTGCCCGTGCCCATGTTGGTGAAGAACAGGCGTATGGCGAAGAGCGAGAGCAGGATGCCGGCCGGCTCGAACTCAGGCCCGAAGAGCAGCACCACGATCGGACGGGCCAGGAAATACAGCGGCACCGAGGTGATCAGGAACAGCGCGAACATGAGCCGATACTGGTTCAGCAGGCGATCGGTGTAGAGCTCGTGCGAGAGGGCCTTGGCCTTGGTCACCGCCGGGGCCAGCGTCTTCTGCATGATCACCGGTATGAAGCCGAGCGCCTCGATCATGCGCAACGCCACCGAGTACTGCCCCACCTCGGCGAAGGCCTCCTCATCGCCCACGCGCGTGGAGAGCATGTCGCGGATCATCACCTGATCGATGCGCGCCTGCACATAGAGCGCCATGCCGTAGATCAGCATGGGCCATGATTCGCGCAGCAGGTGCGAGGCCATGGCGCGCGTGAACCGCCAATGCCTCCATTGGCCG
>JACJZF010000003.1 GCA_020635725.1 Flavobacteriales bacterium
CCCATCGCGCATGGTGATGGTCTTGAGCTGGGGAGCGACCATCTGGGCCTTGGCTACGATGCCGAGGACTGCGAATAGAAGGGCAATCGGAATCGGGAGGACCGCCCTGGATATCATCCATGCGAAAGTCGGGAATCCGAAGCGCTGGCGCTAAAGGCCATGCCTGAACGCCATTTCCTGCACCTTCACGACGTGCAGCACGAAGGGGAACAGCGCATCCATCGTCTCCTGCGCACCGCGGGTAGATCCGGGCAACGTGATCACCAATGTGCGCCCGATCATGCCCGCGATGCCCCGGCTCATCATGGCCCAAGGCATGCGCTCCTGGCCATAGGCGCGCGCGGCCTCCATGATGCCGGGCACTTCGCGATCGAGCAAGGGGGCGATGGATTCCGGTGTGCGATCACGGGGGGAAAGGCCCGTACCGCCGGTGGTGAGGATGAGGTCCAGCCCTTCCGCTGACCACGCTTTCACCATGTTCGCCATGTCCTCAGGTTCATCAGCGCACACGGCTTGACGCGGCACCTCCACGCCCAGCTTCATCAAGCGCTCCACGATGGCCGCACCCGCCTTATCCTCTTTCTTGCCGCTGGCCAAGCTGTCGCTGATCACCAGTACCGCCGCCTTCACGGGCAGGTCGAAACGGTCCTTCCAATCGCTCTTGCCGCCTTTCTTCTCCAGCAGTCGGATACCCGCGATCGCCACGCCCTTGTCGATGGGCTTGAGCATATCGTAGATCGTTAGCGCTGCCACGCTGGCGCCATGCATGGCCTCCACCTCCACGCCGGTACGGTAGATGGTGCGTACGCGCATGGTCACGATGATCTCCTGCTCGCCGACTGTGAATGAGCACTCCGCGTGCTCGATGGGCAAGGGGTGGCAATCGGGTATGATCTCGTGGGTCTTCTTCACGCCGAAGAGCGCGGCCACGCGCGCGCTCTCCAGCACATCGCCCTTGGGAACCCGCTTCTCTCGAAGAGCCGCGACCGTGGCCGGATCGCTCACCGTGACAAGCGCCGTGGCGGTGGCCTCGCGGAGCGAGGTGGGTTTGCGTGTGATGTCAATCACCTAAGTTGGGAGTTGGTGGTTGAGTGCGTTGGGAGTTGGTTCACCCATGATTCACTTTCCATTCGTGGCCGCCTTGTTCGAGCATCTCCTTCCCGAAGATTGGAAGCTCGGCCTTGATCCGATCCACCACCCAGGAGACGGCTTCGCGAGATGCAGAGCGATGCGGCGCGCTGGCGAAGACCATGAAGCACAGCTCGCCAGCCTTGATGATGCCCAGGCTGTGGTGGACATGCAAGCAGGTCATCTCCGGCCATTTCCCGAAGGCCTCCTCACGGATCACGGTCATGCGTTCGAGGGCCATCTCGCGGTAGGCGGTGTACTCGATGGCGGCTACGCGGCGTCCATCCGCCTCATCCGCGCGCACTTGGCCAAGGAAGATCTCATGCGCGCCGATGTCCGTGCGCGTGGCATGCTTCGCGATGCTCGTGCCAACGAAGGCGGGATCGATCGCGCCATCGAGGAAGATGTCCTTGACCTTATGATGCCGGTGCTCGTTCATCCGCCCGCGAATGGTGGCAGCACGGCGATCTCCTCACTGCCGGTGAGGACTATATCGGACTGCACGATACGTCGGTCTACCGCGATGGCGTGCCGGATGCCGTCGAGGCCTTGGATGCGCTGTGCGAGCATGGCGCGGAGCTCATCAAGCGACCCTGCGTTCACCTCCAGGTGATCGGTGCCTGCCTTCTCCGCGATCATGCCGAACAGTCGTATGCGCATGCCTCAAAGATCGCCCGGCGTGTTGATGTTGCGGAAGAGGTCCACTGGCCAGCCATCCTCGCCGGGACAGAGCTGCACGAAGGTGGCGCCGATAGGCTCCAGCGCGTGGCTCACCTTCCATTCGCCTTTCGCCACGCACGCCTCGAGGACTGTGCGGCACTTGCGGTGATAGGCGGCGGCCAACGGCTCCGGGCGCCCATCGCACGCCGGCACCAAGGCCGATGCATCGGGCGGATACGCACGCTTGAGGAATTCGAAGAACGCGGGCGTGAGATTCGGCATGTCGCACGCGACTACGATCAGGCGTTCGTTGCTGGCATAACGCATGGCCGTGATGATGCCGCCGAGCGGGCCGATCCCGGGCACATCATCGGCGATCACGAAGGGTCCGACGTGACCGTGCTTCTCGGGATCGCCGATCACCAATAGCTCCTGCACATGCGGCTCGATGCGATCGAGCGCGCGATCGAGCAGGGTGCGCCCCTCGAGCTCCAACAGGGCCTTGTCGCGCCCCATGCGCGAGCTGCGGCCACCGGCCAGCACCACGCCGGTCCAGCTCGGTGTCATACGTGTTGAAGGTGCATGACATCAACGAGGTCGCCTGCCGCGTAGGCGCGCGCATCCGCGGGAAAGTTGACCAGCGCATTCGCCTGCGCCATGGTCTGGAGCATGTGCGAGCCTTCATCGGCGAGCAGATGCACCTTCCCGGAGCGCACGGTAGCCGCGCGGAACTCGACTCGCTCGCCTTTGAGCCGCACGGAAGCTGCCAAGGGCAGCTGATCCATGTCGCGCAGGGGTGATTCGGCTCCTTGCATGGCGCGAATGAAGGGCAGCACGTGCACGAGCCAACCGATCAGCACAGCACGCGGATTGCCCGGAAGGCCGAAGATCGGAGTCCGGCCCAGCGTGGCGAACAGCATGGGCTTGCCGGGCTTCTGCCGCACGCCATGGAAATGGATAACTGCCCCGAGATCTTCCAGCACGGCGCGCACATGATCATGATCACCCACGGATACCCCGCCTGTGGTGATGACCACGTCGCTCTCTTCCACCGCCTCCTGCAACGCTGCGCGAAGGGCCGCGGGATCATCCTCCACGAGGAAGGGTGCATCATCCGTGAGCAGTCCCGCTTGCCGGACGGCTGCCATGAGCATGTGCTCGTTGCTCGAATGGATGCGGCCTGCAGACGGACCGCCGGGCTCCATGAATTCGCTTCCTGTGCGAACGATGCCCACCTCAGGGGCCATGCTCACCATCACTTCATCCAAGCCGCTCGATGCCAGCAGGCCGATGGATGCGGCGCTCAGCCGATGGCCGCGCTTCAGCAGGATGTCTCCTGCGCGGAACGACTCGAACGCGCGCCGGATGTTGGCGCCGTCGGCGATAGCGCCATCAGCGTGGAGGATGAGATTGTCCTCGTGGCGCACCCGTTCCTGCATCACCACGGCACGGCAGCCGTCAGGCACCATGCCTCCGGTGAGGATGCGGGCGCACTGATCCGGTCTAATGGCGTGCGGCAGCGCATCTCCGGCCGCGATCGTCCCGGTAAGGCGCCATGGTCCCGGCCCCGTGCCCAAGGCATAGCCATCCACAGCGCTCATGTCGAAGAGCGGGAAGCCATCCGGTGCCATGGCGTCCGCTGCGAGGTAACGGCCCACTGCGGCCTGCACGGGAATGAACTCGGCGCCGAGCGGCCTCGCCTGCGCGAACAGGATGCTCCGTGCCTCTTCAACGGTGATCATGGCAGCACCAGCTTCACGCAGGCCAGCACGAGCACGGCCCCGAGCGCGCGACGCAACCAGAGCGCATCCAGCTTCCGCGCTCCGATCCATGCGCCTGCGGCGCCGCCGGCGAGCGCCGCGCCCACCCAGGTCCATGGAATGGTCATCGGCGCGGCATCGCACATGGCTACGCCGAGCAGGCCCGCCGCGCTATTCACCAGAATGAAGGGCGCGCTCACCGCCGCTGTCTCGTGCGCATTCGCCCAGCCCATAAGCAGCAGCAACGGACTCAGCAGCACGCCACCGCCGATGCCAATAGCACCCGCGAGCAGGCCCAATGCCGCTCCGATGAGCAGCGCGACGGGGATGCTCAGCGGGCGTGCCGAGGATCCGCTGCCGAACAGGCCCAGCAAGCGTGCCGCCGCGAGCAGCAGGCAGAGCGCGAGGAGGCGCTTGTACAGCACGGCGTCGAGCTCGAGCTGGGCGCCCAGCCACGCCATGGGTACCGATGTGATGGCGAAGGGCAGGAAGAGCCGCCAGCGGAAATGCCCCGCCCGCGCGAACTGCCAGGTGCCGATCCCGCTGACGAAGAGGTTGAGGACAAGCGCGGTGGTGCGCACCTCGCCCAAACCGAAACCGAGGATCGCGAGCAGCGCGATGTAACCGCTGGCGCCGCCATGACCCACCATGGCATAGAGCAGGGCGATGATCGCCAGGGCGAACGGGATCTCCACGCTCATCGTGCGGCAGCGGTTTCGTAGGTGACCCAGAGCCCATCGCGCGCATCGAAGAGCTCGACGACGGGGCCTGGCATCGAACGGAATTCCAGGAAATGAGCGGCCGCCGCGGCGATGCGTTCGCCCAGCGCGCTGATCACGCCGGCGGGCACCTGTGACATGTCACAGCCGCTCTGCTCATCGCCGATCCGTCCGCTGAAGAGTTCCGGGCGACGTGCCGAGGCGTGCACGCTCGGCGCAGGGATCAGGATGCACTGGGCCTGCGTGCCATGCGCCCCGCCGCTGATCAGCGGTATCATCAGTCGCTTGCATGCCCTGTCGATGAGGTCCTTCGCGAAGAGATCATCCGTGCAGTCGATCACCAGGTCATGATCGGCGAGAAGCGCTTCGGCATTCACCGCGGAGAGGAACGCATCCACGGGAATGGCTTCCCCGCGCAGGCGTGATGCGGCCGCGTGCACCTTCGGCACTCCGATATCCTCGGTTCGGTAATAGTGCTGACGCCCGAGGTTGCGCGCCTCCACCCGATCGCCATCGATCAAGGTGAGCCGCGTGGCGCCAACCGATTGAATCGCCTTGATCACCACGCAACCTACAGCCCCTGCGCCAATCAGGGCGATGCGTGCGGAAGGGGACTGGGTGTGCCGGGCCGACATACGGCCCCAAGGTATCCTCTACCGGCCCCTACGGTTCATTCGCCATCGGTCCATTGCACATCCAGGCTGCCGGCGATCGCGCGTGAGCCGCCGCTCATCTCATTGTGCGCGGTGGCGTCGAAGGTGGCCTTGATGGAGTGCGCGGCCGTATCGAGCTGCGTGACCGAAATGCTGCCCGGTTGGTCAGGCATGATGGTGAAGCTGCTGCCGTTCTCCATGTAGAGCAGCCCATTCGAGGCTTCCGTCATGGGTTGTGTCCCGGTCGCGAGGGAGTCGATCTGAATGATGAGAGTGGTGCCCGTGAGCCCCACGCCGGTGACGATCACCGATTGGCCATCGCTGGTGGCGAGCACTTGGGCGCTGGCGCAGTATGAACTCCCATCCACCGAGGCCTGCACGCGAGCGCCATTGCTGCCGCAGCCGCTGGGGAGCAGCCCCGTATCCTGGGCGAGTTCCTCGGTATCCTTCAGGCAGGAGGAGAGCACGATCGACGCAAGCGCGAGGTAAGCGAGTTGTTTCATAGGAAGGGAGGCCGCCATCGTTGCTGGCCGGGCCCTTCAACGTGAACCCGGCCCAAGGGATACAAGCAAAAGCCCCGCGACCTGAGTCGCGGGGCTTTCAATCTGAATTGCTGTGCTCAGCGAACGATCACCTGGGTCAGGCTGCGGCCGCTGGCATGGCGAACGCGCACGGTGTACTGTCCGGCGGAGAGGCCCTGCAGGTCAACCATGCTCACGCCGCTTGCGCTCGCACCCAGGCTCCGCGCGATACGGCCGGTCACATCCAGCAGGTCGATCGCGGTGATTCCGGTGAGGCTGCCTGCATCGATGGTGAGGAAGCCCGATGCCGGGTTGGGATAGACGCGCAGGCCATCCGCATGGGACTCCTCGACTCCCACCGTGCCGATGGTGACCTCAACAGGCGTGCGCTCGCTCTCGCAGAGCATGCTCGGCGTGGCCACCTCCCAGTCGTAGAAGAAGTAGTAGTAGGCCGTGGCGTTGGCGCCTGCGACGCTGCTGCTGGTGATGGCGCCCACCGTTCCCAAGGCGAAGGGATAGGCCGGGTTGCTGCCCAGGCCATCACGCCACAGCTGCGGGTTGCCGCTGGCGATGCGCAGGCCATAATCACCGGCCGCGGGCACATCGAAGTTGAGGGTGATGCGGCTCTCCCCATCGGGCACGTCGGCGGTGAAGCTCGCCAGCACCGAGCCATCGGTTCGGTCGGTGAGCTGCACCGTGCGGCTGCCAGCGCCGTTGGCATACACCTTCACGCTCACGATCGTGAAGGGCTCGTAGGCCGTGAAGAAGGGGTAATTGTCCGCGTTGATGTGGTACTGGCCAGGGCTGGCGGTGTTCAGCCGGTCCTGCGGGCCGCCGTAGGAGACCTCACCACCGTGCACCGTGGCTGCCGTGGCGTAGAAGACCGTATTGCTGCTGACGAAGGGTGTGGTGAAGGTGTTCCCCGTGCCCACAGGCGTACCGCCACTGGCCACATCGTACCAGGTGATGTTGTCGCCGGTGGCTGTGAGGTCGGCGGTGCCCGGCACCAGAATGTTCACGTCGTCCGCTACAGGCGGGGCGGCAGCAGCCAGCACATCCACCGTGATCACCGCGCTGGTGAACTCGGCGCAGGTGCCTTCGATCGTCACCGCATAGGAGCCCGCGGCCGTCACCTCGATGCTCTGCGAAGTGGCACCGCCGGTCCACATGTAGGAAGCAGCGGCGGAACTCGTAAGTGTCACGGAACCGCCTTCGCAGAAGGTCAGCGCGCCGCTGGTCTCCACCGTGGGTGTCTCATCGGGGCTCTCCTGAACGAAATAGCTCGCGGTGGCCGTGCATCCGTTTCCATCGTCAATGGTCACGCTGTAGCTGCCCGCGGTGCCCACCGTGATGTTCTGCGTGGTGGCGCCCGTGCTCCAGGTGTAGGTGAAGCCGACGTTGGCCGAGAGCTCCACTTGGTCGCCGCCGCCGCAGAGCACCGGATCGCCCACCGGGCTGATCATCGCCTCAGGGCTGATGCACGTGCCTTCGATCAGGGTCACGTACTGGTCTGCGGAGAGGTCCGTGTAGGTGTCCTCCAAGCCGCTCGGCCAGTTCACCGTGAGGGTGGGGATCGTGGTGTGCTGGCCGAGGCCGAACAGGCCGGCGAAGGTGGTCACCATACCATAGCTCTCACCTGCGCGCACCTCGCGGATCTGCGTGCCCCAAGGACCGGTGATCGTGATGCGCGCTCCAACGGCGTCGAGGTTGCTCACGGTGCCTTTCAGGCGCACGCCGAACCAGTGGTTGTCGTTGGCATCGTTCATCCACAGACGGTCGGGGTTGGCGTTGTCGGCGGTGATGTAATTGCTGCCGTAGTTGGCGAACACATCCACGAAGCCATCGTTGTTCAGGTCGCCGGTGGCGAAGCTGTGCATGGCCTTGTTCGCGGGGAACATGCCGTTGACACGCGTGAAGGTGTGGTCGCCATCGTTGTGGAAGTAGTATTCCACGCCGCCCGCGATCAGGATGTCAACGAAGCCGTCGTTGTCGAAGTCGGCGAACTTGCTCTGGAGCATGAAGCCGGTGTACTCGAGGCCGCTGCCCGAGGTGATCTCCGTGAAATGCCCGGCGCCATCGTTCTCGAAGAGCTGGATGGTCGCGTCGTGGTTCGTCACCACCATGTCGAAGTCACCGTCGTTGTCGATGTCCCCGAAATCAGCGGTCCAGCTCTGGTTGCGGATCTGGATGCCATAGGCGGCGGCCTGGTCGGTGTAGTTGTTGGATCCGTCATTCACGAAGAGGCGGTTCCAGCGGCGCGGGTCAGCGGGGTCGTTCACGCCTTGGCGGCAGTGGGCGATATAGAGGTCGAGGTCGCCGTCGTTGTCGAAGTCCGTCCAAACGCTGCCGTAGTTCCCGCTCATATCGCTGGTCGGGTTGGTCGTGTAGTCGATGATGTTGGCATAGGCGAGGTTGCCATTGCCATCGTTCAACCACTGGCGGGGAGCGCCATCGTCGTGGCAGGACCAGTAATCGTTGTGGCCATCGTTGTCGATGTCGGCGATGTTCACGCACTGGGTGAAGAGGCTCCCGTTGTTCAGGTCCACGATCGTGCTGTTGCCCACCGAGCTGATGTTGCGGTAGTGCACGCCATCGTAGCTGCCCCCGCTCACCACGTCTTTATGGCCATTGTTGTCGATGTCCGCAACGGCGAAGCCCCACTGGCCCGAGTTGCTCATGTTGCCGTAGTTCACCGGGGTGAAGCTCCCATCGGTGTTCTGGTATTCCACGACCAGCAAACGGGCGTTGTCGAGCTTGACGATGTCGTCGAGCCCGTCGCCGTTCATGTCCACCACGCCCATGCAGCCTCCGCTGTAGGTGGTGGTCATCTGGTTGCTGGCGTTGGTGAAGGAGAGCTGCGCGTTGAGCGCAAGGGGCGAGAGCAATGAGGCTATGGCCCAGAGGGTAGTGCGTCCTTTCATGTGTTGGTCGGTTCGGTTCCGTGCGGTTGCTTGCAGGCGGCCCGAATGTAGCGGAATGGACGGGCCGACCTATTCGCCCTTCGACGACCGCGATGGAGATCCTACCAAGGCCTCCGCAGCGCCTTCGAGGCTCTGCCGACGGATGCTCTCCCGGTGGATGGCGTCCATGAATTCCCGCACGAAGGCCTCGCTCAGCCCCAAGTGGTGGGCCAGTCGCACCTGCCGTTTCATGATCCGGTCCCAGCGCTCGGGCTGAAGGATGGCCACCTGGTGGGCCCGCTTGTGGTCCCCGATCCGCTCGGCGATGTCCATGCGTGTGCCCAGCTTCTGCGCGATCTCCTCGTCGAGCTGGTCGATCAGGTCGCGCAATTCCTCCAGGCGGTCTCGCATGCCGGCGGTGGGGGCCGCCTCGCGGAAGATGAGCCCGTCGAGCAGCGCGCTGAAGGCGGCAGGGCTCAGCTGCTGTTCAGCATCGCTCCGCGCCACGGCCGGGTCGGGATGTACTTCCACCATCAGACCGCCGAACCCCAGGTCCAGCGCCTGCTGCGCCACGGGTCCGATGCGTTCGGCATGACCGGCGATGTGGCTGGGGTCGCAGAGCAGCTCGAGCTCCGGATGCGCCGCCTTCAGCCGGATGGGGAATTCCCACATCGGGCTGTTGCGGTACGGAGTGCGCTCGAACCAGTTGAAGCCACGGTGCACCGCGGCTAAGCGCCGCAGCCCGGCACGGTGCAGGCGCTCGAGCGCGCCGGTCCAGAGGTGGAGGTCCGGGTTGATGGGGTTCTTCACCAGCACAGGCACATCGGTGCCTTGCAAGGCATCGGCGATGGCTTGCACGCTGAAGGGATTCGGCGTGGTGCGCGCGCCGATCCAGAGCATGTCGATCCCAGCTTTCAAGCAGGCTTCAACATGCTCCGGGGTGGCCACCTCGGTCATCACCAGCAGGCCGGTCTCTTCCTTCGCTCGCTTCAGCCAGGCGAGCGCGGTATCTCCGGCGCCCTCGAAGCTGCCGGGTCGTGTCCGGGGCTTCCACACCCCGGCCCGCAAGGCCTGCACCCGACCATCGGCCTTGAGCTTGGTGGCCGTGGCCAGCACCTGCTCCTCGCTCTCGGCGCTGCACGGCCCAGCGATCACCAAAGGGCGATCCAGTCCCAAGGACCATTGCGCGAAGGGGGCCGGGGCGAAAGGGCTATTCACGCCTCCAAAGGTAGGCGGCCACGGTACGGCCCGGAGCTGTTGCCATATGGCGACCGTCCGCTAAACTCGCTCCACCAAACCCACACCCATGAGCGCTCGTTACGCCGGTTTCCTTCTCGGTCTCGCCCCGCTGCTCTCAGCCGGGCAGTATTGCAGTCCCAGCTTCCTCAACGGCTGCTTCAACTGGTACGCCCTGGAGGTGCAGGCGGGCTCGCTCCTCTGGTCCCCGGGCGTCGATGCGTGCACCACCTCCGACTACACCGCGCTCAGCGCTTCGGTCGACGCCGGCGCATCGCTTCCCATGCGCGTCGTGAATGGCGTGTGGTGCGGTTGCTCGGTCTGGGTCGATTTCGACAACAGCCTCAGCTTCGAGGAGTCAGAGAACCTGTTCCACACATATGTGGGCGGCCAGCCGAGCTACGAGTATGATTTCAGCATCGCCGTTCCGGTCTCCACGCCGCCGGGCGATTACCGTATGCGCATCATCTCGCCATGGGGCAGCGATGGTTTCACCGATGGCAGCATGAACGGATTCGGCCCTTGCGGGTCCTTCCAATACGGCAACTTCCAGGACTTCACCCTCACGGTCACCGGGCCCATGTCGGTTGGCGCGGTCGCGCAAAGGCGGTGGGAGTTGGCGCCGAACCCGACCACCGGTACGGCCGTGATCACCGGCAATGGCCCACTCGGCCTCGTTACCGTGCGCGATGCGCAAGGCCGTCTGGTGCATCAGGAATCGACGTACGCGGATCGCATGGAGCTGAGCACCGCAGCGTGGGCGAAGGGCCCTTATATGGTGATGCTCGCGAACGGCGAGGCGCGGCGCTTGATGGTGGAGTGAGCTCACCAGCGCAGAACGAGCTTTCCGGAGGTAGTCCCCGCCGCTAGTTCGGAGAGTGCCTGCGGAAGCGCCGTTGCAGGGAGGCTGCCATGCACATGCGGTCGCAACACGCCACGGGCGTGCGCGTCCACGGCCTCGCGCAGGCATTCCGTGAGGATCGCGGGCCGGTCGTCACCGAGCCGGAGCATGTTGATGCCGAGCAGGCTGCGGCTGCGCATCATCAGGAAGATGGGCAGCACCACGCCCATGCGCCACACGAAGGCAAGGGTGCTGCTGCGCCCGCGCTCGGCTCCGCCATAGAGCACCAATCGGCCGCCGGTTCCGAGCAGTCGCATGTCTTTCTTGAAGCTGCTGCCGCCTACGGCATTGAAGCTCGCATCCAGCGGTGCGCCCTGGAGCGCGGCGCGTACGAGCGCCTCGTAATCGCCGGCGCCCCGATCGATGGCGTGGGCCGCGCCCATGCCGCGCACCTGCTCGCACTTGGCCGCGCCGCTCGCGATGCCCACCACCTCGCACCCGGTATCCACGGCCAGTTGAACGATCAATTGCCCCACGCCGCCTGCCGCGCTGTGCACTAGCACACGCTCACCCTTGCGTAGCGGACAGAGCACGCGCGTTGCGTACCAGGCGGTGGCGCCCTGCGTGGCGAGCGCGGCTGCTTCGCCCAGCGGAAGCGCATCGGGGATGGTGGCGCAGGCCCGATGATCGGTGACCGCGAGCTCGGCATATCCGCCGAAGCGCGTGATGGCTGTCACGCGTTGCCCGATCAGCGCGGCTGGCGCATCGGCACCAGCAGCGATCACCCGACCAACCGTTTCGTAGCCCAGCACAGAGGGCAGGGGAGGTGCATCGCGGTACAACCCGCGCACGGCCATGGCGTCGGCGTAGTTCAGTCCGAAGCCTTCGCTGCGGATCAACACCTGCGTCGGTCCCGGCTCGGGTTCAGGCCGCTCCCGCAGCTGGAGCACGCGCTCCGGAGCGCCATGCGCGGTGAGCACCCAGGCCTTCATGCCTCGTTCGCAGCACCAGCGATCACCACCACGAATTCGCCGCGCGGCTCATGCTGCATGAAGTGCGCGCGCAGCTCCGCCAAGGTGCCGCGCACGGTCTCTTCATGCAGCTTGCTGATCTCCCGGGAGATGCTCGCCATCCGCTCCTCGCCCAACACGCCGATGAACTCGTCCAAGGCGCGCCTGAGGCGATGCGGGCTCTCGTAGAGCACCATCGTGCGGCTCTCGCTGCGGAGCGATTCGAGACGCGTGCGCCTTCCTTTCTTCTGCGGGAGGAAGCCTTCGAACACGAAGCGCTCGCAGGGCAGTCCGCTCACCACAAGTGCCGGCACGAAGGCGGTGGCGCCGGGGAGGCATTCCACGGCGATTCCGGCCCGCAACGCCTCGCGCACCAGCAGGTAGCCAGGGTCGCTGATCGCCGGTGTGCCCGCATCGCTGCACAAGGCAAGGCGCTCGCCGCGCTGCAGGCGCTCTAAGAGTTGCTCCACGGTGCGGTGCTCGTTGTTGATGTGGAAGCTCAGCAACGGCTTGCCGATGCCCAGGTGCTGCAGCAGGCGGCCTGTCACACGCGTGTCCTCAGCGACCACCGCGTCCGCCTCGGCGATCACCTGCCGGGCGCGGTCGGTGATGTCGCCCAGGTTGCCGATGGGCGTGGGCACAACGACGAGTGCGGCCTTCGACGCGCTCACTTCCAGCTGCGGATGAAATCGCGCAGCAGCGCATGGATGTCGGCGAACTCGGTCAAGGGAAGGGTCTCGGCGCGGTCGAGCACATCGTGGTAATGCGCGACGCCGCCGAGCGTGTAGATGTAGATGGAAGGGACGCCGCGCTGCACGAAGGGACAGTGGTCGCTGTTGCAGGCCGGTCCGCGGGCCTTCACCTCTTTCAGGTAGCCCTTGCTCGCGTTGATCGCCACCAGCCGGTCGAAGGCCTTCTGCTGAGCGGTGGCGTTCACCACCATGATGCCGTCATCGCCTGTGCCAAGGATGTCGAGGTTAAGCATCAGGCTCACGTCCTTCCATTCCACCGGCCGGTCCGTCACGCACCACTGGCTGCCCAACAGCCCGACCTCCTCGCCGGCGAAGGCCACGAAGAGCAGGTTGTGCTTCGGCGCATGGCCCTTGGCCGCGAAATGCTCCGCGAGGCTCAGCAGCATGGCCACGCCGCTGGCGTTGTCATTGGCGCCGGGGAAGAGCGCATCGGGTCCCATGCGTCCCAAATGGTCGTAATGCGCACCGATGATCACCCACTTCTTGCTCTTGCCCTTCACCATGCCCATGACATTGCGCGCCTGGTGGCGGGAGAGGAGCTTGTTGGAGACCTGAAGGCGCACGGTGGACGAGCTGTCGGTGAGCGCAGCGCTGTTCACCTCGAAGAGCGGGAAGGGCTGCGCCTCTTGCGCCACGCTCCACGTGAGCTTCGTCGCGCGCTTGACGACCGGCGCGTAATGCATCAGGTCGCGCTCCCACTGGTGGAAGAGCCGGAGCGAGTCGGGGTTCTTGGAGGGCGGCCAATGCACCATCACCGCCTTGCCGCTGAGCACGCCCATGGCCATGCGCCGGCGCTCCGGGGTGATCAGGTCATCGGGCGTGATGTGCACCAAGGGGTAGCTCCCGCTGGCACTGCCGCTCTCGGGGTCCACGATGAACGCGGTGCCGGGCTGCAGCTCCTGGCCATCGACGCTGAGCCGCACGCTGTCCGGGAAGGAGTTCACATTGAACTGGAACGGCTCGAACCACGCGCCTTTCATCGGCGCTAGCCCGAAGCGCTCGAATTGCTTCGCGATCCAGTCAGCGGCGATCCGGTCGCCATCATTCACGTAGCCGCGTCCCTCGAAGGCCGGTGAGGTGAGGGTATCGAGCCAGGCTCGGCCGCGCACCATGATCGGGTCCTGTGCGTGACCGATGCATGCCACGAACAGGAAGGGAAGGAGGATTCGCGAGCGCATCAATGGAAGCGGCGTTGGAGCAGTTCGGTGAAGGTCTCCAGCGCTTCAGGGTCGGCGGCCTTCTTCAGTTTGCCCACCACCTCATTGTCCAGGAACGCCTGCGCATCGCCCATGTCGTTGAACCCGTTCAGCCGCGCGATCGCCGCCTCGTATGCCTTCGTATCGCCCCCGAAGAGCTCGGCGGTGAACCAGAACTTGTGGCTGAGTGAGATGGCCTTGCCCAGGTCGTCGATGTGCGCCCTGCCCATCTTCTCCGCCAAGGATTCCGGCACCTTCTTGGGCGCGGCGGTCTCCTTCAGGAATTCGGCCGCGGTCTTCATCACGGGTTCCTCCTCGTTCTCCGCGATGGCTTCGATGAGCGAGGTCTGACGCGGGTCCTGCGGTTTGGTATCGAGCCGAATGCCGGGAGAGGGAGCGTCCACGGGAGGCTCGGCGGCCTTCACCAGCGGTTCAGGCGTGGCAGCTGCTGCCACCGGCTTGGCCTTCGCCTGCTCCCGTGCCTTGTGCCGCAGCACCACTAGCCTCTCGTAGAACTCGCGCGCATCATCGGTGGCCCGGTCCAGGCCATCCAGGCCGATGCTGCCCGTGCGCAGGCCTTCTTCCGCCTTGCGCACCGCCTCCACCAGCGCGCTCATCGATCGGAATCCCTTGTCGCTGCTCATGCGGTACGGGCCGTTACGCTTGGCCCCGGACGAAGATCCCTATTTTCGCCGCACCCGCAAAACGGCGCCGATCGCAGGACCCGCGCGCCCTCCGAATCATCCGATGTTCTTAGAGCATACCGGCAGCCGAGCGACCCGCAGGGGCTGGATCGAGGTGATCTGCGGCAGCATGTTCAGCGGCAAGACCGAGGAGCTCATCCGGCGGCTGCGGCGCGCCGAGTTCGCGCGACAGAAAGTGGAGATCTTCAAGCCGGGCGTGGATACGCGCTACGACGCCATCGACGTGGTGAGCCACGACAGCACCAGCATCCGCAGCACCCCGGTGCCCAGCAGCAGCAACCTGCTCCTGCTCGCCGGCGATATCGAGGTGGTGGGGATCGATGAGGCCCAGTTCTTCGATGCCGGGCTTCCGCAGGTGTGCGCGCAGCTCGCCTCGCAAGGCATCCGCGTGATCGCGGCAGGGCTCGACATGGATTTCCTCGGCAGGCCCTTCGGCCCCATGCCGCAGCTCATGAGCATGGCCGAGTACGTGACCAAGGTGCACGCGATCTGCGTGCGATGCGGCGCGCTGGCCAGCTTCAGCCACCGCACCAGCGCCAGCGAGAACCTGGTGCTGCTCGGCGAGAAGGACAGTTACGAGCCGTTGTGCCGCACCTGTTTCGATGCGGCACGCGGCGCCATGCCCGCCGCTGAGCGATGAGCGTCGCAGGACATCCGCTCTCCGCGCTGGCCGAGGCCATTGGCGCCCGTTGGATCGCCCGCCACGGCGACCCGCGGATCATGCACCTGAGCATCGATTCACGCAAATCCTTCGCGCCGGAAGACACGCTCTTCATCGCCATGCGGGGCGCACGGCACAATGGACATCAGTACCTGGCCGAGCTCCACGCCAAGGGCATGCGCGCCTTCGTGGTGAGCGAGCCGGTGGACCCCGCAGCCCTGCCCGGCAGCAGCATCCTGCATGTGGCCGATACGCTCGATGCGCTGCAGCGCATGGCGGCCTGGCACCGGAACCATTTCAGAACACCCGTGGTGGGCATCACCGGGAGCAATGGCAAGACGGTGGTGAAGGAATGGCTCTTCCACCTGCTGCGCGATACGGAGCATATCGTGCGGAGTCCAGGCAGCTGGAACTCTCAGGTGGGCGTGCCATTGAGCATCTGGGCCATGCGCGCCGAGCACGGGCTCGGAATCTTCGAGGCGGGCATCAGCGAACCCGGCGAGATGCAGCGCCTGCGCTCCGTGATCCGGCCCACCATCGGCATCTTCACCAACCTGGGCCCCGCGCATGCAGAGCGGTTCAGCGGTGCGGCGCACAAGGCTGGGGAGAAGGCGCTGCTGTTCGACCAAGCGGAGGCGGTGGTGCATTGCGCCGATCACGAAGAGGTGGTGAGGGCCCTGCACGAGCGAGGCATCGACCAGCGCGCGCGCATGCTCGGCTGGTCGCGCCAGCGCGAAGGATGGCTGCATGTCCTCCGGGAGGAAGCGCACGGCGTGGGGCAGCGCATCCGCGTGGCGAACCAGGAGGTGGAGTTCGACTTCGAGATTCCATTCGCCGATGCGGCCTCTGCGGAGAACGCGCTCCATTGCGTCACGCTGCTGCTGCACCTGGGGCTGCCCGCGGAGCACATCGCGGCGCGCACGCCCGGGCTTCCTCCGGTAAGCATGCGCCTGGAGACCGTGGATGGCATCCATGGCATGACGCTGCTGAATGATGCGTACAGCAACGACACGGCATCGCTGGCGATCGCGCTGGAACACTTGGATGCCCTCGCGGCCGGCCGCCCGAAAGCGGTGGTGATATCGGACCTAGTGGGCGGCGAGGATCGCGCGGAGCGCTATGCGCGTGTCGAGGAGCTGCTGGAGCGGTCGGCGGTGGCCAAGGTGCTCACCGTGGGACCTGAGCTCATGGGGCATGAGATGTCGTTCGCTGGCACCGTGGGTCACTTCAGCGATGCGGAGGAGCTGGTACGCGCGGTGGAGCCGCATGTGCTGGCTGATCATGCGGTGCTGGTCAAGGGCGCGCGCGCCTTCGGCCTGGAGCGGATCGTGCAGCGCTGGCAACGCCAGGCGCATGGCACGGTGCTGGAGATCGACCTGGAGGCGATACGCCACAACCTGAACCACTACCGCGCGATGCTGCGGCCCGGTACGCGCGTGATGGCCATGGTGAAGGCCTTCGGCTATGGCGGGGGCGCCTTGGAGCTGGCCCGTCTGTTCGCGCATGAGCAGGTGCATTACCTGGGCGTTGCCTATGCCGATGAGGGCATCGAGCTGCGCCAGCAGGGAATCGACCTTCCCATTCTGGTGATGAACCCGGAGCCGGTGCCGGTGGATGTGCTGCACCGCTTCAGGCTGGAAGCCGAGGTCTATGATGAGCGCTCGCTCGTGGAAGCCATTCGCTTCGCCCGTGATCATGCCGATGCGCCACCTGTTCACATCAAGCTCGATACCGGCATGCGGCGGCTCGGCTTCGCACAGGAGGAATTGCCGCGTCTGCTGGAGCTGCTGCGCGATGCACGAGGCCTTCAGGTGGCATCGCTGCTCTCGCACCTGGCGGCCAGCGAGGACCCGCGGCATGACGAGTTCACGCGTCGGCAGATCGCGGATTTCGCCGCCATGGCCGATGCCGTTACAGGCGTGCTCGGCTACCGGCCCCTGCGCCACATCGCCAATACGGCGGCTGTCAGCCGCTGGCCAGAGGCTCACTTGGATATGGTTCGCTTGGGCATCGGGCTGCATGGCATCGGTGCCAGCGAGTCGGAGACGCAGAGCCTGAGGCATGCCGCTACGCTGCGCACGGTGATCGCCCAGATCAAGCCCACCGATGACGGCACCACCATCGGGTACGGGCGCAGCGGCACAAGTCACGGTAGGCGCGTGATCGCCACGGTGCCGCTCGGTTACGCCGATGGCCTCTCCCGCAGGCTGGGCAACGGCGTGGGACACCTCTGGGTATCGGGCCGCAAAGCGCCCATCGTTGGCCATGTATGCATGGACATGTGCATGATCGACGTGACGGGCATCGCTTGTGACATCGGCGATGCCGCGGTGCTCTTCGACCCGGTCCATCCCATCACTGAAACGGCCGCGGCGCTGGGCACCATTCCCTATGAGGTGCTCACGAGCATCCCCCAGCGGGTGAAGCGATTGTATGTCCGGGCCTAGCCCATCGGCCTTCCAAGCCCGTCGGTCATCCTAGCGTCAGGCTCCGTCACTTCGGGCCTTAGGCGAACGCTTGGTCCCCTAAGTTTGTCGTGAACCAGCCCCTCGACCAGAACCCTCATGAAGCACTTCGCCCTTGCACTGCTCGGCATCCTCGCCCTAGGGCGCCTGAGCGCACAGTTGAATGAGACCGAATACGTGCCCGGGAACATCCTGGTGATGCTTCAGCCCGGCGCATCCGCTGAAACCGTGGCCCGCGACCTGACCATGCTCGATGGCCTGGCCACCGGCCTGCACGTGGAGAAGGAGGTGAGCGCTCCGATGCGCACCTGGCTGCTCGCGTTCGACACCGATGCCGCGGCGCAGTGGACCGTGCTGCGCGCCGTGCGCAACCATCCGGCGGTGCTCCTCGCGCAGAATGATCACCTGGTGAAGGAACGCATCGTGCCCGACGACGCGCAATACAACCAGCAATGGCATCACGCTAACATCGACAGCGAAGCCGCATGGGACATCAGCACCGGCGGGCTCACCATCGCCGGTGATACCATCGTGGTGGCGATCATCGAGAACGCCGACCTCTCGCACGCCGACCTTGCGGCGAACGCCTGGCTCAACGCGGGCGAGATCCCGGGCAATGGGGTCGATGACGATGGCAACGGATACATCGATGACCGCCGGGGCTGGAACACGCCCAACAACAACGACAATGTGTACAGCGGGAGCCATGGAACGCAATGCGCGGGCATGGCTGGCGCCGTGGGCGACAATGGAGAAGGCGTCGTGGGGGCCAATTGGAACGTGAAACTCATGCCCGTGAACTACGGAGGCGTGAGCGAGAGCGCCGTGCTGGCCGCCTACACCTATCCCTTGGTCATGCGCAGGCTCTACAACAGCACCGGCGGGGACCGGGGCGCCTTCGTGGTGGCCACCAGCGCCAGCTGGGGCATCGATGGCGGGCAGCCTGCCGACTCGCCGCTGTGGTGCGCCATGTACGATACCTTGGGTACCGCGGGCGTGCTGAACTGCGGCGCCACGGCCAACAACGCCGTGAATGTGGATGTGGTGGGCGATCTGCCCACGGCCTGCGGAAGCGATTTCATGATCAGCGTGACCGCCACGGACAACAACGATCAACGCACCTTCAGCGCTTGGGGCCTCACCACCATCGATGTGGGCGCGCCCGGCTCGAGCGTGCGCACCACGAGCATCGGCGGCGGCTACGGCAATACCAGCGGCACCAGCTTCGCCTGCCCGCTCACCGCCGGGGTGATCGGCCTGCTGTACAGCGCGCCCTGCGCGAGCCTCATCTCCCTGGTGCATGCCGATCCGCAGGAAGGCGCCATGTACGTGCGCGGCAAGCTCTTCGAAGGCGTGGAACAGGTGGGCAACCTGCCCGGCAATACCGTCACCGGCGGGCGCATCAGCTCCGGCAACAGCATGCAGCTGATCATGTCCGGCTGCAGCAGCTGCCCGCCTCCCTTCGGCGGCGTGGCGGAGCGTGTGGGCAGCAATGCCTCCTTCAGCTGGAACGCCACCACGGAAGGGCCTTTCAACGTGCGTTTCCGTGCCATCGGCTCACCGGACTGGACCGTGGTCAACGGCTTGGGGTCGAACAACCTCACCGTAACCGATGTGGAAGCCTGCACCGCGTACGAGTTCCAAGTGGAGATGGCATGCGGCGGCGAGACGAGCGGCTACTCCAACAGCTTCATCCTGCCTGCTCCTGAGGAAGCGGCGCCGGCGATCACCGCGAGCGGCTATCCCGAGTTCTGCGCGGGAACGTCCTTCACGCTCACCTCGAGCATCGCCACCGGTATCACCTGGAGCAGCGGCGAACAGAGCGCCAGCATCAGCCCGCAGCAGAGCGGCAGCTACTCGGTCACCTTCGATGGCCAATGCGGCACCTACACGTCGGAGGCCTTCGATGTGGTGGTGATCCCGACCCCCGCCGCGCCGGTTGCCAATGATGTGCAGCTCGGTGGCCCGGGTTCGGCCGTGCTCAGCGCCACGGGTCCCGGCATCACCTGGTACGATGCTCCGGTTGGCGGAACGGTCGTGGGCATAGGAAGCCCATGGAGCACGCCCACGCTCACAGCAACCACGAGTTTCTGGTGCAGCAGTGCCAACACCAATGGCTCCGTGGCCGTTTTTGGCGGGAAGACCAACAACACCGCCAGCGGCCAGTATCACACCAATGCCACCAACTACCAGGTCTTCACCGCGAACCAGCTCTTCGTGATCCGCAGCGTGAAGGTCTATGCCTCCGGAGCAGGCGTGCGCCCCATCGCGCTGGTCGATGACAATGGCAATGTGATCACTCAGGGGAACTTCGACATACCGGATGGGGAGAGCCGTGTGCAGCTCAACTTCACCGTGCCGGGCCCGGGAACCTATGGGCTGCGCGTGGTATCGGGCAACCCGGGCCTCTGGCGCGACGGCATCGGCAGCGTGCAGACCTACCCGTACGCGCTGGGTTCCTTCGGCAGCATCACGAGCAGTTCGGCCACCGGCGGCAACAGCTTGGTGTACTACTACTTCTTCTACGATTGGGAGGTGAGCGAGCCGCTGGTGACCTGCGAGAGCGCGCGCGAGGAGGTGGTGGTGGAATTGCCCGCATCGGTGCAGGAGGTATCAGGCACCACGGCGCGCCTGTTCCCGAACCCCGCCGACCGCGACTTCTTCATCGATGTGAGCGGGATGACCGGCCGCGGCGTGCTCTCGGTGGTTGATGCGGCGGGCCGTGAAGTGGGCACCAAGCCCATCCTCAACGGCAAGGCCACCTTCACCACGGCCTTCCTCGCCGATGGGCTCTACGCGTACCGGATCCTCAGCGATGGCCAGGTGATCCACACCGGTCGTTTCGCGGTGGAGCATCTCTACTAGGCAGCGCTTTGCGCGTGCGGCGGGCATGCTCGCGGCGCGCGTGTAGCTTGCGGCGCAACCGGTTCACCCATGCGCCCGCTCTCGGTCGTCGTCATCACCCGCAACGAGGAGCGCAACCTCGCGCGCTGCCTCACCAGCGTGCAGGGCGTGGCCGATGACATCGTGGTGGTCGATTCCTTCAGCACCGATGGCACCGAGGCCATAGCCAAGGCCCATGGCGCGCGCTTCGTGCAGCATGCGTTCGAGGGGCACATCGAGCAGAAGAACTGGGCGATCACCCAGGCGAGGCATCCGTTCATCCTCTCGCTCGATGCCGATGAAGCGCTCGATGACCGGCTGCGCGCGGCCGTGAGCGAGGCCAAGACGCGCGCCGAGGATGGCTACACCATGAATCGCCTCACGAATTACTGCGGCACCTGGATTCGGCATGGCGGCTGGTACCCCGATACGAAGCTGCGCTTGTGGGACAGCCGCAAGGGGCACTGGGGAGGCATCAATCCGCATGACCGGTATGAGATGGGGCCCGGCGCCCGCATCACGCACCTGCCTGGCGACATCCTGCATTACAGCTACTATTCGGTGGAGGATCATTGGCGCCAGGTGGACTACTTCACCACCATTGCCGCCAAGGCCGCGGCCGCCAAGGGCAAGCGGGCGGGTGTGCTGAAAAGGTGGTTCTCTCCGGTGGCCAAGTTCATCGGCGCTTATGTCCTGCAGCTCGGCTTCCTCGACGGGCGTGCCGGCTTCACGATCGCACGGATCAGCGCGGCCGCCACAAGTATGAAGTACAGGAAGCTCCAAGCGATCGAGCAATGAGCGGACTACCGCGCACGATCATCCTCAGTCGCCCCGATGCGCTCGGTGATGCGGTGGTGACCCTGCCGATGGCTGGATTGATCAAGCAGCGCTCCCCGGGAATGCGTGTCATCATCCTCTGCCGAACCTATGCAAAGGCCGTATGGGATCAGTGCGTGCATGCCGATGCGGTGATCACATTGGAGGAACTGGAGAAGGGCGATGCCCCTGCGCTCTTGAAAGCGCTCGGCGCCGAAGCCATCGTGCACGTCTTCCCGCACCGTGCGGTGGCTGCCTGGGCCAAGCAAGCGGGCATCGCCTTGCGCGTGGGCACCAGCCATCGCCTATGGCACTGGTGGACCTGCAACAAGCGGGTGCATTTCTCGCGGAAGCGGAGCCTGCTGCACGAGGCGCAGCTGAACATCAAGCTGCTCGAGCCCTTCGGCATGGCCATGCCCGCACGCGCCGAGCTCGTGCCTCTGCTGGGCCTGCGACCGCCCGAGCCCGATGAGCGGGTCTCGCGCTTGCTTGCAGGGGACCGACGTGTGGTGGTGCTGCACCCCTTGCTCGGCAGCGGCGTGGGCTGGGGGCTGGCCAACTACGCCGAGCTGATGCGGGCCCTTGACCCGAGGGATTGGCGCATCATCGTCACGGGCACGGCGGCCGAAGCCGAGGTCTATCGCAAGGCCTTGCCGCTTGATCTCGCGCATGTGGCGGATGCCGGCGGGCTCCTCGGCCTGCATGAGCTGATCGCGCTTCTCGGCGGATGCCACGCCATGGTAGCCGCGAGCACGGGGCCCTTGCACATCGCAGCGGCGCTGGGAGCACGCACCATCGGACTGTTCTCTATGCGCAGGCCCATCTTCCCGGCGCGCTGGGCTCCACTCGGGACCGACGCGCATGCCTTGGTGTGGGATCAAGCGTGCCCCACATGCGCGGAGGGCCGCGCGTGCGACTGCATCACTCGGATCCCTGTGGCGCGCGTGCTGGAGCTCTTGAATCGCCGTTGACGGGCGCGGCCAGCACGAGCAGGGCGTAGTAGAAGGCGAAGAAGGTCGCGCCGGCCTGGGTCTCTACCGTATCATCGGTCAGGCAGGAGACACCGAATGCGATGGCCCATGCGATGAAGACGGGCCGTTGCCACGCGCGGTTCCGGTACGCCGGCCACCACCAGCTGAAGAGCGCCCATAGCATACCCAGGATGCCGAATGAGATCCACAGCGTGAGGTACTCGTTGTGCGCCCGCAGACGCCAACGCGGGTCCAAGGCGCTTCGGCTCTCCGCGTAATACGCGTCGAATGCGCGCTGCGTATCGCCGGTTCCAACGCCCATGAGCCAATGCGCTCGCGCGATCGCCCAGCCCGCCTTCAGGAATTCGATGCGCATGGCCACGGAATGCCCATTGGCTATTCCCACGCTGCGGTACAGGTCCAGCTCGAAGAGCACCTCTTCGATGCGCTCACGCAAGGGGCCTCGTTGCCCTTCGAGCACGTTGGTTCGGCCCCGCTCAATGGCGCGTATCTCCGACTCCTCCAACGCCATGATGCTCACGCTGTCCTTGCGCTCGCCCTTCGAAGCCAGGTAGCGCACCACCGTGCTCCAGATCGGATGCCCTTTGTCATCGAGCTGATCCGAGGCGCGTTCGCTGCGGAGCCCCCATGCGCGGTGAACCTCCTCCCATGCGATGTAGGTCCACACGTGCGTGCCATTCTCGGTCTGCGCATTGGTGGTGTCATGGGTATAGGTCTCCCCTCCGGCGGAACGTTCGCCACGTTCAACGACGCCTGCCGGCACGGGCTTCTGCCGGGCGTTCAGCAACTGTATGCCACCCCACAGCAGCGCCAGCGGCAGCACAATGAGCACCGAGCGCACCGCGATTCGAGCGGCGCCGGGGAAGCGTTGCGCGCGCCGCCAGAGCATGACAGCCGCGATGACGGCCAGGATCAAGAAGCCCTGCAGGCTCTCCAACCGGCTCAGCAGGTACAGGCACGTCAGCGCTGCTGCGCAGTGCAGCGCGCGTAGCATGCGGCCGCGCGGCCAATGGTACACGAAGAGGAAGGTGGCGAAGCACAGCAGCAGCGCGAGACGGATATGGCTGATGAACATCGAGAGCGATCGATAGTCGCCCTCGGCAGCCCCGCTGAAGAGCAATCCGAAGAGGCCGCATGCCAGCGCGCTCCATGCGCCGAGGAGGAGGATCAACTTCATCTCGCCTGATTCCAAAGGGCGCGACCCGCTCAGCACCACGCCGAAGACGAGGATCGGCAGCAGGATGCGACAGAGGTCGAGCCCCCACGCCAGGTCGGTGGACCAGAGCAGACCAGCCACATGCAGCAAGAGGAAGGATAGGAAAACGAGCCCTGCGCCCGAGGTGAAGGCGGCGCGCCAACGGGTGGCGGCGTCGCGCTGTACGATGCCCATGGCGATCCAGTTCGCCGCGAGCAGCATCTGGGCCATGCTCAGGAAGGCCGTGCTCCATGGCAGGAAGACGGCGCAGAGCGCGAGCGCGACGACATGGATGCGCCGCAGCAGCGGACGTTCCCCCACGGCTGAGAGCATCGCCGCCGCCCCCTAGTTCTTGCCGGAGAGGATGGGCGCGATGCCGGCAGCGGCGAAGAGATCGATCGCCCTGCGCACGTAGGGGTCCGTAGACATGGCGGCCTTGGCGCGACCGGTCTGGAACTGGTAGCGGGAGACGATCTCGTTCTTGAGCACCTCCTCGATATCGGCGCGGAAGCGGACGAGCTCCTCGCTGCGGTCGGGGGCGAGTTCCTTGCGCAGGGCGTCGATCTCATCGGCGGCGTGCTCGTAATAGCGCTCCTTCTTCGCCTTCTCCACCAGCTCGTTCAGCGCTTCCATGCTCTCGGTGTCGTAATCGAAGCGCTTGTCCTTCACGAAATCGACGAACGAGGCGTAGAGCTCATCGCTCACCACGAAGCTCTCCGCGGGTCCGATATCGGCATGCGTCAGGCGGTAGAGCGTCGCGAAGTCGAAGAAGAGGTCCTCTTGATAGAGGCCGCCCACCACCTTGGCGAGCTCCGGCTCCATCACTTCCACATCGGGCAGTATGCCTCGGCCATCGAACACCGGCCTGCCGTTGCGGGTCTTGAAGGCGGTGATGCTCTCCTCCTTCACCTCCACGGCATGCCCGGAGCTGTCGCGGTGCGCGTAATCGAGCTTCTGGATGCAGCGGCCGCTGGGGATGTAGTACTTGGCCACGGTCACCTTCAGCTTGCTGTTGTACATGAGGTCCTTGGTCTGCTGCACCAGCCCTTTGCCGAAGGTGCGCTCGCCCACGATCACGCCGCGGTCGAGGTCCTGCAGCGCGCCGCACACGATCTCGCTGGCGCTGGCGCTGCCGCCATCCACGAGCACCACCAGCGGCATGTCCGCGTCCATGGGCTCGCTGAGCGTCTTGTAGGTCTTGTCCCATTCCGGGATCCGGCCGCGCGTCTCAACGACCAGCTGGTTCTTGGGCACGAAGAGGTTCACGATGTTGACCGCCTCGCGCAACAGGCCGCCACCGTTGCCGCGCAGGTCGAGGATCAGATTCGTGGCGCCTTGGTCCTTCAGCTCCTTCAAGGCGGCGCGCACATCGGAGCTGGCCGTCTGGGTGAAGCTGTTGAGCTTGATGTAGCCCACATGGTTCGCGGCGTCAACGATGCCCTTGTATGGCACATCGGGGATTTTGATCTCCTCGCGCAGCAGCTCATGCGTCACGGGTGCGCCGCCATCCCTGCGGGTCACCACCTTCACCACGGTGCCGCTCTGGCCTTTGAGCAATTTGCTCACCTCATCGGTGCCCATGGCGCCGATCACGCGTCCGTCCACCTCCATGATCTCATCGCCGGCCCAGATGCCCGCCTTCATCGCCGGGTAATCCTCGTACGGCTCGCTCACCACCACGTGGTCGTCCTTGCGCTTGATCAACGCGCCGATGCCGCCATATTGCCCCGTGGTCTGGAAGCGGTACTCCTCCATGTCGCTCTCCGGGATGTACTGCGTGTAGGGATCGAGCGAATTGAGCATGGCGTCGATCCCGGTCTTCATGAGCTTGCCGGGCTGCGTGTCATCCACGTAGTACACGTTCAGCTCCTTGTACAGATCGGTGAAGATCTCCAGGTTCTTGCTGATCTCGAAGTAGCTGTCGCCGGCGGCGATGGTGAGCGCTCCGCCCACGGCCAGGGCTCCTACGGTGATCCACGCGCGGCGCCCGCGTGCTGGCTTATGGCTTGGCTTGTTCATGGTCTGCATGTGCTTCAGGGACGGGGTCGTAGCCGTGCCCGCCCCATGGGTGACAAGATAGAAAGCGACGTAGGGTGAGCCATCCGCCGCGGAAGGCCCCGTGCCGCCGAAGGGCCATCAGACCGTACTCGGAGCAGGTGGGCGTGTAGCGGCAGGAACCGGGCAGCAGGGGCGAGACCGCCAGTTGGTACAGGCGTACCATCAGGATCAGGGGCCATGCGACGAGCCTAGCGAACATGCTGCTTCATCCAACGCTCCAGCGCGCGGGTTAGTCTGAGGCGCGTCTCTTCATACGAGATCACCGAACGGCCTTGGTAGATCACCAGCCACGCGCACTGCGCCTGCGAGGCGCGCAACCGCTCGAGATGCTCATGCTTGTGCTGCCGGTACACCTCGCGGAGAAGGCGTTTCATGCGGTTGCGGTCCACCGCGTGCGGAAGGTTGCGGCTGGGCACCGCGAAGGCGATCTGGGCAGGAGAGGCCGTGGGCAGTGCCATGCGCTTGCCGATGAGTTTGAGCGGCGCGTCGTGCACGGCCGCGCCGGTGGTGGCCACCTCCTTCAGGCGCAGCTTGCCGCACAAGCGCTCGCTCTTGCTGAAGGTATGGCGCTGACCGTCCATGGGGGCGAGCACCGTCACCAACGGTTCGCGCGGTGACGGTCTGCGATCACTTCTTCTTCGCCTGCAGCTTGATGAAGAGCTCCATCGCGCCGGTCATGCTCGGTGCCTCGGGAAGCGGCGCCTGCAGGTCGAGGCGGTAGCCGTTATCCACCACGGACTTCGCCGTGGTGGGGCCGAAGGCCGCGATGAAGACACCTTCCTGCTTGAACTTGGGGAAGTTCTTCTTCAGGCTCTCGATGCCCCCCGGGCTGAAGAACACGAGCATGTCGTAGCTCAGGTCCTTCATGTCGCTCAGGTCGCTGGCCACCGTGCGGTAGAACACCGCATTGGTGTACTTCACGCCGGCCTTGTCCAGAAGCTCCGGGATCTCCTGCTTCTGGATATCGCTGCACGGCACCAGGTACTTCTCGTCCTTGTGCTTCTTGATCACATCCACCAGCTCGCCGAAGCTCTGCTTGCCGATGAACACCTTCCGCTTGCGGTAAACGATATACTTCTGCACGTAGTAGGCCACGCTCTCGCTCACGCAGAAGTACTTCATCGATTCGGGCACCGTGAGCCGCAGCTCCTTGCACATGCGGAAGAAGTGATCCACCGCATTACGGCTGGTGAGCACGATCGCCGAATGGTCCAGGATGTTGATGCGCTCCTGCCGGAAGTCCTGCGCGCCCACGGGTTCCACCTTGATGAAGGGGCGGAAATCGATCTTCAGGCCGTACTTGCGGGCCAGCTCATGGTACGGCGACTTCTCGTCCGTAGGGGCAGGCTGCGAAACGAGGATGGTCTTGATCTTCAAGGCCGGTCGGCTTAGGTGTGGGGGGCAGGGACCTGGCGTTGACAGAGGAGGTGCAGCACCAAGGCGAGGGGCAGCATTTCGGCGGCGCAAAGGTAGAGGAAAATGTAGCGGAGAGGCACCCCCTCACCTAGGCCCATCCACGCCCCGCGAACCCACCGGTAGAGCAGTGCCAGCGCGCTCAGCACCAAGCCGGTCCATAGCAGTCCGGGGCGCCATTCGGGCCAATAGGCCGCGAGCATGACCACCGGCAGCAACGCGATGCCCAGCGCTGCGTACAGCAAGGTGCCGGTGTACAGGTACTCGGTGGCGCCGCCATCGGCCTGCGCCAGGTTGGCCGTCAAGCGGATCAGCACGGCCTGCGCGCCGAGGATGGCGCACAGGGCCAGGAACACCACCCAGTAATCCGGGGTCCCTGGCGGGCCGTATTGCATGCCCACCTGCCAGAGCAGCATGGCCGTGGCGGCCGTTGCCACGCCCAGGAGCCCTAACAGGTTGCGGTCGCTGGTGTCCACCTCATCGCGCAGCGTCTGCCGACCCAAGCGCATGCGGAAGGCCGCCTGCCGGAGCACGCGCCATTTGCGCGGCGAGCCCAGGTTGATGGTGGCCAGGATGAGCAGGCAGCTGAGGAAGACTCCCGTGGCCCATTCGGCCGTGAGCGGGTCGCTGGCGCGTGGTATGCCTTCCATCGCCGCGAAGGTAGGCGGGCCGCCAGCGCGCCAAGGCATGCCCTAATTTCGCGGCCCCAAACGCACCGCGCGACACGATGAGCACCACCACCGCACCGAAGAAAGCCGCCACCGACCTCTTCCAGAGCCATGACCATTACCTGGTGGACGAACTGCTCACCGAGGAGCAGAAGCTCATCCGGGAGACGGCGCGCAAACATGTGAGCGCGCACCTGAAGCCCATCATCGAGGAGCGTTTCGAGAACGCCGAATTCAGCAAGGACATCATCCCCGGCTTGGCGGAGATCGGCGCCTTCGGACCATTCGTGCCCGAGGAATACGGCGGGCCCGGCCTCGACCAGATAAGCTATGGGCTCATCATGCAGGAGATCGAGCGCTGCGACAGCGGCCTGCGCAGCCTGTGCAGCGTGCAAGGCTCACTCGCCATGTATCCCATTTGGAAGTACGGCAACGAGGAGCAGAAGAAGAAGTGGCTGCCGGATATGGTGCAGGGCAAGCGAATCGGCTGCTTTGGCCTCACCGAGCCGGACCACGGCAGCAATCCGGGCGGTATGGTCACCACCTTCAAGGACATGGGCGACCACTACCTGCTGAACGGCGCCAAGATGTGGATCAGCAACGCGCCCTTCGCCGACCTGGCCATCGTGTGGGCCAAGGCCGAGAACACCGAAGGCCGCATCCATGGCCTGATCGTGGAGCGCGGCATGGAAGGTTTCACCACGCCCACCACGCACGGCAAGCTGAGCCTTCGCGCCAGCCCCACCGGCGAGCTGGTGTTCGACAATGTGAAAGTGCCGAAGGGCAACCTGCTACCGAACAAGAGCGGCCTCGGTGCTCCGCTCGGCTGCCTCGATAGCGCCCGCTACGGCATCGCATGGGGCACGCTGGGCGTGGCCATGGAGTGCTATGACACCGCCCTCCGCTACAGCAAGCAGCGCGTGCAGTTCGGCCGTCCCATCGGCGGGTTCCAGCTCACGCAGAAGAAGCTCGCCGAGATGATCACCGAGATCACCAAGGCCCAGCTGCTCACCTGGCGCCTGGGCACCCTGCGCAACGAAGGCCGCGCCACCACCGCGCAGATCAGCATGGCCAAGCGCAACAACGTGCACCTGGCGCTCACCGTGGCGCGGGAGGCCCGACAGATCCTGGGCGGCATGGGCATCACCAACGAGTACCCCATCATGCGCCACATGATGAACCTGGAGAGCGTGGTGACCTACGAAGGCACGCACGACATCCACCTGTTGATCACCGGCGCGGAGGTGACGGGGATCCCGGCATTCAAATAGGGCTCAGCGCAAGTCGGCCGCCGAGAGTTGCCGCGCGTGCCGCACGCGCACGGTGCCGCTGCCTTTGATGAAGCCCACTGAACCCACCGGGCCCACGAAGGATTGGCCAGCGTGCTTCGCTTCCGGCTCCATCACCACGTCGAACTCGAGGCGGCGATCCTGCTTGGCCGCCCGTGAGCCTGCGAATGCCGATTCGGTATCGATGACGACCTCTTTCGTGAGGTGGCCCGGCTGCATGAAGGAAAGGGTGGCCGTGGCCCCCGATGGCACTTCCACCAGGAAGCGGCCACTAGCCGAGACCTCGGCATACCGGCAGCTCCCATCCACCTCCACGGAGAGGATGAGGTCGGCGGTTGTGCGCACAGGCGTGTGCAGATGGCCCGTGAGGCGTACCGTGCGTTCGGCGGGCGCTGCGACCGAACCGAGCGCGATCAGGGCGAAGAGGGCCAGGAGGAGCATCGCCTCGACCGTTATCCTGCGCTGGGTGTTCATAGCAATGGTCATTGATGCGCCAAAGGTCCAGGCGACCTCGCGCGGCATCAATACCCACTAGTGGTGGAATCGGTCAGGCCCAGCGCCGATCGATGGCGTATTTCACCAGGCCGGCCGACGTGCGCACGTTGAGCTTGGTGAGCAGGCGCTTGCGGTGGCTCTTCACGGTATCCTCGCTGATGAAGAGCGCGGCGCCGATCTCCGCATTGGTGCGTTCCAAGGCGATGAGCCGGATGATCTCCCGCTCACGCTGCGTGAGCCCGATGTACTCCCCGTCCGGGCTCTTCTCGGTGTACGTGTATCCGTTCTGAATGCTGCGCGAGGCCGCATCGCTCAGGTAGTGCTCGCCGATCAACGATGCGCGCAGCGCGAGCAGCAGCTCTTCGCGCGGGCCGCCCTTGACCAGGTAGCCGCACGCGCCCTCCACGAGCATGCTGTTCACGTACTCGATCTCCGTGAGCGCCGAGAAGGCGAGCACGCGCTGCGACGGGAACTCCTTGTGGATCGCGCGCATCGAGTCGATGCCATCCATGCCCGGCAACGATACTTCGAGGAGCACCAGGTCAACCGGACGGCGACGAAGCAGCTCAATGAGCTCCGTGCCTGTGCGGACATGGTACGCGAGCTCGAGGTCGTCCTCATCGCGCAGCCACGAGCGCACTCCTTCAGCGATCAGCTCCAACGGGTCTGCGATGATGAGGCGGGATGGGGACATGGCTTGGCGCGGTGTTGAAAGCCCAATCTACCGAGCTTCGATCAAGGTGGTGAGGAAGAACACGGGCGAATCACCACAAGTGGGTAATCGGCTGCGTGCATCAAATGGGCCTGCTCACATGCGACCGGAGCCAGGCCAGCGCCTCTTCCTCATCATCGAAGACGCGCACCGGGAAAGGCTGCGGGAACCACTTGAAGTAGAATTTGCATACGCCCCGCATGGTGCGGTCGGCCGCGTGGATGGCCAGCGCGGTGATCCGCTGCACCCGGCGCTGATCGTGGAAGTGATCCGTGTTGGTGAGATCGGGATTCACCGGAATGCTCTTGTGGATCACCACCAGCATGGCATGCGGCTCGCGCCCGCAAAGCCGGTCGCATTCCCTGGCCGCTGCTTTGATCAGCGCCACGGTGAATCGGGCATCGGGGCCATACCGCTGAATCAGGATGCCCGGCTCGTGTAGCGTGAGGGTGATGTGCGCGTTGGGAGAGGATGGTGGCTTCAGTGGCATGGCCGTGATGAGGCTTCCGGTCGGGTCTGTGGGTCCGACGGACTGCTGCTTCCGTCATGGACGGACGCTTGACGCGATCTCCGGAAGAGGGTTGCTGCGAGCGTTCGGCCGCTCAGCCGAAGAGGTGCGCGAGCACGTGCTCCACGCGCGCCACCGGGATGGCTTCGATGCCTTTCACCGGGGCAAGGCCCTTCGCCCCTTTCGGGATGAAGATGCGGGCGAAGCCCAGCTTGGCTGCTTCCGCCACGCGCTGCTCCACGCGCGTCACCGGGCGCACTTCGCCGGTGAGGCCCACCTCGCCAGCGAAACAGGTGTCCATGGGCACGGCGATGTCGGCGTTGCTGCTGAGGATCGCGCAGACCACGGCGAGGTCGATGGCCGGCTCTTCCACGCGGAACCCACCGGCCAGGTTCAGGAACACGTCCTTCGCTCCGAGCCGGAAGCCGCAGCGTTTCTCCAGCACGGCCAGCAGCATGTTCATGCGGCGCAGGTCGAAGCCGGTGGAGCTGCGCTGGGGCGTGCCGTACACGGCGCTGCTCACCAGCGCTTGCACCTCGATCAGCAAGGGGCGCATGCCTTCCATGGTCGCGGCCACCACCACGCCGCTCGGGCGGTCGGTGCGGTCGCCGAGCAACACCTGGCTCGGATCCTCCACGGCCAGCAGCCCATCGCCGCGCATCTCGTAGATGCCGAGCTCATTGGTGCTGCCGAACCGATTCTTCAATGGCCTGAGCAGACGGTACGCATGATCGCGGTCGCCCTCGAATTGCAGCACGCAGTCCACCATGTGCTCCAGCACCTTCGGGCCGGCGATGAAGCCATCCTTGGTGATGTGGCCGATCAGCACCATGGGAATGGCGGTGGTCTTGGCGAAGCGCATGAGCTCGGCGGTGCACTCGCGCACCTGCCCGACGCTGCCCGGGCTCGCCTCCAGTGCCGCGGTGTGCAGGGTCTGCACGCTATCGATCACCACCAGAGCAGGGTTCAGCGCCTCGATGTGCTTGAAGATCGCCTGCGTGTTCGTCTCGGTGAGCACGTAGCAGCCCTGGCCATCGCCGCCCAGCCGATCGGCTCGCATGCGCACTTGGTGCTCGCTCTCTTCGCCGGAGACGTACAGCGTGCGCAACGCCGGATTGCGCAACGCGGTCTGCAGCAGCAAAGTGCTCTTCCCGATGCCGGGCTCGCCGCCGATCAGCGTGATGCTCCCGGGCACGATGCCGCCGCCCAGCACCCGGCTGAGCTCCGGGTCGGCCAAGGGCATTCGTGGACCATCCTGCACAGGGATATCGGCGATCGGGATGGGCTTGGGCACGCGAGCCTTCTGGGAGGAGGCCGCGGCACGGCCTTCCACGGCGCGCTCCACCACCTCCTCCACCAAGGTGTTCCATTGCTTGCACTGGCCGCATTGGCCGAGCCACTGAGGGTAGGCCGCACCACAATGCTGGCAAACGAAACGGCTGCGGACCTTAGCCACGGCGGATCCGCTCCACGAGGGCCGTGGTGGAGTAGCCTTCCACCAGCTTCAGGCTGCGCACTTCGCCGCCGCGGGCCTTCACCACTTCCGCGCCCACGATCCGGTCCTCGCTCCAATCGCCGCCCTTCACGAGCACGTCGGGTTCAACGGCCTTGATCAGCTCCAACGGGGTGTCCTCCTCGAAGATCACCACCGCGTCAACGAGCCTTAGCGCGGCGATCACCTTCGCGCGGCTGTCCTGGTCGTTCAGCGGCCGGTCATCGCCCTTGCCCTGGCGGCGCACGCTGGCATCGCTATTCAATCCCACGACCAATCGATCGCCCAGCGCAGCGGCCTCCTGCAGGTACTCCACATGACCACGGTGCAGGATGTCGAAGCATCCGTTGGTGAACACGATACGGTCGCCCTTCATGCGCCAGATGTTGCACAGGCGCGTGATTCCGGTGCGGTCCACCACGCGGCGGTCGAGGGTCTCAGCGGCGGTATCGGTGCTCATTTCCGGGCGGGGTTCTGCAGGGCGGTCAAAAGTAGCGACAGGCCGCCGAGCGCCACGATCATGGCCGTCTGCGCCGCCCAGAGCAGCCAGCCCATGGCCAGGGCATCGGGGCGGAGCAGGCCGCCTCCAGCGGGCGGCGGCATGTACACGCCCACGATCAACGCCACGAAGGCCGGGTACACACCGATGCCGCCTTGCACCAGGATGATGCCGATGCCGCCGGCGATGAACCCGGCGAGGATCCCCGCGAAGGGCACCTCGCTCATGCCCGGCAGGCAGTAGAACCCGATCTGGAACATGCCCAGGTAGCCAGCCCAGATCAACAGCGTGTGCGCGGCGAAGAGTCCTTTCTTGTTGGTGCGGAGCACCGTGCGCAAGCCCTCCATGAAACCGCGCAGGGCCTCCAAGGCACGCGCGCGCAGCGCAGGGCGCGCGCGCAGCAGGATGGCCCCGCCAGCGAGCCCCGCGACCAGCACGCCCGCCAGCAACCAGGTCCAGCTGGCGCCCTGGTCCGGCCCGCTGCCCTGTTCGCCTTTGAAGCGCTCGATCTGCGCGCAGAAGAGGTCGAGCTTATCCAACTGCAGCAAGGCGGCGAGCACCAGCGCGGTCAGCAGCGCGACCATGTCCACCACGCGTTCGGCCATGATCGTGCCGAACCCTTTGTTGAACGGCACGTCCTCCGAGCGGTAGAGGGCGGCCGCGCGACTGGCCTCTCCGGCACGGGGGAGGAAGAGGTTCATGAAGTAACCGATCATCACGGCATGGTAGCAGGCCCAGAACCGTGGCCTCATGCCCAACGGCTCCAAGAGGTACCGCCAGCGCCAGGCCCGGCTCACATGGGCCAGCCAGCCCACCAGGGTAGCCACGCCCAGCAGCGGCAGGTTGGCGGCGCGCAGCGCCTCGAAGAGCTCGTCGCGCTGCTCCGGATTCAGATCGTGGTACTGCTTGTACACGAGCCAGCAACCGATGCCCAGCGGGATACCCAGCTTGAGCAGGTTGCCCAAGGCGCGTTTCACGCGCTCACCTTGTTGGTGCGTTCATCGGGGAACACCACGGTGGGGCGGAATGCCCGCGCCTCTTCCAAGGTCATGCGAGCGTAGGCCACCACCAGCACGATGTCGCCCACCTTGGCCTTCAGTGCCGCAGGGCCGTTCAGGCAAACCGATCCGCTTCCGCGCTCGCCTTTGATCACGTACGTCTCCAGACGCTCGCCGTTGTTCACGTTGAGCACCTGCACCTTCTCGCCTTCGATCAGGCCAGCGGCGTCGATCAGGTCCTCATCCAAGGTGATGCTGCCGATGTAGTTCACATCGGCTTCGGTGATGCGGATGCGATGCAGCTTGGCGCGGAGCACTTCAATGGTCATCGGGCAGGAGGCAAGTGGAATCAGCCTTGGGAAAGGGCCGCAAAGCTACAGGCCCACGGCGGAAGCGGTCACCGAACGAGTCAGGGCGATGTTATCGATCAGCCTCACCGGGCCAAGGCGCACCGCGACCAAGGCGATGGCCGAGCCCAGGTCGCCCCAATCGGTTATGGGCTCCAGCGTATCGCCCCGGGCCACGCCGAGGTACTCCACCGTGATGCCTTCCTGGCTGGCGAGATGGTCGCGTGCTGATGCTGTCGCCTTGGCGATCCCCGTGATGGGTGCCTCTTGCTGGAGCAGTTCCAACGCGCGCGGTATGGCCAGCGCTTGGGCACGCTCCTGCGGCGAGAGGCGCAGGTTGCGCGAGCTAAGCGCCAGCCCATCGGCGGCGCGCACCGTAGGGCAGCCCACGATCCGCTCCGGCCAATGCCGATGCGCGGCCACCGCCTGCAGGATGAGCAGCTGCTGGCGGTCCTTCTCCCCGAAATAGGCCGCATCGGGCCGCACGAACCGGAAGAGCTGGTGCACCACGTTCACCACCCCTTGGAAATGGCCCGGCCGCAGGGGGCCTTCCCAATGCGCATCAAGCCCCAGCAGGTCGTAGGCGTGCGGCGTGAATCCCTCGAAGAGTGCCTCTTTCACGGGCAGGAAGGCCGCATCGCAACCGGCCTCGCGCAGCAATGCCTCATCCTCCGCGAGCCGCACCGGGTAATTGTTGAAATCCGCCGGGTCGTTGAATTGCAGCGGGTTCACGAAGATGCTGCAGACCACTTTCGCGTGCCGATCCCGAGCCCGGCGCACCAGGTCGAGATGTCCTTCGTGCAGCGCGCCCATGGTGGGCACGAAGCCCAACGAGCGCTCTTCGGCGCGGCACACGGCGGACCATGCGGCCATATCCTGGGGCTGACGGATTAATTCCATGCGGAAATGCCTGAGAGAGAGGCTGTCGTGGGATGACGCAGGGTGCGTTGCGTTGAAGAAGGCCCGAAAAGTCTATATTTTTGTGCTCCCGATTCCCTATTCCCACGATGAGTTTGAAGAACACGAAGGTGCTCACCATCTCCCAGTCCATTTCACCCTTCATGGACATTCCCGAGGAGATGGCGAAGATCTCCCGCCAACTGCCCCAAGGAATCCTCGATCGCGGCAACGAGATCAGGGTGTTCATGCCCAAGTTCGGCTGCATCAATGAGCGCCGGCACCAATTGCACGAGGTCATCCGCCTGAGCGGCATGAACCTGATCATCAACGACACCGACCATGCGTTGCTGATCAAGGTGGCCAGCGTGCCCAGCGCCCGCATGCAGGTGTACTTCATCGACAACGAGGAGTACTTCAAGCGCAAGGCCGCCACGCATACCGCCGATGGCGACTTCTACCCCGACAACGATGAGCGTGCCCTCTTCTTCGGGCGCGGCGTGCTCGAGACCGTGCGCAAGCTCGGCTGGGTTCCCGATATCATCCACTGCCACGGCTGGATGACCGCCTTCGTTCCGCTGTACATCCGCCACTACTTCGCCGACGACCCGCACTTCGAGAACGCGCGCCTGGTCATGAGCGTGTACGACCAGAAGGCCGAAGCCCTGGATAAGGACATCGCCAAGAAGCTGACCATGGAAGGCTTCGACAAGGACGTGGTGAAGGGGCTCACCAAGCCCACCACCGACGACCTCTACAAGCTGGGCATGAGCCTGAGCGACGCGGTGGTGAAGGCCAGTCCCAAGCTGAGCAAAGGCTTGGAGACGGCCATCAAATCTGCCGATAAGCCCACGCTGAACTATGTCGGCGATGGCGACTTCGTGGGCGCCCATGCCGATTTCTACCAGGGCGTCATGGAAGCGGCACTCGTGTGAGTCGCAACGACCTTCTCATTCGGCGAGCGGCCCGTTGGTTTGGCCTGGTCGCGCTACTGGCGTTCGTAACGGGCTGCCGGAAGCCCGAGCCGGACCAAGGCCTCGACCTCTTGCCCGGGGATCCGCTGGGCGTGGAGGTGGACACCTTCACCGTGCATGCCTACACCGTGGTGGATTCGGCCATCCGCACCAGCGGTCTCTCCAAGCAGCTGCTCGGCGCGTACATCGACCCCCACTTCGGGCTCGTGAAGGCCGGCTTCGTCACCCAATGGCGGCTGCCAGCGAATAACATCGGCCAAGGCATCGACACCACCGGACTGGTGGCCGACAGCCTGGTGCTGTCCCTGGCCTTCGACGGAATCAACTACGGTTATGGGAACCTGGACCCCCAGGTGTTCCAAGCCTTCGAGGTCGATGAGGCGCTCTCCTTGGATTCATCGTACTACGCCTATCGCGAACCGGTGACCTTGGGCGCGGACATCGTGGCCAATCGCGGCGGCCGTATCCGTCCCCAGCCCACCACGCAGCCATACATCCTCGGCGACACCCTCGCTCCGCAGCTGCGCATCCGGCTGGACCAGGCGCTGGCCAACCGTATGATGGATGCCTTCGGCACGGCGGACATGGCGAGCAATGAGGCATTCCTGCAGTTCTTCAAAGGCATCCACGTCACGGTGGATGAGTCGGGGCTGCTGCCCAATCAGGGCGGGGTGCTGATCTTCGACCTGCTCGCCGAGGCCTCCAAGGCCACGCTGTATTACCACGACCTGAATGACGAGCCGGAACTGACGCGGACCTTCGACCTGTTGATCAATTCCAATTGCGTGCGCTACACCGTGAGCGAGCACGATGCCTCGCGCGCGACGGAACCGGGTCTGCAAGCCGCGATCGATGACACGTTGTCGCCGGCCACCATCACCCATGTGCAAGCGCTCGGAGGGCTGCGCACCGCGGTGCGTTTCCCTCACATCTTAGAGGAAGCCGGCAGCGACCGCATCCTTGCGAAGGCGGAGCTGATCGCTCCCTTGCAAGGCGCCTTCTACCCGTATTACCGGCCGCCCACGCAGCTCTTCCTCTTCCGGAAGATCGAAACGGGTGATGCGTTCCTGCCGGATCAACTCAATGGGCTGGGCGTGATCGACGGCGTGTACCGCGAGGAATCGAACGGCTACCGCTTCAACATCACGCGCTACGTGCAAGGCTTGATCAACGGCACCTACGTGAATGATGGGCTCACCATGGTGGTGGGTGGAAGCGGCGTCACGGCGAACCGTGTGGTGCTCAATGGCCCTGCCGCCGCGCAGAGCCCCATGACGCTGCGGCTTACTTTTACCACATACTGAAGGCTCATGTGCGGGATCGTCGGCTACCTGGGTGCGAAGCAAGCGTACCCCATCCTCATCAATGGCCTGCGTCGGTTGGAATACCGCGGCTACGACAGCGCCGGGGTGGCCTTGATCGATGGCAGCGAGCTGCGCATCTTCAAGTGCCAGGGCAAGGTGAGCGACCTGGAGGCGCATGTGAACGGGCACCCCGCCACGGGCACGCTGGGCATCGGCCACACGCGTTGGGCCACGCATGGCCCGCCTAACGATGTGAACGCGCATCCGCATCAGGCCACCAGCGGCGACCTGGCGCTGATCCACAACGGCATCATCGAGAACTACGCGCCGATCAAGGAGGAGCTGGTTCAGCGGGGGCACAGCTTCCGCAGCGATACGGATACCGAGGTGCTCGTGCACCTGATCGACGACATCCAGCGCACCGAGGGCGTGGAGCTGGGCGAGGCTGTGCGCCTGGCACTGGCCAGCGTGGTGGGCGCCTACGCCATTGTGGTGGTTGACCGCAAGGACCCCGATACGATGGTGGCCGCGCGCCGGAGCTCTCCCTTGGTGATCGGCATCGGCGAGCAGGATGGCGAATTCTTCCTGGCCAGCGATGCCACGCCCATCGTGGAGCACACGCGCAATGTGGTGTACATGGAGGACGGCGAGATCGCCATCATCCACCGCACCGATGGGCTTCGCCTGCGCAACATCAAGAACCAGGAGAAGACCCCTTTCATCCAGGAGCTCGAAATGCACCTGGAGGCGCTGGAGAAGGGCGGCTACGACCACTTCATGCTCAAGGAGATCCATGAGCAGCCACGGAGCATCCGCGACAGCCTGCGCGGTCGATTGAACCTGGTCAAGGGCGAGGTGGTGCTCGGGGGCATCAAGGACTACGAGCAGAAGTTCATCCAGGCCAAGCGGGTGCTGATCGTGGGCTGCGGCACCAGCTGGCATGCCGGTTTGGTCGGGGAGTATCTCTTCGAGGACCTGGCGCGCATACCGGTGGAGGTGGAATACGCCAGCGAGTTCCGCTACCGGAATCCGATCGTCAACGAGGACGACATCGTCATCGCCATCAGCCAGAGCGGGGAGACCGCCGACACGTTGGCCGCCATCGAGCTCGCGAAGAGCCGTGGCGCCACCATCATCGGCATCTGCAACGTGGTGGGCAGCAGCATCGCTCGCGTGACGCATGCGGGCTCGTACACGCATGCCGGGCCTGAGATCGGCGTGGCCAGTACCAAGGCCTTCACCGCGCAGGTAACGGTGCTTGCGCTCATGGCCCTGATGATCGGGCAGAAGAAAGGCACCCTGGGCGGCAGCAGCTTCCACCGCCTGCTCAACGAGCTCGATGCCATACCCGACAAGGTGCAGCGCGTGCTCGCTACCGAGGCGCAGGTGAAGTACATCGCCGACATCTACAAGGATGCGCGCAACGCGCTCTACCTAGGCCGTGGTTACAGTTTCCCGGTGGCCTTGGAAGGGGCGCTCAAGCTCAAGGAGATCAGCTACATCCATGCCGAAGGCTATCCCGCCGCGGAGATGAAGCACGGGCCCATCGCCCTGATCGATGATGAGATGCCGGTTTTCGTGATCGCCACCAAGGGCTCCAGCTATGAGAAGGTGGTGAGCAACATCCAGGAGGTGAAGGCGCGCAAGGGCAAGATCATCGCCATTGTCACCGAAGGGGACCGCGTGGTGAAGGAACTCGCGGATCACACCATCGAGATACCGGAGACCGCTGACCAGCTGGTTCCCCTGCTGAGCGTGATCCCGCTGCAGCTGCTCAGCTACCACATCGCGGTGATGCGGGGCTGCAACGTGGATCAGCCGCGCAACCTCGCCAAGAGCGTCACGGTGGAGTGACTGTTGCGGGTGGGTCGGACCACATCAATACACGCTCATTGGATCGGAACCGGTCCAGGTCCTTGCTGAAGATGAGATGGCCCAGGTCGATCAGGGCCAGCACGCCGAAGCCGCCGAAGGTGAGCCCGTAAGCGATGGTGACCTTGGTGCTGGTGCCCAGGTAGAGCCGATGCGCGCCGAAAGGCCCGAGCAGCACGGTGAGTGCCACGGCCACCAGGCGGTCGTGCCTGGGTGCGGCCGCAGCCGACCCCATGGCCGAGGTGGAGTCCATCGGGAGTTCCACCTCGGTGCGGAAAGGCCCGCCATCATGGGAAACGGCCATCGCCGACGTGTGAAACAGGGCCAGCCCGGCCAGCACCAGCAGCAGCCGATGGCGCATCCAGCGCAGCGACCGGATCATGCGGCCTATTTCGCGGCGCTGAACCGGCGAGCTACCTCAGGCCAGTTCACCACGTTCCAGAATGCCGCGATATAGTCGGGGCGGCGGTTCTGGTAGTGCAGGTAGTAGGCGTGCTCCCACACATCCATGCCCAGGATGGGCGTTCCGCCGCAGCCCGCACCGGGCATCAGGGGGTTGTCCTGGTTGGCAGTGGAGCAGACCTCGAGCTTGCCTTCCTTGCCCTTGCACAGCCAGGCCCAGCCGCTCCCGAAGCGCGTGGCGCCGGCCTGGGCGAATTTCTCCTTGAATGCATCGAAGGAGCCGAAATCGCGGGTGATGGCATCGGCCAGCTCCCCAGAAGGCGCTCCGCCGGCGTTCGGGGCCATGATGGTCCAGAACAGGCTGTGGTTGAAATGACCGCCGCCGTTGTTACGCACGGCCATGTTGGTCATGTCCAGGTTCGCGAGGATCTCCTCCAATGTCTTGCCCTCGAGCGGGGTGCTTTCCACGGCCTTGTTCAGGTTGGTGACATAAGCCTGGTGGTGCTTGCCATGGTGGATCTCCATGGTGCGGGCATCGATGTGGGGTTCGAGCGCGTCGAAGGCGTAAGGAAGGGCTGGGAGCTGGAAGGCCATGGATTTGGTCGTTTGCTGGGTTAGTTCCGGTCGACCGCGCTAAGGTATTCACCGAAAAGCGCCATTCGATTTTGCGGTATCGAATAGACATCTACATTTGCGGCCACTTTCACCAACCGTACCATCCACATGTTCAAGAAGTTCGCCCTTCTCGCCGGTATGGCCGCCTTCGTGGTAGCCTGCGGCCCCTCCCAAGCGGAGATTGAAGCCAAGGCCAAGGCCGCTGCTGACAGCATCGCTGCTGTGCTGCGCGCTGATAGCATCCGTATGGCTGAGGAAGCCGCTGCTGCTGCAGCTGCTGCCGCTGCCGCCGTCGACAGCACCGTTGCTGCCGGTGAGGAAATGATGCACGAAGCGACCCACTAAGCGGGGTTCACAACCGATTGGAGAAGGGGCCGCAAGGCCCCTTCTGCTTTTGCATCCTAGCGGTTGGCCGTGGGCCCGGCGCGGAGCACATCGCGGGCACGCAGGAATACGCTGTCGGCATCGAGCATCACCTCGTAGAAGCCTTCATCGCCCCAGATGTTGCGTGCCATGCCGGCTTTGAGGCGGGTGACGATCTGACGGCGAGAGCGCTCGAACTCGCCTGCCCGCTCCTTGATGCCCTGCTTACGGGCCTCGTCCCGCAACGCATCGGTCATGGCGGGGGTGATGGTGTAGCCGCCATTGAAGCTCGCCGGGTCGCCGAGGGCCTTGAGCTTGCTGCGCTCGCGGTCGGCCAGGTCGAAGGCCACTTGGTTCAGGGTTCCGGAGAAGAACAGGTCGGTGAGGAACTGGGAGCCCTCGGCGGTATCGGCCGGCACGAATACGTCGGGCATCACGCCGCCTCCGCCGTAAACCACGCGGCCGCTGCGCGTGCGGAACACCTGCGCGCTATCCAGGTGGATGCTATCGGCCGAGAAGAGCTCCCCATGGATGCCGCGCTGCTCGTAGTCGGCGTCATAGTCCACGCCGTGGCCGTAAGGTTTCTGGATGCTGCGCCCGCTGGCGGTGTAGTAGCGGGCCGTGGTGAGGCGCACGGCGCTATGGTCGGGCAGGGGCACTTCTTCCTGCACGAGCCCCTTGCCGAAGGAGCGGCGGCCGATGATCGTCGCGCGGTCGTTGTCCTGCAATGCACCGGCGATGATCTCGCTGGCGCTGGCGGAGCCTTCGTCGATCAGCACGGCCAGCGGCATGTCCTCGTACCCGCCGCGCGCGGTGGCCTTCAGGTCGCGGCGCTGAGACATGCGGCCTTCGGTGTACACGATCACGCGGCCATCGGGCAGGAACTCATCGGCCAGGTCGGCTGCGGCGTTCAGGTAACCGCCGCCGTTGCCGCGCAGGTCCAGCACCAGGCGGGTCATGCCCTGCTGGCGCAAGCGATCGGCGGCCTCCACGAATTCAGCATGCGTATTCCGCGCGAAGCGGCTGAGCTTGATATAGCCCGTGCCATCGGGGCGAAGCAGGGCCGCCGCCACGCTGTTGATCGGAATGGCGCCGCGTGTGATCGTGACGTGGAAGGGCTCCTTGGTCCCGCGCCGCGCGATCATCACCTCCACCTTGCTGTCTCGCGGGCCGCGCAGGCGCTTCATCACGCCATCGTTCGTGATGCCCACGCCGGCTAGGGGCACGCTGTCGGCCATGAGGATGCGGTCGCCGGCCCGGATACCCAATTGCGCGCTCGGGCCGCCTTCAACCGGGGTGATCACCACCACCGTGTCGTGCTGGATGGCGAACTCCACACCGATGCCATCGAAGCTGCCTTCCAAGGGTTCCGATGCGGCGCGGAGCTCTTCGGCGCTCAGGTAGTAGCTGTGCGGGTCGAGGCGCTGAAGGATGTCCTGCAGCACCTCCTCCACCAGGGATTCCTTCTCCACGCTATCCACATACTGGCGGTCGATCAAGTCCAATACCTGACCGATTTTCTCCGCAGCGCCCGGCTGGCGCAGATGGAAGATGGCCAGCGGGCTTTGTTCGCCGCCGCCGAGGTTGCGCCCGATGAAGAGACCGGCTACCAAAGCCAGGGAGAGCAGCAGCGGGACGTATGGGGAGATCGGGTGCCGTTGGGGTCGCATGGTCAGGGCGTGTCCAATTTCCGCACCAGCAGCCCGCCCTTGGTGAGCAGGTCGAGGCCCGAGGGGTCCTTGTAGGCATCCATGTACACCAGCCGCTTGATGCCCGCCTGCAGGATGAGCTTGCTGCACTCCTTGCAGGGCGAGTGGGTGAGGTATAACGTGGCTCCGCGCGCATTGTTGGTGCTGCGCGCCACTTTCATGATCGCGTTGGCCTCGGCGTGCAGCACGTACCACAGGGTGATCCCGTTCTCATCCTCGCAATCATTGGGGAATCCGGTGGGCGTGCCGTTGTAGCCGTCGCTGATGATCATGCCCTCCTTCACGATCAGGGCGCCCACCTGCTTGCGCGTGCAATGGCTCAGGCGCGCCCATTCCTGCGCCATGCGCATGTACGCGCGATCATAGCGCTCCTGCTTCTTCGGGTCGGAATAGACCAGCGAGTCCTGCTGCATCCCATCATCTGACCAGTTGATCGCCGGATCAGCTGATCGCCGTTGTACCCAGGGCGGGACTCGAACCCGCACGACTTGCGTCATCGGTGTTTGAGACCGACGCGTCTACCGATTCCGCCACCTGGGTAGGTGTTGATTCACCGGTGAATCGAGTGCGAAGATCCTTCAGAAATGCCTTTCCCCGGCCGCTCTTAAGGAACTTTTCTCTTTCGCGAGCCACGGGGCGGGTTTCGAAACGCTCAACCCAGGGAACTGCGAATGGCCTGTACGCGTCCATTGTCTTCTCCTTCACTCGTTGATGTTCTTCGATGCGACTGACCGCGTTGGTGCTGAGTCCAACGTTGATATAGTTGCGACTCACGCTGCTCAATGCGTACACCCAGCACGCCATGGACATGGTTGGTACACCGAGGGCGCGCCAGACCGCCAGGGGCAGGCCTACCGATACGGCCTCTGGCAGGCAGGTCCGACATCGCCGGGTAGGGAAGGGGTGCGGAGATAACGGGTTACGACCGCTCAGAGAGCCTGAGCAGGCCATCCACGCGTTCGTCACTGCCTGCGGGCTCCCGTAACTTCGCTGCATGCCCTCGCCTGCACCGGAGTTCGATCGCCGCATCTTCTGGGATGTGGACTACGACCGCATGGACCTGGATGCCAAGTGGCGCTTCGTGATCGAGCGGGTGTTCGAGCGCGGGGACGTGGAGGATATCCGGCAGTGCCGACGATACTATGGTGACGAGAAGGTGCGGACGGCCTTGCTGGAGGCGAAGTTCCTGCCGGAGCAGACGATGTACTTCGCGAGCGCTATTGTGGCCGAGCCGCTTGAGCGATTCCAATGCTACACGAACAGGCGCTCCCGACCGGGACCATACCCGTATTGAGGGAACTGCTGGAGGTCCAGCTGCTGCGACCACATGCATTGGTGGGTGGCACTGCCCTGGCCTTGCGCTATGGCCATCGTCTTTCCGTCGACCTCGACCTGTTCACGACAGAGCCGATAGACACGGGCGCCATGATTGCCCAACTGGAGACGCAGTTCTCCACGCGTTTCAGTTTTCGCCGTGACCAGCAGGCGAAATGGGCTGTCTTCGGCTTCATCGATGGGGTGAAGGTGGACATCGTTCACTTTCCCCATCGTCGCATCGCGGGCCTCCACATCGAGAGCGGCATCCCGATGTATGCGGATGCCGATATCGCTGCGATGAAGATCGAGGCGATCCTTCACCGCGCCAAGAAGAAGGACTTCCATGACCTGGAGCTCCTGTTGCGCATGCATGGTCTTGCGCAAGTGATGGAGTGGCACCGCGAGAAGTACCCGGACAATTCCCTCGCGATCAGCATCCCTTACGCCATCACGTATTTCAAGGATGCCGAGGACAGCGAGGACCCCATCAGCCTGCAGGGCCAGACGTGGGAAGGCGTGAAAGCCTCCATCCAGAGGTCGGTGCGCGATTTTCTGAGCTGACTCAGAGCTGCTTCAGCAGACTCCGCAGGTCCACCTTATCGCTCACGATCCGGTCCAGATCGGCGATGGCCACGCGCTCCTGCTGCATGCTATCGCGCTCGCGGATGGTCACCGTATCGTCCTTCATCGTGTCGTAGTCCACCGTGATGCAATAGGGTGTGCCGATGGCGTCCTGGCGGCGGTAGCGTTTGCCGATGCTGTCCTTTTCGTCGTACTGGCAATTGTGCGAGAGCTTCAGTCCGTCGATGATCGCGCGTGCCTTCTCGGGCAGCCCGTCCTTCTTCACCAAGGGCATCACGGCCACCTTCACAGGGGCCAGCGGTGCAGGTATCCGCAGCACCACGCGCTCCTCGCCGCCCTCGAGTTTCTCCTCATCGTACGCGGCGCTCAGGATCGCCAGGAACATGCGGTCGAGGCCGATCGAGGTCTCCACCACGTAAGGCACGTAGCTCTCATTGGCCTCCGGGTCGAAGTAGGTGAGCTTGCGCCCGCTGTGCTTCTCGTGGTTGGCCAGGTCGAAGTCGGTTCGGCTGTGGATGCCCTCGAGCTCCTTGAAGCCCATGGGGAAGCGGAACTCGATGTCGCAGGCCGCGTTGGCGTAGTGCGCCAATTTGATGTGGTCGTGGAAGCGGTAGCTCTCCACCGGAAGGCCGAGTGCGCGGTGCCACTTCATGCGCTGGTCCTTCCACCGGTTGTACCAGTCCATCTCGGTGCCGGGCTTCACGAAGAACTGCATCTCCATCTGCTCGAACTCCCGCATGCGGAAGATGAACTGCCGGGCCACGATCTCGTTGCGGAAGGCCTTGCCGGTCTGCGCGATGCCGAAGGGGATCTTCATGCGCGCGCTCTTCTGCACGTTCAGGAAGTTCACGAAGATGCCCTGCGCGGTCTCGGGACGCAGGTAGATGGTGCTGCTCTCGCCGCTCACGCTGCCCAGCTCCGTGGCGAACATCAGGTTGAACTGCCGCACCTCGGTCCAGTTGGCGGTGCCGCTCACCGGGCACTTGATCTCCTCGTCGATGATGAGCTGGCGGACTGCTTCGAGGTCGTTCGCCTCCAAGGCGGCCTTCATTCGCCCTTCCACCGCATCGATGCGCTCCTGCGATCGCTTCACGTTCGGGTTGGTCGCGCGGAACTGCGCCTCGTCGAATGCCTCGCCGAACTTCTTGCGGCCCTTCTCCACCTCCTTCTCGATCTTGTCGGCGTACTTGGCCATGTGCTCCTCCAGGAGCACGTCGGCGCGGTAGCGCTTCTTGCTGTCCTTGTTGTCGATCAGCGGATCGTTGAAGGCGTCCACGTGGCCGCTGGCCTTCCAGGTGGTGGGGTGCATGAAGATGGCCGCGTCGATGCCCACGATGTTCTCGTTGAGCTTCGTCATGGCGGCCCACCAGTACTGCCTGATGTTATTCTTCAGCTCGGCGCCGTACGGGCCATAATCGTAGGTGGCGCTCAGGCCATCGTAGATCTCGCTGCTGGGGAACACGAAGCCATACTCCTTGGCATGGCCGATGAGGGTTTTGAGGCGGTCTTCTTGGTTGCTCATGATGGGCTCGCGGTCGCCTTGGAAGACTTTGGCGGCGCGGGGCGCAAAGATGGAGGAATACGTTTTCACGCAGTGGCGCAGAGAACGCAGAGCCGCGGCGTCCTTATCCTTCTCCGCGTTCTCTGCGCCTCTGCGTGAAGTCGTATTTTCAGCTGCTAGCTTCGCCGCGCCGCCTGCGCCACAGGCTTCGGCGGCCGATGATGATCGAGCACCGCGGTACCCTCATCTCCGAAGACCTCTTCGAGAAGCGCTTCGTGTGCGACCTGAACGCGTGCAAAGGCGCGTGCTGCGTGGAGGGCGAGAGCGGCGCGCCGTTGGAGCCCGAGGAAGCCGAGCAGATGAAGAAGCTGTGGCCGAAGTACCGCAGCTACATCCCGGAGAAGGGAAGGCAGGCAGTGGCCGAGCAGGGCTTCAGCATGATCGACGAGGATGGCGACCTGGTGACACCTCTGGTGGATGGGAAGAAGGAGTGCGCCTTCACCATCTTCGAGAACGGCATCGCGCTGTGCGGCATCGAAAAGGCCTGGAAGGATGGCAAGATTCCCTTCCGCAAGCCGATTAGCTGCCACCTGTATCCGATCCGCATCGAGAAGCTCAAGTTCCACGAAGGGCTCAACTACCACAAGTGGAAGCTGTGCAAGCCGGCCTGCACCTGCGGCGCCAAGCTCGATGTGCCCGTGTACCGCTTCCTGAAGGATGCGCTGATCCGCAAGTACGGCAAGCAGTGGTACGCTGAGCTGGAGGACATCCACACGGAGTGGGAGAAGGAGCGGGGGAGCGGGAAGTAGCCCATTTCACCGCAGAGGCGCAGAGAACGCGGAGACCGCAAAGCCGGAACAAGCTAGGTCACTCCGTGCTCTCCGTACCTCCGTGTGCGACCGCAATGGCATTCACCGCTCTGCGTTCCCTGCGCCTCTGCGTGAGTCCGCCTTGTCATTCCACCCTCCGTGTTCTCCGTGACTCCGTGTGATCGCATTGGCATTCCACCCCCGCGTTCCCTGCGCCTCTGTGTGCGCCCGCATTCGCATTCCCCCTCCACGCTTGCCCATGGATCGAGCCCGCCGCGTGGAACGCCCGCCGCGCTTGCGATCCTCGCTCCGCCCGACGCGCCATCGCCCTAGGGCCGCGCGCTCCGGAGCTTGTTAACCGATCGTCAAAAAATTTGTCTTGCAGGTGTCGTCCGCGCGTCCCTCCCGCGTCAGTCGCGGGGAACCGGGCCGTGTTGAAAAGTCCGAGAAAGTGACCCCTCCAAGTCATTGCCACGCCCGGCCATGGGTTCCATTTTTGTGACCCGCCGACACCGTCATCCCGACGCCGACGGACCAACCGAAAAGACCGCTGCAGAACGTAACGGGAGCCTCCTCCCGATCAGATAACCGCCCCCCGAACTCTTCCACTACCAACACCGATGAGCAACGAGACCCAGATCAGCATGGCGCTCCCCGATGACGCGGCGAACGAACCCCTCCTCAAGGACAACAAGGACCGCTTCGTCATCTTCCCGATCCAGCACCACGACATCTGGAACTTCTACAAGAAGCACGAGGCCAGCTTCTGGACCGCCGAGGAGATCGACCTGCACGCCGACCTCGTGGACTGGGCCGAGAAGCTCAACGACGACGAGCGCTACTTCATCAAGCACGTGCTCGCCTTCTTCGCCGCCAGCGACGGCATCGTGAACGAGAACCTCGCCGAGAACTTCCTCCACGAGGTGCAGTACCCCGAGGCGCGCTTCTTCTACGGCTTCCAGATCGCGATGGAGAACATCCACAGCGAGACCTACAGCCTGCTCATCGACACGCTGATCAAGGATCCCCTGGAGAAGGACAAGCTCCTGCACGCCATCGAGACCGTCGATTGCGTGAAGAAGAAGGCCGAGTGGGCCCTGCGCTGGATCAGCAAGGGCAGCTTCGCCGAGCGCCTCATCGCCTTCGCCGCCGTGGAGGGCATCTTCTTCAGCGGCAGCTTCTGCAGCATCTTCTGGCTGAAGAAGCGCGGCCTCATGCCCGGCCTCAGCTTCAGCAACGAGCTCATCAGCCGCGACGAGGGCCTGCACTGCGACTTCGCCTGCATGCTCTACACCAAGCACCTGCTCAACAAGCTCCCGAAGAAGACCATCGAGACCATCATCAAGGATGCGGTGGAGATCGAGAAGGAGTTCGTGACCGACGCCCTGCCCGTGAACCTGATCGGCATGAACGCCAAGCTCATGCAGCAGTACATCGAGTTCGTGGCCGACCGCCTGCTCATGGAGCTCGGCAACGAGAAGGTGTACAACGCCATGAACCCCTTCGACTTCATGGAGATGATCTCCCTCCAGGGCAAGACCAACTTCTTCGAGAAGCGCGTGGGCGAGTACCAGAAGGCCGGCGTGCTCAACAAGGAGAAGGACCAGAGCAAGTTCACGCTGGACGCTGACTTCTAGGGCAGGTTGAGGGTTGTCCCTTCGCTTCGCTCGGAATGACAGGTTGAGGGTTGAATACGCCCAACCCAACTCCCAACCGTCCCGTAGGTCAACCTCCAACTCCCAACCGTACCAACTCACATTGAACAGTTGAAGAGAACACCAGTGCCCGCTTCGGGACCGTTCAGAAGAAAGAGACTTTAGAACCGCGAGACCGAGCAACGCCGAGCACCACCCGCAAAGCGGAAAACGACCCCTCGCAAACGAGCCATCCCAATCAACCCCCTTGCACCGGACGCGGGAGCCGAAGGTGCCGGGACAAGACCCACCAACCACACCATGTATGTAGTAAAGCGCGACGGCCGCCGGGAGGCAGTGAAATTCGACAAGATCACCGCCCGGGTGAAGAAGCTGTGCTATGAGCTCGATCCCATGGTCGATGCCACACAGGTGACCCTCAAGGTCATCGACGGCATCTACGATGGCGTGACCACCACCGAGCTCGACAACCTCACCGCCGAGGTGGCCGCCACCATGACGGTGAAGCACCCGGACTATGCCCAGCTCGCCAGCCGCATCGCCGTCAGCAACCTGCACAAGAGCACCAAGAAGTCCTTCAGCGAGACCATGAAGGACCTCTACGACTACGTCGACCCGAAGACCGGCGCCCGTGCCGCCCTCATCGCGGACGATGTGTGGGAGATCATCCGCAAGAACGCCGAGGTGCTCGACAGCGCCATCATCTACGACCGCGACTTCAGCTACGACTTCTTCGGCTTCAAGACCCTCGAGCGCAGCTACCTCCTGCGCATGCACGGCAAGGTGGTGGAGCGCCCGCAGCAGATGCTCATGCGCGTGGCCGTCGGCATCCACAAAGAGGATATCGAGAGCGCCATCCGCACCTACAACGACCTCAGCGAGGGCTGGTACACCCACGCCACGCCCACGCTCTTCAACGCCGGCACCCCGAAGCCGCAGATGAGCAGCTGCTTCCTCCTTCAGCTGAAGGACGATAGCATCAGCGGCATCTACGACACCCTGAAGCAGTGCGCGCAGATCAGCCAGAGCGCCGGCGGCATCGGCCTCAGCGTGCACAACCTGCGCGCCAAGGGCAGCTACATCAAGGGCACCAACGGCACCAGCAACGGCATCGTGCCCATGCTGCGCGTGTTCAACGACACCGCGCGTTATGTGGACCAGGGCGGCGGCAAGCGCAAGGGCAGCTTCGCCATCTATCTGGAGCCCTGGCACGCCGATGTGTTCGACTTCCTGGAGCTGAAGAAGAACCACGGCAAGGAGGAGATGCGCGCCCGCGACCTCTTCTACGCCATGTGGATCCCCGACCTCTTCATGAAGCGCGTGGAGCAGGGCGGCGAGTGGACCCTCATGTGCCCCAACGAGTGCCCCGGCCTGGCCGACACCTTCGGCGACAAGTTCGAGGAGCTCTACGAGAAGTACGAGAGCGAGGGCAAGGGCCGCACCACCATCAAGGCGCAGGACCTCTGGTTCAAGATCCTCGAGAGCCAGATCGAGACCGGCACGCCCTACATGCTCTTCAAGGATGCCGCCAACAAGAAGAGCAACCAGCAGAACCTGGGCACCATCAAGAGCTCCAACCTCTGCACCGAGATCATGGAGTACACCAGCCCCGATGAGGTGGCCGTGTGCAACCTGGGCTCCATCGCCCTGCCCAAGTTCGTGGAGAAGGGCAAGTTCGACCACGACCGCCTCTTCGAGGTCACCTACCAGCTGACCAAGAACCTGAACCGGGTCATCGACCAGAACTACTACCCCGTGCCCGAGGCGCGCCGCAGCAACATGCGCCACCGCCCCATCGGCATCGGCGTGCAGGGCCTGGCCGACGCCTTCATCCTCATGCGCCATCCGTTCGATAGCGTAGAGGCCAAGGTGCTGAACCGCGAGATCTTCGAGACCATCCACTACGCCGCCCTCACCGCCAGCAAGGACCTGGCGAAGGAGGAAGGCCCCTACGAGAGCTACGCCGGCAGCCCCGTGAGCCAGGGCATCCTGCAGCCCGACATGTGGGGCGTGAAGCCCAGCGACCGCTGGGAGTGGGATGTGCTGCGCACCGAGATCAAGGAGCATGGCGTGCGCAACAGCCTGCTGCTGGCACCGATGCCCACCGCCAGCACCGCGCAGATCCTCGGCAACAACGAGTGCTTCGAGCCTTACACCAGCAACATCTACACGCGCCGCGTGCTCAGCGGCGAGTTCGTGGTGGTGAACAAGTACCTGCTGCGCGACCTCGTGAAGCTCGGCCTCTGGGGCGAGGAGCTCAAGAACAAGATCATCGCCGCCAACGGCAGCATCGCGCACATCCCGGAGATCCCGCAGAACCTCAAGGAGCTCTACAAGACCGCCTGGGAGATCAGCCAGAAGGTGATCATCGACATGGCGGCCGACCGTGGCGCCTACATCTGCCAGAGCCAGAGCCTCAACATCTTCATGGAGAACGCCAACTTCGGCAAGCTCACCAGCATGCACTTCTATGCGTGGAAGGCGGGCCTGAAGACCGGCATGTACTACCTGCGCACCAAGGCCGCCACCGATGCCATCAAGTTCACGGTGGATAAGACCAAGCTCGCTGAACCTAAACCGGAGCCGGTCATGCCGAGCAAATCGAAGGCAGCTCCCAGCCCCGTGAACGAGGACGACGGCCTACCCGTAGGCAGCACCGTGGTGATGGACCCCGTGGTCTCAGCACCCACCACCACCAGCCCCAAGGCCATGACCGCCGAGGAGCGCGCCGCCGCCGAGATCGCCTGCAGCCTCGATAACCCGGAAGGGTGCGAGATGTGCAGTGGGTAGGAGTGAGCACTGAATAACAACGCGCAGGGCTCACGAAAGTGGGCCCTGCTCGTCTTCATCAACCATTAATGATTAAAGTCATGTGTCATTCTTGCCCGGTTTCGTTGGACGAGATTCTCAGATCCTGGGGACCTTTGATTGCTGCACTTATTACCGGCTTCATTGCTCTCAGCATCGCGCACGGACAACAACGCACAACGCTGGAGGTCATGCGAACCACTATTGAGAATGAGAGGCGGGCTCGCAGACAGGAAGCGCTACGCGGTCCCATTCATGATCTGCTTGCACAACTATACTTCGCAAAGGAAGCCGCAGCATATGATCATAAAGCCACGCTGCACGCGATCGCAAAGGTGGACCTTTCACTCGTGGATGAGACTTCCGCCCCGCAGTACAACCAACTCCTAGATGCAATTGTCGATGCCGTGTTGAGCAGCTACGACTCAAACGCGAACAATTCCTTCATCGAACGGGTGCGTGCCCTTGGCAGGGCAAATCTTGGCTAGGTAGATCAACGGATTCGAGGAAATGCAAAGGCCGATGTTGATTCCAATGAGCTACACCGTACAGCTTTTCGCAGTGGGAATCATGGGATGTCTAATGCTGCCCTATCGGCTTTGCACAATCGCGCAGAATCTCCCTCTTCCTAGAACTGTCTCGCCACTCGATTTGGGTCCGATTCGCTTGAACAAACCTTCAAATGTGCCGGATACTGAGTCGCACATTCGGCCGTAGTAATCGACTTGGACCAATTGCATAGTGCTCGCCCATCTATCGTCCCCTTTGCCAAAGATGATAAACGAGTAGTCGTCATTGTAATCGTTCCGTATACCCGTGTAGTTGCCCTCAAACCAGATGACTGCGTTCAGGTTATCATTTGAACTGAATCGACACTCGGTCGTATCATCCAAGAGGTTGGCGGTTGCATTCAATCCATTGGATAGGATCTCGAACCTCCCAATATCGCTCCGCTCTTCAAGAGGATAGAACATAAAGGTGATGAACTTTTGCTGTGTTAGTTGTGATTTTTCGCAAGGGGTCTGGCACGAGGGAGCTAGCACTAGTACCAGTGGAATCAGTCGAACAAGGCTTCTGCTAGGCCTCATTTCCTGCTAATTTGCAATAGCCCTCCTGCGAGGAGGATAACAACCGAGCATTGAAGCAGGAGCCGTTTCAGATCGATTGGGAAGTCGAATAGCTCCGGCCTCTTTTCGCCTTGTACCTCGTCAGTCAGGAGGTAGTAGCCATAAGCATGGGAAAGCGTAGCACTATGCTTAGAACTAATGCGCGACTTATGGATCCACGGCGGGTAAATGAGCATCCCCAGAATTGCCATGAAGCCAATGACGTAGATGCGCTTTCGAATTGTTGCCATCATTTCTTCGCCATTCGCCCGACCAATATAAGCCTTGAATCTAGACCTTTGCAGGGTGCTCCTCGCCTTAGTCCCCGCAGGGTGCACCCCGCCTCCGCAGTGGTCTTCCGAGCGCGTGGGCAAGTGGGCTGTGGAGGAGACCCTGCGGCCCGTAGCCGTGATCACATCTCGTGAGTATCTTGCTAGGGCTGTGCTTGATGCTGGTGTTTGTGACAATTATCTACGCTTGGAACCGAGGATTGGTGCAAGTGTAGGCTTGCGCACATCCGGTCTGTTGTGATTCGAGAAGATCGTCGACTCATGCCGACGACAGCCCGCCAGCAACGCCCAGCTAAAGCGGATTGAATACCGTGAATATGACAGGAGGTGCGAGGTTCACAACTAGTCTTATGCCTGCGAAGGCGTCGCCCACACCCTCACTGTCGTCTTAGATGCGCCACCACACAAGGACCGATTAAATATCACGTTTCAGATGCCAGTCCCACATGGTGCGGCTCTCAACAAATAGGACGGGGAAGGTCTTGGACAGACCTACCAAATCATGTAGATGACTTTGGCCAGCGAATAGATGATGAATGAGTCCAAAGCGAATGTCATCACACGATAGGTGTAAAGATGCAGATGGATATGGTGATCAAACAGTCGGAATAGGAGGCCATTGAGAATGGATCCACCGAGCATGTATACCCCGGCGAATACGAGGCCGTACCACCACTTAACGACTATGCATAAACTCAGGTTAAGCAAGACAACAACCACCAAGACGGCGTTGTCCATTGCTTTGATTACGTTGAATACACCACGTGTCTGGCGACCGAACTCGACATTGATGGCGAACGCCACACTTGCTGCGATGTGCAAGTAGACAGGAAGGACTTCCAAGTAAGCAGGCATCTCGACGAGTGGGAAGTGAGGGGTTCCTGGTAGTGGACATCCGCGACCCCAAGGCGCGTTCCAAAAATAGGTGATGTGTTCCACCCCCGCTGCCGCAAGTCCGCGACTTTAGACCCGAGCAGGCTCTAGTGTCACGCATAGACCCGCGCAGGGTGCACCCCGCCTCCGCAGTGGTCTTCCGAGCGCGTGGGCAAGTGGGCAGTGGAGGAGACCCTGCGGCTCGCAGCCGCCACCGCTCGTTCCCCCGCTGCCGCGAGTCTGTGACTCGTTCCCCACTCCCGCGAATCTGCGACTCTAGACTTGCCCCCGTGCTGAGTGACGAACTTGGCGCTTGACAGGACCACCGAAGAGAACTGAGCTTGACCTTGGGGTGAACCGGGATCTGCGACGGGTTCGAGGCCCATACGGATTAATGGACCCCTTGGTCTGCTCAGACTTTGAGACTCATATGGAATACCGGGCATCAAGACCCATTAGAGTCATCGAGTTCAAGGTCTGCCGCTCAGTCCCTTCAGTGGCCACAGGTTGCACTTCAAAACTACGATGGACATGCATTGGATAGGCATTGACGTGAGTAAGGCCAAGTTGGACGTGGCCTTGACGGATGATCGAGGCGCTGTGATCGAAGAGCGTAAAGTGGCCAACACGGACCAGGGCCTCTCGAGCCTGATCAAGCGATGGAGCGATACGTATGGCTTGAACAAGACAGAGTGCTTGGTCTGCCTCGAGCCGACAGGGCATTACTCCAACCAAGCCCTGCGGACCTTGGTGAAGCTGGAGTGCCCTGCCTGGCTGGCCCATCCCCGGGACATCCAGAAGAGCATCGGCCTGCAGCGCGGGAAGAGCGACAAGGTGGATGCCCGGCGCATCGCTGACTATGCACGGCGCTTCGGCGATAAGGCCCATCTGTTCACCTCCAAGGACCTGGAACTGGAGAAAGTCGGGCACTTGCTCACGCGGCGCAGGCAGCTGGTGAAGGAGCGCAAGAGGTACATGGTCCAGCTCAAGGACCGCAACCCGTGCTTGGCCGAGCTGCGCGCGCAGTTCGACCGGTTCGACAAGCAGCAGGTCGCCGCGCTTAACAAGGCGATAAAGCAAGTGGAGGCAGCCATAGAGAAGGAGCTCAGCAAGGACGCGGAGACCGCACGCACCTACGAACTCCTCTGTTCGGTGCCCGGTGTGGGCCTGGTTCTGGCCGCGTACCTGATGGTGAAGACCGCCGCGTTCACGCGCTTCCCAACACCGCGCGCACTGGCTTGCCAAGCTGGCGTGGTCCCCTATGAGCACACATCTGGGACGAGCGTCAAGGGCAAGCCTCGCGTCTCTCACCACGCTGATAAGCCCTTGAAAAGCCTGCTGCACATGGCGGCCATCGGGATGGTGCGCCTGCCCTGCGATCTGCAGGCCTACTACCAGCGCAAAGTGGCCGAAGGAAAACCCAAGATGGTCGTGCTCAATGCCATGCGCAACAAGATCATCCACCGCATCTACGCCGTGATCGGGCGCGGTGAACCATACCGCGTGGACTACACTCCCGTGATGTAAAGAGCCGCATAGGTGTCCTTCTGAAGATCATCGCAACATGGTGTTGTTGTTGGGGCTGTTGGAAAGTGGACAACTCATGACCTGGCACGATCGCACGTCGAGTTGTCCACTTTTCAATGGCCCACACCATGTTGCTGAACCAACACTTGCAAATGCCATGGAATAATCCGTGGTGCCGCATTGATCAGGTATGTTGCCCCCGCTGCAGCATGCCAAGAGCGCTCACCTGTATCTTTCCTCATCCATGCGCTGTCTTTCGCTCGTATTCGCTGTGCTGGCTGCATGGAGTAGCTCTGCACAAGAGGGTGCGTGCAGGGTGGGGCGTGAGCAGTATGCGATCCTTACTGTGGAGAGCATTGAGGCGTACGGACCATATCTAGAAGGAGTCGCCACCGATTTGACGCCCGAAGAAGTCGATCGAGCGGAGTGCATTCTAGAGCGCTTCATTGCATGGCACAATGCCTTGACTCGTACACAGCGCGATTTGGTCGCGGATGCTACGTTGGGCCGTGTTCGCCCTGAGTGCATGATACAGGATTGGCCTCGTTACATCCGCCAGTATGCTGGGGAACGCACGAAGGATGGTCAGCGCCGGATGCACGTGAACCTATTGAATCCGGATGGCCTCTTCCGGGAACCCGGTCAAGCATGGGTCTTCGTGAATGATGGTGCCGATAACTACTTCAGGGTAACCGTGGACCTGGAAAGGGAGGAGGTCATCCAGTACAGCGTGAACGGTCCCTACCCACCGGGCGGGCGGTGTAGGTGAAAGGGGCTTCGCTGCCGCGTATCAGCGACCCGTGGTTGGTTCGGTTGCCTTACGGATCGCCCCGGATCTTTAGTACCAACCAGTCGAGCGTTCGATTCGGGAGCCCGCAGCCAAGAACAACAGGCTCACCGGTAGTAGAGAGACTTTTCAACCGATGTTAGCAGCAAGAGCCCTTGCAGGAGTAGCGGATGATGTCGTCAAAATCGGGATGAACACGCAGCCGTGAATGGTTTGTTCCTGTTCGGCTGATGCCTGAGAGCCGGGCGGGTCGTAACCTTGAGTCCAGAAAGGCGAAAGCCACGACGTTGAGGCCTCTACCCTCGACACCCGGTTGGCTGATGAGACCAGCGAGCGCCCGTCGTGACTTCCATTCCTCTCGGAGGGGCCGTTGCCGCGGCCCTTCCCTCTTCGAGGTTCCCAAAGATCACGCGGTCGGTGGGCGGTAACAAGGGTTTGCGAGAGTCACTTTCTCGGACTTTTCAACACGGCCCGATTTCCCGCGACTGACGCGGGAGGGACGCGCGCCCGACACCTGCAAGACACTTTTTTTGACGATCAGCTAACAAGTGCTGAAACGCACGGCCGCAGAGCGATGCCGAGCGACTGGAATCGGGAATCGCGCATTAGGTGGGCGTTTCAGGGTCATTGCTTCCATCTGTCCTCCATTGTCACGGCCTTTTTAGCGAGCATAGAGTCTCCACTCAACCGCAAATGGTCTCCCCAGCTCGCTCGAATCTGCTATCCATGATGAACAATAGCCCGCACCCACCGCCGTTCTCCGCCCATGCGTATCCGCCGCGGCGTCGCTTGGTTCTTGGCGCTAGCGATGGCGGCCTGTGTTCGCAGCGACGTGGCTCCGGGGGTAAGTCCTGCCGGCGTCCTGTCCGTTGAGCTCGGTATGAGCAAGGAGGAGGTGATCGGTATCCTGGGCATGCCCCTAGCGGTAAGCGCGCGGCTCAATGTGCACCAAGGGAACTGCGCCGGCCTGTTGCGCCCTACCGAGCGTGACGTGACCAGCGCAGAGCAGATCACAAGCTTCCTGGACAGCATTTTCAGCGCCACCCCGTGCTGCGAGGCCATACGACGTCAGCAAGAGGAGAGGCTTTACACAGTCGTCTATTCCCGCATGGTGGAAGCGGATGGAGCGAGCCCCATGCTATGGGTGCATTTCGACGCGCACGATCGGGTGCGGGAGGTGTACGTCAAGCTGAACAGCCGCAACCCGCTCCAGGAGGACAAGGGCATCTACATGCGCAATGCCCAAGGCACCTATCTGATGGACGAGGAGCTGCTGGAGAAGTACTTCGCGAAGTGAGCGAGGTTGTGGGCCTTGTTCCAGCGGATCTGTGATTCGTGGCCCGGTGGGGCAAGCAAGCGCCATCCGGTGCGGCACATCTAGCTTCGCCGCATGCGCACGTCATGGCTCTTCCTTCTGCCCGCCTTCGTGGCCTGCAGTGAACCCCCACCACCGCAACCTGAGCTGCCCAAGGCGCTGCAGGAACCGAGCCTGGTGGATGAGGTCGCGGAGTACAGCGGCCGGGGCAGCGGTCGCGATCTCGTAGATGCGCTCGTCGCCGATGTGCTGAAGAGCGACACGGCCCTGCAGCATCTGTTCAACGACATCGAGGCGCAGCACCGCAACCACGGCGACTCCACCGAACGGTGGGAGGACTTCGAGCAGAAGAACCTCGCCTATTACACGAGCGCGAAGCACCATGCCGAGCACATCGCCGATACCGTGATGCGAGCCGCGGAGTTCGACCGCCTGCGCGCGAGCCAGGCGCGTTACGTGGCCAGCGTGCTCAGCGCCCGCGCCTTGGACAGCGCGTACATGGCGAAGCGCAGCACGCTGAACGACGTGGAAGAACTGGTGAAGATCCAGCGCACCTTGGCCCTCATGGAGCGCTACCAGAAGGAGCAGCGCTCCAGCGATGCGGTGCTGCGTGCCGAGTTGGAACGCATCAAGGCCTTGGAGAGTCGACTCCGGGCCAACCTGGATCAGTGAGATCTATCTCCAGTTGAGTTCCGTCGACAATCTTGGGGCGCATGCCGCACCAGTTATGCTTACTGGATCAGGTATCTGAGCAATGCGCTAGGCTGCTCACATCGCGCCGATTCCTTGCCCTCGAGTCCATTCCCGATGTAGAGCTTGGCATTCCCCTCCGGGTGGAAATAGCTGCCGGCTACATTTGAAACCGTCGTCAGGAACAAGCAAGGGATTACTTCACTGATTCACACAGGCAATGAGCGAGGCGTATTGGGCCGGTCGCCGGGGGCAGGCGTATTCGGGCGGTGATTTCAGCGAGTACCAGCGCGGCCGGCGCGATGAAGGTCTTCCGCCTGTCGCCCCGGATGCGAGCTGCGTCTTCGGCGGGGTGATGCTGCTTCTGGCCATCCCACTCTTCGCGGCTGTTATTGTGGCCCTGCCGACCGCGCTGGTAGGGGCGCTAGCGATCATGTTCCTTTGGCGCTATCGCAAGGACGAGTTTCGCTTCGGCCACTTATACGTCACGTGCCTTTGGAGCTCCTTCCTGACCGTGGTTACCACCCTCGCGGCTGTTTTCCTGGCACTCTGGGCCGCTGACAACTACCAGGGTCGCGTAATCAGCATCGGCGAAATCGCATGCGGTGCCCTCGCGGTCCAGATGCTCTTCATGCTGCTTGTGGCGCTGATTCCGTATCGCCGCTTCCGCTCACGGGGCATGCGGCCATTTGGTTATTGGGGAGCCGTGCGCCTGACCGTGAGCGTGATCGTGCCGCTCACGTGGTGTTTCATGGCCGTGGCTGCTTATGTCAGTTATCAGTACATGAATGATACCATGCGCGCGACATGGCAACAGGTCATTGCTCCATAGTTCCATCGCGCGAGCCTGCATGACATCCCGGTTCCAAGGTGGTGGACCGTGCTGACGAAATAACCTCAGCCAGCTATCGAGCATAGCCTCACCAAGCCGCAGGCCTCATCAGCTCTTGCTCATCAGCCGCGATCCCATACGCGTTCGCGATGAACGTGAACTCCGCGGCGAGAGCCACGCGCGCCGTGCTGTCAAGCATGATGCCCTCGCGCTCGAAGTCGATGAGCTGCTTGTTCATCTCGGTGATGGTATGATGCACGAGCGGGTAGAGCTGCGCTGCTTCCGTCACTTCCTCGGCTTCGATGTCGAAGCAGAGGTGGATGAGCAGGTCCTCGCATCGGTTCACCACCTGTCCAGAGTAGTGCGCATCGGCGCGCATGGCAGGGAGGAACACATGCTCGCGGATGGTGGAGTTGCGCAGCTGGTCGGTTGCGTAATGCGGAGTCTGGCAGGCGAGCATGCCGACCAGGAGAAGGGCTGGCCAGGCGCGGTGCATGCAGTGCGGCTAGGGGTGTTAACGATTCGCTTACTGCACCACCACTTGCTGTGTAGCGATGCGGTCGTCTGGCCAGCGAATTTGAAGAAGGTACGGTCCGGGTCGCAGGAGGGTGCTGCCGGCGATGGTTGTCGCCGACGCCAACGGGATTCGTTCCACGATCCGTCCTTGCGCATCAAACAGCGTGAGCTCGCTCGGCGGCTGGCCGGTAACAGATAGTTGAAGTGGTATTCCCGCGGCGATGGGATTTTGCAGTGTGACCGTGCCGGAGCCACGCGTTTCTTCTTCCATGGCGGTGATCACGGGAATCTGGCAGAGGATCACGCATTCCCCCACCGATGCGTCCCAGATGCTGAGCTGGCAGGGCACGGAGCACAGGTTGGTGTAAACGGTATCGCCGCTGATCCAGAATGGAGGCCAGCCGGTTGATGCCTGTACGCATCCGCTCGGCTCCACCACATACATGTATGGCGGCGTGCAGCCGCCTGACCACATGTTGCTGGCCGGGCCCATGGCCACCAGCCCGTTGCAGCCGTTGGTAGGCGGCACCGTGTAATAGGTGGTGAGGGTGATCTGGGCCGCGGCGGGAAAGGCGAGCAGTGCGGCGAGCGCTGGAATGACCCATGCTTTCATGCCATGAAATTGGAGCTTTCGGATCGCCTTGGATAACCCGACCGAACGAACGCTTGAACAAGGTGCGGTGGAGTGAGAGCTCAAAGCACGATTGGGCTACCAAATCGTCCCGTACGGCGAGCGCAACGTCTGCCCCCCGATATGGTAGAAGCTGGTGCCTAGGCGAGGCCCTGTGCGGTAAGGCGTTCCCCGGAGCTTGAAGAGCCCGAACCAGCATGTCAGGGTGAGCCCGTAGAGGGCCTCGGTGCGCGATGCGACGCGGTATCGGCCCGAATCGTACCGATGGATGTACTGCGTATGAGCGAGCCCGCCGTTGATCTGAAGATAGAGGTTGAAGCGTGGTCGACGGACCAGCGTCGCACTGGCGCCGAGGAAGAGGGGCAGGGTGAGCGCACGTTGCTCGTACGCGCCATTCGCATCGTCAACATGTGCCGGGTTGTGGAACCACCACATGCCCGACTCCAGGGTGATGCCGGTTCGCGGGAAAGCTCCTCGCTCACCACGATCAGCGGCCCCCACCCCGAGTTGAACCGGTATTCCCGATCCGGTCAGGCGCGCGCGCGCGCTCCAATCTGAATCGCTTTCTCGAACCATCGGAAGCCGAGGAAGACGCCCTTCGGCAAGGGAACCAGTTGGGCTTCGGTAATCGTGCCGCTATGTACAACGGCCATAAGGGCTAGGAGACGAATGCACATGGCCGCACATGCGGCGCGCAGGTCAAGCCCGTGCCAGCACGGCGGCGGTATCGTGGCTCACCGCGCGACCACGAAGCGTGCGCTAACGGTGCTTCCGTCAGTTGCACGCAAGACGATCGATAGGTGCCGTTCGGAAGAGCTGCGGTGGCGATCCGGTCCTGCGCCTGAACGATGTCGTGGAGTACGGCACGGCCGAGCGCATCGAAGCAGGTAGCCTGCCAGCTGCTCGCGTTCGGCAGCTGGATGCGCAGCTCATCAGTGACCGGATTCGGCCAGATCCGTGCGGGAGCGCTCAGCTCTTCGGTCATGCCCACGGTCGCTGGCGTGATGCACTGCGGATGCAGCACACGGCTGAAGAGCATGGTCTGCTCCGTGCCGCAATCCGAATCGATGTAATGTGGCGTGGTAGCGAATGCCGTTGCCACGAAGCAGTATGTGCCATTGGGGTTCCACGCTAGCCCGGTGATGGCGCTGAAGGCAGCCCCATCACCATGAGCGGCCCATCGTTGTCGAAGTCCCATGCGGTCACGACGCAACTATCGCCATCCACGATGAAGTTGTTCCATGCGGTCTGCACGGCATCTGCGACATCGGTCATGCCGATGACCCTCGCACGCTCAGGGTCCTGGATCGCCATGGCAAGGCTGTCATTCGTGTCGGCGACGGCGAGTTCGTATATGACGTAGCCCTGAAAGCGCCAGTTGGGATCCGGTGTGGGGTCCGTGGGAGCGAAGGCTTCGATATAACCGCCGTTCACATTATTGGAACCAGGCGGGTTGGAAAGCGAGAAGTGCAGCGCGGAGCCGTCGTATTCGATGAAGAGGGAAGGAGCGTCCGGTCCCCAGGATTCTGGGCGTAGCAGGAGGTGCTTACGAACAGGGGTATCGATAGATGGAGGAGGCGCATCGCTATTGGATTGGTGAAATCAAAGGTGTCCCTTGCGACTGCATCCGACGGCTACCGCTGCCTGTTTGCGTATTACCGTTCCTTGGCGAAATCGTGAACGAGAAGAGCTGGCGGCTCGACCTCGCCACTGGCCACAAGACCGAGTTGTGAAGTACGCTTTATTCTTCAGTCTACGACTCATTGCTAAAGTTGTGTTGCTCTTGCCGATACATGGCGGCAGTCGCTTCGCGCCCGAAACCAACACCGAAGCGAATGAGAACCAAACAACGACCGATGATGCGCATGTTGCCCGTGGCCCTGGGACTGTGCTGCGTTTACCACAGTCATGGCCAAGGTGGCGCGTGGGTTGAGCTCGCGGATGATGGTCCGCCCGAAACATGGGTGGCGGAGCCGACTTCGATCACCGATGACGGCGCGAATGATGAGGCCTTGGCGCCGGCGCGGCAGCTGCTGATCAGTTTCCGCAGCGAGAGCGCAGCTGAATGCGAAGTGCGAGTGCTGGACGAGCATGGGCGCTGCGTGCGCAAGTGGACCCGCCTGTGCCACATCGGAAGGAACCTGCTGCCGATTGACGCCACGCGACTCGCCAAGGGGCGCTATGTGGTGCGCGTGCAAGAGGGCGACGCCGTGCACGTGACCCGTTTCCTCAGGCCCTGAGCTGAGCTGCCTTCTCGTTGAGCCGACCACGAGTCGGCTCTTTTGTTTGGTTCAGGTGTTCAGCTGCGCGAAGGCCGCGTTGAGCGCCAGGGCGAAGCACACCCAGGCGAAGTAGGGTGCCATGAGCCATCCTGAAAGCGGGCTGATGCGATGGAAGGCCCGAGCGCACGCCGCGATGAGGATCAGCAGGAGCGCCATTTCGGCCAAGGCCCAGCCCAGCGCGTGCAGCTTGAAGAAGATCACGGACCAGGCGAGGTTCAACACGAGTTGAGTCGCATAGAGCCACATGCTGCGCGATCGCGCCTGAACGGAGGGGGCCAGCACCCAGATGCGACCGGCGGCCAGGCCCATGAGCACATAGAGCACGGTCCATACCGGCCCGAAGACAGCGTTGGGCGGAGCGAAGAAGGGCCGCTGGAGCGTGGCGTACCAGCCGTCCACGTCCTGGCTGGTCCAGATGCCGACTGCCGCACCGCTGAGCACCGTGATGCCGATGGATACCGACACCCGGATCACGAAACGTGTCGAGGGTAGGTTGATGGCGTCTGGCATGCGTTGCACGGTTACTCGGCCTCGGTGCCGGTGGCGCTATCTGGGCGCGTGGCAGTCCCTTTGGACTTGGAGATCTTCTTGACGATGCCAGCCTTCTTGCCGGCCATGCCGACCGGGTCGTAGCGGTGCTTGGCTTTCGCGCGGCGTGGTCCGGAAGACGCACGAGCCGTTGGTTTGCGTATGGACATGTTGGATGGTTTCGGGATCCATTGCGAATCGCGGGCCAGGCCGATGTGAAGCACCAACGGGCGTGGCTTGGGGCATCTCGGGGAGGATCTTGCTGAGGTGAGGGCGGCTTCGGGACGATGTCGGGTGGAGATTCGGCTTATGACGCCTCGAATCGAACACTGCGCGATGCTTGCTTGTTCAGCGGTGTGAATTCCTCCTATGCCACCGAGATGAGCCGGATCGATTGGCTGATGAAAGAGGTGCTCATTCCCTTTGTGCTGGCCTTGGGGATCTATGGTCTGTTGCAGTACGGCCTCATCGGCAGCGGCGGACCGCCCATGCTCGCGGTGCATTGAGGCTATAAGCCAAGGCCCATTTGCCGCGGCGCTACCGCAGCCGGGGAGGGCGATTTGAGCACGGTGAAGGCAACGCGCCCACGCGGCGCTCGTCATCGGACCGAAAGACTACCTTTCCACGTGTTTCGGACCTGGTCATTGATTCTGGCGCTTCTCGCGACTTCTGCGCCGATGGGCTTGCGGGCGCAGGTCTTCCCCTTCACGAGCGGCCCTATTCCACTGTGCGATACCAGCACCTTCACGGCTACGGTGAGCGGTGTAGGCACGCTCATCACCCCTGACGGTTGGTCATGGGGCTCCTTCCTGGAGAATGTGGTCATCAACATCACGACGAATCACCCGCAGACGCTCTCCATCTCGCTTACCTCCCCCGGAGGAACCACCCTGCTGCTCTCGGCCTTCAATGGTGCGGGCGGCCAGAACTACACGAACACCAATTTCAACTACTGGGGCGGGGGCGACATCACAGCGGCCTCGGCGCCATTCAGCGGCAACTTCACTCCTCAGGGAGGATTCCTCGGTGTGTTCGATTGGGAGAACGCCGATGGCACATGGACCATCACGGTCATCGACACGGCGTGCGTTGCTGGAGCGCCCGGCCCCGGCGGACCCTGGCAGCCGGGTTGGTTCAACGGTGGAGCAGGGTCCGGTGCTTTCTCCTTCGGGTTCGCCAGTCCTCCGCCTCCATGCGATGTGGACATGGGCTACTTCTCCACGGCTATTTGCGCGGGCGAGACCGTGGATGTCCTGGAGTATTTCGAGACGAATTACGGAGGTTGGGGATTGACCTTCACGGTGTACAGCTGGCAGCAGGTGGTGGATCCGCACGCGGTGGGTGTTGCAGGTTCCTATTACATCGAAGCGGTGGACTGGACCGGCTGCTATTACTACGGAGGCTACGACATCACGCTGAGCGCCGATGTGGCCTTGGGTCCGGATCAACAGGTGATGCAGTGCAGCGGCGATGGCCCGGTTGACCTCACGGCATTATTCAGCCCGTCCGGATTGAGTTTCATGAACTGGGATTGGAACGGTGCGCCCATCACGCTGCAGGCGGCCGCTGCGGTTTCACAGAGCGGCACCTACCAGCTTGTGGCATCGAACCAAGGGTGCAGCGATACGGCACTGGTGGAGGTGACGATTCATCAGGGCCCAGCGCTCGGTGCCGATCAAAGCGTGAGCGCTTGCGAAGGGAGCAGCATCGATCTGACCACCGTGATCCCGCCAGGCCCAGGAGCAAGCGCCTGGACCTTGAATGGATCGCCCGTGGCCGATCCGACCGCCGTGACGATCGCCGGCGACTATGCGCTCTCCACCACGGATTCGGAAGGATGTTCAGATACCGCTATGGTCCTCTTCTCCATCGACCCGATTCCCGTGCTTGGCGCCGATCAGTCGCACATGATGTGCGCGAATGCATCCTTCGACCTCACTGGCCTGTACGATGTTGCAGGATGGATTGCGGAATGGCAGCTGGATGGGCTGCCCGTGCCCATGCCGGGATCGGTTCACGATGCAGGTGTCTACACGCTGGTCGCGCAAGGTCCTTCGGGTTGTTCGGATACCGCATTGGTCTCCTTGAGCGCATGGTCAGGCCCCGCGCTCGGCCCCGACGTCAACGCCGAGATCTGCACAGGGAGCACGGCCGATCTTGGAAACTATTACGGAACGGTGGGGCTCAGCGCGCAATGGACCACTGGCGGATCGATCGTCGCTGACCCCTCGGCGGTAAGCTCGCCGGGGACGTATGCCTTGGTGGCGACCGATACGAACGGTTGCGCGGATACGGCGAACGTCCTGCTCGCCGTGAACGCGGGCCCCGCGCTTGGGCCTGATCACCAGGTGAGCGCGTGTGACGGAACGCACGTGGACCTCACGACACTCTACGCGGTGGGTGCGGATGAGGCGATCTGGAGGGTGAACGGGATTCCGGTGATGGACGCGAGCGCGGTTTCCGAAGGTGGTATGTATGTGCTCTCCGTGGTCAACGCGGCGGGATGCAGCGATTCGGCCACGGTCGAGTTGACCATGATGGCAGCGCCGGAGCTCGGTTCTGATGCCGAGGCGATGATCTGCGAGGGCGCGAGCTACGACCTGACATCGGTGTATTCAACGGCGGGGCTTGGTTCGCAGTGGTTCTTCGACAACGCTCCTTTCAACGACCTCTCCAACGCAGCCGAAGAAGGCGCGTACGAGCTTGTGGCCACGAATGGCTCCGGATGCACGGATACGGCGATGGTGATGCTGACCGTCAATCCCAATCCCGCGCTGGGCGACGATCGACTCTTCACCTTATGCCCATGGCAGACCGTGGATCTGAGCACGGCCTTCCCGGTATCGGGTCTTGCGGCGAGCTATCTCATGCTCGGTGCGCCGGTCGTTGATCCCACGGCGGTGTCGGACAGCGGCACCTACGTCATCACGGTGGTCGATGTGAATGGATGCGCCGATGAGGCCCTGGCCGTGGTGGTTCCGGTGGAATGTCTCTGTGAAGCTGACTTCGTCACCTCCGCGCGCTGCACGGAGGACTTTGCGCAATTCACCGCCGTGGCGGATTCGGCCATGCTGAGCGCGCGATGGGAATTCGATGGATGGGCCGACGAGGCGGAGGGCATCAGCGCGCAGGTGATGCTGCGCACCGCCGGCGATGTGCGGGTGACGATGCATGCCGAGCTCTCTTGCGGAACCTACACCGCGCAGCGCACGGTAACCATGGTGGACTGCGCCGACTCCTGCGCGATCAGCGTGCCCAATGCCTTCACGCCGAACAACGACGACCGCAACGATGCCTGGGCCTGGGTGGGCGAGTGCAGGCCCGATGAATTCGAGATCGCCGTCTTCAACCGCTTCGGGGAGCTCGTGTTCGCCTCGTCGGATCCCGCCGACAGCTGGGACGGCAGTTACAAAGGCACCGTGTCGCAAGAAGGCGTGTACGTGTATCATCTCAGCTACCGGCTGCCGTATCAGGACCGCCAGGAGCGATATGGTCATCTCACCTTGCTGCGCTAGTTCTCGCAGCGCCCATTAGCGGAGCAGCGCCACATGGCCCTTCAGCTCGCGCAAGGTGCGGTCTTCAAGCGTTTGGGGTCGAATCGATAGCCGCCAGGCGTACAGGCCCGTCTCCGTGCCATCGGGCGATGAACCAGCGCCATCCCAGGCCAGGAGCGCATCCGTGCTCTCCCAGATCAGCTCGCCCCAACGGTTGAAGATCTCCAGGTGGTAGCTGTCGAACGGGCAGTCGAAGACCGGCCGGAACCCATCGTTGCGCCCATCATCGTTCGGGGTGAATGTGTTCGGAACGAAGACCGGGCAATCGCATTGATCCAGATCGATCTCGATGCTATCGCTCGCCATGCCGCACACGTTGCTCACCATCACCCAGAACAGATCGGCTTCGTTCACGGTGATGCGATCCTCCTCCGAGTCGGTGCTCCACAGATAGTGGTAGCCTGGTCCTGCAGCGATCAACTCGTGTTCGAGCCCTTTGCATAGGAGGAAATCCGGACCGAGATCGACCACGGGCAGGTGGATGATGCCGATATCGATGCTGTCGCGGGTGGTGCAGCCCAGCTCGGTGACATCGACCAAGTAGCTCATCCCTGGCAAGAGAGCGCGCGTGGGGGTCCATGAGCCATCGTTCCAGAGATAAGAGCCTCCCGGCCTCGAGATGTCGAGGAACAACGTGGTATCGGCGCAGAGCGTGGTGTCCGCTCCGAGGTTCACGATCGGCAGGGGATGGAAGAGGTAGTTGACGGTATCGGCAGCCGTGCAGCCGGCCACATCGAGTGAGACCGTGAATGAGCCGGTACCGTCCACCGTGAAGGTGGATCCCGAGCTGCCGTCTTGCCAGAGATAGCTGGCATTGGGGAAATACGCGTCCAGCTGGTCGGTCTCACCCTCGCATCGCTCTTGATCCGGTCCGAGGTCGACATCGGGCTGTACAGTGAAGGTCACCACCGCGCTATCGCGCGCCGTGCAACCATTCTCGGTCACATCCACCCAATAGGTGCCGCTCACCGAAGGAGCGAGGACAGGGCCGTCGCTACCATCCTGCCAGGCGTAGCTATCGGCGCCGGTCCACGTAGCATCGAGCACAACATCGCTGCCGGAGCAGGCGGTCACGTCCGGCCCCAGATCGGGTTCCGGGAAATCCTGGTAGGTCACCGTGATCGCATCGGTATAGGTGCAGAACGGAGCGAAGGAGATATCGTCGAGGGTGAAGTCATTGCCCGACTGGCTGCTGTTCAGGTTCGTGATGCAGATGGTGGCGGAGGTGCTGGAGCCGCTGTTCCAGATCGTATAGAAGTTCAGCCAAGTGCCGGTTGTCGCCGGTGCTTGCAAGGGATCTCCCACGGGATTGCCGTTCACGGTGAAGACCAGCTGCGCGGGTGAGCTGGTCACCGCGCTGCTGAGCCATGCGGAGAAAGCATAATCGGAGTTTGGTTGAACAACCACGGTCTGGCACCAGACGTCCTGGCCCGCGATGTCAGCGCCGTTCACCACCAGCATGCCGCCCGTGCCCGAGGTGTGATCACCGAAGGAGGCGAAGTTGGAGTGCACCGTGTGCGGGCTGTTGGCCACGGCATAGGTCCCGGGATAGGAAAGCAGGCCCCATGTGCCGCCTGTGCCCGGCACGTAATCGCTGGAGAAACCGGTGCTGCCCTGTGAGAAGCTGCCATTCACCACCAGATCGCCCGAAGTGCCGAAATCGGTAGTGGTGCACTGGTAGGTGCCGGGCTGCGACACCTGCAGCGTCTGCGCAGTGGTGCCCGTGTTCCAGGCGTAGCTCTGGTATCCCGGGCCGGCATCGAGCAGCAGGGTGGCGCCCGCGCAGAGCGTGGTATCAGCGCCTAGCGCGATGGGATTGGAGCATTGCCCTTGCACGAGCCCGCCCAAGGCGAGTACAAATCCCCAAGCCGCGTGGAATCGTGCCGACAGATGCATGGGTTCGCGTGCGCTTCCGCGAAAGTGGTGACGGGCGGACGCAATGGCAAGCGCCCCCCTAGGACGCACGAGAGCACCCAACGGTCGCCTGAAGCATTCCGTGTTTAGCTTCGAGCTTCCTGAACGAATTGCCATGCCTCTGGGACGGATCGAGAACGAATCGGCGTGCATCGTGAGCGACACGCCTGCGTTCGTGGAGCAGCGCTGGCACGCCGACGCGGTCTTCTCCCCGGAGGCGGTGGAGCGCAACCAGCAGGCGATCGACGACCTGGCCGATGGCCAGCCCTACGTGCTGATGAACATTTTCCCGTCAGCCATGCAGGTGAGCATGGAGCTGATGAATAAGGATCACTACCGTGAGCGCCGAGATACGGACCCCGTGATCGCCATTGCCACTGTGGTGGGTGGGGAGACGATGCTCGCGGCCACCCGGCTCTACTTCATGTTCCACCCGCAGCCTTTCCCGGTAGGGGTGTTCGAGGAGGAGCGCGATGCGCGTGAGTGGCTCGAGCGGCATCTGCACAGAGGTTAGCCATAGGGCGAATGGCTCCCCGCGAGCTGTCGGGAATCAGTTTTCGCTGGCGACCATAGGGTACATTCACCTTAAATCTCTCCCCTATGAAAAACACATACGCGCTTGCGATAGGCCTATTGCCCTTGTCGGCAATGGCTCAGGAATGCTCCGTGGCCATTCCGGCTGATGCCGTGGTGATCACCTCCCCCGGGGTGGTGGCCCAGCAGGATACGGTCATCTGGGTCTGCTCCAACCTCAGCGGTCAATTCACCGGCTCCAATAACCTGATCATTGTGGAAGCCGGCGGCCTCTGGAACCTCGTGGGCAGCAATAACACGGTCTATCTCTACTCGGGGGTGAATCTCACGCTGTCCGGCAGCGGGAATACGATTTATCTCACGCTCACCTCGGACACCTCACCGGTCGGCGGAGCCACCAACACCGTGGTTCCCTGCACCACCATGGCGTATGACCGCACGAATGCTCCGGCCGGTGGCTGCTCGTTCGCGTCAGTGGAGGAGCGGCAGGCCTCCGCACCGATACGGATCTCTCCCGTTCCGGCGCATGACGCCATTCGCGTGGTGCTGCCACCGCAGGAGGCGCTGCGCGGGTTGCGGCTGATTGATTCCGGTGGTCGGGAGGTGCTCGGTGCGGGAGTGATCGGACGCGATGGACAGATCGACGTGAGCGCATTGCCCCCTGGCCGGTATGTGCTGGAAGCCGTGCTCGCGGATCGAGTCGTGCGCGCTCCTTGGATCAAGGAGTGATCACTGCTTCACGATCGCCGTGCTCACCAGGCTGCCATCGCTGAACGCGATGCGCATGATGTACGTGCCGGGGCTCAGGTCTTCCACGGGAACACGCAGCACCGCAGCACCTCTTCCAGCAATCACGCGCACGGGCCGACCAGCGCCATCGACCACTTCGACTCGGGCGATGGCCGCTGCTGCATTGATTGCCACCGAGGAGGTGGCGGGGTTCGGGTACAGGCTGAATGGCGCAGCAGGCGCGGCATCGTGCAGGGCGGTGGACAAGGGATCGTAGAGCACCGCACTTCCGGGGATGGTGTTGTGCCCGCTCATGGGCCCGGTGTTGCCCTGCGCGACTGAGCCATAATACGTCGGGCCCAGCACATAGGGGAAGGCCGGCTCATAGGCCTCATCGAGCGTCACGAAGTACGCATACGTGCCATCCGGGTAGTCCGGCGTTACACAGATGCGGCCGTTGTGCTCGTCAAGGTCACCTGAGCCAGCGACGTATTCATAATCCTCCAAGAAGGCCCCCAGCGGATATTGCCCGCCGATGGCCGGACCATATTGGCCGGCGCTGAGCACGGTGTCGTCGGGCAGGGTGGTGCGTTGCGCGATGCTGCGGAGCTGGTAGCTGCTGCGCATGCGCGCCACGCCTCCAGAGCCGTCGGCGTTGAGGTAGCCATGCGCGCCGTAGATGGGATAGCCGTCGAAGGCGAAGCCGATCAAATCGCTGTGGGCGATCTCATCGAGCTGATCATACAGGCAGGCCGGGCTCACGTGATGGTGGTATTCGCCATTCGGCGCGGGATGCCCCAGGCACTGGTCGAAGCTCACGCCCTCGAACACCTTGGCATCGCGGTTCCAGATGCCTTGGTTGTTGTAGCTCATGCCATCCTTCGCGTTGAAGATGCTCACGCCATTGCGCCACACGCCGATGTGGCCGAGCGGCGTACTGATGGCCGTGCCGGTGTTCGGCGCGGGATTCCGGGTGATGCGGAAGCAGAAATCCTGATTCGCGGGCAGGTTCGGGTTCTGCGACCACGGGCCGATGTCATAACCCGGGATGCACGTGCAGCTCACGTAAGCATCGGTGGCGGTGTAATGCACGGCCTGCACGTTGGTCTCGTAGCCGCCGTAGCCGGTCTCGCCACCGGGGTTGATGATCCACGAGGTGACCACCGGTCCTTGCGCGAGGGCGCTCGACCAGAGAAAGGCCAGGATGAAGAGGGTGTTGAAGCGCATGCCGAAAAGCTATGCGCTATGGACGACTTTGCCCCCTCGTGGTTTGATCCGCTCTTCCGGTCAGCGCTTGGTGGGGGCGCGCTGCGGCTGGCGCGAGGGCGAACGCGATGGGCTGCGCGCGGGAGCTTGGCGCTGCGGCTGCTTCGTTGGAGCCGTGCGCTCGCTGGGCCGTTGCGTCGGCTTGGTGGTAGGCGAACGGCGCGGCTGTTGGCGCGTTTCCTTGGTGCGCTCGTTGGTCCCGGGCTTCACGGTGCGCTGCGCGGGCCTTGCCTCGTCCTTGTTGCGCACGCCTGCGGGGCGCACATCGGGCCTGCGCTGCACCGCCGCGGATACGCTGCGCCGATGCATGTACACGCTGTGCGCATGCGTTACCCGGCACACGTTCACCGGTTGGTACCACCCGTAGTAGGGTCGGGGAAAACCCCACCAGGCCCGCCAGCCCCAAGGGCGCCACGGCCGCCACCAGGTCGGATAGTAGCCCCAGTACCATGCGGTATTCCAGCTCCACCAGAGCGGGCCATAGCACCATTGCACACTGGGCCATCCCCACACGTTTACCCACACGGTCATCTGAGCGGCAGGCGCCATCGGTCCGCGCGCCTTCCCCGGCATCTCCTTCACCTCCTCGGTCGGCTCCACGATGGTATTCTCCGGATACAGGAGCTCATCACCGCGTATCTGCAGCTTCACGCTGCCGTCCGCGCCGCGTTCCATCTGAATGGCTGCGATGTCCTGTGCTTCCTCTTTGCTGGTGGATACCTGCATGACCACCACGCGGGATTCGCCCTCGGCCTGGGTGCGCACATGCACGTAGTCCACCTCGCCATCATTGTCGAGGTCCAGGTTGTTCACATGGTTGTCCGTGGTGTTCAGCGCCTGTTCGAAGGCATCCAGGTCCTTGGCCTGGCGGAACATCTCCAGCGCTGCGCGCAGGCTGAACCCATCACCGGCCAACCCGGTGCTATCGGCGTGCTGCGTGGCTGCCGAAGTGCTGAGGGCGATGACCCAGGCGGCGAGGAAGGATAGGCTTCTCATGTCGGTATGGATTACAGTAGAAAGACCGCAATGACCATACCGTGGTTTGATCCGCGCACCTGGCAGTGGGCTCACTTGCTCACGAGACGGAAGGCGATCGGAAGCGTCATCTCCGAGGCCACGGCTTTGCCTTTGACCCTGGCCGGCTTCCAATCCGGCATGCCCGATACCACGCGAACGCTCTCTCGATCCAAGTCATCGCGCACGCCGCGCTTCACGGTGGCACCGGTCACCTTGCCATCGGCCTGTATGGTGAAGGCGATGTGGACCACGCCCTCCACGCCTTCCTCCTGTGCGGTTTCCGGGTAGCGGATCCGTTCGGCGAGGTAGCGCATGAGCGCGGGTTGGCCACCTAGGAACTCGGCCTCTTGGTCCGGGCCGGTGAAGACCACGGCCTCTTGCGGTGTCCAAGTCATGGGCAGCCGGAAAGCCGAGGTGGCCAACAGGCAGAGGAGCAGAAGGGGTGCGGCGATCAGGAAGCGCGCACGGCGTTGGGGGAGCTTTCGCGTAAGCATGAGCAGTCGGATTTTCAGGTTCGTGGAATGGAAACGGTTGAGGATGGAGGAGGAACGCGTGCCGAGCGCCTGCGCCAAGAGGATCTCAGGGTAGCAGGGCACGGTGCTGGCCGCATGCTCATCGGCTTGGTGCTCGTGCACGCGGCGCAGCTCACCGAGCGCCAACCGCCAGAGCGGATTGGACCAATAGACCGCGGCCAGGGCTTCGAGGAAGAGCACATCGAAGGAGTGGCCGAGCCGGGCATGGGCCCCTTCATGCGCGAGCATGGCTGCTCGCGATTCCCCATCTGCTTCAGCAGGCACGTGCACGCCACCGAAGAAGGAGATGGCGTGCGGACCTCCTTTCCGCACGGCACGCATAGCTGATCGCGTGCGGTAGGCCAGCTGCATCAGCAAGAACGCGGCGATGGCTGCATGCCAGGTCAGGATCGTCTGAAGAATGGAGGGGCTTGCCTCGAAGCGCTCACTGGCCTGCACGGTAATCAACGGCAGGGTTACGCGAATGGGACGTGCCATGTCGGCTGGCAGCGGGAGCAGGGGCAGCAGCAGGGACAGCGCGGTCATGCCTACGAGCCAGGCCCGTCGCCCGGCCAACCAGCCGCTCCGGCGTAAGGCGAGCGTGTACCCGCCGAGCATCAGGGCCATGATCAGATTGGCCGCTATGGCATGAAGGAGCAGAGCGTTCATTTCGCTCGTTGCTTCTTGATGAGCCGCAGAAGCTCATCGAGTTCGTTGGCATCGATTTCCTCGCGCTCGATGAAGGCGGAGAGCAGCTTGCCCGGGGAATCGGCGAAATAGTCCTTCAGCAACCGCTTGGCGCTTCTCTCGCCATAGGCCTCCTTGGAAACGCGCGCATGGTAGCGGTGGCTTCGCCCGAAGGCCTCATGCCCCACAAAGCCCTTCTCCTCGAGAATGCGCACGATGGTGCTGACCGTGGTGACCGCCGGGCGCGGCTTCGGCATGCTGGCCAGAAGGTCCTTCACGAAGCTGGGCCCTCGGTTCCAAAGCTGGTGCATCACCTGTTCCTCGGCGCGGGTAAGGCGTTCCATGCCACAAGTATAACTAGGTCTTTAGTTGATTGGCGAAGAACTTAGTTGATTTGGTGCGGAAGGTGTGGAAGGGGCCGGACGGCGTGCTCGCTTGCACAGAAGCGGGCGCTCGCGGAAACGGGGCATCAGGTCTGCTCCTGTGGCGTGGACGTTAGGTGAATGAACGCAAGAGTGACAAGGACAAAGGCCATGATCGCTTCGATGAAGCGCGCATTTGCTTTCCACGGAGTGGATCAGCAATCCACGATTCAGGCCCACATGCGCGTGTTGACAAGTGCGATGGGGGCCGACACTCCGCGCGACAGGCCGCGGATACGTTTGCCCGGCACCTGACTGTATCGCGAGCGGATCGCTCTTCTGGCCGGGTGCATCGGCATGCGCTCTCCCGCCGATGGTCCAGGCCATGGTGATCCGCCCTTGCGCAGCCCATATCGCTGCGCGGCGATGCGATGCATGAGGGGCCATCATAGCCGGCCGGTACATGACGGAACAACGACCCCTTCGCCAGGCGCTGCGGAACCTTGCCAGCGCAGCCACCTCCATCCTCCGCCTCGCGCTCATCGCCTCGGCCCTGCTCCTGGCAGGCGCCCAGGAGGCGCGCGCCACGCATGCCATGGGTGGGGAGCTCACCTATGAATGCATCGGCAATGGCATCTATCGGGTGCGGCTGAACTTCTACCGCGATTGCAACGGCGTGGAGGCGCCGACCAACTGCAACAACGGCCGTCAGTTCCGCTTGCGCAGCACCGCTTGCGGCGCCACGTTGAACCCCTGTTTCAGCCTGGATGGCGTGGACGTGGTGACGCCCATCTGCGTGACCGCGACCGATCGCTGCAACAGCTCCTCCGGCGCCTACGGCATCCAGCGCTACCGCTACAGCGCGGTGGTGAACCTGAGCAGCTACGCGGCCTGCGGCAACGATTGGATCATCGATTGGGACCTCTGCTGCCGCAACAACGCGGTGACCTCCTTGAACAACCCCGGTGGCCGCAACCTATACCTGTACGCGCGACTCAACCAGACCGTTGGCGTGTGCAACAACTCGCCGCGCTACCTCAACGATCCCACGCCCTTCGCCTGCGTGGGCCAGAGCGTGAGCTACAACCACGGTTTCAACGACATCGACGGCGACTCGCTCTCCTTCGAGCTCACCCCGGCGCTGGGCAGCAACGGCAGCAGCATCCCCTACAACCCGGGCTATTCCTACCTCCAGCCACTGGTCACCAGCGGTGGGGCCAACGCGGTGCAGATCGATCCCATCACAGGCACGATCACATTCGTCCCCAGTATCCAGCAGGTGGCCATCGTCACGGTGAAGGTGCGCGAGTGGCGCAACGGGGTGCAGATCGGGGAGTACATCCGCGATGTGCAGTTCGTGATCATCGCGTGCACGAACAACCTGCCGCAGGTGAGCGGTGTGAACGGCACCGGCAGCTATTCCTATTCGACCTGCGCCAATGTGCCCTTCTGCTTCACCGTGAACAGCAGCGATGCTGATGCCGGGCAGGTCGTGACGATGAATTACAACAACGGCATCCCCGGCGCCACCTTCACCATCTCCGGAGGGAACCTGCCCACGGGCACCTTCTGCTGGACACCCACCACGGGCGACATCGGCCCGAACCTGTTCGCGGTGAATGTGCAGGACGATGCCTGCGTGCTCAACGGGGTGAACAACTTCGGTTTCGTGGTGCAGGTGACGCCGCCGTTCACGCCGGCGAATGCTGGTCCGGATCAATCGGTCTGCGGAGCCAATGCCACGCTGGCCGGTCAATTGCCATGGCCGGTGCAAGGCACCTGGAGCGTGGTGAACGGAACGGCCACCTTCGCCAATGCCAACAGCCCCACCACCGCGGTGAGCGGCCTCTCGACCGGGCAGAACACCTTGCGCTGGACGGTGAACTACGGCAGCTGCGGCACCACCAGCGACGATGTGGTGATCACGAGCTTCAACCCATCGCAGCCTGCGGCGAATGCCGGGCCTGATCAGAGCGTGTGCCTGCCGAGCACGAGCGTATCGCTGGCGGCCAATACCGCGGCCTCGCCCGCCGTGGGCACCTGGACACTGGTGAATGGTACGGGCACCTTCGCCAATGCGAACAGCCCCACCACCACGGTGAGCGGCCTGAGCGTGGGCGCCAACACCTTCCGTTGGACCATCAACAACGGGCCATGCGGCGCGCCCACGAACGATCAGGTGACCGTGTTCGTGTACAGCAACGCGCAGCCTGCGGCGAACGCTGGACCGGACCAGCAGCTGTGCGCTCCTGGCACCACCACCACGTTGGCCGCGAACAACGTGATCTTCCCCGCGACCGGCGCGTGGACCGTGGTGAACGGCACGGGCACCTTCGCCAATGCGAGCAGCCCGACGAGCTCGGTGAGCGGCCTCAGCATTGGGGTGAACACCTTCCGCTGGACGATCACCAACGGACCTTGCGTGCCACCCACTTCGCAGGATGATGTGGTCGTAACGGTCTTCAACCCGGCCAGCCCGGCGGCGAATGCAGGGCCGGATCAACAGGTGTGCTCCGCCGCGACGACCTTGGCCGGCAACACGCCCCTCTCACCCGCTACCGGCACATGGACCGTGGTGAGCGGCACGGGCACCTTCGCCAACGCGGGCAGCCCGACCACGGGTGTAAGCGGCCTCTCCATCGGCAACAACGTTTTCCAATGGACCGTGAGCAATGGTCCGTGCGCCAACGGCCTCACCACCGATCAAGTCACCATCACGCGATTCGATCCGGCGACCCCCGTGGCGAACGCCGGTCCGGATCAATCGCTCTGCAGCGTGGGCGGCACCGGCGTGGCCAGCGCCACCATGGCGGCCTCGGCAGCGACCTTCCCGGCCACCGGGGCATGGAGCATCGTGAGCGGCCCTGCCGGCGCGGTGATTACCACGGCCGGCAGCCCCACGACCACGATCACGAACTTGGGTGTGGGCACGCACACGCTGCGTTGGACGGTGAGCAATGGGCCCTGTGTTCCGTCGACCTCCTTCGATGATGTGGTGATCCGCGTATTCGACCGGAACAATGCCGCCGCGAATGCCGGTCCGGATCAGAGCCTCTGCGCGCCCGTGGCCAGCGTGAGCCTCGCGGCCAATACACCCACTGCGCCCGCCTCGGGCAGCTGGTCCGTGGTGAGCGGCGCCGGCGTCTTCGCGGATGCGACCAGTCCGGCCACCACGGTCACGGGCATGGCGCTCGGTGTGAATGTCTATCGCTGGACCACGATCAACGGACCGTGCCCCGGCGCCACCACCACCGATGAGGTGAGCATCACGCTCTTCGACCCGAGCGTGGCCGCTTCCAATGCGGGACCGGACCAATCGTTGTGCGGCGCCACCAGCACGGTATTGGCCGGCAACGCGGTGGCCGCACCGGCCGTGGGCACCTGGAGCGTGGTGAGCGGAACGGCCACCATTGCCAACCCGAATAGCGCTACCACGGCGATCACGGGCCTGGGCACCGGCAGCGTGACCCTTCGCTGGACGGTGAGCAACGGCCCTTGCGGCAGCTCGCAGGATGAGGTGACGATCCTGAATTACAGTCCTACCAACCCTGTTGCGAACGCGGGTCCGGACCAATCCATCTGCGTGCCTGTTGCTCCGAACACCGTGTTGATGAACGGCAGCACGGTCACCTTCCCGGCAGTCGGTACCTGGAGCATCGTAGGCGGCCCGGCCGGCGCCACGATCGCTGACCCGAACAGTCCCACCACGGCGATCAGCAACCTATCTGTGGGCACGCACACTTTCCGATGGACCGTGAACAACGGGCCGTGCCCGAGCGGGATCACCACGGATGACGTGATCGTGCGCGTTTATGATTTCGGCAATCCGGCGGCGGACGCGGGCCCGGACCAATCGATCTGCACCAGCAATGGCAGCACCACCATGGCGGGCAGCAGCATCATCAGCCCGGCCGTGGGCACGTGGACCTTGGTGAGCGGCACGGGGGTGATCACTTCGCCGAACAGCCCCACGACCACCATCACCGGCCTGCAGGTGGGTCAGAACATCTTCCAGTGGACGGTGGACAACGGCCCTTGTTCGGGCATCACCACGGATCAGATGAGCATCTTCATCTACGACCCGAACAACCCCGATGCCGACGCGGGGCCCGATCAGAGCTTCTGCACGCCGATCACCACGGCCACCATGCAGGGCAGCGCGGTCACCTTCCCTGCGCAAGGCACGTGGACGCAGAGCGCAGGACCGGCGGCCACCATCGTGAATCCGAACAGTCCCACCACGCAGGTCACGGGCATCCAGGTCGGCGTGAGCCAGTTCACGTGGACGGTGAACAACGGCAACTGCCCGAACGGGGTGACCAGCAATACCATGACCATCACGCTGGCCGACGGCGATGCGCAATCGGCCGATGCGGGGCCTGACCAGAGCGTGTGCGGCACCGGCAGCTCCGTGACCCTTGCAGCGAACGCGCCCACGGGCGTGGCCACCGGCAGCTGGAGCGTGGTCTCCGGCACGGCCAGCTTCGGCAACGCGAGCAGCCCGAGCAGCACGGCCAACGGTTTCAGCATCGGCCTGAACCGCCTGCGCTGGAGCATCGACAACGGCGCATGCGGCATCACCAGCGACGTGGTGGACATCTACGTGTACGACCCCAACAACCCGGTTGCGAACGCCGGCCCTGATCAACAGGTGTGCACGCCTACCACCAGCGCCACGCTGAGTGGCAGCAGCTTGATCTTCCCTGCGGTGGGCACGTGGACACTCATCAGCGGCACGGGCACCATCGCCAGCCCCAACACGCCTGGCACGGCCGTGAGCGGCCTGAGCATCGGGGCCAATGTGTTCCAGTGGCAGGTGAACAACGGCGCATGCGCGAATCCGATCACCACCGATCTGGTGACGGTGTTCGTGTATGACGATGCCGCACCGGCGGCGAATGCGGGACCGGATGTGGATCTCTGCACGCCATCGAACAGCGTGAGCATGTCGGCCAACAGCCCCGTGGGCGCGGCGCAGGGCACGTGGACCCTGACCGGCGGCGCGGGCGGGACGCTGGCTAACGTGAACGACCCCAACACGAGCCTCACCAACCTGCCCGTGGGCACGCACACTTACGCGTGGACCATCGTGAACGGCAATTGCGCCACCACCACCGATGAGGTGACCATCCGTGTGTTCAACGCCCTGAACCCGGTGGCCAACGCGGGCAATGATCAGCAGCTCTGCCTGCCTGCTACCACCACCACCTTGCAGGGCAGCAACGTGATCAGCCCCGCGACTGGTGAATGGACGCTGGTGGCAGGAACCGGCATCCCCACGAACCCGAGCAACCCCAACAGCTTCGTCACCGGCTTGAGCGTCGGGGAGAACATCTTCCAGTGGAGGGTGAGCAATGGCCCCTGCGCCAATCCCATCACCGTGGATGTGGTCAGCATCTTCGTGTTCGATGACCAGCAGGCCGCGGCCGATGCCGGCGAGGACATCGAGATCTGCACGCCTGAGAGTCAGGTGACCTTGGCGGCCAACACGCCCGGTTTCCCTGCGGAAGGCTTCTGGTTCCAGACCAGCGGGTTCGGCACCATCACCGATCCGAGCGACCCCAGCACCACGGTGACCGCCCTGCCTGTTGGCGAGCACGTGTTCCAGTGGAACATCTTCAACGGACCATGCGGCGCCACGCAGGATGAGGTGCGCGTGCGCGTGTACGATGCGAACAACCCCGTGGCCGATGCAGGCCCCGACCAGGAGCTGTGCACGCCGAACACGGGCACCACCATGGCAGGCAGCGACCTCATCTTCCCGGCGACCGGCCTGTGGACCCTGGTGAGCGGCCAAGGCGATATCAGCGATTCCGCTTCGCCGACCACGGGTATCACCAACCTCACGGTGGGGGAGAACATCTTCGAATGGACGGTCTTCAATGGTCCTTGTGACGCGCCCACGGTCGATCGCGTGAGCATCTTCGTTTTCGATGACCAGAACGCCGATGCCGATGCGGGACCGGATCAGGATCTGTGCACGCCGAACACCAGCACCACGCTCGTGGGCAACACGCCCATCTTCCCGGCCAGCGGGGAGTGGACGCTGATCAGCGGTCAAGGCACCATTACCGATCCACAGGCGGCTAGCACCACGGTCACGGACCTCGGCGTGGGCATCAACGTGTTCCGCTGGACCGTGAGCAATGGCCCGTGCGCCAATGGACTCACGCAGGATGAGGTGACCATCAACCTCTTCGACCTGAACAGCGCCGGCGCGAATGCAGGACCTGACCAGGCGCTATGCACGCCACAGACGAGCACCAACCTCGCGGGCAACACGCCCACTGTGCCGGCCTTCGGCACCTGGACCCTCGTGAGCGGCCAAGGCGACATCGCCGATCCCAATGATCCGGCCACCGCGGTGAGCAACCTCGCCGTGGGAGAGAACATCTTCCAATGGACCGTGAGCAATGGCCCCTGCGCCACCAGCGGCACCACGGACCAGGTGAGCATCTTCGTGTTCCTGGATGAGAATCCCGTGGCCGATGCGGGCGCCGATCAGGAGCTGTGCACGCCGAATGTCACCAGCACCAACCTGCAAGGCAGCGCGGTCACCTTCCCCGCCGTGGGCACGTGGACCCTGGTGAGCGGAACGGGCACCATCGCCAACCCCAATGACCCCAACACCACGGTCTTCGACCTGGAGATCGGGGAGAGCATCTTCCAGTGGCTGGTGGACAATGGTCCCTGCGCCACGGGCATCACCACGGATCAGGTGAGCGTGCAGGTGTTCGATGAGGCGAATCCGAGCGCCAATGCGGGCGCCGATCAGAACCTGTGCACCAGCGATGGCACCACCGCGCAGCTGAGCGCGAGCGCCGTGACCTTCCCCGCGATCGGCACGTGGACCCTGGTGCAGGGCTCCGGCGCATTCACCGATCCGAACGACCCGAACACCACCATCACCAACCTGGGCGTGGGCGTGAACGTGTGCGAATGGACGGTGGACAACGGCGCCTGCCCCAATGGGCTCACGAGCGACCAGCTGGTGATCACGCTCTACGATGAGAACAACCCCGAGGCCGAAGCGGGCCCGGACCAGGAGCTGTGCACGCCCACGGGCACCACGGCGGCCACCAACCTGCAGGGCAGCGCGATCATCGCGCCCGCCACCGGCACATGGACCGTGGTGAGCAGCACTGGGACGATCATCGATCCGAGCGATCCGGCGAGCGCGGTGACCGGTCTTGAGGTGGGTGAGCACATCTTCCAATGGGAGGTGTTCAACGGCCCGTGCGACCCGAGCCTCACCAGCGATATCGTCACCATTCGCGTGTACGATGAGAACAACCTCGATGCCTTCGCAGGCGGAGACCAGCAGGTGTGCACGCCCGTGGATAGCACCGTGATGGATGGCAGCGCGGTGATCTTCCCCGCCGTTGGTACCTGGACACTGATCAGCGGGCAGGGCGTCATTGCCGACGCTAGCGACCCGCAGACCGCGATCACCGGCCTGGGCCTCGGCAACAACATCTTCCAATGGGAGGTGTACAACGGTTCCTGCGCCAATGGCCTCACCAGCGATCAGGTGACCGTCACGCTCTTTGACGCGCAGGCGCCACCGGCCGACGCGGGTCCTGACCAGGAGTTCTGCGCCCCCACGAGCACCGCCACCATCAGCGGCAACACCCCGGTGGGAGCGGCCATCGGCACCTGGACGCTCGCTGGCGGACAGGGCACCATCGATGATCCGGCGTCGCCCACCACCACGGTCTCCAACCTGGCCGTTGGCGAGAACATCTTCCTCTGGACAGTCAGCAGCGGGGTGTGCGTGACCACCGAGGACAGCGTGAGCATCTTCATCTACGACCCGAACAATCCTCCGGCCAACGCTGGCATGGATCAGGAGCTCTGCGTGCCGCAGGACAGCGTGTTCATGGCGGGCAGCTCGTTGATCTTCCCCGCGCTGGGCACTTGGAGCGTGCTCGCCGGAGCGGGCACACCGGTGAACTACAACGACCCGCTCACGCTGATCGAGAACATCGATATCGGCATCAATACCTACCAGTGGAGCGTGTACAACGGGCCATGCGGAAGCAGCATCGATGATGTGACCATCATCCTGTACGACGATACCACCGCCGCCGCGAACGCCGGTCCGGATATCGAGACCTGCCTGCCCCTCACCAGCGTGTTCCTGCAAGGCGTGCAGCCCCCGCAACCTGCCGAAGGCACGTGGACATTGATCAGCGGGCAGGCCACCATCGCCGACCCGAGCGACCCGCTCACCGAGATCACCGACTTGGTGCAGGGCACGGCCGTGCTCGTATGGACCCTCGAATGGGATCCCTGCCCCAACAACGGCATCCTCACCGATACCGTGGAGGTACGCGTGTACAACCCGAACGCGCCGCTCGCCGATGCTGGTGCTGATCAAGAGTGGTGCTCGCCCATGGATCAAGTGACCATGGCGGGCAACACCCCCGAGGTTCCCGGTGTGGGCACGTGGTCGCAGGTGCTCGGCGCGCCGGCCACGATCGAATCACCGAACGATCCCGCCTCGGTCATCAGCGGCCTGAGCGTGGGCTCCTACCAGTTCGTGTGGGAGATCTACAACGGCATGTGCGGCTTCGGTCCGCCGAGCCGCGACACCGTGCAGGTGGACATCTTCAATACGGAAGCACCACCCGCGCAGGCCGGTGCGGACATCAGCTGGTGCACGCCCACCAACAGCGCCGTGCTCGTGGCGAACGATGCGGTATTCCCGGCCGTGGGCACCTGGACCTCGCTGAGCGGCACCGGCACCATCGCCAACGCGAATGACCCGAACACCGCGGTCTTCGACCTGGGCGTGGGCCAGCATGATTTCCTCTGGACCATCGACAACGGCCCCTGCGGCACCACCAGCGATACCATCAGCGTGTTCATCTACGACGGCAACAGCGAGGGCGCGTCAGCAGGCAGCGATATCGAGCTCTGCACGCCGACCACCAGCGCCACCCTCGCAGGCAACGCGCCCACCTTCCCCGCCACGGGCAGCTGGGTGGTGGTGAGCGGCTCCGGAACCTTCGATGATGAGACCAGCCCCACGGCTCAGGTGAGCGGATTGGGCATCGGCGTGAACATCCTCGCGTGGACCATCGACAACGGCCCCTGCGGAAGCAGCAGCGACCAGATGACCATCACGGTGTTCGATGCCACGCAAGCCGCCGCGGATGCCGGGCCGGATAAGGAACTGTGCACGCCTACCACCAGCACTACGCTCGGAGGCAATGCGGCGAACGCGCCTGCCGTGGGCACCTGGGTGTTCGTGAACGGCACCGCCACGCTCAGTGATCCGAACGACCCGAACGCCACCATCAGCGGCCTCAGCGTGGGAACCGTCACCTTGCAGTGGGTGATCGACAACGGCGCGTGCGGCATCACCACCGATGAGGTCACGCTGAGCATCTTCGATGGTGAAGCGCCTGCGGCTGCCGCGGGACCGGATCAGGACTTCTGCTCGCCGGTGAACACGCAGGTGACCATGTTGGCGAGCAGCGCGCCCGCACCGGCCACCGGCACCTGGACGCTCGTGAGCGGTCAGGGCACCATCGCGCAGCCGGATGATCCCTTCACGGTGATCACCGGCCTGGGCTTCGGCGCGAATGTGTTCGAGTGGACGGTGGACAACGGCGAATGCGGCACCACCAGCGATCAGGTCGTGCTCTCGGTCTTCGATAGCTCCGAGCCCGCCGCCGATGCAGGCGTGGATCAGGTCTATTGCCAGGATGCCACCAGCGCCAACCTGGCTGCCGTACCGGTTCAGACCAGTACCGCGACAGGCACCTGGAGCGTGCTGAACCCCTCGGGCGGCAACGCGATCGTGTCCGCCTTGGGCGATCCGCAATCGTCGGTCACCGGCCTGCAGCTGCTGCAATTGCCGCAGACCTACTTCGCCTTCGTGTGGACGGTGACCAATGGTCCCTGCCCGGCATCGGCCGATACGGCGATCATCGCCATCAAGGATTGCCTCACCATCACCATCCCCGATGCGTTCTCGCCCAACGGCGATGGAGTGAACGACCTCTTCGTGATCACCAACATCGAGAGCTACCCGAACAACGACTTCACGGTGTACAACCGCTGGGGCAACAAGGTGTACGAGGCCTCGCCTTACACCAACCAGTGGGATGGCACCAGCCAGTTCGGGTCGGCCTTCAAGGAAGGGCTGCCGGAGAGCACCTACTACTACGTGCTCGACCTGGGCAACGGAAGCGATCCCTACACCGGTTACATCTACCTGCGCCGCTAAGCGCGCCACATGTGCGCCACAACTGATATCCCGATGATGATGAAACAGGCCAAGCGATGGATCGGCAGCGCGCTGGGGATGCTCCTCGGCACCGTGCTGCTCGCCCAACAGGATCCGCAGTTCAGCCAGTACATGTTCAACCTGCTGGCGCTGAACCCGGCCTATGCGGGAAGCAGCGATCGCATCAGCCTGAAGGCCCTGAGCCGCCACCAATGGGTGGGCTTCGATGGCGCGCCCACCACGCAGACGCTCACCATCCACAGCCCCGTGTGGCATGAGAGCTTCGCGCTGGGCGGCACCATCATGCGCGATGCCCACGGCCCCATCACGCAGTACACCTTCATGGTCGATGCGGCCTACCGCATCTTCCTCGGGGAGAGCAAGCTCGCCTTCGGCCTCAAGGGCGGCATGAACCTCTTCCAAGGGAAGTTCGCCGAGCTCAACCCGCAGACCGCCGGCGACCAGGTCTTCCAGCAGAACGTCAACTCCAAGATCGATCCGCAGTTCGGCTTCGGCATGATGTGGTACAGCGACCGCCACTACCTCGGCATCAGCACGCCCAAACTGCTGCGCACCGAGTTCTTCCAGACCGATTCGCTCGCCTTCGTCTCCTCGCCCGGCCAGCGCGCGCACTACTTCCTCACCGGCGGCTACGTCTTCGACCTGGGACTCTACCACAAGTTCAAACCCACCTTCCTGCTCAAGGCCGTGCAGGGAGCGCCGCTCAGCTTCGACATCAGCGCCAACGTGCTCTTCTACGAGAAGTTCTGGCTCGGCGCCATGTACCGCCACCAGGATGCCGTGGGCCTCATGGCGCAATACCACATCACCGACGATTTCACCGCCGGGTACGCCTACGACCTCACCCTCTCGCCGCTGCGCAACTACAACGGCGGCAGCCACGAGATCATGCTCGGCTACGAGTTCGGCAAGAAGCTCAAAGGCATCCGCTCACCCCGCTACTTCTGATCATGATGCTACGCACGCATACCCGGCTCGCCCTGCTGGCACTGGCCCTGGTGGCCCTACCGGCGCTGCACGCGCAGAAGCTGCAGCAGCGCATGGCCGATCGCTATTCCGAGGTGTTCGACTACGGCAAGGTGGTGGCCATCTACGAGGACCTCGATGCCAAGGGGAAGAACGATGCCGCCAACCTGCGCCGCCTCGCCCTCGCGTACCGCAAGCTCGGCGATGCCCCCGCGGCCGAAGGCGCCTACCGCCGGCTCATGGTGGCCGAGGGCCGCACGCCCGAGGACATCCTCAACTTCGCCGACCAGCTGCGCGCCACCGGCAAGTACAGCGAGGCCCTCGATCAATACGCGCTCTATGCCAAGGAGCGGCCTGAGGATCCGCGCGCCCAGGGCTACCTGAAGTCCACGAATCTCTTCTACCGCCTCCAGGTCGATAGCGCCAGCGCCACGGTGCGCAAGCTGGCGATCAACAGCCCCGAGGCCGATCTCGGCATCAGCGTCATGGATGAGCTCCTGCTCTTCAGCAGCGCGCGCGGCGAGGGCGCCGGAGGCCATCGCATCTATCCGTGGGACGACCAGCCCTTCCTCAACCTGTACAGCGCGCTGCTCAAAGGCGAGGGCGCCGAGGAGCCCGTGGTGATGCGCAACGACGTGAACAGCCGCTACCACGATGGCGTGGTGGCCTACGACTCGCTCGCCAAGCGCATGTACTTCACGCGCAACAACTACTTCTACGGCGAGGTGAACCGCAGCGAGCGCGGCTTCCTCAACCTCGGCATCTACTTCACCGATGTGGTCACCGGCGAGTTCGGCAACCCCGAGTGGGGCAACATCATCCCATTCGACCATAACGACGTGGACAGCAACACCGGCCATCCGCGCGTGAGCCCCGACGGGCGCCGGCTCTATTTCGCCAGCGATCGCCCCGGCGGCCTCGGCGGCGTGGACATCTGGTTCTGCGACAACCTCGGCAACCAATGGGGCGCGCCGCAGAACATGGGGCCCAAGGTGAATACGCCCGGCGACGAGATGCACCCCTACATGGCGGCCAACGGCACGCTCTACTTCGCGAGCACGGGGCACCCCGGCCTGGGCGGCCTCGACATCTTCTACACCCGCATCGGCAGCAACGGGCCGGGCAACGTGTTCAACCTGGGCTACCCCATGAACACGCGCTACAATGACCACGGCCTCGTGCTCATCAACGACAGCACCGGCTTCTTCGCCAGCGACCGACCGGGCGGCCAGGGCAGCGACGACATCTACGGATGCACGATCCGGCCCCAGATGATCTACCTCGCGGGCCGTGTCATCGACAAGGCCACGCGCGAGCCCATCGAGGGCGCCACCATCCTGCTGAAGGATGCCGACGGCCAGTTCGTGAAGCGCTCCAAGGTGGACATGCTCCCAGACGGGAAGTTCCGCGCGGAGGCCGAGTACCATGAGCACTACTTGCTGGTGGCCAATGCCAGCGGGTATAACCAGACCGAGCTGGCCATCGCCACCAACGATGATCCGCTCGACGACATCGTGGTGGAGATGGAGAAGTACGACTACCTCGCGGAAGGCACTGTGTATGATGGCGAGACCAATCAACCGCTCGCCGGGGCCTCCGTGTACCTGCTCGATGCGCTGGGCGATGAGGTGGGCATGGTCGTCACCGATGCCACCGGCCAATACAAGTTCCCGCTGCTCAAGGAGAGCGACTACCGCCTGCGCGTGGAGAAGGAAGGCTACTTCAAGCAGAGCGCGCGCATCAGCACCAAGGGCGCCACTTCGCCTGTCATCCGCACCGATTTCCGCCTCTTCCCGCTGAAGGTCGATCAGGTGGTGCGCCTGGAGAACATCTTCTACGACTACAACAAGGCGAACATCAGGCCCGATGCCGCCATCGAGCTGGATAAGCTGGTGCAGACCCTCGTGGACAACCCCACGGTGGCCATCGAGCTCAGCAGCCACACCGATTGCCGAGGCAAGGATGCCTACAACCTCAGCCTCTCGCAGAAGCGGGCCAAGAGCGCGGTGGATTACCTCATCAGCAAGGGCATCGCCTCGGATCGGCTCAAGAGCAAGGGCTACGGCGAGAGCAAGCCGAGCGAGTCGTGCGCCTGCGAGAAATGCTCCGACGAGCAGCACCAGCGCAACCGCCGCACCGAGTTCAAGGTGCTGAGCAAATAGCCGCGCGGCCGTTGCCGCACGGGATCATTCTGGTCCGGGGTTAGGGGACCAAAGGGGGACGGACGGGTCGAGGCGCAAGCCGAGGCCCGTTCGTCGTTTTCGGAACACGGCACGGTCGATATCAAGCGTGGGGAATGAGTGCGGTTGTCATAACTTTTTCAGCCCAGAAGCGTACGATTGCATGCTCTGAGCATCCATCAAGAACGAATCCATGAACAACAAACCGAATCTGGCCGACCGCTTCATGCGCCGTGTGATCATCCCGCTGGTGCTCATGCTCGGTCTCTATGGCTTGCTCCGGTACGCTGTCACCGGAGATTCGCACCTGCCTGCCGGTGTTCGCCCGGCGGATACCGAGGCCATCAGCGAGACGCTCTGAGCAGGCGATGTGACCGGGGGCGCTAGCTTGCGTCCAAACCGGAAACGCATGCTCGATCAGATCATCCAGCAGCTCAAGGGCCAGGTAGGTCCGGAGCTCATCAGCAAAATCGGCCTCAATCAGCAGCAGGCCGACGGTTCCATCTCCGCCGCGGCCGACAGCGTGAAGCAGGTGGTCGGCGGTGCCGACGGCTTCGGCATGGACGATGTGCTCAATCTGTTCAGCGGCGCCAAGAACAGCGGCGCTGCCGACGGCATCCTCAAGCAGGTGGGCCAGGTGTTCAGCCAGAAGCTCACCGGTCAGGTGGGCCTCAATGGCCAGCAGGCCGGCAGCGTGGTGGACCTGGTGCTGCCCGTGCTCACGAAATTGCTCAGCGACAAGGTGGGCGGAAATGCGTCCAACCTGCAAGGGCTGGTGGGCGGCGATATCGCCGAGAAGGCCAAGGGCTTGCTGGGCGGCCTCTTCAAGAAGTAGGGCGCACGGCTCAGAGCGCCAGCTCGGCCAGCGGGTCCCAGAAGCGCGCGGCGAAGTCGATCACCTGATCGTCCTTCACGCGTATGCCCTCCTTCTCCAGCAGCTTCCGCATACGGTCGTCAGGCCCGAAGTGGTGCTTGCCGCTGAGGATGCCCGCGCTGTTCACCACCCGGTGCGCGGGCACGGCCGGTCGAACGGTGTGGCTGTTGTTCATGCAATAGCCTACGATCCGGGCCGATCGCGCCGCGCCGAGGTACTTGGCTATGGCGCCGTAGCTCGTCACGCGTCCGCGCGGGATCTGCCGCACCACGGCCATCACATCAGCGAAGAAGTCGCGCTCCTGCACCGCATCGTCGCGCACCTGCTTCTTGGCCATGAGTCGAAGGTAGCGGTAGGCGCAAGCTGGTTCGTGGTCAAGGACATCTGGATCAAGGGAAACATCAAGATTCCACCTTTCCCTTGATGGAAAGGTGGAGCCAAAGATCAACCACCCCGGGTCTAGCCCGGGGCAGGCTCACCAAAGCCCTTGGCCCTCGCCACGCCAGCCTTCGCACTATCGGCTCGGGCCGGGCCGCGCTGGCCGTGGACCCCCACCGCACGCGGTACTTGAGGCCATCGCGGATCGGAGGGCTTCCATACCCTCAGGTTGGCCGCAACGAACCGGTCGGGTGCCGGGTCATGATATGCCGAAGCGCGCGTAATGGATCGTGCGTCCTTCGGTCAGCCACATCTGCTCGTAGTAGGTGCGGATGTTCAGCACGGCCTGTTCATCGGGCGAAACGCGGTTCACGAGATCGGTGTAAACGTTCGCGCTATGCTCGTGCAATGGCAGGCGGTGCTCCGCGATCTGCTCCAGGGTGTACTCGTAGAGCAGCGGGCTGTCGGTCTTCAGGTGGATGAGGCCGCCGGGCTTGAGCACCTCCTTGTAACGGGCAAGGAAGAGCGGGCTGGTTAGCCGCTTGCGGGCCTTGCCGATCTGCGGGTCGGAGAAGGTGAGCCAGATCTCGTCCGCCTCGTGCTGCCCGAAGCACTGGAGCAGGTGGTCGACATGCGTGCGCAGGAAGGCCACGTTGGTGAGGCCTTGTTCCACGGCGTTGCGCGCGCCGCGCCAGATGCGTGCGCCCTTGATATCGACCCCGATGAAGTTGCGCTCCGGATGCAGCGCGGCGAGCCCCAGCGTGTATTCGCCACGGCCGCAGCCCAGCTCCAGCACCAGCGGCGCCTCGCGTCCGAAGAGCTCGGCGTTCCAACGGCCCTTCAGCGGGAAACGGCCCTGCACGAGCTCCTCGAAGCCAGGCTGCACCACGTGCTTGAAGGTGAGGTTCTCGGCGAAGCGCGCCAGCTTGTTCTTTCCCATGGAGCGGGCTGTTTCCCTGTGCTCGCTGCGTTCGTGCAACGGTTAAAAGGCCGGCGAAAGTAGCGGCTTAACGTAGGCGTCACCCTTCCGTCACCACCTTCGCCGCATGCTGGCCGGCAAGCGCATCCTGGTGGCGCCGCTCGATTGGGGGCTCGGCCATGCGGCGCGCTGCGTGCCCATCATCACGGCCTTGCTCGAGCAGGGCGCGGTGCCGGTGCTGGGGGCGGACAGAGGGCCTCTGGCGCTGCTGCGGAAGGAGTTCCCACAGCTGGATCATGTCCGCATCCCGGGTGTCGATGTGCGCTATTCCGCGAGCAGCAGCCAGCTCTGGAGCATGGCGCGCCAGCTCCCGGCCATGGTGCGCAGCGTGCAGGCGGAGCGCGCCCTGTTCGACCGCCTGCGACCCGCCCTTCGCCTCGATGCGGTGATCAGCGATCAGCGTTTCGGCATCCGCAGCCCCGAGCTGCCCAGCGTGCTCATCACGCACCAGGTCTTCCCCTTCACGCCCTTCGCGCAGCGCGCGCTCCGCAAATTGAATCTCCGCCACGTCGCGCGCTTCGATCAATGCTGGGTGATGGATGAGGCCGTGGCGCCGGGCCTGGCGGGCGAGCTCTCACATGGCGCCGCGCTTCCATCGAACGCGCGTTACATCGGCACGGTCAGCCGCATGTCGCCGAGGGGCGCAGTGCCGGTCAAGCGTGATGTGGTGGCCGTGATCAGTGGACCCGAGCCGCAGCGCACCTTGCTGCAGGAGCGGTTGATCGAGCAATTGCGCGAGCTGCCGGGCGATCATCTGCTCGTGCTGGGCCAGCCTGACCGCCATCGCGATGAGCGGATCGGGAGCGTGCATGTGGTTTCGCACTTGAATGGCCAGGAGTTGACCGGTGCCATGCGCGGCGCGAAGCTCATCGTCTCGCGGAGCGGCTACACCACCTTGATGGATCTCGCGGCCCTTGGTCGGAGCGCGCTCATCATCCCCACGCCCGGGCAGCAGGAGCAGGAGTACCTGGGTGAGCTGCACCGTCGCACGGGCCGGTTCCTGGTGCAGGAGCAGGGCCGGATCGATATCCGTGCGGCTTTGAGGTCATCGGCGACCGGTGCGGCCAGGCCTCCGGCAGCGGGCGCATCCTTGGAACGGGCCTTGCAAGGGCTGGCCGCGCTCATCGGCTGAAGCCGCGCTACCTTGCCTGCCATGCGACTTCATGTCCTCGCGCTCTGCGCCACGTCCTTGCTCTCGCTCGATATCCATGGGCAGTACGACCTCGACGGCGTGCTGCGGAACATGGAGCAGCAGCAGCGACGGATGCTCTCGGAGCAGGAGGCGATGCGTGGCCGGTTGGATTCGGTGAAGCTGGCCATCATCCGCCGCGACCTGCGCGCGATGGGGCTGCCCAAGGTGCTCGACGGCGAAGAGGTGATCACGCATCCGGGCCATCTGCTCGTTTACAGCGAGAAGCACGAGCAGCCGAAATGGGTGGCGCACATCGCCACGCCGGATCTCATCACCGGCAACCTCGCGCGCATCGACAGCTTCATGCCCGACCCCTTGGTGAAGTCCGGCACCGCCGTCACCGCCGACTACTGGAACAGCGGCTACGACCGGGGCCACCTGGTGCCGAGCGCCGACATGCGCTGGAACATCGACGCGCTAAAGGCCACCTACCTCTATAGCAACATCAGCCCGCAGGTGCCCGATCTCAACCGCAAGGCCTGGGCCGACCTGGAGGATTGGGAGCGGCGTTACGTGAACTTCAGCAAGCGGCGCGTCTTTGTGGTGACCGGCCCCGTGCTGCGCGACGGCCTGCCCGCGATGCAGAACCCCGGTCACGCGAACGAGGTCAGCATCCCGGAGCTCTTCTACAAGGTCATCGCCGACCTCGATGGGGATCAGCCCAAGGCCATCGCCTTCGTCATGCGCAACGCGGCGCAAGAGTACCCCGTGGTCAGCTACGCCGTGCCGGTGGATAGCGTGGAACGGCTCACCGGCATCGACTTCTTCCCCGCGCTGGACGATGCCGTCGAGAGCCGGATCGAGGCCATGCGCGAGCCGAAGGACTGGTACGCCGAGGGGGATCCCTTCTTCGGCGAGACCGAGCCGCTCAAGGCACCGCTGCCGAAGGGGCTCTTCAACACCGTGCAGGCCAAGTACCACATCGGCAAGGAAGTGACCGTGTGCGGCACCGTGGTGAGCACCCGCAAGACGGCCAAGGCGAAGGCCATCTACCTCAACTTCGACCGGATGCACCCGCACCAGGATTTCTACGCCACCATCTGGGAGTACAACGGCCCCAACTTCAGCTACGACCCGGAGACCTGGTTGCTGAACAAGCAGGTCTGCGTCACCGGCAAGATCACCGTGTTCGACGATATCCCGCGGATCAGCGTGAACAACGAGAGCGAGGTGCAGCTCTACGAGGATGCGGCGCGCGGCGCAGGCCGCTGATCACTCGCCGCGCTGGAGAGTGAGCACGAAGGTGGTTCCCTGTCCCTCTTCGCTCTTCACGGCGATGGTCTGCCCGTGGGCTTCCACGATGTGCTTCACGATGGCCAGCCCGAGGCCGGAGCCGCCCTCGTTGCGTGCCCTGCTCTTGCCCACGCGGTAGAAACGCTCGAAGAGCCGGGGCAGGTGCTCGCCGCTGATGCCGATGCCATCGTCGCTCACCTCCACCACCACCTGGTCGCCGAGCCCGTAGCTCGATACCGCGCAGGTCCCACCCGGCTTGCCGTAGTTTATCGCGTTGTTGATCAGGTTCGTGAACACCTGCGTCATGCGGTTGCGATCGGCCATCACCTCCGTTCCGGCTGGCACATCGTTGCGCAGGCGCACGCCCTTGTCCCGCGCGTTCATCTCCAGGGTGTCCAAGGTCTCCTTCACCAGCGCGTGCAGGTCGAGGTTGGTCATGCGCAGTTCCATCACCCCGCTCTCGAGCTTGGTGATCATGTCCAGATCCTCCACGATCTTCATCAGGCGGTCCACGCCGTTGCTGGCGCGATTGAGGAAGTCGCGGTTCACCTTCTCGTCCTCCAGGCCGCCCTCGAGCAGCGTGAGGATGTAGCCTTGGATGTTGAAGATGGGCGTTTTCAGCTCGTGGGCCAGGTTGCCGATGAACTCCCGCCGGTAGCGCTCGCGCTCCTCGAGCTCCTTGATCTCGGTGCGGCGCTGGCTGGCCCATTCGGCCACTTCGGCGTTCACGCGCGTGAGCTCGTCGCCCACAGGTGCCTTGCTCACCGCGGCGCTTTTCCCGCGGCGCAGGTCGTGCACGGCGCGGTACAGGCTCTTGATGCGCCCGTGCACGAAGCGCTCGATGGCGATGGAGAAGGCGGCGTAGGCCAGGCCCAGGATGAGCAGGGCGCAGAGCAGCGGCCACCACGGCGCGATGGCGGTGTCCTTCAGATCGATGGCGGCGCCGGCGAGCAGTCCGCCGAGCACGGCCACCACCAAGGCGGAGAGGAGGGCGACCTGACGTGTGCCGAGCTGGGCCATCAGCGGCCAAAGATAGCCGGGCCTCATCAGGAAATCCGCTCCAGTCAAGGGATTGCGACCGGCGGCTTAACGTTGGATAAACACGTCGCGGGTACATTCGGCGCCTTTTGCCCGGTACCATGTCCTTCGGCCTGATCGAGATCCTCACCCTTGCCGGTTCGCTCGGCCTGTTCATCTATGGCATGAAGGTGATGAGCGAGGGCCTGCAGAAAGTGGCGGGCCGGCGCATGCGCGTGGTGCTCCGCTCGATGACCGCCAGCCGGCTGCGGGGCGTGCTCACCGGCTTCGTGAGCACGGTGGTGATCCAGAGCAGCAGCGCCAGCACGGTGATGGTGGTGGGCTTCGTGAACGCCGGTCTGCTGCGCGTGCGGCAGGCCATCAGCGTGATCATGGGCGCCAACATCGGCACCACGGTGAAGGCGCTGCTGGTGAGCTGGGCGGTCTTCGCCGACTTCAGCATCACCAAGCTCGCGGTGCCCATCATCGGCATCGCCTTCCCCTTGCTCTTCGTGCGCACCTCGGGCACCAAGGCCTTCGCGGAGCTGCTCATCGGCACGGCGCTGCTCTTCCTGGGCATCGAGTTCATGAAGCACGCGGTGCCGGTGCCCTCACCCGAGGCCCTGGCCTTCCTGCGCGACCTGAGCACCGGCGGCCTTCCCTCGGTGCTGCTCTTCGTGTTCATCGGCACGGCGCTCACGGCCATCATCCAATCCTCCAGCGCATCGGTGGCGCTCACCCTGGTGCTCTGCGAGCAGGGCACCATCGGCTACGAGATGGCCGCCGCGCTGGTCCTCGGGGAGAACATCGGCACCACGGTCACGGCCAACATCGCCGCGCTCGTCACCAGCGCATGGGCCAAGCGCGCCGCCCGTGCGCACCTCGTCTTCAACGTCATCGGCGTGGCCTGGGCGCTGCTCGTCTTCAAGCCCTACCTGCACGTGATTGATGCCTACGTGCGCACGGCCTTCGGCGGATCGCCCTACACCGATCCCAGCATGATCAAGTGGGCGCTCACCGCGCTGCACATCTCCTTCAACGTGCTCAACACGCTGCTGCTGGTCAGCTTCATCCCCACGCTCGAGCGCATCGTCACGTGGATGGTACCGGCGCGCAACCAAGTGGACGAGGAGTACCGCCTCGAGTACCTTGATGCCGATATCCCGCTGTCGCCCGAGGTGTCACTGATCGAGGCCCGGCGCGAGATCGCCCGCTTCGGGAAGGTGACGCACGACATGCTGCGGATGACGCGCGACCTGCTGCTGGCCAAGGAAGCCACCGCGCGCGACCAGCTCATGCAGCGCATGGCGCGCTATGAGCAGATCACCGACCGCATCGAGGTGGAAGTGGGCCGCTACCTCACCAAGACCAGCACCGAGGCGCGCAACGAGGAGGTGAGCACACGCATCCGCGGCATGCTCAGCATCGTAGGCGACCTGGAGCGCGTGGGCGACATCTTCTTCCAGATGAGCAAGGCCATGGAGCGCAAGCTCGATGACCGCCTATGGTTCACGCCCGAGCAGCGGCAGAACCTGCTGAGCATGCTGGAGGTGCTCGATCAGGCCTTCGATGTGATGCACGCCAACCTCGATGTGGACCAGGAGCAGGTGAAGCTCGATGCCGCCGTGGAGGTGGAGCAGCGCATCAACGCCATGCGCGACCAGCTGCGCGTGCAGCACTACCGCAGCATCGAGCAGGGCGACTACAACATCCGCAGCGGGCTGGTGTACAACGACCTCTTCAGCAGCTGCGAGAAGGTGGGCGACCACCTGATCAACGTGAGCGAGGCGCTCGCCGGGGAGATGTGATCAGGGCTGCTCGATGATCGGCTCGGTGGCCACTTGGGCGCTGGAGCGCAGCGCGCGGTCGAGCAGGCGCAATTGGAAGCGCACCGTGTCCACCTCCGCGTCGGGGATCACGGGCCAGGCCAGCGCCACGGCGATCTCGCCTTCCAAGGTCTTGTTCTGCCCGGTGGGGGTGATGCGCGGCACGCGGTAGCGCAGGGGCAGGGCGAGGCTCACGGGCGTCCATACGCCATCGCGCAGCTCCTCGTAATCGCAGAACAGGTTGTAGTAGTAATCGGAGCCCACATCGAAGGGCGGCTGGTTGTCCGATTCGTCCAGCCCGATGTCGCCATCGCCATCGGTGAAGGAGATCACCAGCGACGCCGAATCGCCGTATTGCGTGAAGGACTTATACGCGATGCTCGGTTCCGCAGGGAACTCCTCGCGCTTCAGGCAGCCGAGGCTCGCCAGAAGAACCCCGAAGAGCCCGCCTACTTTTATCCACCGGATGCCGCGCTGATGCATGGTCTCAAAGATATGACAGCCCCGAAGCCCTTGCCCGACCTGACCGAGCTGCGCGAACGGGTGTTCGGCGTGCAGGGGAGCGATGCATTCATCGCGCTGGCGCTGGAGGTATTCCGTTTGCATGCCGCGCGTAACCCGGTCTATCGGGCTTTCATCGAAGCGCTGGGCGTGGATGCCGACGCGATTCGCACGGTGGAGGCGATACCCTGCCTGCCCATCACGCTCTTCCGCTCGCAACGCATATTGCTTGACGCACTCCACCCGGCGATCTCCTTCACCAGCAGCGGCACCACGGGAGCCGCCACGAGCACGCACCATCTCCCTTGGCCGGAACACTACGAGCGGTCCTTCTTCACCTCCTTCCGTGCGGTGTACGGCGAGCCTTCGGAGTGGCGGATCCTGGCCCTGCTTCCGGCGTACCTCGAACGCTCCGACAGTTCCTTGGTGTACATGGCCGAGAAGCTGATCGCCGCCAGTGGGGATCCATATAGCGGCACCTACCTCTACAAGTACGATGAACTGGCCGCGGTGCTCCGCCGATCCGAAACCGAGGGCAGGAAGACGCTGCTGCTCGGGGTCACCTTCGCGTTGCTTGATCTGGCAGAACAGCATCCGATGCCATTGGAGCACACCGTCATCATGGAGACGGGCGGCATGAAGGGGAGGAGACCCGAAATCGTGCGTGACGAGCTGCATGCCATCCTGATGAGCGCGTTCCATGTTCGTGCCATCCACAGCGAGTACGGCATGACCGAATTGCTCTCGCAGGCCTGGAGCACGGGCGACGGGCTTTACCGATGCCCGCCGTGGATGCAGGTGCGCCTGCGCGACGTGAACGACCCGCTCGCGCGCATCGGTCCTGGCCGCACCGGCGGCATCGACGTCATCGACCTGGCCAACGTGGCGAGCTGCCCCTTTATCAGCACGCAGGACCTGGGACGCGTGCACGCCGATGGCTCCTTCGAGGTGCTGGGCCGCTTCGACAACAGCGACGTGCGCGGGTGCAACTTGCTGGTGGAAGCTTAGCCCACGACTTTCACGAGGAAGTAGTTCTTCTTCCCGCGTTGGAGAAGCAGGAAGCGGCCATTCGAGTTGGCCGTCCATTGCTCATCGACCTTCTCTCGGTTCACGCTGATGCTGGCTTCCTTCAACGCGCGCTTGGCTTCGCCCTTGCTCGGCAGGAAGCCCGTGCGGTCGGTGAGGAGTTCAAGGATATTCGTTCCGCTCAGCGCATCCTTGGCCACCTCCGCCTGCGGCACGCCCTCGAAGATCTCGAGCCATTGCTGATCCGTCAATCGGGCGAAGGATTCGGCATTAGCGTTCCCGAAGAGGATCTCACTGGCTTGCTGCGCGCCCTTCAACTCGGCATCGCCGTGCACGCGTCGCGTGATCTCCTCAGCCAGGGCCTTCTGCGCGGCGCGCGCATGCGGGGCTTTCGCGTGCTCGGACAGCACCCCTTCCACCTGCTCGCGCTCCCATGTGGTGAAGATGCGCAGGCACTTCGCGGCCTCCTCATCGCCCACGTTGAGCCAGAACTGGTAGAACTTGTAGGGCGAGGTGCGCTTCGCATCGAGCCACACGTTGCCGCTCTCGCTCTTGCCGAACTTGCTGCCATCGGCCTTGGTGAGCAGCGGCGTGGTGATGGCGAAGGCGGGATTGCTCACCGCCTCCTCACCGCCCATGCGCCGGATCAGCTCGGTGCCCGTGGTGATGTTGCCCCACTGGTCGCTGCCGCCCATCTGGAAGTTGCAGCCCTTGTTCTTCCACAGCCAGTAGAAGTCGTAGCCCTGCACCAGCTGGTAGGTGAACTCCGTGAAGCTGATGCCCGTCTCCATGCGGTTCTTCACGCTGTCCTTGGCCATCATGTAGTTCACGCTGATGTGCTTGCCCACCTCGCGGATGAAGCGCAGGAAGCCCATGTCCTTGAACCAGTCGTAATTGTTCACGAGCTCCGCGGCATGCGTGCCGGTGAAGTCGATGAAGCGCTCGAGCTGCGCCTGCACGCAGGCCTGGTTGTGGCGCAGCGCATCCTCGTCGAGCAGGTTTCGCTCGGCGCTCTTGCCGCTGGGGTCGCCCACCATGCCCGTGGCACCACCGACCAATGCGATGGGTGTGTTGCCGCAGCGTTGGAAGTGAACGAGCATCATGATCTGCACCATATTGCCCACATGCAGGCTATCGGCGGTGGGGTCGAAGCCGATGTAGCCGCGCTGTGGTCCCTTGGCCAGTTGCTCCTCCGCGCCGGGCATGCTGTCGTGCAGCAGGCCGCGCCAGCGCAATTCCTCGATGTAGTTCTTCGCCATGTGCTCTCGAACGAGCGGCGAAGGTAGCCGGAGCGCTCGCTAGCTGAACCGCTGCGGCAAGGACCTCACGATGATGATGGATCCACGCGCAGCGGTAGGGGTCGCCTCGGGTGCGTCTCTGTTCGTTCTGGCGCTTAACGCTGTATCACCAGCTTCTCGGTATGGAGCGATTGCCCATCGATGATGTACTCAACCAGATAAGTGCCGGGCGCCACGCTGCTGGCATCCCAGGTTTGGCGGCCCTGCCCGGCGTTCATCGGCAGGGTGGCGACGGCGCGGCCCGATAGGTCGCGCACCACGATGCGGGCTTTTAAACCGCAGCAGGGTCTTCCGTCTTCGGAGACCCTGCGCATTGGGGTGTTCCCATCCATCATGCCACCAAGCTATTCCACCACCAGCTTCGCTCCGCTGATCCAGCGCGTGGCGTCGTGCAGGTGCAGGTGGTATAAGCCCGTAGGGAGTTGGAGGTTGAGCCAGTTGTCAGTTGTCAGTTGTCCGGCGGGGCTGGGCAACTGCAGCTCATGCACCATGCGGCCGGTGGCATCGGTTACCGTGAGGCGCAAGGAACCGTCGATTTGAAAGTCCGCTGGCAGATCAACTGCCACCTGCACCTGCCCCTGCGCCTGAACGGGGTTGGGCGCCACGCTCAGCGCATCGCGTAAATTGGTGATCTGGCTCACCATGCCCATGATCAGGTGGCAGCCGGGCTCGAGGCAGCCCATGCTGTCGGTCTTCACCACCCATACATCCTGGGTGTAAGGACCTACTTGGATCGCCGAGCCTACGGCAACGAAGCCGCCATCAGGAGTTGGCACCACATCGCGCAGAATTCCGGCGCCGTTGCTCACCAAGCTGTCCGCGTATTGGTAATGCCGCATCCATAGGCTATCGCCGGTGCTGGTGGTGCGAATCAAGGTTCCATGATATCCACCTTGCGACATCGACCCGACCGAGATGAGGTCCATGCTCAGAGGGACTTCCTTCACCGACTGCAATGCACAGTCACTTACCTGCGGTGCATACTCGCGCTGCCAGATGAAGGAGCCATCTGATGGGTCCAAGCGCGCCAGGTACCGCCTTGCCATGCCGAAGTTGCTGTAAGCCCAGCCTCCGGCCACGAGCACATCGCCGTTCTGCGCAACAGAAATGTTCGCAGTGGATTCAGGGAACGAACCACCCCATAGTTTCTCCCAAACCACCGCCCCCGTATCGTTCAGGCACTGCACCCAGAATTGCGCGTTGCCGGAACTTATTCGCCTGTTGCCACCCGTGTAGTATGTCGGTCCGTAGTGATCGACCGAATTGATGAAATCATTCCACGGCCCGCCATAGGTCCGCGTCCACTCCTCGTTGCCCTGTGCATCGGTCTTGATCACGAAGGCTTGCAGGGCGTTGCCCACCGAACTGGTCTCCCCGCAGATCACATAGCCACCGTCCGGGGTCTGCTTTGCTTGGCGGCCGATCCACTCTTGGTTCTCCGGCCCGAGCTCTATGAACTGCTCAAAGCCGCCAGCGGCATTTAAGAAGTAAAGTACTGGTCGCTGTAACCAGTTATCCAGGCTATCGATATTGAAGTTACTGCCGCCAACGACAAACCCACCATCCGCACGCTTGTCCGTGCTGTTGCTCCAGCCGGGATAGGTGGCCTTCGGTGGATCCCAGAAATGTTCGCTGCTTATGAACTCTCCCTGAGGACTCAATCTCAAACTACTCACGACCGAACTGTAGTACAGACTATCGGACCAGTCCGAATTGCCAACTACAACGATCTCCCCAGCGTCATTCAATTCCACGCTCCATCCCGTGCTACCCGTAGAGTACGAGCTGTTCAGATCGTGGCGGAGATTGAACGGCTGCGCCGCCACCGCTTGGCAAAGACCAAGCAGCAGCAGCGCAGCGATTCTATTCGACCCTTTTATCAACGCACCAAGTTGAGTTTGACGGATCCTACTACGATGCCATCGAAGCGCAAACTGGCCACATGCAGGCCACTGGTGAGATCTACTTGCGAGAGTTCCAAAATTCCGCTGGCGTTGCCAACACGCTGCTGCTTCACCACGCGGCCTTGGGCATCATGCACCCAGACCTCAGCCTGGGTTACTCCATCGAAAACCGTGTAGGTCAAGTATACAGGTCCATTGCTCGGGTTGGGGTAGGCAGCCAGCATCGGGCGTGCGGTGGAAGTACTGCGTGTCTGATCCGGCTTCAGGCGCTTCGTGCTGTTGGGGAGCAGTACCACTTCCGTGACCGGCTCTCCCAATAGGGCCAGCCAGGCACCCGCCTGTGCAGCACCGATGCCTTCATTGCCAGCGATCCCTTGCAAGATCGCAACTCCGGCACCATCCAGGTCAGTAGGCTTCTTGTCGTCCTCCAAGAGCGATAACCAGAGGTCGTACACCTGCCAAAGGTCCTTGTCCTCTCCAGCTAGTTGCACTTGAATATCCACCGCCTCGCCGGCGCTCTGCAGATCGCCGGTGGCCAGGTGCAGCGCGAACGCCTCGCTCGCCATGCCAGCGGTGGGATAGTCGGCCAAGGCTTGGGCGGCCATGGCCAGGGTGTTGCTTTCGCCGCTGCGCAGGGCCTTGCGCACCATGGCCTGCAGGGCGCCGCTCTTCACCCCGTTGAAGTGCGCGATCTCGCTCTTGTAGATGCTGTGCATGCTGGTGCCGCCGTTCTGTCCGTCCTCCACCAGTTCCTTGTAGAAGGGGGGCAGGTCCGATTGCTTGAGCAACTCGAGCACACCGGGTTCCAGCGGGCTGTTGGCGAGCAGGGCTTGGGCGAAATGCCAGGGGTTCAGCGCCGGGTTGCGCTCGGTGAAGCAGACCTTCCACGCTTCCTCGCCTACTTTGGGTGCCACCAGCATGAGCCGGTTGCGCACCGCATAGCTGTCGTTCCCCGGATCCATGATGAAGTCGATCAGTCCTTCGGTATCGCCTCCGTCCCTCCAATTGCTGTACACCTCCTTCAACTCATCAAATTCCGCATGCGCATCGCCCGCCACCACCTCGTCGTCCCCAATCGGCACCAAGCCGCTAAGGTCGATGGGGCAGGATTGGGACTTGCTATATGGCCAGAATGTATTTGTGTTCGTATTCGGTGCCGATGAACAATGCGGCACCAATTCCACAGCGGGCTGGGGTAGATGGTGCCAATAGCCGAAGGCGTTCAGCGCGTTCTCCACATCCACATACAGATGCCGCGCGTCGTTGCCGTCGCAGGTGAGCGGGTCCACGTTAGCGAAGGTATTCCCGGCGGGGTATGTCTGATCTGCTCCAATTAACCCTTGGTCCGAAGCGATTCTCACAGTATCGCCAGTGAACGCCACGTCGTAGTCGTTGGTGCCCGTGGCGCTATAGTCATTGCATTTGATGCGCAGGCCCACGCCGTTCTGGTCGGCATTGGTACCCATGATCACGGTGCCGCAACTGCGCGCGCTGGCATCGGCGAAGGCGTTGAAGGTATTGTTGTAGTAGGCGATATCGGCGATGCCCGTGTTGCGCAGCACTAGGCCCACTTTGGGATGCTCAGTGCCTATGCCTGCAAAGGTGTTCTCCTCCAGCTCGAAAGCGGTGCATCCGTAGAGATAGGCGCCGTAGGCCCCTTCCACGCTCAGGTCGGTCACCGGCTTATCGGCCACGGCGAAGGTGGAGCGGGTGACCTTGCAGTTGTCGGCACCGGCGATGAGGATCCCACGCTTGTTGTCCGTGAAATCGCAGCGGTCCACATCGGCCAGGTGCTCGGGGCTGTATGCGCTGTGCAGCATGGCGAAGTCCAGGCCCTGGAAGCGGCTCCTCGTCTGCGGTTCCTCGCCACCCTCCACGAGCACCCGAGTGCCAATAGCCTGTATGCCCATGCCCTTGTAGTCGCCGGTGGTGTTCTCGAAGGTGCAGGAAGTGAATGGTGTACCGGCCGATCCCATGAGACTCACCCGCGCGCCTGGCGGTAGTTGGGCATCGTGCAAGGCCCGGGTACGGCGGAAGGCGCAGTTGGTGAAGGAGGATGGCCCCCAAACGGCAGGGTCCACAACGGCATGCGGGCGGGTGACCACGTCGTAGAGGTTGTTCTCGAAGACGGCGTTGGTGGCTTGCACGATGCCTCCGGAGTTGTCGTCTCCGCCGAAGATGGTGTTGGGCTGCCCTGCGGCGCAGCGTAGCGCGGTGAGCGCATCGGTAATCCTGGCCCCGCTTTCCATGACCACCAGGCCTGCCCCGATGGTCGTACCGTTCCCCAGCGCTTTTACGCCGTCCCACATCGCCGCCGGCGCGGTGCAGCCCATCCAATTGCGCAGGGTTGCGCCGTTGCGCACGATGAGATTACCACCCGGCTGCACCACCAGGTTGGATACGAGCGATGGCGTGGATTCCGCGAAGCCGATGTGAGCGCCATCGATGGTTAGTGTAGTGCCCGCATCCACCACGATGCTGCCCGCCACGTTCATGTGCTCGCTCCAGGTGGTGTTGGAGGAGATGTGGTGCTCGTTGTTGCCATCGAGCGCGAGGTTGCCATCGGGCACATCCATGCGGAAGAGGATGATGCTGGCCCATTCGTCGAGCGGGACCGCATCGCCTGCGCCGTAGAAGTTGCCGTACACGTCGCTCCAGCACTGGCCAGGATCGCCGGGCACGGTGAAGTACGAAGGCTGACCCTCCGGAACACCGGTCTGGTGAATGTTCTGGGTACTGGGTTCGGCGATGGGGCAGTTGTAGCGGAGGATGTGGTTGAGGGCGATGGTGTCACCCCAGGTGGTGTCCACTGTGCATCGGTATACCTCAACGTCATCCAGGTAGAAGGAGGTACCGAGCCTTGCGCCGAGCTCCAATTGCAGATCCTGTATGGAAGTGAGCCGGTAGTCCTGGTTTCCGTTGTCCTGCACCTTCACGATGCATTCCACCGTACGCCACTCCGGCTGTAGTGCGAAGAAGGCGGTGTTGAGGTATTTGAGCAGCGCATCGAAGTGAAGGGAGAGCCGCATGGCATCGGCACTATCGCTCCGCGCCCTGAAGAACACGCGATAGAAGCCGGTATCCGCTGAAGTGGTTTGTGCGGCTCCAGCGGCGTTCTCCGTGTACCAGCACGCGTTGTTGTAAAGGATCGGGTTGCCGGCATCGGAGGCCGGTAGTGGGTCGCATGCGTCTTCGTCCCAGTTGCCCACTCCATTGGTGAAGTCGTCCGACAATGCTGAGATCGGCAAGGGGTCCTGGGCGATGATCCGATGCTCCTGCAGATGCAAGGGGCTCGTGTGCGAATCAAGGTCATCGTGCCAGCGTTGCTGTCTCCCGCGCAGCGACCAGGGGATGGTCGTTTGCCCCAGTTCATGGGATGCGCTGGTGGCGTAGTGCACGCGTTCATGCACCACCACATCGGAGAATGGCGCGAAGTATCTGTTGGCTGCGAAGAGACCGAAATCCACCGCCATGGAATCGTTGGGATCCGAATAGGTCTCCGCAGCGACCTGATCGATGAAGACGCACGGGGATTCTGAGGTCAGGGTGTAGAGCACGTTGCCTTCATAGCGCGTATCGTAGCTCTGCTGGTAGCTGCCATTCTGCTCCCCGAGATCCTGGATGGCGATCTGGGCCGCGCGGCAGTTGAAAACGGTGTTGTTCTCAATGACGTTGCCTGTGTAACCTGGAGAATGATCCACCAGGATTCCAGTGCCACATCCGGTGATGGTGTTGTCCGCCACACGGGTGTTGCGGATGTCATGATTGCCGTAGTAGATGCCCACGGATCGATCGCTCTGGTTATGATCGGTGGCCGAGGAGGCCCTGTTGGGCACCATGTGGGCCACCACATTGTGGCTTACTGTAAGGCCGTCGCAATAGTCGAAGGTGATGGCGCTGTGGTCATTGAGCATGACCAGTGCCGAATCAACGTGGTTGTTCATCACCTGATGCGCGTCGGTCAGGGTGCGGTCCCCACCGGCGGTGATGGCCGATCCGCCAACCTTTCGGAAAACGTTGCCCGTGATGCTGATATCGTCGCCCTGACATTTGACCGCCGTGTTGCCAAGGAAGTCCTCACCAGCTTGGCCCACGATCGTTCCGATGTTGTTGAACCGGCAGTCTTGCACAATAGGCTGGTTGCCGGAGAGCTTTAGGGCATTGCGATAAACATCCTGGAATAAACAGTTCTTGATGGTGATGTGATGCTGGGCGCCGCCGCCCTCATCGTTCACGCCAATTCGGAGGGCAAGGAAGGTGCAGTCATCGAGCGTGATGTGGTGGCTTCCGTTCTTGATATTCACCGCGACGCCCAAGGAATTGGGGTCGTAGCCGAGATAGCCCTTCTCGTCGTTGAAGTGCTCGAAGGTGAGGCCGCGGAACTCCAAATAGGAGCTTGGCGCTAGCCCAGCTGTTGGAATCTCAATGCCTCTGCTCCGCACGGATATGCGCACGTCGGTGGGTACACCGTTGGGCGACAGGTAGTAGAGTATCGGATCAGGGCCGTATGCACCTTGAACGAACCACTCACCCGGTTCGTCAAGGGCCGATGCCTTGTTCTGCAAATAGAATCCCCAGTCGTTTTGTCCCGATCTAAAGGAGACCGGCGAGAATGCCAGCCGCCGCCCGGCCTGGCCAGCGGGTTTGATTTGTCGTATCGCATAGCCCCAATTGGCGTAGCGCAGTACCAGCGTGGCGGTATCTGTATCGGGATTCCATCCCGTGCCGCTCAGGTCATCGCTCCAAAGGGTATCCGGTCGCATCGAATCGCACCGGTGCCAACCTGCGTCGGGCTCACGGGCCAGTCTCATAAGCGCATCGGCCTCATAGAGGTTATGCACACGCCCGTTGGTGAAGGCATTTACATGCACTTTGCGTGTGCCCTGAGGCAGTCCTGCAGGATCATTCGCGTCTAAGGTGTCCCATAAGTTGTTCGGAATGGCAACGCTCCCACTGAAGACCGGCGTGGCACCACTGGCCGCCATGAAGACCCGAGGCTCCGTAGCGGTACCGTGCAGGTCGGAGATGACCAAGGGGGCTTCGTAGCGCCCATTCAAGAAACGTACGGTATCATGTCCGATGGTATCCTGGTTGATGGCCGATTGCAATTGTGCTAACGACCATGGCGAGCCCGATGTACCATTCCCTGGCGCACTGAGCGCATGCACAATGCGCGCGGTCTGCGCCATTGCACCCAGGCAGAATGGTTCGCTATCACCTCCATCACCAAAGGGATTCAGTATGGGGGGGGGTAATGAAACCCGCTGCCAGCGCGGCTTTCAGGAGGGTGTTGGTAAAGCACATGATAGTAGGGGTTTAGGATAACCGAAGCTAGGTGCCGATGGATGGATTGGTGCTCGCTGTTGATAATTCGGATTTCGTTGCCCAACGCACGTTTGAGACCTAGATAGGGGACCGCCAATCTTGTTTCCATGGAACAGATGGTGGTGCGCTGCCGTACCTGTACCCATTCCGTCTTTCGCCCTCCAGCTACCTTGCGCGCCATGGATCTGGTCACCGGCGGCACAGGCATCGTGGGCGCGCATATGCTGTTGGAGCTGCTGCGCGCGGGCCGCGTGGTGCGAGTCATCCATCGCGCAGGAGCGGACCGTGATGTCGTGCGGCGGATCTTCGCGCATTATGGTGAGGGAGAACGGGCGGCGGACGTGCAGTGGGTGGAGGCCGATGTGATGGACGTGGTGGCCTTGGCCGATGCGATGCAGGGCGTGGAGCACGTGTACCATGCGGCGGCGCTGGTCAGTTTCGATCCGCGGAAGAAGGCGGGGCTCATGGATGTGAATGTGCGCGGCACGGCCAACGTGGTGAACGCGGCATTGGAGGCGGGTGTGAAGCGGTTGTGCCACGTGAGCTCCACGGCGGCCATCGGCGCTGCGCCGGCCGGCGTGCAGCGCGATGAGGCGATGCCTTGGGTCGATGGACCTGCGACATCCGATTACGCGCGTAGCAAGCACTTGGCCGAGATGGAGGTGCTGCGCGGGCTCGCCGAAGGGCTCGATGTGGTGATGGTGAACCCGTGCGTGGTGCTGGGTCCGGGCCCCAACGGGCGAAGCAGCATGTCCATCGTGAATCGGCTGCAACGCGGCACGCGCTGGTACACCGCCGGAACGAACGCGTTCGTGGACGCACGTGATGTGGCGGCCTGCATGCGGCTGCTGATGGAGCACGGCGCACCGGGTGAACGTTATCTGCTCGTGGGGGAGAATGCGGGCTACCGACGCTTGTTCGAGCTGCTGAGCAACGGCTTCGGCCATGCCGCGCCAAGCAAAGAGGCGAAACCCTGGATGCTGGAACTGGCCTGGCGCGCGGAGAAGCTGCGCGCGCTGTTCACCGGTGCCTCACCCATGGTCACGAAGGCTACGGTGGCCAGCTCGATCGGCCAACGCGCGTACAGCAATGCCAAGGTGCGCGCGTTGCTCGGCTATCGGTTCCGCACGCTGGAGGAATCCGTCGCGAATGTGGTGTCCTTCGCCAAGGAGTCGGCCTGAAGCGCTCCATCCTTCATCACGCGGATCCGCTCGAGCACATCGTCGTAGATGCCCTTCATCTCCTCGGGGCGCATGGCGTAGTGGTCGAAGCTGCGGCGGAAGGTGAGGCTGTCGGTGCCGTGCGCGCGGAGGATGTCGGCGTAGTAGCGCGACATCGGCGGCCGCACGATCTGCATCGAGGTGATCTCGTGGTTCATGCGCGCCTCGGTGAGTGTCATGTCCGTGAGCAGTGCGGTGAAGGGCTCCCGGGCCAGCACACCCTCTGGCAGCGGCTCAGCGGCCGTACCGCAGGCTGCGAGTATCAGCAGGACCAGGAAACGCCTCATCGGTCGAAGCGGAGTCGTTCGCCGCGCACGTTCCTGTCCACGCGGCCATCGGCATGCACGAGCCGGCCATTCACCCAGGTGCGCAGCACGCGGTTGTGGAATCGCTGTCCCTCGAATGGCGACCAGCCGCATTTGCTGTAGAGGCCCTCGCGCGTCACGGTCCAGGGTGATTCCGGGTCCACGAGCACGAGGTCGGCCTTCCAGCCCTCGCGGATGTAGCCGCGGTCGGGTATGCTGAACATCCGCGCCGGGGCATGGCACATCTTCTCCACCACCTGCTCGCGGGTGAACACGCCCTCGCGCGCCAGCTCCAGCATGGCAGGAAGCGCATGCTGCACCAGGGGGCCGCCGCTGGGGCACTGCTGATAGGCCTGCGCCTTCTCCTCCAAGGTGTGCGGCGCGTGGTCGGTGGCCACCACATCGATGCGTCCTTCGTTCACGGCGGCGCGGATGGCTTCGCGGTCGGCCGCTGTCTTCACCGCGGGGTTCCACTTGATCAAGGTGCCCTTGCTGCGGTAATCGGCATCGGAGAACCACAGGTGATGCACGCAGGCCTCGGCGGTGATGCGCTTGCCCTCGAGCGGTCCGGGCTCGAAGAGCTCCAGCTCGCGCGCGGTGCTGATGTGCAGCACGTGCAGGCGTGTGCCATAGGCCTTCGCGCGCGCCACAGCGGCGCTGCTGCTCCGGTAGCAGGCCTCGGCGCTGCGGATCAGCGGGTGCTCCTCGATGGGGATATCGGCTCCGTACCGTGCGACGCGCTTCTCGAGCTCCTGTTTGATCGTCGGGTCGTGCTCCGCGTGGATCGCCAGCAGCATGTGCGCTTCGCGGAAGAGCGCGTCGAGCGCGGCATCGTCGTTGATCACCATGTCGCCGGTGCTGCTGCCCAAGAAGGCCTTGAGCCCGCATACCGTGCGCGGATCGGTGCGCAGGACCTCGCTGAGGTTGTGGCTGCCGACCCCCATGAAGAAGGAATAGTTCACCACGCTGCTGGCTGCGCCCATGCGGTACTTCTCCTCGAGCAGCTCCTGGGTGAGGGCCTGCGGTACCGTGTTGGGCATCTCCATGTAGCTGGTGATGCCGCCTGCCGCCGCGGCCGCGCTGCCGTGGGCGATGTCCTCCTTGTGCGTGAGGCCCGGCTCGCGGAAGTGCACCTGGTCGTCGATGGCGCCGGGGAGCAGGAGCTTGCCGCGCGCAATGAGCTCTTTGGCGCCGGCCGCAGCGCCCATGCCTTCCTCCGCCACGCGCTCGATGCGGTCGCCGTGCACGAGCACGTCGGCTTGGAACGAGCGTCCGTCGTTCACCACCAGCGCGTCGCGTATCACCAGTTTCTCCATGGTCAGTTGATCCAGCCGCCGAAGCGCATCTGCAGCACCCCGATGATCGCCTCGCGGAAGATGCTGCTGTTCATCTTGCTCGTGCCCTTCTCGCGGTCGATGAAGGTGATGGGCACCTCCACGATGCGGAAGCCTTTGCGGCGCACGCGGTACTTCATCTCGATCTGGAAGGCATAGCCGATGAATCGCACGTGCTCGAGCGGCAGCGCCTCCAGCACGCGCCGGGTGTAGCACACGAAGCCGGCCGTGGTGTCGCGCACGCCGATCCAGAGGATGGCGCGCACGTACAGCGAGGCGAAGTAGCTGAGCAGGATGCGGTCCCAGCTCCAGTCCTTCACGTGGCCGCCTTTCACATAGCGCGAACCCACGCTCATGTCGCCACCCTGTTCCGCGCAAGCAGTGTAGAGCCGCACGAGGTCATCGGGGTTGTGCGAGAAGTCGGCATCCATCTCGAAGATGAATCCGTAGCCGTGCTCCAGCGCCCACTTGAATCCGGCGATGTAGGCGGTGCCGAGGCCGAGCTTGCCGGCGCGCTCGATCAGGTGTACCCGGCCGGGATGCGCGGCTTGCATCTCCTTCACGAGCGAGGCGGTTCCGTCGGGCGAGCCGTCGTCCACGATGAGCAGGTCGAAGGCAGGCTGCAGCCCGAGTACATGCGCGATGATCTCGCGGATGTTCTCCTTCTCGTTGTAGGTGGGTATGATGACGAGGCGTTCGGGCAAGCGCGGCGAAGATACCTGCGCGCCGGGAGGCCGCAGGGGTCAGCGGAGCAGGCTCACGTGCCCGATACGCTCGATGCGTTCGCCGCTGTACGCATCCTTCACGCGCACCTTCCACACGTACACATCCTGCTGGGCCAGGGATCCATCCGTCCCGTTGCCATCCCAGGCCTCCCCGGGCACATCGCTTTGGAACACGCGCAGCCCCCAACGGTCGTACACCTCGAAGAGGTAGAAGCGCTCATCGATGCCGCTCACCACCGGCACGAAGCCTTCGTTCTTGTCGTCCGTGTTCGGGGTGAAGGTGTTGGGCACCCAGAGCGCGAGGCCATCATCCACGGTGATGTACTTGCACACCGTATCCATGCATTGCGCGCTGGCGAGTGCCACCAGGCATACGCCGTAGGTGTCGCCGATCTCCGCGGGGAACTCATGGCGCAGGTCGGTGGTAGTGCCCATGGGCTCGTCGTTGATGAACCAGAGATAGCCGTTGGCCCCGATCGTGCCGTTGGTGAAGTAGGCCACCGGGTCGAGCGTGTTGATGCGTCCCGGCACCATGGTGAAATCGGCCGTGGGCTGCGCGAAGACCATCACGGCATCGGCCATCGTCACGGTATCGGCGCCGCAGCCGTTGCCCGCGTCAACGATCAGGGTCACATCGTAGCTGCCCGGCTGCGCGTAAGTGGCGGTGATGGGCGCGCAATCGTTGATCACCTGCCCGTTGCCGAGGATCCAGGTGCAGGAGCCGGGGCCGATGTAATCGTGCGAGAAGGATACTTCGGCGGGAACGCAGGTGCCCGCGTTGTCAATCACGAAGCTGGCCACGGCTGGAGGAACCACATCCACCTGCACGATGGTGCTCACCTGTGGGCACGGCGCAATCGGTGTCACGGTGTAGGTGTATGCACCGGGGCCATCAACAGAGGGGTCGAAGGCGCCCGACGAAGGGCTTCCGTCCGGCGCGGTCCACGAGCCAGTGGCATCGGGGCTGCCGCCAAGCTGGTCGAAGAGGTCGATGGTGGCCGCGTTCGCGCAGAGGGTGATGGAGCCATCCTGCCCGGCGTTCGCCGCGATGCTCACGCTCACGTTCACGACGGCCTCATCGTCGATGCACGGGGTGATGCCCGCCACGGTGTAGGTATAGGTCCCTGGCAGTCCCGTTCCAGGTGCGAAGGAGCCCGTGGTGACCGCGCCGTTCGGGTCGGTCCAGCTGCCGCCGGGTTGCGGGGAGCCACCGAGCAGGTTGAAGAGGTTGGCGGGGGGCGCCGTGGTGCAGATGCTGAGGCTGCCATCCTCACCCGCTACCGGCACCGGGTTGATGACCACTTGCACCGTCGCGCTGGCATCGAGGCAGGGGGCGAGTCCGATCACCGTGTACGTATAGTTACCTGGCGCATCCGACGTGGGATCGATGGTGGTGCCGTGCGCGTTTCCGCTCGGATCGGTCCAGTTTCCGCCGGCGTCGAGGGTGCCGCCCAAGCCATCGAACAAGGAGACGATCGCGCCGGATGCACAGAGCGCCAGGCTTCCGTTGATGCCGGCCTGCGGCGCCACGTTCACCGTGATGCTCAAGGTGGCCTGCTCATCGGGGCAGCTGCTCGATCCCGTCACGGTGTACGTGAAGACACCGCTGCTCATGGTTGCCGGGTTGAAGGTGGCGGATACCGTGGTGCCGGAGAGATCGGTCCACGCGCCGTTGGCATCGGGCGCGCCGAGCAGCTGCGAAATCAAGGTGAAACTGCCTTGCGTGCTGCACACGGCGATGCTGTTGTCTTCGCCCGCATTCGGCCCGGGCAGGAGCACCACGTTCACGGTAGCGGTCGCGTCGGCACAGGCATCGCCTTCCACGGTATAGGTCTGCAATCCGCTGGGGTTTACGCCGGGGTCGAAGTTCCCGTCGAAGGTCGTTCCGTCCGGATGCGTCCACGTGCCACCCGGGTCAGGCGTGCCACCCAGCTGCGCGAATAGATCCGTGATCGCGCTTCCGGGGCAGAGGTCGATGGATGATGAAGTGCCGGCATCAACGGGCTCATCCACGTCTATCGATACCGTGGCGGATGCATCGGGGCATGGTGCGTTACCGGTGATCGTGTACATGTACACGCCCGGCGACATGGTGGCGGGATCGAATGCTCCACCATTCACGGGCGAAGGGCCATTCCAGCTTCCGCCAGCATCCGGAGTTCCGGTGAGCTGTGCGAAGAGCGAAATGCTGGGGCTCGTGCTGCAGATGGAAAGTGAACCGTCACCGCCGGCATCAGGTGCGGTGTTCTCTATGACGGTGATCGTTGCTGATGCATCGAAGCACGGCGCGTTGCCCGCAATGGTGTACACGTAGGCACCGGGAGTCATCGTCGCGGGATTATAGCTGCTGCCAACCACAGGCGAAGGCCCGCTCCAGCTTCCCCCGGCATCAGGCGTTCCACCCAATTGCGCGAAGAGGTCGATCGCCGCACCGACATCGCACACGGTGACACTGGCATCGGTGCCGGCATCGGCGGGCGCGTTCTCCGTCACGGTGACGATGCTGCTCGCGCTGGCGCACGGCGCGGTGGCGGCAAGCGTGTAGGTGTAGGCCCCGGGAGTCATCGTCGCGGGATCGTAGCTGCTGCCGGCGACAGGAGAAGGCCCGCTCCAACTTCCGCCGGCATCAGGCGTTCCGCCGAGCTGGTTGAAGAGATTGATTGCCGCGCCATCGCCGCAAACGGTGATCGCGCCATCGGTGCCTGCATCGGGCGAACCGGTCTCGGTGACAGTCACCGAAGCAACAGCATTGCCGCACGGCGCGCTACCGGTGACAGTGTACACGTAGGCACCGGGCGTCATCGTCGCGGGATCGTAGCTGCTGCCGACGACCGGTGAAGGCCCGTTCCAACTTCCACCTGCATCAGGCGCACCGCCCAGCTGCGCGAAGAGGTCGATCGCCGCACCGACATCGCACACGGTGACGCTGGCGTCGGTGCCGGCATCGGCGGGCGTGTTCTCCGTCACGGTGACGATGCTGCTCGCGCTGGCGCACGGCGCGGTGGCGGCAAGCGTGTAGGTGTATGCCCCGGGAGTCATCGTCGTGGGATCGTAGCTGCTGCCGGCGACAGGAGAAGGCCCGCTCCAACTTCCGCCGGCATCAGGCGTTCCGCCGAGCTGGTTGAAGAGATTGATTGCCGCGCCATCGCCGCAAACGGTGATCGCGCCATCGGTGCCTGCATCGGGCGAACCGGTCTCGGTGACAGTCACCGAAGCAACAGCATTGCCGCACGGCGCGCTACCGGTGACAGTGTACACGTAGGCACCGGGCGTCATCGTCGCGGGATCGTAGCTGCTGCCGACGACCGGTGAAGGCCCGTTCCAACTTCCACCTGCATCAGGCGCACCGCCCAGCTGCGCGAAGAGGTCGATCGCCGCACCGACATCGCACACGGTGACGCTGGCATCGGTGCCGGCATCGGCGGGCGCGTTCTCTGTTACCGTGACGATGCTGCTCGCGCTGGCGCAGGGCGCGGTGGCGGCAAGCGTGTAGGTGTATGCCCCGGGAGTCATCGTCGTGGGGTCGTAGCTGCTGCCGGCGACAGGAGAAGGCCCGCTCCAACTTCCGCCGGCATCAGGCGTTCCGCCGAGCTGGTTGAAGAGATTGATTGCCGCGCCATCGCCGCAAACGGTGATCGCGCCATCGGTGCCTGCATCGGGCGAACCGGTCTCGGTGACAGTCACCGAAGCAACAGCATTGCCGCACGGCGCGCTACCGGTGACAGTGTACACGTAGGCACCGGGCGTCATCGTCGCGGGATCGTAGCTGCTGCCGACGACCGGTGAAGGCCCGTTCCAACTTCCACCTGCATCAGGCGCACCGCCCAGCTGCGCGAAGAGGTCGATCGCCGCACCGACATCGCACACGGTGACGCTGGCGTCGGTGCCGGCATCGGCGGGCGTGTTCTCCGTCACGGTGACGATGCTGCTCGCGCTGGCGCACGGCGCGGTGGCGGCAAGCGTGTAGGTGTAGGCCCCGGGAGTCATCGTCGCGGGATCGTAGCTGCTGCCGGCGACAGGTGAAGGCCCGCTCCATGTGCCACCTGCATCAGGCGAACCACCCAACTGCGCGAAGAGGTTGATCGCAGCGCCATCGCCGCACACGGTGATCGCGCCATCGGTGCCCGCATCCGGCGAACCGGTCTCGGTGACGGTGACCGTAGCAACAGCATTGCCGCACGGCGCGTTGCCCGCAACGGTGTACACGTAAGCGCCGGGCGTCATCGTCGCGGGATCGTAGCTGCTGCCGACGACCGGCGAAGGACCGCTCCAATTTCCCCCGGCATCAGGCGAACCACCCAGCTGCGCGAAGAGGTTGATCGCCGCGCCGACATCGCACACGGTGATGCTGGCATCGGTGCCGGCATTGGCGGCTGTGCTTTCATTCACCACTACTGTCGCAGTGGCATTGCTGCACGGTGCCGAACCCGTCACGGTGTACACATATGCCCCGGGAAGCATGCTCGCCGGATCGTAGAGGTTCGCGGCTACAGCGCTCGGTCCACTCCATGTACCACCCGCATCGGGGCTTCCCCCTAACGCGGCGAGGAGCGATGCCGCAGGGCTCGTGCTGCAGAGCGAGAGCGCGCCATCGGTGCCGGCATCCGTTGCCTGGTTCACGGTCACGGAGACCGTTGCCGTGGCATTGAGGCATGGCGCCTGGCCTAACACGGTGTACACATAGTTTCCAGTAGACATGGAAGCCGGGTCGAAGGCATCACCGATCACCGGGCTCGGTCCGCTCCAGCTCCCTCCGGCATCCGGTGTGCCGCCCAGTGCATTCAATAGCGAAGCGGAGGCCGCGTCGCTGCACAAGCTGAGCGCGCCGTCCACACCAGCGTTCGGAGCCGCATGCTCCGTGACCGTCACGATCGCGCTCGCATCCACGCACGGCGCCGTGGCCAGGATTGAATACGTGTAAGCACCTCCGCTCATCGTGGCGGGGTCATAGAGTCCGCCCACCACGGCACTCGGTCCGCTCCAGCTTCCTCCTGCGTCCGGTGTGCCGCCCAGTTGAGCTGCCAGGCTGATACTCGCTGAGCTGCTGCAGAGCGTGATGCTTCCGTCGGAGCCCGCATCGGGCTGGATGTGCTCCGTCACGGTGACGTTGGCGGTGGCGTTGGTGCACGGCGCCGAGCCCGCCACGGTGTATGCATACACACCAGGATCCATGAGCACTGCATCGTAGTTCCCGCCGATCACCGCAGATGGGCCGCTCCAAACACCGCCGGGATCGGGAGCGCCGCCCAACTGACCGAGCAAGGATGTAGCAGCGCTATTGCTGCATAGGGCGATGCTGCCATCACTGCCCGCGGAGGGCGCTTGGTTCTCGGTGACCGTCACGCTAGCTGATGCATCGGTGCACGGAGCGGCCGCGAGTAGCGTGTAGGTGTAGACTCCAGGATCCATGGTGGCCGGGTCGTACTGACCGCCGGCGACCGGGCTTGGGCCGGACCATGCGCCACCGAGGTCCGGTGATCCGCCGAGCTGCGCGAACAGATTGAAGGCGCTCGCATCGCTGCACGTCGCGAGCGCCGCATTGAGTCCCGCAACAGGCTGCACGTTCTCCACCACGGTCACGTTCGCCGTGGCGTTCACGCAGGGTGCCACACCGGTTACGGTGTAGGTGTACACCCCGGGGTTCATGGTGGCGGGGTTGTAGTTGCCACCAACCACAGGAGAAGGCCCGCTCCAGCTTCCACCGGCCTGCGGCGCGCCACCGAGCTGCGCGAAGAGGCTCACGGCCGCGCCCGAGCCGCATACCGTGAGGTTGCCATCGGTGCCGGCGTTGGTGGCGGCGTTCTCCGCCACGGTCACCGTAGCTGTGGCGTTGGGGCAGGGCGCGGTACCGGTGACGGTGTAGGTGTACACGCCGGGGTTCATGGTGGCCGGATCGTAGCTGCCGCCGACCACAGGTGACGGGCCGCTCCAAGCACCGCCCGCATCAGGCGCTCCGCCCAAGCTCGCGCTCAAGGGAACCGATGCGCCATCCGCGCAGACGCTCAAGTTGCCGTTAATGCCTGCGTTGGCCGCGGCGTTCTCCACCACGGTCACGTTCGCCGTGGCGTTCACGCAGGGTGCCACACCGGTCACTGTGTAGGTGTACACCCCGGGGTTCATGGTGGCGGGGTTGTAGTTGCCACCAACCACAGGAGAAGGCCCGCTCCAGCTTCCACCGGCCTGCGGCGTGCCACCGAGCTGCGCGAAGAGGCTCACGGCTGCGCCCGAGCCGCATACCGTGAGGTTGCCATCGGTGCCGGCGTTGGTGGCGGCGTTCTCCGCCACGGTCACCGTGGCCGTTGCGTTGGGGCAGGGCGCGGTACCGGTGACCGTGTAGGTGTACACGCCGGGGTTCATCGTGGCCGGATCGTAGCTGCCGCCGACCACAGGTGACGGGCCGCTCCAAGCACCGCCCGCATCAGGCGCTCCGCCCAGACTCGCGCTCAAGGGAACCGATGCGCCATTGCTGCAAACACTCAAGTTGCCGTTGCTGCCCGCGTTGGCCGCGGCGTTCTCCACCACGGTCACATTCGCCGTGGCGTTCACGCAGGGTGCCACACCGGTCACGGTGTAGGTGTACACCCCGGGGTTCATGGTGGCGGGGTTGTAGTTGCCACCAACCACAGGAGAAGGCCCGCTCCAGCTTCCACCGGCCTGCGGCGCGCCACCGAGCTGCGCGAAGAGGCTCACGGCCGCGCCAGAGCCGCATACCGTGAGGTTGCCATCGGTGCCGGCGTTGGTGGCGGCGTTCTCCGCCACGGTCACCGTAGCTGTGGCGTTGGGGCAGGGCGCGGTACCGGTGACGGTGTAGGTGTACACGCCGGGGTTCATGGTGGCCGGATCGTAGCTGCCGCCGACCACAGGTGACGGGCCGCTCCAAGCACCGCCCGCATCAGGCGCTCCGCCCAAGCTCGCGCTCAAGGGAACCGATGCGCCATTGCTGCAAACACTCAAGTTGCCGTTGCTGCCCGCGTTGGCCGCGGCGTTCTCCACCACGGTCACGTTCGCCGTGGCGTTCACGCAGGGCGCCACACCGGTGACGGTGTAGGTGTACACCCCGGGGTTCATGGTGGCGGGGTTGTAGTTGCCACCAACCACAGGAGAAGGCCCGCTCCACGCGCCGCCCGCCTGCGGCGCGCCTCCCAATTGAGCGAGCAGCGAAACGGCAGCACCGTTCGCGCAGATCGCGAGGTTGCCGTTGGTGCCGGCGTTCGGGGCCGCTACCTCGGTCACCGTCACGGTGGAAGTCACATTGGCACAAGGCGGGGTGGCGGCCACCGTGTAGGTGTACACGCCGGGGTTCATCGTGGCCGGGTTGTAGTTGCCACCCGCCACAGGCGATGGCCCGCTCCATGTGCCGCCGGGATCAGGTGCTCCGCCCAGGCTGGCGATCAGGGACACGGCCGCTGCGTTGCTGCAGATGTTCAGCGCGCCATTCGTGCCGGCGTTCGCACTGGAGCTCGCATTCACGGTCACTGCCGCCGACGCGCTCTGGCAGCCATTGCCTACGGTATAGGTATAGATCCCGAAGGCATCGGTGGAAGGATCGAAGAGATTCGAGTGCGAGGTGCCGTCGGGCGCGGTCCAGCTGCCTCCTGGATCAGGCGTGCCACCGAGCTGGTTGTAGAGGTTCAGCACCGCGTTCCCCGGACAGGTGGCGACGACGGCCGGTGTGCCGGGGTTGGGTGGAAGGGGAGGCGGATCCACGATGGTGATCGTCAGAGCGTAGGTCGAGAGGTTCTCGAGCGGGCACGCGTTGTCGCTCACGTTGAGCAGCACCACCACCGGCGTGAGGCTGATGTCGGGGGTCCAGCAAATGGTGGCCACGGCCGGGTTGCTGCCGGCCACGGAGAAAGTGGCGCCCGGTAGCTGCGCGGCCACTTGCGAGGTAACGGAGACCACCGCCAGCGGATCCACATCGGAGAAGGACAGGTCCACGCAGAAGTTCACGCCGTCGCAGACCTCGATATCGTTGGTGCTGGTGATGATGCCGTTGGTGATGCCGGTCGGTCCCAGGTTGTCGGCGGGCGGGTCGGCGCAGTTGATCACCACGAAGAGGAAGTCGCGCATCACCGTGCCGATGAGCTGGCCGAGCCCGTTGTAGGTGGCCACTTGGATCACCACCACGTAATTGCCGGTGACCGTGGGCGTGAAGTTGATCTGCCCGGTCGCCGGGTCGAGGTTGATGCCCGTCACGGGAGTGCCGGCGTTGAAGCCCGGCTGGTAGGTCACGTTCGTCGGCGCGGGTGTGGCGAAGCGCGCGCTGATGAAGGAGAACACCATGGTGTTGCCATCCGCATCGGTCACCTGCGGGTTGTAGGACACCGGCTCGTTCACGCACACGTACGGGATCGTGTGCTCAGCGAACTGCGGCGATTGATCGCACAGCCCGCCGAAGTTGTTGAGCGTCGCCTCCACGTACATCCCGGGCGTGAGCTGCACGTTCTGCGTCACCGCACGGCAGCAGATGCTCCAGCTGATCGTCCAATCGTTGCACGGCGACAGGAAGAGCGTGGTCTGGAAACGGTAATGGCGGATGCCGGGCAAAGCGCCGCCGTTGCAGGTGGAGTTCGCGAGCTGGGAGCCGCAGAGCTGCGACACCTCCTCGTTCAGCACCATCGGCAGGTTGTTCAGGGAGAAGGTGACGCCGCAGTCGTTCGAGAAATTCAGCGATTGCGGGGTGATCGCTGCTCCTGAGCAATCGAGGTAGAGGTCGAGGGTGATCCGGTACTGGTTCGGGCCCACGCACTCGTAGGTGATGTTCGCCCCGGAATAGTGGTCTGCTCGCAGGCCGTGCGCAACCAGCAGGGCCACCGCCATCGCCAACAGGCGGAACCAGGCCTTCAAAGCGCGGGCGGGAGTGGAGGGCATGGCTGGTAGGGACTGGCCGAACAATCGGCGAAGATACGCGAACCCGCTACGGGTCAGGCAATTATCGGTCTGAAAACGGACCCTGTTCAGGCCGGTTCCAGCGGTCCTCGTCGGAAGCCGATGAATTAACCTTTCCACAACCTGCGGTCTAGGCAGAAGGCGGCTACTTTTGCAGCCCTTTTGAAAAAGCCGGCGGCCCCTGCGCTGGTGCAAGACGCGCGCAAAACCGAAACCGGCGCCCCGCCCAACCGCCAGACCATGGCCCATCACTCGAGCCTCCTCCGGGGCATCCTCCTCGCCGCGATCACGATTGGTTATTCCCTCCCAGGCTCGGCGCAGACCGATAGCCTGTCGATCGCCCCCGCGCCCGACACGACCGCGGCGGTCAACGTGCCCAAGCTGCCCGTCTTCACCCTGACCACCGACGACCTCGATGGCGAGCTGGGCAACCAGGACATCAGTGGCATCCTGCAGTCCTCGCGCGATGTGTTCACCGCGGTGGCCGGCTTCAACTTCGGCCAGGCACGCTTCCGCATCCGCGGCTACGATTCGGAGAATACGCTGGTGACCATCAACGGCGTGCTGGTGAACGATCTCGACAATGGCTGGGCGAGCTGGAGCAACTGGGCGGGCCTCAACGATGTCACCCGCTGGATGCAGGTGCGCACGGGCGTCACCGCCAACCGCAACCTCTTCGGGAGCCTGGGCGGCACTTCGGACTTGAACATCAGGGCCAGCGCGCTGCGCAAAGGGGTGCGCGTGAGCTACGCCAGCACCAACAGGGCCTACCGCAACCGGGTCATGCTCACCTACAGCACGGGCATGAATGCCAAGGGCTGGGCCTTCAGCTTCAGCGGCTCGCGCCGCTGGGCCGAGGAAGGCTACATCGAGGGCACCTCCTTCGATGCCTACGCCTATTTCCTCGCGGCCGAGAAACGTATCAACGATCGCCATAGCATCTCCCTCAGCGGCTTCGGGGCGCCCATCATGCAAGGGCGGCAGGCCATCGCGCAGCAAGAGGCCTACGACCTGGCCGGGACCAATTTCTACAACCCCAACTGGGGCTACCAGGATGGCAAGAAGCGCAACGCGCGCATGAGCCACGACCACAAGCCGATGATCATGGCCTCCCACAACTGGAAGGTGAGCGACGCCGCTAACCTGGCCACGAGCATCTACTACACCTTCGGCCGCGACGGGCTCACCGGCCTCAACTGGTTCGACGCCGCCAACCCGCGCCCCGATTATTACCGCTACCTGCCCAGCTATTACACCCAGATCAATCCGGCGGAGGCGACGCGCCTCACCGGTCTCTGGCAGAACAATGAGGGCACGCGGCAGCTCGATTGGGACCAGCTCTACCACGCCAACCGCAACAACCTCTATGGGGTGGTGGGGGTGAATGGCACCAGCGACACCCTCTTCGGCGCACGCAGCAAGTACATCGTGGAGGAGCAGCGCCAGGACCCCACGCGCTTCGGCCTGAACAGCGTTTGGAACAAAGAGCTCGGCAACTCGCACTTCACCATCGGCGGCAGCATCCACAAGCAGCGCACGCACTACTTCAAGGTGGTCGATGACCTGCTGGGCGGCGATTTCTGGGTGGATATCGATCAGTTCGCGGACCGCGACTTCCCCAACAGCAGCGTGGCCAACAACGACATCAGCACCCCGAACAAGGTGGTGTACGAAGGCGACGAGTTCGGCTACGACTACAATCTGCACACGCGCTACATCGATGCCTTCGCGCAGGTGGAGCACAAATGGTCGCGCCTGGAGGCCTATGCCGGCATCGACCTCTCGCACACCGCGTTCTGGCGCGAGGGCTTCCTGCAGAACGGCCGATTCCCCAACAACTCCAAGGGCCTTTCCGACAAGCAGAGCTTCGTTGGCCTCGGGCTGAAGGCCGGCGGCCTGTACAAGATCACCGGCCGGCACTACATCAGCGCCAACGCTGCGTACATCCTGCGCCCGCCCAGCACCAACGTGGCCTACCTGGCGCCTCGCGTGCGCGATGCCATCATCCCCGGCCTCACCCACGAGAACGCCATCAGTGGCGATATCGGGTACGTGATCCGCGCGCCGCGCCTGAAGGGCCGCGCCACGCTCTACTACACGCGCATCGCCAACCAGGCCTGGAACCGCAGCTACTACCACGACCTGTTCAACACCATCGTGAACTACGCCATGACCGGCGTGGATCAGGTGCATCGCGGCGTGGAGATCGGCGCTGAGGCCAACCTCACCAGCACCTGGGTGCTCACCGCGGTGTACGCCGGCGGGCAGTACACCTACGACTCGCGCCCCTCGGCCACCGTCACCCGCAACAACAGCGAGGAGGTCTTCGCCTCCGACCGCACCATCTACTGGAAAGGCTATCGCGTCGGTGGCATGCCGCAGAGCGCTGCCTCCCTCGGCCTCCGATACAACTCCCCCAAGTTCTGGTTCGCCGGCTTCAACGGCAACTGGTTCGGGAACATCTACCTCGATCCCAACCCCGACCGACGCACCATCGATGCGCTCACGAACTACGTGACCACCGATCCGCAGTGGGATGACCTGCTGGAGCAGACGCGCCTCGACGACAACTTCACCCTCGACCTCTATGCGGGCAAGAGCTGGATGTTCCAGCGCAAGTACCGCCTGGCCCTCAACCTCAGCGTGAGCAACGTGCTCGACAACCAGGACTTCCGCATCGGCGGCTTCGAGCAGCTCCGCTACGACCGTACCGACGTGAACAAGTTCCCGCCCAAGTACAGCTACCTCTTCGGCCGGAACTACTACGCCATGCTCACCTTCAGCTTCTGATCACACCGAACACCGATGATGACCCGTAATCTTCTCCTCGTGGCTGCTACGGCAGCGCTGCTGGGTGCCTGCAAGAAGGACCTCGACTCCCCGCCGGAGCGCACGATTCCCGTGGGATCCGTGATGACGGTGGCGGAACTGAAGGCGCTATGGGCCGGGGCTCCGGTTCATTTCGATGAGGCCCGAAGCGTTTACGCAGTGGTCACCTCGGATGAGACCGATGGCAATTTCTACAAGAACATCAGCGTGCAGGACCGCACCGGGGGGATCACGCTCCGGTTGCTGAACAGCGGCGGTCTCTATGTGGGAGACAGTGTGCGGATCTACCTGCCCGGCACGGTTTTGAGCCCTTACAATGGACTGATGCAGCTCGATAGCGTCAACGTGGACAACAACATCATCAAGCAGGCGGCCCTGGTGCATGTAGAGCCCCGGGTGGTGAGCATCTCGGACCTCACCGTGGCCGCGCTGGACACGTTGCAGAGCACCTTGATCAAGCTGGAGGATGTGGAGTTCCGCACCTCTGATGCCTCCGGTGGAACCTGGGCCGATGCGCTGAACCAGGCGACCGGTGAGCGCTATGTGGAGAATTGCGCGCTGGATCAGGTGATGATTCGTACCAGCGGCTACGCCAGCTATGCTGCGCAGCCGCTGCCTACCGGTAAGGGGTCCATCGTCTGCATCGCCGGGATATTCGGGTCCACGATCCAACTCTACAACCGCAGCCTGGCCGGTGTGAACATGAACGGGCCGCGCTGCCCCGGTCAGGAGCTTCCCTTCTACGTGAAGAACTTCCAGGATCAGAGCCTCACCTCGGGCGGCTGGACCCAGCAGATCATCACCGGCAGCACCGGATTCGCGGTGCAGGATCTGGGCAGCACCGGGAATTTCTACGCCATCGCCAACAACTTCACCAGCGGACAGGCCGCGGAGACCTGGCTGATCTCGCCGGCCATCGACATCAGTGGGATTGCCAGCCCCAAGCTGGCCTTCCGCAACGCCAGCCGCTTCAGCGGTCCGGTGATCGAAGTGCTGGTGTCCACCAACTACGATGGCGTGAGCGCCCCATCCAGCGCCACGTGGACCGCCCTCTCGCCCGTGCTCGACACGAACACTTCATCGTACGTCTGGACGGAGTCCGGCCTGATGGACATCAGCGCCTTCAGCTCCGCCAATTTCCACGTGGCCTTCAAGTACACCGCCCCGGCTCCCAGCGGCAGCGCGTGGGAGATCGACGATATCCGGATCATCGAGTAAGTCAAGCCCCCTTAACCCCACGATCATGAGAACAGCATTACTCAGCCTTGCGCTCCTGGCCGCCACCGGCCTCAGCGCGCAGTTCACCAGCGGATTCGAGACCTGGAACGACACGCTGCCCACCGATTGGTACGGCAGCAAGTCGAACATCCTCGACGACAGCGTGACCCAGGTGACCACCAACGTGCATGGCGGCGCCTATGCCGTGCGCCTGCAGAACAGCGGCACCGCGCACAAGCGCTTCACCACCCAGCCCTTGCCTGTGGCTTCCGGCTCCATCTACACGATCAGCTTCTGGGTGCGCGGCACCGGCAGCATCCGTACCGGCCTGTTCGACAATCGCCCCGGTGGCAGCTCGGGCTACGCGCCTTACAACGCCTATTACGTGAGCTCCGGGGACACCTGGACCGAGGTTACGCAGCAGGTGGCAGCGGCCAACGACTGGCCCACCGGCGAGTTCATCCTCTCGGTGATGCAGACCAGTGGCCCGGAGCACTTGGTGATCGACGATGTCACCATCATGGGTGGAGGAACGGCCACGGAAGCCAGCATCTACGAGATCCAGTACACCACCGATGCCAGCGGCAACTCGCCCATGGCCGGTCAGATCGTGTCCACCGGAGGCATCGTCACCGCCGTGGATACGATCGGTGCCGATACCTATTTCATCCAGAACGGACAGGGGCCTTGGCGCGGCATCTGGGTGAACGATGGCAACCATGCGGTCGCCTTGGGCGATAGCGTGGTGGTCGCCGGGAGCGTGGAGGAGTATTTCCTGATGACCCGCCTAAACACCGTGACCTCATTCGAGCTGGTGAGCAGCGGCAACACCGTGCCCACGCCCGAAGTGCTCACGCCCAACCAGGCGCAGGAGGAGCAGTGGGAGAGCGTGCTCGTGAAGGTGATGGACATCGGCTGCGTGAGCGCGCCGAACCAGTTCAACGAATGGCCCGCCTGGAGCACCACGGCCGGCATGATCGTGGTGAACGACCTCTGCTACGCCTTCACTCCGGTGATCGGCTCCTTCTACACCATCACCGGCGTGCTCGACTACAGCTTCGATGAGCGGAAGCTCGAGCCGCGCTTCATGGCCGATATCGAGGTGGGCAGCGGCGTGGCCGATCTGCACCGCGTGGAGGTGGCCGTGCGCCCCAACCCCGCGAGCGATGTGCTCTATGTGGACGGACTGAACGGCACCCGTGCCGCGTATGAGCTGCGCGATGCCAGCGGTCGCCTCGCCATGGCGGGCAACCTGTCCCAGGGCGTGCTGCCGGTGGCCGAGCTGCGCAACGGCGTTTACACCCTCATCCTGCGCGATGCCATCAGCATCCGTCAGGCTCGGGTGATGGTGCAGCACTGATTTTCAGCGACACGAGTGAGCGCCCCGCCGGTTTCCGGCGGGGCGCTCACGTTCAAGACCTGTTGAAAACTTGAAGTCGGCACGCTGGGTCGGGCCCTGGGTACGGGTACCTTGCCGACACGTTAACCAAATCCCGAACGACCATGCCAGCTGTTGAAGCCTATTGCGTGAAGTGCAAAGCGAAGCGCGAGATGAAGGATGCCAAGCAAGTGGAAATGGCGAACGGCCGGAAAGCGATGAAGGGTACCTGCCCGACTTGCGGAACCGGGATGTTCAAGATCATGGGCAAGTAGCCCGATCAACACGAGGCTCTTCGCGTAAGGCCCGCTTCCGCTCGAAGCGGGGCCCTTGGTGCCGGTACTTTTGGCCGCATGCAGGAATCGTTGTCCGCCCTGGTGGACGCCGCTATTGACGCCGCCCTCGCAGCTGGCAAGGCCATCCTGGAGGTGTACGGCACCGACTTCACGGCCGAGCAGAAAGCCGACCGCAGCCCGCTGACCGAGGCCGACAAACGGGCCCATGCGGTCATTGCGCGCCGCTTGGCCGCCACCGGGCTGCCCGTGCTCAGCGAGGAAGGCAAGGAAGCGCCCTTGGCTGAGCGGCAGGCCTGGCAACGGTACTGGCTCGTGGACCCCTTGGATGGCACCAAGGAGTTCATCAAGCGCAACGGCGAGTTCACGGTGAACATAGCGCTGATGGAGCGCGATGGAGCACCGGCCGGACCATTGGGTTCGGCACGGCCGATCGGCGGCGTGCTGTACGTGCCGGTGAAGGACCTGCTGTATTTCTCCTGGGAAGCCGGTGGTGCGTACCGGCAGCAATCGGCAACCCGGCTGGCTCACGATGCGTATGAGCGCTCCTTGTCCGCCGAACGATTGCCCGTGCAGAGCACCCGAAGCGCCTTCACCATCGTAGCTAGCCGCTCCCATCCGAGCCCGGAGACCGAGGCCTACATCCAACGGATGGAAGCCGAGCACGGCGCGGTGGCCCTCACGAGCATGGGAAGCGCGCTGAAGATCTGCCTGGTGGCCGAAGGCGCGGCCGATGCCTACCCGCGCTACGCCCCCACCATGGAATGGGATACCGCCGCCGGGCACGCCATCGCCAACGAGGCGGGCCGGAAACTCATCGACATCACCACCAACGAGCCCATGCGCTACAACAAGGCCTCCTTGGTGAACAACTGGTTCATCGTCGAATAACACCAAACAGGCGCCGCGGGCAGCGGCGCGCGAACAATGGCAAAGAAGAAAGGAACATCGAAGACCAAGCGGAAGGTGGCCCTGATCACCGGCGTCACCGGCCAGGATGGCGCGTACCTCAGCGAGCTCCTGCTCAACAAAGGCTACGAGGTGCATGGCGTGAAGCGCCGCAGTTCCTTGTTCAACACGGATCGCATCGATCACCTGTACCACGATATGCACGAGAAGGGCCGTCCCTTCCACCTGCACTACGGCGACCTCACCGACAGTGTCAACTGCCTGCGATTGGTGCAGCAGATCCAGCCGGACGAGATCTACAACCTCGCCGCGATGAGCCATGTGCACGTGAGCTTCGAGATGCCCGAGTACACCGCCAATGCCGATGGCATCGGCACGCTGCGCTTCCTGGAGGCCATCCGCATCCTGGGCCTCGAGAAGAAAACCAAATTCTACCAGGCTTCCACCTCCGAGCTGTATGGCGGCGTGCGTCCGCATGCGCAGAACGAGGAAACCCCCATGCACCCTCGGAGCCCCTACGGCGTGGCCAAGCTGTATGGCTTCTGGATCACCAAGAACTACCGCGAGAGCTACGGCATCTTCGCCTGCAACGGCATCCTCTTCAACCACGAGAGCCCCTTGCGCGGCGAGACCTTCGTCACCCGCAAGATCACGCGCGCCGCGGCCAAGATCAAATTGGGTCTGCAGGACACGCTCTACCTCGGCAACCTCGACGCCAAGCGCGACTGGGGCCATGCCAAGGACTACGTGGAAGGCATGTGGCTGATGCTGCAAGCCAAGAAGCCCGATGACTTCGTCCTCGCCACGGGCAAGACCTACACCGTGCGCCACTTCGTGGACCTGGCCTTCGGCGAGGTGGGCATCAAGCTCGTATGGAAGGGCAAGGGCGGTAACGAGAAGGGCTACGACAAGAAGACGGGCAAGGTGCTCGTGGCCATCGACCCGCGCTACTACCGACCGGCCGAAGTGGATCACCTCGAGGGCGATCCCCGAAAGGCCATGCGCGAGCTCGGCTGGAAGCACAAGTACGACCTGAAGGCCCTGGTGAAGGAGATGATGGCCAGCGACCTGGCGCTCTTCAAGCGCGATGTGTACCTGAAGAAGGGAGGTCACAAGATCCTGCACCAGGAGGAGTGATCGCGCTCGCGATCATTCCGTAGGGGCGGAGGACGTTCCGCCCGTGAGTGCGGGAAAATTGCGATCCCGGGTCTAGCCCGGAGTGACAACGCCAACGAACGAACGCATCCATGAACAAGCAAGACAAGATCTACGTCGCCGGCCACCGCGGCATGGTGGGCAGTGCCATCGTGCGCAAGCTGCAGGCCGAGGGCTTCGCGAACATCGTCACGCGCACCAGCAAGGAGCTCGACCTGAAGGATCAGCAGGCCGTGCGCGACTTCTTCGCGCAGGAGAAGCCCGCTCACGTATTCCTCGCCGCGGCCAAGGTGGGCGGCATCCACGCCAACAACGTGTACCGCGCGCAGTTCCTCTACGAGAACCTGATGATCGAGAGCAACATCATTCACTCGGCGTACGAGAACGGGGTGAAGAAGCTGCTCTTCCTGGGGTCCTCATGCATCTACCCCAAGATGGCGCCCCAGCCGCTGAAGGAGGAGAGCCTGCTCACCGGACTGCTGGAGCAGACCAACGAGCCGTACGCCATTGCCAAGATCGCGGGCATCAAGCTGGCCGAGAGCTACCGCCGCCAGTACGGGTGCAACTACATCAGCGCGATGCCCACCAACCTGTACGGGCCCAACGACAACTACGACCTCAACAACAGCCACGTGCTGCCCGCGCTCATCCGCAAGTTCCACACCGCCAAGGTGACGGGCGCGCCGAGCGTCGAGGTCTGGGGCACCGGCTCGCCCATGCGCGAATTCCTGCATGTGGATGACCTGGCCGACGCCTGCTTCTTCCTCATGGAGAACTACGATGAGGAGATGTTCGTGAACATCGGCACCGGCGAGGATCTCACCATCAAGGCACTGGCCGAGATGATCAAGGAGATCGTGGGCTATACCGGCGAGCTCAAGTGGAACACGGAGAAGCCGGACGGCACCCCGCGCAAGCTCATGGACGTCTCCCGCTTGCACAACCTGGGTTGGAAGCACCGCATCGGCCTTCGCGAGGGCATCGCCGCGGTGTACGCCGAATTCGCCAAGAGCGAGTTGGCCAAGGCCTGAAGCATCAGGCCGAGGCTATTCGACGAAGCCCCGGACCGCCCGGGGCTTCGCTATTTCGGCTTCTCTACCTTCGGCGGCCTTCCCCATGCTGCCCCGTTGGTCCGTCCTGTTCGCGCTGCTGAGCGTGGCGCATCTCATCGCGCAACAGAACGACATTCCACTCCAGCGCGATTTCTACATCGACGTGGAGCGGAACGCCGCGCGCCTCGATACCGTGGTGCATACAGGCCTGAAGCCCGTGATGCAGCGTAGAGCCGACCTCACCAACGTGATGGGGCACCGCGTGGACAACGAGAAGTATTACTACTGGCTCACGCTGAAGCTCTTTAAGGAGCATTTCCTCGTGGTGGATGAGGGCGACTTCCACCTCACCGTGGATCCGCTCTTCCACCAGGAATACGGCTTCGACCTGGGCGACCAGACCAGCTACGTGGACACCACGCGGCTCTACTTCAACACGCGCGGCTTCTGGGTGGCCGGCGACATCGGCAAGCGCCTCTCGTTCCAGACCATGGTGCATGAGAGCCGCGGCGCGCTGCCCCAGTTTCTCTTCCGGCAGGTCTTCGCCACAGACGCGCTCTCGGGTCAGGGCCGGGTGAAGTACTTCGATGGCCGCAAAGTGGACTTCGGCTGGTCGCAGGCCACGGTCTCCTACGCCGCCACCGATTGGCTCAATGTGCAGGTGGGGCATGGCAAGCACTTCGTGGGTCACGGCTACCGCAGCGTGCTGCTGAGCGATCATGCGCCGCCGGCCCCATACCTCCAGCTCAGCGCGCTGAGCCGCAACCGGCGCTGGCAATACACCACCTGGCATGCCAAGCTCTTGCACGGCGTGACCAAGGATGACCGCTTGCCTGCCGGGGAGAGCAGCGAGTCTCTCTTCTATTGGATGCGCGCGCGCTTCAATCACCTTTCGGTCAATCTGGGCAGAGCGCAGCTCGGGCTCTTCGAAGCCACGCTGTTCCGCAACATCGATTCCGATGGCGTGCGGCCGTTCAACGCCATGGAGCTGAACCCGATCATCGGCGCCAATACGCTCGTCTTCGGCTTGGGCAAGGGAAACAAGTGCCTGGTGGGCGCCGATCTGCGCGTGAAGCTCACGGACAAGGCCTACGTGTACGGCCAGTACGCCACGGATGCGCCCGGGCGCATGGCCTGGCAGGCGGGTGCGCGGCTCTTCGATGTGCTGCGAAAGGACCTGCACCTGCAGGTGGAGTACAATGCCGCCACGCCGTTCATGTACATGAGCACTCCCGCGCAGCAGTCCTACCAGCATGAGGGTCTCGCGCTGGCCCACCCCTTGGGTACTGCCTTCACGGAGCTTGTGGGCATCGCCGATGCGGGCTTCGGCCGTTTCGCGGTGCAGCTGAAGGCGAACCTGGCCAGCTACGAGCAGGAGCCATCCGCCGCGTACAACCACGGCACCAGCTTGGAGCTGCCCGATGAGGAGGTCGCATCGCCCGAGGGAACCATCACCCGGAACCAGCTGGTCCTGGACCTGAACGCCTCCTACCTCTTCAACCCGAACACGAACCTGCGATTCGTGCTGGGATGCCTGCGGCGTGATGCGCCCGATACCGCCGATGGCCTGCAGAGCACCTACGTGTACATGGCCCTGCGCACCAGTGTCTTCAACCGCTATTACGATCTTTGAACGGCCCCGCTGACGCGTGAAAGAGCACGGCTACATCCTCATCCTCGGCTTCTTCACCGCGCTTGTCGTGGTGGTGCTCACCATGCCCTCGCTCATCAAGGTGGCCCGCATGAAGCACCTGGTGGATGAGCCCAGCGAGCAGCGGAAGCTCCACCACCGCAGCGTGCCCACCATCGGCGGCATCATCATCTTCGCCGCCATCATCTTCTCCTACGCGCTCTGGTTCCCCGAAGGGCGCGCACCGGGCATGGATGAGGCCCTGTTCCCAGACCTGTACCGTGCCATGGGCGGCGCTTACCGCGACTTCAAGTACGTGATCGCCGCGCTGGTGCTGCTCTTCTTCATCGGCGTGAAGGACGATATCGTAGGCTTCTCACCCGTGAAGAAGCTCGTGGGGCACATGGTGGTGGGCTACATCCTGGTGGTGATGGCGGGCATCCGCATCCACGACATGCACGGCATCTTCGGCATCTACGAGCTCGCGCCCTCGATCAGCATCGCCTTCTCCTTCTTCGTGTATGTGGTGGTGGTGAATGCCATCAACCTCATCGATGGGGTCGATGGGCTGGCGGGCGGCGTAGGCCTGATTGCCAGCGTGGCCTTCGGCACCTGGCTCTTCCTCGCCGGCGATGTCGCGCTCTCGCTGCTGGCCTTCGTGCTGGCCGGGGCCCTGCTCGGCTTCCTGGTGTTCAACTACCACCCGGCCCGCATCTTCATGGGCGATAGCGGCTCGCTGATCATCGGCGCGGTGCTCTCGGTGCTGGCCATGAAAGTGGTGGACCACGACACGAGCCGGCTCCCGCTCAAGCTGCAGCAGCTACCCACGCCCATCTTCGCCATGGCCGTGCTCGCCTATCCCCTGGTCGATACGCTGCGGGTGTTCGTGGTGCGCATGGTGCGCGGCATCTCGCCCTTCTCCGCGGACAAGAACCACATCCACCACAGGTTGCTGGCGCTAGGCCTCGGGCATCGGGGTACCACCGCGATGATCTATGGGTATGTGGTGGCGGTGATTGCGTTGAGCATGGTCACGCGGAAATGGCATCCCAACATCGGCCTGATGGTGCTCGGCACATCGGCCTTCGCCTTGGCCATGCTGCCCTTCGTGTGGCCCAAGCGGGAAGGAGCATGAGGCGGCCGCTGCTGGTCTTCGCCGTGCTCGTGCCCGGCATGGCGCTGCCTCAAACAGCTTGGCTGCCCCTGAGCCGTGAGGTGGAACGCCCGTATGCCGCGCTGATCCAATCCGTAGGCTCACCGATGCACAGCGCCGTGCGACCCTATGCGCGCCGTGAACTAAGCGCCTTGGGGCTGCCGGACAGCACCTTGCTCCCTTCTGCCTTGCCTGTCTTGGACCGATGGGCCGGCGTGCGCAACGGCCGCAAGGTGCGCTGGGGGCCGCTCCTGGACCTGCAAGCGGGCTTCGACACCGATACCGCCGCCGGGGTGGTTCATCGCGCGGGCGCCGGTTTCTGGTTCGATGCCGACCTGGGCCAGCGCTGGAGCGTGCATGCCGATGCGATGAGCTGGCACGAGCGCCTGCCGGCCTACCTCGACTCGGTGGCCGATGCCGCGCAGACCGTTCCCGGCGAAGGGATCTCCTACCTGCCCTTCGGTGCCGACAGCGGCGCGGCGGTGGCGCACTACGATTGGAGCGGTTACGTGAGCTGGGACCCGGGCAAGTACTTCAACCTGACCCTGGGGCGCGGCAAGAATTTCTTCGGCGATGGCTACCGCTCCCTGTTGCTCAGCGATGAGGCCACCAGCTATCCCTACCTGCGCATCACCACCACGGTGTGGCGAGTGAAGTACGTGAACCTGTTCGCTTCCATGAACGACATCCGCGGCGCCAATGGCGTGGCCTCGGATTTCCGGCGGAAATGGGCGAGCATGCACTACCTCTCGTGGAACGCGGGTAAGCGGATCAACGTGGCGCTCTTCGAGGCCATCGTCTGGAGCCAGGGAGACAGCCTGTACCCGCGCGGCTTCGATATGAACTACCTCAATCCGATCATCTTCTACCGGCCGGTGGAATACAATCTCGGATCGCCGGACAACGCCCTGCTCGGGGGCTCCTTCAGCATCAAGGCCGGCAAGCGCACCCTCCTCTACGGGCAAGTGGTGCTCGATGAGTTCCTGCTGAAAGAGGTGCGCGCCGGCAACGGCTGGTTCGGGAACAAGCAGGCCGCGCAGCTGGGCCTGGTGGCCCGCGACGCCTTCGGCCGGAAAGGGCTGATGCTGCGGGCCGAATGGAACGCGGTGCGCCCCTTCATGTACACCCACAGCGATACGCGGCAGAACTACGCGCACTTCGGGCAGCCCTTGGCGCACCCATTCGGGTCAAATTTCCAGGAGGTGCTGGCGCAAGCCGAACTCACGCAGGACCGCTGGCTCTTCAGTGCGCGGGCGAGCATGGCCTGGCTGGGGCGTGATGCCGAGTACAGCTACGGCAACAACATCTTCCGCCCGGAGAGCGACCGCCAGAGCAACAGCATCGGGCAATTCCGCAACTATGGCTTCGCCATCGGTAGCGTGAACGAGTACACCGTGCTGCATGCCGAGGCCCGGGCCGGCTGGCTCATCGATGGCTCCACGGGGACACGGCTCGAAGCCTCGGCACTCTACCGCACCGCGGGGCTGGCGGACGGCGGCTCGCGCCAGGCCGTGGTGGTGCGGGTGGGCGTGGCCTGCTACTTCAGGGACCGCCATGCGGAGCAGGAACCGCGTTATGTGCTCAACTGAGCCGGGTTCGGGGCAACGGGATACTTTTGCCGCGCCTCGGCGGAGCAACTGGCTGGGGCGGATCTCTTGAGCAAGCCGCAGGCATACGCCGGTTCACGTTCCTCGATCGCCAAGCTGCGTGAGCTGGCCGTGCTCTTCAAGCTGCGCCTGGCCTCCCTGGTGGTGGTGAGCGCGGTGCTGGGCTATCTCCTTGGTGTAGCGCCCGGCGCCTTCAGCGGCTGGGATCTGCTGGTGCTCTCCTTCGCGGGCACATTGCTCACCGGTGCCTCCAACGCGCTCAATCAAGTGCTGGAGGTGCGCGAGGATGGCCTCATGAAGCGCACTTCGGAGAGGCCCTTGGTCCGCGGCGCGCTTTCTGGGGCAGAGGCCGTCTGGGCTGCGTTCATCGCCGGCGGACTCGGCACTTTCCTCCTCTGGATGAGCTTCGGCCCGCTGACCGGCATTCTGGGATTCATCTCGCTCTTCATGTACGTGGCCCTGTACACGCCCTTGAAGAAGCGCTCGCCCTGGGCCGTGTTCGTCGGGGCTTTTCCGGGAGCCTTCCCGCCCATGCTCGGCTATGTGGCGGCCACCGGGCAATTCGGTCTTGCGCCCGGGCTGCTCTTCGCCATGCAGTTCATGTGGCAATTCCCGCATTTCTGGGCCATCGCCTGGGTGCTCGATGAGGATTACGCGCGGGCCGGTTTCCGCCTGCTGCCTTCGCCCGAAGGCCGGGATCGGCGAAGCGCCTTCCTGATCCTGCTCTACACGCTGTTCGTCATTCCGGTAGGCATGCTGCCGTGGGTCTTCGGCCTGGTAGGGCTCTCTTCCATGGGCGTGGCCGTGCTGCTGGGCCTGGTGATGCTGGTGCCGGCCTGGCGCCTGTACCGCTCACTCGAGCGGAAACGTGCTCGGCAACTGATGTTCGCCAGTTTCCTCTATCTGCCCATCGTGCAGCTTGCGTACGTCATCGATCGCCTATGACCGACCAGACCCTCTCTCCAGCCGAAGAGCGTAAACGCGCGGATAGCTCGCGGCGGATGATCACCTGGCTGCTGGTCTTCGCCATCGTCATGTTCTTTGCCGGGCTCACCAGCGCGTACATCGTGAGCATGAGCGGCGGCTATTGGACCCGCATCGCCATGCCGCAGCCCTTCATCTGGAGCACGGTGCTGGTGCTGGCAGGGAGCGTAACGGTTCATCTGGCGCTGGTCAGCGCGCGTCGCGGCCGTACGGGGCTCATCGCCCCGCTGCTGCTGGCCACCCTCGGCCTGGGCATAGCCTTCGGGGTGTCCCAGTTCAAAGGCTGGTCACGGCTGGTGGAGATCGGCATCACCCCCAGCCCCAACAAGCTGCTCGGCATCGGCGGAACCTACGGCGTGGATTTCAGTGTGACCAAGGATGGAAAAGCCCTGGTGCCGCATGAGGGCCATTGGTACAAGGCCGATGACACCGCATTCCAGCTTCAGCTCGATCAGGAGGTAGCCGAGCAGAAAGACCGCACGGGGCCTTATTTCTACGCCCTTACCGCCGCCCACGCGGCCCACGTCCTCTTCGGGCTGCTCAGCCTGCTGGTGATGCTGGGCATGGCTTTGGGGAAGCGCTATTCGGCTGAGCGCCATGTGGGTCTGTGGGCCGGGGCCGTTTACTGGCATTTCCTCGCCGGCCTGTGGGTATTCCTCTTTTTGTTCCTGAAGTACGTTCACTAACATTGCCGCCGCATAACCAGGTCATGGCAGGAGACGCTACGAAAGCACTGAGCAACGACGTCCTCTGGGGCGGCGGCCGCTCCCCGTTCAGCATCAGCTACGGGAAGATGATGATGTGGTTCTTCCTGGTGTCCGACGCCTTGACCTTCAGCGGTTTGCTGGTGGCCTACGGCTTCGTGCGCCACAGCACCACCGAGGCTTGGCCCATCGGGGAGGAGGTCTTCAGGGCCTTGCCTTTCCTGCACGGCAACTACCCGCTGATCTACGTGGCCCTGATGACGGCCATCCTGATCTTCAGCTCCGTGACCATGGTGCTGGCCGTGGAGGCCGGTCACCGCATGGATAAGTCGGGCGTGATCAAATGGCTCTTCGCCACGGTGCTCGGCGGTGCCTTCTTCGTGGGCTCGCAGGCGTGGGAGTGGAGCCACTTCATCCACGGCGGCGGCGGATACATGACCACGGCGGCAGGGGAGAAGTACTGGGTGCACAACGATGAGCACGACACGCATAACCCCACCGCGCACGAGAGCTTCCACCTGGTGCCGGCGCTCGAGGGCCACTACCTGCAGGGGGCTGAGGGCGCGCACCACCTGAGCCGCGAGGAATCCATCGCGATCTGGAACAAGCGCGTGAGCTATGTCGATGGCGCCAACATGACGCGCAACGAGTACGGCCCGCCGCAATACGCCAACTTCTTCTTCTTCATCACCGGCTTCCACGGCTTCCACGTGTTCAGCGGCGTGATCATCAACCTGATCGTGCTGGTCATGGCGCTGCAGGGCGTCTTCCACCGCCGCGGCCACTACGAGATGGTGGAGAAGGCCGGTCTATACTGGCACTTCGTGGATCTCGTGTGGGTGTTCGTGTTCACCTTCTTCTACCTGCTCTGATCAATTCCTGCGCATGGAACGCGACGACATCATCGAATACAGCCTCGACGCCCACCACAGCGAGGAGGAGGGACGGAAGATCCGCCGGAAGATCTGGCTCGTGACCTTGCTCCTGGCCGTAGTCACCACCATCGAGGTGGCCGTGGGCGCTTACTGGAAGGAGTGGTTCCCGGGGCATTGGCAGGCCGTGAAGTGGACTTTCGTGGTGCTCACGCTCGTGAAGGCCACGTACATCGTCATGACCTTCATGCACCTCGGCGATGAGCGCCGGAACATCCGCAGCATCATCCTGCTGCCATACGCGCTCTTCATCCTCTACCTGATCTTCATCGCGATCTGGGAATCGCAGTACGTGCATCACACCTGGGAGACGTATCTCTGATGTCCGCGAAGCCTTCGAGCCGGCGGCGCAAATGGCTCGTTCTGGGCGGTATCGCCGCCTTCGTGCTGAGCCTCTTCCTGTTCTTCTCGCCTTGGGCGGGCCTGGCCAAGCACCGCTTCAATTACCTGCCCTATTTCGGTCCGAAGGAGACGCGCGTCGTCGAACGCGATGGCCGATCGGTGATCGACACGGTCTACGCCACCATCCCGCCGTTCCGCTTCACTGACCAGTTCGGAAGAGCCTTCACTGATCAGGACGCCGCAGGGAAGATCCTGGTCGTCGACTTCTTCTTCACGCGCTGCGGCACCATCTGTCCGCGTATGGGCGTGCAGATGCAGCAGCTCCAGCTGAAGCTCAATGACCCGGCGTTCGAGGATGTGCTCTTCCTCAGTCACACCGTCGATCCCGAGCACGATACTCCCGAGGTGCTGCGCGAGTATGCGCGCAAGCTCGAGGCTGACACCGCGCGCTGGAAATTCCTCACCGGGAACAAGGCCGATATCTATCTCCTGGGCAGTGAGGGCTACTACTTGGCCGCTCGGGAGGATGTGATGGCCGAAGGTGGCTTCCTCCACTCCGAGAAGTTCGTGCTGATCGATAAGGACAGGCACATCCGCGGGTACTACGATGGCACCACCGCCGAGGGCATGAATGCCGTGGCGGCAGACATCAAGATGCTGCTGAAGGAAGAGAAGATCAAGCGCGCAGAGGCCGCACGCGCCAATCGCTGACCCATCGCCCCATGCCGGAAACCTACCCGAGACCCACCCTGTTGCGGCCCGAGGCGGGCGTCAAGCGATTTATCGGAGTCTTCTCGTCCATCGTTTTCGTAGCGGTGGTGGTGCTGAACCGAGTGCAGGTGCCCGCTCCGGAAGGCATGGATGTGCATCTCTTCGCGCGCATCAACGCGGTGCTGAACTCGCTGGTGAGCCTGCTTCTGATTGCTGGCCTATTCACCGCGCGCGCCGGTCGCTGGGTAGCGCATCGCGGGGTCATGCTGGCCGCCATGGCCCTCTCCTTGCTCTTCCTGGTCTCGTACATCCTCCATCACCTGTTCGCGGGCGAGACCATCTATGGCGGCACGGGTGTGGCGAAGGTGCTCTACTACATCATCCTTTTCTCGCACATCGTGCTGGCGGCCACCTCGCTGCCTTTCATCCTGTTCACGGCCTACAGAGGGCTTTCCGGTCGCTACGCGGAGCACCGCAAGCTGGCGCGACGCGTTTGGCCGGTATGGCTCTACGTGAGCGTGAGCGGCGTCGTGGTCTATTTCCTCATCTCGCCGTACTACTGAGGCTTTTGTCGTGCCCAGCCCGGCCTTGATACCGGTTTTGGATGGGGCGGTCAAACGGATGCACCACGGATCGGGGCGCCGGTTACTTTTACCTCGATGAAGCGCCTCTGGCTTCCCTTACTCGCCTTGGTCCTCCTCGCGCTGCCCATGGACCTGTGGGCGCAAGGCTGCGCCATGTGCAAGGCCGTTGCGCAGAACGAGGGCTCGGGAGTCTTCGGCGGTGAGCAATCCATCGGACGTGGGCTCAACCGCGGCATCCTGTACCTGATGGCCGTGCCTTACGCGCTGCTTTTCCTGCTCTTCCGCAAGCGCATCGTGGGCTTCTTCAAGGAGTTCGCCGGCGCACAGGGCTGAGTCTCGGTCTCTATCACCTCGCTTACATTCGCCCCGCGTTCTTTCCGTCATTCCGGTCACCGAACCGGGAGCTTATCCAGAAAGGCGGAGGGACTGGCCCTGCGAAGCCTTGGCAACCGTCCGGTGGGCAACCATCGGGTAGGTGCTAAATCCAGTCCGCCATGCGGCGGAGAAGATGAGCCGTGATCAGGAAACAGTGCCTCGTGCAATGATGCCTCATCCGGACCATCGGGTGGGGCTTTCTTTTTGGATGAAGCGGGAGAAGTGAAGAAGAGAGGAGGCAAAGAGGTGAAGACGACTTCCTCACTTATTCTCTTCTTCACCTCTCAAAGCGACCGGAAAGCACGCACATACGCGCACTGATGACCCCATTAGAACACATAGCCCAACAACGCATTCTCGTCCTTGACGGCGCCATGGGCACCATGATCCAACGCCTCGGCCTCACCGAGGAGGACTTCCATCCCAAGGGCATGGAGGACCACAAGGTCCTGCTCAAGGGCAACAACGAACTGCTCTCGCTCTCGCGGCCCGATGCCATCCGCACCATCCACGAACAATACCTCGCGGCCGGCGCCGACATCGTGGAGACCAACACCTTCTCCGCCACCAGCATCGCGCAAGCGGAGCATGAGTGCAGCCACCTGGCGCGCGAGATGAACCTCGCCTCGGCACGACTGGCCAAGGAGGCGTGCGCGAAGTACACCGCCATGGACCCGAGCAAACCGCGCTTCGTGGCCGGCGCCATCGGGCCGATGAACAAGACCGCATCGCTCAGTCCCGACGTGAACGACCCCGGCTTCCGCGCTGTCACCTTCGATCAGCTCGTGGCCGCCTATACCGAGCAGGTGGAGGCGTTGCTCGACGGTGGCGTGGACATCCTGCTGGTGGAGACCATCTTCGACACGCTCAATGCGAAAGCCGCGTTCTACGCGATCGATGAAGTTTTCGAAGAGCGCAACACGCGAGTTCCATTGATGTGCAGCGTCACCATCACCGATGCCAGCGGGCGCACCCTCAGCGGCCAGACCATCGAAGCCTTCCTCATCAGCATGCAGCATGTGCCGCTCTTCAGCATGGGCCTCAACTGCGCGCTGGGCGCGGCCCAGATGCGGCCCTACCTGGAGGTGATCGCCGAACAGAGCCCCTGCCGCGTGAGCATCTACCCCAACGCCGGCCTACCCGACCAGATGGGCGAGTACCGCGAAACGCCCGAGGTCACCGCACGCCTCGTGGGCGAGTTCATGGCCAACGGCTGGGTGAACGTGGTGGGCGGGTGTTGTGGCACCACGCCGGAGCATATCGCGGCATTGGCGAAGGAGGCAGCGAAGCACGAACCGCGCAAGGAGCCCGCGCTCGTCTGAATTGAACCGCGACGACGCAACGACGCGACGATAACGCAACGCATGAAAGTGAACTTCTCGATCACAGCGCATTCGAACGTCGCGCATCCGTTGCGTCGTCGCGTCGTTGCGGTTAGTTGTTCTTTGGGCGTGCCCCCTCGCAAAGCCTCAGGGTCGCGCTTTCCGCTGTACTCCTCGCTCGTTCCTCGCTGCGGGGTGCCGCTCCAATCGCTCACGCGAATGACGCACTTGCGCCGTGGCTTGTGCCGTTCTCCTTTTATGACGACACTTCGGTTTGCGTTGACCGCACTGCTCATGCAGTTGTCTGTTCACTCCTTCGGTCAGAAGAAGGACGAGATGACGGTCGTATTCGATGTAACGGCTTCACCGGATTCGACCATGTCTCATCTAGGGATTGAGATCAACACTGACAATGCACGAGAGAACAAGATCCGAGGTGAACGGAAAGCTCAAACCTCAACCGGAATAGGAGAGTGGCGTTCTGTGAAAATGAAGCTCTCAAGATCAGCCTTCGAAGGCCGGTCAGTGACCATAAGCGCCTTCACCGACCCGTTGGAGTGTATGGCGCTCTATCTCGACACCGGTGTTGTGCTGAACGATGGACAGCACTATTCCATCCGCTTGGTTAGGGACGAGGCGCAATGGCAGGCACGCAAGACTCGTGCATCAATAGTGTTGGCATTTCCTCGAGAGATCGGGGGTATTGACACCTCGCTTTCGAAGATGATGCTTCGGACCGCTGAAGTCGAGGTTTTTAGTACGGATGTTGAAACGGTCCGAGCCGATAGTGCCTTGGTCACGTTCGACATTAGTGAGGATTGTGCGGTAGAGTCACGCAGGGTAAGCGTACCATTTGCTCAGCTCCGTTCTCCATTGGCCGAGCAGAGCTTCGAGTTGCTTCAAGACAACATTCGGAGATGGAACACGCGCTGTGCTCCTATGAAGGATGTTCAGCAGTGGATCTATTTGAAGCAACGTTGACTTCAGCCATGATCACGATCCATGCATTTCTCCGCGCTCTCTGCGCCTCTGCGGTGAACCCGCATATAAAATGAGCATCCCCACCTACTCCGGCTTCGAGCCGCTCCGCATCTTCCCGGGTTCCAACTTCGTCAACATCGGCGAGCGCACGAACGTCACGGGCAGCGCGGCCTTCCGCAAGCTGATCAAGAACGGCCAGTACGACGAGGCCGTGAGCGTGGCCCGCCAGCAGGTGGAGAACGGCGCGCAGGTGATCGACGTGAACCTCGATGAGGGCATGATCGATGGCGTGGAGGCCATGCGCAAGTTCCTCAACCTCATCGCCGCCGAGCCCGACATCGCACGCGTGCCGGTGATGGTGGACAGCAGCAAGTTCAGCGTGATCGAGGCGGGCCTGAAGTGCCTGCAAGGCAAGGGCATCGCCAACAGCATCAGCCTGAAGGAAGGGGAGGCGGAGTTCCTGCGGCAGGCCAGGATCATCCGCCGCCTCGGCGCCGCCACCGTGGTGATGTGCTTCGATGAGCAGGGCCAGGCCGACACCTTCGAACGCCGCATCGCCATCGCCAAGCGCAGCTACGACCTGCTCACGCAGAAGGCTGGCTTCGCCCCGCACGACATCATCATCGACGCGAACATCCTCACCGTGGCCACCGGCATGGCCGAGCACGACCGCTACGCCATCGACTTCATCGAGGCCGTGCGCTGGATCAAGCAGCACCTGCCCGGTGCGCTCACCAGCGGCGGCGTGAGCAACGTGAGCTTCAGCTTCCGTGGAAACGAGCCTGTGCGCGAGGCCATCCACACGGCCTTCCTCTATCACGCGATCAAGGCCGGGCTCGACATGGGCATCGTCAACGCCGGGCAGATCGGGGTGTACGACGACATCCCGAAGGACCTGCTGGAGCACGTGGAGGATGTGCTGCTTGCGCGTCGCCCCGATGCCACCGAGCGCATGGTCGCGTTCGCCGAGCAGTTCAAGGGCGCGCCTTCCGCAGAGGCCGTGGCCGCGCAGGCCGCCTGGCGCGAAGGCAGTGTTGAAGAGCGCTTGAAGCACGCCCTGGTGCACGGCGTCACCGAGTTCATCGAGCAGGACACCGAAGAGGCGCGCGTGCAGTACGTGGATCCCGTGCTGGTGATCGAAGGTCCGCTGATGGCCGGCATGAACGTGGTGGGCGACCTCTTCGGCAGCGGCAAGATGTTCCTGCCGCAGGTGGTGAAGAGCGCCCGTGTGATGAAGCGCGCCGTGGCGTACTTGGAGCCGTTTCTTGAGGAGAAGAAGAATGCGGCCTCACCCCCCGGCCCCCTCTCCGAGGGAGAGGGGGAGAAGCTCACCTCACCCCCGGCCCCTCTCCCGAGGAGAGGGGAGGAGCTCACCACACCCGAAACGTTGGGAACAAGGCAAGAGGGCGCGAAGAAGGTGCTGCTCGCCACCGTGAAGGGCGACGTGCACGACATCGGCAAGAACATCGTGGGCGTGATCCTCGCCTGCAACGGCTGGCAAGTGATCGACCTGGGCGTGATGGTGCAGAGCGCCACCATCCTGAAGACCGCCCGCGAGATGCAGGTGGACATCATCGGTCTCAGCGGACTGATCACGCCCTCGCTGGACGAGATGGTGCACGTGGCGAAGGAGATGGAGCGCGAAGGTTTCGAGACCCCGCTGCTGATCGGTGGGGCCACCACCAGCCGCGTGCACACCGCCGTGATGATCGCCCCGCACTACAGCAAGCCCGTGGTGCACGTGATCGACGCCAGCCGCAGCGTACCCGTGGTGAGCAACCTGCTCAGCGACAACGAGCGCGACCGCTTCGCCGCCGAGGTGCTGGAGGAGTACGCCAAGGTGCGCAGCCAGTATGAAGGCCACCAGCGCGAGAAGGAGTACGTGCCGCTGACCGAAGCCCGCGCCAAGAAGTTCACCATCGACTTCGCTGCCGAACCACCCGTGGCGCCCAAGAGCACCGGCATCTTCACCTACCGCAACTACCCGCTGGCCGAGCTGGTGCCCTACATCGACTGGACGCCCTTCTTCATGGCCTGGGAGCTGGCCGGCAAGTTCCCGCGCATCCTGGAGGACGAGGTGGTTGGCAAGCAGGCCACGCAGCTCTATGCCGATGCGCAGAAGATGCTGGACCGCATCGTGAAGGAGCAATGGATCCAGGCGCACGGTGTCGCAGGCATCTGGCCGGCGAATCGTCCAACAGGCTTCCAGCCTGTTGACGGATCGACGGACGACATCGAGATCTACGCTGATGCATCGCGCACGAAGCTCCTCGGCCGTTTCCATACCCTTCGCCAGCAGAGCAAGAAGGCCCCCGGCGTGCCCTACCTCGCCCTAGCCGACTTCATCGCCCCGGCCGGCACGCCCGACTTCCTCGGCGGCTTCGCGGTGAGCGCGGGCCACGGGGTGGACGAACGCGTGAAGCGCTTCGAGGCCGCGCACGACGACTACAGCGCCATCCTGCTCAAGGCCCTGGCCGACCGACTGGCCGAGGCCTTCGCCGAGAAGCTGCACGAGGTGGTGCGCCAGGAGCTCTGGGGCTACGAGACCGTCCGCCTCACCAACGAACAGCTCATCAAGGAGGAGTACCAGGGCATCCGGCCGGCGCCGGGCTATCCCGCCTGTCCCGACCACACCGAGAAACCCGAGCTCTTCCGTCTGCTCGAGGCCACCAAGCACACCGGCATCACCCTCACCGAGAGCCTGGCCATGAGCCCGGCGGCGGCGGTGAGCGGCTGGTACTTCGCCCACCCCAAGAGCAAGTATTTCGGCGTGGGCCGCGTGGCCCGGGACCAGGTTGAAAGCCTGGCACGTCGGAAGGGAGAAAGCGTGGAGTGGATGGAGAAGTGGTTGGGGAGCAACCTGGGGTATTGACGCTGATCGCACGGTTCTCCAGGGGCTGGCGCGTAGTGCATGCCCCCTGAACCTTCCCTGGCCCCTTGCCGTATGAAACGGCTGTGAAAATGGACCGCTCTCTCCCTGCGGTGATCCTCGCCCTTGTCGTCGGTCCCCTTTGGGGGCAATCGTCCGCGCCCCTGACGCAGGACAATGGCGACTGCACGGGCGCCATCGTCATCACCGATTCGGTCTTCCATCAGGCACAGGCCGTGCGGGGCTTCGGCAACAAGCTCGAGATCAAGGAGAATCCGAGCGACCACAAGCAGTGGCTAGAGCGCGAGCACCACACGACTTGGTATAAGTTCCGCAGTCCGGCGACCACCACGCTCACCTTCGACATCATTCCGGATAACATCGAAGATGACATCGATTTCCTCGTGTTCGAGGGAGCGGTCCCGGGCATCTGCGACAAGGTGGCCACCAAGGCGGTGGTCCCCATCCGCAGCAACATCTCGCGCAACGACAAGTCCAACCGCTCGATCTGCGGCCTCCGGAAGGATGCGCCCGAGGACTTCGTGCGTAGCGGCGTGGGCAGCAGCTTCAGCCGGGCCTTGGAAGTGCAGCAAGGCGACCTCTTCTACCTGGTGGTCGACTATCAGGACCGTCCGCTCGCGGGATACACCATCCGCTTCCATTACGACCCGCCCATCCCCGTGGAACCGGAGGAGCCGAAGAAGCAGAAGCAGCAGCTGCGGATAACCGTGGTGGACGCGAAGACGAACAAGCCGATCGACGCGAACCTCACGATCGATGGCATGCGCTTCAGCGAGGTGGTAGAGGCCAAAGGGGCTACGAGCTACACCTTCGAGATGGACATGTACCGCAACCTGAAGATCGGGTGCGTGCGACAGGGCTACATGTTCCAGACGGTGCGCGTGAAGGGGAATACCGAGCCGGAGGTGAACGTGGAGGTGCGCATGACGCCGATCGGAGCGGGGGAGCGCGTCGTGCTCGACGATATCCGCTTCGTGGGCAACGAGGACAAGGTGATGCGCCAGTCGGAAGCGAGCCTGTTGCTGCTCCTGCGCTTCATGCAGACGAACCCCAAGGTGCGCATCGAGGTGGAGGGGCACGTGAACGGACCGACATTCAAGAACAAGAAGGAGTTCATCGACTTGAGCACGGCACGCGCCAAGGCGGTGTATGATTTCCTGCTCGTGAACGAGGTGGAGCCGGAGCGCATGTCGTACGTGGGCATCGGCAACGCGCAGATGCTCTATCCCAGCCCGAAGAACAAGGAGGAGAGCGAGGCGAACCGCCGCGTAGAGATCAAGGTGCTGGGCAACTAGCGACCATCCGCGCACGCCTCCCACCGTTCATCAAATACGACCCGCCCCCCCGGGAGGGCCCGATACTTTTGGTCCAAGCCCGCATTGGCGGGTGTCATGACCATGCGACCGATCCTTCTTGCCGTCCTGCTCGCCAGCGCGGGCACGGCCCTGGCCCAGCAGCAATGGACACTCGAGCAGTGCGTGAAGCGCGCCGAGGAACGCAACCTCGCGGTATTGAACGCCAGCCTGAGCGCCGAGCTCGCCGACAAGACCCACGAGCAGGCCTATTGGTCGCTTGCGCCCGACCTGAACGGAGCCGCCACCCACGGTTACAACTATGGGCGCGTGGTGGACCGCTTCACCAACACCTTCGCCACGGACCGGGTGCGCACCAACAACTTCTACCTCAGCAGCACGCTCAGCCTCTTTGAAGGACTGCGCAAGCAGGGCACCATCCGTCGGACGGAGCTCGATGCGAAAGCCGCGCTACTGGGGGTGGAAGCCGCGCGCAACCAGGCCCGGCTGGAGGTGGTGCAGGCCTTTTTGGATGTGCTCTCCCTGCGCGAACGCCTCGCTGCCGCAGAAGCGCAGGTGGCCAGTACGCGCGAGCAGATCGTGCGCACAGAAGCCTTGGTGGAGGCCGGTCGACTCGCGCAAGCGGACCTGCTCACGATCCAATCTCAGCTCGCCCAAGAGGAGTACACGGCCACCGACCTGGCCAATCAGGCCGATCAGCGCATGCTCGCCCTGGGCCGCGCGCTGCAGCTGGAGCCGCAGGAGATGCTGAGCTTCGACATCGTGTCGCCCGCCATCACGGCATTACGCGTCACCGAGCCCACGGCCGACCCGCAGGACGTGCTCGGCAATGTGCTGCGGACCAATCCCTCGTTCGCGCAGGCCGAGACGCAGATGGCCAGCGCCGAGCGGTCGGTCTCGGTGGCTCGCTCCGGCATCATGCCCTCGCTCACCCTGAACGGCTCATTGGGCACGGGATACAGCGGACGCGATTTCCGCGTGGTCGGCGAGCCCGTCATCGGCGATCCCATCCTCATCGGCGCCACGCAGGGCGGTGAGGCTGTGTACGCCCCCAGCCTCGATTACAACACGGAGCTCGTTCCCTTCTCCGAGCAGCTCGACCAGAACCTCAACGAGAGCGTCATCTTCACCCTGAGCGTGCCGCTCTTCAATAACATGCAGAACCGGCTGGCGATCGACCAGGCGCGCGTGCGGCATGAGCAGGCGCGCAACAACGTGCATGGCGTTCGCAACGACCTGCAACGGAACGTGCTGGACGCGATCGTGGCGCAGCGCTCCGGCTACCGGCAGTTCGTGGCCGCGCAGAAAGCACTGGAGGCGGCCACCCTCAACCAGACCTTCGCGCAGGAGCGATTCGCGCAAGGCGTCATCACCGGCATCGAGCTCACCACCGTGAAGGCTGCGTCCAACAAGGCTACCGCTGACATGATCGCCGCGAAGTACCAGTACCTGATGGCCACCAAGTATCTCGAGATCCTGCAAGGGCTGCCTGTTACTTTGTAGGCATGGCGCTCATCCTGGCGATCGAGACCTCCACGCGGCTCTGCAGCGTGGCCATCGGTGGCGCAGAACAGGTGCTCGCGGAGCGCAATGTGGAGAGCGAGCGCATGGAGCACGCGGAGAAAGTGAACGTGCTGGTCGCGGAGGTCCTAGCGGAGAGCGGAGTGGCGATGTCCGAGCTGCAGGCCGTGGCGGTGGGCATCGGGCCGGGCAGCTACACGGGACTCCGCATCGGGCTCAGCGCGGCGAAAGGCCTGTGCCACGCGTTGGGCGTGCCGATCATCGGCCTGAGCACGCTGGCGATCTTGTACGATGCGGCGGGCCTGCTCAGCGGCGAGGCGCGCCCGATGATCGATGCGCGGAGGATGGAGGTGTTCACGCGCCGCTTCGCCGCCGATGGACGACCCTTATCGGAGGTGGAATCGGTGGTGCTCGATGATGCATGGGCGCGGATGGTGGGCGCCTGCACGGTCTTCGGCGATGGCGCGGACAAGGCCGCAGCCTTGTGGAAGACGCATCCGCGGATCGTGCACCAGCCCGGCATCAGGCCGCTCGCCGGTGCGATGCTGCCCGTGGCGGAGAAGCGCTTTGCCGCTGGCAGCTTCGATGACCTTGCCTACCTGGTGCCTGCCTACGGTAAGGATGCGCGCGTCACTCAGCCTGCCAAGCGCCAGGGCTGATCACGATCAGAGTCCGGCCAGGATGGTGAGCAGCGCGATCATCGGCAGCTCGCCTTCCACCAGCAGCACGGCATCCGCCTTGTTCACGAATGGTCCCTCGCCCAAATGGACCACCTGCCCTTCCACTACATAGCCGCCGCGCCCTTTGTTGCATAGGGGCCCGTCGGCACGCGTCACCTTCGACCCATCGATCAGCAGCGCGCAATCGCCCTTGCTCGCGAAGGCGCCTTCGGCCCGGTAGAGCCGATTGCCCTCGAGCACATAGGCTGCAGGTCCCTTGCTGCCATGGCCGTTGCTTGATCGGTACACTTCGTTCTCGGTGAACACCCAGAGGCATGCGCCCATTTCACCGAAGGGCCCGCATGCCTGGTGGATCCGTCCGCCCTCGACGATGTAAGCGGCATCGCCAGGCGTGGCGAATGGCCCATACGCCCAGCGCACCACGGCGCGTTGCGCGATCGCGGGCGAGCCAAGGGCGCATAGCAGAAGGGCAAGATGGATGCGCATGATCAGCGGAATTCGGTGCGGTAACGGATCACGTGGATGTGGCCTGTATCGGAATCCTTGCGGAGCCGGGCCTTCAGCAGCGAGCTGCCCTCCTCGTAAAGGTATTCCTCATGGTAGCGCAGGCGATCACCGTGCCAGGCATCGCTGCTCAGCACGTTGCCCGCCGCATCATAGGCATAGGTGCGGCGCACGGTCTCGGGTCGTGTGATATCGCGCTGATCCACGCGTTCCTTCAGGCGGCCGTGCTCATCGTACGCAAAGCGTGTGCGAGCGCGCCGCTCGCTGATCAGGTACCGATCCTCCATCTGCAGCAGGTAGCCCATGTGATCGTACACGAGTGTCTGTTCGCGGTACGGCAGGCCGAGGTTGTTGAGGTAGGTCTTGCGCGTGACCGTATCGTTGGGTTGCGCGTAGGTGAAGCGCTCATCGCTGATCTCGATGGAGGGGCCGCGCACCAGGTCGTAGCGGTCGGTGCTCAGGTTCTCGATGCGGCAATAGGTCTCGCGCACGGGCCGATCCAGGCTGTCGTACTCGATGCGCAGGAGGAAGTGCCCGGCGAGGTCGTTGCGCAGGCGCTCGGTCTCCCGGCCAAGAGGATCGAAGGTGAAGGTGGTGGAGGTGGTATCGCGACCGGTCCCGGGCTGTCCGAAGGAGTTGTTCGCGTACACCGTGCGGCCTTGCGCATCAAAGCGGTAGAGCACCTTCGCGGCTTCGGTGCTCATCGGCCGTCCATCGGGCTTCACCATGTTCTCGCCGATCACGCTGGCCACGCGGTTGCGGGCGATGAAGGCCGGGTTGAAATGGATCGCATCGGGATCCTCCAGCGAAGGCTGCACGAGCAGCACTTGGGCTTGCGCGCAGAGCACGAGGCCGAAGGCCACGGAGAGGAGGAAGGATCGTATCATCGGAGCTCTTCGAGCGCGTCTTTCACGGTGTGAACAGGAAGCCGGCAGGCATGATCGATGCAGACGTGGATGGTGGTGCCCGGCAACCGCTTGTCCGTGAGCAGGGGCAGGGTCGATTCGGATCGCGTGCCAAGCATCACCCGGCACGGGATGTAACGCAGGGCCAGTTCCTCGCGCAGGGTCATGGCCTCGGGACCAGTGATCGCGATCTCATGGAAGGGCCACCCCAGCCAGTGCGCCAACGTGCCCCAGTTGCTATGGCTCCACGGATGCGCTGACATGCGCGGCAGCATCGCAGCGAGCATGCGACCCGCCAGGTCGCGGTCTTCCGCGTCATCCAGGAGCGTGCCCACCAGATGCAGGGCCTTGGCCAGGCTGGAGTTGGAGGCGGGCACCACATTGTCCTCCAATTCCACCGGACGTGCGATCAAGCGCGGGTCCTGGTCGCTGGTGAAGTGGAAGAAGCCCGTGGCCTCATCGAGGAAATGGCGACGTGCATGGGCGATCAGGGCTTTCGCCTCAAGCAGCCAGCGCTCCTCGAACGTGCATTCGTACAGCGCGACGAGCGCCTCGCACAGGAAGGCATAATCTTCTAGGTAGCCATTGATGGAGGCCTCACCCGCTTTCCAGGAATGATGCACGCCGCCATCGTTGCGGCGCACCCGCGAGAGGAGCTGCCGCGCATCCCGGCCGGCGGTTTCGATCCAGTCGGCACAGCCGAAGGCATCGCCGGCCACGCAGAGCGCATGGATCATCAGGGCATTCCAGCTGGTGAGGGCCTTATCGTCGCTCGCCGGACGGTGCCGAGCCTCTCGCGCGGTGAGCAGCGTGCCACGGATCCGATCCAGGCGCTCGCTGAGTTCCGCATCGGTTAGGCCGAAGGCTTTGGCGAATTCGGCATCGGGCATGCCGCGGCGCAGGATGTTGCGACCGTGCTCCCACAAGGCCTGCCCGCCGATATCGTAATAGCTGCGCACCAGCTCCCAATCATCGCCCACCGCATCGCGGATCTCCTGCTCCGTCCAGGTATAGTACCGGCCTTCCTCGCCTTCGGTGTCGGCATCCAAAGCGCTGCAGAATGAGCCATCCGCGGCGCGCATCTCGCGCTCGATGAAACCGATGGTTCGTTCCACCACGTCGCGGTGGAGCGGCTTTCGCCACACTTGCCAGGCCTGGCTGTACAAGGCGATGAGCTGCGCGTTGTCGTACAGCATCTTCTCGAAGTGGGGCACTTTCCACAGCGCATCGGTGCTGTAGCGCGCGAATCCCCCGCCGATCTGGTCGAAGATGCCGCCCATGGCCATGCGGTCCAGGGTGAGTTCCACGTGCGCCAGCAACCCGCGGTCGCCGGTGAGCACCGCGTGGCGGAGCAGGAAGGCGTAGTTGTTGGGCATGGGGAACTTGGGCACGCGGTCTGCCCCGCCGTGCACCTGATCCCATTGCGGCGCCCAGGCGGCCACCATCTCATCGGCCACTGCGCGCGCGCGCTCCAGGTGCTCCGCTTCCCGAGGTATGGCCATGGCGCCGGCCACGCCGCGTTGCAGGCGTGTGGCCTGTTGCATCACGCGCTCCGGGTCCTCGCGCCAGGTGCGGTCCAGGTCCGTGAGCACGCGCTGCCATTGCTGCGGTGGGAAGTAGGTCCCGCCATACACCGGTCGTCCATCGGGCAGGGCGAAGCAGTTCAAGGGCCATCCTCCGCTGCCGGTCATGAGCTGCACGGCTGTCATGTACACATGGTCCACATCGGGCCGCTCTTCGCGATCCACCTTCACGCACACGTATAACCGGTTCATCAGCTCCGCGATGCCATGGTCCACGAAACTCTCGCGCTCCATCACATGGCACCAATGGCAGCTGCTGTATCCGATGCTCACCAGCAGCAGCTTCTGCTCCCGCCTTGCCCGCTCCAGTGCCTCCGGCCCCCAAGGGTACCAGTCCACCGGGTTGTGGGCATGCTGCAGCAAGTAAGGGCTGCTCTCGCGGGCCAGCCGATTGGCAGGGATATCTTGCTGCGGTGACATGAACGAGCAAAGGAACACCGGCCTGATACGGCGCCCCCAGCGCGCCGGCGCAGCCCATCAACACCGTGCCGTGAAACGTGAGGTGCAGGAGCGTTATTGGCCGAGCACCGTCATGGGCTTGGGCATCTTCGTGGCCTTGGTGAGCGCGCTCACGGTGCTGCCATGGAGCCTCGTCTCCCCGGCCTTCCTCTTACGTTTCTTCGTTGGGCTCTGCTTCGTGGGCAATCTGCTGCCGTATGCGCGCTCCGGCCTGCGCCTGGGCATGGCGCGGCTCGAGTGGTTCCTGTTCAACCTGATCGCCATCGGACCTGTCGGCACCAGCCTGCTGCTCTGGGTCAACTTCATCTTCCACGGCGCGCCCGCGGTTTCCGACCACATCGTGAGCGCTGTTGAGTCCAATGGCACCGTGATCACCTATGCGTTCCGCGATGACTATTTGATGGATCACTGGATGGCCCGCTCCACCTACGCGGATTGGTATCCGATCATTGGCAATGCGGTGGAGTTCACCACGGCGCAGGGCCTGTTCGGTATCGAGGTGGTGGTGCGAAAGGAGCCCCACGTCGTGGGATAGAGCAGACTGTTGAGCGGCTTATTCGCTCAGGTTCACCACCTGCTCCAACTCGAAGGGGAAGCGGCGACGGAGGGCCCCCGAACGCCCGGCCACGGTGCCTTTCGCGGCGAGCTTCATCTCGCCCTGCATCGCGCCCATGATCACCATGGCCAGCAGCGGACCGCCCGCCAGGTCGGTGTGCAGGTACACCGGGTAGATCGCGCTGCTGCGCCGCTCCAGCACCAAGGCCGAATCGAGCAGCGCCTTCCCGATGTATTGATCGTTGACGTAGAGGTCCACGTCTGGCTCCTCCACCGCGATGCGGAATCCGTTCGGGTTATCGACCAGGGCATCCACGCGCAGGCTGATGCGCTGCCCATCCATGCGCATGAGCTCGGCACCGGTGATGCCTTTCAGCTCGACTTCCTTGAATGAGGAGCAGGAGGAGAGCAGCCATGCGCCGATGGTCGCGGCGAGCAGGGCGGGGCTGGGGAGGAAGGCGATTCGCATGCCCCGGCCTGTCCAATGGCGTGCCACGGTACACGGATCACTTCCCATTCATCAGCGCGGCATAGTGCTGGAAGAAGCGGGGGATGGTCTTGATGCCCTGGAAGTAGTTGAACACGCCGTACTTCTCATTCGGGCTGTGGATGTTGTCCGAATCGAGCCCGAAGCCGAAGAGCACGGTCTTCAGCCCGAGTTCCTCCTCGAACAGCGCCACAATGGGGATGCTGCCGCCGCCACGGGTGGGGATGGGCTTCTTGCCAAAAGTCTCCTCCATGGCTTTGCTGGCCGCTTGGTACGCCGGGCTGTCGATGGGCGTGACCGCTGCCTCGCCGCCGTGGTGAGGGCGCACCACCACCTTCACGCCCGGTGGCGCGATCCGGGTGAAATGGTCCTGGAAGAGCTTGGTGATGGCATCGCTCTTCTGGTTGGGCACCAGGCGCATGCTGATCTTGGCGTAGGCCTTCGAGGGGAGCACCGTCTTGGCGCCCTCGCCGATGTAGCCGCCCCAGATCCCGTTCACATCCAAGGTGGGTCGGATGCTGCTGCGTTCCTCGGAGCTGTAGCCCATCTCGCCGCGCACCGCGTCCACGCCCAGGTCCTTCATGTAGGCCTCCTCATCGAAGGGAGCCTCGGCCAAGGCCTTGCGCTCAATGGCGTTCAGCTCCTGAACCGCGTCGTAGAAACCGGGGATGGTGATCCGCCGATTCACATCGTGCAGGCTCGCGATCATCTCGCACAGCGCGTTGATCGGGTTGGCCACCGCGCCGCCGTACACGCCGCTGTGCAGGTCGCGATTGGGGCCGGTCACCTCCACCTCCACGTAGCTCAGGCCGCGCAGCCCGGTGTTGATGCTGGGGACGTCGTTGGCGATCATGGCCGTATCGCTGATCAGCACCACATCGGCCTTCAGGCGCTCCTTGTTGGCCTTCACGAACACGCCCAGGTTATCGCTGCCCACCTCCTCTTCGCCTTCGATCATCACCTTCACGTTGCAGGGCAGGCCGCCGTTCTTCATCATGGTCTCCACAGCCTTCACGTGCATGTAGAACTGGCCCTTGTCATCGGCGCTGCCGCGGGCGTAGATCATGCCGTCCTTGATCACCGGCTCGAAGGGGCCGCTATCCCAGAGCTCCAAGGGGTCGGCCGGCTGCACGTCGTAATGGCCGTACACCAGCACCGTGGGCTTGGCGGGGTCCACGATCTTCTCCCCGTAAACAATGGGGTGGCCTTTGGTGGGGCACACCTCCACGCGCTCCAGGCCGGCCTCCTCAAGGCGCTGCTTCACGGCCTCGGCGCAGCGGGCCACATCGGCCTTGAACTTCGGGTCGGCGCTCACGCTGGGGATGCGCAGCAGGTCTAGCAACTCGTTGAGGAAGCGGTCTTTATGGCTCTCGATGTAGGTGTCCACGGTGCTCACGATGGGCTGTTTTGGGGGTCGCCGAAGATAGGTCGTGGGGGCGGGGCAACCTTTGGCCTTTGGCATCGGTCAGGTACACTCGGAAGACTTACGTACTTTTCTCACCCTTGCGCCCTACCCAACGATGAAGAATCGCCTACTCGCCGCAGCATTCCTCGCCTCCTCGCTGTCGGTCTCCGCGCAGATGATCGTCGATGACACCCAGACGCCCGCCTGGTATGTTCAGAATGTGCTTCTCGGCGGGGGTGTCACGGCAAGCAACGTGACGTTCAATGGAGCGCCTGGCAACACCGCCGATGTGCAGATCGGCCAGTTCACGCTGCCGGGCGGCACGGACCTGGGCCTTCCGGGAGGCCTGGTCATGGCCTCGGGAAACGTGGCTTCTGATCCAGCGAATTTCGAGTACGGCGCAAATGGTGATGTAACGGACTTCGCCTCGAATCCCACGGGAAGCGGAAGCGATGCAGATCTGGAACTGCTCTCGGGTCAGGTGATTAACGATGTGGCCATTCTCGAGTTCGATTTCATTCCCACGGGAGATTCCCTGCAGTTCCGCTATGTGTTCGGCTCGGAAGAATACACGAGCTACACCTGCAGCAATTTCAACGATGCTTTCGGCTTTTTCCTCAGTGGTCCGGGCATTGCAGGTCCGTACTCCGGCGGTGCCGTCAACATCGCGCTCGTTCCGGGCACGAGCGTCCCGATTTCCATCAACACGGTGAATGGTGGTTCGCCGACAGGCTCCGGCACGGCCGCCAACTGCGCCGCGGTCGACCCGAACTGGCAGGCCAACAGCATCTACTTCGTTGACAACGATGGGCTAGGCGGCACCACGGTCACCTATGACGGCCTCACGGTGGTGCTCACCGCCTTCGCCTTGGTTCAGTGCGGGCAGCAATACCACATCAAGTTGGCCATCGGCGATGGATTCGATTCCAGCCTTGATTCCGGCGTGTTCCTGGAAGCCGGCTCCTTCACCAGCACCGGGCAGGTCATTCCGTCGCTCACGCTCGGGCCCGGCGTCATCGGGAACACCATGATGGAGGGCTGCCCTCCGGTGGAGTTCGTGTTCACCCGCTTGGGCGATACCACCGTGGTGGATACCGTGGATCTGACCATCTCCGGAACCGCCACGCCTGGCGTCGATTACTTCCCGGCGCTGCCGAACCAGCTCATCTTCCCCGTGGGTGTGGATAGCCTCCACTTCTTCCTGACCGTGCCCATCGATGCCGATGGACAGGAGACCCTGGACATCGCCATCGAGCAGCTGATCCAATGCGCCGGCGTGGTGGTGCAGACCAACTTCCAGTTCCTGATCGAGAGCCCGCCCCCGCTGGATATCCAAGCCTCTGACATCAACGGCATTTGCGGGCAGACGCATCTCCTGGACCCCGTGGTCAGCGGTGGCCTGGGTGGATATGTCTATGCCTGGAGCACCGGCGAGGACACACCAACGATCACGGTGGAGCCGGCCGTGACCACGGTGTATACCCTGATCGTCTCAGACCTCTGCAGCGTGCTGCCCGATACGATGGACATCACCGTGACGCTGCCGGTGTATGCGCCCCTGGCCATGCAGGTGACCGGTGATACGCTGATCGATTGCCTGGGCGATGGCCCCATCTCCGCGTTCAACGTGACCGGCGGCGACAACACCTTCACGTACGATTGGACCTTGCTCGGGCAGCCCGTGGGCGGTACCGCCACCGTGGTGGTGCCCGCTGCGAACCCCCCCGTGCAGTACGTGGTGACCGTGACCGACGGCTGCGGCAGCCAGATCCAGGACAGCGTGCTCGTGGGCACGGTGCCGCTCGACCCCATCACCATCACCACCGCAGGGGATCAAACGCCCATCTGCACCGGCGATACCGTCACGCTCACCATCGAGAGCATCGAAGGCGGCAATGGTGTGTACAACTGGCGCTGGACCGACCCCGATGGCATCAGCATGGGCACGGGCTGGACCATCGATGTGCCCGCTACCGGCAACACGCCTTACACCATCACCGCCGATGACCAATGCGGCACCCAGGGCATCACGATCGTGTCGGCCGTTGCGCCGGTCTACGCTCCCTTCGTGCTCGATGTGGGGCCGGATAAACTCCTCTGCGCCGGTGATAGCAGCACCATCCATGCGATGGTCGAGGGCGGCTCCGGGTACTACACCATCCTCTGGCACGGACCCGATAGCCTCAGCGACCCTCTCTATTGGGTGCAGCCCCTGGAGAACACGCAATACGCCGTAACCGTCACGGATCAGTGCGGCGAGGTGCTCAGCGATTCCATGAGCATCGACGTGGAGCATGTGTACATCGACATCGTGGAGACCAACCAAGGCCAGGATGATTGGTACCTACAGGCGCAGACCCTCCCGTACGCCATGAACTGGATTTGGGACATGGGCGATGGCACGCGTTATCGCCAGGACGAGGTGCGCCACAGCTACCTCGACCTCGAGGACCATTGGGTCACGCTGAAGATCATCACGCCCAACGGATGCCTGGGCATCGATTCGCTCCTCATTCGACCGCCGGCGCACATCCATTTCCCCAATGCCTTCACGCCCGACGGCGATGGCTGGAATGAGGTGTTCGGGCCCATCGGGCATTACATCGAGAAATTCGAGATGACCGTGTTCGACCGCTGGGGCCAGGTGGTGTTCACTTCACAGGATTTCACCATTCCGTGGGATGGAACGGTGAATGGCGGCGCGGAAGCGACCAGCGGGGTTTATGTGTACACTTACCACGCAGAAGGTCACTATTTCCCGCCGGTTGATGGGGTGGGACATGTTACCCTGTTACGAGGCAGCCAGAACTAGACAAATCCAATACAGCCGGTGATGCTCAAACGTCTTTTGACCTTTTCCTCCTTGCTGGCCACGGCGGCTACCCTCAACGCTCAGTTGGCGGTAGAGAACATCCTCACACCGGCGCAGCTCGTGCAGGATGTGCTCCTGGGAAGTGGGGTGACCGTCTCGAACATCACGTACAATGGCGGCCCGGCCGATGTCGTCAATGAACAGGCTGGCGTCTTCACAGGCGCGATCAACAGCATCGGGATCGATGCGGGGGTGATCCTCAGCTCCGGCGCGGTGGAAGTGGCGCTTGGACCGAATACGGGGAATGGCACCACCCTCGGCGGAGGGAACTTCGGCTTCGGTGATCCCGACCTCTCTGCGCTTTCCGGAGTGGACATGAATGACGCTTCCATCCTTGAGTTCGATTTCGTGCCGGTGGGCGATTCCATCGTCTTCAGCTTCGTTTTCGCATCCGAGGAGTATCCGGAATACGTGTGCGGGACCGTGAACGACGCCTTCGGGTTCTTCCTGAGCGGGCCAGGGCTCAGCGGTCCGTTCACGAACAACGCGGTGAACCTCGCGCTTATTCCGGGCGGGCAGATTCCGGTCTCGATCAATACCGTGAACCCCGGTGTCTCGGGGGCCAACGGCGTGGCCAGCAATTGCAGCGCCCTCGACCCCAACTGGACCTCGAACAGCGTGTATTACCAAAGCAATGCGGGCAGCTTGGAAGTGGAGTTCGACGGGCAGACCGTCGTGCTCACGGCTCGCTCCCCCGTCATTTGCGGAGAGACCTATCACATCAAGATGGCCATCGCTGACGGCGGGGATACTGCGTTCGACTCCGCGGTGTTCCTGGAGGCGGGCAGCTTCCAGAGCACGCCCTTCATCCCTACGCTCTCTCCTGGCCCGAGCATCGTGGGGCTGAATACCATCCTGGAGAGCTGCTACGAGATCACCTTCGACTTCATTCAGATCGGCCAGAGCTCGGATACCTCCGTGGTGCAGATCTCCACCGGCGGCACCGCGACGCAGGGCGTGGACATCGTGCCGGCCTTGCCCGATTCGCTCATCTTCCTGCCCGGGCAGAACAGCCAGGCGGTGTCCTTCACGGTGCCGGTCGACTTCGACGGGCTGGAGACCCTGATCATCACGCTCACCTCGGAGTCGCAGTGCTCGGGCACCTTCATCACCAATGAGTTCCTGTTCTACATCGATTCCTCGCCCCCGCCATTGATCACCGGCGGCTTCGCACAGGTGCCATGCCAGGGCTCAGCCACGCTTACACCAACCGTATCCGGCGGTTTCTCGCCGTACTCGATCGGGTGGTCCACCGGTGAGACAGGCCCTTCCATCACCGTTGCCCCCACCTCTGGCACGGCGTACAACGTCACGCTCACCGATGATTGCGGCTCCACGGCGGTCGGTCAGTTCTTCGTGGACCTGGAACCGCCCCCGCCGGTAAGCCTCACGCTGCAAGGGCCCAGCACGCTCATGGAAGCGTGCGACATGGCCACGCTCGAGGTGGGCCGCCCCGTGGGCATCCCTGGCGGCGTGACCATGGATCTCTTCTTCCAAGGCACCGCGACGAATGGATCGGACTTCGTGCTGCCGGGCTCGGTGCTGATCGGCGACGGCGTGCCGAGCGTTTCGTTGGACTTCAATCCGTTGGAGGATGGCGTGGCCGATGACGGCGAGACAGTGACCATCACCGCGAGCTATGCCGATGCCTGCGGTTCCACCTCAGAGGCGAGCGTGACCGTCACGATTATCGATGCGCCTCCCATCTCGTTGGAGACCGATGACTTCACCGTGGAGTGCCAGCCTGACAGCATCCTGCTGGAAGCGGTGGGTGTGGGCGGCGTGGGTACGCTGAGCTATGTCTGGTCCAATGGCGACCAGGGTCCTTTCTCTTACGTGACCATGCAAGTGCCCGGCACCTACACGGTAACGGCCACGGATCAGTGCGGACGGTCCGAGAGCGCGGTCTCTATCATTCAGACGATCTGCGACCTGGTGATCCCCAACGTGATCACGCCGAACGGCGACGGCAACAACGACTATTTCGAGATCGAAGGCATCCTGTACGTCTCGAACACCGTGCGCGTGTTCAACCGGTGGGGACAGACAGTGTATGACGCGAGCAACTACCGTAACCAGTGGAAGGCGGATGATGTGCCCGATGGCACGTACTTCTACGAGGTGGTGGTGAGCAGGAACGACACCAAGTACACCGGCTCCCTGACGATCCTGCGCGACTAGCGCGATCAGACCAGCAGTGAAGAGCCCGTCATCTCGGCGGGCTTTTCCACACCCATCAGTTCCAGGATCGTGGGCGCCACATCGGCGAGCACTCCGGAGCGCAGTGCGCTCGAGCCATCGCTCAGCACGATCACCGGCACCGGATTGGTGCTGTGAGCGGTATTCGGCGAGCCGTCGGCGTTGCGCGCTTGATCGGCATTGCCATGGTCGGCGATGATCACAACCGCGTATCCGTTGTCGCGTGCTGCGCCTGCCACCTGCGCGGTGCATCGGTCAGTGGTCTCCACGGCCTTCACAATGGCGTCGAACACACCGGTGTGGCCCACCATGTCGGGGTTGGCGAAATTGAGCACCACCAGGTCCGGCCCATCGGGCCTCAGCTCCGGCAGTATGGCCTCCACGATGCCGTGCGCGCTCATCTCGGGCTTCAGGTCGTACGTGGCCACCTTCGGTGAGGGGATCATGATGCGGCGCTCCCCAATGAACGGCTCTTCACGTCCGCCGCTGAAGAAGAAGGTGACATGCGGGTACTTCTCTGTTTCCGCGATGCGCACCTGCCCGAGACCTGCGCGCGACACCGTCTCGCCCAAGGTCATGCGCAGATCGTCCTTGCGGAAGAGCACATCCACGCCGGAGTACGTCGAGTCGTACTCGGTCATGGTGACGTAACGCAACGGCACACGGGTCATCCCATGTTCCGGCATGTCATGCTGTGTGAGCGCGACCGTGATCTCACGGCAGCGATCCGTGCGGTAGTTGAAGCAGAGCACCGTGTCGCCGGGCTGGATGGTGGCGGCTGGGGAGTCGCCCGCTCCGATGACGTACGGTTTGATGAACTCATCGGTGATGCCTGCGTCGTAGCTGCGTTGGAAGGCCTCATCCGCTGTCGCCACGCGTTCGCCTTTGCCGTGCACGAGCAGGTCGTAGGCCACCTTCACACGCTCCCAGCGCTTGTCCCGATCCATGGCGTAGTACCTGCCCACCACGCTCGCGATACGTGTGGGCGTCCCGGCCACGGCGTCGAGGAAGCGGCGCATGTACTCCCTGCCCGCGTGCGGGTCGGTATCACGGCCATCCGTGAAGGCATGCACGAGGATCTCCTGGATTCCTGCCCGTGCCGCCATGTGGCATAGCGCCTCGGCATGCGCGCGCATCGCATGCACGCCGCCATCGGAGAGCAGACCCATCAGATGCAGGCGCCCCCCCGCGTTGCGAAAGCAATCCTGTAACACCGCATCGCGCTCCAGTGAGCCATCGGCCACGGCCCGGTCGATCCGCACGAGGTCCTGGAAGACCACCCTCCCCGCGCCGATGTTCAGGTGCCCCACCTCGCTGTTCCCCATCTGGCCGGGCGGAAGGCCCACGTGTTCGCCATCGGTGAGCAGGGTGGCGTGCGGGGCGTGCTTCAGCAATTCACTGATGAAGGGGGTGCTCGCCTTGGCGATGGCATCGGTGCTGTCACCGGCCCCCAGGCCCCAGCCGTCCATGATGATCAGGACGACTTTCTGGTTTGCCATCATACGTGAGGGAATGAGGCCGTGAAGATAGCCCCATGCGGTTGGCGGTCGCTTACACCGATGCGCCCGCCGCACCGCTCGACCAGGCGCTTCACGATATACAGTCCCAGTCCGGTGCCAGGCTGCTCGCGCGTCTCCTCGCTGCCCGAGCGGTAGAAGCGCTCGAAGATGCGCTCGCGTTCGGGCAGTGGCACGCCAGGCCCGAGATCCAGGACCGACACCTGCCAGGCACCTTCATCCTGCTGCGCGCGCAAGGTGATCTCGCTCCCCTTTGGCGAGTACTTCGCCGCATTCTCGAGCAGGTTCTCCAGCACGCTTCGCAGGATCTGCGGGTCGGCCATCACGTCCATGCGGTGGGGCAATTCCAGCAGGATCCGATGGTCGGCCGCGTAGGTGCGGCTGGCCTGTTGCGCAACGGAGCGCGCCAAGGGGCACAGATCGATGAGCGCCGGGCGGGCGCCGATGCCTTCCTCGCCGGATGCCGCGAGCAGCACTTTCTCGGTGAGCAGCGCCAACCGGTCCGCTTCCTGGGAGGCGGTGACGATCAGCGCGTTGCGCTGTGCATCGCTGATCCCGGGGCGGTCCAGCGTCTGCAATTGCAGCTTCACGGCGGCGATGGGGGTGCGCAGCTCATGCGTCACGGCCAGCAGGAAATTGCGCTGCGCCGATGCCAGGCGCAGATCGTTGCGCACCGAGCGGTAGGTGAGCCACACCACCACCAGCAGCAGCAGCAGGAAGACCGACGCTTCACCCAGGACCATCAGGTTCCCGGAGCGCGCAGGGGTCACCAGAGCCGGGTCGCCTGCGCTGGCAAGCCGCGCACGCAGGATGTTCAGCTCCTCATTGCGGCGTAGCAACAGCACCGCCCACCAGACGAATTGGGCAAGTATGTACACGGTCAGGCCGCTGAAGAGCCAGAGCGTCGAGCGACGGCGACGGTCCATGTGCGAAATCTAGGTAATGACCGTTGCAGCGCCGGAGGCTATCTTGGCTCGCACGATGGATGCACTCGGAGCCAAGGCCTTCATCCTCGCCAAGCTCAAGCATGAGCTGCCGGCCGCTCGTACCTATCACAGTCTCGAGCATACCTTGGACGTGTACGCCAGCGCCATCGGCATCGCGGAGCAGGAAGGGGTCACCGGCGAAGGCCTCACTTTGCTGAAGATCGCCGCGCTCTACCACGATTCGGGATTCACCGTGCAGGACACCGAGCATGAGGAGGCGGGCTGCGCGATCGCCCGGGAGGTGTTGCCCGGATTCGGCTTCACGGCGCGCCAAGTGGAGCTCATCTGCGACATGATCATGGCCACGCGCATCCCGCAAAGGCCGCGCAACAAGCTGGGCCGCGTGCTGTGCGATGCCGATCTGGACTATCTCGGCCGCGGCGATTTCAGCCTGATCGGTGCCACCCTCTTCCAGGAAATGCGCACCTACGGCGTGCTCAGCACCGAGCGCGAATGGAACGAGCTGCAAGTACGATTCCTGGAGCGGCACGCCTATTTCACCGCTACCAACAAACGGCTGCGCGAGCCCGTGAAGCAGGAGCACCTGCTCGGTGTGAAGGCCTGGCTGGAGGCGCATCCCGGTCCGGGGGGAAAATGAAGAAGCCCCTCGTCGGGGCTTCCTCGGTGGTGCCTCCCAGAATCGAACTGGGGACACACGGATTTTCAATCCGTTGCTCTACCAGCTGAGCTAAGGCACCATTTCCTTTGCTGCGCGCGCGAACGCGTTTCGGCGAAGGCGCGCAAAGATAGACAAGTCCATACATCCACCAATCGGCCATGCTGCTCGTCATCGATGCTGGTAACACGCGTGTGAAGATGGCCCTGTTCAAGGGCGATCGGCTCATGCGCATGGCGCGCGCCGGTGCGGGTGACCGTGCCGCAGTGGCGCTCATGGCCGGCTCGCATGCGGTGGAAGCCATCGTGCTGGGGAGCGTGGGCGCGCGCGATCCGGAGCTGGTGGAACAGCTCAGCGCCATCGCGCCGGTCGATGCCATCACCGGCGAATCGGCTGCTCCGCTGGCCAATGGTTACGCCACGCGCGCCACCCTGGGCGCTGATCGCCTGGCCAATGCCGTGGCGGCCGCGGCCTTCTTCCCGGGCCGGGCGGCGCTGGCGATCGATGCCGGCACCTGCATCACCTACGATGCGGTCGATGAGCAGGGCACGTACATCGGCGGAGCCATTTCCCCGGGCCTGCGCATGCGGGCACGGGCCATGCATGAATACAGCGAGCGGCTCCCGCTCATTGCCACGGAAGGCGCGGTGAATGAGCCCTTCGGGACCACTACGGAGGAATCGTTGCGGGCCGGAACGCTCTGGGGCACGCAAGAAGAAGCAGCCGGTTTCGTTAGGGCCTTTCGCCAGCGATACCCGCACGGTGGCGTGGTGCTCACCGGCGGTGATGGCCTTTGGGCCGCCAACGCACTGAAAAGCGGCATCTTTGCCCACCCTTACCTGACCCTTGAAGGTTACCGTCTCATCCATCTGCATCACCGGGCTATCGACGCTCGGAATCAGCGCTAACCTTCTGGGGCAGAGCCCGCAAGGCAGCGGATCACCGTATTCGGCCTTCGGCTTCGGCGATCTCACCGGGGCCACGCAGGTAGTGCAAGCCATGCAGGCGGGAGTGGGCATCTCCCTGGCCGACCCTTACGGCGTGTCGTTGCAGAACCCGGCTTCCTATTCGAGCCTGGGACATACCACCTTCGAGACCGGCCTGGTGGCGCGTAATCTCCGGTTCGAGACCGAGGCGCTCACCACCACGGGGCGCAACACGCGCTTGCTGGGCCTCACCTTGGGCGTGCCGTTCGGCCGTGGCCGCTGGGGAATGGCCCTGGGACTGACCCCTACCAGCACCGTGAGCTACCGGCTCACCGAGCAGGTCGCCGTGGAGGGCGGGAACACCACCTTCGAGTACACGGGCAGCGGAGGGCTCAACAGGGCCTTCATCGGTTTCAGCCGCGTGCTCTGGCAGCGCGCCGATACCATCAACCGGGGCGGCAAGCTCTCCGTGGGCGCCAATCTCGAGTACCTCTTCGGCTCGGTGAAGGCGGCTCGCAAGGCCTATTACCCGCCCGGCAACGGCTACTACAACAGCAGCGCGGCCTCAACGCTGGTGGTGCGATCGCCATCCGGCACGGTTGGTCTGCAGTATGTGGATGACCTGATCGGGAAGCTCCGCGCCGAGCAGCGCCTGAAGGCGCGCAAAGAGCGATTGGAGGCGAAGGACCGCCACCTGGAGATGGAGTGGCTCAATGCTGGGAAGGATCCCCAAAAGCGAAAACCCGTGCGCATGCCCACGCGGGCCGCAACGGCCTTGCGTTACCGCCTGGGCGCGGCCGTGGAGATCCCTACCGCGTTGGCCGCCCGCAATACCCTGCTGGTGAACAATTTCGTGATCGGTGCCACCGGCGTGGAGTTCCCGCGCGATACGGCTGTGAGCATCGATGGTGCCCGGGGGCACTTGCAGCTTCCGCTGGGGGTAGGCTTCGGATTCACGATATTCAACAACCGCTGGTCCTTCACGGCGGAACACAAACGGCGCGATTGGTCGCGGGCCGAGGTGGATGTGGAAGGCTACCGGCAGACCAACGAGCTCACCGTTGGGCGCTCCTACGCCATCGGTGTGGGCTTCCGCCCGGCCGGCGATGAGGCCGGCAACATGCTCACCGGGGCCATCTACCGCATGGGACTGCGCTATGCCGATGATTACGTGACGGTGAAGGGCACGGCCCTAACGCAGGTTGGCATGTCCTTTGGCCTCTCGCTTCCCGTGGGGTCCCGCTCCAGGAGCCGATTCAACCTAGGCACGGAACTTGGTCAACGGGGCACTACGGATGATGGCCTGCTGCGTGAGCGCTACGCCAACGTGTTCATCGGCATCACCATCACCCCGGATCTGAACGAAACATGGTTCAAGAAAAGAAGGATCGAATGAAGAACATCGTGTCACGGGCGATCACCATCGCCTTTGCAGCTGTGCTCGTGCTGGGCGCCAAGGCCCAAGGCCGCTGGGGTGCCACCCCGGCTGATAGCGTGGAATGCGTGAAGAACCTCTCGCTCTACCAGGAGTTCATGAAACAGGGCAGCTACAAGGATGCCTACCCGTCCTACCGCGAGCTGATCCGCATCTGCCCGGCATGCAGCAAGGGCCTTTACCAGAACGGGGCGAAGATGTTCAACGACTTCATCGCCAAGGAGAAGGACCCTGCCCGTAAGGAGCGCCTGATCGATTCACTGATGCTGAACTACGATCTGCGCATCGCCAATTTCGGGGAGCGTGGCTATGTGCTGGGCCGCAAAGGCGTGGATCTGATGTACTACCGCCCCGCCGAGTGCCAGACCGAGCATGATATCCTGAAGGAGGCCATCGAGCTGGACGGCTCAGCGAGCGAGGCGGGCACGGTGAGCGCCTACTATCAGGCCCTGAACTGCCTCTACGGCAACGGCACCGCCACCAAGGAGCAGATGCTCTCGGAGTATGTGCGCTTGATCGGCATCATCGAGGAGGCGCTCTCGAATGAAAGCATGAAGGAGAGCGACCGCGAGTACTGGTTGAAGGCCCGCGAAACGGTGAACGCGATCTTCTTCAAGGTGGCCGAATGCGCGGAGATCGGCGAGATCGTCGGGAAGCTGCTGCAGGAGAAGCCCGATGACATGGATCTGAAGGTGCGCTTGCTGAAGGTGCTCAACGGCAAGGATTGCTCGGATGAGAAAGTGTACCGCACCCTCGCCGAGGATGTGCACCGTGCGAACCCGACCAGCGAGAGCGCCTATAGCCTCGGCCAATATCTGGTGAAGCAAGGCGACATGAACGGCGCGCTCCGCTACATGAAGGAGGCCGTGGACCTCTGCACCGGCTGCAGCGACCGGGTGAAGTACCTGCTGAAGGCCGGACAGGTGGCCAGCGCCGCTGGTAACCACAGCCAGGCACGCAGCTTCGCCAACCAGATCCTGCAGGTCGACTCGAAGAACGGCGAGGCGCTGATCCTGATCGGCAATGCCGTGGCGGCGCAGGCGCATGGTTGCGAGGTGCCCGATTCGTGGGGCGCGTACTGGTTGGCCTACGATTACTATCAGCGTGCACGCTCGCTCGATCCGAGCGTGTCCGAGAAAGCGAGCGAGCGCATGTCGTCCTGCCAGGCCCGGTTCCCGACGCAGAGCGAGGCCTTCTTCCATCAGCTCACCGATGGCAAGGCCTACCAAGTGGCTTGCGGCGGCTTGAATGAGAGCACCACGGTGCGTACGCGGAAGTAATCCGGTGCGCCTCGGAGCCCGAGCAACGATTCCATGCATGCCCGCCCTACTTCTGGCGGGCATGCTGCTTTCATCCTGCAAGAACGATCTGGACAAGGTGGCCGCCGTGGAGCTGCCCGAGGCCGTACCGGACCGGCTCACCACCGATGCCGAATACATCTATTCGGATTCCGGAATCGTGCGGAACCGGCTGCGCGCCGGAAGCATCGCGGAATGGGGTGGCGAGCAGAAGCGAACGGAGATCAACGATGGATTGGAGCTCGTCTTCTACGATGCGCAAGGTCAGCCCGGTAGCCGGCTCACGGCACGCCGCGGCCTGATCTCGCCGGACGGCAAGCGCATGGAGGTGTACGAGAACGTGATCTTCACCAACACCAAGGGAGAGCGGTTGGAGACCGAGGAGCTCACCTGGGAGCAGGACAGCGCGCGGGTGAGCACCGACCAGGCCGTACGTGTGCAGCGCGGACAGGACGTGATCCACGGCACCGGGCTCGATGCCGCCGAGGACTTCAGCCGGTACGTTATCCGCCAGGTCACCGGCACCATTCACATCGCCGAGGATACCTTGGCCGCACCGAGTGAACCATGAGCCGATTACGCAAGCTGAGCCGCATCATGGAGCATTTCTGGTTGGCTGTGGCCATCGGCACCGCTGTGGCTGCGACATGGGTCATCGTCCAGGATGGCTTCGCGGTGGGCACGCAATGGCTCATCTTCCCCGGCGTGGCGCTCGCCATGTTCTTCTTCCGCCGCTTCACGCGTCGCCGCCTCGAGGCCATGGACGACGCGAGCAAGGGCCGCCCCTAGCGCCTCGCCGGGTCCGGCTATCTTCGCCCTTCCCTGCCCGCGACCTTGGATTCCACTGACATTCTGCTGATCGTTGGATCGGTGCTGCTCTCCGCGCTGTGCTCCGGACTGGAGATCGCGTTCGTGAGCGCCAACAAGCTGTACCTGGAGCTGGAGCGGAAGCGCGGCGCCATCTGGGCGCGCATCATCGGCGAGCTGCAACGGCGTCCCGCGCGCGTGATCGGCGCGCTGCTGGTGGGCAACAACATCGCGCTGGTGGTGTACGGCGTGGTGATGGCGCGGGTGATGGAGCCCTGGCTGGAGCAGCTGGGCCTGGGACCGATCATGGTGCTGTTGATGCAGACCGTGCTGAGCACCTTGCTGATCCTCGTGCTCGCCGAGTTCCTGCCCAAGGTGCTGTTCCGCGTGGATCCGAGCCGCGTGCTGGCCTTCTTCGCGCTGCCCCTGCTGGTGCTCTACGTGGTGCTCTGGCCCGCCATGATGCTCATGACCGGCATCAGCGAGCTGGTGCTGCTGCTCTTCCGCGTCCGCTCGAAGCCGGGTCAGCTGGTCTTCGGGCGCATCGACCTGGATGAATTCGTTCGCGAGGTGAGCGCCGGCCAGAACGGCGAGCACGAGCTCGATGCCGAGGTGGAGTATTTCAAGAACACGCTCGAGCTCAACAGCATCAAGGTGCGCGAGCTCATGGTGCCGCGCGCGCGCATCGAGGCGATCGATGTGGAAGAACCCATCGACGTGCTGCACCGGCGCTTCGTGGACACCGGCATGAGCAAACTGCTCGTGTACAAGGATGGCATCGACAACATCATCGGCTACGTGCACGGGTACGAGCTCTTCCGCCATCCGCGCTCGATTCGTGCCGTGCTGCGGCCCGTGAAGTTCATCCCCGGTACCATGCCCGCCGACGATGTGCTGCAGCTCTTCATCAAGCAGCGCACCCATGTGGCGGTCGTGGTGGATGAGTTCGGGGGCACCGCCGGCATGATCACCATGGAAGATGTGGTGGAGACCATCGTCGGGGATATCGAGGACGAGCACGATACGCCCGAGGATATCGAAGAGCGGCTCAGCGAGGACGAGTTCCTCTTCAGCGCGCGTCTGGAGATCGCGCGCCTGCGCGAGGTGCATCGGCTCGATCTGCCCGAATCCGAGGAGTACGACACCCTCGCGGGCTTCATCCTGTACCGCACCGGCGACCTGCCGGAAGAGGGCCAGGTGCTCGATCTGGAGCCCTTTCGCCTCACGGTGGCTCAGGTGGTCCATGGCCGAATCGACCTGATCCGCCTCAAAGTGCTCGACCCGGAGGGCTTCCTTCCGACCGAATAGCCACCGCAAGCGCCTAGTATGCAGCTGGTTACCTAGTCCAAGACAGGTACGCGGCACCTGCCTATATTCGCAGCCCAATTCACGCAGGCTATGGCAGTTATCGGTAAGATCCGCGAGCGCAGCGGGCTCCTGGTGGGCATCGTGCTCGTGTCGCTCTTTCTCTTCGTTCTCGGCGACTGGCTCGCCGGGCGCGGCGGGCGTCGGCAGGACAATGTGCTCGGCGAGGTGGCCGGCGATGAGATCGGCGTGGCCGAGTACGAGCGCCGCGTGAACGACGAAGTGGAGAGCTACCGCAACGACTTCGGGCAGCAGGCCACGCAGCAGCTCACCGATCAGGTGCGCAACACCGTGTGGAACGAGATGGTGAAGTCCATCGTGATGATGCCGCAGGTGAAGGATGCCGGCTTCGCGCTCACCCAAGGCGAGTACAACGACATCCGCTTCGGCGACAACATCCTGCCCGAGTTCCGCGGCCAGTTCCAAGGCCCCGATGGGCAACCGGACCGCGCGCAGCTCAAGGACTACTTCGAGCGCGTGAAGCTCAACGCGCCCATGTACCACGAGATCCAGAGCCGCCGGATCCAGGAGAACCGCCTCTATGCCAAGTACACCACCCTGGTGAAGAAGAGTGTGTTCGTGAACAAGGCGCAGGCGCGGCAGGAGCTCATCGGCAAGGAGCGCAAGGCCACCTTCAGCTTCGCGGCGAAGCGCTACGACAGCGAGCCCGATAGCCTGTACGCCGTGAGCGATCAGGATCTGCGCCGCTATTACGAGGAGCACAAGAACGACGCGAAGAACAAGCAGAAGGCCGCGCGGGCCTTCGATTACGTGCTCTTCCCGGTGAAGGCGAGCCAGGCAGACCGCGACGCGCTCCGCTCCGAGATGGGCGAGCTGCGCGAGGACTTCACCGCGGCCGGGAATGACTCGGTATTCGTGGTGGGCAACTCCAGCTCACGCACCTATTCCGTGGTGCCCTACACCGAAGGAAGCACCGACGCGATGAACGACAGCCTGATCCGCAACGCGGCCGTAGGCGAAGTGGTGGGCCCCTACCTCGAGGGCGATACCTGGAAGCTGGTGAAGGTGAAGGAGCTCGCCGATGTGCCCGAGGCCCGCGTGCGCCACATCCTGCTGAGCACCCAGAAAGAGAAGGGCGAGGAGGAGCAGAAGCGCCGCGCCGACAGCCTGCTCACGGTGCTGAAGAAGGACCGCAGCAAGTTCCCCGATCTGGTCACCAAGTTCAGCGACGATCCCGGCAGCGTGGGCAACGGCGGCGTGTACGAGTGGTTCGACAAGAAGCAGATGGTGCCCGAATTCACCGCTGCGAGCTTCGATGAGAAAGTGGGCGCGATCACGATCTGCAAGACCTCGTACGGCTTCCACATCGTGGAGGTACTCGGCCAGCGCACGCGCCAGGAGCGCCGCATCGTCACGGTTGACCGTCCGGTGAAGCCTTCCGGAAAGACCTTCGATGCCATGTACAAGGTGGCCAATGAGTTCAGCCTCACGCACAAGAACCTCGATGAGGTGAAGAAGGGCGCTGAGGAGCAGGGATTGCAGATGAGCAACGTGGATGACTTCCGCTTGGACTCCAAGTTCGTCCAAGGCCTGCAGGAGCCCGCTGCCGTCATCACCTGGGTGAAACGCGCGGAGGTCGGCGACGTGAGCGAGCCGCTGCAAGCCGGTGAGAACTACGTGGTGGCCGTGCTCCGGGCGATCAAAGAGGAAGGCGCCCCCGAGCTCGAGGATGTGCGCGAGGCCTTCACCAAGGAAGTGGTGAAGCAGAAGAAGGCCGAGGCCTACATGGCGAAGATGGAAGGCAAGACCGACCTCAACGCCATCGCCACCGAGGTGGGTGGCCGCGTGGAGAACGCCACCGACCTCAGCTACAACAGCTTCAACCTGCCTGGCGGCTACAGCGAGTTCGAAGTGGTGGGCAAGATCTTCGCGCTGCAAAGCGGTGATACCAGCGTGCCCCTGAAAGGCGAGACCGGCGTGTACGTGGCCAGCATGACCTCAGTGACCGAGCCCAGCCCCGAAGCCGACGTGGAGAGCGACCGCACCAGCCTCCGCAGCCGTGTGCAGAGCCGCGCCGAGAACGGTGTCTTCAACGCCCTGCGCGATGCGGCCGGCGTAGTGGACAACCGTTACCTGTACTACTGAGCGGATCAATCGAATTGGAAAGGCCGGCGTGAGCCGGCCTTTCTTGTTTTCGGCGTTTACCGCAGCTGGCTCAGCTCCGAAGACCTCAAGCATTTGCGTAGTAGGTACATTCGATTGACCAAACCACCACCTATGAGAACTCTTGACATGTCGTTGGCTTGTGTACTGCTAATAGCGGGATGCAGCACCGGAACAGGCGATGCGCAGAATGGAACCGCGAGCGCAAAGTCCCTTGATTCGGTTACGTGGGATGAAGGTGACCCAGAAGTGGAGAAGGCCGCGCGGCAGATCTGCTCGTGCTTCGTCGAGGCGATGAGGGCTGGCAGTGATAAAGAGACGATCGACGAGTTGATCAGAGACATGGACAGCACGATCGGACTGAAGGAAGACGAACGTGAATTGAGGGTGGCCGAACTTGAGGAGAAGTACAAGCAACGCGGACTAGACCGCCGGAGCTTCGGCGCAGGTTGGAAGGTGGATTGCTTCCCCGAGGAAGAGATGAAGCGCTTGATGAATCTGCCGAAAGGAGGGCGGAAGATCTTCTTGATTAAAAAGACCCTTGAGCTGAAATGCGTGCCTACGCGGGTGATGTTTGAGCATGAGAGGTAACTGGCCCAAGTGGGAGCGTGCAGGAGAGGATTGGCGGGCGTGGTCGGCTCGGCAGCCGTGAGCAAGGGGCTGTTGATTGAGTGACGGGAAAGCCGGCAAGAGGGCTCATCGAGGGCGATTAGTTTAGCTGCATGCCGACGTTGTATTACGGAGACAACCTAGGGGTGATGCGCGAGCACCTGAAGGATGCGAGCGTTGACCTGATCTACCTCGACCCGCCCTTCAACAGCAAGCGGGACTACAACGTGCTATTCAAGAGCCCGAAGGGCGAGGCGGCGGAGGCGCAGATCACTGCCTTTGAGGATACGTGGCATTGGAACATGCAGGCGGAACGAGAGTTCGAGGAGCTGATGCACCAGCCGAACACGGATGTGGCGGAGCTGATGCGGGCGCTGCGCAGCTTCTTGGGGGAGAACGATATGATGGCCTACCTGACGGCGATGGCGATACGGCTGCTGGAGATGCACCGGGTGCTGAAGAATACGGGCAGCTTGTACCTGCATTGCGACCCGACGGCGAGCCATTACTTGAAGATCGTCCTGGATGGGGTGTTTGGGAATGAGAACTTTCGGAACGAGATCATCTGGATGCGCGCCATGGCCAAGGGTTTGACAACGCGAGCACTCCCGAACAACCATGACACGCTTCTCTGTTACCAGAGGTCAGAAGAATCGACATGGCATGATGAATTGATGTTTGAGGCTTACGATGAGGATGATTTGGATGAGAAGACGGAAGCGAAGTACAGTCAAGTGGATGAGGATGGGCGTCGGTATCAGTTGACAAGTCTCATTAACCCAAACTCCAACCGGCCCAATCTGACCTACGAGTTCCTTGGTATCACCAAGGTGTGGCGTTGGACGAGAGAGCGCATGCAGGAAGCGTATGCCAATGGGTTAGTGGTACAGACTGCCGAGGGTAATGTGCCCCGGTACAAGAGATACTTGGATGAGCAACGCGGAAAGCCCATCGCCGATGTCTGGACCGACATCCCGCCTATTAACTCTCAAGCCCAGGAGCGCTTGGGGTACCCCACACAAAAGCCTCTTGCTCTCCTCGAACGAATCATACAAGCGAGCAGCAACGAAGGCGATGTTGTGCTTGATCCATTCTGTGGATGCGGGACGGCAGTAGATGCCGCGCAGAAGCTGAAGCGGGACTGGATAGGCATCGACATCACGCATCTGGCGGTGAGCCTGATTGAGAAGCGGATGAAGGACCGCTACGGGGCGGGCCTGAAGTTCGAGGTGGTTGGGACGCCCAAAGACCTTGAGGCGGCGCGGGACCTGGCACAACGGAACCGCTACCAGTTCCAATGGTGGGCGACGAGCCTCGTGAACGCGCAGCCCTACCAAGCGAAGAAGAAAGGACCGGACAGCGGGATAGATGGGGTGAAGTATTTCCATGACGTGGATGAGGATGGGCTGAAGAAGATCCTGGTGAGCGTGAAGAGCGGTAAGCTGAAGGCGGACGATGTGCGGGCCTTCAACCATGTACGCGAACGGGAAAAGGCAGAGATCGGATTGTTCATCACCCTGAGCAAGCCGACGGCAGGGATGGTGAGCGATGCGGCGGCAGCGGGGTTCTACACCTACGCGGACCGGAGCGAACGGAAGGTGCCACGGATGCAGATCCTGACGATTGAGGACCTGCTGAGCGGGAAGAAGCGGGCGGAGCACCCGGACCAGCGGCCGGATGTGAACTTCAAGAAGGCGAAGCGAGAGACGGGGAAGAAGGGGCAGGAGAAGCTGTTCTAGTCTATCTACGAATGAAACCAGACGAGCTTCCGTACTTCTATCTCGAAACACTACCCCACTGGACCTGCCCCACCTGTAATGAAGGCTCGCTTGAGTTGCTCAAAGACGAGGTCAGGACATGGGAAACCGGGGCGTCAATGATATGGCGTGAGTTGGAGGATTGGGATCCAGATTGGCGGAGAGGAACCTTCCACTTGGTGTTGAAGTGCAGTAGAGATTGGTGCAATGAGCTGGTAGTGTCGCTAGGAACAATTACTTGGGAAGAGAACGGAGCTGAGATTGAAACGGTGCGATTCACTCCGGCTTACTTCCATCCTCCATTGAAGTTCATCAAAGTTCCGGAGAAAGCACCCCATATAGTGCATAGGACGGTACGTGATGCTGAAGAGCTCGTATTCGCTGATCCCTCGGCAAGCGGGAACAAGATTAGAATAGCAGTGGAACAGTTGATGAATCATTATAGGGTAAGGCGCTTCCCTAAGCGCGGAAAGCGCAGAGCAATTCCTCTTCACCTACGACTAGCGGAATTTGGCAAGAATCATCCTGAGGAAGCAGAAATGCTCACCGCTTGCAAGTGGATAGGAAACGTCGGGAGCCACGATCAGCGTGGACTTACGTTCAGGCAGGTCATGGATGGGCTTGAGATTTTGGAGTATGTAATGCAAGAGCTGTTCGATGATAAGGCAGAGCGGATTAAGCGTCGCGTCAAAGAGGTGAATAGACGTCGGGGGCTTCCGCCAAGAAAGCGAACTCGGATACGATAGGAAGACGCGACCACACAACCACACCGGGTGGACAGCGCAAAGTGGACAGGGTGGACGAAGTGGGCCGGGTGGGACCACGAGAGTTCATGCAGATGGAGCTGCGGTTGGCTCAGGAGCCGAGGGTGCTGATACGCACCCATTCGTTGGCGGCGTTGCGAACGCGCCAGAAGTGGCGGCCATTGGTGGCGCGCTTGGTGATGGAAGTGCCGGCAGCGGATAAGGACGAGAAGCTCTTGGCCCCTACGCGCACGGTTCCATCCTTGCGGAGCGTAGCGCGGTATTCCTTGCCCTTGTGCTGCGCGCGGAGGAAGACGGCGCCGTTGGCGGCGTGACTGCGGAGAGGTGAGGCTTTGGCAGGCCTACGTGCCGGGCGTTCGACGGGTGCAGGCTTGCCGAGAATGCCTCGCCGCTTAAGTTCCTGCTGCTGCTTTATGCGACGATCGAGATCCCGACGCCGGTCCGTGGAGCCCTTGAGCTTTCCCTTGACGCGGTTGCCCTTCGGCTTGATGACGCGCAGCATGAGTGATTCGAGCTCTTTCACGTAGGAGTCGCCGCTGGTGAGGTAAACGCTGAAGCGGTCCCAAAGACCTTTGTGCCGATCACGCCGATGCGCATGGAGCCGCGCTTTCAGGTTACGGGCGAGGCCGACATAATAGAGCTGCGATCCGCTGTAGAGCGCGTAAACGCCGTTGCGGCGATCGACAAGGGCGGTAATGACGGACTGAAACTCGATGAAGACATCGGCATGGATGGCTTCAAGGTGCTCGACGACAAGATGCTTGCTGCGCGGCGTCATCAGGGCAATGTTAAGCGGTGGCAGCGGAAAAACAGGCTAGTGTCGTTATTAAGTGACAGATGTGTAACGGGTTGGCGACGCCTGGGAACAAGTGGTCGCGAAAACGCAACCTACGAGTGCAAACTCTAAACGGCCACCTATGGTTGGAATGAATCGGGTGGGCTGTGGAGGCGACCGCAGCGGAAGGGACTACCGCAGCTGGCTCAGCCGCTCCGCATCCAATCGTGCCAAGGTGCCGAGCAGCAGCGTGAAGCCGATCATGCTGCTGCCGCCGTAGCTGAAGAAGGGCAGGGGTATGCCGATCACCGGGGCGAGGCCGATGGTCATGCCGACGTTGATCATGAGGTGGAGCAGGAAGATGCTGGCCACGCAGTAGGCGTAGATGCGCGTGAACTTGGATCGCTGGCGGTCGCTGATCTGGATGATGCGCAGGATGAGCACCGTGAAGAGGGCCACGACGAAGGCCGTGCCGAGGAAGCCCCATTCCTCGCCCACGGTGCAGAAGATGAAGTCGGTGCTCTGCATGGGCACGTACTTGAACTTGGTGAGGGTGCCGTCGAGGTAGCCCTTGCCGCTGAAGCCGCCGCTGCCGATCGCGGTCTGGCTCTGCTTCACGTTGTAGCCGAGGCCCTGCGGGTCCTCCATCTGGCCGAGCATGACCAGGATGCGGTCGCGCTGGTGCTGCGCGAGCACTTTCTCGAAGGCGTAATCGACGCTGCCGATGAAGGCGGCCGAGGCCACCACGCCGATGACGATGTACGCATAGAGCCGCTTGCGCAGCCGCTTGAGCACCATGTTGCGCACCACGAGCCAGGCCAGCACGGCGCCAATGACGATGATGCCGAGCAGGAAATAGGGGCCGGGCAGCTCGCGGTCGGTGAAGGGCAGGTGGAAGGTGCTCTCCTTGAGAATGAGCGAGAGGATGGAGAGGAAGGCGGCGAGGATGCCGAGCAGGAGGATGTTGCCGGAGAGCCCTTCGCGGTAAAGCACGAGGATGAAGGCGCCCGAGACGAGCGCGGTGCCGGTATCGGGCTGGAGCATGATGAGCGCTACCGGGAAGAGGATGATGGCGGCGCTGACCACGCGTGATTGGATGTCGATCAGCGCTTTCAGTCCGCTGAGGTAACGGGTGAGCGCGAGCGCTGTGGCGTACTTGGCGAACTCCGCGGGCTGGATGCCGAAGCTGCCCACGCCGAACCAGGCCTTGGCGCCATTGACCTCCTTGCCGACGACCAGCACGAGGGCTAGGAGCAGGATGACCGCACTGTAGATGCCATAGGCCCAATCGCGGAAGAGGTGCCCGCGGATCATGAGGATGCCGGCGCCCAATGTGAGGCTGATGCCCATCCAGACCGCCTGCTTGCCGTATTCCTTGTCGAGGTCGAGTATGCTGGCGTGCTCGGGGTCGTAAGCCGCGCTGAAGATGTTGGCCCAGCCCATGAACATGAGGGCGAGGTACATGAGCAGCAGGGGCCGATCGAAGTTGGCGGCGACGTTCTCGCGGGCGCTCATCGGCGGCGGGGCTTCTTGGGCTTCTTGCGGAAGAACTTCTCCTTGGAGATCAGGTCGGTCTCTAGCAACTCATTCATGACCTCCTGCCGCTTGATGGTGTCGGTGAGGTATTGCTCGATCAGCAGACTGGCGATTGGCGCGGCCCATCTGCCCCCAGCACCTGAGTTCTCCACATATACCGCCATTGCGATTCTGGGATTCTCCATAGGCGCGAAGCAGACGAATACCGCGTGATCCTCCCCGTGCGGATTTTCTGCCGTTCCCGTCTTTCCGCAGACGGTGACGTCTTCGATGCGTGCTCGTCGAGCCGTGCCGCCCGGCTCATTCACCACACGGCGCATGCCTTCCTGAATGTGGTCGAACCACTTCGCATCGGCCTCCACCACATGCTTCTGCCGGTAGCGGCCTTGCAGGCTATCGGGCTCGCCCACGGCGCGCACCACATGCGGATCGTAGTACCAGCCTTTGTTGGCGAAGATGGCGGCGAGGTTGGCCATCTGCATGGGCACGGTGAGCACTTCGCCCTGCCCGATGCTCACGCTGTAGATGGTGCTGAAGGCCCAGCGGCCCTCTCCGTACTTGCGGTCATAGTAAGCGGGGCCCGGGATGTTGCCGCCCTTGAGCGAGGGCAGGTCGATGGCAGGCTTCTCGCCGAGGCCGAAGCTGCGCACGCGGTGCTCCCATTCGCCGAGGCCCAGCGCGGCATCGCGGAAGCGGCTCTTCTTATCGAGCTTGCGTTCGACGATGCGGTCGAACACGTTGTAGAAGTAGGGGTTGCACGAGTACTGGATGGCCTGCTCGATGGTGGCCGCGTTCGGGTGGTTGTGGCAGCCCACGAGGCTCTTGTTGCACGCGAAGCCGGTGTTCGGCGTGATCACGCCCTCATCGAGCGCCACGAGCGATTGCACGAGCTTGAAGATGGAGCCCGGCGGGTACTGCGCCTGCAGCGCGCGGTCGAAGAGCGGCTTGATGCTGTCGCGCTGGAGCACGCCGTAGTTGGTGTTGCGCACGCGGCCCACGAGGAGCTCGGGATCGTAGCTGGGGCTGGTCACCAGGCAGAGCACCTCGCCGGTCTTGGGGTCGAGGGCGACGATGCTGCCCTTCTTGTTGCGCATGAGCTGCTCGCCGAGCCGCTGCATGTCGAGGTCGATGCCTGTGTACAGGTCCTTGCCCTCGATCGCCAGGGTGTCGTAGATGCCGTTCTTGAAGGAGCCCTTGATGTTGTTGTGCACATCCACGAGCACGTAGCGCACGCCGCGCCGGCCGCGCAGCTGCTCCTCGTAGTACTGCTCCAGGCCTCCCACGCCGATCACGTCGCCCGGCTTGTAATAGGGGTCCTGCGCCACCTTGCGGGCGTCCACCTCGCTCAGGTATCCGAGGAGGTGCGCGGCGAGGCGCGGCGGATAGGTGCGCAGGGTGCGGCTCTGCCCGTAGAAGCCGGGGTAGTGGTGCAGGTGCACGCTGATGGCGGAGAACTGCGAAGCGGGAATCTGCTTCTCGATCACGCTCGGCTTGTACAACGAGTACTTGCGGGCATCGGTCATTCGCTGACGCAGGTCTTCCAGCGGCACGCCGATCAACGCGGCGAAGGAGGCCGTGTCGAAGGGCTTCACCTCACGGGGCACCATCATGAGGTCGTACACGGGCGTGTTCGCCACGAGCAGTCGCCCCTCGCGGTCGTACACGAAGCCGCGCGCCGGGTAATCGGTGATCTTGCGCTCGGCCATGTTCGCCGCGCTGGCCTTCCACTTGTCATCGACCACCTGGATCCAGAAGAGGCGCAGGATGAAGATGAAGGAGATGGTGACCACCGCCGCGACGAGCACGTATTTCCGCGACTCGAAGTTCATGCGCGTCCCCGCTCACGCGCGGAGCTGGTGAGGAACTGGGCGAGCAGGCAGAGCGCCAGGGTGAAGGCGGCGCTCAGGAGGGCGCGCAGGAAGGTGGCGCCGAGGCTATCGAACCGATGCAGCTCCACGAAGAAGAGCCAGAGATGATGAATGAGGATGAGCACGCTGGCGTAGGTGGCGAACCAGGCGAGCCCCATGCGCGGCACCGTGGGCCGCATGCCGTATTCGTAGCCCTCGCGCGGAGCCATCAGTCGCAGGAGGCGTTTGCGCGCGAAGGCCATCACCACGCAGGCGCTCATGTGCATGCCGGGGGTGCTGGCGAACAGGTCCATGGTGAGGCCGGTGGCCGCGGCGATGAGCAGCACGGCCCAGGCCGGCAGCTCGAAGGGGAGCATGAGCAGGAAGAGGATGTACAGATAGGGGACCATCCACCCATTGGCCACATCGAGCTGATCGAGCACCAGCACCTGCAGGAGCATCAACGCGATGAAGCGGATGATATTGGCCGCGACGGTGCCGATCATGGGCTGAGCTGGTGCTGCTGCAGCGAGTCGCGCTCGGCTTGCTGGAGGTCGTTCACCACGTACACGAACCCGCTGCGCGTGAGGTCCTCGGCGAGGGTGATCACGATGGCCTGGTCCGGTCGTCCGGGCGGCTCTTCCACCGAGCGCACCACGCCCACGGGCACATCGCGCGGGAACACGCCGTCGCCGCCCATGGTCACCACGGTATCGCCCACGGCCACCCGCACGTGCTTGGGGATGTCCACCACCGATGCCGTCGCGGGATCATTGGTGTCCCAGTAGAGCAAGCCGAAGTGGCCGGTGCGGCTCAGTCGGACACTGGTGCGCACATCGGGATTGAGCACGCTGATCACCGAGGCGAAGTGCGCGCTCACGTCATGCACCACGCCCACGATGCCATCCGGGCCGATCACGCCCATGCGCGGGCCGATGCCGGCGGTGCTCCCGTGATCGAGCGTGATGAAGTTGCGCTGCTTGTGCCATGTGGCGTTCACCACCTTGGCGGGCACATAGGTGTAGAGCTGCCTATGAATGGTGTCGTTGATGCGCACGAATTGCTCAGCGACGGGTGCGTAGGCGGTGTTGTGCCTGTTGCGCCAGGCGGCGTTCTCCGCGGAGAGCCGCTCGTTCACCTCGCGCAGGTTGGTGTACTCGGTCACGTCCTTGCGCCAGTTGAACAGGGTGCCCGCGATGGCATTGCTGCTGTTGATGGCCTGCGCCCGGTGGTGCATGTTGCCGGAGTACAGCAGCATGGACGCGATGAGCATCAGCGCGATGAACAGCAGGGTGTCGCGGACGCGGAAGAGGAAGCGGAAGAGGTCACGCATGTCGCGGACGCGTCATCATGCGGCGGCGGCCATCACTCCCGCATGAGGAACTGGAATCGGTCGATGTTCTTCAGGGCGATGCCCGTGCCGCGCGCCACGGCCCGGAGGGGATCCTCGGCCACATGCACGGGGAGCTTCGTCTTGATGCTGATGCGTTTGTCCAAGCCACGGAGCAAGGCCCCGCCGCCGGCCAGGTAGATGCCCGTCTTGTAGATGTCGGCGCTCAGCTCGGGCGGGGTGGCTTCCAGCGCGCTCAGGATGGCCTCTTCGATCTTGCTGATGCTCTTGTCGAGCGCCTGCGCGATCTCGCTGTAGGTCACGGTGATCTCCTTCGGGATCCCGGTCATGAGGTCGCGGCCGCGCACCGCGTAATCGGCGGGCGGGCTGTCGAGCTCGGTCATGGCCGCGCCCACCTCGATCTTGATCGTCTCGGCCGTGCGCTCGCCGACCAGGATGTTGTGCTGGCGGCGCATGTACTCCTCGATGTCCTGCGTGAACTCGTCTCCGGCGACACGGATGTTCTTGTCGCACACGATCCCGCCCAGGGCGATCACCGCGATCTCGCTGGTGCCGCCGCCGATGTCGATGATCATGTTGCCCATGGGCTCCTCCACATCGATGCCGATGCCGATGGCGGCGGCCATGGGCTCGTGGATCAGGTACACCTCCTTCGCCCCGGCATGCTCGCTGCTGTCCTTCACCGCGCGCTTCTCCACCTCGGTGATGCCGCTGGGGATGCAGATCACCATGCGCAGGTTCGGGGTGAAGAGGCGCCGGCCCGGATTGATCATGCGGATCATGCCTTTGATCATCTCCTCCGCGGCCTTGAAGTCGGCGATCACGCCATCCTTCAGCGGACGTATGGTCTTGATGTTCTCGTGGGTCTTGCCGTGCATCTGCTGCGCCTGTCGCCCCACGGCGATGACCTTTCCGGTAGCGCGGTCCACGGCCACGATGCTGGGCTCGTCGACCACCACCTTGTCGTTGTGGATGATGAGCGTGTTCGCCGTGCCGAGGTCGATCGCTATCTCTTGGGTGAAGAAGTTGAACCAGCTCATGGTCCGTCTGTTCAGTGTTTGAAGTGGCGCGTGCCGGTGATGCACATGGCCATGCCGTGCGCGTTGCAATAATCGATGCTGTCCTGGTCGCGGATGCTGCCGCCCGGGTGCACCACCGCGGTGATGCCTGCGTGGTGGGCGATCTCCACGCAATCGGGGAAAGGGAAGAAGGCGTCGCTGGCCATCACCGCGCCGCTCAGGTCGAAGTTGAACCTGCCTGCCTTGGCGATGGCCTGCTCGAGCGCGTCCACGCGGCTGGTCTGACCGGTGCCGCTGGCCAGCAACTGGTTGTTCCTCGCCAGCACGATGGCGTTGCTCTTGGTGTTCTTCACCAGCAAGGTGGCGAACACCATGTCAGCCGTCTCCTGCGCGGTTGGGGCCTTCTGCGTCGCAGCCTTCATCGAAGCAGCCTCAGCCACCACGGTATCGGCCTCCTCGGTGAGTATGCCGTTGAGCGCGGTGCGCACTTTCACCTTCGGTCGATTGGCGGGCTTGCGCACCAGGATCATGCGGTTCTTCTTCTTCCGGAGCACCTCGAGCGCATCGGCATCGAATCCGGGCGCGGCGATGATCTCGAAGAAGATGGCGTCGATGGCTTCGGCGGTGGCCTTGTCGATGGGGGCGTTGCTGATGAGCACGCCGCCGAAGGCGCTGACCGGATCGCCCGCCAACGCCGCATCCCACGCCTCTTTCACGGTGGGCCTCACGGCGGCCCCGCACGCGTTGTTGTGCTTCAGGATCGCGAAGGCCGCGCCGGGAATGGTGGTCAGGTCGTCGATCAGCTCCACCGCAGCATCCAGGTCGAGCAGGTTATTGTAGCTCAGTTCCTTCCCGTTGAGCTGCTCGAACATCCCCGCGAGGTCGCCGTGGAACGCCCCCTTCTGGTGGGGGTTCTCGCCGTAGCGCAGCACCGTCGTGGGCCCGGCGCTCAGCCGGAGGTCGCCCTGCGCGCCGCTGAACCAGTTGTAGATGGCGCTATCGTAATGGCTGCTCACCGCGAAAGCGGCGGCTGCGAATCCCTTGCGCTGCGCGATGGTGGTTCGGCCGTCCTGCTCCTTCAGCAGGCGCAGCAGCTCGGCGTACTGCGCCATGCTGGGCACGATCACCACATCGGCGTGGTTCTTCGCGCCGGCGCGGATCAAGCTGATGCCGCCGATGTCGATCTTCTCGATGATCTCGCTCTCTTGGCCGCCGCCTGCCACCGTGGCCTCGAACGGATAAAGGTCCACGATCACCAGGTCGATGGGCGGGATGGCGTATTCCTCGAGCTGCGCCACATCGCTCTGCAGGTCGCGCCGGCCGAGTATGCCGCCGAAGACCTTCGGATGAAGCGTCTTCACGCGGCCGCCGAGGATGCTCGGATAGGTCGTGAGCTCTTCGACCGGGGTGACAGGAACGCCCAGGCGCTCGATGAAATCCTGCGTTCCCCCGGTTGAATAGATCGCCACGTCCAGGCGCGCGAGCTCACGGATGATGGGCTCGAGCCCATCCTTGTGGAACACGGAGATGAGCGCGCTCTGAATGCGTTTCTGCCCGTCCAATGTGCTTTTCAGGAGGTCCCTGTGCCTCGCTAGGGCGCAAGTTTACGTCCCGCATAGGCGGTTGCCCGCAGGCCGTGCGCGCCGTTATCCGAAGGTTACCAACAGGGCGCGGCGGATCGCGCGATCAGAATCGCAGGCCGATTCCGAAGGTGATGTTGACGATGCGCGTGCCGCTGGAGAGCGTGCTGTACTGCACATCGCCGCCAGGGCTGATCTCGATGGAGCGGGGATCCACGTAGTTCACCAGGCCGCCGGTGAGCCGTTCCACACGGCCCTCGAGCACGATGTTGCGGGCGGGGGCGTAGTAGATGCCGGCGGCCAGGCCCGTGCTGCCGACCATGCTACTCTCGTTGCGCTGCTCCAGGTAGGGCTGGTCCATGCCGTCCACTTCGATCTTGGTGCGCGTAACGAAATGGCGCAGGCCGAACATGCCATCGACATACGGGCTCACCTTGCCCTGGAAGGGCTGCAGGCGCAGCAGGCCGTGGTAGCCGTACACGTTGCTGCGCACGCTCAGATCGCCGGTGGTGACCGCCAGGTAGGGCTCGTTCACGGGTACCTCGCGGGAGCTGCCGCCCATGCTGGCCCAGCTGAAATCGAAGCCGTAGCTCAGGGGCAGGCGGCGCATGGGAAGGGTGATGTTGCCGCTGAGGCCCACGAGCTGCCTTCCCCAGGTATCATCGAACTCGCCAATGGGCACGCTGATCTCCAAGCCACCGGCGAGCGTCGTCATGCGCTGTCGGGGCTGATTGTTCTGTTGCGCCCAAGTCATCGTAGCACCGGAGAGCAGCAGTGCGGCGGAGAGGATCAGGGTTCTCATGGCGCGTGTGCGGAGCCAAAGGTCGTGCCGGATGCCTGAACTTGGCCGCCATGGATCTAGGGCCGCAATGGGCGGAGTGGGGCTTGTGGGGCCTCTTCCTGGCCTGCTTCGTGGCCGCCACGGTGCTGCCTTTGGGCTCTGAGCTGGTGCTCGCTGCATGCCTGGCCGGCCCCTGGCGGCCGGAGACGCTCTGGCTGGTGGCCAGCCTGGGCAACTGGCTGGGGGGCATGAGCAGCTATGGTTTGGGCCGCCTGGCCGATGGCAGCCGTCTTGCGCGCTTCTTCCGGGCAGACCCCTCCAAGGCGAAGGCATGGCAGGAGCGGGCCGTGCGCCATGGCCCGCTCCTGGCCCTGCTGTGCTGGGCGCCGGTGATCGGTGATCCGATCGCGTTGGCCCTGGGCGTGGTGAGGGCCCGCCCCGTGCCTACGGCCTGCTGGATGCTGGTGGGCAAGGCCGTGCGCTACGCCGTGGTGATCCTAGCGCTGCGGGGCCTGGTCTGACCCGAAAAGAAAAGCCCCGCCGAAGCGGGGCCTTCCATCACTGAGCAGGTGTTTTTGCGATGTACCGGGCTCAGTAAGGTGTGTTCTGCGGGTCCCAGTTGGCCCAGCCGGCGGTCCAGTCCTCGCTGCCGAAGGCACCGCGGTAGTTCACGCTGGTGAAGAAGCTGTCGGTGAGGGGGCTCCAGCTGAAGTCGGCGCCGCTCAGCAGGGGGCTGCCGGCGCTCGGGCGGAAGTTGGGCCCGCTCAGGTTGAAGCCGTCGGCCACCATCAGGTCGGTGTTGTTGGCCAGCACGGTATTGCCCCAGCCGGCGGTGTTGAACCAGGTGGTGATGGCCGCCTGATCCCAGTTCTGACCCGTGGGGACATCCAGCGCGGTGGTCATGCCAGCGAGCACGTTGCTGCGGAACATCAGGTCGCCGTTTGTGGCGTTCGCCTGGGTGCTGTTGCCATCGATGTACAGTCCGAAGGGGTACCCGGCGAACATGCTGTTGAACACGCGGGTCTGGGTGTTGCGGCGCAGGTGCAGGGCGCGCTTATAGAGGCTGTTGATGGAGGTGCCTGCATCGACCATCGGTCCGAAGATGCTCACGTTGCTCCAGGTGCCCTGGCTGTATGGCGAGGCGCTGTTGCCGGCGGCATCGTTGTCGCACTCGAAGCCGTTGCTGCTGCTGGCATCGGCTACGTTGGGGTCGCGCAGGCTCACGGCCCACTGCACCTTGCCCTGCCAGCCGAAGTCCTGGTCGAAATCATCATCCCAGCCGCGGAAGGCGATCAGGTGCTTCGCGTTCACCGTGCCGCCGAACCACTCGTAGCTGTCGTCGCCGCTGTAGCTCACCTGAACATTGTCGATGGTGGTGCCACGGCCAACCGCGCCCAGCGTGAGACCGTTGATCTCCTGGTTGGGCTGGAAGGCGATGCCGCAGAACTCGATGCGCACGTAGCGGAGCACCCCGCTGTTGTCGTTGGCATCGCTGCCGCCGTATTGAGCGTCAGGACCGCCCTCGATCACGGGGTCGCTGGGCTGGTTGTGCGGGGCGCGGCCGCAGAGGATGATGCCGCCCCAATCGCCATAGCTGCGCGAGCCCACGGGCTGGTTGCTGGTGAAGACGATGGGCTGGCTCGAGGTGCCGTCGGCCATGAGCTTGCCGCCGCGGCGGATGATGAGGGTGCCCTTGCTGTCCTTGTCGCCCTTCACGATGGTGCCCGGCTGCACCGTGAGGGTGGCTCCGCTGTTCACGTAAACAAAGCCGTTCAGGAGCCACTTGCGATCGCTGGTGAAGGTGAAGTCCACATCGGTCTCGCCCGAGATCTGGCTCACGCCTCCTCCGAGGTCAGTGACAGTGAACTCCTTCACGGTGGCGTACTCGCAGCAGCAGTCCTTGTCGGCGTCGGGGTCGTAGTTCGTGGCGGCGGGATCGGTGCAGCCTTCCTTCTTCTTGCACGCGGGCAAGGCCACGGCCAGGGTGCCGAGCACCAGGAGGCCGAGGGTCGTGTTCTTCCAGAGGATCATGAGAGCGGTTGGTTTTCGGTTAGTGCGCCGCAAAGAGACCCTCGGTTCATTAGGATGCGGTCACCCGCATCTTAACGTATCGCTACCTCGCTTTAAGCTTCCGTTAAGCGCGATCAGAACCGCACACCGATGCCGGCCGTGAAGTAGGTGCCGCGGCGGAAGCTCATGATCTCCTCGTCGGCGCTGGTGATCTTGTTGTCGCCGTTGCTGTCTTGCATCAGCAGGGTGCGCTGGTTGAGCAAGTCCTGAGCAGCGAGCTTCACCTCGAAGCGCTTGCCGATACCCTTGGTCAGCGCCACGTCGATCACGTTGCGCGGCATCTCGTAGATATCGGGCGTGCCGTACGTGCCCACGGCGAAGAGGCGCGGTCCGATCACGTTGTAGAGGATGCTGTACTGCAGGCGGCGGTCGGTGTCCTGGTAGTAGAGGCCGGCGTTCACGATGTAGGGGCTCTGGCCCATGAGCGGACGCTCCTGCGCCTGACCGGCAGCGCCTTCGCCCAGGCGCACCTGGGTGACGATGTAGGCGGCGTTCACCATCACGCCCACACGGCTCAGGTAGCCTTCGGTCACCACGCTGCTCAAGGAGCGGCGCACCTCGATCTCCGCGCCGATGCTCTCCGCGCTGCGCGCGTTGCCGAAGGTGAAGTTACGTGTTCCACCGCTTCCCGCGCCGGGGATGAAGAACATCTCGATGGGGTTCGTGAACTGCTTGTAGAACACGCCCACGCTCATGATCTCGGCTGATCCGGGGTAGAACTCGAAGCGTGCATCGACATTGTGGATGGTGGCGATCGAGAGGCTGTCGTTGCCACGCAACACGTTGTTGAAGCTGAAGTCGTAGAAGGCGAAGGGCGCGAGCTCGCGGAACTCCGGGCGGTTGACCGTGGCAGCATAGCCCACGCGGATCTGTGAACGCTCCGTGAGGGCGCGCGAGGCGTTCAGCGAAGGGAGGATGCTCAGCACCGGATTGTTCACCAGCACGCGGCGCCCGCCGAAGGTGCGGCTCTGCAGCTCCTGCGTGTTGTGCTCGGCGCGCACACCGGCGCTGATCGTGGTGGTGGTGGCCAGGCTCAGCGTGGCGCCGGCATAGCCCGCGTAGAGCTTGTTGGAGGCGGTGTACTGGTCGCTCGGGTTGGTGCCTTCTTCCAGCTTGAAACCGGTGGTGCCGTTGATGTTCTGCGCGTCGAAGGTCTGGTCGAGCGGCAGGTAGGTGAGGCTCTGGTCGAAGGTGAGCAGGTTGGCGGCCCGGAAGCTCATCCAGCGGGCCTGGAAGTCGCGGTCCTTGATCTCGGTGTAGGCCCCGGCGCGCAGGCGCAGGGAGGTGACCTCATCACCCAGCTTATGCTCGTAATCCACGCGGCCGGTGATCACGCTCTCGTTCATGTCGGAGAAGAAGCGGCCGGCATCGAGCGTGGTGGCGCCCGGCGGGATGATCGTCTGGAACGGGGTGTTCGCATCCGTGGTGTTGATATCGCGCACGGTGCGGATGCGGCGGAAATCGGGTTCCTTGCTCCAAGCGAGGCCGTAACCGGCGGTCCAGTCGAGCTTGCTCACATCGCTCTTCAGCTCATGGCTGCCGTGCAGCTGGCCGCTGTAGATGGTGCGCTGTTGGTAGCGGAAGGCGTAGTTCTTCACTTCGAACTGCTCCTCGAAATTGCGGCCCGTGCGCAACGTGGCCTGGTCGGTGCCTTGCTGGGTGAAGAGGTTGCGGAACTCGATCTTGGTCTTGTCGCCCACCAGCAGGCTGAAGTTGCTCAGCGCGCTGATCCGCACCTGGCGGATGTTCTCGTTATCGCTGTAGTTGTAGATGCTGTCACTACGTCCCGTCGCGGGGTCGTACACGTTGTAGTTGTAGTTCTTGGCCGTGTAGCTCTGGCGCGTGTCGCTGTAGCTCAAACTGGTCACGTTGCCGCCGCGCACCTGCTTGCCGTTCTGGCCGATGCGCCGGGCGAGCACCAGGCTGAAGCGGCTGTCGGGAGCGGCGCTGCTCTTCTCGGCCACCCAGTTGTTGGAGAGGCTGCGGCCGGCGGTTTGCAGGCCCTGCGCGCTCACCGAGCGCAGGTTGGCCGGGAAGGCGGCGGGCAGCTGGCGCAAGCCGTCGTCGAAACAGAGCGCATCGGTGCTGCCGCGCTGGCTGTTGAAGAAGTCGCTGAAGGTGGTGCCGTTGCGGTACGAGGCGCTGTAGTTGATCTGCGTGAGGTTCGAGTCCGGCACGTTCACCGTGTACAGCTTGATCACGCCGCCCGCGAACTCGCCGGGCAGCTCCGGCGCGCCGGTCTTATAGATCATCACACGGTCCAGTGCGCCGCTGGGCAGCACGTCGAAGCTGAATGCGCGCTTGTCGGGCTCGAGGCTCGGCGCCACCACATCGTTCAGCATCACGGTGTTGTAGCGGTCGGCCAGGCCGCGGATCATCACGAAGCGGTCGCCCACCATGGTCACGCCGGGTATGCGCTTCACCACATCGCCGGCGGTGCGGTCCTGGCTCTTGCCGATCTGCTCGCGACCAACGCCATTCACGACTTGTTCGCTGCGGCGGGTCTCCATCATCACGGCGCCCTCGGTCTCGGTGCGGCGCGTGGTCACCACCTCCATGGTCTTCATCTCGATCACCTGGGCCTTCAGTTCGATGTCGGCCTTGGTGGTGCCGCCTGCGGTCACGCTCACCGCGCGCTCCACGGGCTCATAGCCCACGAAGCTCACCTGCAGCACATGGCTGCCGGGGTCCGCGGCGAAGCTGAAGCGGCCATCGAGGTCGGTGGTGGCGCCGGTGGTGGTGCCTTTGATCACCACGTTCACGAAGGGCAGGGGCTGAACGCGCCCGGCTTCTTGCGCCGTGATAGTGCCTTGGATGGTGCCCTTCTGCGCTGCGGCAGCGAACGCGGTAAGGACAGCTAGGAGAAGGAACAGGGTCTTTCGGTACATCGCATAAGCGAAGGGATGTATGCATCCTTTCGCGCCGCAAAAGTCTCGGCGGCCTGTTACCCCGCCCTTCTGCTGCTGTTAAGGATCCGTTAGGGCTTGTTCGATGGGCTTAACCTCTCATTAACACGGTCTTCCAGGAACCACCATTGAGGCCGGTCTTTCCGCTGGTTGGCCTCTTGCCACATCTCCACCAGCTCATCCTGCAGGAAGCGGGTAGCCTCTTCGACATCATCCACCACGCGCACGAACTCGAGCTCCTCACGGCCGATGGTGCCGGCTGCCACCATGCGCTCCACCTGCTCGAGCACCGGTGCCCAGTATTCCCTGCCATAGAGCAGGATCGGGAAGTCGCGCACCTTGCCGGTCTGTATCAGGGTGATGGTCTCGAAGAGCTCATCCATGGTGCCCGCGCCCCCGGGCATCACCACGAAGGCGGTGCTGTATTTCAGCAGCAGCACCTTGCGCACGAAGAAGCGGTCGAAGGTGAGGCTCACATCGAGGTAGGGATTGGCGTACTGCTCATGCGGCAGCACGATGTTGCAGCCTACGCTTCGGGCGCCCACGTCGCGCGCGCCGCGGTTGGCCGCTTCCATGATACCGGGTCCGCCACCGGTCATCACGGTGAAGCCTACGCGGCCCACGCGCCGGGCCAGCTCACGAGCGACTTCGTAGTACAGGTGGTCATCCTTGAAGCGCGCGCTGCCGAAGAAGGTGACGCAGGGCCCCACGAAGTGCAGCTTGCGGAAGCCATAGATGAATTCGCGCGCGATGCTCATCGCGCTCATCAGCTCCTTCCAGCGCGATCGCGGGCCTTCGAGGAAGCGCAGGTCGATGTGGCGGTCCTTGCGGATGATCTTCTGCTGCATGGGGCGAAACTACCGTGGATGAACAAGGGCGGCGTTTCGACTGTTCCTTGGTCCCATGAGAGTCCTCACAGGCTGCTTTCTGGCGGCGCGGCTCACGGCCACCGCCTATGCCCAACCACAATTCGAGAATGCCTCGTTCGAAGCATGGAACAATGTGGGGCAGGCCACGGAAGAGCCCGTGGATTGGAGCTCGTTGAAGACATCGGACGGCGGGATCATCATCAACAGCCTGGTCCCGCAGCTCTGTTGGCGGAGCACCGATGCGCACTCGGGGAGCTACTCGGTGAACCTGCGCACGGTGAACTCCGCAGCCGGAACGGCGAACGGGCTATTGACCAACGGGCGCGTGCATGCCGAACTGAACATCAGCAACAGCTACATGTTCACCGACCAGGGCGATGGACAGTGGAACACCCCCATGGGCAGCAGGCCCGATTCATTGGTCGGCTGGTACAAGTCCAGCCCCACGGGCACCGACCGCGCGAACATCGGCGGGCTGTTGCATGTGGATGAGGGCCGCTTGCCGGCATTCGGCACCGAGGCGAACTGGGTGGCGGGCGTTTCATGGAAAGGTCCGTTCGCACAGGTCGGCACGTGGACGCGCTTCTCGAAGGAGTTCACCTACATCAATGGCAACGCGCCGGAATGGATCCTCATGATCCTCACCGCCGGTGACAGTGCAGGGAGCCAGGTCGGCACGCAGGTCTGGTACGATGACCTCGCGTTGATCTACAACGTGCATTGCATGCCAGCAGCGCAGAGTGTGTCCCCCGGCGGATCGTTCTTCGTTGACTACAGCACGGGAGGCACTCCGGTCAATGCGGTCAACTTCAGTGTTGAGCTCTCCGATGCGAACGGTGATTTCAGCGCACCGGCGGTCATCGGGGAGATCACTTCTACGACCGCCACAGGCTCGATCGCATGCGCGATTCCGGCACAGACGGTTGCTGGCAACGGCTATCAGGTCCGTGTCGTGGGCGGCTCACCGTACTATGCGCCGGTGGGTTGCGATCTGGTGGTGGAGTTGGGCACAGGTGTCGACGAGCTGAGCCGTACGGGGGTTTCCATGCACATGGTCGGCGGGATGGTGTTGGTGCAAGCGTCGTGGCCGTCGGCCTTCGAAGTGCTCACCTCCGATGGTCGACTCGTGCGAACTGGAAGCCTGAGACCTGGCGCCAATCAGATAGGCATCGACGCATCATGCGGTATGGTGCTGCTTCGCATCTGGAACGACCGGGGCGTGGAATGTCGCCGGTTCATCTCCAATTGATCAGTGCCAGGGCAGGAGCGTGCCCGTACGATTCATGTAGGCCCGGTAGTCTTCCCCGAAGACCTCGAGCATCAACTGTTCCTCTTTTCGCAGCTTCATCCAGAAGGCGACGAACAACAGCGCCAAGGCGAGCAGCCCGCGCCAATCGCCCACGATGAGCACGTTGCCCGCGAAGGCTAGCAGCAGGCCGGTGTAGATGGGATGGCGCACCTTGCTGTACGGCCCTGACGTGATCAGCGCGTGCTGCTGCTTGTGCTGCACCGACAGGCTCCAGTTTGCCCCCAGGAGCACACGCGCCCAGATCGCCAGCGAGGCACCCGCAACAGCAAGCATCAGCCCCACGTATCCGACCGTATTGCTGTGAACGATGAAGTTCTCACGCAGCCAGGAATGGCCGAACCACGGGCCTGGGCCAAGGAGCAGGAAGGCCACAGCGACAGGCAGCCAATAGAACAGCACACGCTTCACCCATGGTTCGCGCGCCTGCACCGACTTGCTCCGCAAACCGAGCATCAGCCATATCAGGAGTATGACAAGCCAGATGGCGCTCATGGCCGTGTGGATGCGGTGGTCCATGGTCAGGAAGTCACTGGATGTGGGCCTACCACGCTCTCCATCGCTTGCTTCGCCGTGTGGACATCCTTCACATCCTGCACGCTGATCCTTAGTGTCCCGGCCTTCTCGTACACCTTGAAGCGCTTCGGTTGCGCTTGAACCGCGCGCAGCACCGCGTTGAACGAATCGCTCTCGAAGAAGCCGTGCTTCTGATCCGCGATGAAGGTGCCGATGAGCGTGCCTTTTTTCAGCACCATCTTCTCCAGGCCCATGCGTTGGCCCAACCAGCGCAGGCGGATGCCTTCCATCAGCTCGTTCACCTGGTGCGGGATCGGCCCGAAGCGGTCGGTGACCTCGTCGGTGAAGCGCTGGAGCTCGCCCTCGTCCTTGATGTCGTCGAGCTTGCGGTAGAGCGCGAGGCGTTCGGCGGTCTCGCTCACGTAGCTGTTAGGGATCAGCATGGTGAGGTCGGTCTCGATGATGCAGTCGTCGCTTTGGTCGCGGCGTGATCCGCGAGCCAGCGCGCTACTGCCCTCCTGCGCATCGGCGAAGAGCTCTTTGAAGTGCTCGTCCTTCAGTTCGCGCACGGCTTCTTCGAGGATCTTGTGGTAGGTCTCGAAACCGATGTCGTTGATGAAGCCGCTCTGCTCCGCGCCGAGCAGGTCGCCCGCGCCCCGGATGTCGAGGTCCTTCATGGCGATGTGGATGCCGCTCCCCAGGTCGCTGAACTGTTCGATGGCCTGCAGGCGCTTGCGCGAAAGGTCGGGCAGCAGGTGCGGGCTCGGCGCGAGGAGGTAGCAATAGGCCTTCTTGTTGCTTCGGCCCACGCGACCGCGCAATTGGTGCAGATCGCTGAGGCCGAAGTTCTGCGCCTCGTTCACGATGATCGTGTTCGCGTTCGGGATGTCGAGGCCGTTCTCCACAATGGTCGTACACACGAGCACATCGCTGTTGCCTTCGATGAAGTCGAGCATCACTTCTTCGAGCTTGTGGCCTTCGAGCTGGCCGTGGCCCACGCCCACGCGAGCACCGGGGACCAACTTGCGGATCATGTCGGCGATGTGCTCGATGTTCTTCACCTTGTCGTGCAGGAAGTAGACCTGACCGCCGCGCGAGAGCTCGTACTCGATCGCGCCGCGAATGGTCACTTCATCATAGGGCTGCAGCATCGTGCTCACCGGATAGCGGTTGGGTGGCGGCGTGCTGATGATGCTGAGGTCGCGCGCGCCCATGAGGCTGAATTGCAAGGTGCGCGGGATCGGCGTGGCGGTAAGCGTGAGCGTATCGACCGAGGCGCGCAACGTCTTCAGTTTGTCCTTCACGTTCACCCCGAACTTCTGCTCCTCGTCGATGATCATCAGGCCGAGATCCTTCCACACTACGTCCTTGCTCACCAGGCGGTGCGTGCCGATGAGGATGTCGATCTTCCCTTCCTTCAGGTCCTTGAGGATCTGCGTCTGCTGCGCACTGGTGCGGAAGCGGTTGATGTAGTCCACCCGCACCGGTAGACCTTTCATACGGGCCGAGAAGCTCTTCCAATGCTGCAAGGCGAGGATCGTGGTGGGCACGAGCACCGCCACCTGCTTGCCGTCACAGGCCGCTTTGAACGCCGCGCGGATCGCTACTTCCGTCTTGCCGAAGCCCACATCGCCGCAGACCAGTCGATCCATCGGCGTGCTCTTCTCCATGTCGCGCTTCACGTCGAGCGTGGCCTTCTCCTGGTCGGGTGTGTCCTCGTAGATGAAGCTCGCCTCCAGCTCGTGCTGCAGGTAGTTGTCCGGCTGGAAAGCGAAGCCCGGCTTGCTCTTGCGCTGCGCGTACAGCTTGATCAGGTCGAAGGCCAGCGCCTTCACTTTGGCCTTCGTCTTCTCCTTCAGGTTGCGCCAGGCGGGCGTGCCGAGCTTGCTCACGTTCGGCGCCTTGCCGCCTTCCTCGCCGCTGAACTTGCTCACGCGGTGCAGGCTGTGGATCCCCACGTAGAGGATGTCGCCGTCGCGGTACTTCAGGCGGATCGCCTCCTGCATGCTGCCGCCGGCATCGATCGTCTCGAGTCCGCTGAAGATGCCCACGCCGTGGTCGATGTGTACCACGAGGTCGCCGGGCTTGAGTTGCGTGAGCTCCTTCAGCGTGAGCGCCTGCGAGTTCTTGCGGAAACCTTCTTTGAGACGATAACGGTGGTAGCGCTCGAAGATCTGGTGGTCGGTGTACAACGCCAGCTTCAGCTCGGGGTCGATGAAGCCCTCGTGCAGATCCAGAACAAGAGGCGTGAAAGCCACCTCGTGCTCCATGTCGTTGAAGATCGTGTAGAGCCGCTCGCTCTGCTTCGCGCTGTTACACGCGATGAGGTTGGTATAGCCCGCGTTCTGCTTGTTGTGCAGATCACCGCTCAGGACCTTGAATTCCTTGGCGAAGGTGGGTTGAGGGCGTTGTTGGAAATCCACAGAATGCGCCACTTGCCTTTGGCTGCTGGCTTCTGGCCCGTCGGAGGTCGGGCCAGAAGCCAGTGGCAAGTGGCCAGCGGCCCAAAAGACCTTCCTGAACCCCAACGTCCCCTTGATCAACTCGCTATCCGTCGCAAGCAGTTCTTTCGGCGTGGGATGCTTGTCCTTCTCTGATAGCTTCTCATACGCCTCGCTCAGCAGCTTCAATTGCTTCTTCGCCGCATCGCCGATGGCTTGCAGATCGCGGAGCCAGAGCACCGTATCCTCGGGCAGTTGCGCGAAGAAGTTCTGTTGGCGTGCCGCATCCTCGTCTTGCAGGTCGGGCACGATCACCGCCTCGGCCAGGCGCTCCACGGTCAGCTGGTCCTGCGGATCGAAGCGGCGCACGCTCTCCACGTTGTCGCCGTAGAGCTCGATGCGGTAAGGCTTGTCGCTGCCGTAGCTGAACACGTCCACGATGCCGCCGCGGATGCTGAACTGCCCTGGCTCGTACACGAACTCCACGCGTGAGAAGCCGGTCTCGTTCAGCCATTCCTCCAGCGTGTCGATGGGTAGCTCTTCGTTGCGTTTGACGGTGAGCGTGTTCTTCGCCATCTCCTCCTTGCCCATCACCAACGGGACGAGCGCTTCGGGGTAGGTGATGAGAATAAGAGGTGATGGAGAGAGGAGGTGAGGAGGTGAAGAAATACCGAGCGCACTAGACTTCGACATGAGTGCTTCCAGGACCTCTGTGCGGCTCACGCGCTCGCCGTCGTGATGACCTTCTGGATCATAGGGCGATCGCGACGGCGCGGGAAAGAAGAAGACCTCCTGGTCATTCTTCTTCTTCCACACTTCTTCACCTCGATGCTTTTCTTTCTCACCTCTTCTCTTCCTCACCTCCTCACTTTCTCTATTCCTCAGCGCCTCCAGGTCGTTCAGGAAGTAGGCAGCCTCATCCTTGTCGGTGAGCACGAACACATGCGCGCCGCCGCGCTGCTCGATCACCGCGTTTGCGATCAATGCCTGCGCGGAGCCGATGGTGCCTGCGATCTGCACGCGGGTCGACTTTTCGCGCAGGCCTTCGGTCACGCGGGCCACGCGGGCATCGGAGCGGTAGAGGGAGAGGAGGTCGGCGAGGGAGGTCATCTATCAGATCTGCGTCACGTGATACTCGAAGAAGGTCAATTCTGCTCCCGTACAGAAGGTCGAGAGATCAACTGTCTTCTTCACGCCCGTGTTGGTGAGTTCGAACATGTAGATGGTATAGCCGTACTGGCACGGGATCGAAGCAAAAAGTCGGAAGCGTCGCGATTTCTTCCTCGTACCGGGAACACTCAACTCCTCGATTCGGTGGACGATCGTGGTTTGCCCTTTCCAACCTAGCAATCCCGATATCAACGGTTCGCCGGTCTCCAACCTCCAGTCGCATGACATATCGGGCACGCGGCAAGTGTCCTGTATTGGACAATAGAACGTTCTGATCGAAAGCACTCCAGACTCGAAAAGTGGCATGTACTCATTCAGGGAGTCATTCACATAGATGCGCGTTGTGTCGTACGTGAAGTAGCGGTATCCCGGAGAGGTATCGGAGGTAGTCGTGGGTGAAGGTGGATCCTTGGAATAGGAGCGTGGCGAATAGCCATGTTTCCAACTCAGTCGAGCATAGTGAGCTGAACCCTTCTCGGTGTCCTTATAGAAGCGGACCCAGTGGTTTCTTCCCTCCGTATCGGGCACGCGTTTCCAATGATTTGCGCAACCACTCAAGAGTAGCCACACCCAAGTGAATGCGACCGCGGTCCTCAACGTGCCTGAAGGGATCTGATCCATGTCCACACAAACGCCCGAAACCCGGTGCCAGATCCCGGATGCCGAAACGGCTCCGGGACGCGCATCGGGTTCGGAACGGGCACTAAGCTACCGCTGGTCCTGCTTAGCTCCGGACAAAGTCGATCAAGGGCTGGATCTCGCCTCGGTCGGCCTGGCGCAGCGCCTTGAAGTATCGGTCCCGGACATCCGGCGGATCGGTGCGCGCGCCCCACGTGAAGAGTGGTTGCCCCAAGGACTTCACCAGCAGGTCGGCGAACAACCGCGAATGCCGTCCGTTGCCGTTCGAGAAGCAATGGACGCACACCAAACGGTGCTTCACGCGGATGGTGATCTCATCCGGCAAGTAGGTAGCGTGCTCCACCCAGAAGCGCGCATCATCGAGCAGTTGCCGCAGGTCGGTGGCGATACGCACGGGATCCACGCCGATGTTCTTCTCCGTCCTCCGGAATTCACCGGCCCAGTTCCAGACCTCATCGTACATCGCTTTGTGCAGACGCTTCACGAAGGCCTCTGTGAGCAATGCTCCAGGCTTGCGCGTGCGGGCGAACGCCCATTGCTTGCCCAGTTCGATGTTGTGATGCTCCAGTTCATCGAGCTGCGCGCGCCTGGTGATCCAACCGGCCCGTAAGCCGAGCTTCTCGTCCTCATCAAGCTCTGTGCTTCCACCTGTGAACTCCCAATTCAGCGCCATAGCTGCTTGGGCATTTCGCGGCGCAGCTCCTCAGCTTTTTCCGCGATCGCATCGTTCAGCCGCTCGTCCGATACGGCCTGGCCTTCGAGCTTCATGGTCTGGTGCGTGCGCATCACGAGCTCCTTCGCTACGATCAGCGCGCGACGCTCGATCATCTTTTCCAGGGATCCATCCTTGGGTACCAGCGCATAGACCAGTCGCATGTCCATGGCGTCAGCCGCCTTGCGCAGGACTTGCAGGGTGATGGTGCCCTCCGCCTCCCGGCGTTCCACGGCTTTCGCACCAGTCGGCGTCATGCCCAAGCGTGCGGCGAAGGCGTTGAGCGGCATGCCCAGGGCATCACGGATGGTCGCGAGCCAGCTGGTCTGGGGCTGATCCGGGGGCAGATTGACGAGCGGCTGTAGCTGCTGGTCCAACTGCCGAAGCCGAAGGTGTAGGAGCTTGGACATGAACGTATGGATTCAATGAAAGACAACAAATATAAACTTATGGGTACATATATAAGTTAAAATAATGAACATATAAGCACATATGATGACAGGGCAGTGCATTTGGGCCGCTATGTTCGGCGATCAACAGGCCTCGATCTCCCGCGCCAGCTCGTTCATCTTCAGCACCGTGTTCCAGTTCCGCGCGGTGTTCACCACGCCAATGCCCTTGTCGAACTTCTCGGCCATCTTGCATGTGCCGAAGCCGTAAGGCGTGTGGATGTAGCAGACATGGTAGGGCCCGACGTTGGCCTTCAGCACCTGGATGTCCTCATCGCCCACGGCCAGCACCTTCAGGGCTTTCACGGACTCGGACTTCGGCTGGTCGGCAAGCAGGACAGCGTGCACATGCTTGCCCTCGACTTTATGCGGAAAGGCATCGTTCTTCACGACAACCTCCCATTCCGCAGCAGTGGGAATGAAGATGGGCCGGTCGTACTTGAACTTCTTCTTGCAGATTTCGGTCACTTTGGCGAGCGTCTCTTCGCGGGTGAGGCCGCTACGCACCACGGCATTGCCGCTGTTGATGTAGGTGGCGACATTCGTGAAGCCTGCCTTGGTCAGCGCGGCGCGCAGCTCGGCCACCGGCAATTGCACGGGGCCTCCCACACCGCGGAAGAGCAGCAGATAGGTGGTCAGCTGGCCCATGCCTCACTCCTTGATCAGGCGGATGACGTCGGCACCAGCATCCTGAGAGAGCCGTAGCAGATACAGGCCTGATGCAAGGTCCGTAAGGTCGATGATCACCTCGCTGCCTGTGATGCGCTGGCTTCGCACCGCCCGACCCTGCGCGTCCATGAAGATGAGCAGCGCCGGTGTCGCATCAATGCGCGTGATGCGGAGCGCATCGTTGGCGGGGTTGGGGTAGATGCGTGCTGCGCCAAGGTCCGCTTCGCGTGCACCGGTGCTGATCACCTGAACCGGTGCCGAGGGTGCCGATATGCAGCCCAATGCATCGGTGACCACCACCGTGTATAATCCAGGGGCTTCTGTCGTTACGCAAGGCGCATCGCCCTCCAGCAGTGGTTCGTCGTTCAGGTACCATTGCGCGGTGCCCGTGGTGCTGGTGCAGAGCAAGCCGCCGGTCTGCGTCACCTCCGGCACCACAGCGCTCCCAGGGCAAGCCGCCTGCGCGCGGAAGATGTCGCCGTTGTTGCACACGATGACAATGTATCCGTCCACGTAGGTCGCATCGCCCACGCTGGCGTTGAGGATCTCCGGAAGGAAATTCTCCCAGGTCTCACCGCCATCAACGGAGCGCACCGTCTGCCCCGAGTAAGCCACCGCATAGCCCGTATCGGGGTCGGTGAAGAAGATGCTCATGGTCGTTTGCGGGGTGCCTCCCATGGGAATCCAGGTATCTCCGCCGTCGGTGGTGCGGTTCTGCTTGGTCCATCCGAGCTGTTCGTTCAGGAAGAAGACGGTATGGCTTCCGCTGATCGGGGGCAGGGGCTCCCAGGTCACTCCGCCATCCATGGTCCTGTAGTTGTCGCCGTACTCGCCCACGGCATAGCCCTGCAGGTCGTTCACGAACCAGAGATCGCTGATGGTGATGTTGCCGACATTGAGCACCTGTGTCCAACTCGATCCGCCGTTGGTGGTGCGGTAGATGCCGCCGAATACCGCGCCGCCAGCCACGATCATGGTGTTCGCATCGAAGGTCCAGGTGCACCGGATCGCCACGTTCGGTCCGCTCACGTTGGTGCGTGTAGCGAAGCCATCGGTGGTTTTCGCGAAGCTGCCGCTGCCACCGCCGAGGCAGCCCTGGCCATTGCTGTTCAGGTGAACACCGAGCCCACCGGTGCCGGCGTTGTTCCATGTCCGCCCGCCGTTGGTCGTGCGCAGCAGGCCGCTCTCGAAGCCGCCTGTGGTCTGCCAGCCCACGGCCACGCCGGTGTCCGAATCCATGAAGCTCACCTTGTTCAGTCGCGTGTGCCGCGTGCCTTCATTCCGCACGACCCAGCTGAGGCCCAGGTCATGGCTGCCCATGATGCGGCCATCGGTCCCCATCACGCCTTCGCCGCTGGGCAGCAGGCTCACGCTGCCGTGCTCCGAGCTGCCCACCTGCAGCTCCGTCCAGCTCATGCCGGCATCGGTGCTGCGGATGGTTCGGCCCCATGCGCCGCAGGCCAGCAGCACGTTGCCTTGCACGGCCAGGTCGTTCATGCTGTACGTGGTATTGCTCGGGATGCTGTCCCAGCTCGTGCCGCCATCGGTGGTGCGCGCGATGCGTCCTCCACTGCCCACGCACACTCCGGTGAGCGCATCGTACCAATGCATGCCGCTGAAGCTTGCCACCATGCTGGGGCTGATGTCCAGCCAAGTCTGGCCGCCGTCCACGCTCTTGAGCATACGGCTGCTGCCGCTGCAGCTCGCGTAGCCCACTTGCTCGTCAAGGAACTGGATCCGCAGGACGAGCGTGTTGGTGCTCAGTCCGCTCTGCATCAGGGTCCAGCTCGCGCCGGCATCGGTGCTGCGGTAGATGCGTCCCGCTTGCGTGCCCGCCCAGCCCAGCGTGTCGTTCACGAAATACACGCACTGGAAGGTCCCATAAACGGCGTTGCTGCTGCCGGTGGTGGTGGTGAAGGCATCGCTGGTGCGGTACACGCTGCCGCTCTCGCCCACCACGATCGCGCGCTGGTCGTCCCACACGTGCATGCCGATGGGGTTGTTGGAGAGGCTGTTCACCATGCGCTCCCAATGGTAGCCGCCGTCGTGCGTGCGCAGGATCGCGCCCAAGGGGTTGTCCACCGCGAAACCCACGGCGTCGTTCACCATGTGCAGCGCGGTGAATTCGCTCCGGGTCTTGATCGGCGTCATGAGCTCCCATTCCTGGGCTTCGGCATGTGACGCGATGAAGAGGAGGAGAAGTGCGACGTTTCTCATGTGGTCAGGTATCGATGCGGAGGTACACGCGGGCGCTCCGCTGGTTCATGCGTTGAAGGCCCACTTACCCCGCTTCGGCGCTCATGGCCTGTTCCACCATCGCCTTGCTGCCGATATACAGCGGTGTGCGCTGATGCAGCTCGGTGGGCTTCAGTTCCAAGATGCGTTGCTTGCCGTCGGTGGCCAGCCCGCCGGCCTGCTCCACCAGGAAGGCGAGCGGATTGGCCTCGTACAACAGGCGCAATTTCCCTTTCGGTGCCTTCTGCGTGCCGGGGTAGAGGTAGATGCCGCCCTTGAGCAGGTTGCGGTGGAAGTCCGCCACGAGACTGCCGATATAGCGTGCGCTCATCTTCTTCTGCTTGCACGCATCGATGTACGTGCGCACGCCTTCGCTGAACTCGAACCAGTTTCCCTCGTTGATGGAATAGATCTTCCCATCCGCCGGGGTCTTCATGTCCGGGTGGCTCAGGCAGAAGGTACCGATGCTGGGGTCGAGCGTGAAACCGTTGACGCCATGCCCGGTGCTGTACACGAGCATGGTGCTGCTGCCGTACACGATATACCCCGCCGCCACTTGCGCGGTGCCGGGCTGAAGGAAATCCTCCAACGTCGCCTTCGGCCCCGTGCTCAATCGCTTGTACACGCTGAAGATGGTGCCGATGCTCACGTTCACATCGATGTTGCTGCTGCCATCGAGCGGGTCCATGGTCACCACGTACTTGCCGCCGTTGTCGAAGTGGACGATGTCATCGTTCTCCTCGCTGGCCACCGCGCAGACCGCGCCTTGCGTGCGCATCATGCGGATGAACAGGTTGTTCGCGTACACATCGAGCTTCTGCTGCTCCTCGCCCTGCACGTTCTCGTTGCCCGCAGCACCGAGGATGTCGGCCATCAGGCCCGCCTTGTTGGCTTCGCGGCTGACAATCTTGGCAGCCAGACGGAAGGCCGTGAGTAGGGAGCTCAGGTCTCCGGTGGAGCCAGGGAAGTCGTTCTGGCGCTCAACGATGAACTCGGAAAGGGTCTTGATGTCGGACATGTGGATCAATGGACCGGACGATCAGTGGATCGGATAATGATCCGCTGGGCCGGTGCGCTACAAAGATGCGGCGCTCTTTCTTTGTGCTCGATGAATGCTGTCATCCGCCGCGCCGAGGCCCGGGATGTCCCGCGCATGCTGGAACTCGTGAAGGAGCTGGCGGTCTTCGAGCGTGCACCGGATGAGGTGACAGTGACGCTGGAGCACATGCGGGAAGCAGGATTCGGACCGGATGCGGTTTGGGTCGGTTGGGTGGCCGAGGTCGATGGCGAGATCCTTGGGATGGCGGTCTGTTATGAGCGCTATTCGACATGGAAGGGAAGGCGTCTCTACCTGGAGGACATCATCGTTACCGAGAATGCCCGTGGCCAGCGGATCGGAGAGCGGCTGTTCAAGGCGTGCGCGCGCTATGCCGTGGAGCAGGACTACAGCGGCATGCTTTGGCAGGTGCTGGATTGGAACGCGGATGCCATCCGGTTCTACGAGCGGTTCGGCGCCGCACTGGACCCGCAATGGGTGAATGGTTCCCTTGACCTTGAACAATTGAAGTCGATCGCTGCACCATGAAGGTCTTCAAGTTCGGCGGGGCCAGCGTGAAGGATGCGGCAGGCGTGCGCAACGTGGCGGAGGTGTTGAAGCACTTCGCGCTGGGTGATCTGCTCATCGTGGTGAGCGCCATGGGCAAGACCACGAATGCGCTGGAACTGTTGGCCTGGGACCTTGCAGATGGCCGAGATGCCATGGAGCGCGTTGGACCTCTCTGGGAGCAGCATCGAGTCGTGCTGGAGGAAGTAGCGCCAGGAGATGGTCATTCGCTTCATGAACTCCAAGCGCAGTTCGAGCGCCTCCGCACGCTGCTGCGCAACGGATCCTCCGGGAGCGTGGATCGAGACTATGATCAGGTGGTCTCCCTCGGTGAGGTGTGGAGCACGCTCATCGTGAATGCCCACTTGCGCCATGTCGGATTCGCGAGCGAATGGTTCGATGCACGGCAGGTGGTCCGCACCGATGGCCGTCACCGCTCGGCGAATGTCGATTGGCCTGCGTGCGAGGCGCTGGCACGCGTGCACCTGCGTCCCCTTGCGGATCGCCCGCCGGTGCGGCTGGTCACCCAGGGCTTCATCGGTTGCACTGCGGATGGCCTCACCACCACCCTCGGCCGCGAGGGCTCCGATTTCAGCGCCGCGATCTTCGCTTACCTGCTCGATGCCGAGAGCGTGACCATCTGGAAGGACGTGCCCGGCATGTTCAACGCCGATCCCAAGCGTTTCCTGGACACCAGGCTGCTCAGCCACATCAGCTACCGCGAGGCCATCGAGCTCAGTTACTTCGGCGCCAGCGTGATCCACCCGCGCACATTGCAGCCGCTTCAGCGCAAGCAGATCCCGTTGTTCGTGCGCTCCTTCAGCGATCTGAGCGCTCCGGGCAGCACCATCGATGACCGCAGCGAGAGCGATTCACTTATCCCGTCGTTCATCCTGAAGCCCGCGCAGCTGCTCATCAGCATCACGCCGCGCGACCTGAGCTTCATCGTCGAGGAGAACCTCAGCGACATCTTCGCCCGCTTCGCGCAACGCAACGTGCGCATCGACCTGATGCAGAACAGCGCCGTGGCCTTCAGCGTGGCGGTCGATGACAGCCCGCGCAGCCGCCGGCTCATCGAGGAGCTGCGCGCCGACTATGAGGTGCGGTACAATGAGGGCTGCGAGCTGCTCACCGTCCGGCACTACGATGATGCCACGCTGGAACGGCTCACCTCCGGCCGCGAGGTGCTGCTCGAGCAGCGCAGCCGTGCCACCGCGCGCTTCATTCTGAAGTAGAACCGGAATAGCTTCGCCGGGGCATGAGAGCCGCTTCATTCTTGAGGTTTCTGGGCGTGGCCTTGGTCGTGTGCTTGCATCTGACCTGCATCGCGCAGACCCAGTCGGAGCTGAAGCAGCTGCGACGGAATGTGGAAATAGCCGATTCCAGCATGGAGGTCGGTGCGCGCGTCGAATCGCGTTGGTTGCTGGCCGAGGGTGAACGGCCGGCCAAGGCGATCACGGCGCTGAAAGAGGCAGCCGTCCTGGCGGATAGCAGCGGACTCGCACCCTTGGAACTCGAGTCACGGGAGCGCTTGCGCGATGCCTTCGCGGCGAGCAAGGACTGGAAGCACGCCTTCGAGCAATCCCTGCTCGTGCAGGGGCTCACCGAACGGCGGGATGCAGCCACGGCGAGCACCGCGTTGCACGGCGCGTTCACGGAGGTGGAGCGCGCTCATGGTCGTGCGGATAGTCTGGCCCAGGTGCTGCAACGTGAGCGGATGGACATGGAGCAGACCGTGCTGCGAGCGGCCAATGAGACGCGCACTTGGATGTGGGTCTGTGGCGGAGCGCTGATCATCGGAGCCGTTTCGTGCCTGTCGCTGTGGCTCGGTGGGCGTGGCCGGCATCGTCGGCTCGCCGGCGAGGTGAAGGCGTTGCGGGCCAGGATCGATGCGTTGGAGCAGCCGCGGAACCGCGTTCGGGAAGCCGCTCCGCCGCCGCCTGCGCCGATCATCCCGGTGCCGACGGAACGGATCGAGGAAGCCGCGCCGACGACGGTGCTCGATCCCGAGGTGCTCGCGCACGTGCGCAAGCGCGCGCCCGAGCGCCTGGCCACCTTCCGCGAGGCGCGCGCACGGGGCGATTGGGAGAAGGCGGTGCGCGTGGTGCATACCCTCAAACCCCTGCTCACCGGCTTGGATGAAGCGCGGTTCGCACCACTGTGCGCGCGGCTCGTTGCCGAGGGAGAAGCCGGAACCAGCGCATGGCAGACAAATGCCGACGCGCTGGAGGCCGCGCTGGACGGCTTGCTCAGCGCGAGCTAGCGCCGTTGATCTCGCTGAGCACCCGGTCCGGGTAATCGCTGATGATGCCGTCGACGCCCATCCGGATCATGCGTTGGATATCGGCCGCTTCGTTCACGGTCCACACCACCAGCCGCATGCGTCGTGCGCGCAGATTCTTGAGGAGCGCCTCGTCGGCAAGGGTGAATCGCGGACTATAGATGCCCGGATCGAAGCCGAGGCGCTGCAGGTTCGCCTCCAGTCCCTCGTTGTTCTCGACGAGCAGCGCCACCGTGATGTCGGGATCGGCAGCATGCACGGCGCGCAGCACTGCCGGGTCGAAGGATTGGATGATGCAACGATCGGTGATGCCCAGCGAATCGATGGTCGCCAGAACGATGTGAGCGGCATCGGTAGGCCGGGGCTGGAACGTGCCGTAGTCGGCGGGATCGCTCTTGATCTCGATGTTCCAATTGGGCGCTGAGCCGCCCTGCATGAACGCCGCTTCCTCGACGGCCTCCACGGCCTCGCGCAGGGTAGGCTTGTGCGCGCGATGGCGCTCCTGTTGCGGGAAACGCGGGTGCTCTTTGCTGCCGCAGTCGTAGCGTTGGATCTCCGCCACCGTCATGCGGTAGAGGTTGTGCGTGCGCTCGGTCGCTTCAGTGATCGGCTCACCATCAGGGTCGGTGCAGATCTCGTGGCTCATCCAGGGCTCATGCGACACCACGACCTGGCTGTCTCCGCTGATCACCACATCAAGCTCGATCCAGTCCACGCCCAGCTCAGCGGCTCTCACGAAGCCGGGAACCGTGTTCTCGGGCAGGAGGCCCCGGCAACCCCGGTGGCCGTGAACCTCAGGCGGATCGTTGGATGGCGGCATCGCGCATGCGGCCAGCGCGCTGGCCAAAAGCAAGTGTAGGAAAGGGACGGTCGATTCAGCCACGTTGTTTCGGGAAAGCGCTGAGGATCTTGTCGGCGAGCACGGTGGCCATCTTCCACTTGCCCTCGTGGGTGACTCCGGCCACGTGCGGGGTGAGCAGCACGCGCTCGTGCCCGAGCAACCTGCGCTGCACGCCGGGCTCCATGGAAGGGTCCAGCCCGCTCAGGTCGGCGCGCTCGAATTCGAGCACATCCAAGCCAGCAGCGATCACACGGCCATGGTCGATCGCATGGAGCAGCGCCTCGGTATGCACCACGGCGCCGCGCGATGTGTTCAGGAACCAGATCGGCCGGCCGAGCCGAAGGAAGAAGTCGCGGTCCGCGAAGTGCCGGGTCTCCGTGTTCAAGGGCAGATGCAGGCTGATGACATCGCTCTCGCGCAGCACGCGTTCCAGGGCGCACTCTTCCACGCCCGCGCGCTCGAAGCCGCTGCGGTATTTGTCGTGCGCGAGCACCTTCACGCCGAAGCCGCGCAGCTTCTCCGCGAAGGAGCTGCCCATCTGTCCGTATCCGATGATGCCCACGGTCTTGCCCTGCAGATCGGTGCCGCGGTTCTCTTCGCGCAGCCACAGGCCGTGATGCACCTGGTTGTTCGCGCGCACGAGCGCCTTCATCAAGGCCAGGAGCATCATCACGCAGGCCTCGCCCACGCCGTCTCGGTTTCCCTCGGGTGAATTGAACACGCGCACACCGTGCTTGAGGCACCATGCGGTATCGATGTTCTCGAGGCCGCTGCCGACTCGCGCCACGAAACGCAGGTCGGTCGCCGCCGACAGGATGTCCGCATGGAGCCGACGACTGCGCACCACGATGCCTTCCATGCCGATGAGCGCCGCGGCCAGCCCCGCGTCATCGGCCTGGTGAAGCGCATTCACCTCGTGCCCCGCGTCGACGAGCCGCTCTGCCAGGATCGGATGGACGCTATCGAGGAGGGCGATGCGCATGTCAGATCATGATGCCCGCAAGCAGCAGGGAGGCGACGGTGAAGTAGATCACCAGACCGGTCACGTCGACCACGGTGGCCACGAAGGGCGCCGAGGACACCGCCGGGTCCCGGCCGAAGCGTTTCAGGATGAGCGGGAACACCGAGCCGATCAGGTTGCCCCAGAGCACCACGCCCAGCAACGAGAAGCCCACGGCGAGCCCTACTTCGAGCCAATGCTCACCATAGACCGTCACGAACTGGCTCCACACCACAACGCGCAGGAAACCGATGATGCCCAGCACCGAGCCGAGTATCAGGCCCACGCTGAATTCGCGCTTCACCACGCTCCACCATTCGCGGATGGTGACATCGCCGAGGGCAAGCGCGCGGATGATGAGCGTGCTGGCCTGTGAACCCGTGTTGCCGCCGCTGCTGATGATGAGCGGCACGAAGAGCGCCAGCACCACGGCCTTCGCGATCTGGTCCTCGAAGAAGCTCATAGCCGTTGCCGTGAAGCTCTCGCCGATGAACAGGATGATGAGCCAGCCCACGCGCTTCTTCACGATCTCCCACCAGCTGCTGCTCATGTAGGAGTCCTCCAGCGCTTCCATGCCCGCCATGCGCTGCACGTCCTCGGTCTCCTCTTCGCGGATCACATCCACCACGTCGTCGATGGTGATGCGGCCGATCAGCCTTCCGCGCCGATCCACTACCGGCAGGGCCACCAGGTCGTATTTCTCCATCAGTCGCGCAGCGGTCTCGGCCTCTTCATCGGCCTGTACGCTCACGAAGTCCGGCTCGTACACGTCCTTCACCGGCTTGAACAGCGAGGTGGTGAGGAGCTTCTTCAGCGGGATGATGCCCAGCAGGCGGTCGTGCTGGTCCACCACGTAGATCACGTAGGGGTTGTCGATGTCCTCGCCCAGCGCGCGCAGCTCCTTCACGCAATCGCGCATGCTGCCATCCACGCTCACCTTCACCAGCTCCTTGGCCATGAGGCCGCCGGCGCTGTACTCGTCGTAGGTGAGGAGCTCTTCGATCTCCTCGCGCTGCTCGGCGTCCTCGATGTTCGCGAGCACCTCCTCCTGCTTGTCCTCGGGCAGGTCGGCGATCACGTCGGCCGCGTCATCGCTGTCGAGTTGGTCGATCACCTCCTCGGCGATCTCCTTGCCGGTGTAGGTGTTCAGGATCGCCTCGCGCTTGTCCTCAGGAAGCTCCAGCAGCACCTCCGCGGCCAGTTCCTCGCCCAGGGCCTCGTGCAGCACCGTGGCCTCATGCGGTCGCAGATGGTCGAGCACCTCGGCGATATCGGCCGGGTGCAGCTCCTTCAGCTCCTCTACGATGGCATCGATGCGGCCATGCTCGAGCCCCTCGCGGATGCGGTCGAGCGCGGATTTGCTGAGGTCGATGGCCATGGCGGTGGCCGCCGTTCGCGGCGGGCCGCGAAAATAGGCCTATGCGGCGGCTTGGATGGCCTGCGTGAGCGCGATGAAGTCCGATACGCTCAATTGCTCGGCGCGTTTGGTCGAATAGGCCTCGGGCAGCGGGCCCTTCAGGTCCGGCAACGGCTTCAGCGCGTTGTGCAGGGTCTTTCGGCGTTGGTTGAAGGCGGTCTTCACCACACGGAAGAAGAGGGCCTCATCGCACGGAAGCGCCTCCACGGCATTGCGCCGCATGCGGATCACCGAGCTGCGCACCTTGGGCGGCGGGATGAAGCTGCCGGGCTCCACGTGGAAGAGCAGCTCCACATCGTAGAACGCCTGCGCGAGCACGCTGGTAATGCCGTAGGTCTTGCTGCCGTGCGGCGCACGGATGCGGTCGGCCACTTCCTTCTGGAACATGCCCACCAACTCGGTACAGCAATCGCGGTGCTCGAGCACCTTGAACACGATCTGCGTGCTGATGTTGTAAGGGAAGTTGCCGGCGACGGCGAAGCGCCCCTCGGTGACGGATCCCGGTCTCATCCTCAGGAAGTCCTCGGGGCGGACATCGAGTTGCGGATAGTGCTCGCGGAGGTAGGCAACGGACTCTTGATCGACCTCGAAGCAGGTGATCGGCCAGCGTTGGAGCGCGAGGAGATGCTTGGTGAGCGCACCCGTGCCGGGGCCGACCTCCATCACGTGCTCGTATCCGCCGTGTCCGGTAAGCCCTTCAGCGACGCGCTGCGCGATGGCCTCCTCCTTCAGGAAATGCTGCCCGAGGTGCTTCTTGGGGCGGACGGGATTCATGCGTCGTGCACCACTTCGAGCAGGGTGCGGAAGGCATGGAAGCGCCCACCGAACGCGGCGTGCGCCTCGGCTTGCAGGCGCGGTGCCTCCTCATCGCGGTAGCGCTCGTATTCGGCCATGCTATCGGCATTGTATTGCACGGCGTAGGTGATGCCGCCATTGTCGTCGGTCAGCACGCGGTGCATGCGGCTGCTGCTGAAGCGACCGGTGGCCATCACGCGGGGGATATGCTCCTCCTTCATCCAACGTACCCATGCTTCGTGCGCGTCCGGGTCGATGCTGATGGTGACGTTGTAGATGATCATGGCTGGGGCGGAGGCTTCTGCTCCGGCAGGTTGTCGGGCACATCGCCGCGCAGCTTGCGGTAGCGCTCGCGGGCCTCCGGAACGAAGATGCTGCCCGTGTGCTCGAAGAGCAGCTTCTCGTACTTCGCTTTCGCCTGCTCCGGATCATGCAAGGGGCCTTCGTAGAGCTTGCCGAGGTCGAGCAGCGCGTTGTCCACCAGGATGTCGATCGGGTAGAGCTCCACGACCTTCTCCAAGTAGGTGGCTGCTTCGGCGTATTGCCGACGTGCCATGGCGATGCGGTAGCGCTCGTAGAGCACATCGTCGCCCAGGCTGTGCATGGGGAACTCGGCGTCGATGGAGTCGAGCGTGAGCAAGGCGCGGTCGTAGAGATGCTGCACGCGCAGGAGCTCTGCGCGGGCGAAGTAGGAGAGGGGCACCGCGTTGCTGTCGATGGCGAGGTTGTCGGTGATGCGCAGGCTGAGCTCCATGGCATCGTTGGCGATGAGCTTGCTGGTGCTGGCCTTCAGAACGCCCAGCTGGGCCTGGGCCCAAAGGAAGTCGCCGGCGTAGAAAGAGACCTTGGCGTTGCGCAGGCGTGCCTCGTGGCCCAGCACGTCGTGCTTGAAATCCAGGTCGACCTGCGAATAGAGCAAGGAAGCCTCCCAGATGTCTCCATTCAGGAGATACACGTCGCCGAGGTCGAGCTTGAGCTCCCCTTTGGTCTTGTTGTCGATCATGGGCAGGGCGATGCCTTCCTCCAGCAGCGCGATGGCCTCGTCGCGCTGTTCCATGTAATAGGCTTTCAGATGAGCGCGTTCGCGCAGCAGCTCCACGGTATGCTTGCCCAAGCCCATGTCGGTGATGGTGGCGGCCATGCGCTGATCCAGCTCGGCCAATTCCGCGGGAGCGGGTTCGGGCTGTTCGGTGAGCTGCACGTAGCGCGTGCGCACGGCGCCCTTGCGCGCTTCGAAGTAGTTCGCGTCGTTACGGCCCAGCCCGATCACGTAGTCATGGCACTTGAAGGCCACGGCGAAGTCCTTGTTGGCCTCGGCGATGCGCGCCAGCTCCATCAGCCGGGCTCCGCCCTCATCAAGCCGCTTGTCCATGGCCTTGCTCTGCACGAAAGCCGCATCCAGGTCCTTCTGTTGGATGAGCATCCAGATCAACAGCTCCTGGAAGATGGTCTTCGAGGGGTCTCGTTGGATGCGCCGCAGCAGCTCGGTGCGCAGCACTTCGGTGCGGGCATCGGCCACCTCGAAATCCAGATGGCGCGAGAGCGCGTTCTGCACAGCCTGCAGGTAGGCCTCGTTGCGGGCCACCAGGTCCATGTACGACTGCACCATGCGCGGCACATCGCCTTTCATGGCGTGCAGGTTGGCCATCTCGAAGCTGTAGTCCGCACCGTCGGATCCGTTGCGCTGGCCGCGCTCGTAGGCCTCCAGGGCGAGGTCGAGCTTGTTGTAGCCGGAGAATGCGCTGGCCACCATCCGCACGCTGCCTTGATCGCCGCGCATGAGCTTGAAGGCGCGGTCATATTCCTTCTGCGCCTTGTCGGGCTCGCCCGCCAATTCGAGCACGTGGCCCATGTCGATGGGATAACGCGGGTCGTCGCTGTTGCGCCGCATGCGCTCCTTCACCAGTTTCTGAGCGGCCTCCAGGTCGGGCACGCCCAGCTGGCTGCGGAGCAGCTGCTCGTAGTAGTAGTCGGTGGGCTGCTGCTTGTAGAGCTTCTCGTAGTAGAGGATGGCGCGCGCGAAATCGCCCTGCTGGAAGTACTGCGCGGCCAGTTGCTCATCGGTGCCCGGCTGGGCCTGGGCAAGGAGCGCGAGGAATGCCACGAACGTTGCGAGAAGGGCCCGTTTCATGGCAAGGGTTGTTGTGCCAGCAAGGCGGTAACGGTATCACGCCGGTCCCATGCCTGCTGCAGCAGGCGGTAGTTCTCCATGACCGCATGCACCGAGCTCATGAGCCCGATGTGGCGGCGCTGTTCCTCGGCGATCAACGGTTGGGCCTCCGCCGTGCTGAAGGCGCCCTCCGCGATATCCTGTCGCAAGGCGCGCAGCCGCTCACTCGTAGCATCGAGCGTCGCGAGGGCATGCGCGTGACCAGCACCCATATCGGCTGCTTCGCTGAGCGTGATCCACTGGTTCCCCAAGGCCTTTGCCTCAGGTCGGGAGAGCGTATCGGAGAAACGCTCGCGGAAGTCGGTCTCCTCCTCGCGGAAAAGCGAGTCGGCCCTTTCGTACCGCGCCTGGTCCAATTCGTTCAAGGTGAGCAGGGCGCCCTCGGTGGCGGAGATGAGCTGGTCCAAGGCGGTGAGCTGGGCCGGGTCGGGTGGCTGCGCGCACGACCACAGCAAGGCGCTCGTTGCGAACGCTGAGCCGAGGGCGATGCGTATGCCGCGGGTCATTTCGTGATGAGGGCGAAGCCGGTGTAAGGCTGCAGGGCCTTGGGTATGCGGATGCCCTCGGCGGTCTGGTTGTTCTCCATCAACGCGGCCACGATCCGTGCCAGGGCCAGCGCGCTGCCATTCAAGGTGTGCGCAAGGCGTGGCTTCTTGTCCTCGCCGCGGTAACGCAGCTTGAGGCGGTTGCTCTGGAAGGTCTCGAAGTTGCTGATGCTGCTCACCTCGAGCCAACGCTTCTGCGCGGCGCTGTACACTTCCATGTCGTAGGTCAGGGCGCTGGCGAAACCCATGTCGCCGCCGCAGAGCAGCAGCTGGCGGTAGGGGAGCTCCAAGGCGCGCAGCAGGCCTTTCACATGCTCCACCATCTGCTCCAATGCCGCATAGCTGTCCTCCGGCTTCTCCACGCGCACGATCTCCACCTTGTCGAACTGGTGCACGCGGTTGAGGCCACGCACATGGGCCCCGTAGCTGCCCGCCTCACGACGGAAGCAGGGCGTGTAGCCCACGTTCCGGATGGGCAGCTTTTCCGCATCGATGATCTCGTCGCGGTACAGATTCGTGATGGGCACCTCGGCCGTGGGGATCAGGTAGAGGTCATCGACCGTGGCGTGGTACATCTGCCCTTCTTTGTCAGGCAGCTGGCCCGTGGCGAAAGCGCTGGCGCTGTTCACCAGGTGCGGCGGGATGATCTCGCGGTACCCGGCTTCGGTGGCTTTATCGAGGAAGAAGGCGATCAAAGCGCGCTGGAGCCGTGCTCCCTGACCGCTGTACACGGGAAAGCCCGCGCCGGTCACCTTCACGCCCAGCTCCATGTGGAGGATTCCGTATTCCTCGCCGAGTTCCCAATGCGGCTTCGCATCCGGGCCGAGCTCCGGGATCGCGCCCTCCTGCACCACCACGGTATTCTCTTCTGGCGTTCGGCCGTTGGGCACCTTGGCGTTCGGCGCGTTGGGGATGGTCACCAAGTGGTCCTGCAGATCCTTCTCGCATGCCTCCAATCGGTCCTTCAGGTCCTGCACGGAGGTCTTCAGATCGCCGCTCTTCGCTTTGGCGGCCTCGGCTTCATCCTTCTTCCCGGCCTTCATCAGTTCGCCCACGCTGCGGCTGATCGCGTTCAGCTCGGCTTGCTTGCCATCCATCTCGGTCTGGGTGGCGCGACGCAGGTCATCGAGTTCCTTCACGCGGTCCAGCAGGGCCTTCGCGTCGATATTGCGTTTGGTCAGGCGTGCTTCCGCGTCGGCGCGGTTGTCGCGGATGAAATTCAATTCGAGCATGCGTCGAGGTCGTTCGTGGTCAAAGGTATCGCCCGGCCGTGGTGCGGGCCTGTACGACGAAGCCCCTCCACCAGGGCGGAAGGGCTTCGCTTGGGGTAGGGGATTGAACTATCAGTCGACCTTGGCGGCGGGTTCGATGCTCACCACGCTGCGGTCGCCGCGCTTCTTCTCGAACTTCACCGTGCCGTCGGTCAAGGCGAACAGCGTGTGGTCCACGCCGATGCCGACGTTGCGGCCGGGGTGGTGCTTGGTGCCGCGCTGGCGCACCAGGATGTTGCCAGCGATGGCCTGGCTCCCGCCGAAGATCTTGATACCGAGTCGCTTCGAGTGCGACTCGCGTCCGTTCTGGGTACTGCCTTCACCTTTCTTGTGTGCCATGGCTGATGGGGTCTATCGTGCAGAGAGGGTTGAGGTCTCGCTTACTTCTTGTCGTCCTTCTTGGCGGCTTTCTTCGGAGCGGCCTTCTTGGCGGCCTTCTTCGCAGGAGCGGTTTTCTTGGCGGTGGCCTTCTTCGGGGCGGCTTCCTTGGTGGCGCTCTTCTTCGCTTTCGGCTCGGCGGGTTTCACGGCTTTCGGGGCCGGGGCCGTGCTCTTGCTGGCGTCGAACTTCTCGCCTTTGCCCAGGATGGCCTCGATCCACAGTTCCGTGAGGTACTGGCGGTGGCCGTTCATCTTCTGGTAGCCCTTGCGGCGCTTCTTCTTGAAGACCAGAACCTTATCGCCTTTTCCGTGGCTCAGGACCTTGGCGGCGATGCGGAAACCCTCCACGACGGGGGTGCCCACGTTCACGGTTTTGCCGTCGCTCACGAGCAGCACTTTCTCCAGCTCAACGTGCTTGCCTTCCTCGGCTTCGAGGCGGTGCACCTTCAGCTTCTGGTCCTTCTGCACTTTGTATTGCTGGCCGGCGATATCGACGATGGCGTACATGGTCTTCCGAAAATGGGGTGCGAAAGTAGTGGTATTTTCGATCCGCACCAACACCCGGCATGAGGCAGGCTTGATGCCCTTGCTTCCTGGGGTCATCCCCGCCCTTCTCCCGGATCGATGCCTCGCTGACGATTACAGCTTGAACGCCTTCTTCACGGCATCCACGGCATTGAGTTCCTCCCAGGGGAAGAGCTTCACCTTCACCGTGGCCTGTTGGCCGGCGTTCTCGAATTTCTTGGTCACCACCACGCTCTTGCGGCCCATGTGCCCGTAGCTGGCGGTCTCGCTGTAGATCGGGGTGCGCAGGGCGAAGCGCTTCTCGATGAAGTACGGGCGCATGTCGAACTCCGGCAGGGCGCCGATTTTGCGGGCGATCTCGCCGTCGCTCACGTGCACCTTGCTGGTGCCGTAGGTGTTCACATAGAAACCCACGGGTTTGGCCACGCCGATGGCATAGGCCACCTGAACGAGCACTTCATCGCACACGCCGGCGGCCACAAGGTGCTTGGCCACGTGGCGCGCGGCATAGGCGGCGCTGCGGTCCACCTTGCTGGGGTCCTTTCCGCTGAATGCTCCGCCGCCGTGCGCGCCCTTTCCGCCGTATGTGTCCACGATGATCTTGCGGCCGGTGAGGCCGGTGTCGCCATGGGGGCCGCCGATCACGAATTTGCCGGTGGGGTTGATGTGGTACTTGATGTCGCTGCCGAACAGGGCCTGCACGCGCTTGGGCAGCTGTTTCATCACGCGCGGGATCAGGATCTCCACCACGTCCTTCTTGATCTTGGCCAGCATCTTCGGCTCGCTGTCGAAGTCGTCGTGCTGGGTGCTCACCACGATGGCGTCGATGCGCAGGGGCTTGTGGTCATCGCTGTATTCGATGGTCACCTGGCTCTTGGCATCGGGGCGCAGGTAGGGCATCTTGCTGTTCTTCTCGCGCCGGATGGCGGCGAGCTCGCGCAGCAGCAGGTGGCTGATCTCCAGCGGCAGCGGCATGTAGTTGTCGGTGTCGCGGCAGGCGTAGCCGAACATCATGCCCTGGTCGCCGGCGCCCTGCTCTTCGGGCTTCTTGCGTTCCACGCCCTGGTTGATGTCCGGGCTCTGCTCATGGATGGCGCTGAACACGCCGCAGCCTTCCGCCTCGAACTTGTACTCGGTCTTGGTGTACCCGATGCGCTTGATCACGTCGCGCGCGATCTGCTGCACATCGAGGTAGGCTTTGCTCTTCACCTCCCCGGCGAGGACGACCTGCCCGGTGGTCACCAGGGTCTCGCAGGCCACTTTGCTCTGCGGGTCGAAGGCGAGGAAGTGGTCGATGAGGGCATCGCTGATCTGGTCGGCGACCTTATCGGGGTGGCCTTCGCTGACGGATTCGGACGTGAAGAGGTACGGCATCGTGTTTCAGTATGTCGGGCGGCAAAGGAAAGGGAAGCGGGTGAACCCCGGGATCAGTGCCCGGTGAGTTCTTTGAACACCTCTTCGAGGCCACGCTCGCTCTTCTGCAGGCCGAGCACCTTCAACCCCTGCTCCACCGCGAATTGGAAGACCGCTGGGCGCACGTCGTTGGTGAGGTCGTGGGCCAGCAGCCAGGTGGCTCCCTCCTTGCGCTTGGCGCTGAGCACGCCGGGGATGTTGAGCAGCATGTTGGGCTCCGGCGCGCGGTCGAATTCCACCTCGAGCACGGCTCCCTGACGGCTGGTGCGGAGCGCGCCGGCCTTGTCATCCGCCACGATGCGACCCTTGTCGATGATGATCACGCGGTCGCAGATGGCTTCCACCTCCTGCATGATGTGCGTGCTCAGCATCACGGTCTTCTCGCGGCCCAGGCTCTTGATCAGGGCTCGGATGTCGACCAGCTGGTTGGGATCGAGGCCGCTGGTGGGCTCATCGAGGATCAGCACCTGCGGGTCGTGGATCATGGCCTGCGCCAATCCCACGCGCTGCCGGTACCCCTTGCTCAGCTGCCCGATGCGCTTGTGCTGCTCCGGGCCGAGGCCCACCCGGTCGATCATCGCCTTCACACGCGCGGCGCGGTCGCTCAGGCCGTGCACGCCGGCCACGAAATCGAGGTACTCGCGCACGTAGAGGTCGAGGTAGAGCGGGTTGTGCTCCGGCAGGTATCCCACGTTGCGGCGCACCTCCATGCTCGCCGTGCGCGTGTCGTGCCCGCAGACCACGGCCGCGCCCGATGAAGGTGGGATGTAGCACGTGAGGATCTTCATCATGGTGCTCTTGCCCGCGCCGTTGGGGCCGAGGAAGCCCACCACCTCGCCTTTGCCGATCTCGAAGGATACCCCATCGAGCGCCTTCTGAGCGCCATAGAGCTTGGTGATGCCCTGCACGGAGATCGACATGCGGCGAAGGTAGAGGCGCGCGCCGATCACATCTTTGCCCAATGGCCATCGGCGTGGTGATGCGAAGCACCGGGAGTCGCTACCTCGTGCGTGGCGAGGAGGGCAGCCTGCACGAATGCGTGGCGCGCGGCAACCTGCGCATCAAGGGATGGAAGAGCACCAACCCGGTGGCCGTGGGCGATCAGGTCACCTTCGAGCCGCAGCAGGGCGCCGAGCACCCCGGCACCATCACCGACCTGCACGATCGGCGCAACTACCTGGTGCGGCGCAGCGTGAACCTGAGCCATCATCGGCATGTGATCGCCGCCAACCTCGACCAGGCCCTGCTCATGGTCACCGTGGCACGCCCGCGCACCTCGTACGGCTTCATCGACCGCTTCCTGGTAACGGCAGAGACCTACCAGGTGCCCGCGGTGGTGGTGGTGAACAAGATCGACGACCTCGATGAACAGGAGCAGGAGATGCTGCTCGATCTGGTGGATACCTACCAGCAGGCCGGCTACCGCGTGGTGATGACCTCCGCGCTGCAAGGCAGAGGTGTCGATGAGGTGAAGGAGCTGCTCGCGGGCAAGACCACGCTCGTCTCCGGCCACAGCGGCGTGGGCAAGAGCACGCTCATCAACGCCATCGACCCCGAGCTCGACCTGTGGACCACCGAGATCAGCGAATCGAGCAGCAAGGGCCAGCATACCACCACCTACGCCGAGATGTTCGAGCTGAAGCTGGATGCCCCGGACTCCTTCATCATCGACACGCCCGGCATCAAAGGCTTCGGGCTCGTGGATCTGGACAAGGAGCACATCGGCGACCAGTTCCCGGAGATGTTCCGGCTCAAGGGCGATTGCCGCTTCGCCAATTGCCTGCACAAAGGCGAGCCGGGCTGTGCCGTGCGCGCCGCCGTGGAGCAAGGTGAGGTGCCTGAGAGCCGCTATCGCAGTTACCTTGACATGCTCGAAGGGGTGGATGACGACAGCCCGTACCGAGTTGACTGAATACCCATGAACGCACGCATCCTTCTTCCGGCCCTGTTGCTCATCGCTGGTTGCCGTGGCACCCGTGAGGCCGCTGTGAGCCCCGCTCCGGAAGCCATGCCGCAGCTGGCCTGGCAAGGGGCCGATGCCGTGCTGTGGCAGAACACCTCGGCCGAGGCCTACTGGCTCTATCGGCAAGGGTATGATCAGGCGACCGACAGGTTGGAGCTGAGACTGCAGGAGCTGGACGAGCAGCAGCAGATGGCCGATAGCGCGGGATCGGACCATCGGCCGCGCGCGGTGATCGTGGATATCGACGAGACCGTGCTCGACAACAGCCCGTACCAGGTGAACGCCATCCGCCGCGATCGCACCTTCGACCAGAACGATTGGCGCGCATGGACCGACAAGGCCACGGCGAAGGCCTGCCCCGGAGCCCTCGAATTCCTGACGCATGCCGAGGAACTGGGCTGCGAGGTCTTCTATGTGACCAACCGCGATGTACGGGAACGTGCAAGCACCTTGAAGAACCTGGTTGATCTGGGCTTCCCGTTCGCGGATGATGCCCATCTTCTGTTGATGGAAGGCAGCAGCGATAAGACCGAACGGCGGGCGCGGATCAGGGCCACGCATGAGGTGGTGCTCCTGGTAGGCGATCAGCTCCGCGATTTCAGCGAGGCCTTCAAGGATCGGTCCTCCAACTACGGCAAGGATGCGGTGGATGCCATGGCGGATAGCCTATCGCGCTACTTCATCCTGTTGCCCAACCCCATGTACGGCAGTTTCCGCGATGCGGTGGAAGGCAAGGGCACCGATGCGGAGAAGTTGGCCCGTCGCAAGGTCTGGTTCCAATCCCACGGGTATTAGATGAGGGCGGTGATCCAACGGGTGCGGGAGGCCTCCGTGAGCATCGGCGGATCAGAGGTGGCGCGCATCGGGCCGGGCATGCTGGTGCTGCTCGGCGTGGAGATCGGCGATGACGAAGCCGACCTCGAATGGCTCTGCGGAAAGATCGCGCGCCTGCGCATCCACGCCGATGCCGAAGGCGTGATGAACCTCGATGTGACCCAGGTGCGCGGGGAGGTGATGCTGGTGAGCCAGTTCACCCTGCATGCGAGCACCGTGAAGGGCAACCGGCCCAGTTACCTGCGAGCGGCGCGGCCTGAGGAGGCCATCCCCTTGTACCTGCGGGCCAAGCAGCTGCTCTCGGAGCTGGTCGGGAGACCGGTGAAGACCGGCGAGTTCGGCGCCGATATGCAGGTGGCGCTGGTGAACGACGGACCGGTCACGATCATCATCGATAGCCAGGAACGCGAATGACGGAGGAACCGATCGGAACCCTGCAGCGGGAGGTGGACACATGGATCAAGGACCATGGCGTCCGATACTTCGATCCGCTCACCAACATGGCCATGCTCGCGGAGGAGGTGGGCGAGGTGGCCCGCATCATGGCCCGGCGCTATGGCGAGCAAAGCGAGAAGGAGAGTGACAGGAGCAAGGATCTCGGCGGCGAGCTGGCCGATGTGCTCTTCGTGGTGCTGTGCCTGGCCAACCAGACCGGCACCGACCTGCAGGCCGCCTGGGAGCGACGCATGGAGGAGAAGACGCGGCGCGATGCCGAACGGCACGCGAACAATCCCAAGCTCCGCTGAACGGCTTGGCATCGTGTTGGCAGGGGCGGCTCGCTAATTTCACGCCCCATTCAACGCGAACGCGATGATCCTTCGACCACGACTCCTTTTGGCTGGCCTCACCTTCCTCTCGCTCTCTGTTCTGGCGCAGCCTCCGGGCTCATCGGATGACAAGGTGAAGGTGAAGGTGCGCATGGGCGAGAAGCACACGCCTGATGGGTCGATGATGCCTTACCGAGTGGTCCGGGCCACGCCCAGCAGCTACGTGGTGCTGCGCAGCCCCGATTTTGGCGACAAGGCCTTCACCAAGAAGAGCCCGCGCCTCGATTCCTACGACAGGGCCAAGCTCAGCTATCAGCGCAGCCTGGAGCCGCTGCTCGAGCGCCGCGGCCAGGAGCGCCTGCTGCTGGAGGACCTGGTGGTGATGAACGGCAAGCCCACGTTGATCGCACGCACCGGCGGGCAGGAAGAGATCGCGCTCTACTATCAGCATGTCGAGCCCAACATCACCCGCCAGCCACCGGCCTTCGATCGGATCTGCGCCTTCCCGGTGGAGGTGAAAGGCAGGCAGGCCATGTATGAGCACGCCGGGAAATCGACCCGGGTCAAATGGTCCACCTCCACCGCGGCCGACGGTTCGCACCTCTTGATCCACAGCCCGGAGCTGCGGGGCGCCAGCGATGAGCCGCCGTTCTATCTGCTGGCCGTGGTCGATCAACAGATGCAGGTGAAGTGGCAGCACATCATGCGCGTCGATGGCGGCAGTGAGCGCAGCGATGTGCTCGATGCGGCCGTCGATGCCGAGGGCAACGCGTATCTCGTGATCCGCTACCGCTACCGCGATGGCGCGCCCGTCGGCGGTGCCGACGATTACCAGGTGGTGCTGCACAAGGTCAACGCCGACGATATCGCGCGCGTGCCCTTCACCATGGATGCGGGTTATTACCCAACGGGTGGCATCCTGCAGCCCATTGGCAAGGACCGGTTGGCCTATGCGGGCATCTACGCGTCATCATCGGACGATGGCCGCATGCTGGGCAACTTCATCGCCTGGGTCGATAGCAGCGAGGGCGGCCTCAGCGCCCCGACGCTCTATCCGTTCAGCGAGCAGAACGAATTGGATGAGCAGGAACGCCTGGGCATCGCTGAGACCAAGGCGGACAGCGAGGCGAAGAATGAGAAGCAGGAGCAGAAGCGCCTGTACCCGGCCACCGATGTGATCGGCCTCATCGCCAAGGACGATGGCGGATTCTACGTGGTGAACGAGGTGGCGCTTGAGGCCAGCTGGATCAACCCCGAAACCGCGCGCCGCTATCAGCGCTTCTATCACGGTCCGGTGCAGGCGCGCAGCCTCGGCAAGGATGGCCAGGTGCAGTGGAGCACCCTGGTGCGCCGCTGGGTGATGACCGACGACCCGACCATGGGCCGCGCGTTCCCGGTGGCCTTCGACGACCAGCTCTTCGTCTTCCTCTGGGATAGCGAGTCGAACATCGAGGCGCGCAAGAGCGGGGAGAAGATCGTGCCGAAGCAGAGCATGAGCGGCCTTTACTCGGCCTATGCCTATTTCGATCCGAAGGGAGGCTACCGTACCAAACCCGTCCTGCGCAGCGGCAACGATGAAGCGCTGATGACCGGCTGGGAGCTCACGCAGACCGGTCCTGGAGAGTTCATGGCGTTCGCCACGGGATCCGCGATCGACATCGACTACCTGCCCGCGCGGATCGAGTTCAGCAAGGAGACGAAGAAGTGATCAGCGCAGCGCGGCATCGACCGCTGCGATGATCCGCGCCGTGGCCCCGACGTGCTCGCGCACATAGCCGAGGGCAGCAACGGAGGCTGCGTCCCGCGCGGATCGGTCGGTGATCAACCGCGTGATCACGGCGCGCAGCTCATCGGCGTCGCGCACCTCGAAGCCGCCGCCGGCCTCGATCAAGCCGCGCGCCTCGGTGAACTTCTGGTGCCGCGGGCCGAAGATCACCGGCTTGCCCCATGCCGCCGCTTCCAGCAGGCTGTGGATGCCATCGCCGAACCCGCCGCCCACGTAGGCCACATCGGCGTGCTGGTAGAGCCGCGCGAGCAGCCCCATGCGATCCACGAGCAAGGTGCGAGCGAAGAAGGGGTCCTGTTCGGGCACGCGTGGGTCCGGCACGGGCGCATCGTTCGCGAGCATCGATACCAGGCGGCTCCAACGCTCAATAGGGCGTGGAAGCAGGCGTGAAGCCTCTTCGAGCGCGTTCGGCGTGGGCTCATGCGGCACAACCATGAGGCGAACGGGCGCAGCGATCGGCTTCAGCGCCTCGGCGATCAGCCGCTCATCCGCAGGCCATGTGCTCCCGCCGATCAGCACGGGCGCATCCATGGCCCGGTGGAAGGCCAGTCCGATGGGCAGCCGTTCGCTATCGCGCGCGATCGCGTCCACCCGGTCGAAGCGGGTATCGCCGCTCACGGTCACCGCCTGTACGCCGATGGATGCGAGGAGCGCGCGCGAGGGCTCGTCCTGCACGAAGACATGCGTGAAGCAGCGCAGCATGGCCCGGTGCGCGCTTCCGTACCAGCGGAAGAAGGGCTGTGCCCGCCGGAAGATGCCGGAGATCAGGAACAGCGGCGTGGCGTGCTGATGGATGCTGCGGAGCCAGTGGTGCCAGAACTCGTAGCGCACCCAGAGCACCAGCACCGGACGCACCAGGTGCATGAAGCGCCGCGCGTTCGCCGCGCCGTCGTTCGGCAGGTAGTCCACATGCGTGGCCAGCGGCGTGTCCTTGCGCATCGCATAGCCGCTCGGACTGTAGAACGTGAGGAGGACCGGTCGATCCGGATGCCGCTTGCGGAGCTCCTCCAGCACCGGGCGGCCCTGCTCGAACTCGCCGACGCTGGCGCAATGCATCCAGATGCAGCCATGCAGGGCTTCGCTCCTGGCCTCGAGGCGCTGCCATGCGTCGTGCGCGCCTCGGACCCGAGCGCGCGCCTTGGGAACGAACGGCGCCGCCAGCCTGATGCCGAGGTGATACAGCCCGAGGCCCAGGTCGTACAGCAGGGGCATCTCAGTAATGGAAGCGGTCGTCGTCGCGCCGGTAGATCGGCAGGCTCCAACCCACGCGGATGCCGGTGAGCACGTCGGTGCGCTTGGGCGTGTTGTACTGCTCGGTGTCGAAGTTGTAGGCCCGAAGCGATTCGGTGAAGCCCATCATCACCTCCAGTCCGAAATGGAAGTTCACCAGGCGCCGGTTGCCGAGATGATGGTAGCCGATATACCCCAGCGCCGCCGGGCCCGCACAGAGCCGGTCATAGCCTTCGAGGTACTCGTCCTCCAGTTGCGGCACCACGTTCTGCTGCGTCTGCACCCGCACCTTGTGCCGCATGAAGCCGCCGCCGAGCTTGAGCACGATGCCGCTGTTGGGGTTGGGGCCCACCACGGGCAGCAGCTTGCCCACGAACCCGAAGGCGGTCCAGCCGCGCTCGAAGAGGAAGACATCGGCCATCACCCCGTCCTGGTCGATGATCTGCCCGGCGCTGTTGATCACGTTGCGCAGGATGCCCGGCTCCACCACCTTGTTGCCGAAGAGGAAACTGCCTTCGGCGCCGATGAGCCAGTTGCTGCGGAACTTCCGGTAGGCGCCCAGGCCGATGTTGCTGTTCGCCCCGAAACGCGTGGCGAGGTCGCCGCCGGGCCATTGGTGCGCGTAGCTGGCCTGCACGGCCACCAAGGCGATGGTGGTGTCGCGGATGCTGGTGCTGCGCTGCGCTTCCGCGAAGCCAGGCAGCAGCGCGATGAGCAGGGCGATGAGGGTGGATCGGCGCATGGGGCGTGGGCGGGGCGAAAGTAACGGGGGCGTAACGCCCGGCACGCGCGTGAATTGCCCTGTGGCCCAAGGCGCGGGCTATCTTCGCCGCCTCATTTCCGGCTCCGGCCGCACACCATGGAGACCCCTACGCGCATGCGACCCATCCAGATGGTCGACCTCGTGGCCCAGTACCATCGCATCAAGGATGAGGTGGACGCGGCGGTGATCCGCGTGATGGAGAGCGCCGCCTTCATCAACGGGCCGGAGGTGAAGGAGCTGGAGAAGGAGCTCGGCGCGTACCTCGGGGTGAAGCATGCCATCGGCTGCGCCAATGGCACCGATGCGCTCCAGATCGCCATGATGGCGCTGGATCTGAAACCCGGCGATGAGGTGATCACGGCCTCCTTCACCTTCGTGGCCACCGTCGAGGTGATCGGCCTGCTGGGACTAACGCCCGTGTTCGCTGACGTGAAGCCCGGCACCTTCAACATCGATCCCGAGGACATCCGACGGAAGATCACTCCGAAGACGAAGGCCATCGTGCCGGTGCACCTCTTCGGGCAGAGCGCGGACATGGAGGCGATCATGGCCATCGCCCAGGAGCACGGGCTGTACGTGATCGAGGACAACTGCCAGGCCATCGGCTCCGATTACACTTTCGGCGATGGGTCGAAGCGAAAGGCGGGCACCATCGGGCACATCGGCACCACCAGCTTCTTCCCCAGCAAGAACCTGGGCTGCTACGGCGATGGGGGCGCGCTCTTCACCAACGATGAGGAGCTGGCCAAGCGCATCCGCCGCGTGTGCAACCACGGCAGCGATGTGCGTTACTACCACGAGGTGGTGGGCGTGAACAGCAGGCTGGACAGCATCCAGGCCGCCATCCTGCGCATCAAATTGCGGCAGCTCGATGCCTATGCCGAGGCACGGAACCGCGCCGCTTCAGCGTACGACCAGGCCTTCCGGGGCATCCCTGGCCTCAGCATCCCGGAGCGGAGCGGCAGCAGCAGCCACGTCTTCCACCAGTACACGCTCAAGGTGGCCCAGGGGCGTCGCGATGCGCTCAAGAAGCACTTGGAGGACAGCGGCATACCGGCCATGATCTACTACCCTGTACCCTGCCACCTCCAGAATGCGTACAAGAGCGCCCGCTTCGCGGAAGGATCATTGCCCGTGACCGAATCCATCACCCATGAAGTGCTCTCCTTGCCGATGAGCACGGAGCTCGACGAGCAGCAGCTGAATCACATCACCTCCACCGTGAGGTCTTTCTTCCAGACCAACAAATGAGCGTTCGGCCAATGGCAGATTGCATCGCGCAACTCTCAACCCGCTCAACGTTCAACCCCCCAACCTTTTCAAACGGATGAACATCGCAGTAGTAGGCACCGGATACGTAGGCCTCGTGACAGGAACCTGCTTCGCCGAGACCGGCAACCACGTGGTATGCGTGGACATCGACGCGAACAAGGTGCAGATGATGAAGGATGGCAAGGTGCCCATCTACGAGCCGCACCTCGATGTGCTCTTCGAGCGCAACATCCGCCAGGGGCGCCTGAGCTTCACCACCGACCTGGCCAGCGCCATCAAGGATGCCCAGATCATCTTCCTCGCGCTGCCCACGCCTCCCGGTGAGGATGGCAGCGCTGACCTGAAGTACGTGCTCGGCGTGGCCGACGACCTCGGGAAGATCATCACCGACTACAAGGTGATCGTGGACAAGAGCACCGTGCCGGTCGGAACCGCCGAGAAGGTGCATGCCGCGCTCGCCAGGAACGCCAAGGAGGATCTCTTCGATGTGGTGAGCAACCCGGAGTTCCTGCGCGAAGGCTTCGCCGTGGACGATTTCCTGAAGCCCGACCGCGTGGTGGTGGGCACCAGCAGCGACCGTGCCCGCAAGGTGATGGAGGACCTGTACAAGCCCTTCGTGCGCCAGGGCAACCCCATCATCTTCATGGATGAGCGCAGCGCGGAGCTGACCAAGTACGCTGCCAACGCCTTCCTCGCCACCAAGATCACGTTCATGAACGAGATCGCGAACTTCTGCGAGCGCGTGGGCGCCGACGTGGACAAGGTGCGCATCGGCATGGGCACCGATACGCGCATCGGCAAGCGTTTCCTCTTCCCCGGCATCGGCTACGGGGGCAGCTGCTTCCCCAAGGATGTGCAGGCGCTGGCCAAGAGCGGCAACGATGCGGGCTACACCTTCCAGATCATCAAGAGCGTGATGGAGGTGAACGAGCAGCAGAAGACCTCCATCATCCCGAAGATCAAGGGCCATTACGGCAACCTCGCCGGCAAGCGCTTCGCCCTGTGGGGCCTGGCCTTCAAGCCCGATACCGACGACATCCGCGAGGCACCGGCGCTCTACGTGATCGAGGAGCTCGTGAAGGCCGGCGCCAGCGTCACCGCCTTCGACCCCGAGGCCATGGCCAACGTGAAGAAGCTCATGGGCGACAAGGTCACCTTCGCCAAGGATGAATACGACGCGCTCCAGGGCGCCGATGCGCTCATCATCGCCACCGAATGGGCGCTCTTCCGCACGCCAGACTTCAACCGCGTGGCTTCCTCGCTGAAGGACAAGGTGATCTTCGACGGCCGCAACCTGTACGAGCTGGACGAGATGCAGAAGCTCGGTTTCACGTACATGAGCGTGGGCCGCAACCCCGTGAACGTGCCTGCGAAGGCCAACGCCTAGAACCCATCAGGAGATCGGTCAAGGAGAAGGTCAGGGAATCACAGCGAATGCCATTGTCTGATTCTCCGATCATCTAATCATCTGATTCCATGAACAAAGAGCGTGTCCTCATCACCGGCGCAGCGGGCTTCCTCGGCTCGCACCTCTGCGACCGATTCCTGAAGGAGGGCTACCACGTGATCGGTATGGATAACCTGATCACCGGTCGGCTGAAGAACATCGAGCACCTCTTCAAGCGCGAGGACTTCGAGTTCTACAACCACGACGTCTCCAAGTTCGTGCATGTGCCCGGCCCGCTGAAGTACATCCTGCACTTCGCTTCGCCCGCTTCGCCCATCGACTACCTGAAGATCCCGATCCAGACCCTGAAGGTGGGATCGCTCGGCACGCACAACCTGCTCGGACTGGCCAAGGCCAAGGGCGCACGCATCCTGGTGGCCAGCACCAGCGAGGTGTATGGCGACCCGCAAGTGCACCCGCAAACGGAGAGCTACTGGGGCCATGTGAACCCGATCGGTCCGCGCGGCGTGTACGACGAGGCCAAGCGCTTCCAAGAGGCCATCACCATGGCCTACCACACCTATCACGGGTTGGAGACACGCATCGTGCGCATCTTCAACACCTACGGTCCGCGCATGCGCCTCAATGACGGCCGCGTGCTTCCCGCCTTCATCGGCCAGGCTTTGCGCGGCGAGGACCTCACCGTATTCGGAGACGGTTCGCAGACACGCAGCTTCTGTTACGTGGATGATCTCGTGGAGGGCATCTATCGCCTGCTCCTGAGCGACTACGCCGGACCCGTGAACGTGGGCAACCCCAGCGAGATCACCATCGCGCAGTTCGCGGAGGAGATCATCAAGCTCACGGGAACCTCGCAGAAGGTGGTGTACAAGCCCTTGCCGAAGGATGATCCCATGCAGCGCCAGCCGGACATCACCCTGGCGCGCAAGCTGCTTGGCTGGGAACCGAAGGTGAGCCGTGCCGAAGGACTGAAGATCACCTACGCGTACTTCAAGTCGCTGACGCCCGATGAGCTGAACGAGAAGGAGCACTTCTCATTCGAAGGCTACGTGCGGAAGTGAACCCGCTGTCCGATCCGGTCGTGATCCGTGTGGCGGGCGTGCCCGAGCACTTCAACCTGCCGTGGATGCTGGCCTTGGAGCGACGCGCCTTCGTGCGTGCCGGCATCGAGGTGAAATGGCGCACCGTGCCCGAAGGCACCGGGGCCATGTGCAAATTGCTCCGTGCGGGTGAGGTGGATGTGGCCATGCTCGTGACCGAAGGCGCCGTGCGCGACATCCTCAACGGCAATCCGAGCCGCATCCTTTCGCCGTACGTCGATTCGCCGTTGACCTGGGGCGTGCATGTAGGAGCCCACACCGCGATTAAAGAGCCGGCGCAACTGAAGGATGTGCCTTTCGCGATCAGCCGCCTCAATTCCGGCAGCCACCTGGCCGCCATGGCTTATGCACAGGCCCACGGCTGGATCCCGCAGGAGAGCGACCTCGTGGTGGTGAACGACCTGGAAGGCGCGGTGGAACGGCTGAAGGGCCCTGATCCCATCGCCTTCCTCTGGGAGAAGTATACCACGAAGCACCTCGTGGATAGCGGCGCCTTCCGCCGCGTGGATGAATACCAGGCGCCATGGCCCTCGTTCGTGCTCGTGGCGAGCGAGGGCATCCTCGGGTCGAACGGAACCGACGTTGCCCGTTTGCTGCGCGTGATCCGCGACCAGGCCAAGGGCGTTATGGAGAAGAAGAGCGCCCCGGAGATGATCGCTCAGCGTTACCGGATGAGCGACGAGGACGCGCGCGATTGGTTCAGCGGCGTGCGCTGGAACCTGGATGGAAAGGTGGTAGAGGGCATGCTCGAGCGCGTCGCGAGCACCTTGCAAGAAGCGGGCATGTTGCCGGAGGTTAAGGCCGGGTCATTGGTCGAACGGCTCTGCGCGGAGCTCTGAGCGCTATTGCTTCAGCCAGCGCAGCATGCTTCCATTGCCGGACCTGTCGGTGACGCTGATGAAGTAGGTGCCTGGCGCCCAACTCTCTGCTCTTATGCGCTCACCAGATCGGTAGTTCCCGGTGGTGAAGCAGAGGCGGCCAAGCGCATCGCGCACGATGACTAGGACCGAGGAACTGCCAAAGCCTGAAAGCTGGAGATGGTCGGTGCCGGGGTTGGGATAAGAGGTCAGTCCACGTTCGGAGGTGCGTTCTGCGGAACCGAGCACGAGATCGCATGACAGTCCATCATTGGTCGAGAGCTCCCAATCCGAGTAGTGCAGCAGATTGAAGTAGCTGTATTCAATGATCCCGCCCGGATTGCATTGAATGTTGGTGAACACACGCGGGGTGCCGCCGATCCGCTCAATGACGCGCAAGGGGTCCTGATTGAATGGCATGTCTTCAGCCATCGGCACCCCATCGCTATCGAGTTGGTCGATGTCCCATGTCCTGAGGCTAACACCACCCATCACCACATGTCCTGTATCGGCGATGACCAGCTTCCCAAGCGGGTCGCAATCCGGGTCGAAACCCAAGGGGTACCAGAAATCACCCGGAACACCGAGGTAGTACAACGTATCCCAAGGTGAGTTCATCGTCCAGTTGTTCTTGTAGTAGACCACATCGCCTTGGAGGCTAACGAAGTCCCGAAACTGCCAGACATCGCTGTTGCAAATCGTATCAGAGCCTAAGTAGCAGGTCCGCGTCATGCACCGCTGCGCCACGAAACCATCTAGCAGCGTATCTCCGGAATACATGTAGACATCGAGGCTTGGGGTCAAATGCAATTGCTTGTAAACCCAGCACGCTCCTGGTGCCCAGAACTGCTGTCCCTGCGCGAGCGGGGTGCAGACCGACAGCAGGAAGAGCATGAGGATCTTTCTCATTGCTTCAGCCATTGGAGGGTCCGGCTCTGGGTTGCGCTGATCACGGTAATGCAGTACGAGCCTGGCGCCCAATTCTCTGTTCGAATGCGCTCACCAGATTGGTAGTTCCCGGTGCTGAAGCAGAGGCGGCCAAGCGCATCGCGCACGTTGACTTGGGCCGAGGAACTGCCAAGGCCTGAAAGCTGGAGATGGTCGGTGCCGGGGTTGGGGAGAATCAGCAAGCGCGCTGCTTCAAGGTTCGTGTTGCTGGAGGTCAATGTCAGCTGACAATCGGAGCCATTCGGCCATTGGATATCGTTGTCGCTGTAGCAGATGAAGCTTGGTTGGTAGTATTCGATGATAAGCGAGCAATCGTCGATGAACGCTTCTCGCGGTGTCATGCCGATGCGCTCGACCAAGGTGATGCCGGGCACGGCAATGCCATCCTCATTCACTTGACCCAACGACCAGGTCCCCAGAGTAAGGCCGCCAATCAGCGTATCACCGGTATCCAGCACCTCAAGCATGCCCTGAGGGGGACAGGTCATTGGATGCAGCGGCGGCCACCAGCGGTCCCCGATCTGAGCACCGAACCAATACAACGTGTCCCATCCCGAGCCAGCGTGCCATGTAAGCACCACGTCATCGCTGAGCGCCTCATGCATGGTCCAGCTGTCCGCTATCGGCTGTCCGTACGCATGTCCAAGGCTCATGCATTGAATTCGCCTTGCGTCGATTCCATCAAGGATCGTATCGGCCGTGTAACGGTACTCGGCTCGATAGTCAACGGCATCACCACCTCCCCATTCCTGGAAACGATAGGTCCAAACCGCACCTGGTGCGCACCACTGCTGCCCCATCAAGGATTGAGCGGCCGTCATCAGAACGACTAAGGCGATGGGTCTCATGTGCATGGCCTTCGGACGTGTGAATCTAGCCACAATCCCTTTTCCATCCTTGGCGCTCAGGGCTTTATGTTCCCTATCCCTTCGGTACCTTCGCGGCCCTTCCGGCACGCGCTTCATGCTCGCATGGGCGTTTGGCCGTACGAGACCATGAGCTTCACCGCCCACTCCACCGCCGTCATCGATGAGGGCTGCACCATCGGTGCGGGCACCCGCATCTGGCACTTCAGCCATTTGATGCCCGGCTGCGTGTTGGGGGAGGGCTGCAACATCGGGCAGAACGTGGTGGTGAGCCCCGGGGTGAAGCTGGGCAACAACGTGAAGGTGCAGAACAACGTGAGCATCTACACCGGCGTGGAATGCGAGGATGATGTCTTCCTCGGTCCCTCGTGCGTGTTCACCAACGTGATCAACCCGCGCAGCGCCGTGGCCCGCAGGGACCAATACCTTCGGACGCTCGTGAAACAGGGGGCTTCCATCGGCGCCAATGCCACCATCGTCTGCGGGCACAACATCGGCCGATATGCCTTCATCGGCGCGGGAGCGGTGGTGACCAAGGAGGTGCCGGACTATGCGCTCGTGGTGGGCAACCCGGCCCGTCAGACCGGTTGGATGAGCGAGTTCGGGCACAAGCTGGCCTTCGACGAGCTCGGAAACGCCACCTGTCCGGAGAGCGGTCAGCGGTACCAGTTGAACAAAGGGCGAGTGGCCCGCATCGCCTGACCATGTCGCTCCCGATGGAACAGAAAGTGCGCTTCGCGGTGGTCGGCTGCGGCCACATCGGCAAGCGACACGCCGAGATGATCCAGCGGCACCCTGAGTGCGAGCTGCTGGCCTTGTGCGATACCCGTTCCCAGGATGAGGTGGGCATGGAAGGCTTCGATGTGCCCTACTTCACCGACATGGACACGATGCTTTCCGAGGTGCCCGGAATCGAGGTGGTGAACATCTGCACCCCGAACGGGCTGCACGCGCCGCAGAGCATCAAGGCGCTGGAGGCGCGCAAACATGTGGTGTGCGAGAAGCCGATGGCGCTCACCAAGGCCAGCTGCGAAGCGGTGCTCTACAAGGCCCTGCAGGCGCACCGCACGGTCTTCGCGGTGATGCAGAACCGCTACAGCCCGCCCAGCCAGTGGATCAAGGGCGTGCTGGACCAGGGCCTGCTCGGCGACATCTACATGGTGCAGGTGAATTGCTACTGGAACCGCGACGCGCGGTACTACAAGCCCGGCACCTGGAAGGGGACGGCCGATCTGGACGGCGGCACGCTCTTCACCCAGTTCAGCCATTTCGTGGACATCCTGTACTGGCTCTTCGGCGACATCACCGAGATCCAGGGCCGCTTCGCCGACTTCGCCCACAAGGACCTCACGGCATTCGAGGACAGCGGCATCGTGAGCTTCCGATTCCGCAACGGCGGCATCGGGGTGATCAACTACAGCACCGCGGTCTGGGACAGGAACCTGGAGAGCAGCATGACCATCATCGGCTCGAAGGGAAGCGTGAAGATCGGCGGGCAGTACATGGATAAGGTGGAGCACTGCCATATCGAAGGCTACACCATGCCCGAGCTGGCGCCCACCAATGCGGCCAACGACTACGGCGCCTACAAGGGCAGCGCCAACAACCACGGGTACATCATCGACAACGTGGTCGATACCCTGAAGGGACGGACAACGCTCACCACCAACGCCCTCGAAGGGCTGAAGGTGGTGGAGATCATCGAACGCATCTACGAAAAGAGGAATGAGCAACTTGTATGAACGGCTCCTGAAGAAGGAAGCCAAGCTCGCCGTCATCGGCCTGGGCTACGTCGGACTCCCCATCGCGCTCGCCTTCGCCCGGCGGATCAAAGTGGTGGGCTTCGACATCAATCAGAAGCGCGTGGACATGATGCGCCGCGGCGAGGATCCCAGCAATGAGCTCGATAGCGCCGAGTTCGAGGGCTGCGACATCCACTTCACCGCCGACCTCAACGACCTGAAGGACGTGGAGTTCTACATCGTGGCGGTGCCCACGCCCATCGATCAGCAGAACATCCCGGACCTGGGTCCGCTGCTGGGCGCCACGCGCACCGTGGGCCAGGTGCTGAAGAAGGGCGACTACGTGGTGTACGAGAGCACCGTGTACCCCGGCTGCACCGAGGAGGACTGCGTGCCGCTGCTCGAGCGCCTGAGCAACCTGAAGTTCGTGGAGGACTTCAAGGTGGGCTACTCGCCGGAGCGCATCAACCCCGGCGACAAGGAGCACACACTGGAGAACATCGTCAAGGTGAGCAGTGGCTGCGATGCCGAAAGCGCCGAGGTGGTGGCCCAGGTGTACGAGCTGGTGGTGAAGGCCGGCGTGCACCGCGCGGCGAGCATCAAGGTGGCCGAGGCCGCCAAGATCATCGAGAACACGCAGCGCGACGTGAACATCGCTCTGATCAACGAGCTCTCGATCATCTTCAACCGCATGGGCATCAACACCTATGACGTATTGGAAGCTGCGGGCACCAAGTGGAACTTCCTGAAGTTCCAGCCGGGCCTGGTGGGTGGTCATTGCATCGGCGTGGATCCGTACTACCTCGTGTACAAGGCGAAGGAGCTCGGCTACCACGCCCAGATCATCGATGCCGGCCGCTTCGTGAACGACAGCATGGGCGGCTACACCGCCAAGCAGACCGTGAAGAAGATCATCGCTGCCGGCACCAATCCCGCCGACGCGCGCGTGCTGGTGATGGGCGCCACCTTCAAGGAGAACGTCACCGACATCCGCAACAGCAAGGTGGCCGATGTGGTGAACGAGCTGAAGAGCTTCAGCTGCACCGTGGATGTCACCGATCCCTTCGCCGACAGCGACGAGGTGAAGCACGAGTACGGCTATGAGCTGGCTCCGGTGATGAAGGGCCCCTACGATGCCATCATCGTGGCCGTGAACCACAGCGAGTACGCCAGCAAGGACGAAGCCTGGTTCAAGAGCATGTTGAAGCCGAAAGGCGTGCTGGTGGACCTGAAGGGCGTGTTCCGGAAGAAGATCAAGAACCTGACGTACTGGAGTCTGTAATGGGACCACGGATATACAGGGATACACGCGGATGGCGCACTGTTAGTGTGGGTGGATCATCCGTGTCCCTCCGTGTCCCTCCGTGGTTGAAGTATGAATCGCTCGCCGTAAAGCGAGGCATTTATCCATTCATAGTCGCATGAGCGAACGGTCCATCCTCATCACCGGCGGTGCCGGCTTCATCGGCAGCCATGTCGTGCGGCGCTTCGTCACGAAGTATCCGCAGTACCGCATCGTCAACCTCGATGCGTTGACCTATGCGGGCAACCTGGAGAATCTGCGCGACATCGAGGACGCGCCGAACTACAGCTTCGTGAAGGCCGATATCTGTGATGCGGAGGCCGTGGCCAAGGTGTTCAAGGAGAACGCCATCGACGGGGTCATCCACCTCGCAGCTGAAAGCCATGTCGACCGCAGCATCACCGATCCGCTGAGCTTCGTGCGTACCAACGTCTTCGGCACGGTCACGCTGTTGAACGCGGCGAAGGATGCCTGGAAGGACCGGATGGGCTCCGCCCCTCTCCCTGGGAGAGGGGGCGGGGGTGAGGTGCGTTTCTACCACGTGAGCACCGATGAGGTCTACGGTTCGTTGCACGACGACAGCCTCTTCCTCGAGACCACGCCCTACGATCCGCAGAGCCCTTACAGCGCGAGCAAGGCGAGCAGTGACCACTTCGTGCGGGCCTATGGCAACACATACAAGCTGCCCTTCGTGCTGAGCAACTGCAGCAACAACTACGGCAGCCACCACTTCCCGGAGAAGTTGATCCCCCTCATGATCAACAACATCCGCAACAACAAGCCGCTACCGGTCTATGGCAAGGGCGAGAACGTGCGCGACTGGCTCTGGGTGGAGGACCACGCGGCGGCAATCGACGTGATCTTCCACACGGGGAAGAACGGCGAGACCTACAACATCGGCGGGCACAACGAGTGGAAGAACATCGATCTGGTGCACCTGCTCTGCTCCATCATGGATAAGAAGCTCGGTCGGATCGAAGGGGAGAGCGCGAAGCTGATCACCTACGTTACCGACCGCGCCGGGCACGACCTGCGTTACGCGATAGATGCCAGTAAGATCGAGCGCGAGCTGGGTTGGAAGCCGAGCATCACCTTCGAGGTGGGCCTGGAGCGCACCGTGGATTGGTACCTGGCCAACACCGAATGGCTGGACCACGTGACCAGCGGCGCCTACCAGGAGTACTACACCGACCATTACGCCCAACGCTGAGATGGGCCTCCTTGGCAAACTATTCGGGAAGCGCGAGCAGGAACTGCCGCCTGCCGATCTGAGCGGGCTGCGCTGCGACATCCACTCGCATTTCATCCCCGGTATCGACGACGGCGCGCAGAACCTCGAGCAGAGCATGGAGCTGCTGCAGGCCATGCACGAGCTGGGCTATCGCAAGGTGATCACCACCCCGCACAGCATGGCCGACGGCTATCGCAACACCCCGGAGATCATCCTCGGCGGGCTTGAGAAGCTGCGCGCCGAGGTGGCCCGGCAGGGGCTGGACATGGAGGTGGATGCCGCGGCCGAGTACTACCTCGACCACGACCTGGAGAAGAAGGTGACGGACCGTACCGTGCTCACCTTCGGTGATAAGCTGCTGCTCTTCGAGTTGCCCTTCATCAGCGAGCCCACGATCCTGCTCAATGTCGTCTTCGCCATGCAGACCAACGGCTACCGGCCCGTTCTGGCGCACCCGGAGCGCTACGGCTTCTGGCACAACGACTTCGGCAAGTACGAGCGCTTGAAGGAGCGCGGCGTGCTCTTCCAGCTGAACATGGTGGCCCTGACGGGTGCCTACGGCCCCAAGGCCAAGGAGATCGCCGAGCGCCTGATCGATGCCGGCGCCTACGAGCTGCTCGGAAGCGATTGCCACAACATGAACCATGTGGAGGCGATCCGGAACTCGCTCACGCGGCCGTACCTGCACAGGCTGATCGCGAGCGGGAAGCTGCTGAACGCGGGGCTGTAGCGCTTAGCGTTGGTTCATCCAACTGGTGGACCATCTCGTGCCCGTGTGGTCGATCAGAGCCGCATGAAGCAGCCCGGTCGGAGCCGATCGTATGTGCACGTGGGGTTGTGGTGAACCGAGTCTCAGTTCCGCCAATGCGCGACCGGTGGCATCGCAGATGATGAGCATGCCATGGGCGAACCCTGCTGGATACGTCATGGCTAGCAGATTGTGGTCGAAAGGACGAATTGCAAAACCGACTTGTTCTGTTCGGCCATCCATGATTCCCACATTCTCGTGGCATTCCACGGTCGGAGAGCTCCGGTATAGCGCCACGCCTGAGCTATCGCAGCAGGAAAGCTGCATGCCCGTCTCACAAACGTCACAGACACAGACCAGCGAATAGAACGGATGAAGTAGCGATCCAAGGCCTTCGACCCATTGCATCGGAGCCAGCAGCCATGATGGGTCCGGATCCCCAATCGCGCAGCGTTCGATACGCACATCATACACCCTGCGGGCTACGCCGAGGAAGTTCGTCGTGTCGATTGCATCCAGCACGCATAGGGCGGTATCCAATCCGCTGCCTGGATCCGCACCAACATAGATGGTATCTCCGATGGACATGGAGTAGTCATAGATGACGTACTCCTTATCGGCGCAAGAGGTGCTGCGGCGGAACAAGGTGCGAGCTCCTTCATTCCTGAAGTATCCGACTTCTCCGAAGAACGGTTGTTCGCTGATGCTGTATTCATGGCCGCACATGGTCAGGGTATCGGAGAATCGCAAGACCTCGGTCCCATAAGGCAGGCCTAGTATCGAGAGCGAGACGCTCCATTGAGGGTTGTCCTGCCAAGTGGGGAACGGCCGCTGTGCGCAGGCGGATATCGATCCCAAGCAAGCCGCGAAGCAGAGCAGGAGCTGGTTCCACATGGCAAGAGGTCTTTCAGGCTAGATGGCTCATGGGCCTGTTCCGCTGCTTCACCCCGCTGCTGTCTCCACCTCCTTGCTCACCTTCTTGAACAGCCCCTGCAGCACGTTGCCGGGCCCGACCTCCACCACCTTGGTTGCACCGTGGGCGAGGATGGCCTGCATGGTCTGGGTCCAGCGCACGGGCGCGGTGAGCTGCGCGATCAGGTTGGCCTTGATGCGCGCAGGGTCGGTGTGGGCGCGGGCATCCACGTTCTGGTAGATGGGGCAGCGCGGATTCACGATGGGCGTGAACTCAATGGCCGTTGCCAGTTCGGCGCGGGCAGGCTCCATGAGCGGGCTGTGGAAAGCGCCACCCACCTGCAGCACCAGCGCGCGCTTCGCACCGGCGGCCTTCAGAGCCTCGCAGGCCGCGTTCACCGCCTCTACGGTGCCGCTGATCACCAGTTGGCCCGGGCAGTTGTAGTTGGCGGGCACCACCACGCCGGGGATGGTCTTGCACACCTCTTCGACCTTCTCGTCCTCCAGGCCGAGGATCGCGGCCATGGTGCTCGGCTGGAGCTCGCAGGCCTTCTGCATGGCATTGGCGCGTGCGGCCACCAATTTCATCCCATCGCCGAACTCCATCGCTCCGGCGGCGACCAGCGCGCTGAACTCGCCCAGGCTGTGCCCGGCCACCATCGCCGGCTGGAAGGCATCGCCCAGCACCTTCGCCTTCACCACGCTGTGCAGGAAGATGGCGGGCTGCGTCACGTTGGTCTGCTTCAGGTCGGCCTCGGTGCCATTGAACATCACATCGGTGAGCTTGAAGCCCAGCAGGTCGTTGGCGTGCTCGAACCAGATGCGCGCGTTGCTATCGGCCTCATACAGTTCCTTGCCCATGCCGGGGAACTGGCTGCCTTGTCCGGGGAATACGTAGGCGGTCATGGTGCGAAATCGTTGGAGGTTGAATGTTGACTGAATGGTATGTTGAGCGTTGGGCTCAGGAGCCGCAACCTACAAACGGAACAAGCAAGTCATACGCGGTGGCGGCACCAACCGAGCCGGAATCAACCCGTCCTTGCGAGGCTCCGCGAAGCAACAACCCCCAACGGGGGGCTAATCCCTCCGGCCGCCGAAGAGGCGCAGCAGCATGAGGAAGAGGTTGATGAAGTCGAGGTAGAGGCTGAGCGCGCCCATGAGCGCCATCTTCTGCGCCGCCTCGGTGCCGCTGGCCACCACGCCGCCCATCTGCTTGAGCTTCTGCATGTCGTAGGCGGTGAGTCCCGTGAAGATGATGACCCCGAGGATGCTGATGATGTAGTCCATGGTCCCGCTGCCCAGGAACATGTTCACCACCGAGGCGATCACGATGCCGATGAGCCCGATGAAGAGGATGCTGCCCATTTTCGTGAGGTCCGTCTTCGTGGTATAACCCGCCACCGCCATGATGCCGAAGATGGCCGCAGCCATGAAGAAGACCTTGAAGATCGCCGCTTCAGCATAGGCGAGGAAGATGAATGAAAGGCTGATTCCGTTCACCACCGAGAAGGCGATGAAGGCCAGCAGCAGCGCGGTGCCGCTCATGCGGTTGATCAACCCGCTCATGAGGAATACCAGACCCAGCGGCGCCAGCATGACTACCCATCCCAGGATGCTGAGGCTGGCCTTGCCGGCAGCGAAATCGATGTTGTACAGGTACTGGAGCAAGCTGGGCGTGTGTCCGAACCACCAGGCCATTACACCGCTGAGCACGAGTGCGGTGGCCATGTACGTGAACACATGCGAGAGGAAGGTCCGGACGCTGGCGGCGGACTCGGGCCCGAGCACGATGGGCTGGGCCTGCTGGGGGGTGTTGAAGGGCGTGTTCTCCATGGGGTTCGATGACGGTCAGTGCAGCTTGGCGCTGATGAGTTTGATGAATTCCTCGCGGGTGCGCTGGTCCTTCAGGAAAATGCCCGTGAACGCCGAGGTGGTCGTCACGCTGTTCTGCTTCTGGATGCCGCGCATCTGCATGCAAAGATGCGACGCCTCGATCACCACGGCCACGCCCAAGGGCCTCAGCGTGGCCTGGAGGCAGTCTCGGATCTCGTTGGTGAGGCGCTCCTGCACCTGGAGGCGCCGGGCGAAGGCATCCACCACGCGCGGGATCTTGCTCAGGCCGGTGATGTGGCCGTTGGGCACGTAGGCGATGTGCGCCTTGCCGAAGAAGGGCAGCATGTGGTGCTCGCACATGCTGTACACCTCGATGTCCTTCACCAGCACCATCTGGCTGTAATCCTCCTTGAACATGGCGCTGCGCAGGATGGCGGCCGGGTCGAGGTCGTAGCCGTGCGTGAGGTATTGCAAGGCCTTGGCCACGCGTTCGGGGGTCTTCAGCAGTCCTTCGCGCATGGGGTTCTCGCCGATGGCCTTCAGGATATCGTCGTAGTGGCCGCTGATGCGCTGTACGCCCTTTGGGTCGTAGGCATCGATGCGCTCGTAGCCCTCGCCGGTGGTCTCGTGCTCACCGTCGATGGCTTTCTTCTTCGTCTTCAGGACAGGCTTACGCGCCATGGTATTCCACGTGGTTGTTCTCGGTCTCCTTCACTTTCACGGCATGCAGGGTGCAGCCCAGTTCAGCCACGGGGCCGGCGAGCTGCTCCCAGATCGCCACCGCCAGGTTCTCCGTGCTGCTCAGCCGGCCTTTCATGAAGGGGACGTCGAGGTCGATGTTCTTATGATCCAAGTAATCGATCACATGCGTGTTGATCAAGCGGCTCAGCGCGCTCAGGTCCACCACGAAGCTGGTCGCCGGGTCCTGCTCGCCCTTCACGGTCACCCACAGCTCGTAGTTATGCCCGTGCCAGTTGGGGTTGGAGCACTTCCCGAAGACCTCCAGGTTGCGGGCATCGCTCCAATCGGGACGATGCAGCCGGTGCGCGGCGCTGAAACGCTCGCGGCGGGTGATGTGAACGAAAGCCATGGCGGTGGGCCGAAATTAGTCTGCGGAGGAAGGAACAGCTGCGCGTGCCCTTCGGTTCGGTCGTGCTGGGCTGCCGCTGCTAGCTTCGCCCCATGATCGTCGTGACCGGAGCCGCGGGCTTCATCGGCAGTTGTTTGGTGGGCGAATTGCTGCGCCGCGGTTGGCAGGATGTGGTGGCGGTGGATGATTTCAGCCGGGCCGACAAGGCGCCGAACCTGTTGCGCAAGGACGTGCAACGCGTGGATCGCAATGCCTTCCTCGCCTGGCTCGATGAGCACGAGAAGCAGGTGCAGTTCATCTTCCACCTCGGCGCGCGTACCGATACCACTGAATTCGACCGGGCCATCTTCGATGAGCTGAACGTGCGTTACAGCCAGGAGGTGTGGAAGCGTTGCGTGCGCTACGGCATCCCTCTGGTCTATGCTTCGAGCGCGGCCACCTATGGCCATGGCGAGCTGGGGTACAGCGATAAGGACGACACCTTGCCCTTCCGACTGAAGCCGCTGAACCCATACGGCGAGAGCAAGAACGAATTCGATCAGTGGGCCCTGCAGCAGAAGCGCAAGCCCTACTTCTGGGTCGGACTGAAGTTCTTCAATGTGTACGGCCCGAACGAGTATCACAAGGGACGCATGGCCAGCGTGGTCTATCACGCCTTCAACCAGATCCGCGATACGGGCGGCATGCGGCTCTTCCGCAGCCACAACCCCGAGTACAAGGATGGCGAGCAGCTGCGCGATTTCGTTTATGTGAAGGACGTGTGCAATGTGTGCCTCTTCCTCATGGAGCACCGTAAGCACAGCGGCCTCTACAACCTCGGCAGCGGCACGTCGCGCACCTTCCTCGATCTGACCCGCGCCACCTTCAAGGCCATGGGGAAGGAGGAGCGCATCTCCTTCATCGATACGCCCGCTGATATCCGGGACAAGTACCAGTACTTCACCGAGGCCGACATGAGCAAGTTGCAGTCGATCGGTTATCACATACCCTTCACCACCTTGGAGGAAGGGGTGGAGGACTACGTGCGAAATTACCTGGAGCGGGCCGCTTACGCCTGACCCACGGGCTGCGCCTGCGGAGATCCTCGCCGTTCTTGGTTGCGTTTCCGGTCACGGTGATCCAGCCACATTCCGAACAGCAGCAGCAGCAGGAAGAGGTCGATGAGGTAGACGCTGATGAAGTAGCGCCACTCCACGCTGCCGAAGAGCAAGGGGAAGAACACGATCAGATACAGGGGTGGGAGCAGCCAGCCCCAGTGATTGCGCAACCTGCCGGTGACCGCCAGCAGCGCAGCGAGCACGAGGCCCAGGAGCGATGCGGCATAGGCGGCGCTCGCCATCAGCTTCGCCATCAGCATCCATGGGCGGTAGCACGGGTTGGCGCCGTGGAAGGGCAGCAGGTTGGAGCCGCTGTAGACCAGCTGCAGCCTCACGCGGTGAAGCGGGTTGAGCACAGCGGCCCGGAAGGGATGCTCGTGGCGATACGCAGCGGAGACGGAATCAATCGCGGCGATCGCATGGGCATCGGAGACCTTGCCCTCCTGCAGCGCGAAATAGGTGGCCTGCAGCCGATCGATGCGGGCCCTCAGCGAGGGCGATAAGTAGGCAGGCCACGAGGCCGTGCAGGGAAGTGGCGGGTCCTTGACCATGAGGCAGGAGAGGGCGCTCGGCTCCCACCAGGTCGTTGCATCGCCGCCAAGCAGCGCGATGAACGACCGCATGCGCAGCTCGGGTTCCTGGTAGCCCCAGCCCGCGTAGAGGTCTTGCTGGAAGGGGAAGAAATGATCGAAGTGACGGGCATTCCGAACCCACCAAGGAACCAGTAGGATCAAAGCGGGCACCAGCAGGATCAGTGCGCGTTGGGCGACGCGCCGCAGCGATACGCGATGGAACAGCCAGACGAGCAGGGCGATGGGGATGAGCAGCGCGAAGTAGGGCTTGATCGAGACCAGGACCGCTGCTACAACCGCGAGCCGCCAGAGATTCCCTCGCGATGGCCGGCGCAGGCTCAGCCACACGAGGCAGCAGCCGATCGTGAGCAGCGCCAGCCCTGCGGCATCGGGCTGTAGCAGGCAGAGGTAGTTCGCCAGGTGCGGGCTCAGCGCCACGATCACCACCAGCGACTTGCCGAGCCACGCCCTGCCGCTGATCGCCATCAGCACGCCGCCCAGCATCCATGCGGCCAGGCCGACGAGCGCGGTCTGCAGGATCACCAAGAGGTCGGCCGCCGCGCCCGGACCCATGAGCTGGCGGAACAGCAGGTAGGGCAGGGAATAGTGCGGCAACCGGCCCGCGAGGATGTTGTCGCCGCGCGAATTGATGAACGAGTACTCATCATGCGTGATGTAGTGCTCCATGGCGCCGACGTACGAATGATGGTCGCCATGGGCCAGGGAGATCCGCCCGAAGGCCATCGCCGGAGCCTCGCAGAAGAAGAGCCTTGCCGCCAGCACGCACCAGCCGATCTGCGCCGCGATCACCAGGAACAGGAACGCGTACGGCAGGCGTGCCCCTGCCTGCTTCACGACATGGTGAGTCACGACCTCGGGTTGAAGGAGTCGGTTGCGCCGTTCAGTTCATCGCGGAGCCGCACGAGCGCACGTCGTATTCCGACCAGCCGCTCCCGGATCGCGGAGGCATCTGTCACGGCCGGAGCCTCGTCGCGGTGCCGCAGCTGCTCCTTCGCGCCGTGCAGCGTGAAGCCTTTCTCCTTGACCAGATGCTGGATCTCCCGCAGCTGATCGATCTCCTTGCGTGTGTACAGGCGGTCGCCGCGGTTGGTGCGCTTGGGGCTGATGGTGCCGAACTCACGCTCCCAGAACCGGATATTCGAGGTGTTCACCCCGAGCTCTTCGGCCACCTCACCGATGGTGAAGTAGAGCTTCTCGATGGTCTTCGGCTTCAAGGGCATCGTTCGCGAATGTACCGAGGCCGGGCCATGAGGCATCAATCCAGCGACTGACCGGCGTTCCTGGAGATCTCCAGCATGCGGGCGTATTCCGCGGGCGAGAGGTCGTTGAAGAAGTAGTTCGCCGGGTCGAGGGCCTCGCCGCCCTTGTGCACCTCGTAATGCAGGTGCGGGCCAGCGCTCAGGCCGGTGTTGCCCACCAGGCCCAGCACGTCGCCGCGCTTCACCTTCTGCCCCACGCGCACCTCCAATTTGCTCATGTGCGCGTACAGCGATTCGTAGTCGAAGCCGTGGTCCACGATCACGTGCATGCCGTAGCCGTTGGTGCTGTATTCGGCGAAGACCACCTTGCCATCGCCCGTGGCATGGATCGGCGTGCCCTGCTTGCAGGTGAAGTCCATGCCGGCGTGGAACTTCAGGATCTTGTGTATCGGGTGGATCCGCCAGCCGAAGCCGCCTGCGGTCTGCGTGAGGTCCTCATTCGGGATCGGCTGGATGGCCGGTATGCTCGCCAGCATCTCCTGCTTACGCAGCACCAGGTCGGCCACCTCGTCGAGCGAGCGGCTCTGCACCACCAGCTGGCGCGTGAGCTGATCCAGACGCCGGCGCGTATCCACCACCAGTTCGGTGCTGGCATAGCCCGCCAGGTCACGGTAACGGTTGATGCCTCCGGCGCCCGCCCGGCGCATGCTCTCGGGCAGCGGGTCGGCCTCGAAGATCACCCGGTAGATGTTGTCATCGCGGCGCCGCACATCGCCCAGCACGGTCTCCAATTCGCCGATCTGCTTGTTCAGCAGCTCATACTGCACCAGCAGCTGCTTGTTCTCTCGGCGCAGCTCGGCCTCCTTCGGGCTATCCACGAACTGGTACACCAGGAAGATGCCCAGCAGGCCCACGGCCAGCCCCGGCAACAGCAGCAGCACCATGCGCCTGGTCTTCTGCCAGGTGCTGAGCCGGATCCGCTCGAAGTTGAGCGTCTTCGGATTGAAGCGGTACTTGTGCTCGGGCATGCCGGAAGCGCAAGGTAGAAACCGCCTCCCGAGCATACCTGGCTACGGCAGGCTGGCCCTGTTAAACCCTGTTGATCGCGCGGGTAGTGCGGCGCCCGGCTGCTCGGTACTTTCGCGGCCGCCCGCCACAGCGCGGGTTTCGACGCCATGCTCACCAGCCAGCAGATCCGCCAGCAATTCCTCGACCATTTCGCCCAGCGCGGCCACACCATCGTGCCCAGCGCACCCATGGTGATCAAGGATGATCCCACGCTCATGTTCACCAACGCGGGCATGAACCAGTTCAAGGATCTCTTCCTGGGCAACCGCGAGGCGAAGCACACCCGCATCGCCGACACGCAGAAGTGCCTGCGCGTATCGGGCAAGCACAACGACCTGGAGGAGGTGGGCATCGACACCTACCACCACACGATGTTCGAGATGCTCGGCAACTGGAGCTTCGGCGACTACTTCAAGAAGGAGGCGATCCAGTGGGCGTGGGAGCTGCTGGTGGACACCTACGGCATCAACAAGGAAGACATCTACGTCACCTACTTCGGCGGCGACGAGAAGGACGGTCTGCCCGCCGATGAAGAGACCCACGAATTGTGGAAGCAGTTCTTGCCGCAGGAACGCATCCTGCCCTTCAGCCGCAAGGACAACTTCTGGGAGATGGGCGACACGGGTCCGTGCGGGCCCTGCACCGAGATCCACGTGGACGTGCGCACCGCCGAGGAGAAGGCACAGAAGCCCGGCCGTGAGCTGGTGAACAACGACCATCCGCAGGTGATCGAGATCTGGAACAACGTCTTCATGCAGTTCGAGCGCAAGGCCGACGGTTCGCTCGTGACGCTGCCCGCGCAGCATGTCGATACCGGCATGGGCTTCGAGCGCCTGTGCATGGTCCTCCAAGGCAAGCGCAGCAACTACGACACCGATGTGTTCCAGCCGCTGATCCAGGCGATCGCGAAGTCCTGCGGCAAGGCCTACGACGGCCTTGTCACTCCGGGCTCGACCCGGAGTCGCGGTGATGCCCAATGGATGACGGATGTGGCCATGCGCGTGATCGCCGACCACCTGCGTGCGATCTCCTTCGCCATCGCCGATGGCCAGCTGCCAAGCAACACCGGTGCGGGTTATGTTATCCGTCGCATCCTGCGCCGTGCCGTGCGCTACGGATACAGCTTCTTGGGCTTCAACGAGCCCTTCATGTTTGCACTCGTACCCACTCTCGTCAAGGAAATGGGAGACCAGTTCCCCGAACTGCGCAAACAGCAGCAGCTGATCGAAAGCGTGATCCAGGAAGAGGAGAAGGCTTTCCTGCGCACGCTCGAGCAGGGCACGAAGCGTTTGGAACAAGCCCTCACCGAGAGCAAGGGAACGCTTGCCGGTGACCGCGCCTTCGAGCTGTTCGACACCTACGGCTTCCCCATCGACCTCACGCAACTGATCGCGCGCGAACAGAAGAAGGAAGTGGATATGGTGGGCTTCGAGGCCGAGCTGCAGAAGCAGAAGGAGCGCTCACGTGCTGCCACGGCCGTGACCACCGGCGATTGGGTCGAGCTCGGCAAGGGTGAGACCGCCTTTATCGGCTATGATGAATTGCACACCGAGGCCCGCATCCTCCGCTACCGCAAGGTGAGCGGCAAGGGCGGCGACCAATTCCAGATCGTCCTCGACCGCACGCCGTTCTACGCGGAAGGTGGCGGACAGGTCGGAGACCAAGGTTGGCTGATCCAAGGCGATGACCAGACCGAGGTGATCGATACCAAGCGCGAGAACCAGCTGATCGTGCACTTCACGAAGGAGCTGCCGAAGGAGGTGAGCAAGCCGCTCACCGCACAGGTGAACACGCAGCGCCGCGGGCTCACCGCGCGCAACCATACCGCCACGCACCTGCTGCACCACGTCCTGCGCAAAAACCTCGGGACACACGTGGAGCAGAAAGGCTCGCTCGTGGCACCCGATCGCCTTCGCTTCGACATCAGCCACTTCGCCAAGGTGACGCCCGAGGAGTTGGCGACCATCGAGCACGAGGTGAACGCCATGATCACCGATGACATCGTGTTCGAGGATAAGCGCCATGTGCCCATCGCGGAGGCGAAGGCCATGGGCGCCATGGCACTATTCGGCGAGAAGTACGGCGACAACGTGCGCGTGGTGAAGTTCGGCCCCAGCGTCGAGCTCTGCGGCGGTACACATGTGCCGCGCACCGGGGTGATCGGACCCTTCCGCATCGTGAGTGAGAGTGCTTTGGCGGCCGGTATCCGGCGTATCGAAGCGATTACCAGCGTGGAGGCCGAGCGCATGATCAACGAGAAGCTGGCGAAACTCGAGGCCATAGAGGAGCTGCTGAAGCGTCCTACCGATGTGGTGGCTGCCGTGCAGAAGCTGGCCGATCAGAATGCCGGGCTCAGCAAGGAACTGGAGAAGGTCGCCAAGGAGAAGGTGAAGCAACTCGCATCATCCATCCCCGCCAAGGCCAGGGCCAATGCGAAGGGCGTGAAGGTGCTCGTGGAGCGTTTCGACTTGGATGCGCAGGGCCTGAAGGACCTCGGCTTCACCCTGCGCGAGCAGCACGGTGACCTGGCGCTCGTAGCCGGCTCGGTGATCGATGGCAAGCCTCTGCTGGCGGTCTCGCTCGGCAAGCAGGCCATGGAAGCCACCGGCCTGAAGGCGGTGGACATCATCAAGCGGATCAGCCCTGCCATCAAGGGCGGCGGAGGTGGCCAGCCCGACTTCGCAACCGCCGGTGGCAAGGATCCGAACGGCATGGCCGAGGCCTTGAGGCAAGCGGAGGAATTGCTGGGCTGAGAAACAACAAAGCCCCTCCCGACGGGAAGGGCCTTGATGCGGCGTGAAGGAGAGGGAGAGTTCTACCTCACGCCAGCTGAGGGCGGGTTCCTCCGACTTTATGAGGGGGAGGCAGCGGTGCTTGGCCGCGCAGGGGCCCGAGATATTGCTCGTCGCTCAGGGCTAGGTTCAGGATGTACAGGCCGTTCAGGGCAATCACCAGGATCTTGTCCAGCAGGGAGGTCTTTCCGAAGCAGGCGATCACCTCGATCCACACCTTCGGGATGAAGTAGAGCTGCCCATAGACCGGGATGAGCATCTTCCAGCCATCGCTGGCGGGGCGGCCCACGATGCGCATGAACACGATCACGTTCCACACCGGAACGAAGGCGGCCAGGCCCGGTTGACGGCATTTCTCGTACAGGCGCCATTGCGCCAGCAGGGCGATGACGGCGGCGAATCCGAGGGCGTAGTAGAAAGCACTACCCAAGCCCAGGGTGGTGTAGAAATAGTGGTCTATCGCGGTGATGTAATCCATGGCTTGCAGGCTTTGGTTCGACTCCAGGATGTCAAGAAGCTGGCGGGTTCCATGCAAAAAGACGCCCGGAAAGCCTCGTGGTTGCCTAGCAACGCATGGTTCTATCCCCAATTGCGTGTGAGTTAGCCCGACCGGATCCCCCGAACGACGAACGGCCTGAACCGCCCGGGATTGGGCGATTCAGGCCGTCTGACAAGCGCGGGTCAGGCGGGGACCTCGTCGAATTTCACCCCCACGCGCAGCTCGTTCCGCACCACCAGGCGGCCGTTCTGCGGGCGCAGGAAGTAGAGCGCATCCACCTCGCTCACCGGCTCGGGCGCGGCCGTGATGGCCATGAAGCCCAGGTCGCGTGCCATGGAAAGCACCGCTTTCCGGTTGATCGCATCGAGCGAGTGCACCTCATCCAGGAAGAAGGGCACGCGGGAGAGCGGGGTACGGTCCTTCGGATCCTCCTTCAGCATGCTGCGCAGCACGAGCAGGTTGAAGAGCACCTTGATGGTGATGGCCGTGCCGTGGCTCTCGACCTGCAGGTTGTCGTAGCTGTGCGCCCGGCCTCCCTTCAGGGCCACGTTGAACCGCAGGGTGAAGAGGTCGCCGTAGTGCAACGTGATGCGCTCGCTGAGCTTGTTGCGGAAGCTCTGGTAGGCGGCATCGAGCTTCTTGCTGTCGTCGAACAGGCCAGTATGGTCAGTCTCGGCCAGCTCCTTCAAGGGCTCGACGAGGTCGCTCTGGTCCATCACTTCCATGCGCAGGCTCTCGAGGTTGCTCACGCTCACGGTGCTGAACCGGCGGTTGAGCTGCTCGGCCGCGCTGCGGATGTCGTTGAGGCCGCTGAGCACATTGGCGAAGTTGGCGCGCAGCAGGTGCAGGTAGTTGTCCCAGTCCTTGCGCAGCGCCTCCTCGAAGGTGGGCAGGCCCTCGAGCTGCTCCTTCATCAGGCGCACGGTATCGGGCTCGGTGGCGCCGATGATATCGCCCTTGAGCACGTTCTCGATCTTGGAGCGCAGGCCGTCCATCTCGCGCGAGAGGTCCTTATGCTCGACCGTCATGCGCAGGTAGAGGGTGATGGCGTCCTCGGCGTCGGCCGGAACCGCCATGGGTTCCACGAGCTTCGCCTCGGGGTCGGGCGGGGCGGCGCATTGCTCCAGCAGGCGCAGCAGGCGGTTGAAGCGCTCGTCCTCTTTGTTCAGGGCGGTGCGCTGCTCGAAGAGCTTCACGCTGAGCTCGTCGAGCTTCTGGCGGGTCTCCTGGCGCTGCACCTCGGCCTGTTCCTTCTCCTTCAGCAATTCGCTGAGGCGCTTCTGCAGCTTGGGCTCGTCCTTGCGCTCGCGCTGCAGGCGCTCCCACTGGCTGATCGCCTCCAGGCGCTGGTCGACCTCCTTCTGTGCCGCATCGCGCTCCTCCATGAGCTGCTCGCGGTTCTCGATCGCGGCCATGAGCTCCTTCAGGCGGTCGTGCTCATGCTTGTGGTCCACGAGGGCCTTCTTCAGCGCCTTCACGTCCACGAGTTCCTTCCACGCGCTGCTGTTCTCCGGCAGGGGCAGGCTCATCAGCTCATCGCTGTAGCGGCCGTCCTTGATGCGCGCGGCGATCTCCTTCAGCAACGCGTCCACCTGCTTGCGCTTCTTCAGCTCCACGCCGCCTTTCTCCACGGCCTGCTTCAGCAGCTCCACATTGAAGAGGCGCGAGAGCCCTTGGAGCGCCTCCTCATCGAGCGAGGAACGCAGGCTGGTGATGAGCGCGCGGTCGAAACCGGCGATGGCCTTCTCGGTGCTGGTCACACGGGCTTTCGCCTCGGCGAGGCTGCGCTCGGTGCGGGCGCGGTCGGCGAGCTGGGCATTGCCCAAGCGGCGGTCCAGCGCGGCCAGGCGCTCCTTGGCGTTGGCCAGCGCCTCACGCTCGAGGGTGTCGGAGAAATCCTCCAAGCCCTTGCCCATCTCCACGATGCGGTGCAGGTCGCCATCGAGGCGGCCCTTCATGCCGGCGAGCTCAGCGATCCGGTCATCCTGGTTCCGAAGACCAGCAGCCATGCCCTGCTTCTCCTGCTCGAGCAGCTCGGTCTTGGCCACGATGGCCTCCTTCACGTTCTTGTTGTGGTCGTGGGCCTTGCGCCGCTTCTCCATCAGGTCGGCGTGCACGGCGGCCAGGCGGCCTTCCAGCGCGGTGCGCACCTCGCTGCGCTGGATGTAGGTGCGCAGGCGTTCCTGCTCGCTCTTGAGGGTGCTGAGCTTGAGGCGTCGGTCGCGGATGCGCTCGAATTCCTCGGTCATCAGCTTGTTGGCCTCCAGCGCGGGCTTGCTCGGGGGCAGGCCGGCGAGCATCAGCAGGCTGCGCTTCATCTCGTGCTGGTCGATGCTGCGCAGGCTGAGCAGGTTCTTGAGCACCTCCTTGAAGTGCGGGTAGCGCTCATTCTCGGTGAGGCTCACCACGCCCAGTCCGTTGCTATCGCCCTTGGTGGCCACCAGGATGGCCTCGCGGTGCAGCTGCGGCTCCTTGAGCTCGCGGTATTGCTTGGCGGCGAGCTTGCTGAGCACGTGCTTCGGTTCGGCCACGCGGCCGTCCTCGGTGAGGTAGTCGCTCACATCGTAGCCGCCGTCGTAGGTGAAGCGCACGGGGTCGCCGCCGCTGGCCTTGCTCACGCCGCGCCATCCCAGCACATAGGTGCCCCGTGGTCCTTGGCACTCGAAAAGCAGGTAGCTATAGTGATCGGGGAAGTAATACTCCCGGGTGGCGTCCATCTCGTGGTCGCCGAACACCATCTGGTTCCGGTGGTCGAGGTAGAGGAACTGGAGGGTGTTGATGAGCGTGGTCTTGCCCGCGTTGTTGGGGCCCACGAGCTGGAGCGAATCAGCCAGGTCGATATCGGCGTAGTCGTAGCTGCCGGAACGGATGGCGATGAGCTTGCTAGGTCCTAGTTGCATGCCTATGATGCGATTGCGTTCAGTTCATTTCTGGGTCGATGCCCTCCTCGGTCTTCAGCACCTCGCGCGATTCCTGTTCCGCGGCGTTGCTGATCTCCTGGCACTTGTCGAATACCCGGTGGAAGGGGCGCAGGAAGCGGAAGGTGTCATCGGGGAAGTACTCGGCCCATCCCAGGCGCACCATGCTCTTGACCACTTTGCGCAGCGATTGCTCATCGTCGATGCCGACGGCCTTCAGATGCGCCTTGTAGCGGTCGAGGGTGAGGTGCGGCAGGCCGGCCACGCTGAAGCGCTCGGTGAGCAGGTATTCCTCGACGGGCCGCCCGTCATTCGCGGTGGCCTCGATGAGGATGAAGCAGAAGACCGTGATAGGGGGCAGGCTGGCCGGCGGCGGCGTGGCCTCGGAGGTCTCCGTGCGGAAGTAGAAGAAGTCGCGCTGGTGGCGCACGAGGTCGAGGCCGAGTGGCTTGAAGTACTCGGCGTAGGCCTCGTAGCGCTCGGTGAGGGGGCCGTGCAGGGCGCCCTGCTCATGGGTGATGTAAGCGCCCTGGCGCAGCTTGTCGAAGATGTCCTTGACGTAGGGGAGCTCGTTCATGGCTTGCTGATGCTGATCGTGGTGGCCTCCAGCACGCCGTCGCGCGTGCGGTAGGACTTAGGCTTGCTATGCTTGAAGCTGACCTCCAGTTCGGGGTCGAAGAGGATCTTGCTGAGGCCGAGCAGCGCGTCGGAGGTGCCCTTGTCCGGGAAGCTCTGCGTGAGCCAGCCGGTCAGGTCCTTCACCGGCAGTTCGGCGCGCAAGGCCTCCGGCAGGGCGTTCAGCCACAGCAGGCGCACGTAATCGGCCGGGGTGTCCTTGCTCTCCTCCATGCGCAGGGGCGGAGGCTGCTGCGGCGGGTGCGCGACAACGTCGTGGATGGTCTTCCGCAGCACCGCGTCGGTGGGCGGGCACTCGATGGGCGCGCGCGCTGCCTGCGGCACGTAATGGGCCACCCAGTCCTCGAGCTTCATGGGTTTGAGGCGGCCCAATGCCAGGGTGGCGCCGTGGGCGATGGAGGAGGAGCGGCGCAGCACATCGTACAGCGGCTGCAGCTCCTTGCGGCTCTCGTTGAGGGTGTGGATCGCGCGGCGGCGGAGCACGCGGATCTGCCGTTCGTTGCGCAGCACGGGGCCGAGCTCCACGAATACCCCGGTCTCGCGGGCCGAGCGTAACGCGGCATCGAGCTCGTTCAGCGTGTTCACCAGCAAGCCGTCCACGCGAACGATCTCCACCAGCGGGTGCACGAACTGGTCCATCAGGCGCACGATGCGCATGTAGCGCTCGCGCACGCTCACGCTGCTGCGGTCGGCCTTGTAGCGGGCCACTTCGCCCATCACGGCGCGGTGCGTGGCGTTGAGGTCCTCTTGCACGCGGCGCAGCGTGTGGTCCACTTCGCTGGCGGCCAGGGCCACGCTGAGCGCGTCGAAGGCGGCCACGCCGCTCACGATGCGCTTGCGGGCGCTCTCGAGTGCAGCGGTGTAGCCCTGGATGATCTCCGGGCTGGTGGGCAGCGCATCGTCATGGAGGTACTCAATCAGGTTCCGCAAGGGCTGCGCCATGAGGTAGTGCGAGCTGCCCTCTTCCAGCGGCACCAGGATACCGAGCTCGGTGAGCCGTTGCCAGGTGGTCTCGGGCAGCTCCTCGGCGGTGTCGCTGAAGGTGCGGATCAACTGGCGCACCTGGGCCTCGCTCACGTCGCCGGGCTTGGTGGCGATGGCGTGCAGCAAGGGCACATGGTTGGCGCAGAAGTCGAAGAAGCGTTTCGGCGCGATCTGCATCGGTGGTTGCTAAAAGGTCCGCCCTTCGTGGAACGGACCTCTTTTCCAGCGGGTGAAAGTAGCCGGGACGCCCCGGGCGGGCCGGGCCGATTTCTCAACACCTGTTAGTAACGCGGGGCTAGGCCCGGGGCACGGCGTAGGCCTTCACGTCGGCCTCGGTGATCTCCTTGCCGCTGAGGATCACCAGGCGCTCGATCACGTTGCGCAGCTCGCGCACGTTGCCCGTCCACGGGAGCTTCTGCAGCTCCTTCACAGCCTTGTCCGCGATCTTCTTCGGGCTGATGCCCTGCTCGGCGCAGACCTGCTGGATGAAGTGGTCGGCAAGCAGCGGCACATCCTCCAGGCGCTCGCTGAGGCTGGGCACATGAATGGGGATGACGCTCAGGCGATGGTAGAGGTCCTCGCGGAAGTTGCCCTTGTCGATCTCCTTCTTCAGGTCCTTGTTGGTGGCCGCGATCACGCGCACATCCACCTGCACGTCCTTGTCGCCGCCCACGGGGGTGATTCGGCCCTCTTGCAATGCGCGCAGCACCTTGGCTTGGGCAGCCAAGGCCATGTCGCCGATCTCGTCCAGGAAGAGGGTGCCGCCGTGGGCCAGCTCGAACTTGCCCTTGCGGTCCTTGATGGCGCTGGTGAAGCTGCCTTTCATGTGGCCGAAGAGCTCGCTCTCGATCAACTCCCCGGGGATCGCCGCGCAGTTCACCTCGATGTAGGGGCCATCGGCGCGGTTGCTCTTCTGGTGGATCATACGGGCCACGCCTTCCTTGCCCGCGCCGTTGCCGCCCGTGATGAGCACGCGGGCATCGCTCGGCGCCACCTTCTCGATCATGTCGCGGATCTCGCCGAGCGCCTTGCTCTCGCCCACCATCTGCACGCCGTTGCCCTTGGCCTTGCCCACCTTCTGGCGCAGCACCTTGGTCTCCTTCACCAGGTCGCCGCGATCCAGCGCGTTGCGCACGCTCACCAGGATCCGGCTGATGTTGGGCGGCTTCTCGATGAAGTCGAAGGCGCCCTTCTTGAGGGCATCCACCGCGGTGTCGATGGTGCCGTGGCCGCTGATCATCACCACGGGCAGCTCCTCGTTGTGCGCCTGCAGCTTCTGCAGCACCTCCAGGCCATCCAATTTGGGCATCTTGATGTCGCAGAGCACCAGGTCGTACTTGCCGGCCTTGGCCTTCTCGAGCCCGCTGGCGCCGTCCTCGGCCTCGTCCACCTTGTGCTTCTCGTGTTCCAGGATGTCGCGCAGCGCGGCGCGGATCGCTTTCTCGTCGTCGATGATGAGGATGTGGGCCATGGCGGGCAAAGATGGGCAGGGGATGATTCATACGGCCTAGCTTCGAGGCAACGAGCGGTTCAGAACACGTCTATCCATCAATTCCAAGCTTCTCCCGAATGCTTGCACGCAACATTCGCTTAGCGGTATTCCACGTAGTGCTGCCCGGAGCGGCCTTCGCGCAATGCACCTTCCCGGCCGTTGCGACGCTTCAGCCTGTTTGCGATTGGAACAGCTTCCTTCCGCCATGCGCCATCGGGGCGAGCATCCAGTTCCTGGGAGGCACACCGCCTTATTCCTACCATGTCGGTTCCTATCACAACGGCAGCACCACGCAGAGTTCGATCACGTTCATCGACCCCACGCCCAATGGCGGCGCTGCCGATTACCTGATGACCGCCACCGATGCCAACGGGTGCACGTTCTCCGGTGGCCTGATGTTCGGTGGCGCGAGCTCGTATCTGGATATCGCGACATTCACGCGTGCGCTGGTGCCCAATGGTGGCAACTGGGACCTGCGGCTCACGGGTGGTGCCCATCCGAGCTACCTCCCGGCCAACGCCCTGTGCGGATTGAGCTATGCACTCACCCTGAACGGTTCACCGTACGCGTCAGGGACCATGGCCAGTATCTTCTCGACCACCATTCAGGGATTCCAGCTCAGCGCGCTCCCGATGGGCAATTACACGTTGACCACATCGATCACACCAGGATCCTGCGGAACCTATCCCTACTGGTGCTCCCCACAGGTTGGCTCCATTGGATTCATGGTGCCGCAGGCCGGGGATACCGGTGTCAATTTGTGGCTAAGCGCTGGACTGGCCGGGGCCATGCAGGCCGATGGCCTGATGGATGATGGATTGCGCTCCACCGGCGTAATGCCGCTCACGGAGCCGTATTCAGCGGCCGGTTACACCTACGTCGGGACGGCACCCGGTGCGACCATCACCGCCGGTCTGGCTGCGGTTTCAGGGGCCACGGCGGCGGTGGATTGGGTCGTGGTTGAATTGCGCTCCACAACGGCCCCGTACCCTGTCGTCGCATCGCGTCCGGCGTTGATCCGGCGCGATGGGGAGGTGATGGATACGGACGGGGATCCGTACGTGAACTTCCCCGGACTGGCTGCCGGGAGTTACCGCGTGGCCCTGAGGCACCGCAACCACTTGGGCGTGATGTCGAATGTGGCCATCTCGCTCGCCCAGGTTCCGGAACGGGTGAATTTCAGGGCTGGCAACGCGTATGGCTCCGCCCCGCAAACAGCAATGGGTGGCGTGCAATGCCTCTGGCCGGGTGATGCCGTTGCAGATGGCACCATCCGCTACATCGGTGCCGACAACGACCGTGATCCGCTGCTCGTGGCCATCGGTGGCAATACGCCCACCAACGTGGTGAGCAACGTGTACAGCCCGCTGGATGTGAACATGGATGGGCGGGTTCAATATGTCGGAAACGGGAACGACCGAGACTTCAGCCTCACCACTGTCGGTGGTTCGGTCCCAACAGCGACACGAACACAGCAATTGCCGTGAGGAACATCCTGATCTGCGCCATCGCCCTGTCGCCTGCTTGCCTCGCACAGCAGGCCGGCAGCAATGATCCGTCGTTCAACACAGCGGACTATGGTTTCTGGAACGGGACCGTGCCATCGGTCAACGACATCGCGGTCCAGCCCGATGGACGCATCGTGATGGTGGGGCAGTGCAACATGACCGCGGGCCACTCTCGGACCAACATGTTCCGCGTATATCCGGATGGTTCGCTCGACCTTTCGTTCGATAATCTTGAACCCAACCCCGGCGGCACGGATACCCAGCTGCCGCATCACGTGCTGCTGATGCCCGATGGCAAGGTGGTGGTGGCCGGTTTCGCGCGCTCCTATGGAGGGCTGGCCCCGAAGGGTCTGCTGCGCTTCCACAGCAATGGCCAGGTCGACCCCTCCTTCGCCGGTTATGCCGGCCATGCTACCGGCCGACCGGCGCTTCGGCCCGATGGCAGGATTCTGGCGGATCGATACGCCTTCCTGCCGGACGGCACGATTGATCCGAACTTCGATGTGGGGTATGGCTTTGAGCCCGGCGGGCCGGGCGGTTACCACGCGCTGCCCGATAATTCCGCGTTGGCATACGGGGCCTTTGAACTGGTGGATAGCATACCCCGGCAATGTCTGGCGCGCCTGCATCCGGACGGCTCGGTGGATACGCTGTTCGTGCCTGACGCGATCACCGGTGGGGGTGTCCGTTCCGCTACCACGCAAGCCGATGGACGGATCATCATTTGCGGAGACTTCACGCATGTAGGCGGGCAGTCGCGGAACGGCATCGCAAGACTGTACGCGGATGGCACCTTGGACGCCACGTTCCAAGTCGGATCCGGATTCACCTTCCCAGCCGTTGGATTTTACCCGGAAGAAGTTCTCCTGGATGCGTCCCAGCGGATCCTGGTCGTGGGCGGATTCGACGCGTACAATGGGGTGGCCCGGGGCAGGATCGTGCGTTTAGATCCGGACGGCTCGCTCGATAGCTCCTTCGACCCCCTCGGTGGGGCGAACACCGTCATTCGTGGCATCGCGCTTGATGCCTCCGGACGTATTCATATCGCAGGGGCGTTCACCTCGGTACAGGGCTTCCTCAGGAATCACTTCGCTTGCCTGAGCGCAACGGGTGAGCTTGACCACCAGTTCAACATGCCCGGGCTGCAATTCACGGTGGGGGGCGGTGCCCGGGATCTTCTCGTGCTGCCCGATGGTGACATCATCGTCGGGGGATGGTTCAGCCATTTCAACAACACGCGGCGGAACAGCGTGCTCCGGCTCGACCCCGATGGGAACCAGGACCCTGGCTTCTCGAGCGGCACAGGTGTCGCTGGCATCGTGCATTGCGTCGCCGCGGACCAGCAGGGGCGCGTTCTTCTCGGCGGTTCCTTCTCCGGGTACAATGGTGTTGCGCGGACCAATGTCCTGCGCTTGCTGCCCGATGGCTCGCTCGATATGGGGTGGGACCCAGGCCAGTATCTCAATGGTACGGTCACGCGTATCGTGGTGCAGCCCGATGGCAAGATGTTGCTCACCGGGGCGTTCACGCAGTTCAACGGTGTTCCACGTTCACGCATCTTGCGGTTGAATGTGGATGGGAGCCTGGACGGCGGTTTCGATCCCGGTATCGGTGCTGGCGAGAACGACATCCGGTGCATTGCCCTTCAGCCCGATGGCCGGATGATCGTCGGAGGATACTTCCTGAACTACAATGGGGTTCCCGCACGCATCGTGCGCTTGAACGCGGATGGGACCCAGGACCCCACCTTCGTTTGCGGAACAAGCATCCTCTCCATCGTGAACGCGATGGTTCTGCAACCCGATGGGAAACTCGTGGTGGGCGCTTATCACAATGCGAATGGTGCATACGGAAGGCTGTGTCGGCTGCTGCCATCCGGGGCGGTCGATCCAACGTTCGATTATTCCCCTTGGGTGAACGGCACCGTGTACGCGCTCGCGTTGCAGTCCGATGGCAAGGTGATCGTCGGTGGTCTGCTCAACCCGTTATTGTCTCCCTGGCGCGCGAACAATATCGCGCGGTTGAACACCGATGGGTCTGACGACCTGTCCTTTCAAGCTGGTACAGGACCCGATTATCCGGTCCAAGCGATCGCGTTCACACCGGATGGTGATCTGCTTCTCGGGGGCTACTTCAGATCCGTTGATGGCCAGGGTCGGAACGGACTCGCACGCCTGTTCGCCGATGCGGAGCCCGGTATTCCCATCGCACCCCGGGTGTTGCTCGGTGGACCATACGTCGTGGGCAGTGGATCGATGACGGATGCGCTCCGAGCTGCTTCACTGTTACCTCTCACGGAACCCTTTTCCGCTGCGGGTTACGCCCATGTCGGCGGAGGCGGAGGCGAGATGATCCCACCTTCCGTCCTCACCATTGCCGGTCCGGACGCGATCACCGATTGGGTGCTGGTCGAATTGCGCGATGCTTCCGACGCGAGCGTGCGGATCGCGAGCCGCAGCGTCCTGGTGCAACGCGATGGCGATGTCGTCTCCGCGGATGGAACCTCACCGGTCATCTTCAATGTGGCTGCTGGGAGTTACCATGTGTCCATCCGCCACCGCAACCACTTGGGGGTGATGACCGCTTCGCCGGTCGTGCTCTCCTCCACGACTACGACCATCGACTTCACCGCTCCCGGCATACCCACCTGGGGAACGAATGCACAGGACAACGTGCAGGGCACCACGGTCCTATGGCCCGGTGATGCCAATTCCGACGGTGTGGTGAAATACGTCGGCATGAACAACGACCGTGATCCGCTGCTCGTGGCCATCGGCGGCAATACGCCCACCAACGTGGTGAGCAATGTGTACAGCCCGCTGGATGTGAACATGGATGGGCGGGTTCAATATGTCGGAAACGGGAACGACCGAGACTTCATCCTCACCACTGTCGGTGGTTCGGTTCCAACAGCGACACGCACGCAGCAGCTGCCATAAGGCCTAGTGCTTCAGTGGCCGCTTCTTGATGATGCCGCCGCGGGTGTCCTTCACCGCGCTCATCACCACGAAGGCGTTGGGGTCGATCTTCTCGATCTCGGTGAGGAGCTTGCTGATCTCCAGGCGCGTGATCACGCAGTACACGATCTCGGTATCGAAGCTGTGGCCGGTCTTGCCGTAGCCGCGCTTGCCCATGTACACGGTGAGGCCGCGGCCCATCACATGGGTGATCATGTGGCGGATCTCATCGCTGTGCGGGCTGATGATGGTGATGCCGGTGTATTCCTCGATGCCCTCGATCACGAAGTCGACGGTCTTGCTCGCGGCCAGGTAGGTGATCATGGCGTAGAGCGCGGTCTCGGTGTCCACGAGCAGGGCGGCCGCGCCGAAGATGAGCACGTTGATCACCATCACCACGTCTCCGATGGTGACGCCCAGCTTGCGGCTCACCGCCAGTGCTACCACCTCAGTACCGTCGATCACGCTGCCGCCGCGCACCGCCATGCCGATGCCCGCGCCGAGGAAGAAGCCGCCGAAGACGGCCACCAGCAGCTTGTCGTGCGTCACATCAGGGAAGTGGACCGTAGCGGTCACCAGCGCGAGCGCCGCGATCGCGATGGCGGTCTTCAGCGCGAATTCCTTCCCGATGTTGCGGAAGGCCAGGTAGATGAAGGGCGCGTTGATCAACAGCAGCAGCACGGGGAGCGGGAGCCCGGCGAGCCGCACGGTGAGCAGGGCGATGCCCGTGGCGCCGCCGTCGATGAAGCCGTTGGGGATGAGGAAGCCCTCCAGCCCGAAAGCGGCGCTGAATACACCCAGCGTCATGAACACCGCGTCCTTGATGCGGCGGCGCATGGCGATGCGGATCGCCTTCAGTTTGCGCGCGCGCCGGTATTCCGATGCCTCCCTGTCTGCGGAGCTCGGAATGGGCAATTGCCGCATCAGGCGGTGGTGGGGCCTCTTCATCGCGGGGAAGATACCGTCAGCCGAAGGTGGCCGCGGCGCCTTCCTTCAGCGCATAGCGGCTCCAGGCTAATTCCCGAATGCCTCCTGCGAGCAGCACGCGATCAATGGCGATGAGGGCGTATGGCAGGGTATCCACACGGTGCTCTGGAAGCCCCGGAACGAGCAGGCGTTCCGCGCGGGGCAGGCGTAGCAAACGGTCCTTCAGCGCGTCGTATTCAAGGGCGGTGAATCGCAGGCCCAGGACCTCATCCGGGAGCTCGGCGCCGCGTTCGGCCATGACGATGCGCGCGAGCGAATCGAAGCTGCCCGCGCTGCCGATGAGCACGTGCGGCTCTTGTCGCTCGACAACGGCGTAAAGCGCTTCGAGGCGGTCGTCGAGGTGCTGCGCGATGCGGGCTTCCTCGTCCACGGTGATGGGGTCGGAGATCGGGATGCGCTCGCGCAATCGCGTCACGCCGAGCTCGAAGCTGCGTTTCCACATGAGCGCCTTGTCGGTGGCGAGGATGAACTCGATGCTGCCACCGCCGATGTCCATCACCAGGGCCGGCTGCGTGCCGAAGGGAATCGCTTGCCGCACGCCAGCCAGTATCAATTCTGCTTCCTGCTCGCCGGGGATGACCGAGATCACGATCCCGAGTTCATCCTTCACTCGCTGCACGAACCGGTCGGCGTTCCGCGCGTTGCGCAGCATGGAGGTGCCGAAACCCTTGATCCGCAGCGCGCCCAGCGATTCTGCTTTCCGCTTGTGCCGGCGCAAGGCATCCATGCCGCGTTCGAAAGCCTCATCGGAGATCAAGCCTTGCTCTATACCGCCTCTGCCCAGGAAGACAGGAAGCTCCGCGCTATGCACTACGCACAGGCCGTCCTCCCTCTTCTCGAATACGAGCAGGTTGAAGGTGTTCGTGCCGAGATCGATGATCGCCGAACGCATGACACGCTCATTCATGATTCCATGTGGCTATGGTTCCATGTGACCAAACCAATATCATCAATCACGGCCATGGCCCCACGAGCACATGGAATCATGGTCACATGAGCACCTGGAATCATGGCCACATGAGCACATGAAATCATGGCCACATGGACACATGGAATCATGGCCCCATGAGCACATGGAATCCCGGCCACATGATCTCAGCCTTTGTACATCAGCCAGCGCCCGAGCTCCTTCCACGACACCTTCTTGCCATACATGAGGATGCCCGTGCGATAGATGCGCCCTGCGAGCCACACGCTGCCGATGAAGGTGGCCACGAGCAAAGCCATGCTCAAGAGCAGCTGCCAGAGCGGCACGGTGCCCATCACCACGCGCACCATCATCACGATCGGGCTGGTGAGCGGGATCATGCTCCCCCAGAGCACGGCGGGGCTCTCTGGATTGAGCACGCCGAGCTGCGCGATGAAGATGGCGATGATCATGGGCACGGTCACGGGGAACATGAACTGCTGCGTGTCCGTCTCGCTATCGACCGCGCTGCCGATGGCGGCCAGCAACGAGCTGTAGAGCAAGTAGCCGCCCACGAAGAAGAAGGCGAAGACGGCCAGCACCATGGGCACGTTCACCTGTTCGATCATCGCGAGCACCTTGTCGCTGTCCACCGCCTCTGCACGTGCGGCCTGTTGCTGCAAGAGTTGATTCTGCACCTGCGCGGTCATGCCGTTCTCGGCCAAGGCGGCGGGGTCGTACTGCGAGCTGGCGAACACCGCGAGCCCTATGATCACCATCACGGCGGTGATGCCGATCCACAGGATGAACTGCGTGAAGCCCACCATGGCCACGCCCACGATCTTGCCCATCATCAGCTGGAAGGGCTTCACGCTGCTGATCAGCACTTCCACGATGCGGTTCTGCTTCTCCTCCATGACGCCGCGCATCACCTGCACGCCGTACATGAAGATGAAGATGAACATGAAGTAGCCGAAGAAGAAACCGATGACGGACCGTTCCTGCGCGAAGGATTCCTGATTGACGTCCTCGATGTCGAACGATTTGATGTCAAGCGGCTTGCGCACGCGCTCGAAGGCCTCCGGGTCGATGTTGGCCTGTTGGAGCCGCGCGAGCTCGATGCTCTTGTCCAGCTGCCCGCGGATATGGTTCATGATGAACTCGCTCGGCAGCGACTTGTAGTAGAGGTCGGCATGCGGGTCGTTGAGCACCCCGGGCAAGAGGTTGATGCGCACGGTGAACGGGCTGGACTGGAATGCGCTGTCGGACCATTGGTGCCCATCCACGAAGAAACTCACGTGCTTGCCGTCCTCGAGCTTGCGGCCGATCACGCCTTCGGGATCCACCACGAGCACCTGGTGGTCGGTGGCCTCCTGCGCGCCGATCCAGGCCATGCCCAGGATCGCGCCGGTGATGAGCACCGGGCCGAGGATCGTCATGATGAGGAAGCTGCGTTTCCGCACGCGCGTGATGAACTCGCGCCAGATGATGAGTCGGATCTTGCTCATGTGAGGAGTTGCGGGTTGAGCGGGTTGAGGGTTGTTGCTTCGCGGAGCCTCGCAATGACGGGTTGATGCCGCCTATTCGGTCATGCCCGGTGAAACGGTCTCCGGCGCCCGTTCACTCACCACCCGGATGAAGATGTCGTGCATGCGCGGCACTTCCTCCTGCACGCCGTGCACTTCGATGGTGGGCAGCAGCTGGCGTAGCACATCGTTCAGCTTGGAGCCCTTGCCGAGGCGGATGCGGGCATGGCTGTATTCGCCGTTCTCTTCGGCATCGAGCAGCTCTCCGGTGAAGGCCAGCGCGTTCGCCAGTGCGACCCGGTTGCCCTTGAACTCGATGCGGTAGGTGTTGTCGGAGTAGCGACGGCGGATCTCGCGCACGTTGCCGTGCAGCATCAGCCGGGAGCGATCGATCAGCCCGATGTGGTCGCAGAGCTCCTCGACGCTGGGCATGCTGTGGGTGCTGAGCATCACGGTGACGCCTGCATCGCGCAGTCGCAGGATCTCCGCCCGGATCAGCTCGGCGTTGATGGGGTCGAAGCCGCTGAAGGGCTCATCCAGGATCAGCAATCGGGGTTCGTGCAGCACGGTGGTGATGAACTGCACCTTCTGCGCCATGCCTTTGCTGAGCTCCTCCACCTTCTTGTTCCACCAGCCGCCCATGTCCCAGCGCTCGAACCAGGCTTTGAGCCGTTGCTGCGCATCGGTCCTCTTCAAGCCCTTGAGCTGCGCGAGGTAGAGGGCCTGTTCGCCCACCTTCATCTTCTTGTACAGGCCGCGCTCCTCGGGCAGGTAGCCCATGCGCGCCACATCGTTCAGGCCCATCTCGTGGCCATCGAGCATCACGCGTCCCTCATCTGGCCCGGTGATCCGGGTGATGATGCGGATGAGCGTGGTCTTGCCCGCGCCGTTGGGCCCCAACAGCCCGAATACCTGGCCCGAGGGCACCTCCATGGTCACGTGGTCGAGCGCGACGAAATCGCCGAACCGCTTGGTGAGTCCTTCGAGTTGAAGCATGTGGGTGGCGAAGGTATTCGCGGCGCGATGGGCTCCTATCCCGGAGGCCCATCTGCTCGACCGTTCATGTGATCACGGCAGGAAGCGCTCGCGCTCGGCGGCCGTCGGTATCCGGCAGGCATCGCGCTTGCCGAACAAGCGGTACCGGTTGCGTGCGATCAAATCGTATACGGCATCCCGCACGAAGCGGGGGATGAGGAAGAGCGCGCGGTAGGCCCTGCGCCATCCGCCAAGATCGATCAATGCCTGCAAGGCGGCATCGGAGCGCTGCAGCATCTTCCCGTGGCGCTGGTAAATCAGGGTCTGCATATGGGTGATCTGGTCCGCGGGCAGCAGCTCCTTCGCGGTGCTTCCTTGCAATGGTGCGAAGCGCAGCACGCCATTGCGATCAGCGCGCAGTAGATGGTCAACGAGCCGGTTGCACAGGCCGCACACGCCATCGAAGAAGAGGACGCGGGGGCTGTGGCGCTGGTCGCTGTCGATGGGCACGGCGCGAAGCTACCGGTCGGACGCAGGAAGCCCCGGCCTGGGCCAGGGCTTCCACGCATGCGTTCTATTGCTCAGGGCTGAATCACCAGTCGCTCGGTGTGCACCGTGCCGCCTGCGGTGATGTTCACCAGGTACATGCCCGTGGCGAGCTCGCCGTTCAGTTCCAGCACCGTGTTCAGATAGCCGTCGGTTACCGCGATGGTGCGGGCCGCTACGCGCTTGCCGAAGCCGTCGTAGATATCGGCGCTCACGGTGTTCACGCCATCCTCAACCTGGGTAAGGTTGATGAAGAGCTGGTCGCCGCGGTTGGGATTGGGGTACATGGCGAGCGTACCATTCACGCCGTTGCCCTGCAGCGCGATGCTCTGGCCGCCTCCCGTGAGGCAGTTGCTGGTGGTGAGCAGGCACACATCGCCCCAAGCGGGATCGTTCAGGCCCGCGCCGCTCGCATCGCACCAGGTAGCGCCGTTGTCGAAGCTCGCGCGCACATCCACTTCATAGGTCTTGCCGCAAGCCAGGCCCAAGGTGTTCACGAAGTACTGCCCGGTGGCGCTGGTCTTCACGAGCACGAAGTTCTCGGCGATGATGCGGAAGCGGAACTGGTAGCGGTTGGCGTTGAGGTAGGTGCAGTTGCCCTGCATGCGGCGCACTGAACGGGCGTGCACGTATGCGTTGTTGGCCACCGGGCGGGTTGCGCCGCAGCTCAGGAACTGGTTGCCGGGGATGTCCATGAGCTTGGTGCGCGGGCATTGCGCAGCGGCGTCATCCAGCATCAGTCGGCAGGCCGGGCCCCAGGGCAGGAAGGTGCCGTTCACGCGGCCGCGTACCTTCACGTTGTACAGCACGCCTTGTGCGAGCTGGTTGCCGCTCCAGTTGTTCAGGCGGAAGCCGCAGGCACGCGTGGCGCTCACCGGCAGGCCATTGTTGGTGCTATGGCTCTGGAAGCGGCGGAAGCTATACCCGCCATTCGGATCGAACCACCACAACTGGTAGCCGCTCGTGGCATCGTTCACGCCATACTGGGCCGTAACGGCGTCGTTGTCGTTGGCCACTACGTACTCGCCACCGCACGGACCGGTCTTCCAATCGAGCTTGTCGCAGCTGGTGAAGATCAGGCGGTCCTGGCCCAGGGGCAGGCAGAAGCCCTCGCCGTTGGCCACCTGGCTCACGCTGCCCGTGGTGAAGCCGCCGTTGCCGAAGGCATCGCGCAGGTTGTCGATCAGGCGGCCGCTGCTGTTCACGCGCAGCTGGTAACCGCCGCCCGTGATGCCGTCGCCGCCGTCATCGGTCACCACGAGGTAGAAGCAGCCATCGGGCAGGCAGGTGGCCAGGCTGTAGCCGGGGCTGGCTGGGTACACGCCGTTGCCGCTCTGCACCAGAATATCCGATCCCTGCTGACGCAGCTCCCATCCGATGTCGCTCACGCCGTCGGGCTGGAAGATGATATCCAAATCGGTGATGCAGGTCAGATCCGGAGTGCATTCCGTGGCACCCACGTCACTGATCTCGCCGTTGGGGCAGGCCAGGCATTCGGTCTGAGCGATGGTCGGGTTGTAGGTGTTGACGGCGCATAGCTGACAGGCCTGCTGGCCACTTGTCGCTGAGAACGAACCTGCAGGACAGGGCTGCGAGCTGAGGCCATCGGCGCAGAAATAGCCGGGTGGGCAGATCGTGCATGCGGTGATCACGTCGTTCCCGTCGATATCCGTGATGGTGGCGTAGTAGCCCAGGTTGCACGCGCAGGTGTTCGCGTCGAAGTCCGCGATGCCATCCACGGCGAACGGACAGTCATCCAATTCATCAACTGTCCCATCGCCATCGGAGTCGGGACCAAGGATCCCGCGCGCGAGCCAGGGAGAGACCTGTCCACCGGCATGCAGGAAGTTGCCTCCGACATACATGTCATCGCCCACCACGATCACGCGATTCACGTTATTATCCACGCCGCTGCCGAAAGCAGACCAAGCCGAGCCGTTCCATTTCGCCACCCTGTTCGCCGGAGCTCCGCCGGCCGTGGTGAAATCCCCTACTGCGATGAGGTCCGTGCCATGCACCGCGAGCGACCTTACAGTATTGTTCAATGCCGTACCCAAAGCCGACCACGCTGAACCATCCCACTTCGCAACGCGATTGGTGGTGATGAACGGCGGGCCCACCAGGGTGAAAGCTCCGCCGGCGAAAAGTTCCGTGCCAATGGTGGCCAGCGAAGTGACGGTGCTGGTGAGCCCGATCCCCAGTGCCGACCAACTGCTCCCGTTCCATTTGGCCACTTTGCTTGCGGACACACCGCTCATGGTCGTGAAATCACCGCCAGCGTACAGGTCCGCACCCGAAGGGTGCAATGCGAGCACATTTCCATTCACTCCAGTGGCCATCACGTTCCACGCGGCACCGGTCCACTTGGCTATGTAACCCGTGTTGGCCAAGCCACCGGCCGATGTGAATTCGCCACCTACGATGATGTCCGGACCGAAGGGGGCGATGGCACGCACACGACCGTTCGTTCCGGTGCCCAAGCCGGTCCAACTGCTTCCGTTCCACTTGGCGATGCGGTTCGCCGGTGCACCGCCTGCGGTAGTGAAATCCCCTCCCGCGTAAAGGTCCCCACCGATGAATGTCAGCACATACACCGTTCCGTTCATACCTGCGCCAAGGGCGGACCAGGAGCTTCCATCCCACTTGGCCACATACGGCGCAGCCACGCCACCGGCTTGGGTGAAGGCACCGCCGACGTACAGGTCCGTACCGTCATGCGCGAGCGCCACCACGCTGGTGTTGATCCCTGTGCCGAACGCGGTAATGGTGCTGCCATCGTACCTGGCGATGTAGTTCGCGGTGGTGCCGGTGACGATGTTGAAGGCACCGCCGATGTATAGGTCGCCACCGTACAGCGTGAGAGCACGCACCTGCCCATTGGTGCTGCCACCCACTGCGGACCAGGCCGTGCCGTTCCATCGGGCCAGATTCAGGGCCGGAGCGGTGAACTGCCCGCCCGCATAGAGGTAGGACCCGTGGAAGGCCAGCGCCCACACCGCGGCGTTCATACCACCACCGCTCAGTGCGGACCAGCTGCCCCCGTTCCACTTCGCGATGTAGAACGCGGTGGTTCCACCGGCTGTCGTGAAGCCACCTCCGGCATAGAGGTCCGTACCGTTCTTCGCCAAGGAAAGCACTTGGCCGTTCATTCCGGTGCCCAAGGAGGACCATGTGCTCCCATCCCATTTCGCTATTCGGTTGGCGGGAAAGCCCACGAGCGTGGTGAATCCACCGGCTACATACAAGTCGGTCCCATCCACGAGCAACGCCTGCACATTGCTATCCGTAGTACCCACACCAAGCGACGACCACGTGGTCCCGTTCCACTTTGCCAGCCTGCTGGTATTGGCCACGCCACCCGCAGAGAGGAACCCACCACCCACGATCAACTCGGACCCCATCCAGGCCATGGCCAGTGCCTGTTGGCCATTGAGGCCGGAGCCCAGCGCGGACCAATTCGCGCCATCCCATTTGGCGATGTGATTCACCGTGATGCCGCCCGCCGTAGTGAAAGTGCCGCCCACGTATATATCCGTGCCATTGGCCAATAGTGAGCTCACCGTTCCAGGCTGAACACCCCATGCCACGCCAACGCCCAACGCGGACCATGAGGTGCCATCCCATTTGGCGATCTGGTTCGCAGGCACGTTCCCGACGAAGGTGAACGTACCTCCGATGTACAGGTCGCCGTTCGAGTCGATGGCGATGGCTTGGACCAATCCATTGGCGCCGGGCAGGCCCGAGTTCATGCTCACCCAGTTCGCATCGCTGAAGGTCGGGTCGATCCTGATGGGATAGGTCGCGCTTGCATCATGAACACGGATGACGATCTCATGCTCATCCACGACGTCCATCACGGCCATCAATTGCTGACCAATGGCGTCAGTAACAAGCAACCGGCCATAGGCCAGCTCCCGCCCTGAACCGTCCATTGTCAGCACGGTGCCTTCGAGGCCTTGTGTGGCCACAGCGCCTTGTAGGGCCAGATGCACGAGCAATTCACCATCGCCAGCAGGGCGCGTGTCCAGAATGAAATCCTGTCGCACGCCGTCCACGCTCACGGAATACTCCTCTGTAAGCGCGGGGCGAATGAAACGTGCCGTTGCGTCATCGCTGGTCACGGTACCGCGGAGCGAGAGCACGTTCAAGGAGTTGCCGCGGCCGAAAGCCGACGCGGTCAACCGCAGATCCCTCGCCGGGGCGACCGTGGAGATCAGTATCAGGCCTTGGTCCGTAACGGTGCCGGCCAGCTTCTGGAAACCAGAGCGTAGGTGAACACCCTCTGAAGTAGGTGCGATGCCGACCGCGTCGCCGGTGTATGCCTCAGTGGCTGCGGCTCCCAAGCGGGACCAGGGGATGGGTTCCTGTGATCCGAGCTGGGCATTCAAAAAACCGGGCCCGCCAAGGGACAGTATAAGAATGAGCACTCTGTAGGTGAAAGGGATCCTCATGAGCGTGATCGATGTTCGTGTTCGCGTTTCGACAGAAGGAAAATGAATGCCGTGGCCTCGCTTGGATGGTGAGAGCCACCGCACCGATGAACGAATAGATGCGTTCTCCCGGGAGCGAGCAATAACCCTTTCGGGTTAATATGACCAAGGCGTGAAGCCAGCAGGGGAAGCTCAGCGGTTCTTTGGAAACACCTTCCGCACCGCCTCCATTCGGCCACGCACCTGCAGCTTGCTGTAGATCCTGCGGACATGGACACGCACGGTCTCGGTGCTGAGCCCTGCTTTCTCTGCGATCTCTTTGTATTTCAGGCCAGCGGCAAGCCCGTCCAGGACCTCCCGCTCCCGTGCACTCAAGAGCCCGTCCTGGATGGGCTGTGCCGCCTCTTGCTGAAAGCTGTTCACCACCATGCGCGCGATCGCGCTGCTCATGGGGGATCCTCCGCGGTGAAGGTCACGAATGGCATCGATCAGTTCCTCGGCCGGTGTGCTCTTCAGGAGATAACCTGTCGCCCCGGCACGCAAGGCTTCGAAGATGTAAGCTGGGTTCATGAAGACCGTGAGCATGAGGAACTGCAGATCCGGTCTGATCAGCCTGGCCTCGCGCACGCAATCCACGCCGCTCGTGCCGGGCAGGTTGATATCCATCAGAACCACATCGGCCTTCAATTCGGACAGTGAGCGAAGAAGGTCATCACCGGAAGCGAAGGTGCCCATGACGCGCATGCCCTCGGCACGTTCGATCCGTCTGCACAAATACTCCATCGTCGCTTCATCGTCATCGACGATGGCCACCCGCAGCACTTCCATGGAAGCAAGATAATCCGCAGCCTTCGATCCGTTCATGGAAGCACAAGGACCAAGCGCACGCAGGTCCCCCGGTCCCCTTTCATGCTCAGGTCGGCTCCGATGCGCCGCGCACGCTCGCGCATGTTGGCAAGCCCACGACCGGAAGGAGCCTGAGCAGCGGCGAATCCGACCCCGTCGTCGAGCACCTCGAGGAGGACTTGCTTCCCGTTCGTCCGGCAGAACACCTGTATCCTGCTGGCGCGGGCATATTTGATCGCGTTGTTCAGGGTCTCACGGAACATGAGATAGATGTCCCTGGTGATCGTGGGGTCGATGGCCAGGTCAGCGCCTTCGTGCTCACAATCGATGCTGTATTCGGCTGGTCCATTGCCGAGCATGCGCGCCGCGTGCGCGCGGACACGCTCCACGAGCCCTGCGAGCGTATCGTGGTTAGGGTCGATGGCCCATACAATGTCACCCAGCGATCGATTCGCCTCGCTGGCGATGCGTTCGATGTCGCCTGCATGCTCGGCAAGTGCCGGATCATGCGTTGCAGTGGCCCTTACCTCGCCGCCCAGCATGACCAACTTGGTCAGATCACTGCCGAGTTGATCATGCACGTCGCGAGCGATGCGTGCGCGCACTTCCGCCGCCTCTCGTCGGCGTTCGCTTTCCACGAGCATGTTCTGAGCCTCGACCAGTGCGGCGTTGGTCCGCTTCAGCAAACGGGCTCTCAGCCAGAACCCGAACAATATGACCACGAGGACAAGCCCGCCGGATAGCGCGAGAAACAGTCGGGAACGCGCTTGGAGCATCTTCTCCTGATGCTGCGCGCTAGCGTCCGCGAGGTCCATGACATGGGTAATGCTGTCCGTGTATGCTTGCTTCTCGTAATGGTATCTGTATTCATCGCGCAGCACGGCGCGCTGGTTCTCCTCCGCCATGATGCTGTCGTTCAGCTGGACCAGATGCTCATGGGCGGCTAGTGATTCTGCCCAACGCCCCAACCGCTTGAGCACCTGATAGCGCAGCTCCGCGGCGTCGCGCAGCAGGCTCAGTTCCTCCGCCTCCAGCGCCGCCCGCTCTGCCTCGATCGTTGTATGAAGCGCAGCAGTGGGCTCGCCGGTCGCCAATTGGAGCTTTGCTTTGCCAACGAGGGCAGTGCCCAGACCCCAGGGCAGGTCGTTCGCCCTGGCCATTCGTATGCTGGTGTCGAAGAGCGCCCGGGCCTCTGCATACTCTCCTTGCTGGAAAAGCACCTCGGCGATGCGCGATCGCACGTTGACCATGCCATGATGATCGCCCAAGGCTTGGCGGAGCTCCAGGCTTCGTTCGAAATGTTCCTTAGCACCTACCGTGTCACCCAGATGAAGCAGGCACGAACCGATCTCCTCGAGATCCTTGCCCATCATGTGCCGGTCGTGCAGCTCTTCGGCCACATGTAGGGCCTTTCGGTAATGCAGCAACGCCTGCCCGTGATCGCCTTGCGCATTCAAGAGCGCTCCCATGTTGGCGTATCCTGTCGCAACGCCACGATCATTCCCGAGCAATTCCTGTATGCGCAGGCTACGGACGAGCAGCTCAGAGGCCAATGCGTGGTCGCCGAGCGCCATGCGGATCGTCGCCATGGCATTAAGGTCATTGGCGATACTCGTACTGTCGTGGAGGGACTCATGGATGCGCAGGCCCTCCTCATACAACCTGAGCGCTTCGCTCCGCTCACCGAGGAAGGCCCGCATTCCGGCCATGTTCGTCATCACATCGGCTATTCCGTCCTTGTCGCCGTTCCGTTTGTGCAGGGTCAGTGCCGTATCGTAGTGCATCAACGCGGTCCGGAGATCACCGCGCACATACCAGGTAGCGGCGAGAAGCTCGCTGGCACGTGCCTCGAATACCAGGTTGCCTTCGCTTCGAGCGTTCCGTTGGAGATCCCTCGCCAGGTTGTAGGCCGAATCTGGCTGGGAGAACAGGTATCCCTCCCAGATCAGGTCGAAGCAGGCTGTGAAGCGGATACTGTCTGGATTCGATTGATCCTCAGCTATGCTCCGCAGGGAATCAATATCCACCTGCGCCTCCATCGGACAGATGAGGAGTGGGGACAGGAGACCCATGATGAGCCACCGTGGAGAATGGGGATGCATGGGCGGGCAATCTAGGGTAACGGGGAATAATGGATTCCAGGTCTTGCAGCTCCGCACCCGCCGCCGCCGCACATCTTCGGCCGGTTTCATCAAGGCTAATGGACTACGTGAATGTTCGGTGAGCGGACTGTTTAGGCGATGACGAAGCCCCCACCGTTTCCGATGGGGGCCGCGCCTCAGGAGAGCCTATGCCTTACGGCTGGATAACCAGTCGCTCGGTGTGCAGCGTGCTGCCGGCGGTGATGTTCACCAGGTACATGCCCGTGGCGAGCTCGCCGTTCAGTTCCAGCACCGTGTTCACGAAGCCATCTTGCACCGCGATGGTGCGGGTGGCCACACGCTTGCCGAAGCCGTCGTAGATATCGACGCTCACGGTGTTCACGCCATCCTCAACCTGCGTGAGGTTGATGAAGAGCTGATCGCCGCGATTGGGGTTGGGGTACATGCTCAGCTGAGCGGAGCGTGCGGGCTCGGTGCCCTCGTGCGCCAGGTTCAGGCTGTTCATGGCTCCACCGGCGATGGTGAGGGTGCAGACCGGGCCCCAGGGATCGAGGCTGGGCTGGATGAAGTCGCTGCACCAGGTGGCGCCGTTGTCGAAGCTGGCGCGCACGTCCACCAAGTAAGTCGCGCCGGGCATCAGGGGAGAAGTGATCCAGTTCAACTGCAGATGGTAGGTGCCGGAGGTGCGGATCACCTCAAAGGTCTCTTCCTGCAAGCGGAAGCGGAACTGGTACAGGTTGGCGTTCTGGGTACCACCGCCGGGTAGGATCCGCTTGGTGGGCTGTGCCGATACGTAATTGCCATTGCCCCATTCGCGCGTGGCGCCGCAGCTGAAGTACTGGTTGCCCGCGGTGTTGTTGAGGTGCGTGAGCGGGCACTGGGCGCGCAGCGGATTGAGGATGAAGCGGCAGGCCGGTCCGAACTCGTTGAAGGTGCCGGCCACACGGCTGCGCACCCGCACGTTGTAGAGCACGTTCTCCTGCAGCTGGTTGCCGCTCCAGCCGTTCACCCGGAAGTGGCAGGCGCGCGTGGCGCTCACGGCCAGGCCGTTGCTGGTGCTGTGGCTCTGGTAGCGGCGGAAGCTGTAGCCGCCATTGGGGTTGTACCACCAGAGCTGGTAACCGCTGGTGGCGTTGCTCACGCCGTACTGGGCGGTCACGGCCGGGTTGTCGTTGGCCACCACGTAGTCGGTCGGGGTCCAATCGGACTTGTCGCAGTTGTTGCTGATCAGGCGGTCGGAGCCCAGGGGAAGGCAGAAGCCCAGTCCATTGGCGATCTGGCTGATACTGCCGCTGCTGAAGTTGCCGGCGTTGTCGATGATGCGCTGGTCGGCCTCATCGCGCAGCACGTAGCCGCCGCCTGTGATGCCATCGCCGCCATCATCGGTCACCACCAGGTAGTAGCAGCCATCGGGCAGGCAGATGCTCTCGTTGAAGACGCCCTCGGGGTAGAGCTGACCGCCGCTGGCCACCAGGGCATCGGTGCCTTGCACGCGCACTTCCCAAAGGGTGGTGCTCACGCCATCGGTCTCGATCTCAAGAGAGGCCTCGTTGAACTGGCAGCCGCCGCCGATCGGCGTGCCCATGCATTGGCAACTCGCATCGAGCATGTCGTTCTCGGTGTTCGGGTTACCATCGTTGCAAGGCGACCCGATCTGGCCGGTGACGTTCGGGCAGCTGTCATCCGAGTCGCACACCCCATCGTTGTCGCTGTCCTGGAAGGTGCCGGCGCAGTTGCACGCACCGTCGTACACATCGTTGGTCGTGCAGGCATCGCCATCGTCGCAGGTGGCGCCTGGCGTGCAGGGCAGCTCGCCCGCGCAGGAGCAGTCTAGTTGGATGACATCACCAGAGGTGAGGGGATCCCCATCGTCGCAGGCGGTGCCGGGTTCAGGTCCACCGGGGCAGAGGTCGTTGGCATCGCACACCCCATCGTTGTCGCTGTCCTGGAAGGTGCCGGCGCAGGAGCAATCGCTCTGGATCACATCGCCGATGGTGCAGGCATTGAGGTCGTCACACGCCGTTCCGGGCTCCGGTCCGCCCGGGCAGAGGTCGTTGGCATCGCAGGTGCCGTCGTTATCGCTATCCTGAAACGTTCCCGCGCAGGAGCAGCCGGCGCCGATGATATCATTGATCGTGCAGGCATCGCCATCGTCGCAAGGTGTTCCTGGCTCAGGTCCGCCCGGACACAGGTCGAAGGCGTTGCAGGTACCATCGTTGTCATCATCGTAGCAGTTCAGAGAATAGCTCACGCCGCAGACCGCTGTGCTGACAACCTCTATGTAGTAGGTGCCGGCTGCAACGGAAGTACCGGTGGCCGTGGTGCTGGTGGCGGGCACACCATTGGCGCCCACCGCAGCGGCGCTGTTGGTGGCGAGCGCGCTTCCCGCCGAATTCCTGATGTGCACGGTCATCAGACCCGCCGCACCTGCGTTCTCAGCAGCAATGTCAACGGTAAGGATGCCTCCGGGATGGTCCACCTTGAAATAATCCGAGGTGTTGTCGTACTCGAAGTTCACGCGGCCGGGCACGGCGGAGGCATTCAGGTCGATCAACAGCGCCTGTACCGTCGAGTTGTTCGGCTCGGTATCGTCCGCGAAGACCGGTGCGTCCACGGAGTAGTTGAAACGGTAGGACGCGCCGCACACGCTCGCTCCGTCAAGGTTCAAGTAATAGACCTGTTCGGTACCCGTGCAGTTCCGTGTGAAGGTATTGGACTGCGCCACCCCATTGGGGCCGATGTTCACCGTCCAGGCCATCAGCTGGGACCCACTGCTGTTTCGCAGACGCGCCATCAGGGTGCCCGCATCGGCCGCCGAATGCTCCGCGCTGATGTTCACGGTGATCACGCCGTCGTTCGGGGCTTGCAAGCGGTAGTAGTCCGTGGTGTTGTCGTAATCGAAGCTCAGCCGTCCGTCATAGTCCGTGCCAGCGCTTGCCACGATCGCCTGCACGGTGCTCTCGTTCGGCTCTGCATCATCCGCATAGAGCGGCTCTGCGACCGTGTAGGTGAAGCGATAGGATACGCCGCATACATCGGGCGTCTCCATGCTCAGGTAGTACACCTGCTCCGTGCCGGTGCAGCGGTGCGTGAAGGTGTTCAGCTGCGCTGCGCCACCCGCACCGATGTTCACCATCCAGGTATCGATCGTGGCGCCAGAGGAATTGCGCAAACGGGCCGTGAAGGTGCCCGCGCTGACCCCGGCATGCTCTGCCTGGATGTTCATGGTCAAGACACCATCGTTCGGGGCTTGCAGCCGGTAGTAATCCAGGTTGTTGTCGTAGTCGAAGCTCAAGCGTCCGTCATGGTCCGACCCCGCGCTGGCCAGGATCGCCTGTACCGTGCTCTGGTTCGGCTCAGCGTCATCAGCATGGAACGGCTGCTGAACGGTGTAGCTCCAGCGATAACTGGTACCACAGTCCGATGGGCTCTCGAAGCTGAGGTAATAGACCTGCTCTGTTCCTGTGCAGTAGTGCGTGAAGGTGTTGGCCGATGGCGCTCCGCCAGGACCGACATTAACGGTCCAAGTCTCCACTGTGCCGGTGGAGTTGTTGCGCAGGCGCAGCGTCATCGTGCCCGCCGCTCCTCCTGCGTGCTCCGCACTCACCGCAACGGTCATCACACCATCGTTGGGTGCCAGGATCCGGCAGTAATCCGTGGCATCACCGTAGCGGAAATCGATTCTACCGTCATGGTCCGCTCCCGCCGCCATGGTATCCGCTGCCTGCACACTGGAATTGTTCGGTTCCGCGTCAGCACCATACAAGGGCGGCAGCACGTCATAGGTGATTGAGTAATTCGTGCATTCGGTCGTGCTCGGGTTGTTCACGGTGATGTAGTACACACCCAGGCCCGTGCACAAGTGCGTGAAGGTCTCGTTCACCGCTGTGTTGTTCGCACCGGCGGTCGCCGTCCACGTTTCGATCAATGAGCCGGAACTGTTGCGCAGCTGCACCGTTACACTGAGCGGTGTGCCGCCCGTGGTGCTCATGGCCGTCTGCACGCGCAGCACCCCTTGGTCGGGCGGCGTGAAGCTGAAGTAGTCCACCGAGTTGTCCGTCGGGGAGCATGCCCCCGTGCTGCCGGCCATAGCCGTGTTGTAGGTCACGGGCGTTGCCTGCACCGTGCTATTGTTGGGCTCCACCTCGGTTTGGGCCGATACTGACAAGGGTACTAAGGCGACCAAGCCGAAAAGGAGGCGCTGTATGAAAGGAGAGTGACTTCTCATGGGTAGGGGTTTGGTGAGTGGGAAGGCTCTATCTGTCTGATATCGGCGAGCATCCATGATTGTGAACACCTGTGCGGATTGTGCCTGTGCAAAGCCCTGATGAGCAAGGCGTTCGAGCTGTGCGACTGCTTGTGTGGAGCACCGACTTCCGTTACGGACCACACTGAAATGCACGGTTCACGACAAGGAGCGCTCATGGCAACTGTTCCGACCGGGTGTTCGTCGGCACGCTGCCTCCGATGTTCACCAGGATTGGATCACGGTCATTGCCATCGCCTACGTACTTCACCATGCCATCGAGATCGCAATCGGCAGCCGAGTACACCCCAGCGACGGTATTCGTAGGCACGTTTCCACCGATTACCACCAGAATGGGGTCGCGGTCGTTGTCCTCGCCCACGTAACGGATAACTCCATCGAAGCTCACGTCCCCGCTCCAGAGCACGTGCGCTGGGAAGCTTCCGGAGATGCTCTTCCGCGCATCCACGCCATAGGTGTCCTGCTCCGGAACGGAGAAGTCCAGAAGTGTCGTTCCAGCGCTTACCATCACCGGATCCTTCGTCATAGCACCAAGGTGGTTCCGGTGGCGCACCGCCACATGGTACAGGCCGCTGCTCACGTTGAAGGCAACAGGCGTGAGGCCGTCGAGCTCCACCACGTCACCATCCCGTTGGAGCAACGCACTGCGGCTGGCCACCACCGTTGCCGGCGCTACCGGGCTGCGTAGTTCGACCACCACCCAATCCACGATGGCATCGCTGCCGATCACGGCGAGGACGGCCGGGGAGACGCTTCCGCCATTCCCGCCTCCGGCATGCGCGTACCCAAGACCAGGGTACGGATCCATGAGCGGGAACGCTGGAAGGCTGCGGAGCGCATCGCTCATCAGTCCATTGTCCGCAACGTAGGGCCCTTCGAGCATCACGCGCACTGGCACGCTCACCGTGGCAGGCGTTCCGGCGCAGCTGCAACCGCTGGTGATCACATCATTGATCGTGCCCGGGTCACCATCATCGCAGGGCGTGCCGGGCTCAGGGCCACCGGCGCAAACGTCATTCGCGTTGCAAGTGCCATCGTTGTCATCGTCGTAGCAATGGATGCGATAACTCACCCCGCAGGTCACATCACTGATGTAGAGACGGTATGCGGCCGCGCCGAGCGAGGGAATCGTGAACGTATTCGTCAGCGGGGCCGATGAGCCGCCAGCCGGAACACTGAACGCGCCGACCGTGGTGCCAGGGAGGGTCCGCACGGTCAGGAACAAGGAGCCCTCGCCCTGCCCCGCATGTTCGGCACTCAACGTCACGGACCAGGGACCGCCGGAATGCGTGAAGAAGTACAGGTCGTCATCGGTCTGGCCATGGAAGCCCACGTTGCCCTCCTGCGCTGCGTTGTTCAGGTTCATTGGAATAGCCGTCGAATTGCCGTTGTTCGGTTCCGCGTCAGGAGCGAAAACAGGCGCTGTCATCCAATACTTCCAGCGGTACGAGACGCCGCAGGTATTGCCGTAGAAGGCCAGATCATAATCGGTGGTGTTCGCGAGGCAGGTAATGCGCACCACCGTATCGATGGGTGCGCCATTCGGGCCCACGGGCATGCTCCAGGACTGGATGATACCGCCCGTGGTGGTGTAAAGGATCATCCACACGTCTCCCTCAGTAGCTCCAGGGTGCTCGGCCTGAAGCTCGATGTTCATGATACCGTTGATGGGAGGGATCAGGTTGTAGATGTCCGGGTCGGTTGTGCCATGCGCGATCTGCCCTTCATACCAGGTGTCATGTGCCTCGGTGCTGCCACCGAATGTGCTGTTCGGCTCGGCGTCGTTCGCGAAGAGAGGCGCGATCATCGTGTACTTCCAGCGGTAGCTCACCCCGCATGTGGAAGACGCGAGGCGCACATCGTAGTCCGTGGTGTTGCCGATGCAAGGAATGCTGACGATGCTTGTGATCGGCGAGCCGTTCGCCCCGACCGGAAGGTTCCAGAACTGTATGGTGCCGCCCACCGTGTTGTACAGTCGCAGTTCGATGGAACCGTCGGTTGCTCCGACATGCTCCGCCTGGACCTCGAATTGCATCGTTCCGTTGATCGGGGGTATGATGTTGAACTGATCGGTGGTGGTGTTCCCATCGAACTGCAAGTGACCGTCCTGGTAGGTATCGTGCGCAACGAGAGGACCGCCCGCGCCGCCTCCGTTGTTGTTCGGCTCCGCATCGTTCGGGAAGAGCGGTGGGGTAACGGTGTAACTGATGCGGTACGACGTGCCGCAGATACTGGAGCTGAGGCGGAAGTAGTAGTTCACACCTTCCCCTAGGCACGGCCTGTTCAGCACGCTGCTGATCGGGACCCCGTTCGCACCGATGGGTGCTGTCCACGTCTGCAACACGGTGCCAACGCTGAGGTAGAGCTCCACGGTCATGGTGGCGTTCGTCTCCGGGCCGGTATGTTCCGCTTCGAGCAGCAGGTTCAGCACCCCATCGCTGCTGATATTCCCGCGGTAATGATCGTTGTTATCCTGCCCTGGATAATTCAACTGTCCTTGGGCGGTCTGTGTCTCCGGGAGGAAGGTGGACTGGTTGTACGCGTTGTTCGGCTCGATGTCGTTGGCGAAAGCGACTGACGTGACAGTGTACTTCAGCTTGTAAGACGCGCCGCAGACGGAGGAGGACAGCCGGAGATCATAGGACGCCGGAGCGCTCAGGCAAGTACGGTTGAGAATGGTGGTCACGGGTACACCGTTGGCTCCTACCGGGAAGCTCCATGTGTGGACCGTGGTCCCCGTTGTGCTGAGAAGCGTAACAGTCATGATGCCTGGGGTGTCACCGGCATGCTCGGCCTGCAATTCCACGTTCACACGTCCATTGGCCGATTGCTCGATACGGTAGATGTCGTAAGCGTTCTCCGCATCGAAGGCGATATGCCCCTCTGTGTAGGTGTCCACTGCCAGGGCCGTGCCTGGCTGGGTGTTGTTCGGCTCCGCATCCACCGCGAAGAGCGGCGCGATCATCGTGTATTTGAAACGGTAGGAGACCCCGCAGGTGCTGGAGGTGATCCGCACGCGGTAGGGGTTCACAGTGCTCCGGCAGGTGATGCTCACGGCCGACGCCTGCGGGACGCCGTTCGCACCCACGCTCAGGGGCCAGGTCTGGATCACCGTTCCAGCTGAGTTCAGCAACGCCAGTTCCATGGCGCCGGTGGTTGCCCCCACATGCTCAGCTTCCACGCTGAAGTTCATCACGCCGTTCGTCAGTGGCGTGATCGTGTAGTAGTCATAGGTGTCGCCATCGAATTGCACCTGACCTTCGGTGAAGGTGTCGTACGCCAGCGAGATGCCCGGCGCGCTGTTGTTCGGTTCTGCGTCATCGGCGAAGTGCGGTGCCGTCATGGTGTACTTCCAGCGATAGGAGACACCGCAGGTCACTGGGGTGAAACGCAGGTTGTAGTTCACCGCGCCACTGCGGCAGATCACATTAACGAGCGAGTCCTCCATGACCCCATTGGCGCCTGCGACCATGTCCCAGGATTGGATCACGGTTCCTGCTTCGCTCAGCAACGCAACGTTTACGGTACCGGGGTTCACGCCGGTGTGCTCGGCTTCCACCGCGATGTGCATGATCCCGCTGTTCGGCGGGTCGATGGTGAAGATGTCAACGTCGGCAGGGTTGTCGAAGCCCACCTGGCCTTCGTACCAGGTGTTGTAGTCCTCGATATCGCCGTTCACATCATTGTTCGGCTCCACGTCATTGGTGAAGAGCGGCGCGGCCATCACGTACTTCCAGCGGTAGGAGATGCCGCAGGTGGTGCTCGCGAAGCGCACGTTGTAGTTCGTGGTGCCGCTGCGGCAGGGTATGCTCACGGTCGTTGTCGTGGCTGTGCTGTTGGCACCCACATCCACGGTCCAAGTCTGGATCGCCGTGCCAGCGGAATTGCACAGGGCCATTTCCATCGTGCCAGTGCTTCCACCGACATGCTCGGCCTGCACCTCGATGCTCATCACCCCGCTGGTGGGCGGTACGATGTTGAAGTAGTCGTAAGTGCCCTCGCCGTCGAACTGCAACTGGCCGTCGGCGTAGGTATCGTGCTCCACGGCGGTGCCGGGAACGCTGTTGTTCGGCTCAAGGTCTGCAGCGAAGAGCGGCGGCGACATGGTGTACTTCCATTGGTAGGAGATGCCGCATTCCGTGGAACTCATGCGGATGTAGTAGGGGGCGACGGTGCTCCTGCACGGGATGCTCAGGTTGGTGGTCGATACCGCCGAGAAATCGCCGGGATACACGTCCCATGATTGGATCAAGGTGCCGAGGTGGTCGATCAGATCCACCACGAGAGGGTCACCGGTTACCTGGACGTGTTCGGCCTGCACCTCGATGTTCAGCACACCGTTGGTCGGCGGGGTGAAGCTGAAGTAGTCATAGGGTGCTTCGCCAAGGAAGCCGATGCGGCCCTCACTATACGTGTCGTGCGCTACCGGCGTCGCGCTGGCCCCGATGGCGTCGTTCGGTTCGGGGTCGTTGCCGAAGACCGGCTCTTCGATGGAATACGTGAGCGTGTAATTGGTGCAGTAGTCTGTGCTCGGGTTGTCGATGGCGATCCGGTATGAACCTGCGCCGAGGCAGATGTGGAAGAACGGGCTGCTGCTCGTCACATTGTTCGCGCCAGCTGTGTGGCTGGAGCTGGCCAGCTGGGTGCCTGTGCTGTTGAGCAGGCGGCAGGTCACCTGTAGCGGGTCGGGTCCCGTATTGGACATGCAGTACTGCACCGTGAGCACGCCCTGTGTGGCAGTGGTGAAGCCGAAGAAGTCCGGAGTATTGTCCGGAAGTGAACAGGGGCCAACGATACCGCTGGTGGGTGTGTTGTTAGGCAGCGCACTGACCGTCACCACACTGTTGTTCGGTTCCAACTCGGTCACTTCCGAGCACGCGCAACTGGTCGAGGCATCATTGATCGTCAGGTTCGTGCCGTTGTCCGATCCGTCCACAACGGGGCTGTTGCCCACCACACGGATCCGATAACCCGTTCCTGGAGCGGTTCCGATCGGAATGCTCGCGTTGATGATACCGTTCGTGGTCCCACTCAGGGTGCCGATGCTCACCGGGCTCGCGAAGCTGCCCGATGCGTTGGAAAGCTGCGCGGTGAAGGTGTTGCCTCCGTTGAACGCACCCGAAACTGTGAACGGCACGCTGACGGCTTGCGCCGTGCAAATGGGACCGACGACAGCACCGGTTGTGATTGAACGGTCCTCGAACTTGACGAGGAAGGCGTCGAACTCGCCATCCAGCGCGGTTTGATGACTCCCGGATTGTATTCCGGAGGTCGAGTTCGTTGTACCGCTGAGGTAAACATTGCCCGTGAGATCCACAGCGCATTGCACGGTGATGTTGGTATAGAAGCCATCGTGCGGACCGCCTTCAATACCCGACCCACCATAGTAGGTGCCCCAGACTCGACCACCACTTGGACTGAACTTCACCAGGAACGCATCCGCCGTGCCTCCGCCATACGTGTTCTGGTGTCCGTTGCTCGCGATGTTGCTGGTGGACGTGGTGTAACCGGCCATGTATGAATTCCCGCTCGCGTCCACTACACAGGAATAGCCCAGTTCCGCGCCGCTTCCGCCATAGTAAGACCCCCAAAGCCGACTGCCATCCGGGTCGAACTTCGCGATGAAGGCATCCGCGGACCCACCGCCGTAGGTGTTCTGATGACCACCCGTTGCGATCCCTGTCGTGGAACTTGTCTCACCGATGAGGAAGACGTTCCCATTGGCTTCAACGCCGCAACGGAAGCCGCGGTCGAACGCACTTGACCCGTAGTAGGTCCCCCAGACGCGCGTTCCGTTCGGTGTGAACTTGGCCAGATAAGCATCACCGCCTCCGGCATAGGTGTTCTGGTGCCCACCGCTGGCTATGCCTGTGGATGATTCGGTCCAGCCGGCGATGTAGACGTTTCCATCAGCATCAACGCCCCCGGCTTCGCCCGTGTCCAGTCCGCTACCGCCGTAGTACGTTGCCCAGAGCCGGGTGCCGCCCGGGCTGAACTTCACCAGGAAGGCATCATCATTCGCGCCTCCACCGAACGTGTTCTGATGTCCGTTCGCCGCGATGCCGGTCGTTGATGTCGATTCACCTGACAGGAACACGTTCCCTGTCGGGTCAACATCGCAATGGAAGGCGCGGTCGCTGCTTGGCCCGCCGTAGTACGTTGCCCAGAGCCGGGTGCCACTGGCGTTGAACTTCACCAGAAAGCCGTCATCATCACCTCCGGCGTAAGTATCCTGGTGCCCCCCGCTTGAGATCCCCGAGGTGGAGTTCGTGGTACCTGCCAGGTATATGTTCCCGCTGGCGTCCGCAACGCAACCGTATGCGAGGTCTTGGCCATCCCCTCCGTAATAGGTGCCCCATAGGCGCGTTCCGCTGGAGCTGAACTTCACGAGAAAGGCATCCGTAGCCCCCGCATAGATGTTTTGATGACCACTGGCGGCGATGGCATTCGTGGACTGCGTGAAACCCGCCATGTACACGTTGCCGCTGGCATCGGTCGTGCACGACCAACCGTAATCAATGCCCGTTCCGCCGTAGTAGGTGCCCCAGAGGCGCTGCGGGTCGATAACCAGTTCCTTCGTCCGATCGTATGCCCCGAGCGCGAAGCGCACCTCATTGCCCTCTACAACGAATCGGGTAGTGATCTCCTTCCCATCCTGGAAACTCACGGGAGCATGTTCCGTGAAACGTCCCATGCTGTTGCCATGCACAAGGCTGCCGTCGGCATCGACGTAGAGCTCTTCGTGATCGCTATGGCGCATGCGGATCATTGAAGGGTCCGCACCCGGGCGCACCACGAAATCCTGTTTGATGCCTTCCTCCGTCGTGTACACCACCCAGTCGATGCCCGGGTACACATCGTGATGCGTCACCTTGGTATACGCGTGCACGTCGAACACATCGTCGGCGTAGTAGTTGGTGTGGTCCGTGCTGCGCCCTTCGGCGGTGATGCGCGGGAAGAGCGCCGCTCCCTCCAGCATAACGTCCATTCGGCCGGTTTCCACACGAGGCGCCTGCATGTCCTTTGTCAGACCATCCTTCAGGGCATCGACATACCCATCCGGAAGGTGCGTGCGCTCGAACTGGTACGCTATTCCATTCCCCAGCAGGAAGATCTGCGTGTTCCCCTGGCTCAAGCGGTAGCGCACGAAGGGAGCGGCTTCGCCTTCCACGGTGCGCACCTGGCCTTTGTTCTCCTCGAAGCCGATGGGGGCTGCCGAATGTTGGCCTGTTAAGAACGGTGGAGGAGGCGTTCCGGCCAATACGGAAAAGGTGATTGCCAGAGCGTATGCGAGTGACAGGGTACGCATGGGAGGGTCTGGGTTATGGGGTAGGTGTAGGGGTCAAGGCATCATCGGTGAGCGTGACGGATTGTGAACGAGGCATCTCCCCGGGTGAGCGGATCACTATTCGAGCGGACGCCCCGACTATTGGATTCAGCGCTTCATGACCCGGAGCGTGCTCGATCCGGTTACCAGGATGTAAGCACCCGGGGCGAGGCCGCCCATCTCCACCGTGTTCGGACCAGCGACAAGTCGCATCGCGCGCACCAGACGTCCACTTGGGTCAAGGAGCCGCGCGTCGCCGGCGCGGACTAGCTGAACATGAAGCTGATCCGTCACCGGATTCGGATAGATCAAGGCCCCCTCGCGCTCGACCTCTTCCGTGCCGGTCGAGAGATCCAGCGTGTAGAGTTCCTGGCCGATGGAGGTCAGGTAGTTCGCGCAGAAGAACAGCCGGCCATCGCAGCTGAGCATCGGTGCGGAGCTGGAGAAGGGAGAGGTCACGTCGCTGCCGGGGAAGGTGATCTCGTTGGTCCCGGCCTCCGTCCCGTCCGTGCGCCACAACTGGGCATAGGTGGTGGCACCGATTCCCGTGAAGTAGATCTGGCCCGCATGGCTGCAGAGGTTGTCAGGATTCGAGTATCCCAACAGCGGCAGGGGTACCGTGCCCTCCAGCGTGCCATCGCTCTGGTAGATCCGAGCACTTCCAGCACCCGCGGTGGGGAATGCGCGGAAATGCAACTGATCGTTGTGCTCGATCAGATTGGAGGGCAGGCTGGAATTGATGCCAGGATAGATGTCGCGCACCACTCCCGTGCCCGGTACCGTGCCGTCCGTGGCCCAGAGCTCGTCCCCCGTGGCCGAGGTGCCCGCCCGAAAGAAGACCAGTCCGCCTGCCGCCCGGTATGAGGTGGGCGAGGTGCCTGAGCTGCTTGGTCCCGGAATGGTCTCCGCGATCAGGTGCGTGCCAGCCACGGTGCCATCGCTCACCCACGGCTCGGAACCATTGACCCCGTCATTGGCGGTGAAGTACAGCTGTCCATCGTGCGACATCGGACTCTGGAAACTGCTGTTCGCGGTGCCGGGGTTGATGTCCATGAACAGCTGCGTGCCGGCTGCGGTGCCATCCGTGCTCCACAGCTCGCGCCCGTGGTCGGTATCGTATCCGCGGAAGAAGATGAGGTCGGCGCCGCCCGGTCCGGTACCAGGTAACGCCGCGAACGTGATCCATTCCAGCAGCCCGGTGACATCGGTCCTGCTCAGCACGAGCTGGGTGCCGCTCTCGGTTCCGTCCGTACGCCACAATTCCGACTCCATGCCAGCGCCGGTCACGATGAAATGCAGCACGCCATTCAGTGGCATGAAGTCCCGAGGAGCGCTGCTGCCCGAGCCCGGATTGATGTCCTTCACCAGTACTGTTCCGGGTTCCGTTCCGTCGGTCTTCCAGAGCTCAACGCCGTTCACGCCATCGTTGGCACTGAAATACACCGTGCCGTTGAAGCAGGTGAAGAGGCCAGCCCCGGAATTGCCGGTGGGGTTGATGTCCTTCACGAGGGTGGGCACCTGTGCCGTGGACATGGCGCACACGGCCACGATGTTGATCACCAGGGTACCGATACGGGCTCGCATGGGGTTCGATTTCAACCGTATCGAGGAAGGGGGCGGATCGTGAACGAAGGCGAACCACCGTCCATCGTTGTTCACATTGGGCTGATGTCCTCGATAGGTTGAAGAACTGGGCAGCATGCATCCGCACCTCCTTTCGCCGTATTATCGTGCGTTCCTCTCCCCACCCTGTGGAGCGCCAAACGCACATCGCCACGGAGCCGGCGTGGTTCCAAGGCCTGCGTCGCAACGACGCCGTCACCTTACGAGCGCTCTACAAGGAGAGCTACCCGGCGGTGAAGCGCTACGTGCTGCAGAACAGCGGAACGGCCAGCGACGCGGAGGATGTCTTCCAGGAGGCCGTCGCGGTGCTTTGGCTCAGCGCGAAGGAGGGTCGGATCAACCCGGCGGCGGATCCCGGCGGTTTCCTCTATCAGGTGGCGAAGAACAAATGGCTGGACGTGCTCCGGTCCGCAGCGAACAGGCACATGAAGGTGGTGCATGACCAGCGCGAGCTCGATCAGCGCGTCGATGAGCACGACGACATCGATGAGCGCCTCGCACGGCTGCGCGGGGTGTACGACAAGCTCGACGACCGGTGCCGCGCGGTGCTCGACCAGTTCTACTTCGAGCGCAAGGACCTCGCCACCATCGCGGCGGCCATGGGTGTCGAGGAGGAGAGCATCCGCACCATCAAGTACCGGTGCATGATGAAGCTGCGCGCGTTTCGGCGGTCCATCATGGGTGAAGAGAACAACGCATCATGAACCAAGGGGCAATGGATAAGGCGATGTTCGAGTCGATCGAGGCGTACATCCTTGATCGCATGAATGCGCACCAGCGCGCGGAGTTCGAGGAGCGGATGGAGAGCGATACGGCGCTGCGCCAGGAAGTGGAGCTCGAGCGCGAGAACATCCGCGCCGTGGAGCTCGGGGGCATCGATCGCGTGATGAAGCGCATCGCTGCCGAGGAGAGCGGCACGGGGCACGGCGCTCTCTCCCGTAGGCAGCTTCTCGCCTATGCCGCAGCCATCGCCCTGCTCATCGTGGGCGCCCTGCTGTGGTTCGGACGTGAGCCCGCCCACGAGCGGCTTTTCGCGGCGCACTTCGAGGCCGATCCCGGTCTGCCCGTGACCATGGGGGCCACCGATGACCCCGTGTTCGCCGATGCCATGGTCTCTTACAAGGAAGGCCATTTCGCCGATGCACGTTCGAAATGGTCGGCCTTGCTGCAGTCCGACCCGATGAATGACACATTGCGCTTCTACATCGCCTCCTCCGCGCTCGCGCAGGGCGATGCCGAGGCCGCCATCGCGCAATTGGCCGGGCTCGCTTCCGATAGCGCGTCCGTATTCGATGATCGCGCCGCTTGGTTCCTCTTCCTTTCCTATATCCGTGTCGGTGATCTCCAAGGCGCAGCCGCTGTTGACCTCTCCGGCCTGCCTCGGAAGGAAGCGGAGGCAGCCGCGATCCTCAATGAACTGAAGCGCTGATGCGAGTCCTGCTTGTGTTCGCCGTAATCATCGGCTCCGCGAGCCTGCGGGGCCAGCAGGGCGATCACATGGATGAGCGTCATGCGCGCATCGCGGCCTTGTACGAGCAGGAGCGCTACGCGGAGATGATCCGCGAGGTGGAGGCGCAGATCGCCGCAGCGCCTGCCACGACCTATGCGGATTCGCTGCATCGATACCTCTACAAGTACGGACGGGCGCATCGCAAGCTGCACGATGCAGCGGCGGGCATCGCCGCTGCGGAGCGCGTGCATGGGCTGGTGAAGGAGCGCGGCATCGCCTCGCACGAGCTGGAAGCCCTCTTCGACCTGAGTTGGATCTACTACGAAGCGGGCGATGTGAAGCAATGCGCGCGCGTCGATTCGATCGCGGTCGTCGTGGCGGACGGCGATGGGGACATCCCGTACAGCCAACGCGGAAGGGCCCGTCAGTACCTGGCCTTCGACTATAGCATGCTGGGCCAGCATCGGAACTCCGCGAAGTGGGCGCTTGCCGCCATAGCGGAATACCAGAAGGCCGATACGGTGCCACCCTCGCAAGTGGCGGAGTCGTACACAGCGGTTGGTGCGGCGTACTGGCACCTGGGCCGCATCCGCGATGCGGAGTCCCAGTACATGAAGGCCTTGGAGGTTCTCGGAGACGGTGCCGAGGAGGCCCTGTTCGTGCGCCGGGTCACCGCGTACGGCAATCTCGGCGTGCTCTGGCAAAGCGCCGGCGACCTCACGCGCGCCGGCAATTACTATCAGGCTAGCCTGCGCGGAAGCGATCACGTGATCGCCACCACCACCGATCAGTTCACGCGTGATGAGGCCATCGTGAACCGCTCGCGCACCTACCTCAACCTGGCCACGATCTACTATGAGCTCGGCGATTTCGGACGTGCGCGGGAGCTGCTGGACATGGCGTACCGCGACAGGAGCAGCGTGCTCGAACCGGATGACCCGCAGCTGTTGGCCGTGAAGGATCGCATCGCCGACCTGGAGATGAATGGGGGCGACCTCGCGAAGGCGGAATTGTACGTCTCGGATTATCTGAAGGCCTGCGAGCACCGGTTCGGGCAACGGAGCGAGGAATACATCAGGGCGGCTTCGCGCCTGGGCGACATCGCCGATCGCAAGGGCGAGTCGAGCCGTGCCGATTCTCTTCTGGGACTGAGCATCAGGGCCGGTCGCGAAGGGTCGGATACGGGCACCAACGTACTCCTCGCCCAAACGCTCCGGAGCCGTGCGCGCTCTCGTGCGAAGCTCCACCGATTCGACGAGGCCCGTGCCGATCTGCTGGAAGCCCGGCGCATCGTGGTGGGCACATACGACAGCGCGCACTACAAGGTCGCCACGGTCGATATCGCCTTGGCCGAAACGGCGCTTCAAGCAGGGGACGCGATCGCCGCACGCGAGCATGCGCGCTCCGCGCTGTCGATCCTCCAAGACCGGATCCAAGCGGCCGCTGGACCCCACACGCCGAAGACCTTCCCAGAGCCCCACCTGTTGCCGGATGCGGTTTACTGCAGCATCGTGGCCGAGCGCCGGTTGAGCAGCACGCCGAAGGCGGATTGGAACGACTTGATCGATCTGGCGATACGGACGCTCGCGCGGAACAAACGCGGGATGTCCGACGAGGCATCCAAGCTGCTGCTCATCGGCGCGCAGAAGCGCCTGTTCAATCTCGCCATCGATCTCGCATACGAGGCCTATTCCGCAGGAGACCAGTCGGCGATCGATCGATTCCTCATGCTCTCCGAGGCGGACCGCACCATCCTCCTCAAGCAGCGCTTGAACGCGTTCGCCGGCATCCGATTCTCCGGGGTGCCGGATTCAATCTTCGCCAAGGAGCAGGAGTTGCTCGCCGCCTTGGACCTGGATGCGGATGATCCCGCCTCGGCCACCGAGCTCCAGACGCATGAGCGGGCGTACGCCGGGTTCCTTGCGAAGCTGGAGAACGAGTACCCCGCGTACCACCGCCTGCGCTACGGAGAAGCCACTATCCGGCTCGATGAGCTGCGCACCCGGCTCCTCAAGCCAGGGCGGCGCATCATCTCCTATGCGCGCACGGACAGCGCGCTGTACGCCCTGGTCATCGGGGCCAGCGATGCACGCCTTATGAAGCTCCCGGCTACAGGATTGAAGTCGGCCGTGCAGGTGCTGCACGAAGCGATCGCGGCACGTGACCCGAGCGGCTATGCGCGCGCTGCCGCTTCCTTGGGCTCCATGGTCTATGACCCCTTGAAAGATCTGGTCGGCAGCGATGAATTGCTGATCATTCCCGACGGGGAGCTCCACATCGTCAACTTCGAGGTGCTTCCCAGCGATAGGCCCTCGAGCGGCGGTGCCAGGGACCATCTGCTGATCGAGCGGCATGCGATCGCCTACCTGCTCAGCGCCACCACCGCCGTGCAGTTCGCCGATCTGGTGAAGGGCCGGTCCACCGGAACACTGGCCTTGGCACCCGGCTTCGCGGACGAAATGAAGCAGGCGTACCTCGCCAGTGTGAAGGATTCAACGCTGCTCGACCGCCGCTTCCTGCGCTTGGTGCGGCAACCCTTCGCCCTGCGCACGGCCGAAGACCTCGCGCGCACCATGCATGCGGAGCTGATGCTCGGCAGCGCGGCCTCGGAGCCTGCATTCCGTTCGTCGGCCGCACGGTATGGCATCCTCCACCTGGGCACGCATGCCGAGATGAACGCCGCCTCACCGATGTATTCGCGGCTCGTGCTCAGCAAGGATGGCCCGGGTACGGACCCCGATGCCGATGGGTACCTGCACGCCTACGAGATCTACGAGCTCGACCTGCGCGCGCAGCTGGCCGTGCTCACCGCCTGCGAGACCGGCACCGGACTGAACGATGGGGAGGGTGTGCGCTCCTTGGGCTACAGTTTCGCCTATGCCGGTTGCCCCAGCCTGGTGATGTCGCTCTGGAGCATCGACGAGAAGACCTCCTCGGAGATCATCGCTCGCTTCTATGAGTACCTCGCCGATGGCATGCCCAAGCATGAGGCGTTGCGCAAGGCCAAGCTCGGCTATCTGGAGTCCGCATCCGATGAGCTGCGGCAGCCTTACTACTGGGCCGGATTGATTCTCGTGGGCGACGTGGAACCGGTATCCACGGAGCGGGCCTGGTGGCCGTGGCTGCTCGTCGGGCTCATGGTGATTCTGGCCGCACTTCTCGTTCGGTGGGGGCGGAAACGAGAGCGGCGCCCACACTGAGCGCCGCTATGCGTTGCATGATCCGCGCGGAACTTACTCCGCCAGCACCAGCACGGTGTTGTTCATCACCTCTACCACACCGCCCTTCACCGGGAATACCTCCTCGCCGGACTCGGTGCGCAGCTTCACATCACCGGCCTTCAGCACCGTGATCAGCGGAGCGTGGTTGTTCAGGAAGCCCATGCTGCCGTCAACGCCGGGCACCACTACGCTTTTCGCCTCGCCCTTGAAGAGCTCCTTGTCCGGGGTGATTATTTCCACTCTCATTTCAGCGGAGGTTTGGGGATTGATGTTGGGGGTTGAGTGCTGTTGATCCGACCATGCCGGAGGGCTGTTCAACCCTCAACCCATGTCAACATTCAACACTCAACTGACTTAGGCCTTGGCAGCCTCGGCCATCATCTTCTTGCCGGCGGCGATCACGTCCTCGATGTTGCCCTTCAGGTTGAAGGCCGTCTCGGGGTACTGGTCCATCTCGCCGTCCAGGATCATGTTGAAGCCCTTGATGGTCTCCTCGATCGGCACCATCACGCCCTTGAGGCCGGTGAATTGCTCGGCCACGAAGAAGGGCTGGCTCAGGAAGCGCTGCACCTTACGGGCGCGGTTCACGGCCATCTTGTCCTCCTCGCTCAGCTCGTCCATGCCCAGGATGGCGATGATGTCCTGCAGTTCCTTGTAGCGCTGGAGGATGGCCTTCACGCGCTGGGCGCAGTCGTAGTGCTCATCACCCACAATGGCGGGGGTGAGGATCCGGCTGGTGGAATCGAGGGGGTCCACCGAGGGGTAGATTCCGAGCTCGGCGATCTTCCGGCTCAACACCGTGGTGGCATCGAGGTGGGCGAAGGTGGTCGCGGGGGCGGGATCGGTCAAGTCATCCGCAGGCACGTACACGGCCTGCACGCTGGTGATCGAGCCGCGCTTCGTGGAGGTGATGCGCTCCTGCATGGCGCCCATCTCGGTGGCCAGGGTGGGCTGGTAACCCACGGCGCTGGGCATACGGCCCAGCAGCGCGCTCACCTCGGAGCCCGCCTGGGTGAAGCGGAAGATGTTGTCCACGAAGAAGAGGATGTCGCGGCCGCCGCTCTGCTCATCGCCATCGCGGAAGTACTCGGCGATGGTAAGGCCGCTCAGCGCCACGCGGGCACGGGCTCCCGGAGGCTCGTTCATCTGCCCGAACACGAAGGTGGCCTGGCTGCTCTCCAGCCCTTGGTAATCCACCTTGTTCAGGTCCCAGCCGCCTTCCTCCATGCTGTGCTTGAAGTCGTCGCCGTACTTGATGATGCCGGCCTCGATCATCTCGCGGAGCAGGTCGTTCCCCTCACGGGTGCGCTCGCCCACGCCAGCGAACACGCTGTAGCCGCTATGGCCCTTGGCGATGTTGTTGATCAGCTCCTGGATCAGCACCGTCTTGCCCACACCGGCGCCACCGAACAGACCGATCTTACCGCCCTTGGCGTAAGGCTCGATCAGGTCGATGACCTTGATGCCCGTGAAGAGCACCTCGGTGCTGGTGCTCAGCTCCTCGAATTTCGGGGCCTCGCGGTGGATGGGGTAGCTCTTGTCCGTGCTCACGGTCTTCATGCCATCGATGGCATTGCCCGTCACGTTGAAGAGGCGGCCTTTGATGGCATCGCCCACCGGCATGCTGATGGGCTTGCCCATGCCCTCGACCTTGGTGTCGCGGGCCACGCCGTCGGTGCTCTCCATGGAGATGGCGCGCACGGTGTCCTCACCTATCAGCTGCTGGGTCTCGAGCACGAGGGTCGTGCCGTCGGCGCGGGTGATGTGCAGCGCGTCGTAGATGTTCGGCAGGTCGTTGCCGGACTCGAAGCGTACGTCGACCACCGGTCCGATGACCTGGACGACCTTTCCGATGTGCTTGGCCATGAGCGAGTTGTGCTGTAGATATGGGGCAGGCCCCGTTTTGCGGGCGCGAAGGTAGGACTTACGCGCCCAAGGGCCAACGGGTCTTGTGAACAGGTGTTGAAGGCAGCTGTGATGGGGAGCGGAGGTTGCTGTGGGTTGGGAGTTGGGGGTTGCGGGCCGATGCGGTGCGGTGGTCGTGGCATTGCACGCTGTTACCCGCGACCCCCAACTCCCAATCAGTCATTCCGAGCGAAGCGAAGGAACAACTCCCAACATCCTTCAACCCACAACACGGCATACCCGACCTTCGCCCCTGATGCAGGTCCATACCGACATCGCCGACTTCAAGGGCGTGAAGCGCCCCGTGCTCACCACGGGCACCTTCGACGGGGTGCACAAGGGGCACCGGGCCATCCTGAAGCGGCTCATCGCCCGGGCCCGCAAGGAGGAGGGGGAGAGCGTGCTCTTCACCTTCCACCCGCACCCGCGCATGGTGCTCTTCCCCGGTGATAACGACCTGAAGCTGCTGAGCACACAGGAGGAGAAGCGCGCCCTGCTGGCCGAGGCCGGGCTCGATCACCTGCTCGTGGTGCCCTTCAGCCGGCAGTTCTCGCGCATGCACGCCGTGGATTATGTCCGCGACCTCCTCGTGGGCGCCATCGGGGTGCGTTCCATCGTCATCGGCTACGACCACCGTTTCGGGCGCAACCGCGAAGGCGACCTGATGCTCCTGCGGCGGCTCGGCGACGTGTACGGCGTGGAGGTGGAGGAGATACCGGCCCAGGAAGTGGATCACGTGAAAGTGAGCAGCACCAAGATCCGGCAGGCCTTGCAGGCCGGCGACGCGGCATCGGTCAGCGAGCTGCTCGGCTATGATTATCCCCTCAGCGGCGTGGTGGTGAAGGGCGATCAGCTGGGGCGCACCATCGGTTACCCAACGGCCAACATCGGAGCCATCGACCCCTACAAGCTCATTCCGGGTGATGGCGTTTACGCGGTGCGCGTGCACTTGAAGGACGGCGAGCGCCAAGGCATGCTCTACATCGGTGAGCGGCCCACGGTGAGCGGCGGCTTGAAGCGCAATGTCGAGGTGAACATCTTCGACTTGGACCGCGATCTGTACGGAGAGGCCATCACCGTGCGTTTCATCGATCGCATACGGGCCGATCAGCGCTTCGAGAGCATGGATGCCCTGCGCGATCAGCTCCACGCCGATAAACGCATCGCCCTGCAACGACTGAACCGGTAGCCATGAGGCCGCTCTTCCTCCTCTCCCTCGTACTGCTCTCCATGGCCGCGCGCGCGCAAGTGCTCTCGCAGGCCGAGCTGGACACGGCCAAGGTGTACCGCAGTCTGGAGCGCGCCTTGGCGGAGCCCGATCGCGTTTATCGGCTCGATCTCAGTGGCAAGAAGCTGAAGACCCTGCCCGAAGAGCTCCGCCTCCTGCGCAACCTCAACGCCCTCGACCTCAGCGGCAAAAAGCTGAAGTCGCTGCCGGCCTGGCTCGGCGATTTCACCAGCATGCAGGAGTTCCGCGCCTCGCGCAACAAGCTCACGGAGTTCCCCGAGGCCATCTGCAAATGGCGGCGCCTCAAGCGGCTCGACCTCAGCCGCAACGCCCTGCCCGGCCTTCCCCGCTGCATCGGAGCCTTGCGCGAGCTGGTCTCCATGGATCTCTGGGACAACGACCTGGTGGACTTCCCAGAAGAGATGGAGCGCATGGATGCCTTGCGTTTCATGGATCTGCGCAACATCCAATTCGAGCAGCCCGAGATGGACCGGATTCAGGAGCTGCTGCCCAAGACCAAGATCCATTTCAGCCCGGCCTGCAATTGCGGCATGTAGTGCAGGTTGAAGCTTGGGTGTTGACGAAGTCGACGCACTGGAGTCAACCCGCGACCTTTGCCGACCTTCAACTCCCCACCTTCAGTTGAACTGGACGTTGATCGAAGCCGTGGCGGCTGCCGGCAATCTGGCTTACACAGTCCTCATGCTCTATGAGAAGCGTGTGGGCTGGCTCTTCGGCATTGGGGCCTCGTTGCTGGGCATGGCCCTCTTCAGGGAACAACAGGTGTACGCGCAGGTGGCGCTCAACGCCTTCTATGTGGTCATGGGCGTGTATGGCTGGTGGTCGTGGCGCGGGAGCGCTGGCAAGGAACTTCCGATCACGCGTCAGCCGGTGTCCTTCCATGCGGGCATCATCGTCCTCGGTGGGCTCTTCAGCCTGGCGCTCGCACTGTTGCTGAAGCTGCTGCCCGACGCGCGCTACACCGGCCTCGATGGCTTCGCCACGGCCTTCAGCCTGCTGGCCACCTGGATGCTGGCGCGCAAGATCCTGGAGAACTGGGCCTATTGGATCGTGGCCGATGCCGTGGCCATCGTCCTCTACGTCTTGCTCGGCCTCTGGTGGTACGCCGCGCTCTACGCCATCTACGTGGTGCTCTCCGTCTCAGCGCTGGTGCGGTGGAACAGGGAATGGCGATCCGCTCAAGGTTGATCCACCACGGAGCCATGGTCGCGTTTCAGCGGCCGCTCATAGAACGTGATGGTCAGCAGCAGGAAGAACAGCAGATAGATGCTGTCCTCGACGGGGATCGTGTTCATGCGCAGCCCGAGGTTCTCGGCATCGTTGTACCACACGATCGGCTCGGGGAGCAGCCAGCCGGTGAGGATGCCGTTCACGATGAAGAAGGGGATGAGGCTGATGGCATAGCCCAGGTAGAAACGACCGAGCCATGGCGTGCGCGCGATCACATGCCCGGCGAGCAACGCAGCGGTGGAGAGGAAGGTGACCGCCGTGTACACGCGGTGGATGTGGAGCACGCCCACCACCAGCAGCACGGCGATCAGGGCTACGCTCATCGGACGGGCGACGGCGCCGAGCACATCACGCTTCACGGCATAGCGCATCACCTCGTACAGGTACACGCAGGAGTACGGGATCGCGATGAAGAAGAGCCACTCCTCCAAGGGCAGATGGAGGAAACGAATGCCCAGCGTGTAGCGCTCGCTGAAGCCCCATACCCCATGCGCCGTGAAGAGCGCATCCCAGGCGATGAAGACCGCCATCATCACCAACATGCCGGTGAATAGCCCGCGCCACTTGCGCCAGTACGCGATCCGCGGCTCGAAACTGGCGGCCAACGGGAAGGCGATGCTCAAGGCGTCGAGGCCGAGGTAGTACCAGCGTTCCATGCTCGGCCAAAGGAACACCGCTGGCCGTGAAAAGTGCGGCGGCGGTGAGCACTCACCGCCGCCGCACCCTTGTATCGGAAGGGTCAGAGCTTCACGAAGCGCGCCGTGGCCAGTTCCCGGTCGGAGCGGATGCGTACCGTGTATGTTCCGGTGGTCAGCGCGGAAGCATCGATCAGCAGCGCGCCAGCCTGCCGCTCCAGCGCCGGGGCAACGCGACGGCCTTCGGCGTCCAGCACCAGCACATCGGCGTTGGCGAAGCCGATACCGGCAGCGGAGACCCGCACCACCGCGGTGGTGGGGTTGGGTGTGGTGCTCAGTTCGACGACCTCCCCAGATTCACGGATCCCCGTTGAGATATCGGTGCTGATCACGTGGTGGTAATTGTCCGATGCCCCCGCGAGCACGAGCTCACCTCCGTTCAGCAGCGCCAGGGAACGGCCGACGCCCATGAAATAGCAATAGGCATTCACGTCGTCAGGCGAGCCGTTGTACACGATGAGCCCATCGCCCATGGTCATCACCTCGAAGTAGTTGATCGCTCCGGCGATGAAGATGCGCCCTTCATGCTCAAGCATGGCGTAGCCGATGCTCGGCGCGTCGGTGGGTCCCACGGCGATGTAGTCCTGGATGTTGGGCATGAGCTGCTCCCAATCCGAGGCGGTGGCGTTGGTCCGGGCCAGACCGAAGGAGTAGCCGAGCATCGATGCCATGTCGCCCGTGGCGTAAACATGATCATCGTAGGTGAGCAGGTCGTACACGTTTCCATTGAGTCCGTTGCCCACCGGCTGCCACGCCTCATCCACAAGCCGCGCCACATGCATCAGGTCATCCTGCGTGCTCAAGAAGGCACCGGTGAACGCACCACCAGCGTACAGGTCAATCCCCATGTGCTCCAGCGCATGGATCGGTCCGTTGAGCGATCCGCCTACCGGGTTCCATGCTCCGAAGATCTCAGCGCGCACCGCGTATTCCGTCCCCGCGAATCCGGAGAGGCCGCCTGCCGCGAAGAGCACGCCCCCGGCCGTGTGCAGGGCCGTGATCACGCTACTCTTACTCGCGAATACCGTTGCAGGCACCCACGTGCTTCCGTTCCAACGGAGCAGGTCCACGGTGCCATTCACGAAGGAGCCGCCGATCACGGGTTCCCCGCCGTTATCGATGCCGCAGTTCACCGTGCCTTCCGGCAAGCTGCCCATGGCGGTGAAGGTGTTTCCATCCCACCGCGCCGCACCGTTGCACGGCACGCCGCCGGCCTCGTTGAATTGGCCTGCGATGATCAGGTCGCCATTGCCCATGGTGAAGGCCACGTCCACCGGACCATTCGTTCCGCCGGCGATCGGCACCCAAAGCGTCGGTGGGGGATAGCCCGGCTGGATCCAAGCGAGCTCATCGGCGGTGAAGCCATGCTGCTGCGCCCAGGCCGCGATCTCCGGCCACAGCGGCGATGCGGGCATGTCCAGCACATACGCCAGGTTCATGGAGCTGCTGATGCGCTCGGCCAGATCGCGGTGCCCGCTCTCGATCATGAGCCAGCCCACTGCGCAGGCCGTGCCGTGCGGGTCGATGAAGACGGGATTGCGATGCGCCACCACGTAGTTCTGCGGAAAGCGGCCACCATCGGCGTAATCGCCCAAGCGTTCCAGCAGGCGGCCGCGCTCGGCCACGGCAGCATCGGAGAACCCGCGAACCGCGCGCTCATTGAGCTGCGCACGCACCAGGTGCAGATGCGTGCTGATGCGCTGGGCTTCATTGGTGTAACGCACGGTGGTCTCAGCTCCATGGAACACGGGCGCCTGAACGAGCCATTGCGCGTTCACTTCGAGCATGTGATCGCGCAAGATGGCGGGACGGTCCGGTGGCAATACCGCCTTGGCCGAGAGGCTGGTGGCGGCGACAAGGAATAGGGTATGGATTGTGCGCATGGCAATTGGGTTGTTCTATGCGGATGACAGGCTGGAGCGCGGGTATGCTGCCTGCGATGACACGGAAAGTTACTTTGACCTCCCACTCACCTCATGCGCATCGCCATCATCGGGCCCGAAAGCAGCGGCAAGAGCACGCTGGCGAAGGAGGTCGCGCGATTGCTGGGCGGCGCCCTCGTTCCGGAGGCCGCGCGAGACTATCTCACCGCGCTCGGCAGACCATACGAGCAAGCTGATCTGCTCGCGATCGCGCGCTTGCAGCTGGCGGCAGAGGAGACGGCCGCGCGTGCCTCCGATCAGGTGATCTGCGACACCGACATCCTCACGATCTGCATCTGGAGCCAGGAGCGCTATGGAGAGGTTGATGAGGAATTGCTCGCCATGATGCGCCGCACGCGCTACGATCGCACCTTGCTCTGCGCGCCGGATATGCCCTGGGAGCCCGATCCGCTCCGCGAGAACCCGCACGACCGCGATCGCTTGTTCGAGGTGTATCGCCAGTGGTTGCAGGTAGAGCAGCGGCCCAATACGGTACTCGCCGGCTCGCTGCAGGCGCGGGTTCACCACGTGCTTCGTGCGCTCGGCGGCGATTCCTCCGGAAGACCCTAGCTTCGCACCGTCTTGCAACGGGGTGCTCCGCCATGCGCGAAGCTGAGATCATACCCGACGAACCTGGGCAGGTAATGCTGCCAAGGGATTCAATCCGCGAAGCGGAGCCTCCGTGCAAGCCGTCCAACACGGAGGAAAATGCGCCACCTGCTCGCTCTCTGCTGCCTCCTTTGGGCAGCGAATGGTTCTGCCCAATTCACCGGCCGGGTCACCGCCACCGATGGAACTCCGCTGATCGGAGCCAACGTGATCGTGGGCGATGATCGCGGGTTCGGCGGCGCCACTGATGCCGAAGGCCGCTTCGTGATCAAAGGCGTGCGGCCCGGTATCAACAGGGTGCGGGTCTCCATGGTGGGCTACGCCGACTTGGATACGGCGTTGGTCATCGCCGAAACCGCCACCAGCCTCGACCTGCGCTTACGCGTGGATCCCATTGCCTTGCAAGCCGCGGAGGTCACGGCCTTGCGCGCCAGCGACCGGTCGCCCTTCGCGCGAACCACCCTCACCCGGGAGCGTATCGAGAAAATCAACACGGGCGTGGATCTCCCGTTCGTGCTGGAGCAGCAGCCGAGCGTGGTGGCCACCAGCGATGGCGGCGTCGGCGTGGGGTACACGTACATGCGAATCCGCGGAACCGATGGCACGCGCACCAATATCACCGTCAACGGCGTGCCCTTCAACGATTCGGAGAGCCAGGGCGCTTTCCTGGTGAACATGCCCGATCTGCTCACCAGCGCTGAGGACATCGAGGTGCAGCGCGGTGTGGGCACCAGCACCAACGGCCCCGCCGCCTTCGGTGCCAGCGTGAATGTGCGCACCACGGCGGTCAAGCGCGAGCCGTGGGGTCTGCTGAGTGCCAGCGGCGGGTCCTACAACACGCAGCGGTACGCCATCGGCGCGGGCACCGGCATCATCGGCGGGCGCTTCAGCCTCGATGCGCGCCTCTCCTCCATCAGCACCGATGGCTACGTGGACCGCGCGACGGCCGACCTCAAGAGCTATTTCGTGCAGGGCGCATGGCTCGGTGCGAAGCGATCCCTGCGCTTCATCCATTTCCGGGGGAAGGAGGTCACGTATCAAGCGTGGGGCGGCGTGCCGATCGACGTGATCGACACCAACCGCACGTTCAATCCGTACAGCTACGCGAATGAGGTGGACAACTATGACCAGGCGCATTACCAGCTGCTCTTCGATCAACAGCTGAGCGAACGCGCCAAGCTCAACATCACCTTGTTCCGCGTGAACGGCGCGGGCTATTTCGAGCAGTTCCGGGAAGACGATGATCTGGCGACCTACGGCATCGCGCCGGCCGTGATCGATGCGGATACCATCACCGCCACCGATGTCATCCGCAGGCGCTGGCTCGACAACAGCCTCAGCGGGGTGAATGCGAACGCCGAGGTCGGCATCGGTCGGCACAAGCTGGTGCTCGGCGGCAGCTACAGCGCCTACACGGGCGCTCACTTCGGCGAGCTGATCTGGGCGCGCTACGCGGGTGCCACTGACATCCGCGATCGCTACTACGATGAGGATGCGCGGAAGACCGATGCCAACGCATTCGCCAAGCTCACCTACGCCGTGCGCACCGGGTTGGATGTGTACGCCGACATGCAGGTGCGCAACGTGCGCCACACCCTGCTGATGCTCGATCAAGACCTCGTGCCGTTGGAGCAGTCCGTCGCCTACACCTTCCTCAATCCCAAGGCGGGTGTGCTCTGGCGGGTGCACGAGGGTGGCAAGGCCTACGCATCAGTGGGTGTCGCGAACCGCGAGCCGAACCGGGAGGACCTCCAGGAGACCACGCCGAAGAGCCGGCCGCGCAGCGAACGCCTGGTGGATTACGAGCTGGGCTACGAATGGCGCACCGCCCGCATGAACATCGGCATCAACGGCTACTTCATGGATTACACCGATCAGCTGGTGCTCACCGGCGAGCTCAACGATGTGGGGGCCGCCTTGCGCACCAACGTGGCGCGCAGCTACCGGGCGGGCATCGAACTCATGGCAGCGTTGCGCTTCGGTCGGCGATTCACCTGGCGGGCCAATGCCACACTCAGCCGCAACCGCATCCGCAACTACGTGGAGCATGTCGATGATTGGGACAACGGCGGCCAGGTCGTGTATGCGCACGGCGAGAGCGAGCTGGCGTTCTCGCCCGCGCTGATCGCGGGCAGCGAGTTCACCTGGCACGCATGGGACACCGGCGCAAAAAGCAAGGCCGACCTCACCTGGGTGGTGAAGCATGTGGGCCGACAATACCTCGACAACAGCATGAGCTTGGAGCGGAGCCTCGATGCCTTCATCGTGCATGATTTGCGCATGAATGTGACGCTGCTTGCCAAGGGAACCAAGGCCATCGACTTCAACCTCACGGCTCGCAACCTGTTCAGCGAGCTGTACGAGAGCAATGGATGGGTGTACAGCTACGTCTCGGAAGGCCGAAGGCAGCAGCTGATCGGCCTGTATCCGCAGGCTCCGCTGAACGTGCTGGGCGGTGTTACGGTGAGGTTCTGAGCCTAACCAAGGTTCTATTGCCCGGCCCAATAGCACCCGCGTAGCTTGGCCCCACCTAATCCGCTCGGCATGCGATCGTTCACACTCTCCGTACTGATGGGCTTTGGCGTCGGCTGTGCCGCGCAGAACATGTATGATGCGCGCATCGTGGAATACACGGGCCTGCGTTATGCATGCGGTGATGCCGGGACCCCTGTGCTGAAGATCCGTAACGTGGGCACGGCCATCATGGGCACGTGCGTGGTCGAGACCTGGTCGAACGGGATCATGGTGAACAGCTTCGATTGGCAGTTGGCCATTCCTTCCCTGGAAGGGGAGACGCGCCAACCCGCGTTGCCCGCAGTGCCGGGCGTGGTGGAGGGCGATGTGCTGGAGTTCCGCATCATCAGTGTGAATGGCGAGCCCGATGAAGGACCGGAGGGCAATGTGCTCACGGTGGAGATCGGAGCGACACCTGAAGCGACCGCATCGTACCTGGTGCAGGTGAACGTGAACGCGGGAGCAGCTCCCGACTCCCTCGTATGGTCCATCACCGATGCCCTGGCGCAAGTGGTCGCGCAAGGCGGCCCGCTTGTTTCCGCCGGCGATCCAGAATTCTGGGTGCAGCTGCAGCCCAACGCCTGTTACATGGTGCGCGTGGCCGAGCTCGGTGGCGATCCGGCCGGTGATGCCACCGTGACCATGCTCGCCGATGAACAGGAGGCTGTTGCGCTGGTCGCCGGATCAGTCGCGGAACCAGCGCGCGCGGGCCTGGTCACCGGAGCGGCCTTGAGCGTTGCGGAGCGATTTGTATCTGTCCTTCAGCTGGCGCCGAATCCTGCGCGTTCTTCGGTGCGGATCACGGCGTCGCCGGGATACGGCGCTTGCCAGCTCCGCGTGCTCGACGTGCGTGGTGTCGTTGTGTTCACGCGCTCCGTTCCGGCGTCGGGCACCTACGACCTGGATCTCTCCGGTTGGGCAACCGGGCTGTATACGGTTGAATGGTTGTCGAGCGGTACCACGAGCCGCGCGCGTTTGGCGGTGGAGCAGTAGCGTTCAGCCTGGCGCGAGTTCGACGAACCACATCTCCATCTCGCCCTTCCCTTTCGCCTTCACCATTCCGCGCGGGGTGAATGTGAATTCAGTTGTCAGTTGTTGGTTGTCAGTGGACAGGCTGGGCGAGCTCTGGGCCTTCGGTCCTGACAACTGTGAACTGACAACCAACAGGCTATGCGTCGCCTCGCTGATATTCACCCGTCCGGGCTCGCCGCTGCTCTCCATCCGGCTCGCGATGTTCACCGTATCGCCCCAGATGTCGTACTGGAACTTGCGCAGGCCCACGATGCCCGCGACCACGGGACCCGTATGCACGCCGATGCGGATCTCGAAGTAGGGCAGCCCTTTCGCTTTGCGCTGCTCCATGCCCTGTACGATGAAGTCGCGCATCTCCAGCGCGGCCGAAACGGCATCCAGCGCATGTGTGGTGCTCGGGGTGGGAAGCCCTGCCGCTGCCATGTACGCATCGCCGATGGTCTTGATCTTCTCCACGCCATGGCGCTCGCAGATGCGGTCGAACGCGCTGAAGCACTCGTGGATGTCCTTCACCAGTTCCTTCGGGCCGAGCCGCTCGGCCATGCTGGTGAAACCCTTGAAATCCGTGAAGATCACGGTGACCTGATCGAGCGTGCGCGCCTCGGCCTCGCCTTTCTCCTTCAGTTCCTCGGCGATCGGCTTCGGCAGGATGTTGAGCAGGAGGCCTTCGCTTCGCTGCTGCTCGCGCTGGATCGCCGCGCGTGAACGCCGCGTGTAGCGCAAGCGGTTCCACAATCCGCCGGCGAGCAGCAGGGCGCCCAATCCGGCGAACAGCACCATGTTGCGCTGCTCGCGCTGAGCAGCCACTTGCTCCTGCGCCTGGAGCTCCTGCTCGTGCATGCGCCGCTCGTTCGCCAGGCTGTCCGCGAGCATGCGCTCCTGGAAGACGCGCGTCACCTCCATCCGTGTCACTTCCTTGCCATTGTTCAGGCGGCGGAGCGAATCCTCTACGAGCATGAACTCCGTTTGGGCGCGGTAAGCCTGCTTGTCATCACCCATGAGGTGATAGGCCTGGTGCAGGCATTGGAGGCACTCGACGCGCTGCTGCAGCAATCCATTCTCTGCCGCGAGGCGTTCACCCGTGCGGCAGGCGGAGATCGCGGCGCGTCCATCAAGCCGTTCCAGGTAGAGGTTGCCTTTGTTCCAATAGGTGCGCACGAGCTGCTTCATGCTGCCCATCTCGCTCAGTATCCGTTCCGCCGAATCCAGCGCGGCGAAGCCCTCACGCTCACGGCCGAGCATGCCGTAGGCGCGGCCCAGGTTGTTGAAGGCCATGCCTTGCTCCAGTTTGCGGCCCATGCGGCGGTACAGGCCGAGGCCTCGCTCGAAGAGCATCGCCGCGGTATCCGGCTCTCCCAGACTGAGGTACGCGCTGCCCAGGTTCAGCGCGGCTTGCGCGCGACCACGGTCGCTGTCGAGCTCCTCGGCGAGCGTCGCGCTCTTGCGGTACTGCTCCAAGGCCTCGTGGTGGTTGTTCAGCTCGGTCTGGATGGTGCCCATGTTGTTGTAGGTCCCCGCCAGGCCTTCCTTGTTGCCCAGCTCCGTATCGATGCGCAGACTCCGCTGCAGCTGGGTCAGGGCCATGGGCAGGTCCCCCAGGCTGCGGTACACGTTGCTCATGTTGCGATACGCGTTGGCCTCGCGTTTCGGGTCCCGCATGGCCTTGGCCAGCGCCAGGCATCGACGCAAGTGCTCCAACGCGGCGGAATAGTCGCTGCGCATGCTGCTGCCCACGGCGAGCGTGGTGTGCGCCTCATACTCCGCCGGCTGCGATCGCGCACGTTGCGCCAGCCGCAGCTGACCCCGTGCCAGGGCCATGCCGCTGTCGGGTTGCTCGAAGACCATCTTCCACGCCAGGATCTGCACGGCTTTCAGGCGCGCGCTGTCCGGTTCCGAGTCGTCCTGCCAAACGCGCAGCAGCGAATCGCCCTGCCCGTGCGCGTGGGCCAGGCAGCCGCACGTGAGCACGAGCAGGAGCCAGCGATGCATGCCGGTGAAAATAGGGCAGGGCTCAGCGATGCACGGCCTCGCTCATCGCGAAGATCAGGTCCGGGTCTTCCTCGAACGCGGTGCCCACCACCACCAGGTCGGCGCCGGCATCGCAGAGCGCGCGTGCGGTCTCGCCATCGCGGATGCCTCCGCCTACGATGATGGGCAGGTCCACATGCGCGCGTACCGCGGCCACCATCGCTGCGGATACGCTGCGTGCGGCACCGCTGCCGGTGTCCATGTAGATCGCGCGAAGCCCGAGCAGCTCTCCGGCGAGCGCGGTGGCCGCGGCGATGCCCGGCTTGTCGTGCGGGATGGGCAGCGTCTGGCTCACGTAGCTCACGGTGGTGGGCTTGCCGCCGTCGATGAGCATGTAGCCCGTCGGTATCGCCTCCAGCCCCAGGGCCTTCACGGTTGGCGCCGCCGTGACGTGATGCCCGATGAGCAACTCGGGATTGCGTCCGCTGATCAGGGAGAGGAAGAGCACCGCATCGGCATGGCGGCTCAGCTGCGCTGGGCTTCCTGGGAAGAGGACTACGGGGCGGTCGCTCCACCGGCGCACCAGTTGCACGCAATGGTCGAAGGCGGCCGAGGTGAGCAGGCTGCCTCCCACGAAGAGCAGGTCGGCCTTGGCCATGCAGGCTTGCTGCACCGTGCGTTCCAGTCGTGCCTCGTCCTGCCCGAAGTCGGGGTCGATGAGCACGGCGAGCAGCTTCTCGCAATCCTGGCGCGCTTGTTCGATGCGGTGGAGCACGGTGGTCACGTCGCGAACTTATTGAAGCGCGGGGCTACTCGGTTCGGGTGAGCGCCAGATGGGTGAATGGCGAATACGCTCGGCCGAGCAAGCGGTTGATCCGCGGCCAGCGGTCCGGGGCATGCAGCACGCGCGCGCCCGGCAGGTCGAGCACATCGGGGAGCAGATGGGCATGGTAGTGCGCGACCATGGCCGGTTGCCCCAGTTGAGCGTAATAGCGCGCGCTTCGTTCGCGCGCTTCCGCAGCATGGGAGGCGCGTGCGTACAACATGCTGTCGAGCACATGCACCCGGCCGCCGGGCGCAAGCAGCTCAAGCGCGCGCTGCAGCACGGCGCGGGCGTCGGGGAAGTAGGGCAGGCTGGCCGCGAAGACCACGGCATCGAACGTGTCGGTTGGCAGTGAGGCGCTGAAGGGATCGGCCCGCGCGAACCGTGGACCGGCTGCGAAGACCCGCGCGGCCTGGAGCAGCTCCGCGGTGAACGGGTCGATTCCCAGGAGCTCATGGCCTGCGCGATGAAGACGCGCCGAGAGCCAGCCGTTGCCGCAGCCGACCTCGAGGATCCGAAGCGGGCGGCCGGCTTCGCGCAAGGCTTCGATGAGACGTGCGCACCCAAGCGCGCGGACATGCCATTCGGGCGCGTTGGCTAGCTGAGAGCCATCCGGCAGGCGGGCCACAGCGTCATCGTTGAGGAGGCGTCCTTCAGAGGCGCGCACGGCGGCATACACCTGCTCGAAGTCGGTTGGAGGGTCGATCACGTAGACGCCCCGCTCGCACGGGAATGCCTCAAGCCATCGCCAATCGACCCTGCCGCTCATGCCGGCTTCCGCAGGCTGATGAGGAAATGATCGCCCCAGGCGCGGAAGGGCCAGCGATGCGCGATCGTTTCCTCCGCGCGATGCAGGCGCTGAAGCCATATCGCATGGGTGCTGGGGAAACCCGTGATGTGTGGCGGTGGCATGAGCAACGCCAGGGCACGCTGTTCCAGTACCGTGTAGCCGGGAAGCGCGCGACGCGCATCGCGCGCGCCATGGTAGTAGCAGGTGAAGCGCGCCCCTTCCACCTGAGCGCTGGTTCCGTTCCGATGCCAACGGCGGGCCGCAAAGCGGAACCGGCCTTTCAATGCAGCGGCCATCTCCCAAGGGCTGAAGCGCGGCATGAGTACCAACGTGCATGTTCCCCCAGGCCGGAGCAGCGCATCCGCATCGCGCAGCACCAGGTCCAGGCGGTCCGTGCAGTTCAATCCGCCGAAGTTGCTGAAGACATGGTCGAAGCGATCGTCGCCGAGGCGCGTGAGTTCCAGGAACGAGCAGGCCTTCACCGTGAGCGGTAGCGCAGGGCGTTCGGCTTGCTTGCGTGCGAGCTGGGCGATCATGCCGGGTGCGGCATCGGTCGCTGTCACGCGCAGTCCCGCTTCCGCGAAGAAAACGCTGTCGATGCCGGTTCCGGCGTTGAGCTCGAGCACCCGATCCCCGGGAACCATGTGCCGCAGGGCCGCAGCGCGAACGATCCCACGCATGCGGGCAATGGCGGCGTTGCCCTCATCGATCGCATCGAATACGGGTGCCTGGCGGGAGAAGGCTTCCCACGCGGGCGCGCTGACGACCGTGTGCTCCATGCTCAACGCGAGAGGGATTGGAGGCGTATCCGTTCCACCGCGGTGGCCGGCACGTAATAGAGCGCGGAGAGCGCGCGCAGGGGGTCGAAGGGAAGCCTGCCGCGCAGCACGCGCAACGCTTGGGCGCGCCGGTACCGCTTGTGCACGTATCGGTGCAGTCGCTTGTAGTACGCTGGCCGGTGGCGGTTCCGGAACATCATCGCCAGGTCGTCGCTGTCGCTCCAGTTGGCCTTGTCCTGCAGATCAGCCTTCACCCGTTCATGGAATAGCGTGCCTGGCAACGGGTAGGAGATGGAGACCCCGATATCGTCAGGCAATGCGCGTTCCACCATGCTGATGGTCTGCTCCACCTGCTCGGTGCTCTCATCGGCATAGCCGAACTGCAGGAAGTAGCAGACCCGCACTCCTTTGCTGCGGAGCAGGCGGGTGGCTTCCGCGATCTGCTCCAACGTGATGCCTTTGTCCATCGCGTCGAGGATGGCCTGGCTACCGCTCTCGGCGCCCACCCATACCTCTTCCAACCCCGAGGCGACCAACGCATCGATGGTGCCGCTTTCGAGCAACAGGTCCACGCGACTCTGGATCTTGTAGCGGATGCGGATGCCGTGCTGATGCAGCAGGTCGCGGAAACGGGCCACCCAGCCGGGCTTCAACCCGAAGATGTCGTCGGCGAACCAGATGTGATCGGGCCGATGCAGCCGGAGGATGAGCTCCAGTTCGCGCAGCACATGCTCCGGGCTCCGGCTGTTGTAGCGGTTGCCGTAGATCGGCTTCGCGCACCAGTTGCATTTGTAAGGGCAGCCGCGCGTGGTGGCCATGTTCAGCGAGAAGAGCCCGTGGCGCTGTCGCCAGATGCGTGCGTACGCGCTCACATCGAGGAGGTCCCAGGCGGGGATCGGCAATTGGTCGAGGTCGCGCATCACCGGCGCTCTGCGGGTGGATGCCAGCTGCCCCTCATGCAGGCGGGCGATGCCGGGCAGGTCATCCCACGGGGCCTGATCCTCCCACCGGCCGAGCAATTCGCGCAACACGGCCTCGCTCTCGCCCAGCACCACGGCATCGGCACCGGCCTGCAGATAGCGCTCCGGGTGATCGGTGGAATCCGAGCTGCTCACCGCCACGCGGCATCCGGCGGCCTTGCCGTGGGCGATGATCGCCAGCACCGCTTCGCGCATCACCGTGAGGCACATCTTGGTGAGGTAGTTGAAGCCGTCGTCCTGCACCACGAGCACATCGGGTCGCATCGCCCGCAGCGCCTCCACGATGTCATCCGCCGATCGGCGCAAGCCGGCATCGAACACCTGCACCACGTGGCCCGCCTCGCGCAGCACTGCGGCGCTCTGCAGGGTGCCCAACGGCGGATACGGACGCGCATCCTTCCATTGTTTGCGATCGAGGCGGTAGAAGTAGCCCGAGGCGATGAGCGCGCGCGCCATGTTCAGGAGAGGCTGGATCCGAAGCGCGGCTCCAGCTCGGCGATGCGTTCGTTCAGCCCTTCCAGCACCCGCTGCTGGAAATTCCGAGGGTGATGCTTGCTCACGTAGGTCCGCGTGCGCAGCGCCACTTCGAAGGTGCGGCGGTCCATGCTCCGGAACTTCCAGTTCCAGAAACGCCAGGTGGCCTTCATGCACCACTCATCCAGCCAATCGCCCACGGAGCCGTTGAGCCTGCGCTCCCAGCGTGATTTGCGCGGGCTGTTGCCCACGGCCACCTCGCGGCTCTTCCGCGGCGCGGCGCCGGGGTGCATCTCAAAGGCCCATTGGTTCGATGTGAAGAAGGCCTCGGTGGTGCCGTTGCCGTACATGGGCAGCATGGTGGCCAGCTCCACCGCGGTGAAACGGTTCTGGTCCTCAATGGCCAGGTGCTCCGTGTCCACGAAGTAGTTCACGCAGAAATCGCGGCGGCTATTGAGCAGGAAGACCTTCTTGTACAGCACCAGGAGCGTGCGCGTGACCCAGAGCCGGCGCGGGGCCGTAACGATGAAGAAATCGATGTCGCCGTCGGGAGCGAGGCATCCCTTGCTCAGGCTCCCGCTGATGAACACCGCGCGCACGTAAGGGAAACGCGCGATCAGCCGGGACATGTGCTCCGCTTTCGGCATGCGCTCCACTGCCCGCCTCTCGGACTGCCGGCGCACCTGCACGCGGTTCCGAGCATCGCGCAGCGCCCAATAGCCGTCGGCTTCCTGCACGAGTCCCTCGCGTTGCAGGTCGAAGAGCGCATCGAGCACGGCGCCACGTTCGATCTCGCATTCCGCGAATCGATGCAGTTCAGAGATGGTCAGGGGATGCTTGAAGATATCGAAGTACGCCAGCGCGCGCAGCACGGCGCGTTGCGCGATGATGGGAGAGGTGCGTATGGCCGTCGCGAATGCCATGGGCTTTCGGTTCGCTCGATGGGTAGACGAGCGAAGGCTCTGAAATGCGGCCTGGGCTCATGGCCGAATTCCTTCGAAGTGCCCGAAGGTACGCTCATGCGCTCGTGGCTGTTCCGGAGCGCGCGCAGGGCAGCCGCCTACATTCGGCAGGTGAAGGCAAGCGCGGCATCGTATGGGGCGGCAGGCTGGTGGCTGTTGCTGCCGGTTGTGGCCGCGTGGGCAGGTGTCTCCGCACTGGGTTATGAAGGTCTGAATGGCCAGGATGCGTACGACTACCTCCGCATCGCCAAGGAGTGGACGCATGGCTTGCATGGCGGACCGAAGCCCGCGATGGCCGAGCACCCGCATGGGTATCCGATCGTGGCGGCGGTGCTGGGCAGCGTGGTCGGCTCACCCTTGCTCGGGCTGCGGCTGATCAGCGCCTTCGGGCTCGGTGCGATCATCCTGCTCGTGCGGCGGATCTTGCTCAGGCCAGGGAACGATCTGCATACCGTGAACGCATTCGCGCTGATCGGCATCGCGCTGTGCCCATTCCTGTTGCGCCACGCCATGGTGGCCATGAGCGATGTGGCCACCATCGCGCTGCTCCTGGCTTCGCTTCTGCTGCTCCAGCGTTGGCTCGTCCGACGAAGCGCGGTCAACCTCGTGCTCACCATCTCCTTCATGATTTTGGCGCTGTCTTTCCGGCTGGCCGCCGCGCCGATCGTGCTGGTGATGCTTGCCTGGTGCCTGTGGTCGCTTCTGCCGCCGCGCGTGTTCCGCCTGCTGGTTGCGCTTGCGAGCGTGCTGCTGCTCCTGACCGCAGCGTGGTGGTGGCCGCGCCTGTCGGCGTGGGCAGGGCATGGCCCATTGGCGGAGTGGTCGGCATTCAACCTCTTCCGCACCGAGCTGCATTCCGATGACGGCATGCTGCGCTACCGATTCCCGAATCTGGTGTACGTGCTCAGCGTGTTCGTGCATCCGGGCTTCCTGCCTATCGGGGCGCTGCTCATCCCCTTCCTCCGGTGGTCAGACCTGAGGCTGTTGGAGTCGCGGATCTCGCTGAGCATCGTTGCCGTGTACCTGCTCTTCATCGCGGGCATGCCCTTCCAGAATGATCGGGTCCTGCTCCTGATTCAGCCTTTCGTGGCTCTGCTCTTCTATCCGGCATTTCAGCGTGCAGCGGCTTTCGTTCAGAAGCGCATGAGGCATCCCGCAGTGGCGGTGGCTGTGCTCGCGCTGGTGCAGACCGGTCTTTTCATCAGGGCCGTGCTTCCATTCGTGCGACAAGCCGAAACGGAGCGCGTGCTCGCGGAACAATTGAACAGGCATTCGGCCACGCGCATCTACACCCACGGCATGGGTGCGGCGCTGGATGAGTTGTGCCCGCAGGCGGAGATCACCGAGCTCTGGTACGCGGAACTGGACAGCTTCCAGTCGGGGGCCTATGTCGTGGTGGATCCAGTGTCCTTGGCGGATCAATGGCAGGGCAGGGCCCCTGCGCTGAATTGGCAGCGGGCGCAGGAGCAGGGGCTCGAGCTGGTGGCCAGCGGGCCTGGCAGGTGGGTGGTGGCCCGTGTCCGCTAGCCGGTGAAGGGCTTCCCTTGAGCCGGATAACCCCCTACCTTTGCGGCCCTTATGAATACAACCACGATGCCCCAGACCAAGGAACAGCTCCAATACAAGGTGAAGGACATGAGCCTCGCCGAGTGGGGCCGCAAGGAGATTGAACTGGCCGAGGCCGAGATGCCGGGCCTGATGAGCCTGCGCAAGGAATTCGGCAAGGAGAAGCCGTTGAAGGGAGCCCGCATCGCTGGCTGCCTGCACATGACCATCCAGACCGCGGTGCTGATCGAGACCCTGAAGGAGCTTGGCGCCGAGGTGAGCTGGAGCAGCTGCAACATCTTCAGCACGCAGGACCATGCGGCGGCCGCGATCGCTGCGGCGGGCATCCCCGTGTATGCGTGGAAGGGGATGAACGCCGAGGAATTCGACTGGTGCATCGAGCAGACGCTCTTCGCCTTCCCCGGCAATGAGCCGCTGAACATGATCCTCGATGACGGCGGCGACCTCACCAACATGGTCTTTGATAAGTACCCCGAGCTGGTGAACGGCATCCGCGGCTTGAGCGAGGAGACCACCACGGGCGTGCTGCGCCTGAAGGACCGCGAGAAGAACGGCACCTTGGTGATGCCCGCCATCAACGTGAACGACAGCGTCACCAAGAGCAAGTTCGACAACAAGTACGGCTGCAAGGAGAGCGCGGTGGACGCCATCCGTCGCGCCACCGACATCATGATGGCCGGCAAGGTGGCCGTGGTCTGCGGCTATGGCGATGTGGGCAAAGGCACCGCCGCCTCCCTGCGCGGCGCCGGAGCCCGTGTGATCGTCACCGAGATCGATCCCATCTGCGCCCTGCAGGCCGCCATGGACGGCTTCGAGGTGAAGAAGCTCATGAATTGCGCGCACCGCGCCGATATCGTGATCACCACCACGGGCAACTTCAACATCGTCACGGAGGCCGCCTTCCGCAAGATGAAGGACAAGACCATCGTGTGCAACATCGGCCACTTCGACAACGAGATCGACATGGCCTGGCTGAATAAGGCCTACGGCAGCACCAAGGTGGAGATCAAGCCGCAGGTGGATAAGTACACGATCGACGGCAAGGACATCATCATTCTGGCCGAAGGCCGGCTGGTGAACCTGGGCTGCGCCACCGGCCACCCCAGCTTCGTGATGAGCAACAGCTTCACGAACCAGACCCTCGCCCAGATCGAGCTGTGGAAGCACCACGACAAGTACGAGAACAAGGTGTACGTGCTGCCCAAGCACCTCGATGAGAAGGTGGCCAGCCTGCACCTGGAGAAGATCGGCGTGGAGCTCGAGGAACTCACGCCCGAGCAGGCCAAGTACATCGGGGTGCCCCAGCAAGGGCCCTTCAAGAGCGACGCCTACCGCTACTGATCGCGAGACGCTTCCACTGGCGCAAGGCCCCCGTACTGGGGGCCTTGCCCGTATGGGGCGGTTGATTCCCTGGGGTCTCGGAAACAGTGCCGCAGGCAAGCAGGCTATTCCCCGGAGCGCCTTCTGCCCGCACCCCGGGCCGGGCAACTAGTTGTAGATCCGCAGCACCGTGCCGTTGAAGGAGGTGTTGTAGCGCTGCAGGCTGCTGGCGGCCGGGCCCTCGATCACGCTGCCATCGGTGATCAGGAATGCCGAATGGCAGCAGCTGGAATCGCGCGCCACCAGCTCGCTGTCATCCACCTTCACCCGGCATAGATCGGCGGGCTGGTAGGGGCAATGGCGATCCATGGCCCGGAACTCGTTGTTGCTGGCGCGGTACACGATCAGACCCTGCGAGCCGCCCGTGAGGTACAGCCAGCCCCCCGGCACCGCAAGCGCCGCATAGGCCGGGTTGTTCACGTTGATGCTGATATCGACCGTGACCGGAGGCACGCCGCTCGTCTGGTTCTTGCGGCAGCTGGGAAGCAACAGCGACGTGGCCGTGAGCGCCGCAAGGGCGGGCAGGAGAAGACGATCGAGGGCCATGGCTGGGCTATCGAACGCGAAAGTACGGCCTGCGGTATGCCGCATCGTATCCTTGTGGCATGAGGAACCGACTGGTCCGCTGGTCGTTGCTGTTGGCGCTGCTGGCTGCCGTGCCGGCTGTGCAAGCGCAGGAAGGCATCAGCCGCAAGAAGCAGGAACGTACCCTCGCCAAGAAGGCCAAGGAGGAGAAGAAGGAGAAGGCGAAGAAGGAGAAGGCGGACAAGGACCGGCACCTCGACTTGCAGGACAAAGCCACCCGGAAACGCATGAAGCGCCATAACCGCCGTGCCGACCGCCGCGGCAGCGGCCAGCACAAAGACGGCTTCTTCGCGCGCACGTTCCGGCGCAAGCGGTGATCGGCCCTGTATAGAATGATAAACGGTTGGCCGGACTGCCAGGCCGAACCGATCGCCCCCCGCTCTATTTTGCGCGTGCAAGCCCGCTGAAATGACCGCCACCCGCTCCCATAGCGCCTCAGATGACCGCTGCCTGAGCTGGTACGACCGGGAAATGATCCGGATGAGCGGTTGTATGAACCCAGCGTTTAGTTTAGCGCCCCCTCGTTGCGACATTAAGCAGAACGTAAAACCTGACCGTTGATGGTGAGAAGGCTATTCACCGCTGCAGCCCTTTGCATAATCGCCGTGCTCCCCGCGCTCGCCCAAGTGGGTACCGGGAGCCTGAAGGGCAAGATCACCGATAAGAAGAGCGGGGAACCCCTGCCCTTCGTGAACATCGTCATCGAGAACCGGGGCACCCAGGTCACTGGGGGAGCCACCGACTTCGATGGGAAGTACGATATCAAGCCCATCCAGCCGGGCACCTACGACATCGTGGTGAGCTACGTGGGCTACCAGCCCTACAAGCAGACCGGTGTCATCATCAACAGCAACAAGATCACCTTCGTCGATATCGCCCTGAGCTCGGGGATCGAGCTGAAGGAGTTCGAGGTGGTGCAGTACACCGTGCCCTTGATCAACAAGGACGGTGGTGCCTCGGGCGGCACGGTGACCCGCGAGGACATCGCTCGCATGCCCGGTCGTAGCGCCACGTCCATCGCCACCACGGTGGCCGGCGCGAGCGATGCGGGAACAGGCGGCGGCGTGAGCATCCGCGGGAGCCGTACAGAGAACACCTATTACTACATCGATGGCGTGAAAGTGCCTGCGGGTGCCGGCACCGGATTGCCCAAGAGCGCGATCGAAGAGGTGCAGGTGATCACCGGTGGCGTGCCAGCCAACTACGGCGACGTGACCGGCGGTCTGATCAACATCACCACCCGGGGGCCCAGCCGCTCCTTCTTCGGGGGCGTGGAATACCTCACCAGCGGGTACAAGATCGGCGAGGACATCACCGATATCGTGGGCCTGGACAAGTACGCCTTCAATCAGGTGGAAGCGAGCCTCAGCGGCCCCATCCTCTTCAAGAAGGACAGCGTGGGCAACAAGACCAAGCCCCTGATCGGCTTCTTCCTCTCCGGCCAGTACACCAATGTGGTGGACAACGCGCCCACCTACATCGGCGATGTGCGCGTGAAACCCGAGGTGCTCGACCGCCTACGCGCCGAACCGGCCCGGATCCTCAACGTGGGCAACGATGTGTCCATGGCCTACAACAGCTCGTTCCTGCGCGCCTCGGACGTGGAGAGCATCAAGACCCGCCAGAATGCCGGACAGGTATCCTACCTGGCCAGCGGTAAGATCGATGTGACCACCACGCCCACCGTCAACCTCACCTTCGGGGGATCGCTGGATTACAGCAACAAGCAGGACTGGAACCGCCGCAACTCCCTGCTGAACGCGGACAACAACTACCGCGTGAAGGACTTCACCTGGCGCGGCTTCGCCAAGTTCACCCAGCGCTTCATCAACCGCACCGAGGAAGAGGAGAAGGGCGCCACGATCAAGAACGCCTTCTACAGCCTCCAGCTTGACTACAGCCGCTATAAGAGCAATGTGCAGGATTTCGAGCACGGCGATGACCTTTGGAACTATGGCTATGTGGGCCGATTCACCACGTACAGCGCGCCGCAGTTCGAGTTCCGCGAGGTGCCGGGCCTCGGCACGGGCTTCGTGCAGACCGGCGTGCGCGATACCCTGGTGACCTTCACCCCGGGCAGCGAGAACCCCGACCTCGCCGCCGTGAACAACTTCTACTTCAACGCCCTGCCCCGCGAGCAGTTCCCGATCCCGCAGCTCTTCGGGGCCGAGATCACCGGAGGCAACTACCTGGGCTACTACCAGGATTTCAACGAGACACAGCGCCGGGGCGTGCTCTGGAACGGCACGCGTCCCGCATCGCTGTACGAGATGTGGAACAACATCGGCTTCATCGACGACCCGAATGGTGCCGAGTACCGCAAGCGTCAGAACGACCAGGTGCGCTTCACGGCCATCGGCAGCGCCGATATCGGCTCGCACGCGGTGAGCATCGGCGTGGAGTATGAGCAGCTCACGCAGCGCCGCTACGACCTGGTGCCCATCGGCCTGTGGACCCGTGCCCGCCAGCTCGCCAACTTCCACATCCGCAACTTCCAGAGCCCTGATTCGGTGCCCCCGGCCAGCGTGGTGCAGCTGCCCGGCAGCACCTTCCCGATCTACTACTACAACCGGTTGCTCGGCGATGATCAGCCCTTCTTCGACCGCAGCCTGCGCTCGAGCCTCGGCCTCAACCCCAATGGCACCGACTTCATCGATGTGGATGCCCTCTCGCCCAGCACCTTCTCGCTGGACATGTTCAGCCCCGATGAGCTGATCAACAGCGGTAACACCTACGTGACCTACGTCGGATATGATTACCTGGGCAATGTGCTCAGCCGCAAGCCAAGCTTCGAGGACTTCTTCACGGCCAAGGACGATCGCGGCGCCTTCACCCGGCAGCAGGCTCCCTTCCAGCCCATCTATATGGCGGGCTATGTCATGGACAAGTTCTCCTTCGACGACATCATCTTCAACGTGGGCGTGCGCGTGGACCGCTACGATGCGAACCAGAACGTGCTCTCCGACAAATACCTGTGGCGTCCGGCCTACAAAGCTGGTGATGCGGTGCCGAACTCATCGATCGCCTCGCAGCTGGCCAACCGCCCCAGCAACATCGGGGATGACTTCGTGGTGTACGTGGACAACTACGGAGACCCGAATACGGTGAAGGGCTACCGCGATGGCGATACCTGGTACAGCGCCACCGGCGTTGAGCTGAGCAACGGGAACAGCATTCAGGAAGGCGGTCAGGTGAAGCCCTATCTGATCGGTGGTGAGAACGAGAATGGCGATCTGGCCGGCAGCAAATTGCGCAAGGAGGCCTTCGAGGATTACACGCCTGTGGTGAATGTGATGCCCCGCGTGGCCTTCTCCTTCCCGATCAGCGACGAGGCCGTGTTCTTCGCGCACTACGATGTGCTCACGCAGCGCCCGAACGCCAACCAGTCCCGCTTGGACATCCTAGGTACGGCCTTCAATGAGGTCACCGGTGACATCATCACCAACCCGGCGCTCAAGCCCACGAAGACCATCGACTACGAACTGGGCTTCCAGCAGGTGCTGAGCAAGGCCTCTTCGCTCAAGCTCGCGGCGTTCTACCGTGAACTGCGCAACCAGATCACCCTGCGCAACGTGCAGAACGCCTGGCCACGCGACTATCGCACCTTTGACAACTTCGACTTCGGCACCGTCAAGGGCTTCACGGCCACCTTCGACCTGCGCCGCACCGGGAATGTGTGGATGCGCGCGAGCTACACCCTGCAGTTCGCCGATGGTACCGGGTCCGGCCCCACCACCGGCATCAACCTGATCAACAGCGGTCAGCCCAACCTGCGTACCATCTCGCCGCTCGATTTCGATCAGCGCCACCGCTTCCAGACCACCTTCGACTTCCGCTACGGCGGCGGCAAGGACTACAACGGCCCCATGCTCTTCGGCAAGCCGATCCTGCAGCGCACCGGCATGAACGTGGTGAGCATCCTGGGCAGCGGCACGCCTTACAGCCGCAGCTCGCAGGTGGTGAACGAGGCAGCGGAGGCCACCAACTATCGCTTGGAGGGCACCCTGAACGGCGCACGGCTCCCCTGGCAGTTCACAACCGACATGCAGATCGATCGTGACATCCCGCTCACCTTCGGAGAGAAGGACGGCGACAAGGGCAAGAGCGCCAACCTGAACATCTACCTGCTGTTCACCAACGTGTTCAATACCGAGAACATCGTGGGCGCATACCGCTACACCGGTTCGCCCAACAACGATGGCTACCTCGCCCAGCTCACCGACCGCACCCAGATCGATCCCGATGCCTACCGCGACATCTACGCGATCAAGGTGAACAACCCGGGCAACTATGGCGCTCCGCGCACAATTCGCCTGGGCGTACGATTCGACTTCTGATGAACGCACAACGCACAACCATGATGGGCCTCAACAGCGCGACTCCTACCAGAACCTTCGCTCTGAGCCTCTTCCTTGCCATGGGACTCACGTCCTGGGCTTGGAGCCCCCCGTCAACCCGGCCACCCTCTGCGGCCGTAAGGGCCAAGGCGGCCGCATGCGCCCCGGCCTCGCAGATCACCGAGCTCGCGTTCAACAACGTGCGCGCGGTGATCGAGAACGGTGGCAACCTCTGGCAGCGCCGGAGCTCCGGCCGACCAGGCTACGAGGTGCCCAAGACCGCGGACTTCACCGGACCCAACGCGATCTTCGCAGGTGCGCTTTGGATGGGTGGCCTCTCCACAGCCGGCCAGCTCAAGATCGCCGCGGTGCTTTACCGTACCGATGGTAACGACTTCTGGCCAGGCCCGCTGAGCACGGTGGATGCCTCCACTTCCGCGGAAGTGTGCAACGCGTACGATAAGTTCTGGACCACCACCCGCGCCCAGGCCGAGTCGCATGTGGCCTACTTCAACTGCAACGGAGACCCCGATTGCATCAACACGCTCTTCCCCAACGGGTATTCCGTGCCCACCTCCTTCATCCAGTGGCCCGCCACGGGCGACCCGGTCGAAGGCCAGGACCTCTACCTCGCGCCGTTCTTCGATGCGAATGAGGATGGTGAGTACGATCCGTTCTCCGGCGACTATCCGGACTATGGCTTCAATCAGACCGTAGAGGATTGCAAGAACAAGCTCCGGGAGGACCCCGTGCCGCTCTTCGGCGACTACAACATCTTCTGGATCTTCAACGACAAGGGTGATGCCCACACCGAGACGCAAGGGCAGCCCATCGGTCTTGAAGTTCGGGCGCAGGCCTTTGCCTTCAGCCAGAACAACGAGATCAACAACATGACCTTCTACAACTACACGGTCATCAACTGGGCCTCGGAAACGCTGACGGAGACCTACTTCGGCAACTTCGTGGATCCCGACCTGGGCTGCTCCAACGACGATTTCACAGGATGCGATGTGCGCCGTGGTCTGGGCTTCGTGTACAACTGGCAGGATGTGGATGCAGGCTGCCTGGGCTCCGTTGGATACGGCGGGCCAGCGCCTCCTCCTCCCGCGATCGGCGTGGACTTCTTCGAAGGTCCCTTCCAGGATGCCGATGGAATGGATAATCCCGGTCCGCCGGATTACAACAGCACCATCGATTGCGAGACGGCTCGTCAGCAGCATGGTATCCCTTACCGGGGCATCGGTATCGGCTACGGCGACGAAGTGGTGGACAACGAGCGCTTCGGCATGCGCGCCTTCATCTACTTCAACCGCGAATCGCCGAATGCCAACACCACTGACCCGAGTGTGGCCGGCCATTTCTACAACTACCTGCGCAGTATCTGGAAGAACGGAACTCCGCAGAGCTATGGCGGCAATGGCTACAACGAGTCGAGCAGTGCCATCCGTGCGTACTACATGTTCCCCGGAGCCTCTGACCCGGTGGGCTGGGGCACCGATTGCGTGCCGCAACCGGCCTGGAGCGAGACCCAGATCACGCCCACCCAGCCTGACCGCCGCTTCGTGCAGAGCGCAGGGCCCTTCACGCTGGAAGCGGGTGCCTTCAACAACATCACCGTGGGTGTGGTGTACGCCCGCTCGCAAACCGGCAATGCCGCAAGCAGCCTCGGTCCCCTGCGCGTAGCCGATGACAAGGCGCAGGCCCTGTTCGACAACTGCTTCAAGATCCTAGACGGACCTGATGCGCCGGACCTCACGATCCGCGAGATGGACCGCGAGCTCATCCTGTACATCACGAATCCGTTCGGAAGCAACAACTATGCGGAGGGCTACGAGGAGCTCGATCCGATCATCCCGCTGGATAACGGCGAGGGTGGACCTCCGTACGACCGTTACTACCGGTTCCAGGGTTACAAGATCTACCAGATGAAGAACGCCGAGGCGAGCGTGGCCGACCTCGACAACGTGGAGCTGGCACGTCTGGTTTACCAAGGAGATCTGGAGGACGGTATCGGGCAGATCGTGAACTATCCGTTCAACGAGTCGCTCGGACAGGTGGTGGCCACCGAGATGGTGAACGGGGCCGACGAAGGCATCGTGCACGCCATCCGCATCACCACGGACAAGTTCGCGCAGGGTGATCCCGCGTTGGTGAACTTCAAGTCCTACTACTACATCGCGTTGGCCTACGGGTACAATAATTACGAGCCCTTCCTGATCACGCAGGATCCCACTTCGGGTGCTCAGTCTTACTCCGGCCAGGCGGCTCCTTATGTCGCTGGTCGTAAGGCGGCCTTCGGATCCATCCGCACCTATGTGGGCATCCCGCACAAGACCGATCCGGCGATGGGCGGAACGGTGCTGAACTCGGCGTTCGACACCGGCATCCCCGTCACCCGCTTGGAGGGACAGGGCAATGGTGCCCGGGCTCTGGAGCTTTCCGCAGCATCGGAGAACGCTATCGTGGCAGCGAGCCCATGGCGCCAGGATCAGATTACCTACAAGGCCGGTCTGGGCCCCATCGATGTGAAGGTGGTTGATCCCCTGAAAGTGCCCGATGCGCAGTTCGAAGTGTGGTTCCAGGATTCCATCACGCCGGGTAACCTCGACGATGCCTACTGGTACATCGTGAAGCTGCCAGGTGGCTCACCCAAGGACACGATCGGCTCTGACCGGATCATCGATGTCGGCTACGAGCAGCTCTTCCTGGATTGGGGCATCTCCGTGACCATCGGCCAAGGGTATTACACCAACGACTACACCGCACCCATTGGAAGCGGTAGCATCTCCTTCGCCGATCCCTCGAAGCCATGGCTCACCGGCATCCCCGATGCCGAGGGTGAAGTGATGGAGAACTGGATCCGTTCCGGGACCTTCGTGGACGAGACCAACACACCGGCGATCTACAGCGACCGGGAAGGCAAGGACAACGCGCAGACCTACGAGAATCTGCTCGGCGGCACCTGGGCGCCATGGCCGCTCTGCGGTGAGGCTGCCTTCCAACCCGGCGCCGCGCAGGATGTGAACCAGTCCATGGCGATCAGCAAGCTCAACGAGCTGCCGAGCGTGGAAGTGGTGATCACCCCCGATAAGAGCAAATGGACCCGTGCAGCGGTGCTGGAGCAGGAGAGCAACACCTCCCTGAGCCAAGGCGGCGCTGGTAAGCTCAATCTGCGCGCATCACCCAGTATCGATAAGAACGGGCGGAAATCGGGCACCCCGGGCTGCAACGAGGCGGAAGCCACCTTGGGCGGCGAGCAACCCACCGGCATGGGCTGGTTCCCGGGTTACGCCATTGATCTGGAGACCGGCGAGCGCCTGAACATGGCCTACGGGGAGAACAGTTACTGGGGCGGTGACATCGGCCGTGACATGATCTGGAACCCGAACGGTCAGATCTATACCATACCGGCCTCGGGACAACCGCCGCAGTACTACTTCGGTGGCTGTCATTGGATTTATGTGTTCAAGAACGACCGCCGTCAGAGCGGGAACGCGGACCGCGTGCCTCAGTACGACGAGAGCCGCTACCTGTATCAGACCCTTCCGACTGGTGGTCAGTCACGACTGAAGGTCTTCCGGGCGATCAGCTGGGTGGGCAGTGCGATCGTGACACCGGGTGAGGAGTTCCTCAGCACCGAGGCGCGTATCCGTCTGAACGTGACCAAGCCTTACAAGAGCTACGTCGATTACGCCGGCGCTCCCGGCCCGATCGCGACCAACCGTAACGGCGGGCTGCCGCTCTACGCCTTCGGTACCTCCGGCCTCACCACGGTCACGGGTGTAAGCTCGGTGGTAGAGGACTTCCTGGACGACGTGAACATCGTTCCGAATCCGTACTACGCATTCAGCGGTTACGAGACCTCACGCCTGGATAACCGGGTGAAATTCATCAACCTGCCGCAGCAGTGCACCATCTCCATCTTCACCACCAACGGCACCTTGGTGCGCAAGTTCCGGAAGGATAATGCGCTCACCTACCTCGATTGGGACCTGAAGAACAACAACGCCATCCCCATTTCAGGAGGGGTGTATGTGTGCCACATCGAAGTACCTGGTGTGGGCGAGAAAGTGCTCAAGTGGTTCGGCGTGATGCGCCCGCTTGACCTCCAGAACTTCTAAGACCGACCGACGAACCGAAGCACGGATATGAAGCACGTGATGAACCTGAAGAGCCTCGCCGCCGCCCTCGCCCTGCTGGGAGCGGGTGCAGTACAGGCGGGCAATCCGGACCGCGCTGGATCGGCCGGTGCCACCCAGCTGCTCCTGAACCCCTGGGCGCGCTCGGCGGGTTGGGGCCTGGCCAACACCGCCAGCGTCAGAGGCGTGGAAGCCATGTATGGGAATATCGCCGGTCTCTCGCTCGTGGGCAAGACCGAGGTGATGTTCTCCAATACCCGGCTCCCAACCGCTGACATGAGCGTGAACAGCATCGGCTTCGGTCAGAAACTCGGGTCAAGCGGCGTTATCGGGATCATGGCCACCACCATGTCCTTCGGTGAGATCGAGCTCACCACCACCGAGACGCCCGAAGGTGGCCGCGGTGGTTATACACCCGCTCTCGCCAACATCGGCATCGCCTATTCGAAGAGCTTCTCCAACAGCATCTTCGGCGGCATCCTGGTGCGCGTGATCTCCGAATCCACCTCCAACGTGCGCACCTCGGGCATCTGCTTCGATGCAGGCATCCACTACGTCACCGGAGCCACCGAGAACGTGCATTTCGGCATCTCCCTGAAGAACGTGGGACCCGCCATGCAGTTCTCTGGCGATGGCCTGGCCGTGCAAGGCCTGCTGACCAGCGGCAGCGATCAGCTCACCCTGCAGCAGCGCTCGGGCCGATTCGAGATTCCCTCGATGCTCAACATCGGCGCGGCCTATGACTGGAACGTGAACGAGATGCACCGCGTGACCTTCGCCGGCACCTTCGTCTCCAATTCCTTCACCAAGGATCAAGGCATCGTTGGGGTGGAATACGCATTCCGGAAGATGCTGCACATCCGCGGCGCCTACCTCTACGAGGCGGACATCACCAGCAGCGAGGACCGCAGCACCTGGTACACCGGACCGAGCGCTGGCCTGAGCGTGGACCTGCCTTTCGGCCAGGAGAAGAAATCGGCCGTGGCCATCGATTATGCGTATCGCGCCACCAATCCGTTCAACGGCTTCCACAGCGTGGGCATCCGCATTAGCCTCTGACCCTACCTGACGTTCAAGGAAGAGGACCTCTCGGGGTCCTCTTCCGTTCTTCAACCAGAACCGTTCATCCATGAGTTCCCCTGCGTATTACACCGAGGAAGGCTTGAAGAAGCTGCTTGATGAGCTGAATCACATGCGCACCGTGGAGCGGCCGCATATCAGCCAGCAGATCGCCGATGCCCGCGACAAGGGCGACCTGAGCGAGAATGCAGAGTACCACGCCGCCAAGGAGGAGCAAGGGCTGCTGGAGGCGCGCATCGCCAAGCTGGAGGAAGTGGTGGCCAACGCCCGGGTGATCGACACCAGCCAGATGGATACGAGCCGCGTCTACATCCATACGCGGGTGATGGTGCGCCATGTGGACAACGGCAGCCAGCGTGAGTTCACCATCGTTGCAGAGAGCGAGGCCGATGTGCGCACGGGCAAGATCAGCGTCACCTCGCCCATCGGGAAAGGGCTGCTGGGCAAGGCGCGCGGCGAGGTGGCGGAGGTGAGCACGCCTTCGGGAACCACGCGTTTCGAGATCATCGAGATCAACCGCTGAGATGCCGAGCATATTCACGCGCATCATACGGGGCGAGATCCCCTGCCATAACGTGGGCGAGGACGACCGCTACCTGGCCTTCCTCGATATCAGCCCGCTGCGCGAGGGCCACACCCTGGTGGTGCCGAAGCTGGAAGTCGACCGGTTCTTCGATCTGCCAGCCGATGTGATGGCCGGCATCATGCCCTTCGCCCAAGAGGTGGCAGGGCGCATCAAGCGAGCCTTTCCCTGCGATCGGGTGGGCGTCGCGGTCATTGGCTTGGAGGTGCCGCACGCGCATGTGCATCTGATTCCGATCGATGCCATGACCGACATGGATTTCTCGCGTGAGAAGTTGAAGCTCTCGCAGGAGCGCCTGGCGGAGATCGCGAAACGCATCCGCGAGGCCTGAGGATCACTTCACCCGATCCGGGTTGTTGCGCACGAAGGCGCCCCAACCGCCCTTGCCGCCAAGCTTGGACCGGCCCGATCGCGGCACGGCACCTTGGGCGAAATGGTGACAGAGCGCCACGGCAACCGCATCGGTGGCATCTGTGCTCGAAGGCAGCGCCGGCAAGGCCAAGATGCTCAGCAGCATGGCGGCGACCTGCTCCTTGCTCGCGTTCCCGTTGCCGGTGATGCTCTGCTTCACCCGCTTCGGGGCGTACTCCGTAACCGCTAGTTCCCGATGCAGCGCCGCGGCGATCGCCACGCCCTGCGCGCGGCCGAGCTTCAGCATGCTCTGCACGTTCTTACCGAAGAACTGCGCCTCGATCGCCAGCTCATCGGGCTTGTGGCGCTCAATGATCCGCGTGGTTTCCAGGAAGATGGTTCGCAGCTTCAGCGCATGATCCTCCGCGGCGCGGAACCGGATGGCGCCGGCCTCGAGCAATCGGACCTTCCCAAGCTCCACGGCCAGCACACCGAATCCCATGACGGCCGTGCCCGGGTCGATGCCAAGAATGATGCGCTCAGTGGGAGTGGTCAACGGGGTACTTTAGCGAGGTCGGCGTGCGTCGACGAAGGTATCGTGAGCCGCCGGTCCCTCATCCTGCTCCGCTGGGGCGTGTTCCTGCTCGCATGCGGCTTCCTGTACGCCCGATTCGCGCGGGCCGGATCGGGGTTCTCCTTGACCGCGCTGGGCAACGCCTTGCATGCCTTGGATGCCACGGTCGTTCTCGGTCTTCTTGGCCTGATGCTGCTCAACTGGGGCATCGAGTCGCGCAAGTGGCGGGTGCTCATGCGCGAGGTGGAGCCGATCGCTCCCCTCAGGGCCTTCGCCGCCACGTTGGCCGGAACGTCCATCGGCCTCATCACCCCGAATCGCGTCGGCGAGTTCGTTGGGCGGGTACTCTTCCTGGCCCCCGAGCACCGTGTGGCCGGCAGCTTCGCAACCGCGTTGGGCAGCATCGCGCAATTCATCGTCACCATCGTGTTCGGTCTCTTGGGCGTGGCGGCTTTTCTGATGCATGGCGGGATGCAGGATGCCCCGTGGATCTCCGCCGCCTGGATCGGAGCCTGTGCGCTGGTCGTCGCCGCGGCCCTCTTGCTGTATTTCAATCCGGCGCTCCTGCGCGCCGTGGCGGCCAGGCTCCCGCTGATCCGGCGATGGGAGCATCACAGTGCCGTGCTGGAGCGCTTCGGGCCGGCGAAACTGACTCGTGTGCTGCTGCTGAGCGCCGGGCGCTACGCGGTGTTCACGGTGCAATTCGCCTGGCTCTTGCGCGAGCTGGCCGGAATCCCGGGAGCGGTATCCATGGCCGCTGTTCCGGCCGCCTTCCTGCTGAGCACCCTGATCCCCACGATGATGCTCACCGAACTGGGCGTTCGCGGATCGATCGCCGTGGCTCTCATCGCGCAGACGCCGGAACAGGAGCAGCCGGTGTTCCTCGCCAGCGCGTTGTTGTGGGCCATCAACCTGGCGCTACCGGCCGTGGCCGGGTCGATACTCATGCTCACCGCACGCATACGGGCCGCACGGACATGAGCGCTGCGCTGCTGCTTGGTGTGCTGCTATTTGCCCTCGCGGTGATACAGGCGGCCGTGATCAACAGCTGGCGTGCGCGCTTGACCGCCACGGGCGTTCCTGCGCCTGCTGATGCCCATGACCTGCCCGGCGTGAGCGTGATCGTTCCCATGCGCGATGAGGCGGAGCACATCGCCCTGCTCCTGCAGGATCTGCATGCCCAGCGCTATCCGAGTGACCGTGTGGAGGTGCTGGTGGTGGATGATGACAGCACGGATGGATCCGCTGCGATCGTGGAAGGCATGCAGCGGCGGTGGCCCGCGTTACGCTTGCTCCGGAGCGATGGGATGGGGAAGAAGGCCGCCATCGGCATGGCCGTTCTGCAGGCCCAGCATGATCTGGTGCTGCTCACCGATGCCGATGCGCGCTGCGGCCCTGAGCGCTTGGTGCGTATCGCTCGGACCATGGAGGCGGAACGGCTGGACCTGCTGATCGCGCCGGTGTGGACCGAGGGAAGCGGCCTGCTCGGCGCCTTGCAGGAGGAGGAACAGGCGGCATTGCTGGGTGTGGCGATCGGTTCAGCGCGTGCCGGAGCGCCCATGCTGGCGTACGGGGCTAACCTGGCGTTCAGCAAAGCAGCCTTCCTGGCCGTGGGTGGCTTCTCGAACGACCATTACACCAGTGGCGACGATCATTTCCTGCTCCATCGCATGCGCGCGAACGGCCGATCGATCGGTGCGCTGTTCTCGGCCGAAGCAGCCGTGGTGACCGACGCCGAGCCGCGTTGGCGCGGCTTCGTGCAGCAGCGTTTGCGCTGGGCGGGCAAGATGCGCGGCGCGTTCAGCATGTCCAGTGCCTTGGCGCTCGTGGCCTTGTTCTGGCCATGGGTGCTGGTCACCGCCACGGCACAGTTCAGCCTCACCGGGTCCATCGGACACCACGCCTGGTATCGGGCCCTGCTCCTGATCGGGGCCTGGGCGTTGTGGATCATGCCCTTGCTCGGCATGGCGCGCGATGTCCGGCGCGGCATGGGCAGGTCGGGCTCCAGCGTACGAACCCTGTTCGCGCTGTTCTGTTTCAGCGTGTACGCACCCGTGTTCGCCTTGCTCTCGCAGGTGCTACGGCCACGTTGGAAGGGCCGTCCGGTCCACCGGCTCAGAAGGGCAGGTCGTCCTCTCCCTCCCCCGTGATGGGCGGCATATCGGCTGCGGAGGGCGGAGGCGCGGCCTGGTAACCGCCGCCGCTGCTCGGCGCGCCGGCCCGCTCGATGCGGTTGCCGCTGAGGCTGAGGAAGTGCTTCATCACGCCATCACGGCCGGTCCATTCGCGCCCGTTCACGTAGCACGTCACGGTCACTTCGTCGCCCACCTTGAAGCTGTCGAGCATGGCCGTGCGGTCCTGCGTGAATTCGATGGGGATGTGCTGCGGGCGCTGTCCGCTGGGTTCGCTGATGACCAGCTCGCGCTTGGTGAAGCGATCGTTCACTTGCTGCGTGGCGCCGATGAGCTTGATGCTGCCGGTGATGGTTACTTGTGCCATGTTCTAACGTGCGTTGTATGCGAGCAGGGTCTTCCACGCATCCTGCACCTGGCCTTGCGCCAGCAGCTGCTGGGCGTGGCGGTGCAGGCTCGCGAGTAGCTCCTGCGGTTGATCGTGCAATGCGATGAAGGTATCACTCAGCTCGGTGAGCTTGTACTCGTTCACGCTGGTCTCATCGGGAATGGCCATGGCCGCGCCGAGCTGGCCGAGCTCGTTGCCGGTGAGCACCGGGCTCAGGCGCGCTTCCCGCGGAAGGGCATCGACCCCCACGCCGTAGTGGGTATTCGGCTGCGGCAGCTCGAAGAGCGCATCGCCATGCGCGCGGCAATAGAAATGCCCACCCATGCGGCCCACCGTGTCGATCCGTCGCTGGTCGATCCGGCCCTCGCTGTCCAAGGCCCCTTCTTCGATGTGGATCATCACCACTTCACAGAGCACCAGATTCCCCGCGCCGCCGCCTGTGCCGGTCTCGATCACCTGCTGCACGCGGCACTCGAACTGCACCGGGCTCTCCTTCACTCGGAAGGGCCGCACGCGCTCCGGAGCCACCGGCGTGAGGCCGCTCTTCTCGAATTCATTCACGCCTTCGGGGAATTCCCCGCTGGCCACGCTGATCTGCTGCACCATGGCGTAGGTCACCACGTTGATCACCACTTCCGGCACGGCCTTCACGTTGTGGTAGCTGTGCTTGGTGGTGTTGTCGCGGCCCCTGCGCGCCGGACTGAAGATGAGCAGCGGCGGGTTGGCGCCGAAGACGTTGAAGAAGCTGAAGGGGCTGAGGTTCGGCCGTCCTTCCGCATCAATCGTGCTGGCCAACGCGATGGGCCGCGGCCCGATGGCTCCCACCAAGTACCCGTGCAGGGTGCCGATGGACAGTTCCTTGGGGTCGAAGCGCTGCGTGGCCATGGGCGGCGAAGGTAACGGGGCCCTCCGGATGGGTCGCCGGGCATAAGGCTTTGGCTACCTTCGCGCTCCCTTTTTCAAGACCCACGGACGTGGCGGAATTGGTAGACGCGCCAGACTTAGGATCTGGTACCGCAAGGTGTGGGGGTTCGAGTCCCCCCGTCCGTACCCAGAAACCGCTATCAGGAACGATACCCATGGACATCCTCAAGGAAGAAACCGGTGCCCTCACCGCTACGCTCAAGGTGAAGCTGACACCCGACGATTACAACCCCGGCCTGGAGAAGGCCCTGAAGGAGCAACGCAAGAGCGCCGTGCTCCCCGGCTTCCGTCCGGGCCAGGTGCCCATGAGCCTGATCAAGAAACGGGTCGGGCGGGCGCTCCTGGTGAACGAGGTGGAACGCCTGGTCGATGAGAACCTGCGGAACTACATCCAGACCCATGGCCTGCGCGTGCTCGGGCAGCCGCTGCCCAAGAACGAGAGCATCGAGGGCAACGATTGGGACAACCCCGGCGAGTTCCAGTTCGCCTATGAGCTGGGCATGGCCCCGGCCTTCGACCTGGAGCTGGACAAGGTGAAGGTGGAGCTGCCCGTGGTGGATGTGAATGACGAGCTGGTGAACCGCGAGGTGGAGGACATGAAGCGCCGCTACGGCAAGCTGGAGGACGCCGAGATGAGCGCTGAGAAGGACATGCTGCTCGGCGACATGATCGAGCTGAATGCCGATGGCACCATCAAGGAGGGCGGCATCATGAACCGCGCCACCATCAGCCTCGAGTTCCTGGAGGATGAGGCCACACGCGTCGCTCTCACGGGCAAGGCCGTGGGCCACGAAGTGACCGTGGACCCGCACAAGGTGAGCCGCGACCACGACGACCTGGCGCGCATGCTCGGTGTCGACCACGACCTCGTGCATCACCTGGCAGGGAACTTCCTCTTCCGCATCGCCGAGATCAAGCGCATGGTTCCCGCGGCGCTCGACCAGGAGCTCTTCGACCGCATCTACGGCGAAGGAGCCGTGGCCGACGAGGGCGCTTTCCGCGCCCGGGTGAAAGAGGGTCTGGAGGCCATGTTCCGCCGGGACAGCGAGCGGATCTACCGGCGCCTGGTGATGAAGGAGCTGAACAAGCAATCGAGCATCAACCTGCCCGATGCCTTCCTGAAGCGATGGATCAAGGAGACCAGCGAGAAGCCGGTAACCGCTGAAGAGGTGGAAGAAGGGTACACCGGCTACGCCGACGGGCTGAAGCAGAAGCTCGTGGAGGACCGGGTGGTGGAGAAGTACGGTCTGGAGGCCAAGGGCGAAGAGCTCGATGGCTTCGCCAAAGGGTACATCGCCGACCAGTTCGCCCAATACGGCCTGCCCGCCCCCGATCCGGAGCGCCTGCAGCAGATGGCCGCCCGCATGCTCGGCGACCGCGAGCAGATCCAGCGGATGCGCGACAGCATCGTGCAGCAGAAGCTCACGGTGCACTTCCGCACCCTGCTCGAACCGAAGGAGCGTCGGGTCAGCTATGATGAGTTCATAAACTTGGCACGGACGGCGTAAGGCGGCCCGGGCGGGCGCGATCTTCGCCCGACACAGCCCCGCATGACCGACCCCAACGAGTTCCTGCGCTATGCCGTGAAGCACCGCGGCATCAGCAGCAACACCCTGCACGCCTACACGCGCGCGCTCACGCCCTACATCATCGAGGAGCGCCAGCTCAACGTGGCGCAGATGGACGTATTCAGCCGCCTGATGATGGACCGCATCATCTTCCTCGGCACAGCCGTTGATGATCAGGTGGCCAACATCATACAGGCCCAGCTGCTCTTCATGGAGAGCGTGGATGCCAAGCGCGACATCCAGATCTACCTGAACAGCCCCGGTGGCGGGGTGTACGCGGGACTGGGCATCTACGACACCATGCAGTACATCAACCCCGATGTGGCCACCATCTGCACCGGCATGGCGGCCAGCTTCGGCGCCGTGCTGCTCTGCGCTGGCGCCAAAGGCAAGCGCACGGCGCTGAAGCACAGCCGGGTCATGATCCACCAGCCGCTCAGTGGTACGCAAGGCCAGGCCAGCGACATGGAGATCGCCATCAACGAGGTGCGGAAGGTGAAGAAGGAGCTCTACGACATCATCAGCCACCACACGGGCCAGCCGTACGAGCGCATCGAGCACGACAGCGACCGCGACCACTGGTTCACTTCGGCCGAGGCCAAGGAGTACGGCCTCATCGACGAGGTGCTGATGAAATCGAAATAAGCCAACACGAACAACCGACCACATGTTCCCGAAGGACGAATTCAGCAAGTACGCCGTGAAGCATCGCGGCATCAGCAGCAACACGCTGCACAGCTACACTGCATCGGCCATCACCAGCTCGATGACCCCCTACATCATCGAGGAGCGCCAGCTCAACGTGGCGCAGATGGACGTGTTCAGCCGGTTGATGATGGACCGCATCATCTTCCTCGGCACGGGCATCAACGACCAGGTCGCCAACATCATCCAGGCGCAGCTGCTCTTCCTCGAGAGCGTCGATGCCAAGAAGGACATCCAGATCTACCTGAACAGCCCCGGCGGCGGGGTGTACGCGGGCTTGGGCATCTACGACACCATGCAGTACATCAACCCCGACGTGGCCACCATCTGCACCGGCATGGCCGCCAGCATGGGCGCCGTGCTGCTCTGCGCCGGCGCCAAAGGCAAGCGCAGCGCCCTGAAGCATGCCCGGGTGATGATCCACCAGCCCATGGGCGGCGCCGAGGGTCAGGCCAGCGACATGGAGATCACCGTGAATGAGATCCGCAAGCTCAAGAAAGAGCTCTACGACATCATCAGCACCCACAGCGGCCAACCCTTCGAGAAGGTGGAGAAGGACGGCGACCGCGACTATTGGATGGTGGCCGAGGAGGCCAAGGCCTACGGCATGATTGACGAGTTGCTGGTACGGAGCAAGTAACCCTCAGATTCCCAGTGGAATCTAGCGGCCTCGTCGGCAAACGGCGGGGCCGCGCTGTATCTTGGCGGGCCCTTGCTGACGTAGAACGTCGCCTAGCCTCATGGATAAGAAAGAGATCAAGTGTTCGTTCTGCGGTCGAGACAAGCAGGACACCAACGTGCTCATCGCCGGGATAACCGGCCACATCTGCGACGGGTGCATCACGCAGGCGCAGAACATCATCAGCGAAGAGCTGAGCCAGCGTTCGCGCTCGGAGATGGAGGGCAGCCTTATCCTACAGCGCCCAGCCGACATCAAGCGCTTCCTCGATGAGTACGTGATCGGACAGGACGATGCCAAGAAGGTGCTGAGCGTGGCCGTTTACAACCACTACAAGCGCCTGCTGCAGAAACCCTCCTCCACAGCCGACGACGTGGAGATCGAGAAGAGCAACATCATCCTGGTGGGGGAGACCGGCAGCGGCAAGACCCTGCTGGCCAAGACCATCGCCCGCATGCTCAACGTGCCCTTCGCCATCGCCGACGCCACGGTGCTCACCGAGGCCGGTTACGTGGGCGAGGACGTGGAGAGCATCCTCAGCCGCCTCTTGCAGGCCGCTGATTATGACGTGAGCAAGGCCGAGCGCGGCATCGTGTTCATCGATGAGATCGACAAGATCAGCCGCAAGAGCGACACCCCGAGCATCACCCGCGACGTGAGCGGTGAAGGCGTGCAGCAAGCCCTGCTGAAGCTTCTTGAGGGCAGCACCGTGAGCGTACCGCCCCAAGGCGGCCGCAAGCACCCGGAGCAGAAGCTCATTCAGGTGGACACGCGCAACATCCTCTTCATCTGCGGCGGGGCCTTCGACGGCATCGACAAGATCATCGCGCGGCGCGTGCGCAGCAGCGCGGTGGGTTACAGCGCCAGCAAAGAGGGCCGCATCAACGATGAGAACCTGCTCCAGTACGTGAGTCCCACGGATCTGCGCACTTATGGCCTCATCCCCGAGCTCATCGGCCGCTTCCCGGTGCTCACCTACCTCGACCCCCTGGACCGCGAGAGCCTGCGCCGGATCCTCACCGAGCCGAAGAACGCGCTGATCAAGCAGTACGTGAAGCTCTTCGACATGGACAAGGTGAAGCTCACCTTCGACAAGAAGGTGCTCGATTTCATCGTGGACAAGGCCTTCGAGTACAAGCTGGGCGCCCGTGGCCTGCGCTCGATCTGCGAGGCCATCATGACCGATGCCATGTACGAGATGCCCGGCGCTGCCGAGCGTCCCGGTGAATTGCGCGTCACCCTCACTTACGCACGCGAGAAGTTCGACCGTTCGCGCCTGAGCAACCTGAAGGTGGCCTGAGCCGACTACTTTCGTGGCCCCTGCTCCCTAATCCGCAGGTTCAAGGCCATGAAACGATTCGTTACCGCGGCTGCCTTGGCGGCCCCCTTGCTGCTCTCCGCGCAGAAACTCCCCCAGGCCAGCCCGCTCGGCAAGATCGAGCAGGTGGTGGGCCTCACCACCGTGAAAGTGGAATACAGCCGTCCCAGTGCCCGGGGGCGCGTGGTCTTCGGCGACCTGGTGCCCAACGGCGAGGTGTGGCGCACCGGTGCGAACAAATGCACCGTGATCGAGTTCGACGGCCCGGTGAAGTTCGAGGACCAGGAAGTGGCGGCTGGGAAGTACTCGCTGTTCACCATCCCGGGTCCCGATGTCTGGGTGGTGATCCTCAACAGCAATACCGATCTCTGGGGCGCCGGAGACCGCAAGCCGGAGGAGGATGTGGCCACCGTGAAGGTGGAAGTGAGGAAGGTGGACCCTATGGTTGAGACCTTCACCATCGGTTTCGACGAGGTGAAGGACGACGGCGCCGTGCTGACCATGAGCTGGGAGAACTACCGCGTAGGTGTGCGCATCCACGCCGATGCGACCAAGCAGGCTCTCGAGAACATCAAGGAGGCCATGGCGAAGCCGGATGTGACCTATGGCGCGTATAGCAGCAGCGCACGCTTCTGCGTGGATCGCGGCATTCAGCTGAGCGAGGCCCTCTCGTGGGCGCAGAAGAGCGTGGGCATGGAGAAGAAGTACTGGAACACCCACACGCTGGCTCTTGCCTACGCTGCCAACGGCGATTACAAGAACGCGATCATGACCGCAGAGGAGAGCATCAAGCTGGCCCAGGATGCCAAGGATGAGCAATACGTGAAGCTCAACCGGGCCCGGATCGAGGAGTGGCAGAAGGCGGGCAAGTAAGCTCGCAGCGCATCTGAAGCGGGGCCCCACAGGGCCCCGCTTCGTTTTACGCAAGGGCCGTGGGCTTGACTTGACATTGAGGCCATACCGGTAAGCATACCCCTGCACGTGGCCATGTGGAATGCGAGCTGCCGCATCTATACATGCGCTTCGCGACAAGGGCGGAATGGCGCCGCGTTCCGAGCGCTTCAAGTACCCACGAGTAGATCCAGCCGACCCGATAGCAAAGAACCCCGTGCCTTGGCACGGGGTTCTTTGCTATCGGGTTCAGGAAGCGATCAGTCCAGCGTCACGCGCTGCACCATGGAGCCATTGGCATGATCCACGCGCACCATGTACACGCCACGCGCAAGGCCGCTGAGGTCGATCGTGCCGTTGCCATTCAAGCGGTCGGTCATGACCTGGTTGCCCACCACATCGATCACCGTGATGGCATGGTTGCCGCTCTGGGTCGTGTTGAAGCGCAGGATGCCGTTGGTGGGGTTGGGGAACATGCTCACGCCGGTGAGCTCAGGCTGCTCCTGGATGCCGACGGTGGGGTTGAGCTGCAGGCGTACCGCGCTGGCATTGCCATTGCCGAAAACGGTCTGGTCAACGGGGTCGTAGATGAGGCTGGCATTGCCCGGCTGCGGCACGGTCACGTCGTCGAGCACGAAGATGTCGTACTCGTTGGCCGCGCTGAGCAGGCGTACGGAGGCATAATAGCCACCTGCGGGCAGGTCCACCGGGGGCACGAAGAGGCCCACGACACGACCGGCAGCGATGTTGGCCGTGGTCACATTCACCACGTCGCTCTGCGCGATCGGCGAATTCAGGTTGTCATTGATGACCTGGGTGGTATCGAAGATCGATACGATCACCGCGCTGTTGGCTTCGCTGCCGTTCGCGAGCTCGGCGCTCACGCCGTAAACGGTGGCTGCTTGGCGCAATTCGTAGTAGACCAGGATCTCCAGGCCATCGGCGGCTCCCTCGAACGAAGTGCTGCCCATGGAGCTCAGCTCGTTGCTGTCGTACACATCGATGCCATCCAAGGCGTATTCATCATCATCCACCGCGAACTGGCGGGTGATCGTGTTGTCCGTGGGGTTGGCATCACCGCCGGATTCATTCGACGATACGGTGAAGACCACGTCGTAGATACCGGGCGTGAGGCCGGAGAGGGGCACGAGTTCATCCAGGTCGGCCAGGGCACCGGGAGCGAGGTCGCCCAGGTCGAACGACTGATCGAGGACGGTGGTGCTGGCGGCATCGGTGATCACGATCTGCACGGCGAGCCCGGTCTGGTCCAGGGAGCCGAAGTTCTTCACCTGCGCGCCCAGCTCCATGTCGCTGTTGAGCTGGTTGGTCGGGACACGGCCGTATTCCTCACCCGTGCCGGTGTGCGAGATCACGCCGTAGTTGAGCACCAAGTCATAGGGCTCCAGTTCGATCACGGAGACATCATCCACCATCCAAGCGTAGTCGCAGCCGGCATTCTGGCCGTGCACGGTGTTGCTCGAGTAGTAGCGGAAACGGATCCAAACGTTCGCCTGATTGGCTACGGCCGAGGTGATATCCAGCGAATAGAGCTCCGGGTTGGTGGTGCTCGTGTTCACAGCCACATCCGCGTTCACCTGGAACTCGGTCCAGTTGAAGCCATCGACGCTCACGTCCACGTAGCACTCACCGTAGTAGGCGCGGAAGTACTGCTCGAACTGCAGCACGGCGCCCGGATAAGCGCTCAGGTCGATGGGGCTGGCCATGGCCAGGAAGGCGTTCTGATTGCCGCCGCAGAAGAGGTCGGAATCATACAGGGCGAAGCCGTTGGCGGCAGAGGTCGAGGCGATGTTCGGGATCGCGAAGGGACCGGAGGGGCCGTTGGTGCCCACCACCCAGTTGTCGTTGTCGGAACCCGCCACGATACCGGCCGTCCAGGTAGATGCATTCGAGAAGTCATCGGACCAGATCACCGCCCGATCGGGACGATAAGGAACGGCAACACCGGGATCCTGCTGCAGGTTGCTCCGCATCTTGCGGATGGGGAACTCGCGTCCGGACTGAGCGCTTGCGCCCAGAGCGACAACGAGTCCAGCTCCAAGGAGTAGAGTCTGTTTCATCATGTCTTGAGGTTGTTTGCGTTGAGGGTGCGAAAGATAGAACCGGTCGCAGGGGGTGCCGTTCACGAAATGTCGGCCCGTGAGCCACACGCACCGTCATCCTTCGGCAGCTATCGCTACACGCTCCACGAGAAGCGGACATCTGGCGCGCGCTTCCACGCTCTGTCGCTTGAGGAACGGTGAACTCGACGGCGCGGAAGCGAGGTGACCAACCGTACAACTCGTGCCGAACGGTTCGTCATGTGTTGCCGGTACGCGCACGCGGCAGCACGAGCTCGATGAGCGCGGCCAGGCCCACGAGCAGTGCCGGGGCCAGCAGGTTGTACCAGAGGAAGGCGATCTCCAGCTCAGAGAAGTGCACGATCAGGATCGCGCATTGCGTGATGAGCCCGGCGATGAAGACCGCCGTGCCGCCGATCCGTTTCAGGAAGAAGGCCACCAGGAAGATGCCCAGGATGGTGCCGTAGAACAGCGAGCCGATGATGTTCACCGCCTGGATCAGGTTCTCGAAGAGCGAGAAGAGCGCCGCGAAGGCCAAAGCGAGCAGCCCGAAGAGCACTGTGGCCCATTTCGTCGCCCGCACCTGCTCGCTGTCCGTGCGCTCCTTCCTCACCACATCCACCACGCTGGTGGTGGCCAGCGCGCTCAGCTCAGCGCTGGTGCTGCTCATGCCCGCGCTGAAGATCATGGCGAGCAGCAGCCCGATGATCCCGATGGGCATGTGGTCCATGATGAAGGTGATGAAGATGTAGTCCTTGTCGTTGGTCTCGGCCGCGGGGAGCGTGGCCTTCACCTCGGCGCGGAAATCATCGCGCAACAGGGCATCGCTTTTCAGCGCGCGTTTCAAGTCGGCAAGGCTCTCTCGTGCCGAATCTTCTGATCCCGCACGTTCAAGAGCCACCCATTGTTGGGCCTCGGAACGGATCACCGCTGCATTCTGAGCCTGCATCACTGAAAGGGTGCCCGCCACTGCATTCGATCGATCCGGTGTGTCGACGATACGCTTGCTTTGAACGAGCTCCAGCGCCACGGATGCGTTGCGTTCCCGTTGCGTCGTGGCGTCGTCGCGGTTCATCTCCTGCATTTCTCCGCGCCTCTGCGGCTCGGCGGCCATCCTTTCCACATTCGCGCTGTTCCAATGCACCGGGGCCGGGTTGAACAGGTAGAACACGAACACCAGCACGCCCGTGAGCAGGATGAAGAATTGCATGGGGATCTTCAGCAGCGCGTTCATCCAAAGGCCGCGCTTGGCCTGCTCCACATCGCGCCCGCTGAGGTAGCGCTGCACCTGGCTCTGGTCGGTGCCGAAGTAGGCCAGCTGCAGGAAGAAGCCGCCGAGGAGGCCGCTCCACAGGGTGTACTTGTTGCTCGGGTCGAAGCTGGTGTCGATCACATCGAGCTTGCCCAGGCCATGCGCCAGCTGAAGGCTCTCCACGAAGCCGATGTTCGCCCGCAGATACCAGACCACGAGCCCGAAAGCCACGAAGAGGCCTCCGAAGATCACGGCCATCTGCTGTTTGTGCGTGACGCCGACCGCTTTCGCACCGCCACTCGTCGTGTACAGGATCACCAAGGCCCCGATGAAGACGCAGGTCCAGCTGAGCGGCCAGTGCAGGACCTTGCTGAGGATGATGCTCGGCGCGTAGATCGTGATGCCCGCTGCGAGGCCGCGCTGGATCAGGAAGAGGCCCGCGGTGAGCAAGCGGGCCCGGCCATCGAACCGTTTGCCGATGAACTCGTAGGCCGTGAACACGTTCCACTTGTAATAGAGCGGGATGAAGACGCGGTTGATCACCACCATGGCCAGCGGCAGCCCGAAATAGAATTGCACGAAGCCGATGCCGTCCAGATAGCCCTGCCCAGGCGTGCTCAGGAAGGTGATGGCGCTGGCCTGCGTGGCCATCACGCTGAGCCCGACCGACCACCAGCCGTCCGATTTCCCGCCACGCAGGTAGGCGTTGCTGTCCTTGGCGCCGCGCGTACGCCACACGCCATAGCCCACGATCAGGCCCAGCGTGCCGAAGAGGATGAGCCAATCGAGCCCGTGCATGCCCTACATGCCCTTGGCCTGGTTGAAGGCCTTGGAGCCGCCCTTTGGGATGGTGAGGCTCGTGAATCCTTCGCCTTTGAACAACTTGGTCAGGAACACGATCTGCCCGATGTGGTAGGGTACGTGCGCCAGCTGACGGACGATGGCCTGCGCGACAGTGTGCGGTTCGGTGCGGATGTGCACGATGCGATCGAGGTCCGCCTTGCTTAATGGTGTGATGGCACTGAGCAATCGGTCCCAGCCTTCATTCCAGAGGTGCATGAGTGCTTCGCGGTCGGCTAGGTCGCTCTCGAATTCGCCGTCCCGATCACGCCATTCCTTCTCGCCATCGGTGGTGAGGAAGTCGGTCCACCGGCTGAGCATGTTGCCGTGCAGGTGCTTCACGATGATGGCGATGGAATTGCTTCCGGGCGCGGGCTCGCGAAAGAGGTCCTGGTCGCTCACCTGGGCCATGGCTTTTTCGCCAAGGCTCTTGTAATAGGCGAACTCCTTCAGTGCGCTGGGCAGGAAATCGAGTGCGGGCATGTTGCGAAGGTCG
>JACJZF010000004.1 GCA_020635725.1 Flavobacteriales bacterium
ACGTTCTGCCCATGTGAAATGAAGGGTAGAAGGCTAATGAAAAGGGAGACGAGCCGGTGTTTCATGGCGTGGGGGGATTGGTGATGCGAACCAACCCACCCGGTGTCTGGGGCGAAACCGCTTTTCACATGGCAGCAGACCACGTATTTTTCACCGTTCGCGCTCCTCTTCCGCACGGTTCCTTCGCGACAACAAAACCCATTTCCCCATGCCAGTCAAGATTTCCACAGAGGTTCACTTGAAGGAATCAGGTGACAATGTGATGCAACCTGCAGAATATTACCAGGGTGAGAGGGATTTCCGGGAGCGATTTCTCGTGTACGGGAATGAGCCGTTGCGCGGAGTGGACCAATGGATAAACTACCCCCAGTTGGTGGCCTTGGTCGAGTCAGTCGAGGCACCGCGCTTCGTGGTCGTGCACTTTGGTCTCGAGTACAACTCGCTGATCTATGCCTTCAGCGTGGTAAGAGGCGATGAGGCGGTGGTGCAAGAAGGTCAACCTGCCCGGTTTGATTACCTGGGATCGATTGAAGAGCCAACGCATGTGCTCGTGGAGAAGGACCTGCTCAAGATCAGTGACCTTGGGTTGGATTGGTCCGCCCGTCGGCAGCTTTATATGGACACGATGCGGGCCAAACGCGCCGATACCTGGTTGAAATGGACCGATGTGGATGAGCTGCGCGTGGCCTTCCCCTGGGATGAGGAAGTGAAAGCAATGTACCTGCAGAACGCGAAGCTGCCATCCGAGACCTATCGCTTGGGAATCAACAGCGTGAGCCTCCATCAGCCGGAGGTGGTAGCTGATGACGGCAAGAAAAGCCCAGCGGGCTACAGGCACGGGGTGGCCTTCTTCACGGCCTTTAAATCAGCGGGCCCCTTCGTACCCATGCTCCGAGACGGGAACACGGTGTCGGTGTACTATTACAAGGCATCGGATTACGGCAACATGTGCCCGGTGCGCTGCCGCTATTATGAGCAGAGACAAGCACGGTAGACCGGTCTGATGCATTTTCTGGCGGCCTATAAGGAGATCGTGCTCGTTGCGGCTTTCGTCGCTTGGTGCGTGGCCGTCCGCACCAAGCGCAAGCCTTGGTTCTGGTGGCTCGGGGCACAGCTGGCCTTGGCTCTTGCGGCCGAGTATGCCGGACGGTGGTTAGGCGAGCGTGGCATCCCGAACCAATGGCTGTACAACGGATACATGCTCGGTGAGCACATCGCCCTTCTGATGGTGGTATTCTACATGGGCAGGGAGTTGATCCGCGCCTTGCCTTACGTTCTGGTGTTTGCGCTCGTCCTATTCCTCGCCGCTTTCATCCGCGACCTAACCGCAGCCGGAACATTCGGCGTCTTCGCATCGAACGGATTGGTCGTGGGTGGCTTCCTCATTGGTACATCGGCAGCGTTGGTCATGTTGGCGATGGCCTTCCGCGGTCCCTTGCGGGTCACGGCCGAACCCCGATTCTGGATCTTGCTGGCTCTTGTCTCGTACTTCCTCTGTACCGCGCCGCTGTTCGGGCTGTACAATCGACTGAGCGCCGAGAGTCCAGAGATAGGGCTGAAGATCTATCAGCTGAACGATCTACTTTTCGTGATGCGCTACGGTCTCACGGCATTCGGCCTGATCCACGAGGCGCGCCGCGGCGGGCATGAATGAGCACGATGTGCTGATGACGGTGGTGGTGGCGGTCTGTGCCATGCTACTGGTCATTGCCCTCCTCACCATTGCCTTGGTGGCCAACAACAACCGCCGCATGCGCCACCGCGCCGAGCTCGCCGAGGCCGAGCGCGTGCGTGAGACGGAGGTGGCGCGTGCCGAGCGCGAGGCGGTGCAGCATACGCTGCGCGAGCTGGGCCGCGAGCTGCACGACAACGTGGCGCAGCTGCTCACCGTGGCGCAGCTGGGGGCCAACAACCTGCTTGAGGAGCGGCCCGAGCCGCGCCTGGCCGCCATGCGCGACGCGTTGGACCAAGGGGTGGAGGAGCTGCGGCGGCTGGCGCACGGCCTCGACGCGGATCTGTGGTCGCGGCGCTCGCTCACCGATGCCATCGTGGCCGAGGCGGAGCGCATCGAGCGCGTGGGCCGCGTGCGCGCGCATGTGGTGAAGGCCGGCGCGCCGCTGGTGCTCGATGCCGATACCAGCACCATCCTCTTCCGGGTGTTCCAAGAGGTGGTGAACAACGCGCTGAAGCATAGCGGCGCCGATACGCTCACGCTGGTGCTCGATGGCGGGCCGCCCGCCACGCTCACCATCTCCGACAACGGCCGTGGCTTCGATGCCACCAGGGAGCGCGGTCAAGGCGGGCTCAGCGCGATACGGCGTCGCTGCGCCTTGATCGGCTTCGAGGCGAGCTGCTCGAGCGCGCCGGGCAATGGCTGCACCTGGACCCTTATCCAATCACCCCATGGAGCATGACGTAGCATTGGTCGATGACCATCATCTGGTGCGTGAAGGGCTCGTGGCCACCGTGAATGCCCTCGGCGGGTACCGGGTGAGCATCGAAGCGGGCAACGGGCGCGAGCTGATCGAGGCGTTGGCCGCCGGCACCCCGCCGCGCATTGCCATCGTGGACCTGAGCATGCCGGTGATGGACGGCTACGAGGCCATCGCGTGGCTGCGTGCCAATTATCCCGAGGTGCTGCCCCTGGCGCTCACCTTCGATGCGGGCGATGAGGCGATGGTGCGCGCCGTGCGCGCAGGGGCGCGCGGCTTCCTGCTGAAGAACACGCGGCCCCCCACGCTCAAGGTGGCGTTGGACAGCCTGTTGGCCACCGGCTACTATTACACCGATAAGCTGCACGAGACCATGCAGCGCAACCCGCAGCTCACCACGCCTTCGGAGCGGGAGAGGGCGCGCATCGTGGGGCAGATCACGCCGCGCGAGATGGAGTTCCTGCTGCTGGTGTGCGACGAGGCGGAGTTCACCTACGAGCAGATCGCTGACCGCATGGGCGTGCACCGCCGCACGGTGGACAATTTCCGCATCGGCCTATTCGAGAAGTTCGGGATCAAGAGCAAGACGGGCCTGGTGCTCTTCGCCCTGCGCTGGGGCTTGCTGCCGGGTTCGTCTTAGCGCGTGGCCCTGCCATGCGGTAGCTGCCCAGACCATGTTTGGTCGGAGCAGCGACGAGGCTGCGGATCGGACTTCCCATCCACCGAGCATTCCGCTGCACGCGACGGCGGAATAACAGCTGCTTCTTGGATATTTCCAAATCGCGGAGGGGGGTATTAATACCCCCCCTCTCGGTTAGGTGGAATGCGGCCGGGCGAGGTACTTCGCCATCGATGGAAGCGAGCGATGCGAACGTGCGGGTGCCGGTGGCGCTGGTGGAAGGCGAGCCCTTGGTGCGCAAGGGCATGGAGATGGCCTTGATGAGCACGGGATGGTATGAGGTGGCGGTGAGAGCGGGTCGCGGCGAGGAGCTGCTGCGTGCCCTGGCCGATGGCGTGCCGGTGCAGCTGGCGGTGGTGGATGGGAGCCGACCGGAGCGGAATGATTGCGCCGAGGTGAAGCGCGTGCGTGAGCGTTGGCCGCAGCTGAGGCTCTTGGTGATGGCCGAGGAACGGAATGCCGAGGGCGTTCGGCGCTGCTTGGGGCACGGCGCGCACGGCGTGCTCGGCAAGGATTGCTCGGTGCGCGATTTCCTGATCGCCATGGATACGCTGCGTCGAGGTGAGTCGTACCGTGATGAGTTCACGGCTAGGGTTATAGGCTTGAACAGCGGCAACGAACCCCCGGCGCAGCGACCATGAAGAGCATGGCCCGCACGGCAGGTTTGCGCGTGGTGCACACGGCCGATGCCGATGCGCGGAATCACGAGGCCGCCGTGCGCGAGGTGCTCGGCAGCTGGGTGGTAGCGCTCGATGGTCCGGGAGAGGCTTACGATGCCTCGGGGCTCGTGGCCTTGGCGCGTGCGCAATGGCCGCAGCTGCCGCAGCTGGCCGCTGCGCTCGAGCGCTGCACCTGCGCCTGGCCGCTTCCTTGGGCCGATGCGGGTTTCCTCCTGATGCCCCCGGAGCGGATGCCCGAGCGGTGCGAAGGCTACGTGGCCCTGCGCCGGGGCGACGACACCTATTGGGTGGAGTTCATGCAGGATCCTGACGACGCCGCGCGCATCGTGCTCGTGCGTGTGCAAGTGGAGGCGAAGGGGCCGCGCCGGGCTGGGTTGCACGGCTGCATGAAGCCCGGGGTGTAGCAACGCGCGGATCGCCGTGGCAGGCCGTGTGCGGAAGACCGATGCGTCGCCCAAGCGAACGGCGGTGACGGTTCCCGTTCCGCACTTGGCCAGCAATACCTAGTATTGAAGCGATGAGCACGACCAAGGTGACCATTGCGCTCGTCGAGGACCACGCCTTGTTCCGCAACATGATGGCGGACATGATTAATGGCCTCGATGGGTATGAGGTCGTGCTGCAGGCCGCGCACGGTCAGGAATACGTGCATCTGGCGCAGGGCGCGCAGGTGGCCGTAGCGGTGGTGGATCTGCACATGCCGGTGATGGATGGTTTCGAGACGATCCGGTGGATCCGCGAGCACCAGCCATCAACCCGCGCGCTGGCGCTCACCTTCGAGCGCACCGAGGAGGCGATGGTGCGCGCGCTCCGTGCCGGGGCCTGCGGCTTCCTGCTGAAGGATGTGAGCAAGCAGGTGTTCCGCCATGCGCTGGAGCAGGTGGCGCTGCTCGGCCACTACCACGATGAGGAGATGAACAGCCAGCTGGTTCCTACCACGGACCTGGCGCGGCGCTACACGGCGGCGCGTGAGGAGGCGCTGAGCCGGATCACCGAACGCGAGATCGAGTTCATCCGCTACGTATGCGACGAGCGCGAGCTCACCTACAGCCAGATCGCCGATTACATGAACGTGACCGACCGCACGGTGGATGGCTATCGCGAAGCGCTGTTCAGGAAGATCGCGGTGAAGAGCAAGGCCGGCCTGGTGATCTTCGCTTTCAAGTGGGGTATCGTCCGCGCCGGGTCGAACGAATCGCGACGCGATTGAGCTCCGGACGGGCGGAATCTATTCGTAAAATAATCTGCGATAGGGGGGTATTTTTCACGGGGGGGCGGATGGCGGTGCCTTTTTCCTTTGCCAGCAAACGACTCGCCATGCCTCTCCCAGCTTTTCGTCCTGAGTACTTCGTTGCCTTGTTCGGTGTAGCCCTGCTCGCTACGGCATGCGGTGGCGCCGGTGATTCGGAGAACGGCACGCCGGTTCCTGATTCGAACGCGCTGGGCCAGGCGGAGGCCGCCCTCAGCGCGGCACTGTCGGCTCCGTACGGAACGGAGCACAACTACGTGCCGGCCGGTGAGCTGGCGTGTGCGGAATCGGACTTCACCAACCACCTGCAGGTGGGCGATCTGAGCTCGCATCAACCCTTTGCCCCGCCTCCGGGCGGACTGGTCGTGAAGGTGGTCGAGGTCCTTGCCGCCTTGGATGGTGTGAACGTGTGTGAACCCACCGGGCCGATTGAACGCTGCGTGATCGTGCATATGGGCCTTGATAGCCTGAACCGATTCGATGTGCGCCTGCAGTTCCTATGCCTCACGTACGACAGCGCCACCGCCGAGTACGCTTATCCGAAATCCGATGACTGCTACAGGATCCAATCGGATAGCAGCTTGATGATGGAGCCGGATGGGCTGTTGTATTGGCGAGCCAGCGGTGGCGGATGGAACCTGTACGAGGAACACGTGGTGATTCTCAGCGGTACCGGTGCCACATGGGCTAAGATCGACGGAGAAACCGAACCGAACGCCGGTGTTTATTCCGAGTCGGAGCTGCGCGCGGTCATCGAGCAGAATGGGATTGGAGATGGATTGCTGAGCCTGGTGCCCATCGCCACGCCTGAGACGCGTGTCCTCATCGCCGGGGACCGGTATGATGAGCAAGGCTTCCATCAGGGCGTGGCATGGATGCCGATGGGCATCAAGCTCGACGATAAGGAGTACCCTGGCGCACCGTACAAGAACAAGGCGCTCGACGTGCAGACACCATGCCCCAGCCATTGCCCGGAGGTGGCTTTCCGGTTCTGGACGAAGGGCACGGCGCCGAGAAGCGATTGTCGCTAAGACCTACGAGGAATCATGGATGCGGTGACGTTGTATCACGTTCGTACGGTTGCCGGATTATCCATCATGGGCGTGGCCCTCGTATCGTTCATGCTTATCCCGCGTCCGCGCCCTGTTGTCTTCGGCATCGTCGGGCTGATCACGGGCCTTGCCCTGGTCATGGAGACCAGCAGCTATCTGATGAGCCTCTTCCACCGGAATAACAACTTGCTCTACAACCTTTACACCACCACGGAGTTCCTCCTGCTCATGTGGATGGTCCACCACGAGCGCCGGAACTGGCGGGGATGGTTGCTTGTTGGCGCCGCAGCTGGAATCTTGGCCATGGCGCTGAATGCGGCAATGGCCGATCCACTGGGCGACTTGTTGATCGATGGCATCGTCATCCTCTCCCTGCTTGCGGCTCTGACCATCGGCGCTCTTTTGTGGAGCATGGCGATGCGCAGTGAGCTGGCCCTTCATCGTGTACCCGCCTTCTGGCTCTACATGGGCCTGCTGCTCTATTTCAGCGCCCTGCCGCCGGTCGTCACCCTGGCGTCGGTGATTTCGAAGAAGGATCCGGCGCTATCGCTCATGCTCTGGACCATCATGCCCGTGCTGAGCATCCTGCGTTACCTTCTCACCGCCTACGCCAACCGTTTGCAGGCCAAGGCGCCCGCCATTCATGGATGACCCGGACCGCCTCGTCTTCGCCATCATCGTTGTCACCATCATCATCCTGGTGATCCTGGGTGCCATGGCCATGCTCATGGTGGTGAACGCGAACCGGCGCGTGCTGTACAAGGCACGGCTCGTGGAGGAAGAGCAGCGCATGGAGCGCGAGGTGATGCGGGCGGAGCGGGAAGCGGTGCACCAGACGCTGCAATCGGTGGGCAGCGAGCTGCACGAGAACATCGGGCAGCTAATGACCGTGGCGCTCATGGGCGTGCGCCACGAGGCCGAGCTCAAGGGCCGTAGTCCCGTGCTCGATGGCACCGAGGAGGCGTTGGTGCGGAGCATCGCCGAGGTGCGCGCGCTGAGCAAGAACCTGAACAGCGAGCTCTGGAAGAAGCGCACCCTGGCCGAGGCCATCGAGACCGAGGTGCAGCGCCTGAAGCGCGTGCTGCGCGTGAGGGCGCGCTTGGATGTGGTGGGGGAGCTGCCCACGCTGGAACCCGATACCAGCGTCATCCTGTACCGCGTGTTCCAAGAGGCGGTGACCAACGCGATGAAACACAGCACCGGCGACATCCGCATCACCTTGCAGGGCGATCCCTTCGTGATGACGGTGAGCGATGATGGCATCGGCTTCGACCCCGCCACGGTGAAGGAGAGCAATGGCATGGCCAACATCCGCCGCCGCTGCGGGCTGATCGGCTTCACGGCGGAGTGCACCAGCGCGCCGGGGAAAGGGTGCACGTGGCGGTTCGCCCAGGAACGCATGTCTACGGCCAAGCAGGGCTAAGCACGCGCGCCGCCCAGGTGGGCGGCGCGATGGGAGGCCGGCGGCTGTGAACCGATCGGAACGCCGAACTAGTAGGTTCTTGCTCCAACCCCTCGTGGCCTGTCGCCGCCGGCACTCCCGATCACGTGTACCTCGCCCGATCCGGTGATGGTCTGATCGATGCTGCCCGAGCTGGCGAGCTGCACATCTCCTGAGCCCACCACGCGCACCTTGGCCTGGGCCGCACGCATCTCGCCCGCGGCCACATCACCCGAGCCGATCAATCCGATGTCGATGCGCTCGGTGCTTCCGGCCACGCGCACATCGCCGCTGCCCGCCAGTGCGATCACGGTGTTGCCGGCAACGTCCACCTCGCCGCACACCACATCGCCGGATCCATCGAGCTGGATGCTGAGCGCTTCGGCCCGCTTCAGCCCGTCGACGATCAGGTCTCCGGATCCCTTCAGCACCAACGTGAGGTGCTCGGTGCTGGCGAAATCCGATGCGGTGATGGTGCCTGATCCGATGAGCTCGAGCTTCTGCACCTTAGGCATGCGCACCATCACCACCGTTCCGGTGCGGCAATGCGTGGCGCTGCCCCGGCCCGAGCCCGATTCGATGCGCAGGGCGCCGTCGTGCGTGCTGATCTTCAAGCGATCGAGGCCTTCTTCCTCACCTACGGCGCGCACCGAGAAGGGGCCTTGCTCCACCACCACATCCACGCTGGAGAAGAGGATCACGCTGTGGAATCCGCTGAGGTCGAATGCGCGCTCGCCTTCCTTGGTCAGCACCACCCGGGCTGGTTGCGGATCGGCGGGTTGCATCGGTGCCGGATCGATGGTGGCCAGCAGCTCGGGCTCGGGCTCAGGCTCCGCTGCCGGCTCCGGCACGAATTGAGGCTCGGTCGCTTGCGGGATCACCACTTCCTGCACGCTCGGTTTTGGTTCGGCGGGTGCGGGCTTCTCGGCAGGCAGGTCGAGCACCACGGCGGGCGCGTCGAGGTTCACGGGCATGTCAGCGGCCTCGATCGTCACCGGCGCCGGCTCAAGCGCGTTGATCTCGGGCGCAGGCTCAGCAGCGCCGAAGAAGTACATGCTGCTTCCAACGAGTATGGTTCCGGCTGTGCTGGTCATGAGTAGGGTATTGAGGTTGTACTTGAAGAAGGTGAGCAGGCCCGCGGTGAGGCCCACGGTGAGCGGAAGCGCCGCGATGATGGTGTTCGCCTGCTCCAGGCTCACCTCGGGTGGCAGCTCGTGGAGCACCGCCAAGGTCTTCTCATGGTCGTGGGGCCGTTTCATAGCAGCAGGGAAGTGAGCGTGTGGAGCGCGGCGGCCGTGGTGCGCTTGGGTTGCCCTTCGAGCAGGGTGCGCACGGCGGCACGGGCCCGGCTCACGCGCGTCTTCACGGCACCTTCGGCGCATTGCTGGATCTCGGCGATCTCGGCCATGCTCAGCCCCGAGACCTCGAAGAGCACGAGCGCATCGCGCTGGTTGGTGGGCAGCTTATCCAGCACGCCGTAGAGGATTTTCACGTCCACGAGCATCTCGGCGGTGGCGCCGCGCTCCCGCAACCGTGCCGATTGCTTCTCGCACAGATCGGCATTGCGGCGGTTGAGTCGCCACACGCTGATGGCCCGGTTGCGCGCCGCGCGGATCAGGTAGTGCAGCATCTCCTCCTTCTTGCGGATGCGCTCGAACTGCTGGAAGGCGCTGAGCAGCACGTCCTGGATCAGGTCCTGCACATCCATCTTGCCATAGGCCACCGCGCTGCAATAGCGCACGAAGGGCTCGTGGCAAGGCTGGTAGGCCAGCATGAATTCGGAGCGTTTGTCTTCGGGCACGGTTCGGGCGGGTTCCGTGGCAATAGTCGCGGAAGTTCCCCGAAGGTTACACGGGATTCGGATGATTGGTCCAGCATCCCCGCAAAGCGCTCACGGAATCGGTGATGCGCAGCGCCCGATGCCTCGATCCGTGTGAGGGTGCGAGCCGCTGCCGGCAATCACCACGCGGATCAGTCCGATTCGATCGCTACGCGCACGGGCATGGCCTTCTGATCTGGGTCGACGAGCGTGTACAGGCCGGTTCGCGGTTGGGTCATGCGAATGCGCCAGGTGCTCTCGTCATTCGAGCCGGTGCAGGCAATCGGGACGAGCCTGCCCAAGGCATCGAGCAGCAAGGGAGCGCTCTGGAAACCGCTTGCGTTGAATTCCCCAGAGCTCGGCTGCGGCCAGGCACGTGTCTGTACTTCAACGGCATGGAACACGACCTCGGCCTGGGAGAAGTGCGGGGTGCCATCTTGATCCACCTGTCGCAGTCGGTAGTAGCTCCAGCCGAACAGGGGCCGCTCGTCGTCCCAGGCATAGTGCAAGGGCACCGGACTGTTGCCGCCTCCGGGAACAGAACCGATCGAGTCCCAGTGCTCCCCATCGGCGCTGCGCTCCACCTCGAAATGATGATTGTCGTGCTCGCTTCCGGTGATCCATTGCGTATGCACACGCGAGCCGTGGTCCTGCGCAGCGAAGGAGAGCAGCTCGATGGGCAGCACCGGTGGCCCGCATTGGATGGTGGCCGTGCCGAAGAAATCGAGCGTGACAGTGGCGTTCACGAAGCTCCAATTGCTCAGGCAGATGATGAACTGCTGCCCGGCCACCACGTTGAGCGGTGGTCCGTAGTTGCCGGGGTTGCCGCCGGGTGGCGGGGGCGAGGCGATGCCCGTGCCGCCACTGGTGGTGGCATTCCACACGCAGCGCACCGGGGCAAGGCCGTTGGTGGCTACAGCGGTGCAGGTAGTGGCCCCGTTGTAAGGCCACATGGCCCAATCATAGAAGCCGACCTGCTGCCCGTTGGCGCCGAACGCGAATTGGAGCACGCCGGTGGTGGCTACGGTGAAGACGATCCACGTGCTGTTGAGCTCGCCGGCCAGCAGGCAGCCGAAGGGCGCGGTGCCGCCCCATGGAGGCCCTGCGGTGAAGGCGGGGTTGCTGAAGGTGCCGGACGCGGGCACTTCGTTGGTGTTCCCCGAACCGCTTGGCGTGATCGAGAAGGTGAAAGGGTCGCAGGCGCACCCTGCCAAGGCGCAATCGCCGCCGGGCGCGAAGGCGCCGCAGCCTCCTCCGGGCCCAGTTCCCGGTTGGCTTCCACCGCCTCCCGGTCCGCCTCCCCCCGGATTGGCGCAGTCGCCGCCGTTGAACGCGATGTTCACCGTGCCGATCGAGCCGCTGGCCAGCGTGCCGTTGTAGATCGCGGTCCCGCCCGAATCGGTGATGCGCACCGTGCCGGTCTGCCAGCCATTGCCGCCACTGTCGAACTGCTGCAGCACAAGGCATCCGGGCGGCAGGCAAAGCGTGTCCCGCGTATCCGAGCCACCGCTGCTCACTTGAACACCATTGAAGAGCAGGATCCAACTCATCTGGTTCGGGGATCCGCCAGGGGTGGCTTCAACGAAGATCGGCGAAAGGCCCGGCGCGCAATCGGAAGCGTCGGCGCAGCTGGCCCCTTCCGTAGCGAAGTGGACCTGTCCCTGGCTCCCCGCTATCAAGGTGGCCTGCTGGTCCCAGTTGCTGTCATCCGCATCGATATCCCACTCCAGCCCGTCCCAGCCGTTGCCGCCGGCATCGTACATCAATAAGGTGTAGCAGCCATCGGGTAGGCAGAGCGTGGCTTCATACGGCGACCCGGCGCTTGCCCAGACCACCCCGTTTTGGTCCACCAGGCTCCACGTGATCTCGGTGTCGCCATCGCCATCTTCCATGGTCACGGTGTAGAAGCTGCATTGCGCATTGGCCGCTTGTTGCAGCGCAAGGAGTCCGATGAGGAGCAACCATCGGCTGATGGCTGGCGGGAGAGGGACAATGGTGGTTGGCACGTCCAAATCTGCCCGGGAAGGCACCCATGGGAAGCATGATTCCGGACGAACCGGGTAAAAGGCATGACCAGGCGGATCGCCTCGCTATCCGACACCTTGGGAAAGGTCTCCGAAGCGGCAGGGAAGGACCTTCGCTATATCGCCCCCGCGACCGCCCGCAGGTATTTATCGATGTACAGCTCGATGCTCCTCGCCTTGTACTGCATCACGTACCGCGGGTGCTCCACCGCGTCTATGCGTCCGAAGAGCTGCAGGCGCTCATTCAACCGGCTGAAGTACGCGGCGTTCTTGCCGGTGCCGAGGCAGATGACCCGATCGGTGCGCATGCCGCAGCTGATCAGCGTGCGCAGCCAGCGCTCCACGAAGGGGGTCACGGCTTTCTCCAGCGAGGGGTCGTCGTAATAGTTCAGGTTGATGTCGCTGCCTTTGGGGCCGCGCTTCACGAAGCCGAGCGGGCAGATGGAGTGCACGTACACCTGCTCATAGAAGCGCTTGGGGCCTCCGGCGGCGGCGATCATGCGGTAGAAGAAGTCGCTGCTGGGCTCGTGGGTGCGGATACCGCTTATGGGTATGCCGAGCTCGCTCTCGCAACGCTTGGTGTCGGTGAAGGGGAGCCCTGTGCTTCCGGCGCCCAGGCGACCGGGATTGATGCCGAGCAGGAGCAGCCGTGGCCGTTCATCAGCATAGAATGCCCGGTGGAATTGCTCAACGATGCGCCGCACTTCCGTGCCATGCTCACCGTGGAAGGGGTCGAGCACGCCCACGCCCTTCGGCAATCGGATGCCATGGAGGGAGAAGGAGAGCACGTGTCGGAGCAGATCGTCGGAGAGCATGGGCCGAAGATTGCTCCTTTCCCATCCATGCCTGGGTCTTCAGTGCTTGATAAACCGGCCGTGTTCAATTGTTCCGGAATGTAAGAGGCTCCTGAGGAAGTAACTCCCAGGGGCCAGGCCGGACACGTCCAGGACGCATCTGGTGCCACTCGGATACGCCTGCATGCACGTCGTTCCTTGCATGGTGACCACCTCGATGAGCCGCTGTTCGGAAGATGTGATCACCTCGATTGCGTCTGCTGTGGGGTTGGGCCAAAGGCGTATCGCGTCCAGTGCCAACGGTTCAAGACCCACGCTCATCTCGACCGTCAGTGTGGTGGTGTTGGTGCGTATAGGTGGATTGACATCGAAGAAAATGTCGGCTGTGTTCTCCAGGACCTGTCCAGGCTGAAGGTCGGGAATTGGTTTGAGGCGATAGCTGACGAAGCCGTGGCTTTCCGCCTCGTTCGCCGTGCTATCGGGAAGCTGGATGTCGAAGAAATCAAAGCGCAAGGTGCGGTCTTCCAAAAGGGTGGGCACCAAGGGGTGCGACGCACCTAGCAGCTGGAAGCTCCCCAGGTCGAATAGGTCCGCGATGGTATCCAAGATGAACACATGATCCGCCTCTGCATTCCCTGTATTCTGGAAACGAATCGTGTGGTCCACATGATTATCGAGATCAATGTAGTATTGACCCTCAGCGGCGGCTGAGCTTGTTACGGAGAGCTTGTCGTTCGGGTCATAAGCTGCGACAAGCGTGCGTGTGATACTGTAGGCGTTATTCGATGGGTCATTGTCCGGACCGGTCGGCAACACCGTTGCAGTCGCATTCACTATCGTTCCAAGCAATGCAATATTGGCTGGCACCTGCACGGTGGCACTGAATATCACGGAGCCGAACGGTCCGATGCTTGGAATGGTCCAGTGCAGGTATCCCGGCGTATTCACATTAGGGCTTTCGCTGGCGAACGCGAACGTGAGCAATGGATCGTAGGTCAGTTCCACACCTACATTGGTGAGAGTAAATGGCGTTGTGTTCCGTGCCTGCACTGAATACGTAGCAATACTGCCAATACGATGCGAGGTGCCACCAAGGAAGGCGGCGACATCCGGCCCGGTCAACGGTGTTTCCGCTACGTCGATGGTGGCGCTGGGCGATCCCAACGAAAGGGTGAAAGGTGTTGGGAACGGGATGAGGCAATCGGCGGAATAACCGGTGAAGCCCTGGTCCAATGTGAGGTTGCCGTAGACGAGGCCCACCTCGTAATCGCCATTGCCGTCGGTGAGCGCATAGCGGTTTCCTGGTTGCACGACCATCATATGGTTCGGCATGCCCGGATCGCTGGCATCCTGCGAGCAGTTGCCGTCCAGATCGGCGTACACCCTTCCGTTCAATGTGCCGCAGACCGTGGGATCCTGTACGACATCCAAGACCACCTGGGTCATGCACCATTCGTCCATTCCGAAAACCGACAGTACCACGGGACCTGGTGCGAGCTGGCTCACAGTAAGGGTGTTTCCGAACCAGTTGAGCACTCCCTGCCCCGAGACCATTGCAACGGAGGTGAGCGGCTGATCGAAAGTGACGGTGGCCACCCCTTGCTGAAGACCGAGACACGCGCCGGAGATGGCCTGGGAGGTGATCTGTGGTGTGATCCCATCGTTCACCTGAATGTCCGTGATCGTGGAAGAGCACCCATTCGCGTCGGTCACCGTTACATCATACGTGGTGCCAGGACATAGGCCCGATACAGTCGCGTAGTAGAAGGTGCTGGACCCCGATCCTCCAGGTGAAACAACCACAGCATAGGGAGCCATTCCACCGATAGGGCCGCCTGAGTTCCATGATCCGAAGCACAGGCCGTCGCACGACAGCGCGTTCAACGTGCTCGGTCCACTGGGAACCAGAAGTCCAGTGGTCGAGCTGATGGTGATGGAAGCTGTTACCCCGTCCCCGTTACTATCCGTGAGGGTGACGGAGTACGTTCCTGCGAATAGGCCGCAAATGGAAGCGGTTCCCTGGCCCGATGGTGGTGCGGGTGACCATAGGAACGCGTATGGCGCTGTCCCGCCGGTCGCGTACGCGTGAATGCATCCTGTTCCATTGCCGCAAGCGTCGTCCTGTGCCGATAGGGTGACATCCAATGGGGTCGCGCGCACAAGCACTGGAAGGAGGATTGCGACCAGTCCAAAGCTCAGGGGGCGCATCATGCGTGCATTTCAAGTAAATGTCGGGAAAAGGAACACCGATGGCAGAAGCCACGCCATCGCGATGTTCACATTTCGCTGTTCGCCCTGGATGGCCTTTGGCGGATGCTCCCGCGCAACACGTGAGGCGCCGATTCCACCTTGAAGCGCGCAATCCACCCGACGATGCGCTGAACCTCGGCATCATGCTCACCGTGCAAAGGATCCAGCACGCTAACGCCTTTCGGCAGGCTGATGCCGTCGAGGGAGAAGGAGAGCACGTGCTTGAGCAGTCGTTCGGCCAGTGCGGGCATGCCACAAAAGAACGGCTTCGTGCAACCGGGACGAGCGGTTCGCGCGTCATGGACCAAATCACCTACGATGCGCGCGAGCTTGATCCTGCCGGTGGCATTGCTCTTAGCCACGAGCCATGTGGCGCCGGCGCAGCTCGCGCCCACCTGCGGTGGCATCAGCCCCTCGCCGGAGTTCGTCCAACAGGCGCTGGAACGCGCGGAGCAGCGCGATGGCATGCGTTACATCAAGTGCCATGTGGTGATCGCCGCCACCTATTCCTTCGAAGGCACGTACATGCAGGCGGCAACGGTCGAGCGTGTCCAGCGCGACATCGACTTCACGAACGAGGTCTATGCGAACAGCAACACCGGTATCCAGCTGCAGGTATGCGCGCCCTTCGAGGTGGTGGTTGATCCTTTGCTCTTCTCGGTGACCGGAGATGGGAGTGCCTTCTTTGCCCAACGATGGCCCGGTTATCTGAACATCTTCTACGTCGGATACATGGGAGCTCCGGTGGGGGGCGGTGCGGTTCTGGATATGGCCACGGTATCGGAGCTGGGCACCGTGGATGTGCTGGCGCACGAGATCGGGCACATTCTGGGCCTTGGCCACACCGATTCAGGCGGTGCGCTGCCCGGCGAGCTCGTGGATGGAAGCAATTGCACCGAGGCGGCCGACCATCTGTGCGACACGCCGGCCGACCCCGGCATCTACACGCCGGGCCTGGTGAATCAGAGCACGTGCACCTACGTCGGCACCATCACCGATGCCAACGGAGACCTCTACCAGCCGCTGCTCAACAACGTGATGTCCGGCTCGCCGTGCCTGAAGGATTCACTTACGCCACAGCAGTGCGCGGTGATGCGGTACGCGCTCGACAGCCTACACGCGGAGTTCCTCACGACGGTGAACCCGGTGGTGATCGAGCCCTTCCCCCTGCAGCTGTGCGCGAATGACCCGCCACTCACCCTGAGCGCCACACCCGGGCCGGGCACCTGGAGCGGCCCCTTCGTGCAAGGCGACCAGCTGATCAACTTCCCGAATCCGCCGGGCGATTACTACGTGACCTACACACCCGACCAGGAGCCGGATGCTGGGCTCTTCACCATCGTCGATGCCTACCACGTGCCGAACTTGTATCTGAGTGGATTCGGTACGCCGTACCTCGCGGACAGCGTGCGGCAGAGCTTCCGGGCGGGACGCGACGGCAGCTTCGCGCAGGTGGATGTGCGGCTGATGAGCCCGAACCAGGCGCTGCGCATGCGACTCTATGAAGGCACAGGCACCGCGCTCACCTTGCTGCACGATACGAGCATGTTCTTCTTCAACACGGATACGAGCTGGGTGAGTTTCCGCGTGCCGGCTTCGGTTCCCTGCGTCGCCGGAACGGTGTACAGCTATGTGGTCACGGCCGATCAGCCCTTCGCATCCATTGCCCCATGGGGCGGCTACATCGAGTGGGGCACCAACAACCTCAGCAACATCAACCTGATGTTCCGCACATGGGTGCGCACCACCGTGCCGTGCCAGGAGAGCACGCGCTTCTACGAGCTCTACCAAGTGCCCGCTAGGCCCATCACGAACCTGGCCAGCGCGTATTGCCACAACGATGAGCAGGCCATCGCGCTCATCGCCGATGTGACGGGAACGACCACGACCCAGTTCGAGATCGATGGTGCCGCAACCGGGTCGATCATGCCCGCGACCTTGGGCATCGGAGCGCATGTGGCTTCGCACATCTACACCATCGACGGCTGCACCGATACACTGAGCCAGGTCTTCGCGGTGGAAGGTCCGGTTGAATTCCTCTATCCCGGCATCTCGCCCGTGATCTGCATCTCCGATGATCCGGTGATACTGATGTCCGAACCGCCTGCGGGGGCTTTCTACATCGACGGAACAGCCACCGATGTGCTGGATCCCCTGGCGCTCGGCGCCGGGACGCACACGGTGGTGCACGTGAACGAGGCGGCGCTGGATACGGTGGTCTTCGCCGATCAAGTGTGCTGCTACACCGGTTATACGCTGAACACCTTCCTGCACGACGATGAGGTGAGCTGGCAAGGCTTCGTCGCGGAGCACAGCGGCGAGTTGGAGAGCATCCGCATCCCGCTCGAGCTCTTCGGCATCGAGCGCCAGCTGGTGGTGGAACTGCGCAGCGGACAGGGGATCGGCGGCGCGCTGCTTCACACGGATACCATCACCGCCACCACGCACAATGGCGTTCTGCTGTCGGGCACCGGTGCGCAGATCGACGCGGGCGGCGCCTACACATGGAGCATCCGCAAGGTGAACGACGGCAACGAGAGCCTGCCGCCCATGATCGCCATCACCTGGGGCGACCACTATCCTGAAGGACTCACCGCCGCGCCGGGCACGCCCGACACCACGGGCGACCTTCGCTTCCAGGAGTACATCACCCAGCATTACGCGTGTCTGGATAGCACGGACATCGAGGTGATGGTGGAGGTATGTGAAGGGGTAGGGGAGGCGTTCACTCATGCGGCATGGGCCGGCCCGAATCCCTTCGGTGATGAACTCGTCATCGCCGCGCGCGAGGAGCGCATCCGATTCGCGCTGATGACAGCCGATGGTCGGTTGGTGCGGGAGGGCCGCGTTCCATCGAATAGCCGAAGCCGGATCGCTACGGCTGCCTTGCCCGCTGGCTATTACGTGCTCCGGCTCTGGTCGGGCGAGGACCCTGTCGCCAGGATCGTCCCGCTTGTGCACGCTCCTGAGTGAGCGGTGCACCCAAGGCTTGGCCGGGGTGGTACCTTCGTGGTGATGCGTGCGCCGCTGCTGCTGTTCCTTCCGTTCCTCGTGCTTCAGCTGCGAGCGCAGGAAGCCGAGCATCCCTTCATCGAGTCGTTCACGCTCACCGTGCAGGAAGGGCGGGTGCAGGTGGATTGGGTGATGAAGGGCGGCACGAGTTGCGATGGATCGGAGGTGGAGCGCTCGGTGAACGGTTCTGATTTCACACCCGTACATCGCATCGAAGGCATCTGTGGCGACCCGAACGTGCCGGTGCCGTTCAGCTGGGCGGATGAGGATCCCGTGGAGTTGAGCACGTTAAGCTACCGGATCGTGTTCGGGTCGCAAGGACGCAGTTCAGTGAAATCGGTGCGCTTCGATCAACTGGTGGCGAGCGATCAACGGTTCTACCCATCGCCCACGAGCGGATCCGCCACGCTGTTGCTGAACGTGCCGGCCAGCGCGAAAGTGGATCTGATGATCGCGGACGCCTCCGGCCGAGTGATCCTCCGACGGGAGAGCCTCGTGGGAGCGCGGCATGAACTGCAGCTGAGCAGTTTGCCGGCCGGAGCGTATAGCTATGTGGCCAGCGCCGATGGGCTCCGCTTCGAGGGCCGTTTCGTGCGGCAGTGACGAGCGTCAGCGCTTCGGCACGGTGGTTGCCTAGCTTCGCGCCACAATCACCCACCGAACATGAGAACGATCCTGAGCATCCTGGCCATGGCGCTGATGACCGTAACGGTATCTGCCCAGACCACCACCGAGAAGAAGGAGAAGCAGCCCAAGAAGGCCGAGGCCGTGAGCGCGGCTCCCGATGCGGCACCGAAAGCGGCATGCTGCGCCGGCAAGTCCAGCGGAAGCACCGCTTCGTGCGCGGACAAGGCCGGCACGGCGCATGCCGATGCCCACGGCAAGAAGAAAGGCAAGGGCAAGAAGAAGGATGCCGCCTGTTGCGCCGGCAAGGCCGAGGCAGGCAAATCCTGCGACCATGCCCACCAAGGCGAGGGGCACGAGCATCACCACGGCGAGCAGAAGGCCGATGACGCTCCGGCGGTGGCGCCGACCAATTGACCTGAGTAACTGACCAAGGGCCCGGTTCCGTTCGCGGAGCCGGGCCTTGTCGTTGCTGGCGGTGACGCAAGTCACGCAGCACGGCTCCAGCTGATGTTCGTCAGCATCCTGCGCTCCCGGCGGTGGAACCTTCGCGATGCAAGAGGCCGGCTCACCCGCAAGACCGCTTCTGCCACGCAACTAGCAACCTGAACAACACAGCATCCATGAGACTCCAGCAGATCTACACCGGCTGCATCGCGCATGCGGCCTATTACCTCGAGAGCAACGGTGAGGTGGCCATCTTCGATCCGCTGCGCGAGGTGCAGCCCTACATCGACCGCGCGCAGGCCGATGGCGCCGTGATCAAGTACGTGTTCGAGACGCACTTCCATGCGGACTTCGTGAGCGGGCACCTCGATCTGGCCAAGAAGACCGGCGCCACCATCGTGTACGGCCCCACCGCCAAGCCGGGCTTCGCCGCCCATGTCGCCGCCGATGGCGAGGTTTTCAAGGTGGGCAACGCTCAGGTGAAGGTGATTCATACTCCGGGCCACACCATGGAGAGCACCACCTACCTGGTGATCGATGAGGCAGGCAAGGAGCATGGCATCATCACCGGCGATACGCTCTTCATCGGCGATGTGGGCCGGCCCGACCTCGCGCAGCACGTGATCGCTGACCTCACCGAGGAGAAGCTCGCGGGCTACCTGTTCGATTCGCTCCGCAACAAGATCATGCCCTTGAGCGACGACCTGATCGTGTACCCGAACCACGGGGCCGGCAGCGCCTGCGGCAAGATGATGAGCAAGGAGACCACCGACACGCTCGGCAACCAGAAGCGCACCAACTACGCGCTCCGCCCCGATATGACCAAGGAGGAGTTCAAGAAGGAGCTGCTCACCGGCCTTACCACGCCACCGGGCTACTTCCCGAAGAACGTGTTGATGAACATCCAGGGCTACGAGAGCCTCGACACGATCATGGAGCGTGGCAACCGGCCCCTGGACCCGACAGCCTTCGAAGTGGTGGCCAATGAGGAGCGCCCCTTGGTGCTGGATACGCGCCCGGCCCATGTCTTCGCCCAAGGCTTCATCCCGAACAGCGTGAACATCGGGCTCGACAGCAACTTCGCCATGTGGGTGGGTGAGATGATACCCGACATCAAGCAATCCATCCTGCTGGTGACCGAGCCCGGCAAGGAGGAGGAGAGCATCGTGCGCCTGAGCCGCGTGGGCTACGACAACACCATCGGTTACCTGAAAGGCGGCTTCGATGCATGGAAGGCTGCCGGCAAGGAGGTGGATTCCGTCTCGCGCATCACGGCAACGGAGTTCGCCGGACGATACAAGCAGCACCCGGTGGTGATCGATGTGCGCAAGAAGAGCGAGTTCGACAGCGAGCACGTGGAAGGCGCGATCAACGTGCCATTGAATCAGATCAATCAGCACCTCTCCCAGTTCCCGAAGGACAAGCCCTTCATCGTGCATTGCGCGGGCGGCTACCGGAGCATGATCGCGGCCAGCATCCTGAAACAGCGCGGCTGGGATGACTTCGTTGATGTGGAAGGCGGCTTCTCCGCGATCAAGGAGACCGACGTGAAGCGCACGGAGTACGTGTGCCCCACCACGCTCCTGTGACCCACGCTTGTGGTGATGCGGCGCCCCGGTCAGCAATGGCCGGGGCGCTGCGCATGGAGCCGGAATCGCCCGGCGCGCGCATCTTCGCGGCGCCAAACGACCGAGCATGACCCCGCGACCCCTGCGCGTCACCAAGCGCTTCACCTTCGAGATGGCCCATGCGCTGCGCTGCCACGATGGCCTCTGCGCCAACATCCACGGTCATTCCTACGTGCTCGATGTCACCGTGCTGGGTACCCCTGCGGTGGCCCCCGGTGAGCCGAAGGATGGCATGGTGATCGACTTCGCGGACCTGAAGGCGATCGTGAAGCGGCTGGTGGTGGAGCGCTACGACCACGCGCTCGTGCTGCACGAACGCGAGCGGGAGACCACGGCCTTCGATGCGATGCTCTTCGGGCGCACCTTCTTCACGCCGTGGCAGCCGACTTGCGAGAATGTCCTGCTCGACATCGTTTCCACCATCGAGGGCGCCATGCCCCTAGGTGCGCGCCTCGTGGCGGCCCGCCTGCAGGAAACCGCCACGAGCTGGGCGGAGTGGCAGGCCTGAGACGCTCGACCGGCGGTGCTTGGTTCCGGCGGCGTGAATGCACACCTTCGTGCGCATGCCCATACCCATCCGCCCGGTCGACCAGGACTACGCGCTGCGGGAGGAACTCATCCTGCGCGATCACCTCTCGGTGGTGCGCACGCGCCTCGCCAATGAGCGCACGCTGCTGAGCTATATCCGCAGCACGCTCTACCTCTTCATCGGCGGGCTGGCACTGCTCCAAGTGGGCGACATGTGGCGTATCCATTGGCTCGGCCGCACCTCCATCGGCTTCAGCCTGCTCTTCCTGCTCTTCGGCGTCTATCGCTACATCACGCTGCGGCGCCAGCTCAATCGCTTCTACCACGCCGAGGTGGAGCTGAAGGCGGGAGTGAAGGCCCGCGAAGCAGCCGAGCGCGATCAGCGGCGGAAGGATTCTCAGTAGGCTCAGGACGCGCTCACTTCGGAGCCTTCTGGTAGATCCATATGCCGATGAGCCCGAAGAGCACGTTGGGCGCCCACACGGCGATGAATGGATCGAGCCCCGCGTTGGTGGCCCCTACCGTGGTGATTTTGATGGCGAACACGTAGATGAGCACGAGCATGACGCCCAGCGCGAGATGCAGCCCGGTGCCCCCGCGCACCTTGCGGCTCGCCACCGCCACGCCGATGAGCGTGAAGACATAGCTCGCGAACGGATAGCTGGTGCGCTGATGCTTCTCGATCAGGTAGCTCGCCACCTTGCCGTCGCCCTGGGCCCGCTTCGCCGCGATGTAGTCATCGAGCTCGGGGGTGGTCATGGCCATGGCGGTCTCCCAGCGCTGGCCGAGGTCCGAGGGCTTCAACGGGAGCACGGTGTCCTTGGCAAGCCCGCGGGCCATGGTCTCGCCCTGCGCGCCGATGCTCCGCGCGCTCCATTCCACCAGGTTCCACGACCCATTCACCGTGTCGTACACCGCGCGATCGGCGTTGATCTTGCGCACCAGGCTGCCGTCTTCCCATTGCTCGAGCGAGAAGCGGTACAGCGTCTTCTCCTTCGCGCCGTAGCTCTCGCAATACGCGATCACGCCGGGCTGGATCTCGCGGTGCAGGTGGTGGTCCTCCACGAAGAAAATGGCCCGGATATGCGCTTCCTCGAAGGCCAGGCGCACCTTGTTGGCGGCCGGCAGCACCAGGTGGTTGATGATGAGCGAGAGCACGCACAGCACCGTGGCGCCGATGAAGTAGGGGCGGAGCACGCGCGGGAAACTCACGCCGCTGCTGAGCATGGCGATGAACTCGCTGCGGTGCGCCAGTCTGCTGGTGAAGAGCAATACGGCCAGGAAGATGAAGAGGCCGCTGAACAGGTTGCCGTAGTAGACGATGAAGTTGAGGTAGTAGTCGAAGAGGATCTCGCGCCAGGTGGCGGTCATCTCGGCGAAGTCCTCGGTCTTCTCGCTCGCATCGAAGACCACGGCCACCAGCATGATGATGCCGAGCATCAGGAAGTAGGTCCCGAGGAACTTCCGGAGGATGTAGCGGTCGAGGATGCGGAGCAAGGGGCGAGGGAGGGTTGTTAGTTGTCAGTTCTGAGTTGTCAGTTGGGCGGTGATAGGCACGAGCGGGAACTCCATGTGTTCTTCCTCAGTTCCAACAGCCTGACAACTCACAACCGACAACTAATTCCTCACTTTCAGCTTGGGCAGCAAGGCATCTTTCCAGCCGCTGAAGGTACCGTCGATGATCCGCTCACGCGCTTCGCGCATCAGGCCGATGTAGAAGCCGAGGTTGTGCAAGCTGGCGATCTGCTGGCCCAGCATCTCGCCGCTCTGGAAGAGATGGCGCACGAACGCACGCGAATAAGCGCGGTCCACCCAGCTGCTCCCTTCGGGGTCCAGCGGACCGTGGTCATCGGCCCATTGCCTGTTCTTGATGTTCACGATGCCCGAGCGCGTGAAGAGCATGCCGTTGCGGCCATTCCGTGTGGGCATCACGCAGTCGAACATATCCACACCGCGGGCCATGTTCTCCAGCAGGTTCCACGGGGTGCCCACGCCCATGAGGTAGCGGGGACGGTCGGCGGGCAGGATCCCGCAGCAGAGCTCGGCCATGGCGTACATCTCCTCTTCGGGCTCTCCAACGCTCAATCCGCCGATGGCATTGCCCGCAGCGCCCTTGCTTGCGATCACCTCGCTGCTCTGCTTCCGCAGTTCGGGGAAGGTGCTGCCCTGCACGATGGGGAAGAGGTTCTGCTCGTGGCCGTACTTCGAGTCGGTCTCATTCAGTCGAGCGATGCACCGATCGAGCCAGCGGTGGGTCATGTGCATGCTCTTCTCGGCGTAGTCCTGCTCGCAGGGCCATGGTGTGCACTCGTCGAAGGCCATGATGATGTCGGCCCCGATGCTGCGCTGGATGTCCATCACCTTTTCGGGGGTGAAGAGGTGGGCGCTGCCGTCGATGTGGCTCTGGAAGCGCACGCCCTCTTCGGTGATCTTGCGGATGTCGCTGAGCGAATGCACCTGGAAGCCGCCGCTGTCGGTGAGGATGGGGCGGTCCCAGCCATTGAATCGGTGCAGCCCGCCGGCATGCTCCAGCACCTCGGTGCCCGGCCTCAGGTAGAGGTGGTAGGTGTTGCTCAGCATGATGGGCGCGTCCAGCTCATCGCGCAGCTCGCGCGGATGCACGGCTTTCACGGCGCCCAGGGTGCCCACGGGCATGAAGACCGGCGTGGGGATGTCGCCATGGCCGGTATGGAGCACGCCGGCCCGCGCGTTGGACTTCGGATCGGCGGCGAGGAGGTCGAAATGCATGATCGGGGAAGGCGCGAATCTAGGTCCGGCGCGGTGTTCGGGCTTCCTGCGCCCGAGTGTTCATAACTGCCTTGGCGGGGTACGGAGCGCCATGAACGGCCCCGATAGCTTCGCCAACGCTTGCGTTCCGCGCGGGCTTCCCGCTTGCATGTGGTCCATTGAATTCCAAGTGATGCTCGGCGCGCTGGTGGTGCTGCTGGCCTACCACGCCGTGATGTTCGTGCGCTTGGCCTTCGGCAAGCGCCTGGTGGAGCCCGACCGCGATCTGCCCATCAGCGTGGTGATCTGCGCGCGCAACGAGGCCCGCACCCTCGAAGAGCTCATCCCGCTGCTCATGCAGCAGAACCACCGCGAGTTCGAGGTGGTGGTGGTGAACGACCGCAGCGACGATGATACCTGGGAGATCCTGCAATGGATGAAGCCGCACCACCCGCGGCTGCGCCCGGTGAACATCCCCGCCGATGAGCGCTTCAACTACGGCAAGAAGATCGCGCTGGGAATCGGTGTGCGCGAGGCGAAGCACCCGCACATGCTGCTCACCGATGCCGATTGCGTGCCGGCCAGCACCGATTGGATCTCGCTCATGGCCGCCGGATTCCGCGATGGACGGAAGATTGTGATCGGCCACAGCCCCTATGCGCCTTCGGCCGGTGTCGGCCCCATGCTGGAGCGCTACGACGGCGCCATCAAAGCCATGCAGTACATGGGCTTCGCGCAGGGCGGCTTCCCCTACATGGGCGTGGGCCGCAACCTCGGGTACGCGCGCGAGATCTTCTTCGGCACCAGCGGTCCCCGGCGCCACAACCACCTCATGAGCGGCGATGACGACCTGCTGATCAACGAGGCAGCCCGCAAGCACAACACCGCGGTGGTGAGCGACCCACGCAGCTTCATGACCACGCGCCCCACGCCGAACCTGGCCATGTGGATCCGGCGCAAGCGCAGGCATTACACCACGGCGGTGCATTACCGTTTCAGCCACCAGGTGCTGCTCATGCTGCTGCCGCTGGCACGCCTCGCGTTCTGGACCGCGCTCGTGCTGCTGGCGGTCAAACAGCGCTGGCTCGAGTTCGCCATCGGCATCGGGGCCGAGCTCGCTTTGTTGCTGCCCGTGACCATTGCCGCGCTCCGCCGCCTGCAGGCCGGGGCGCTCGCGTGGTTCGCGCTGCCCCTGGAATGGCTCTTCCTACTTTTGGATCCACTACTGTACACCAGCACCATCCTCGTGAAGCCCAAGCGATGGAAATGAACGAGAACCTCAGCGAGAAGGCGCGATACGATTACATCCTCGTGCGCCGCGCGGTCGATAAAGGCGATCAGAAGGCCTATGCCGAGCTGATGAGCCGCTACCGCGATTCGATCTACTTCATGCTCCTGAAGATGATCAACAACAAGGATGATGCGGAGGATCTCACCATCGAGGCCTTCGGCAAGGCCTTCAACCGCCTGAAGCAGTACACCCCGAACTACGCCTTCAGCACCTGGCTCTTCAAGATCGCATCGAACAACTGCATCGACTGGATCCGGAAGCAGAAGAAGAAGACCTTCTCCATCGACCAACCCATCGGCACCGACGACGGTGATGAGATGACCATCGAGCTCAAGGGCCACGGCCTCGATCCCGCTGAGGTGGCCATCCGCGAGCAGAAGAACGCGATCATGCGCGAGGTGGTCGATAAGCTGAAGCCCCGCTACAAGACCCTCGTGGAGCTCCGCTACTACAAGGAGTACAGCTACGAGGAGATCGCCGATGAGCTCGACCTGCCGCTAGGGACCGTGAAAGCGCAGCTCTTCCGTGCCCGCGAGTTCCTCATGGGTCTGCTAGACGCACGCAAAGACCATATCTGACAGGTGACCATGAAGCCCGGCGCCCAAAGCCGACGCTTCCTGTGCTCATGTAACCCTATCGCCCCAATGGCCACATTTCCACATGGAATCATGGCCACATCTATGCATGGAATCATGGCCACATGTCCACATGGAATCATGGCCACACAGTCACATGAAATCATGGCCACACGGTCACATGAAATCATGGCCACATGGACCAATAGCCACATGAACCCATGGCCCCATGCTTGAGCTGATCACCAAGTACTTCCCGGAACTCACGGCCGTGCAGCGCGACCAGTTCACGCGGCTCGGGCCCCTTTACGCGGAGTGGAATGCGCGCGTGAACCTCATCTCACGGAAGGACTTCGAGCACCTCTACGAGCGGCACATCCTGCACTCGCTGGGTATCGCCAAGGTTGTCCAGTTCAGGAAGGGCGCTCGCGTGGTGGATGTGGGCACTGGTGGCGGCTTCCCCTTGGTGCCGCTTGCCATCCTGTTCCCGCAAGCCAGCTTCCATGGCATCGACGGCATCGGCAAGAAGATCATGGCCGTGCAGGGCGTGGTGGCAGGGCTCGGCATCACGAATTGCACCGCCGAGCAGGTGCGCAGCGAGGACCACAAGCAGCGCTACGACTACATGGTGAGCAGGGCCGTCACCACGCTGCCCGAATTCCTGCGGATGACGAAGCACTTGATCGATCGCACCCCCCTCTCCTTGGCAGAGGGGACGGTGGGGAGGGCGCTCTACTACCTCAAGGGCGGTGATCTGGCCGATGAACTGCTGCCGGTGAAGCAACGCTACCGGGTCCACGAACTTGCAGAGTTCTTCGAGGAGGAGTTCTTCGCCACGAAGAAGGTGGTGCAGGTGTGGATGTGACCTCAGTTCATCCGGTAAAGGAAGCGATCTCTTGGCAGCATGGGATCCACCACCAAGTTGATGCGTTCCAACGTCAGCGGCGCAGGGTGGTCCATGTTGTGGGCCTTCAACATCTCCAATACTTCCGGTGGTGTGTCTATCGCGGGCTGAACTAGGACGATCCGTTCGGCGATCGCTTGCGCGCTTGTGCTGTCCGCCGCGTGTATCCACACCTGTTTGTGACCATTGGCGGTCAACCGTTCACTGATCGCTGCCACCATTGGTAGCGCCGGGTCATTATCAGGTAGTGCGATATCCTTGAATGCGATGGTGTCTGTCTTGTTGCGTGCCGTGTATCGGATCCGTTGCTGTAGGGTAAAGAGCGCTACCATCCAGCTTTCGCGCCCGGCCAAGCACTCCCGCTCGATCAAGGCTTGGTAGGGTTGGAAGTGATGTGCCTCGTCCCACTGCTGATGCGCGAGGACGATCGCGACGCCGGCTCCGATACCCCCATCGCCCAAGGAATAGCTGCTCGGCCAGCCACCCTCGCGGATCAGTTGGTCCAAGGTGTCCACGTTGGCACGGTTGGACAGGGAGTCGTGCCTAGGGCCGCTGGCGAGCTCTTGGTCGCGCTCGATTAGTCGCTCGCAACGTGCTATCCGATGGACATTGCGTTTCGTGACGGCCTGGGCCTCCAGCTCCCGTAACAGTGCTGAATGCACGAGCTCAAAGCTGTCCGGTGGAGTGTTCGGTGTGAACTGAATACCTTGCTCGAAAGCTTGGACCAATTCCTCATTCGGCGACCCGCCTGTCTCCCAGATCAGCCTCGCACGCCAGAAATGACCCCAAGGGGAACAAGCCGTGATCGTACGATGAAGCTCCAAAGCACTGCGCAAGTCTCCTGCATTGTACAACGCAGTCACACGCTCGCCGGTCCTCTTGTCCCGCAGATACTGGCCAACGGTATAGGGGGCTTGCGCCATACACGCTTGCCCGATGAGGAAGGACAACACGAGCCATAGAGGTAGACGAGCTGTTCTCATGTGTGGGTCAACTGCAATCGGCTCAACGAATGATACAATCCCTCTGCATCCGCGATCAACTCGTCGTGCGTGCCGCTCTCAAGCACCCGACCCTTGTCCAGCACAAGGATCCGATCGGCATCGCGGATGGTACTGAGACGATGGGCGATGACAATGCTCGTACGCCCTTTCATCAGTTCTTCCAGCGCTTCCTGCACCAGCCGCTCGCTCTCGCTGTCCAGGGCGCTGGTGGCCTCGTCGAGGATGAGGATGGCAGGGTCCTTCAGCACGGCCCTTGCGATGGCGATGCGTTGCCGCTGCCCGCCGCTGAGTTGGATGCCGCGCTCGCCCACCACGGTGTCGAGCCCGGTGGGGAAGGAGCGGATGAAATCAAGCGCGTTGGCCTTGCGCGCGGCCTCCTCGATCTCGGCATCGCTCGCACTTGGGTTTCCGTAGGCGATGTTCTCGCGGATGGTCCCGCCGAAGAGCAGTACCTCCTGCGGCACGATGGCCATCCGGTCGCGTAAGGCGGAGAGGGGATAGGCACTCGCCGGTCGGCCATCGATGAGCACGGTACCGCTCACGGGCTCATAAAAACGCAGCACCAGCGACGCGATGGTGCTCTTGCCCGCACCGCTCGGACCCACCAAGGCGATGCGCTCACCCGGTCGTGCCGCGAAGCTCACGTCCTGCAGCACCGGGACATCGGCGCGAGAGGCATAGTGAAAGGCCACATGATCGAAGGATACGGCGCCCTCGATCGCGATCGGTTCCTTCCTTGCTTCCAAGGATACCGGCTCGGTCTGCTCCTCCTGGATGTCCATGAGGCGCTCGCTCGCGCCGATCGCCTTCAGCATGCGGTTCACCACCTCGGGGATCGCGCCGATGCTGGCCCCGATGAAGATCGAGTACATGATGAAGGTGACCAGTTCACCGGTGCTGATCTCGCCTGCGGCCATCAGGCGCACGCCGCGCCAGATCACCAGCACGATAGCGCCGAACATGCACAAGATGATGAAGGAGACGAAGGCGCCCTGCCAATGACCGCTCTTCAACGCTAATCGGCGCACCTCATTCACCACCTTGCCGTAGCGCAGCGCCTCCCAGCGCTCGTTCGCGAAGGCCTTCACGCTCTGGATGCCCTGCAGGGTCTCGTCCACGATCACGCTGCTCTCGGCCACCTTGTCCTGCACCTGCTTGCTCAATTTCGTCACGAAGCGTCCGAAGAACACGGCCACGATGGCCACCAAGGGGATCACGCTCAGCATGGTGAGCGTGAGCTCCCAGCTCACCGTGGCGAGCAGGATCACGCCGGCTGCCACCGTTAGCACTTGCCGCACCAGCTCCGCCAGGTTGCTGGTCAGCGCTTCCTGCACCATGCTCACATCGGCGCTGATGCGGCTGTTCAACTCGCCCACGCGGTTCTTCGCGAAGAAGAGCATCGGCAGCCGCAGCAGGTGCTCGTAGGTATCAGTGCGAAGCTTGTTGAGCATGTCCGTCGTGATGCGGTTGAACACCACAATGCGGAAGTAGCCGAAAACGGCCTGCCCCAGGAAGACCGCGAACAAGATCACGGCCACGCGGTCAATGCCCTCGAACAGCTGCTGCTGTGCGCTGGCATCGCCTTTGGCGGCATCTACCAATTGACCCAGCAGGCCGGGGAAGAGCAGCGCCAGCCCAGTGGTGATCAGCAGCAGCAGCAGCCCCAGCACCATGCTCCACCGGTGCGGTCGCAGGTACCGGAAGATGCGCATCGCCTTGCGCAAGGTGGCACGGTCCAGTTTCGGACGCGGCGCATCGGCGAAGGCTTTTGAGGCGGCGCGGGAGGCCATGGGGCGCGAAGCTACCAGTGAGCGTGCGGGATTCGATAACCCCGGCTCCGATACCGGAATGAAAGTGAAACTGCCTGCCATGCCATTCCTCCGCCTGATCAGCACGCCCTTCGAACGCGAGGTGTATCACCGCTTCCGGTACGCCATCTACGCCGACAGCGTCCAGCGCGGTTTCCTTTCCGGACCAGAAGGTTTCGACACGGACGAGTACGATGCGAGCGCATTGCACCTGGGTTGGTACGAGGGTGAGGAGCTCGTAGGCTGTGTCCGTTTACTGCGGCCCATACCGGGGCCGCACCCGTTGCACCTCTTCAAGGACCTTGATGCCGGCCCCCTTCGCGAGGATGCTTCCGGAATGCTCCGAACCGCCGAAGCGGAAGGCATCACCCTTCATGAAGTGAGCCGCCTGTGCTTGGCACCATCGCACCGATCCTTGTCAACCGTCAGGCGTTTCGTACTCGCGATCATCGCTGCGGCGCACCGCCACGGCGTGGATCGCACCCTCTTCACTTGCGATGCACCGCACGCTGCGTTCTGGCTGCGCATGGGCTTCACCATAGCAGATGGATTCCGCGGGTATCATCGTCCTCGCACCCCTCTTGCGGGCTGCCTGTTGCACGGTAGCTATCATGATTTGTATCGCTTGCACAGCGCCGAACTGCAGCGCGTTGGCCTTGCACTCCTGCTCCCGCTGAGCAGTGCCGCGTAAGTGATAACCGAACACTTCGATTCGGAATAGACCATTGAACAGACCCGAAGCCATGAAGCCCATCTTCCCTCTCATCCTCAAGAGCACCATCGGCCATATCCTGATCCACGCCGACAGCATCGTGCGAGTTGTCGCCGAGGACAAGTATGCCCGGCTTACTTACACCAATGGCCGCACGGAACTGCTCTTCCACAGCCTCAGCGATATCGAGCGGCGCCTGGCCTGCGGCACGCGAGTGGGCGAGTTGCTTTTCGTGCGTACCCACCGGAGTTGCATCGTGGCCATGCACCACGCCACGGGGCTCGAAGGCCGCGAGCGCGTGTTGCTCCAAGGCCAGAGCGCGCCTATCAGCCGGGAGAACTGGCCCATGTTGCTGCGTTTGCTCGGCACCGTTCGCGGCGCGAAATCGACGGTTCGCTCCGCGTGATTGCGGGTGGTCAGAAAGCCCAGAGACGGACCCGGCCGCAGGATAGTTTCGGAAGGATGATAACCAGAAGTAACGACCAGGAATAGTTCTGAAAGAACCCTGTAACATGATCTCCCTCACTGACATATCAAGGAGCACAGGGAATTGTGGTTCTCTTAAGGACCCAGATCGGAACCGAGTGCGGCGTCCGTTGATCTTCTCGTCTTTCCGGATTCTGCCCACAACGCTGACACTCCTCACGGTCATGGCTTGTGCTGGCCAGTCGGGGACAGGGTACATACAAGGGCAGGTGTCCACAGATCTCTTTCAGATCATCGAGCACCGTGTCGCGAACATCCATGTTGGGTTACGGACGAAGAGGATCGGTATCTCATACACCGGAGCCTACCTATTCACTGAACGGCAATTGGATGGATTCATCGCCGAGGTGGAGAAGAGAGGCAGTGCGCTCCATGGGCTCGCCTACTTTCCACTTCATTGTTCAGGACCTCAGATGAGAATTGGATCAGTACCGTGTCCATCCTGGGGGCCAAAAGGAAGAAGGCGGGAAGCCAGGAACTGCATTAGTGGGGCGGGCTTCCTACACATTGGGTACCGCAAGGATGTAATTACCTATTCCCTGCGCCAAGGCGGCTCGGAGGAGATCCAAGGTCCAACATACGTGAACCGTATTGTGATCCCCGGGGTCGACATGCGGCTTGGGTATGCCCTTCAATATTGGCGGTTGTTCATGGAGATCGGGTACGGCCTGTTTGCGGGCCTACCAAGATCAGAAGGCCGCGTCGATCTTTTCGGTGACCGGCTCTATACCGGTATCCACCCATTCAAGTACAGGATCGAAACGAGTCCCGAACTCAGGGTCGGGTTCAACATTCCACTTTACAAAAACTAAGAGCCTAACCAAACACCATCGTCATGAACTACGGCAAACTGCTCGCCTTTGGAAGCATTGGGACGATCTTGATCTTCTCGTGCAAGAAGGACATACTCCCGGAACCTGGAACACCGGACACCACCCTGGTCCTTGAGTACATCAACGACTCCCTTAGGGATGAATTCAACGCGGCGCTTGCAACCCAGGGCGGTTGTATCCAGATGCCTGCCCCGATCAATGAGCCTCAACCGAACGGGAACGAGTATACTGAGGAAGTGGCGTCCGGCGCACAGACATGGACCTGTCAAGTACAACCCATGGTCTATGGGCCAGGATTCAATGAGGTTTCGCTATTCAGTCCTTCGAGCATCACCTGGATCGGCTCGTTCCTCAGAGGCGACCAGATTGGTACGGGTGCCTGGACGCCGGTGATCTACGACAACCGCAACCCCGTGACCATGTCCATCTCGCTGAATACCGGACAGGCAGCATCGACATATACGATGCCCCAGCCCAGTTTGTCGGCCTACAATGAGGGGCACAATGCACTACGGCAGAACGCCGTCCCGAATGGCACACCAGCTTACATTCTCTACGAGCGGAAGGAGGTGAGGGCCCAACAGGAGGTAACGGGCTCTATCGGTGCGAGCGTTAGTGGCTGGGGAGCCAACATCAGCGGCAGCTACGATTGGAACAGCCTTCAACAACGGAGCAGGTTCATGCTTCGCCTGATCCAGAAGTACTACACCGTGGACATGGACATGCTCGCCGAGCCTGATGACTGGTTCGGCTCGCTGCCGAGTTATGAGCAAATGCAATCATACTGCCCCGTGTATGTTTCCTCGATTACCTACGGTCGAATGGTTTACATCACCATTGAGTCATCCTCATCGGTATCCGAGGTTCAGGCTGCGATTGATGCTTCCTGGAGTGGGTGGGGGTTTGGTGCATCCGTGAACTTTGATCATAGCGCGTTCAATAGCCTTGAAGAGACGTCGATTAATGCGTTCGTCGTAGGGGGCGATGCCTCAGGCGCTACAATGGGCCTGACAACTGGGAATCTGAATGATCTGATCAATTCGGGTGCCCAATGCTCACCGACCTCACCAGGTGCGCCGATTGCTTTCACGGTCAATAAACTCAGCGACAACTCCGTGGTTAGCTTTGTGACCCATAGTGAGTATAGCGTGCGTCAATGCTCAGTTTTGGCAGAGTTGGTGGAGGTACAGCCAGACATGGGCTCGGAGTATGTTAAGTTCTGCCCAGTGCTTCAGCTTGGCACGGATAGTGAGTTTGGAGGGAATGGGCCTTTGGTTACCGGGACGGTATCGATCGATCATGATGACCATCACATTAGGGCTATTGTGAATGTGACCTTCACGGAAACCGCTGGCCAATCCCCAAGCGTAGCCACCATTCGGGATACCGTGGACATTTACACGTCTCCCGCGAATAAGACGATCACCGGCATTGAGGAAGTGCAGGAGTGGAGCATGATACCTTACGTTGATGAGGATCATGCGGAGGACTTTGTAGCGGTCAATAACTGCGCATTCATCCATTCACTGATAGTCAATGGCGACACGGAAGGTGCAGATGTGGCCGGTTGTCAGGATTTGATTGATAGCTATTTGAAGATCCGCTTCAAGCCTTTTACTGTGTCATTGCAGTAGACAACTGGCTCTGACCAATGATTCTATGAACAACCCGGCCCGGAACAGAAGTTGGTGACGCAGAGGTCATGATGAAGTTCCCATCCACCGCTCTCCTCTTGGTTTCTTTCTACGTGCTACCCTTGCTGGCTGCGCCCCGACTCGTGCCCACCTGGCCCGTGCTTGTATTGGCGGCATTCTGCACGCTGCTCTTCCTCACCCAACCTGCTTTGAGCATGAAAGAGAGCCAAGAGCACAAGAGCACCGATGGATGGACCATTTGGCTGATATTGGGCGTGAGCGGTGCAGGCCAGATTCTCAGCCTGGTGGACTGGGCTTATCGGCAAGGCGCGCCACAAGTGTTGGACACCTGGGCGATAGCTGGCCTTGCCTGCCTCGCCCTCGGCACGGGCTTCCGCCTCTGGGCCATCCGGACACTTGACAAAGCCTTCGCTGCTGTAGTGCAGATCAAGGAAGGTCAGCAACTTGTGACCTCAGGCCCTTACCGCTGGCTGCGGCACCCCAGCTACACCGGAGCTTGGGTGGCCATGATCGGTGCCGCATTGCTCATGCACAGCTACCTTGGTCTCGTGGTCATGGGGCCGGGCATGCTGCTGGTGTACGTGCGGAGGATCGCGGTGGAGGAGCGGGCGCTGGATGCAGGTTTCGGAGAAGCATACACCAATATGAAACGGAACACCCAGCGGCTGCTGCCGGGGGTGTGGTGAATAGCACGAACCGCACGACAACCAACTCATCATGAAACACGCTTTTACACTTCTTCTGCTGGCCGGGACCGGTAGCGCCTCTGGTCAGTGGCTCACTGACAGCCTGATCGCGCACTTCCCGATGGATGGCAGTCCGAATGACATCGTGGGTGGCCTGGCTCCAATAGCCACTATCGGTAACCCAGACTATTGCGAGAGCAGAACCGGCGACTTCGACAGCGCGGCGTGCTTCGGCGGTGCTGACTTCTGGCGATACGGCGACGTGCTGGACATGGACACCACCTTGTTCAGCATCAGCTTTTGGTGCCGGATCGAAGGAATCACATCCAATACTACGGCTCACGACTATCCGCTTTCCAAAGGAACCACTGCATTCGGAGCACCCACCCTTGCCGGGTATGCCTTCGGATTCCGCGATGAACTTCCAGACACGCTCAGCGCAGCGGTTCTTTGGGGGCAGGGTATCCAACCTGTCTTAGTCCAAGATGAACCGATTACCTATGGGTCATGGAATCATTTCACAATGAGCCGTTGCCCAAGTGATGTGGTCCAGATGCACGTGAACGGGACGCTCGTGGTCAGTGACACCCTCGGCCTGAATGCTAGTTTATCGACCAATATCTACTTCTCAATTGGGGCCGGTGACCGAGCGCCTGCCGAAAGTCCCAATGGATTTTTCCAGGGTGCTGTTGACGATATCAGGGTGTACAAGGGCCGCTGCCTTACGCAAGCCGAGATCAATGTACTGGCTGATCTAACGATGGGAGTGCATCACCCCAGTGAGGGCACGCTTGGCCTCCTACTGAGCCCCAATCCTGCCACGAATTCACTCCGGATTATGCTTCCTCCTAGGCGGGATGTCTCCGGCCCCGTGCAGGTCTATGATGCCACAGGTCGGCTTGTGCCCGTGCGAGCCGATGGATTGACGCTTGATGACGCTTCGGTGCGTTCCATGCAATTGAACGTTGCGCATCTGCCCCAAGGTGCTTACTTCGTGGTGGTGCCTACGGAAAATGGGTTGATGCATGGCAGGTTTGTCAAAGAGTAAGCGATTCCGAAGGTGGTGGGCTTTACTTGCCTCATGGCTGTTCTTGTGTTTTTCCGCTTGCTCGGATCACTATAAGGAGCTGCCAACCGGTGAGAGCGAACAACGCGCGGACCTGATCAAGCGCACAGGGATTGCTGCAGGACCTGCCGTGAACGCCGATTCATTGTTCAGCTCGGCGCGGGACCTGAAGGAGTCGGGAAGGGACGCGCTCGGTGCAGTTAAGAGCGCTGAACGTGCGGCTGAGGCATATCTGAGCTCCGACCTTCCACAATTGCTCGTGGCGTTGAAGTGCCATGCCCAGATCTGTGCCTGGACCAAGTTGACCCCGTATGCCTCTCATGGGCTTCGTTCGGCATTGGTCATCGATTCAGTGCTGACGAGCACCGAGCTGAACATGTCCGATACGGATGCGAGCTTCATACGGAGGAATGCAGCCGCGCTGTTGATCGAGCACGCTGAGAGGGATAGGGCGGCGCCTCATGCTTTGGCGGCGATGGAGCACGCTCGCCGAACAGGTGACACGGAGGCTATTGATCAAGCACTTGAGATGCTGTCCTTCCTATACAAGGAGACAGGTGATTACGCTAAAGCACTTGAACTGTCTTCCGAATTTGTGGAATCGACCAAGCTAAGGCTGAGTGGAGGAAATCTGATGGGTATTGAGGGCAACGAGAGACTTTCGGATGGCTATACGATTATGGCTGAATGCTTTCAATTCCTGGGAGACTTCAGGCAGGCGATCAACCACGGCCGCTCCGCGCTTGCACATGAAAGGAAGGCCAGGAACAGCCCCATGCGGATCAACGGTGTAACTGTGAATCTGGCCAATGCCTGCTTGTACTATGGGTACCTGAGTGGGACCCCGGAGGTATTGGACTCCTGCATCGTGTTCAGTGACGAGGCGATCCGCGTGCTGGAAGTCAACGGCATCCAACGGCCCGACCTCCGATGCCGCGCAGCCATGTGGAAGGTCTTGGCACTGCAGATTCAAGGGCACTATGAAGAAGCGCGCTTGGCCTGTAGAGCCTGTCCAAGAGACTGGCTGGCACAGGATGTGACCGGGTCCGAGATCAATTGGGATTCGCCGGAGGCGCCGACCATGGAGGAGTTGGACGGATGGTCCTGTGCAGTGGATAACTTCTTCATGGAGGCAGGGGATAGTTCGATGGTCGGTCAATCCATCCGTATGCATGAGCACCTGCTGCAGGGATTTCATCATCTTCGACATGATATTGACCCGGGATCGATGTCGCGAGACATGGTCTCGGCACTCAAGCACAACAGTCGGTATCTGCACTTCTTATGGCGCAGTGGACGGTACGACTGGAATGAACTGGCAGGTTTGTTCGAGCTACGGCGGGCCGACCAGCTCCGCACTTGGTTGGCCTCGTTGGCGAACGATGGACCGCCGGGGGCGGCCAGGTCCGGCTACTTTGAGCTCTTGGGGAAACGCGATTTGCTGCTCCGGTCGCCTCAGGATGAAAGGGTCGGAAAGGAATTGGCCATGGTCTCCGCCGCTCTGGACTCTGTCCGCCGGGTCTCTGGAATAGGACCGGCGGGAGACCTCATCGGGTTGCGGCACACGCTGCCTCATGCGTTGGCTGCGATCGATGATAGCACCTTGATCATGAACTACGCCTGGTCGGATGATGAGAATGGGAAGAGGCTGTTCATCCTTTCATTGTCCCGCGATGAGCGCCAGTTCGAGAGGAGGGAGAACACGTCATGGCTGGAAGATGCATTGCATGGTTTCAGCCGCGCTGCCGTGAGGTCCGGGACCGGATCGATCGACAGTCTGGCGAAGCTCTTGGGAGATAGTCTGCTGCCTTCGAGCTTCGATCCATACCGCCACAAGAACATCATAGTGATACCGGATGGTCCATTGACGCAGGTTCCGTTCGAGCTCCTATCGGCCGTGCGGGGATCAACGCGTGAAGCACTGATCGATCTTGCCCAGGTCCGCTATGAGCATGGGCTGGGCTTTCTCTCCTTGGGGAATACGAGACCCGGAACGACGGGGCTCCTAGCGTGCGCGCCCGCATTCGATGGTGCCGAGAATGGGACAGTGCTTCCACTGTCGGTAGGCGCATCATCAGGCCTGCTCCGGAATGGTCTGGCGCCGCTCACGGCCAACAAGGCCGAGGCTGAGGAACTGGTTGTCAGGCACGGCGCTCACGGGTTGATTGGTCCGATGGCTTCCGAGGCGAATGTGCGATTGGAGATGGACGGGTACAGTGTAATTCACTTCGCTTCTCACGCCGTCTGTTCCGATTCGATTCCGGAGCTGAGTGGAATACTCCTGGCTGGAGCGAAGGCGGTCCTGAAGGATACGGTATCATCAAACCGTGGATCGGCGTACTCGACGAGCGCTGACAACATCCTTCACGCTCATGAGATCCCTGCCTTGAAGCTGACTGCGGACATGGTCGTATTGAGCGCATGTGTGACCGGGGTGGGGCAAGAGCGTTTGGGCGAAGGCCCGTTGAGCCTGGCGCGTAGTTTTCGTCTAGCTGGCGTCCCGAACGTCATCTCCTCCCTCTGGAAAGTCGACGACCTCGCCACTAAGGAGATCATGGTGAAATTCTACGAGTTCCTGGCCGAGGGCATGGGCAAGGCCGATGCATTGGCCGAGGCCAAGCGGTGGTATCGCAGGACCTATCCCAACGAACCACCAAGCAAGTGGGCCGCCTTCATTTTGATAGGGGACAATGAGCCGGTACACCTGAAGAAGCGCAGCCCCGTGAAGCCTTGGATGGTGGGAGGTGCGATCGCTGCTGCTGCTGCCGTGGTGCTCGCTAGGCGACGGCGCAGAATGTCGGCCTAAGCGCCTTAGAGTTCCTCGAGGAGTGCCTTTGCCTTGGGAGAGACGGCACAACCGGCCTGCCCTGCGAATTCGAGATCGAGCTTGGCGGAGGTGCGGTCGCCGCTCAGGAGCCGGGCCGCCCCAAGCAACCAGCGGCGTTCAGCTTCGGGACAACCGGTCGCTTCCAGGTTTGCGAGGAAAGCCACCGCATCACCCGGCTTGCCTTCCAGAACAAGCTCTCGGGCCCGTGTCATCGCTATGTTGAACGCATCGGCAGAGCCATCACCGCGCACCTGCCAGGTGTAGCCTTCCACTTGCGCCAGTGCCATCCGATCCGCGTTGCCGGAGAAGCGCATGATGAGCCCACCTACCCCCAGGAGCACCGCCACGCTTGCCGCCGCCGCCCACCATTTCCAGCGTCCTCGATCGACGCCGATCACAGGCGGCTCCGAAGTCCCTCCATCGCTGGCATCTCGCTCCTGCTGCCCGGACACCTGTTGGACCAGATCGCGGAAGCGTAGTTCCAGGCTGCGTTGCAACGTGGCGCGCAGGGTGCGCTCAGCCTCCAAATCGATCCGCAGTCCGGGATCGTGGGCCAGTTCCGCTTCAAAGGCGCGCAGGGCCTCCCCGCCGAGGGTTCCGTCCACGTACGCCTCGATGCGCTCCTGTCGGTCAATGTCATTCGGTTCCTCCATCGTTCGGGTCAAGGGCTTCCTGCTTGTAAAGTTCGATCCATTTCGCCTTGCAGCGGTGGCGTTTCACCTTCACCGAGCCGAGGTTGGTCATGGCAAGTTCGTGCATGATCTCCTGTTCAGGCCGGTCATCCAGATCGGCCTGGAAGAGCTTCTGGCACTCCGGGCTGAGCTTTTTGAAAGCCCGCCAGGCCCGCTGCATATCGGCCGAAACCAGCTTTTGCTCCTCCACGGTAGTGATGATGTCCTCGGGTGTGACCGGGTCTGTGGGTTCATTCCCCAAGCCCCCCTCGCGGTTATCACTCACTTTACCCTTTCGTCGTCTCAGCTCCTTCAGCCAGAGGTGGCGCCCCACGCTGTTGCACCAGGTGCTGAGCGGCACGCCCACCTGTAGCCGGTAGCTGCCCTTGCCGAGCGCCTCCCACAGCAACACGATGGTCTCGTTGGCCATCATCACGCCCTCCTCATGCGTGCCGCTGTTCTGCTTCACATAGTGGACGAGCGCAGGTTTGATCTGCTTCAGGAGTGCATCCACGGCGCGGCTTTGGAGCAGTTGGTTACTACTCCGTACGGCTTCGATGATCTCCGGGTCGGTCATGCAGGGAAGGCGTCGCCAAAATAGCCAGCGATCGATAACCTCCTTCGTGCTTCCGGAATATACCTATGAACCCGGATGGTCCGGGGGAGGGCGGAGGCCGAAAAGCCCGGAGAGAGTAGGCTGCACAAAATGTTCAGTACAATGAAGTTCTTGAGGATAATAGTAATCGCGGCCTTCGGGCTTGGACTACAGCCAGTCGCGAGAGCGGTGGCATTCAAGGCGAAGAACGACGCAAGCTTCTCTATCCGGGTTCGAGTATCCGATTGCGGATCATGGCGTCCTTGGGTCACATTCAACCCAGGCGACTGGGGCAATTTCGCCGAAAGAGTCGAGCGCGCTCATCATAGCGTTCAGTTAGAGGTCTGGACGACTTCGGGATGGAATCCTGTCTATAGTGGAGCGCATGGATCGTTCATGTTTACACGTGTACTACAGGTAATGGATGGTCCCAATGGTGATCCACTCCTAGCATGGTGGGATGAACCACCAGGATGCCGCGGAATGCCGCCACATCCTTCTATTGGCGGTAAAACCTGCTTGAAGGAATCAGGCGGTTGGTACTGGCAGAAACTATACAGTTTCGCGCGCCGAGCGGGGCAGGCGTACGCTGCCGGACAGTAAGGAAAGGCTTGCGACATAGATGGGTTCACCGGGAGGCGTACCCATCTATGTCGCGACATTCAGATGGTCGCGAATTGCTGCGGTCTTTATACCTGCGTAGGGTCTGTCGTATTCGACGACCCTACGCGATTGCTAGCAGTTACGCCTACGTGCAGCAGAAGGGAATGGCAACAGATAGCAAACACAGTCTTTGCTGCCGTTAGAACTCAGCCGTGTATCTCCTTCATCCGCTCCGCGATGTGATCGAAGAGGTTCTTCAGCGGCTTCTCCACCATCATCTTGATGAAGGGATTGAGGTCCGCGTTGAACTCCTGCCAGGCCGTGGTGACGCCGCCCTGCTCATCGAGGCGCACATCCAGGGTGAAAGGGAAGGGGCTGCGGTCGGTGGCCTTCAGGCGAAGGTGGTCCGGACCGTCGCTGCCGGCGACTTCAAGCCCGATGGTGGCCGCGCCTTGCACCTTGAATGAGCAGCTCTTGCCGTCGCTCTGCCAGTCGCTGATGCGGCCCTCAGGCAGCAGCTGCTTGAAGTTGTTCATGTCCTCCAGGAAGACGAGCAGCTCCGATGCGGGCTTGTTGATCTCCACCTTCTTGCTTTCGATACGGGTCATGCGCGGGCCGATTGGTGCGGCGCGAAGGTACTTGCGGGCACGTTGGAGGTTGTGCGACGATCGTAGTAGGTTGGCCATCCGAATACACGACACATGCTTACCCTGCGCGCCTACGGTCTCCTGCTGCACGATGGCGCGGTGCTCGTAGCCGATGAGTTGATCAAGGGACAGCGCATCACCAAATTCCCCGGCGGCGGACTCGAGTACGGCGAAGGGTTGAAGGATTGCCTGATCCGTGAGGTGCGTGAGGAGATCGGTGTTGAGGCATTGGACGTGCAGCACTTCTACACCACCGATTTCTTCCAGCAGAGCGCGTTTCATAGCGCACCGATGCAGGTGGTGAGCGTGTATTTCACGTTCACGGTACGTGATCATGCAGCGATCCCGGTTGTCTCGGAACCTTTCACGGGCATCAACGGTCCGGTTGACCAGGAGGTGTTCCGCTGGCTTGATCTGGCCACATCGCGCGAGGCTGACCTATCGCTTCCGATCGATAAGCACGTGTGGCGGATGCTGAAGGCCTAAGCGCCCAGACGACGCATCACAAGGCCTTCCACCTTCTCCAGGAGGGCTTCGGGCTCCCAGGTGCGCCACTCCATCGCATTCAGCTGACCGCCGAGCAGGAAGTACTGATCGATGTTCGCTGATTGCAGGTCCTGCAGCACATGCGGGCGGAAGTTGAGCAACGCGATCCAGCCGCCGGCGTCGCTCACCTCTTCGTACCACTCACTGTAGTACTCCTCATCGCTGCTGTGGAAGTTGAGCACGTTCTCGCCGATGAGCACGAATTTGCTGATGCCCTGTGCCATCAGGTGCTCGATGATGTTCCGCTTCAGGATCATCACGTCGTTGTGCAGCAGGTCGTTCCACTCGCCGATGAGCTCGATGATGGCTCCGCCTTCGTCATAATCGGCGAAGAGCAGCTTCAGATAAAGGGTGCTGCTGCCCATGCCGTCCCATTGCGGATGGATCAGGTGGTCGTACACCGCGTTGGTGAAATGGAACTCGCTGTGCTCCTCGCCGAAGAAGGGCGAGCGCTCATCCTCCTCGGCCACGTACTTGTGCCGCCAGTTCCAGAAGGGCTCGAAGTCGTGCATCGCTTCCGCGCTCAGGCCTTGAAATCGGCCATCTCAATCGCGCGGGTACAAAGGTCGTATTCGGAGGCCTGCCTGTTGCTAGCCACGACCAGGGTACGACCGTCCAGATTCTCCGCGAGCAGCTTGCGGAACCATTCCACGGCATCGGCATCGAGGTTGCTCGCGGGCTCATCGAGCAGCAGGAGCGAGGTGTCGCTCAGGATGGCGAGCGCGAGCTTGAGGCGCTGTTTCATGCCACTGCTGAAGTGGAGCACCGGTTTCTCCAACGCATGGTCGAGGTAGGCGATGCGTGCCAGGTCAGCGCTTGTGACGCCCGGCTTGAAGGGCTTGAAGCGGGCGTGGAAGTCGATAGCCTGCGCTAGCGAGAGGTCCTCGTAGAGCCCTAGGTAAGGAGCTGCGATCGACACGTGCTTGTAAACCATGTCGTACGGGACCATCGCGTCGTTGAGCGAATGAGTCACCGTTCCATCGGTGGGAACCAATGCTCCGGCGATGACTTGGAGCAAGGTGCTCTTGCCACTGCCATTTGGCCCAAGGATCGCGGTGCGGCTCCCGCTGGCGAGTTTCAGTTCCACGCCGCGGAAGACGGTCTCGAGCCCGAAGCGTTTCCCGATACCTGCAAGCGTGACTTCCATCATCGACGGCTACTCCGCCAACCCGCGCATGATCCCTTTCGGGCTGTTGCGGATGAAGTCGAGAATGAGCCCGCGCTCGGGGCTGCGGGGGAGAAGCTGCTCCACGTTCTGCACGCCGCGCTCCACGTTGGTGTTGCGTACGAAGATCTCGCGGTAGATGTCCTCGATGCGGGCGATCTGCGCGTCGTCATAGCCGCGACGGCGCAGGCCGATGACGTTAACGCCCACGTAGCTCAGCGGCTCGCGCGCGGCTTTCACGAAGGGCGGCACGTTCTTGCGCACGAGCGAGGCGCCGGCGATGAAGCTGTGCGCGCCGATGTGTATGAATTGCTGCACCGCCACGTTGCCTTCCAGGATCGCCCAGTCGTCGATGGTGACATGCCCGGCGAGGTTCACGCTGTTGGCGATCACGATGTTGCTGCCCAGGATGCAATCATGCGCCAGGTGCACGTAGGCCATCAGCAGGCAATTGCTGCCCACCGCGGTCTTCAGGCGGTCGGCTGTGCCGCGATTGATGGTGACGCACTCCCGGATGGTGGTGCCGTCGCCCACTTCGGCCGTGGTGTACTCGCCGGCGAACTTCAGGTCCTGCGGCACCGCGCCGATCACCGCGCCCGGGTATATCCGGCATCGGCTGCCGATGCGCGCGCCGTCGAAGAGTACGGCGTTCGGTCCGATCCACGTGCCCTCGCCGACCTCCACATCGGCATGGATGGTGGCGAAGGATTCGATGATCACGTCCTTCCCGATGCGCGCGTCGGGGTGCACGTAGGCGAGTTTCGAGATGCTCATCGGGCGGCGGCCTTCTCGGGTTGCTTCTCCTCCACCTTGTCGCGCGCGATCTGCGCCATCATCTCGGCCTCCACGGCGGGCTGGCCGCCCACATAGCCGATGCCCTTCATGTGCACGATGCCGCGACGGATCGGCGTGAGCAGCTCGAGGCGGAACACGATGGTATCGCCGGGGATCACCTTGCGCCGGTAGCGGATGCCATCGGTCTTGAGGAAGTAGGTGGTGTAGTGCTCCGGGTCGGGCACCTTGCTCAAGGCGAAGATGCCGCCCACCTGCGCCATGGCCTCCACCTGCAGCACGCCGGGCATCACCGGGTTGCCGGGGAAGTGGCCGGTGAACTGCGGTTCGTTCATCGTCACGTTCTTCACGCCGATGATGCTGTTCTCATCCATGCTCATGATCTTGTCCACGAGCAGGAAGGGGTAGCGGTGCGGCAGCATCTTCTCGATGGCCTGGATGTCGTACAGCGGCTTGGCGTTCAGGTCCACGTGCGCCACGGGGTTCTTCTCCTCTTCGCGGATGCGCTCCTTGATGCGCTTGGCGAAGCTGGTGTTGCCGAAGTGCCCCGGACGCGCGGCGAGGATGTGGCCCTTGATCGGGCGTCCCACCAGCGCCAGGTCGCCCACGATGTCGAGCAGCTTGTGGCGCGCGGGCTCGTTGAAGAACTTCAGGTCGGTGGTGTTGAGCACGCCGTTGCGGCGGATCTCCACCTCGCGGTATTCCTTCCCCAGCAAGTTGGCCAGTTCCTTCAATTGTTCCTGCGTGGTGCCTTCGCGGTCCTCCATCACGATCGCGTTGTCCAGGTCGCCGCCCTTGATCAGGCCGGCCTTGGCCAGTTGCTCCAGCTCGCGCAGGAAGACGAAGGTGCGGCAGGGGGCGATCTCATCCCGGAATTCCTCGGCGCGGTACATGCTCGCGTGCTGCGTGCCCAGCACAGGGCTGTTGTAATCCACCATCACCGTGAGCCGGAACTCACCTCCGGGAGCGGGCACGCCCAGCATCTCGGTGCCCTTCTCCTGCGTCTCGAACCAGATCGGCTCCTTCAGCACGAACCAGTTGCGCGGAGCGTCCTGCTCCTCCAGGCCCACGCTCTCGATGGCGTTGACGAAGGGCTTGGCGCTGCCGTCCATGATGGGCACCTCCGGACCGCTCAGTTGCAGCAGGCAGTTGTCCACGCCCAAGGCGTACAGGGCGCTGAGCACATGCTCGGTGGTGTTCACCATCACGTTGCCCTTGCCCAGGGTGGTGCCGCGCGCGGTGCTCACCACCAGGTCGGCGTCCGCGTCGATGATGGGCTCGCCGTCGAGGTCGGTGCGCTGGAACTTGTAGCCGTGGCCCACCGCCGCAGGGCGCAGCGTCAGGGTCACGGGCTCGCCGGTGTGCAGGCCCACGCCTTTGATCACGGCGCTGCCCTTCAGGGTGTGTTGCTTCTCGCTCATGCCTTCGTGCCGGCCGGACATATCCCGGCGGCCCGGCGAAGGTAGCCGGTTGGCCTCAGGCGCCCTCGCCCCGTCCCTTCCGCAGGGCGGCGAGCTCCTTCTCCAGCTGGTCCACGCGGCGCAGCAGGTCGGGGAGCTTCCGGAAGCCCACGTAGCTGCGCTTGTACGGCCCGATGTCGAAAGCCGGGGAGCCCTGCACGGTGGCGCCATCGGCGATGTCGGACCCGATGCCGCTCTGGGCGGCGATGCGCACGCCATGGCCCACCACCAAGTGACCGGCGATACCGACCTGCCCACCGATCTGGTTGTGGTCGCCCACCACGGTGCTGCCCGCGATGCCGGCCTGCGCCACGATCACGTTATGCTTGCCGATCTCGGCGTTATGGCCGATCTGCACCAGGTTATCGAGCTTGGTGCCCTGCCTGATGATCGTGTGGCCGATGGTGGCGCGGTCCACCGTGGTGTTCGCGCCGATCTCCACGCCATCCTCCAGGATCACGTTGCCCACTTGGGGCATCTTCTCATAGACGCCTTCCGCATTGGGCACGAAGCCGAAGCCGTCCGCGCCGATGACCGCACCGCTATGCACCACGCAGCGCGCACCAATGCGCGATTGGTGGTAGATCCGCACCCCGGCGTGTATGCGCGTGTCCGGACCGATGCGCGTGCCATCGCCGATGAAGCAGCTCGGGAATACCTTCACGCCATCCTCCAGCACCACGTCGTCGCCGATGTAGGAGAAAGCGCCCACGTACACGTTCTTGCCGAGCTTGGCGGAGGGGCTCACGAAGCTGGGCTGCTCCACCCCCTTCTTCTCGTAACGCAGTTGGTCGTTGCGCTCCAGCAGCTGGGTGAAGGCCATGCGGGGGTCGGCCACGCGGATCAGCGTGAGTCGCTTGGGCAGCTCGCGGGTGGCCTTGAAGCCCCGTTCCACGATCGCGATGCTCGCTCCCGTGGTGTAGAGGAACTCGGTGTATTTCGGATTGGCCAGGAAGGTGAGCGTGCCACTTCGCGCTTCCTCGATCTTGGCCAAATCGTTCACCATCACCTGCGGGTCACCATCCACTTCCCCGTGAAGCAATTCGGCGATCTGCGCGGCGGTGAACTGCATGGCTCAGTGAGATAGGGGCACGCTGATCAAGGCATCGTCCCAGCGCAGGGTCAGCGCCGAGCCGTCCTCCGCCACACGTATGGTGAATTGCTCCTCCACGTCCGGTGTATGCACCACGGGCACCTGCGCGGCGGCCACATCCTTCGCGGGGTCGCGCTGCGCGTTGCCATCGAAGTCCACGCCCCAAGGATACATGCCGCTGTTCAGGTAAACCTCCCATTGATCCGGTCCCGGCAGGGTCCAGAGCGTGTAGGCACCGGCCTTCACCGGCGTGCCTCCGAAGGTGAAGTCTTGGCTCGCTTCCAGCAAGGTGGCTTCGTTCGCGCCGGTGCGCCACACCTTGCCGTAGGGCACCAGGCCACCGAAGATCTCGCGGCCCTTCTTGTAAGGACGGCAGTAGGTCACTTCCAGCTTGAAGTCGTCGGCGAAGAAGGCATAGCTCTCTTCCGGACTGTGCTTCTTGGTCTCCATGCGCATGTAGCGGAAGGCGATGAAGCCCACCACGGCCACGGCGGCCAGGGCGATCAGGATGCGTTTGAGCAGCTTCGGCATATCAGTGCAGGTGTTCGGTCTCCTTCATCTCCACGCGCACGCGGGTGCTGTCGCCGCTGCGGTGCACCTTCACCGTGCCGCCCGCGATGGCCACCACGGTGTCGCCCTCGAATCCGGCTTCCTTCAATCGCGCCACCACCGCGTCGGCAGGGTCGCCCTCGTGCGGGCCCATGTGCCCATCCTTGCAGCAAGCGCCCTTGCCCGCTCCGTGCTTGCAGGCGCGGCTTTCGCCGTGCGCGCAGCCCTGGCCCAGGCCGTGGCAGCTCATCTCCTTCGCGCAGCGCCCGCCATTGCAGTTGTTGCCACGGCCGCAGCTGCCGCAGCAGAACCGGCAAACCAGCCAGCCGAGCGCGAAGCCGATCAATGCGAAGAGCAGGACCTTGGACCAGTTGGTGCTCATGGGAGGAAGCGCCCGGTTTCACGGGCGGCGCGAAGGTAGGGCAGGCCCCCTGTAGCCCAGATTCTACACGGCGAGTTACGAACAAGTCTTGGACGTATGGAATTGGATGTTATTTTCGATTCATCTACCACAGCACCATGTTCTTCTCTTTTCACTTCGCCAAGCACGCGGCGCTTGCTTTGGCATTCGCCAGCACGGCGTTATCCTACTCACAGACCTTGGAGGTCACGCTCACCCCCAGCAACTATAACGGGTACAACGTCTCTTGCTTCGGGGCGCAGGACGGCACCATCAGTGCTTCAGTATCGGGTGGTACCGCGCCGTACTCCTACGATTGGTCAACGGGCAGCAATGCGGACAACATAGCGGATTTATCCGCAGGCTATTACCGTGTGAAGATCGCAGACGCGATGGGCGATGCGGTCGAAGCGGAGATCACCCTGACGGAGCCGCAGAGCATGAAGGTGACGGCGACCCCGCACGCATTCAGCAATGGCTACAATATCAGCTGCTACGAATGCTCCAATGGCAGCATCCAATTGGCCGTGGCGCACGGTGTTCCCCCGTATTCGTTCCTCTGGGACGATGGATCCACCAATCAGAACCGATGGGCCTTGGATCAAGGCACGTACAAGGTAACGGTGTCCGATGCCAATGGCTGTGAATCGTTGCAGGCCGATGCCTACATCTCCCGTCCGGAGCGCAGCGATTGGACCATGGGCGGGAATGCCGGCACCGATCCCGGCACCGATTTCATCGGTACCACCGATGCGCAGGATGTGGTGTTCAGGAGCAATGGGGGAGAGCGTCTGCGGCTGCTCAGCGGAGGGGAGGTGAAAGTGAATTCCCTCATTGGAGGCAATTCCGGTGTGCTCATGGCTGATGAGAACGGAATTCTGAAGCGACTCGGCCCTGGCGGACCGGTGGTTCCTGTCGGACTCTGTTATTATCTGGAGTCGAAGCCGTACTGGGAAACGCGCGGCAACGATTTCACGCAACTCTGCCCGGAGGAGAATCCCGTTCTCGGCACCTTGAGCAATCATCACCTGAAGCTGGTTGCCAACGGGCAGCAGCACATGATCATTACCACAGGCGGTAAGGTGGGCATTGGCACAACGCCACCGGCTGCGGGCAGTGCGGTGAACGGGTACCGGCTATACGTCGATGACGGCATCGCTACGCGCGATGTGCTGGTGAAGCTTGGCGCTTGGCCGGACTATGTCTTCGGCGCGGACTACGATTTGATGCCCATGCGGGACCTGCGCGGTTTCCTCCAGGAGAATCACCACCTACCGGGTATCCCATCGGCAGCGGAGGTCGATGAGAAGGGCGGGGTGGAAGTGGGCGACCTACAGAAGCGGATGCTCGAAGTGGTGGAGCAGCAGGCCTTGTATATCCTGCAATTAGAGGAGCGCATGGCGCTTCTGGAGCAGCGGCTGGCCACCCTTCAAACGTCCAAGTGATGCGCCTGCTCCGGTTCCCGCTGACGGTGCTGGGCGCCATGGCCATGGCCTGCGCCGCCGCACAAACGCCCTACCCCGACCTCACGATCCAGGATGTGGCCTGGGACGCGGGCGAGCACCACTACTCCGTCACGCAGAAGATCCTCTCGCCCAGCACGCCTACTCTGCCCGCAAGCATCACCGGCACGGCCGATGCCGAATTCGTGAGCGGCACCCAAGTACGGCTCCGACCCGGCTTCCATGCGGGCGCGTTCGCCGGCGCTGGGCGCTTCCACGCCCACATCGATAACGCTTTGGACCCGGCTGGCGATGTCGTCATCATCAGCCCCGCGCCCGACGGTAGCGAGCCCTACGGCGGCATCACCGATAACGTGATCCACGTGCACAAGTGGGAAAAGGTGGAGGTAGGGCTGCGTCTGCCGCAGGAGTACCAGGATGCTATCGATCGGTTCTTTCAGCACTACTATCCATATCCTGACGCAGCCATTGCTGATGACCCTAACAATTATTGGCATCTTGGACCATACATCGCAGCGCCGGGTAACGTAGACCCAGCCCATGATCTGAATCCGTACGCGGATGATTCACTGCAAGTGGTTATGACCCTCATGAAGCCGGGGGGGACCATGGCTCTGAAGTGGGGGTTCTTCATGCGCGAGGGTAAATGGACGAGTACACTTCCAAGCGCAGCTCTTGACGAAGACTTTTCGAACGTACTTCATCCTTATCATTTTCGTTTTCGGTTCGCACCTGACGAAGAAGGCCCCTGGCAATTCTCACTATCTGCGAAGGCGCCTAATACGTTTACCCCTTCCAATGAGTCGCTCCACGATCTAACGTACACGGGTTACGCATTCACTTGCGATCCGCCGTTGCCGGACAACCACGGCAACCTGGAGGTCAATCCGAACAACAACCGAACACTGAAGTTCGAAGATGATACTCCATTCTTTGGCTTGGGAACAAACATGGCCGACAAGCGCTCGCGCAATACACCTCCCGGAATTCACCTCCAAGACTTCGACCACATGTACGGAACAATGGACCAATTGCACGCGGTGGGGGGTAATTTCTTGCGCATGTGGCTTCTGTGTGATCTTTTCGCCCCTGAATGGGTGAATCTGGGTGTGTACGACAAATACCGCGCAATCCACGAATGTGATCAACACTATCTAGCTCCTCCTTCATCTGCGTATCCCCCCAATATCTTCAAAAGCAATGCCCAGTTCCATTGCTGGGCTTTGGATAAATTACTGGATCATGCTCGAGAGAACAACATCTATGTGCAACTATGCATAGACCCTGATCCACCTATCGTTGCCTACCAAGCCCCCGTGTGGATAACGCATCCTTATCTTCCTTACTTGGAGCGATTCCTTGACAATACCCCAGGCGAAAGCCCCTATGACTTGAAGCGGTTCTTCTATTCATGCGAAGGGGATGTCGACCCAGACGATCCGCAAGCTGTCAGACTTCTTGATAGCGGAGTGTTCTATTACTGGAAGCGGCGATATAAGTACATCATGAGTCGTTGGGGATACTCAGTAAATGTCCCCATCATCGAGCCCTTCAACGAGATCGACCAGATGCTCACCTATCGCGATTTTGATGCACGTCTGGACGAGGACAATTATAGCCCTTTGTGTCCAGGGTACAGGGTGGAATGGTTCGCTGATGCCAAGTTGCCTGTCACTTACAATGATTGGCTCACCGACATCATCGGTTACGTTAAGGACCCGATTGACCAGCAGAATCCGGCTCAATCACCCCTCGGAGAAACACACAAGCTTTTCTTGACAGGCACCGGTCTGGACGGCACAGGTGATGAGAACTATTACCTGCCGCACCACAACTCAAGGGTTGACCTCGCCGATGTCCACATCGGAGTATTCCCAGAACTGCACAGCGAGAGGAGCATGGTGGACTGGAGGAACCACGAGGGCTGGCAACACGCCCAGGACAACATGGCAAATTTTTCCTTGAAGCCTTTCAATCAAGGCGAGTACACGCACTATACTTCCCTCAAGATCCCGAATCCGACAGAGGGTCAACCAGACCTTATTAACCGAGACGACGTGAATGGCTTCTTTCATAATTACGACGTCTCCTTTCACAACGAGATTTGGACCTCGGCATTCAGTGGAAGATTCGTAGCAGGCTCCTCTTGGAGTTGGGAACGAGTATTTTGGTGGAATGGGGCTTTGCCGCTACCGCCCCCTGACGACTTGAATCAAGAGCAATTAGTACCCTTCACGAATGCTTATCCCGGTAGTAACAATTTGGATATTGCCTTGGGAATACCGATTACGATTCCCAATCGACCAATCCATCATCATTTTCGAGCCCTTGCAGATCTGCTTAATCGGCCAAGCGTCCAGGACCTTGGAGTACTAAGCGGGGAATTCACACCGCGCGCCTTCTATGATGAAACGAACGCCAATCCTATCGAGTGTTATTACTTGACCAGCGGATTGAGCACCGCGATGGGATGGGTACATAACCGGAACGCGTCGGTGGCCAAGAGCTTCTATGTGAAGAGTGGAACGGTGTATGAGAATTTCTTGGGCTGCACAGCGCCGGGTACTGTGAGCATCACCTTGTCAGGTTTCTTTCCGCTCCACGCACATTACATCACATGGTTCCCTACACGAGAGGGTATGACGGACCTGCCACCGGATACTGAGTTCCCAGAAACGCTCGGTAGTGATATCAACGGCGATATCCTGATCCACCTTGATGGCTACTTCAATGGTATAGAGGACAATTATTTGGATACGCTTCATTCGGACTATGCCTTCGTAATCACTCCGCAGCCTTTCGTGAAAAGTATGGCGCATGTCGAGACGGAAGCGGAAGTAGAAAGTGGTTGGGATTTCGCGCTGTACCCCAATCCGACGAGCGACAAGCTAACCCTTGCTTTTGCTGATGATACCATTAAGGATGTAGCATTGGTGGATGTTTCTGGACGACGCGTGGCCCGTTATCCAAATATTACCTCGCCAGTGCTTCAAATACCCACCGATCGATTTGCAAGGGGCGCCTATTGGGTCCAGGTGACATCCTGCGGCAACATCAAGACCAAAAGACTAATCATCCAGTAAGCCATGAGGACGAGCATCTCCTTGATTTTAGCCTTTTTATGGTCCTTTGCATTACAAGCACAACCTACTTTCGAGAAATACTATTTGTCAACAAGTTCCTACAAACGCAATCTATTAGAGCTTCCGAGTGGGAATATTCTCGTGTCGATTGCATGGGGTCCAGGCGTTTCGATCTTGAGTTCAACCGGTGATTTTCTGCACTCAAAGTGCTACTGGAGCGACTCGGTGTTGACCATGCAGTCCATTCGGCGCGTCGAGGAGAATAACTATTTGTTCCTTACTGGTTATCGAAAGGATTCGTGTAGCTCTATCGGTGTCACAACTATACCGTTCACTCATCCTGCCGTGGGTCGAATGGACAGTTTAGGCAATGTCTCTTCCTTAAAGCAGTATAGCGTATCTGCCTCACCCTGTTTGACCCGACCTGGAGACCTTTACGTCACGAATGATTCAGGTGCGATTATATGGGGGAGGGACACCAACTTCTTTGCTTTAAGGATAGATGCGAGCCTTAACCCACAATGGAGCCGACGTTATTTAGAGGATGGTGGATTTCATTTCATCAAGGAGCTTCCGACGGGTGACTTTATTGCTGGCATTAATCTAAAATCGGGTGGGGCAACCGTTGCGCGCATGGATGCCGAGGGCAACATCATTTGGTGCAAATCGTACATCCGGCCGAAAGGTGTGGTGCATGACGCCTACATCCATTCGGACGGATCATTCATTGTTACGGGTTATACGGACAGTACCACCACGAGTATGTTTGAACCGCTGTCTCCGTTGTTTCAGCCCAAGCTTTTCTTGATGAAGTTGAACGGAGATGGAGAAGTGGAATGGTGCAGGGGTTTCGATAGTGCACCCTATTACTGGCATACTCCGCGGTGGTCCAGAATAGTGCAATCCTTCGATGGGAATTTCGTAGTCGCAGCAACGTTGGGAACTCCGGGATACAACTTGCCTCTGAGACCACTGTTGATGAAGCTGAACACCAATGGGGATACGCTCTGGACCAATACTGTGGGGCCCACGGGGTACCTGCAAAACGTATCTGATCTGCTTGTGGCTTCCGACGGCGGTCTTTTGATTAGTGGTGGCATAGAAGGAGACCTTCCTGAGAACTGGACTGGCGCTCAGTTCATATACAAAGCAGATTCATTAGGTCGCCTGCCCTGCTGGGAAGCGTATCATTCAGTTGTTACATATGACCTCTTCCCCAACGATAGCGACATTACCCTAACAGCTATTGACGGTGTAACGGCGCATCTTGCCTCTGTGAGTGATACAACATTTGCGCCCTTAACAATTTACGACAGCTGCACATTGAACACCGGCATACCATCCATGGTGCGCCATGCGCCAAAGCAACCTCGTGTCCGCCCCAACCCCAACACCGGCCGCTTCACGGTTCAGTTCGACGACCCGCTCATGGCCGATAGCTTCTACAGCGTGTACGATGCCTTGGGCAAGTTGCTTTACCAGCAGCGCTGGCCGCCCGGCGAGCAGACCGAGGAGGTGGATCTATTGCGCTTCGGCACCGGTACATACGTGATCCGGTTCACGAGCCCAGGGGGCAGCTGTTACGAACGCGTGGTGGTGGAGTAGCGAGCAACCGTTTCGTTGGATAGCGCGCTCAGCCCTTCCGGTGCACCATGGTGCTTGCCGCTTGCGCAGTGGGCATCACCACCAGGTCGTTGATGCACACGTGCGGCGGCCGCGTGGCAGCGAAGAAGGCGAGGTCGGCGATGTCGTCGGCGCTGAGGGGCTTCATGCCCAGGTAGACCTGCTGGGCTTTGTGCGCATCGCCATGGAAGCGCACGTTGCTGAACTCGGTCTCGGCGAGGCCGGGCGCGATCTGCGTGACGCGGATGCCGTGCGCGAGCAGGTCCTGGCGCATGCCCTTGGTGAGCGCATCGACCGCGTGCTTGCTGGCGCAGTAAACGTTGCCGCGCGGGTACACTTCCTTGCCGGCCACGCTGCCGATGTTGATGATGTGCCCGCCGCCGTGCTCGATCATGCCGGGGATCACCGCGCGGCTCACGTGCAGCAGGCCCTTCACGTTGGTGTCCAGCATGCGGTTCCAGTCTTCGAGGCTGCCTTCCTGTATCGGATCGAAGCCGGCGGCTAGGCCCGCGTTGTTCACCAGCACATCGATGCGCTTCCAGTCGTCGGGCAGCGTAGTGATGGCCTGTTCCACACCGGTGTTGTCGCGCACATCGAAGTGCAGCGGATGCGCGATCGCAGGGCCATCAATGCGGCCATGCAGGCCTTCGAGTTCCTTGCGCAGCGCTTCCAAACGCTCCGTGCGACGGCCGGTGATGATCACGCGCCACCCTTCCGCGGCGAAGCGGCGGGCCATGGCTTCGCCGAAGCCCGAGGTGGCACCGGTGATGAGGATGGTCTTCGGTTCCATGCAGTGAAGCGGAAATAGTGCGTTCTGAACAAGGTTCCGTGGTCAGGTCGTGCGTGCTCCGCTTGTAGCGGTTCTCATGGCCTAGCGGAGCTGTTGGCGTTTGAGCAGGCGCTTGGCGTGGAAGATGCGAAGGATGTGCAGCTGCTCACCCACCACGCGGTGGATGATACGCTGACCCAGCACCTGTACCTCCCGAATCCGCGCATCAGTGAATTCCGGTACTCGGTGACCACTCATCGGATGAGCGGAGAGGAACTGAACCTTGTCAAGAAGTGCGACAACCGTCCGCAGTGCATAGACGACGGAATCCATGGCGATGCGGTCGTGAATCGCATGCAGGTCGCGAACCGCAGAGGGAGACCAGACTATTTGCGCCATTTGCGCTTCACCGATGCGACCACCTTGTCGTGTGGTACCCCTTTGCCGGCATCGATCTCGGTCAAGCCCTTCTCCACCTGTTCGATGAAGAGGAGTTTCTCCAGGAATTGGTCCAGGTTGAATTCCGCAGGCATCTCCCTCAAGGTCGCTTGTGCGGTGCTCTTCTTCATGGATTCAAAGTTAAGATGCGCCTCGCGACATTCCGATCCCTAGTGCAGCGCAGCTGCCATGTGAGTTCACGCGTCCTTCAGCCAGCGCGGCCACGCCAGGTACCACTTCTCCACCGGGCCGGAGATCGCCTGGATGCCCAGGTTATCGCTGGCCTCGGCGATGTCGTGCAGGGTGCCGTCCTTGTACAGCAGCTCGATGCGGTCCTTGGCGGGATCGTAGGCGTTGTTCACGATGCGCCCGGTGATCACGAAGCGCGCGGCGGCATCCGCATCGATTCCGAGCTGCGCGGCCACGCGTGCGCGCAGCGTGTCGATGCGCGTATCGTCCCACGGGATGTTCTGCAGCGCGATGCGCAGGTTGCGGCGCGAGACCAGGTCGCTGGCGAGCTGGGCGAGCGCCTTGTCCTCATGCGCGCACCACACCTTCACGGCGCCCATGATATCGTGGTCATCGAGCCGCAGGAAATCGGCCAGCACGGCGGGGTCCTGGAACGACTCGCGCGTATGGCGCGCCCGCAGGAAGCGCAGCAGGGCAGGGGAGGCGAAGAGCGTGCTGCCCTGCATGGCCAGCTGCTGGGCGCGGCGCAGGGTCTCCACGAGCATCATCTCGCAGGCCACCACGGTCTTGTGCAGGTACACCTGCCAGTACATGAGGCGGCGCGCCACCAGGAATTTCTCGATGCTGTAGATGGCCTTCTCCTCCACCACCAAGCGGTCATCGACCACCTGCAGCATCTTGATGATGCGCTCGCCGCCGATGACGCCTTCGCTCACGCCGGTGTAGAAGCTGTCGCGGTTCAAGTAGTCGATGCGATCCACATCGAGCTGGCTGCTCACCAGCTGGTGCAGGAAGCGCTTCGGGTACTGGTCGCGGAAGATGCGGATGCCGAGGTCGAGCGCGCCATGGAACTCGGTGTTCAGCGCGTCCATCACCAGCGCGCTCACATCCTCGTGGCCGATGCCCTGCACGAGGCTGTGCTCCAACGCATGGCTGAAGGGGCCGTGGCCGATGTCGTGCAGGAGGATCGCCACGGATGCGCCGAGCGCCTCCTCCTCGGTGATCGCATGCCCCTTGCCACGCAGCGTGGCGATGGCCTCGCCCATGAGGTGCATGGCGCCGAGGGCATGGTGGAAGCGCGTGTGCAGCGCACCGGGGTATACCAAGTGCCCGAGGCCGATCTGTTTGATGTAGCGCAGGCGCTGGAACCACGGGTGATCGATTAAGGCGAGCACCTGCGCATCGGGCACGGTGATGAACCCGTAGATCGGGTCGTTCAGGATCTTCATGCGCTGTTGACGGGCCATGCGATAGGTTTGCGAAAGTAGGCCCGGCGCGCCACAGCGCAGGCCGCACACGCGTGGACACATCACCGGATCGAGAGGGCCACGCACCCGTTGCGGTGCGCACGGCCGACGGCTCACATACCCTTTCGTGGGGGCAGGAGCATTACCACAGCGTTCACGGCGCGGTGCAGGAGAGCACGCACGTCTTCATCAAGGCGGGTCTGGAGCATGTCGCGAAGGCGCATGTCGATGTGCTGGAAGTGGGGCTCGGCACGGGGCTGAACCTGCTGCTCACCTGGATCCGTTGCCTCGAGGGCAAGCTCACGGCGACCTATCATGCGCTGGAACCGTATCCGCTCGCAGCGGCGACCTTGGACGAATTGCGCCATGCCGAGGATTTGGCCTGGCCCGGCCTGCACGCGCCCTTCATGGAGCTGATGACCGGCCCGTGCGATGCCTGGGGCGATGCGCTCGGCGGCCTGCGCTTCCAGGTCTCGCGCACCGATGTCCGCGCGTTCGGAGCAACAGAGGCTTTCGATGTCATCTACTTCGATGCCTTCGCCCCCGGCTACCAACCGGACCTCTGGTCCGAAGCGGTGTTCAGCCGCATGTTCGCCGCATTGCGCCCTGGTGGCGTGCTGGTGACCTATTGCGCCAAGGGCGATGTGCGCCGCGCGATGCAGGCCGCGGGCTTCAGCGTGGAGCGGCTTCCGGGGCCGCCGGGGAAACGGGAGATGCTGCGGGCGACGCGGCCGCGTTGATTCACGCCTTCACGGCACCACCCCAGTTCGCGGGGTCCTTGCGCCACTCGTTCAGCGGCAGCAGGTCCTTCTCGGTGATGTACTCGTCGCGCAGCGCCTGATCCACCAGGATGCTGTAGTTCGTCAACGCGTGCAGGTTCACCTTGGCCTTCGCGAAGGCCTTGGTCGCCTCGTCGAAGCCGTAGCTGAAGATGCTCACCATGCCCTTCACCTCGCAGCCCGCTTCGCGCAGGGCCGCCACGGCGTTCAGGCTGCTCTGCCCGGTGCTCACCAGATCCTCCACCACCACCACGCTGCGTCCCACCGTGAGGTCGCCCTCCACCTGGTTCTTCATGCCATGGTCCTTGGCGCTGGTGCGCACGTAGATGAAGGGCAGGCCCAGGTCGTGCGCCACGAGCGCGCCGTGCGCGATGCCTCCCGTGGCCACCCCCGCGATCATGTCCGGCCGGCCGAACTCGCTGTTGATCACGTGGGTGAATTGCTGGCGGATGAAGGTGCGCACCGCGGGGTAGGAGAGGGTCTTGCGGTTGTCGCAATAGATCGGGCTCTTCCACCCGCTCGCCCAGGTGAACGGCTTCTTCGGGCTAAGTTTGACAGCCTTGATCTGCAGGAGGAACTCAGCGACCTTGAGCGACGGATCGAGCGGTGAGGACATGCAGCGAAAGTACACGGTTTGGATCGAGGGGAAGCCGGTGGAGATCATCGATGGCGTCCCCGAGCGCGCGGTGCAGGAGCATTGGCTCACGGTGAACGTGCGCGGCCCGGCGGATCTGGAGCGGGCCCTGAAGGCGCTGCCGCGCGCGGAGGTGCTCGGCGTGCGTCTGTTCAGCGCGCATGGCGTCGATGCCTGGCATCTGTTCTCCGCGCCGTATCATTTCGTGCATGCCGCCGGCGGCTTGGTGCAGGATGAAGCGGGCCGCTTGCTGGTGATCAAACGGCTAGGTGTATGGGACCTGCCCAAAGGCAAATTGGACCGCGATGAAGAGGTAGAGCATGCCGCGGTGCGCGAGGTGCAGGAGGAGTGCGGACTGAAGCACGTGCGCATCGTGGGCGAAATGCCGAGCACGTGGCACACCTACATGCGCAAAGGCGCCGATCACCTCAAACGCACCGATTGGTTCCTGATGGCCAGCAGCGCTGCCGAGACGCTCACTCCGCAGTCCGAAGAAGACATCGAAGAGGTGCGTTGGATGACGCGTTCGGAGGTCGAGCTGATCCTGGCGGAGACGTATCCTTCGCTACGGCCCGTGCTGGAGGCTTGGCTGGAGCAGCGCTGAGCCGTCAGTCGTCCCACACCTTCACGCGGCCGTTCTGTTCGGCCTCAGCCTTCACAGCGTGCAGCAGCGCGCCCAGTCCACGGCTCGGAGCTGGCGCGGGTGATCGCGCGAGCACGCCGTCGTTCAGCAGATAGAAGGCCGGCAGATGGCGCACACGGAGGTCGTCGCGCAATTGCTGCTCGGCCTGCGCGCGCAGCCACACGAAGCCTGTCTCCTTGTGCGTCTTCAGGTATCGGCGCAGCGTCTCCGCGTCGTGATCAAGGCTGATCACCACGAAGCGCACCACATCCATGTATTCCGCCTGCAGCTGCGCGAGACCTTCGAGCTCCTGCTCGCAATAGCTGCACCAGCTGGCCGTGAGCATCACGCACGCCGCGCCCGTGAGCAAGCTGTCCAGCGTCGCCTCTTTCCCGTTGGGGTGCTCCACGCGGATCGCGGGCAACGGCTCGCCGACGCGCATGGCGGTGAGGTCCCAGAGCATGTTGGCCGCGATGGAACGATGCTCCGGAAAGGTCGAACGCTGCGACACCTCGCGGAGGATGGCCTCAGCGCCCGCGCGGTCCACGACCTTGCTATGGTATTGCTGATAGAGCAGGTCGATCATCACCAATTCGCGCAGGCGTGCATCATCTTTCAGGAAATCACTCTTCGCCAGCAGCGCCGAGAGCGTATCGGGCTCGCCCAGGTCGAAGGCCTTCTTCAGCGTGGCGCCATCGGCTCGCTGCGCCTGCTGCAGCTGCTCGCTGTAGAAACTGCGCAGGAAGCGGACCTGCTCGGGGTCGTCGTAGGCGATGGGCTTCCCCTTGATGCAGGAATCGAAGATCTCCTTCTCGTTCACGCGTGGCCCATGGCGCAGCCCGGCGAAGCTGTTGTCGAGGTAATGCGCGAACCAAGGGTCGTTCACGTCGCGGTAGAAGTGCCGCACCTTCTGCTCGAAGGTGTCCACGCGTGCCTTGCTCCAGGTGGGCATCACGAAGAGCGTGGGCGGCCGTTTCAGGCTGTCGCCTTGCTCCTCGGATCGACGCACCACATCCAGGGCCTGCATGCCGGCGGCCTGATCGGTGGCGAGGTCCTCGCTGATGAACGCGTCGATGCGTGCGTTGAGATCGGCGGTGAGCGCGTTCGGGTCCAACGGGTCGAGATCGATGAACAGCAGCTCCGCGCGCGTGGTGCCGTTGAGGCTGCGTGCCCTTCCTTCCGGAGGATGGAATTCGACGGCGTAGCGCGAGCCCGGACGTGCGTAGAGATCGCCGAACACATCGCCGATCCGGATCAGCAGCCGCTGCGTTCCTTTCGCTTCCGTGCGCAATTCCGCGCGGCCGTCGTCGCCGATGAGCGCGGAGGTCACTCGTTCGGCGCGCAGCGTGAAGAGGTCGAGCGTGCGGTAGAGCACGGCCGCCTGGCCCGCGTAAGCCGGTGCATGCAGGTCGATCACGGCCTCCTGCGCGTGGCCGCTGGAAAGCAGGAGAAGGCTGAGGATCGGAATGAGCAGGGTTCTCATCTCATCGCGGCGCGGATGTCCATCGGAACCAACGCGGCCACATCGGCCTTATTGGCGATCAGCTCGCGCACGATGGTGCTGCTGATGTGCGCATGCTCGGCCAGGGAGGGGAGGAAGAGCGTCTCCACGCCGGCGAGCTGCCGGTTCATCAAGGCGATGCTGCGCTCGTAGCCGTGATCGGTGCTGTTGCGCAGCCCACGCAGGATGTAGCCCGCGCCCACACGCTTGCACAGGTCCACGGTCAACCCCTCGAAGGAGGTCGTCTCCACCCTGACGTCATCGGCGAAGGCCTCGTTGATCCACGCGATGCGCTGCTCCGGGGAGAACATGCTCTTCTTCGTGCTGTTCACGCCCATGCCCACGATCACCTTGCTGAAGAGCGGCAGCGCGCGCCGCACGATGCTCACGTGGCCGATGGTGATCGGGTCGAAGGTGCCGGGGAAGACAGCGATGGGCAGGCTCATGCGCTTGGTGTTTCGTGCGGGGCGAAGAAGCTGAACTGCACCAGACCGTAGGAGCGCTGCCGCATGAAGCCGGGCAACGAGGCGAGGCTCAGGTGGTCCGGGTGCTCCACGATCAGCAGGCCATCCTTCGCCAGCAGGCCCGCTTCCAGCACCAAGGTAGGGATGCGTTCGATGCCTTCCATGCTGAAGGGCGGATCGGCGAAGACGATGTCGTAATGCGTGCGCTGCGAGCGCAGGAAGGTGAACACATCGCTCTTCACCATGCGCCAGCGTGTCTCGCCCAGCTCGCGCGCGGTGCGCTGCATGAACTCGAAGAGACGCCGGTCGCTGTCCACGCTCACCACTTCATCGGCGCCACGTGAGAGGAATTCCATCGACATGTTGCCCGTTCCCGCGAAGAGGTCGAGCACGCGGATGCCTTCCAACGGCACGCTGTGGTGCAGCACGTTGAACAGGCCTTCCTTGGCGTAATCAGTGGTGGGCCGGGCATCGATGCCGGACGGCGGGTGGATGCGGCGGTTGCGGTACTTGCCGCCTATGACACGCATGCGAATTGCTCGGTTAGGGCGATCCAGCGCGACTGGTCCGTGGCGGTTCCGTCCCATGCGCCCTTGGCTGCGGCCGTGCCGGAGAAGTAGCGTTCGAGCAGGCTCACCTCATGGGTGCCCAAGTGCGTGCCGCCATGCTCCACGCGCACGTCCTTCGGTTGCAGGCCGCAGCCATCCACGGCGAGCAGGGCGAAATAGAGCATGTCCTGCGAGCTGCGTGCGGGATAGGTATTGCTGAGCAGCAGTCGCCCGCGATCGGCAATGGCCAGGTCGAGCCGGTCGTGGCCGCGGTGCAGGAACATCACGGCCTGGTTGCTGGACCGGGCAAGGGCGCCACGCAGCATCAATGTGCACATGGGCACCGGGCGCGCGCTCGGGTAACGGTCGAGCACCTGCCGCTCCTGCTCATCGTCGTGCACGTAGATGCAGGTGGCCCCGATGTCGGGTACGGGCTCATCGCGCAGCGCGCCGGTCGGCAGGCCGCCGTGCACCAGGCCCAGGTGCCGCGACTCGGAGCCGGACTCCAGTGCCCCCTCAGGCACCAACGCGCTCCATTCGGGCAGGGTGACGAAGGAGACCGAAGCGGGATGCAGCGGAAGCTCCTCCGCATCGAGGGCCGAGACACCGTTGCTCCAGCCCAGCGCCACGGTGTCGCCGTTGTCGAAGGCGGCCACGGACCAGGCGCGCAGGTCGCCCGCCACCAGCAGGCTCAAATGCCAGGACCGTTCAGCCGCGGGATCGTAGCGTGCGGCTTTCCAAGACCCGTGGTCCATGATCAACGTGTTGCGCGGTCGTGCCGCAGGGAATCAATCGCCCTTCCAGTTACCGGCGACGGAGGCCTTCTCCATGCTGCCGAAGAGCAGCGTATCGCCGGGCACCATGGGCGAGGGGTCCTTGGCCAGCACCACCGGCGCGTTGCGGCCCGATGAGCTGATCATGCCCGCCGTGAGCAGGAAGGGCTTCCCTGTGACCGGCGAGTTGATGAAGGTGTTCGGATCGAAGGGATAGACCCGGCCCTCCAGCGCCTTGCGCGTGCGGAAGGTGGAATCCAGCACGGAGACGCGGATCGTGTCGCGCACGATCAGGTTCATCTCCAGCGCCTGTTGCTCGGTGAGCGTATCGGGCACCTGGCCGATGGCGCGGATCATGGGGTAAGTGCCGTTCTTTACGAAGTCCTGCAAGGTGCTCAGGCTGCCCGTATAGGTGCCGTTCGCCTCCTTGAAGCGCTCCTCGGCGGCGCGCAGGTCCTTCAGGCCTTGCACGATCTTGGTGTCGTAGGCGTCTTTCGCGGCCCGGAACTCGAGTTCCTCAGCCACCGAGCGGTAATTGCGGAAGGCGAGGAAGACCGAAGCCGCCAGGCATAGCACGCCGATTGCCAGGCCGGCCTTGCGCGAGAGGGCGCCGATCTGGAGCAGCAGTGCGATCACGCCGGTGAGCAGGGTGAGGAATGCCCCGAGCTTCACCCAGGCATTCTGCCCGTCGATCAGCGCGAGCACCAGCACGATGCCGCCAAGGAGGACCAACAGGACCGGGAATACATAACCGCCGATGCTCTTCATGCTGATGCGTTAGTGTGCCTGTGAGGCGGCCAAAAGTAGAATAATTTCACCCCGTGCCCGGGCACGTTGGCTGCCTCGCCGGAGCCGTTGCCCGTATCATGTCTTCCGTTCCGGACCCCCTCATACTCAGCCTCTCAACGCGGCTGCTCGGTGCTTTCGTACATGCGCCCACACCGGGCCAGCAACGCGCCATGGAGGCCATCGCACGCCTGCTCGCCACCGAGCGCGAGCACGCCGCGTTGATCCTGCGCGGCTATGCGGGCACCGGCAAGACCACCCTGGTGGGCGCCGTGGTGCGCGTGCTCTCGGCGGCGCGTGTTCCCCTGGTGCTGCTGGCGCCCACGGGCCGCGCCGCCAAGGTGCTCGCCGCGCACGCCGGGCGCGATGCCAGCACCATACACCGCCGCATCTATCGCATCGGCGAGGCGGAGGATGGCCCGGGGGCAAGCCTCGCCCGGCACAAGGATGAAGGCACGCTCTTCATCGTGGACGAGGCCAGCATGATCGGCCCCGGGAGCGAAGGCGCCTTCGGGGACCGCGACCTGCTGCGCGATCTGCTGGAGCACGTGTACTCGGCGCCGCGCTGCAAGCTCTTGCTCATCGGCGATCCGGCCCAGCTGCCGCCGGTGGGCAGCGATCACAGCCCGGCGTTGGATGTGAAGGACCTGCGCACCATCGGCCTCACGGCGGGCGTCGTCGACCTCACCGAAGTGGTGCGCCAGGCCAGCGAGTCGGGCATCCTGTGCAACGCCACGGCGCTCCGCGAACTGCTCGGCGCGGAAGCCTCCTTTGCCGAACAGGCCGAGGCGAAGCCCAAGGAGGCCCCGCCGATGCCGCGCTTCACGCCCTACCCGGATGTGATCCGCGTCGATGGTCACGAACTGCAGGAAGTGCTGGAGACGGCCTACGCGCAGGATGGAGAGGATGAAGTGTGCGTGATCTGCCGCAGCAACAAGCGCGCATACCTCTACAACCAGCAGGTACGGGCGCGCGTGCATGGGTACGAGGAAGAGGTATGCCCCGGCGACCGGCTCATGGTGGTGCGCAACAACTACCTCTGGGCGGGGCTCAACGGCAAACCGGAGCTCATCGCCAACGGCGAGCAATTATTGGTGAAGCGCATCCATGGCACGGAGGAACGCTACGGACTGCGCTTCGCGGAGATGACATTGGCCTGGTGGACCGGTCGCGAGGAGCGCGAGCTGGAGGCGAAGGTGATGCTGGACACCCTGGCGGTGGAAGGTCCCGCGATGCCGCAACCCCGGGTGCGCCTGCTCATGCAATCGGTGGCCGAAGCGGCCGAGGCACGTACGCGCGGCCATCGGGCCAAGCTCCTGCGCGAGGATCCCTACGTGAATGCCTTGCAGGTGAAGCATGCCTACGCAGTCACCGGGCACAAGGCGCAGGGCGGCCAATGGCGCACGGTCTTCGTGGAGCAAGGCTACCTCACCGAGGAGATGGTGGACCGCGAATACCTGCGCTGGCTCTACACCGCGGTCACGCGCGCCAGCGGCCGTCTCTACCTATTGAATTTCAACGGCCGTTTCTGGGGCGACGACGAGTGAGGCCTAGCGTGCGAACCGCTCGAAGCCCACGGAGCCGACGGCGGAGTCGGTAGCCAGACTGATGATGTGGCGCTCGCCCACATGCCAGGTGCGCACATGGTACGCGGGCGCGGCGAGCCGCTGGAAGTCCTCATGCGCGATCACGAGGTGGTTCTCCGGTTCATTCACGCGCAGCATGCGCAGGTCTTCCATGATCCCCACGCCGCTGGCCTTCAGCACCGATTCCTTGCGCGTCCACAATTCAAGGAAGCGGCGCTTCTCATCCGTGGCGGCCGCGATGTCGGCGACCTCCTCAGCTGTGAAGTAGTGGTCGCTCACCGCGCGGTGGTCAACGTTGCGGGCCATGGTCTCCAGGTCCACGCCGATGGTCTGCCCAGCGGACACCGCGATCAGCACCGCGTCCTTGGTGTCGCTGAAGTTGAATCGCACCCGGCTGTCCGGCACGTAGGGCTTGCCGAACTCCTCACGCGCGAAGCGCACCGCGCGAGGCTCCGTTTCCAGGTATCGGCCGAGCACTTCGCGCATCATGCCATGCCCGAGGATGTAGCGTTCGCGGTCGTGGTCGAAACGGAAGCGTGCGGCACGCGCCAGTTCCTCTTCATCGAGCAAGGCTTCCAGTTCGGCACGCCGCGGACGCAGTCCATCCAGCGAGGCGAAATAGAGCATCACCGGATCGGCGCCACCGCCGGCCACCAAGAGTTCCGGTCCGCTGCAATGCACGATCAATCGGCGGCTCACGGCGCGAAGAAACGACGACGGCGCACCTGGTGAACGAAGAAGGGCCGCCTCGCGGCGGCCCTTCCCTCAATCCGTTGAAGCGGTCAGTCCAGCATCAGCTTGCGTACGACACGCGCGCTGTTCTCCAGTTCGAGCTCCACGAAGTAGGTGCCCGATACGAGGCCATCGCGCTCGATCACGAAGTTGGTGCTGTTGGTGTTCGCCATGGCCACCTGGCGGCCATTGAGGTCCAGCACGCGGTAGCGGCGGATGATGCCGTTCGCGCTGTTGATGTACACCACATCGTTGGCGGGGTTCGGGGCCATGCGCACGCCGGCCTCATAACCTTCCTCATCGATGCCCACGAAGGAGCAGGGGCCGAGCTGCAGCGCGCACACGATCCGCGGGTTCATGTAGCCCATGATCGTATCGATGTAGGTGCGGCCCTTGGTGGCGCTCATATCGGGGTTGCTGGCCAGGCTGGCGATGTTGGCGGTGATGGGCGGAGGGCCAGGGCTCACCACCGTCTGCGCGATCGGGCTGTTTTGATCCCACCACTGCCAGGGGCTGGCTTCCTCCAAGGCCGGATCGGGGAAATCGGGGCGCACCATGGGGAACAGGCCTTCGACGCCGGTATTGATGGTCACGCTGGTGGAACCATGGGTCTGCGTGGAGCCATAGAGGGCACGGGCACGTGCGGTGAAGGGGTTCGTGCTCGGCAGATTGGTGAAGCTGTCGTTGTTGCCATAGTCATTCACCAGCTCCATGAACAGGTTGCTGCCCTGCACAGGAACCACGGGGCCGCCGGTGGTCGGCACGATCACGATGCCTTCGGTGAATGGCGCGAAGGGGTCGAACACGGTGTGGAAGGCCACCATGGGGGCATCACCAGGAGCGAGCCAGCTGGTATCGGCCAGCGCGCCACCGGTGTTCACGCAGAATTGGGTCTCGCCGTTCTGCCCGTTGGGGCGGTAGAGGGTGAGGTTGCCGTTGAATCCGTTGATGTTGCCCACCTGCACGGTGTCGATGAAGCTCACGGCGGGGTTGAAGGGATCAGGGCGGAACTTCTCGATGAAGAGCTCGGCGGGATCGTCGAGGGTGGTATGCGCCAGGGCGATGTAGCCACCGGTGCCTTCACCCATCACGACGATCTTGCTCGGGTTGATGCGGTAGGTGCTCGCCTCGGCCTTCATGGTGCGCACGCATTGGCGCACGTCGTGCAGCGCGCGGTAAATGGCGTTGAGCAGGCTGCCGCGGCGCTCGAGCTCGGTGGCGGCCAGGGGGTTCCACCCCAGGCGGTAGCTCATGCTCACGGCCACGTAGCCGCGACGCGCCATGCGCTTGCACGATTCCACCGCGCTGCTGTCTTTGCGGGTGCCGGTGGGGCTGCCATTCAGGGGCGGGGGAAGCGCGTTGCCGGTATGCACGTAGATCACCAGCGGGCGCTGCGTCTCCGAATCGATGCCCTGGTCAGGCTGGTACACGTCCATCCGGACATTGGTCACCTTCAGTCCCGTGCTACCGTCGCTCGGGTCGAAGTAGGCGGCTGGGATCGGGTTGCCCAGCGTCACGGCCGTTTGCAGCTCGGTGATCTCGGTCACCAGGTTGGGGGTGGCCAGGTTGCTGGTGAGGAAATCGATGTTGGTGCCGTAGACCACGTCGTTGGTGATCGTCAGGTTGGCGTCGCTGAACACCTCGGTGAGGTAGCGCTGCGCGCTCACGGAGGCAGCCGCGGACACAGCCAGTGTGGCACATGCCAGGCGTAGGGTTCGTTTCATGTGGGCCGATTGGATTAGTGTGCCGAAGGTATGCGCGCCGCGCGTTCCCTCGCGAGGCCGATGCACGGTTTCGACCAACGCGGTGTTGGTGGATCAGCGCTTCTCCAGCTCATACACGAGTTGCAGGTAGGCCAGTCGGCCAACGTAAGGCCCGCCATACACCATGCGCACCCGGTTATCGAGCACCCGGTCCCAGCGCGTCCTGCCCGATTCAGCATCCTCGAAGAAGGGCACCAGGCCGAAGAGGTTGCTGGCTCCCAGCTTCACCGTGAGGTGATGCACCGGGAATTTCACGTTCACCTGCGCGTCCACCATGTCGTAGCTGGGAATAGGGCCCGTGAACTGCGGCGACCCGGTGAAGGTGAAGCCCTCCACGTACTTCCAGTTGATGCCGAAGCCCAGGTTGGGCTTCTCGGTGAAGGGGATGTTGTAGTCGTGGCCGGTGAAGCTGACGTTGAATTTATTCAGCGGGGTGTTGAAGGCGGGGATGATCGGGTCATCAGCGCCGCTCACGAGCTTGTTGTAGCTGTAGTTCACGCCATAGGTCATCCGTTTCCGGAAGTAGCTCACGCCGATGTTCGCCCCTTGGGTGCGCACCAGGCTGCTTGCGTTGGCGGCTAGCCGGTAGGCCTGAAGACCGCCTACCGGGAACCCGGTGGTCTCATCGAACCGCGCCGAGATGCCCAGCACGTACCCGATGAAATCGGTGTACCAGCTGTGGTAGGCGCTCGCATCGATATAGAATTTCTCGGCATGCGTGCCGCGATAGCCCACCTCGATCGTGCGCACCTGTTCCGGGCGGAGCCGATCGACATTGAAGTAATCCAGTTTCGATAGCCCTTGCAGGAGGGTCGGCGAAGTCCGGTACGCATCGAAGCTCTCCAGGGTGATCAGGCTGTCATTCCCCGGCTCGAACTGCCCATCCACGTTGCCCAGAAGAATGGCGCGGCCCACGTTGTAATACAGGTATTGGTCGGCGAGCGTGGGGTTGCGTATCGCGCTGCTGAAGCTCACGCGGAAAGTCCGGTCCTGACGCGGAGTGAAAACCAATGAGGCGGCAGGGGAGAAGAGCGCATTGAAGTTCTGGTTCTTGTCCATGCGAAGCGTCACCGTGGCCTTCAGCTTCTCCTGCATCAGCTTCTTCTCGAGGCCCGTGTAGATGCCGAATTCGTTGTTGCGGATCACCACATCACCCGTGTCTCGGAAGATGGTGCCCGCGCTGTTCGGCAGGTATTGCCGGTAATTCCCGCCCAGGACGATCTCCCCGAATGCGGGCTTGAAACGGTATTCGCCCATGCCGTGCACCAGCTTGCTCCGATCGAAGAAGAGCGAGCCGCCTTCGGTGAAGCGCTTGCCGCGGATCTCATCCAGCTTCTCTTGGAATCGCTCCGTGCCCACCACGTATACCGGGTTCAGCTCGCTGTTATCGATCTGCGCGATGCTATCCGCGACCTGGCCATGGTAGCCGGCGAAGAGGCCAGGGTTATCGTTGACGAACTGGGTCACATAAGCGTCGTAGGCCTCCTGCGAGGTGATGCCGGCGCCGGGTGCCTCCTGCACCGTGATGAAATCCGGGCGTTCGATGTTGATGCGGGGCTTGATCCACGTCTCCCATAACGTGAAATACTTGACGTTCCATTCGCGTGTGAAGCCCGCCGCTTCCTGAAGCCTCACGCCCGTGGTGAAGATGTCGTACGTCTTTCCCGCATCCTCGGTGGTCATGTACCCGCGCACGAACCAGGTGCCCTCTTTTTTTAGTTCCAGCTTGTGCTGGTAGAATTGGACATTCTCCAACCGGTAGCGATTCTCGCCCTGGTACACGGTGCTGCCGCGGCTGTAGTTCGAGGAGGCGATGACCTCGAGGCTATCGGTGATCCGGTAGTGCAGGGAGAGGCCAGCTTTCAGGTTGTCCGTGCCGTAGTCGACGATGTCCTCCTCGCGATAGCCGGGCCTGAGGAAGATGCCCAGCCCGGGGTAGGTGCGGCGGTCGAAGAGGTTGTTGCTGAAGTTGTTGTTCACCGTGGTGTTCTCATCCCCATAGATGTTCACCGCGTCGTAACGCCCGGGGTTGCCCACGCCGGTAGGGCTGTTGCTGGTGGCGCTGTAATCCTGCGCGAACCAGTCGGTGGCGCGCAATGCGAGGATGTTGAGCTTATAGGCGAAGCGCTGCTTGCCCTCCTTGTCCTTGAACACCTGCGCCCAGCGCACCGCGCCTTCCAGCAGGTCGCGCTCCCCGGCCTTGGCCGAGATGCTGAGTCCGGGGAAGGCCCAGGGGCTCTTGGTGGTCATGTTGATCACGCCGTTGAAGGCACCGGGCCCGAAGTAGGCGGTGCTGGCGCCGGCCACCACATCCACCTTCATCACATCGAGGTCGCTGGCACCGAGGAAATTGCCCAGCGAGAAGTTTAGGCCGGGGCTCTGGTTGTCCACGCCATCGATCAGCTGCAGCGAGCGCACCGGGCTGGTGCTGTTGAAGCCGCGCGTGTTGATCACCTTGAAGCCCATGCTAGCGGCCGTCATGTCCACGCCTTTCAGGGTGCCGAGGCTCTCGTAGAAATCGCCGCTCGGCGCCTCACGGATGGCGATTACATCCATGCTTTCCACGGTGAGCGGGGCCTGCTTCTGCTTCTCGCTGATCCGACTGCCCACCACTTCGGCCTCCTTCAGCAGCACTTGGTCCGTGCTCAGCTTCACCTTCAGCTCCTTGTCCAGGCTCTTCACCTCCAGTTCCAGCTGGGTGTAGCCCATGAAGCTCACGACGAGGGTGTAGGGCGGAAGCTCGTTCACGGCCAGCTCGAAACGGCCGTCGAGGTCGGTGACGGTGCCGATGGTGGTTCCTTTCAGCACCACGTTGGCCCCGATGAGGGTCTCGCCCGTAGCGGCATCGGCCACCACGCCGCGCAGCTTGTACTGCTGGCCGTTGGCCGTAGTGAAACTGGCCGCCATGAGCAGGATGGCGAGGGTCTGCAGAACGATGCGCATCGGGTAAGGGGTCGCGACCAAGATAGCCGGACGGACCGATCGTGCGCCGCTCAGAGCCCGCGCGCCATGGCCGCGGCCATCAGCACCATCAGGAGCAGCAACGGCACCTGAAGAAAGGTCAGGCGAGCGAGCATGGGCGCCACGCGCAGGTCCTCCGCGGCGCCCTTCCGAACGGCCATGCGCCAGCGGATCAAGGTGATCATGGGCTTGAACTCGAGGAGCAGCACCAGGCCGAAGAGCGTGAGCTTGCCGATGAACCAGTGGCTGCCGAGGTAATAGTCGGTGCCCTTCTCCACGCCGCCGAACGCACGCCACAGGCCCGTGGTGATCCAGAGCAGCGCCGCCACGCCGTACCAGTTGTCCGCCAGGAAGACCGCGGGCAGGTCGGTGGCGGAACGGACGCGGCGCAGCGCGCGGCCGCGTGCGTAAACCGCGGCGATGCCGATGGCCAGCGCGAAGAGATGCGATACGGCGAGCAGATAACGGAGCGTGAGCATGATGGAACGGGGCTGTTCCGGCCCAAGGTACCTTCGCGCGCCATGCGCTCAGAGGTATTGCAGCTGCTCCGGCTCGAGGTCGCGCTGGACCTGCGGCAGCGCGCGGCGTGGGGCGGCATGCTGCTCTACGTGGTGAGCGCGATGTACGTGTGCCACTTGGCCGTGAGCGACTCCTTGTCGCGGAGCACATGGAATGCGATCTTCTGGATCATCCTCCTCTTCGCCGCATTCAACGCGCTGGCCCGTTCCTTCCAGCGCGAAGACCAGGGCCGGCAGTTGTACCTGTACACCATGGCGCATCCGCGGAGCGTGGTGCTGGCCCGTGCGCTCTATGGCTCCATCACCATGCTCGCGCTGAGCCTGCTGAGCCTGCTCTTCTACCTCTTGTTCCTGGGAAGTGATCCGATGGGCGATGCCTCCATGGGACCTTTCGTCGCCTCGGTGGCGCTCGGTGGCGTGGGCTTCGCGGCGGTGCTCACGCTCATCTCGGCGATCGCGGCCCGGGCCGGTAACGGCATCGGGCTCATGGCCATACTGGGTTTCCCCATCGTGCTTCCGATGCTGCTCGCCGTGATGCGTGCGAGCCAGCTGGCATTGGATGGATCGGGCTGGTCCGGCACGGGTTATTACTTCCTGGCGATCGGCGCGCTCGATGTGGTCACGCTCACGCTGGCCTGGTTGCTGTTCCCGTACCTTTGGCGCGATTGAAGATGAGGACCTTGTGGTGGAAAATCATGGCCTTGGCGCTCGTGCTGGCCGCATCCATCACCGCCTTGCGAACGCCGTTGGCACCGGCCATCGTATACGCCTCGGGCGGTCCTTTCGCTCCGGGCGGAAACAGCGCTTCGGTCATCGGTTACCGGACCCATTTCATGGCCGCTCCGGTGCGCGTCTTCTTGGAGAATGGTGGGCAGTTCGTTGAAGCGAGCAGCACCGTGGTCGCGGACGATACGCATCTCACCGCCCGCTTCGAGGTGCCCGTTGGGTTGCGTGAGGACATGAGCGACCTGGTCGTGGTGGCCCCGGGGCACGGTGCCATGCGGCTCTTCGCCGCGTTCTACAATCCGGAGAAGGGCACCGGCGCGGTCGATGGCGTGACGGATGCGCCGCAGCAAGGGGAGCGCGCGGGATTCGTCTTCCCGAACCGGAACATCCTGTACGAGACGATCCGGAACCTGAACTTCCACGTGCCCATGTGGTTCACCATGATGCTGCTGCAGACCATCTCGTTCGTCTTCAGCATCAAGGTGCTGGGCTCCGGTCGCTGGCTCGATGACCGCGCGGCGGTGCAGGCCGTGAACGCCAGTTTGCTCTTCGCTATCCTCGGGCTGATCACCGGCTCGATCTGGGCCCGCGCCACCTGGAGCGGCTGGTGGACGAGTGATGCGAAGCTCAACGGCGCGGCCGTCACCGTGCTCATCTATCTGGCTTATCTGGTGTTGCGCGGCAGCGTCACCGATCTGGCCAAGCGGGCGCGTCTCGCGGCCATCTACAACATCTTCGCCTACGTGCTCATGCTGCTCTTCATCATGGCCTTGCCGCGCATGACCGCCAGCCTGCATCCGGGCAGCGGCGGCAACCCGGCCTTCAGCCAGTACGACCTGGACGACAGCCTGCGTCCCGTGTTCTACGCCGCGGTGCTCGGCTGGATGGGCATCGGTACGTGGATCTTCAACCTGCAATACCGCCTTGCGCGAATCGAGAACCGACATGATGAGGAACGGCTCCGCTAGACTCTTGCTGCTGCTCGCGCTGCTGCCCGCCTGGACCGCCGCGCATGCCCAGGGAGAGCCCGACTGGCTGGTGGACACGCTCTACGGCAGCGGCAAGATCAACACCGTGATCACCGTCGTGTCGGTGATCCTGCTCGGCATCGGCCTCTGGCTGTTCCGGCTCGATCGACGCATCGCGCGCATGGAGAAACGAACGAAATGAAGCGCTCCCACATCATCGCCCTCGTGCTCATCGCCATCGCCATGGCGGCCTTCATCGCCACGCTGGCCGATAGCAGCACCTTCGTTGATCTATCCCAGGCCAAGGCCAAGCCCGGCAAGGAGTTCAAGGTGAAGGGCTACCTGGACAAAGGCGCGCCGGTGGAGTACGAGCCCATCGTCGACGCGAACCTCACCACCTTCACCCTGGTCGATGACAACGGTGAGCGTTGCGTGGTGAAGCTCGCGAAGGCCAAACCCTATGACTTCGAGCGCTCCGAGAGCATCGTCCTCACGGGAAGCGTGAACCAGCAAGGGGAGTTCGAGGCGCACGACATGCTCATGAAATGCCCGAGCAAGTACAATGAGATGCAGGCGATTGAGGGGTGATGTTGGGAGTTGGGTGTTGGATGTTGGGGGTTGACTGTTGAGAGTTGTTCCTTCGCTTCGCTCGGAATGACGGGTTGGGGGTTGTAGGATGATGATTATCGGACAACCCGCCGCAGGGTGGACCCAACGCCCACGCCTCGCGAAAGGTTGATGGACTGAAGACTGAAGAGAATTGGATTCCGCAGCGATTGAATACATCGGTGAGCACGCCTGGGCAGGCCGCCTCGGCCATCTGCTCGCCATCATCTCCCTGGCGGGCGCCATGCTCGCCACGCTTTCCTATTTCCTAGGCGCGCAGCGCAGGGATGCCGCGTGGACCACGCTGGGCCGATGGGGCTTTCGCGCGCACAGCCTGGCGGTGCTGGGCATCGTGCTCACGCTCTTCATCATGCTGTTCAACCACTGGTTCGAGTACGACTACGTGTGGAAGCACAGCAACCTGCAGATGCCGCTGAAGTACATCGCCAGCTGTTTCTGGGAAGGGCAGGAGGGCAGCTTCCTGCTCTGGACCTTCTGGCACATGGTGCTGGGCAACATCGTGCTGTCGCGCGCCAAGGACTGGGAGCCGCACGTGATGGCCGTGATCGCGCTGGTGCAGGTCTTCCTCGCCTTCATGCTGCTGGGCATCTACGTGGGCGATGCGCGCTTGGGCAGCTCCCCGTTCGTGATGCTGCGTGAATCGGCGGAGAACATCGGCCTGCCGTGGACCCGCATGCCGGGCTACCTCAGCGCCATCCCGCAGTTCGCCGACGGTCGAGGGTTGAACCCGCTGCTGCAGAACTACTGGATGGTGATCCATCCGCCCACGCTCTTCCTGGGCTTCGCCGCCACCTTGGTGCCCTTCGCGTACGCCATCGCGGGCCTGTGGCGCAACCAGCGCTCGGCCTGGATTAAGCCGGCGCTGCCATGGACCTTCTTCGGCGTGATGGTGCTGGGCACGGGGATCCTCATGGGCGGCGCATGGGCGTATGAAGCGCTCAGCTTCGGCGGCTTCTGGGCCTGGGACCCGGTGGAGAACGCTTCGCTGGTTCCGTGGATCACCCTCGTGGGCGCGGGTCACCTCATGCTGGTGAACCGTCGGAAGGAAACCTCGCTCTACGCCACGCTGCTGCTCACGCTCATCACCTTCATCCTCGTGCTCTACAGCACCTTCCTTACGCGCAGCGGCGTGCTGGGCGATACGAGCGTGCACAGCTTCACCGGCGATGGCATGCTGCCCGCCCTGGTGCGCTTCCTGTTGATCTTCATCGGCATCAGCGCCGCCATGCTCCACCCGGATCGCAAGCAGCGCTGGTTCTACGTGATCGTCTCGCTCGCGCTCATGGGCATCGGCATCGCCTTCGCGGTGGAGGTAGAGGCGATCCTGGTGTTCGGCGTCTTCACCCTGATCCAGCTCGTGCAGGCCTACCGCAAGGGCTTCGCCACCAAGGAGCCCGAGGAAGCGCTCTGGTCGCGGGAGTTCTGGCTCTTCATCGCCTCGTTGATCCTGCTGCTGAGCGCGGCGCAGATCACCTTCAGCACCAGCATACCGGTGACCAACCTGCTGCTGGCTCCGTTCAAGGGCTTCTTCACCGCCTGGGGCGAGGCGTGGAACAGCGGCTTCATCTCTAAGCTGGGCGAAAGAGGGCTGGCGCCGCCGAGCGATGCGATCCGCCACTACAACAATTGGCAGATCCTCTTCGCGATCGTGGTCTCGCTCATGGTGGCCTTCACGCAATACCTGCGCTGGAAGGACAGCGACCTGCGGAAGTTCCTCCGCCAGCTCGCGCTCTCGTTCGGCATCGCTGTGGTGCTCACCACCGTGGGCGTGCTGCTCCTCGGCTACAGGGTGAGCGAGCTGCGGCTGAGCGCGCTGCTCTTCACCACGGTATTCGCCGCTGTGGCCAACATCGCGTACATCCCGGCGGTGCTCAAGGGCCGCCTGCGCAACGCCGGGCCCAGCATCGCGCATGCGGGCTTCGCGCTGGTGCTGCTGGGCGCGCTGGTGAGCACCAGCCGGAAGCAGGAGGTGAGCGTGAACCACGCGGGCATGAACCTCAGTTACCTGAATGAGGAATTCAGCAACCGCAAGGAGATCCTGCTGTACCGCGGCGATACGGTGCGCATGGGCGACCACTATGTGAGCTACCGCGGCAAGCGCAAGGATGGCGTGAACCTGCACTACGACATGGACTATTTCGGCGTGGCGCCGAACGTCTATGCCGAAGGAGATACCGTGCGCGTGCGCGGCATGCTCTTCCGTGCTCGGGGCGCGCATCAGGCCGATCCGGAATTCCTGGCGCAGCAACCCGAATTCTGGGAGCCGCTGGAGGATTACACCAAGCGCGAGCTCTGGCACGCGCGCGACTGGAGCCCCACACGCCCCGGTGAGCCGGTCTTCGGCCTATCGCCCTTCGTGCAGATCAACCCGCGCTTCGGCAACGTGGCCGAGCCCAGCACCAGGCATTGGTTCACGCGCGACCTGTACACCCATGTGCGCTACGCCGATCTCTCGATGGATCCCGACACCCTCGGCGATGGACGCATCGTGCCGGATGACCACTGGATGCCCGATCGCCGCTACGACAAGCATGTGGGCGATACCATCGTCACACCCACCAGCGTGGTGATCGTGGACAGCCTGTACACCATGCGCGACAGCGCCACGCGTGCCATCCTGGGCGAGAAGTTCACCGTGCATGCCGCCGCGCTGCGGATCCGCGACCTCTACAACCCTGACCGCTGGTTCGACGCGCGGCCTCTGGTGATCTATGCCGGCGGGCAGCCGGTGATGGGCAAGGCCGCCGAGGTGGGCGCGTTGCGCGTGAAGTATGAGCTGGCCTCGGTGGATGGCGATGCGCTCGCTTTGGATGTGGCCGAGCACGAGTTCGTGGTGATGCAGGCCTTGGTCTTCCCCGGGATCAACATCCTCTGGATCGGCTGCGTGCTGCTCGCGCTGGGCACCGGCCTCGCTGTATGGAATCGCTTGCGCGCGGCTTCGAGCCAAAAGACGAAGGATGCCACGAGCGCATGATCCGGAACCACCGCTGCCTCGCTTGCGCCGCGTGAACGAACGAACTTCCCACCTGCACAACAGTCTGAACGAATGACCGCCATTCTCTTGATCGGCACCGGCCGCATGGCCTACCACCTCGGTCACGCCATGGTGCAGGCCAACCTGCCACTCATCGGCGTGGCCGGCCGCGATTCCGCCAAGCTCAACGACCTGGCGCGCTTCCTGGAGCGGCCTGGCTACCGCATGGACCTGCTGCCCGCGGCGGACCTGACCATCATCGCCACCAGCGATGACAGCATCGCCGAAGTGGCCGGCCAAGTGCCTGCTCGGAAAGGCGTGGTGGCGCACACCGCGGGGGCCGTTGGCCTCGACGTGCTCGCGCCGCATGCCCACCGCGCCGTGCTCTGGCCCGTGCAGACCCTGAGCCACGGCGCACCGATCGACCTGAGCGATGTTCCGCTCGTGGTTGACGGCAGCGGCCCTGAAGCGCTCGAGGGCATCCTGCGCGTGGCGCGAGCCATCAGCGGCAGCGTGCTGCAATTGCCGCACGGCCAGCGCGAGCTGCTGCACCTGGCCGCCGTGCTCGCCAGCAACCTGCCGGTCTTCCTGATGCAAGAGGCCCAGCGACTGCTCAAGCAGGAGAAGCTCCCGCCGAACCTGCTCATGCCGCTCTGGCGCCTCACAGCCAGCAAGGTCAGCACCATCGGGCCGGAGCAATCGCTCACCGGCCCCGCGCGCCGCGGCGACATCGCCTCCATCAGGCATCACCTCGATCTGTTGACGGACGAGCCCGATCTTCGGCGCGCCTACGCCTTGCTGAGCACCATGATCCTGAAGGCGAACGGCCACGGTACCGATGGCATCGACCTATAAGGAGCTCCTCGCGGGCATCGACACCTTCCTCTTCGATGTGGATGGCGTGTTCACCGACAACCGCGTGCTGATGATGCCGGGGATCGACCCCGTGCGGATCTTCAACAGCCGCGATGCCTATGCCGTGCAGCACGCGGTGAAGGAGGGTCTGCGCATCATCATCACCACCGGCGGCCGCAGCGATGGCATGCGCGAGAGCTTCGAGCGCCTGCGCGTCACCGCCTACCATGATCACGTGTTCGACAAGAGCCGCAAGCTCGATGAGCTGATCGCGGGCGGCCTCGATCCGGCGCGCACCGCTTACATGGGCGACGACCTGCCCGACCTTCGGATCATGGAACGCGTGGCCTTGCCCTGCTGCCCGGCCGATGCGGTGCCGGAGATCAAATCCATCAGCCGTTTCATCAGCGGTCGTCCCGGCGGGCAGGGTTGCGTACGCGACCTGCTGGAGCAGGCGATGAAGGCGCAGGGGCGCTGGCTCACCGATGGCGCCTACACGTGGTGACATGCTCGACCTGATCCGGCTCTCCCGCCCGCTGAACCTGCTGATCATGGCCATGAGCATGGCGCTGATCCGCTATGGCCTGGTGGTCGGTTTCCTCGAGCGGGGGCTTCGGCAGCTCCTCGCCGAGCTCGGCGGATCCGTCACGCGCGCAGAGCTCCTCCTCGATCCCGGCTTCGGCCCGCAGCTGCCCTTACCGCTCTTCGCGCTGCTGGTGCTCAGCGTGGTGCTCATCGCCGCTGGTGGCAACATCATCAACGACTACTTCGACACGCGCATCGATCGCATCAATCGCCCGGAGACGGTGATCGTGGGCCGCAGCGTGAAGCGCCGTGTGGCCATGGCCGCGCACCTGGCGCTGAGCGGCGCCGGACTGCTCTGCGGCGCGGTGGTGGTGTGGCGCACAGGTCAATGGCCCTTGCTTGCCGTGCCGGTCTTCGCCATCGGTGCGCTATGGCTGTACAGCACCAGCCTCAAGCGCCGCCTGGTCATCGGCAATGGCACGGTGGCCCTGCTCACCGCACTGGTCCCGCTCACGGCCGGCCTGTATGAGATACCCGCCTTGCAGCGCGGCTTCCACGCGCACAACGTGGTGGCGCTCGCCGACGGTCGCCGTTTCGAGATGGAGGCCTGGTTCCCTGAGCTTTGGTACTGGGTGCTGGGCTTCGCGGCATTCGCCTTTCTCTCCTCGCTGGTGCGCGAGCTGCAGAAGGACATGGCCGATGTGAAGGGCGATGCCATGAACGGCTGCCGCACGGTACCGATCGTCTGGGGCATGCGGTGGGCCAAGGCCCTCGTCATGGGCTACATCGCGGTGCTCATCATCGCGCTGCTGGCGTTGCACATGCTGGTGCCCGCCCTGCGCGGCGATCTGTCCTATTGGTACATCCAGCTCGGCATCATCGCGCCGCTGCTGCTCTCCGCCGGCTTCACCTACAACGCCACGCAGCGCGCCGAGCATGCCCGCGCAGGCCATCTCATGAAGCTGGCCATGGTCATGGGCGCGGGCTTCGCGTTGCTGATCCGATTCCTCCCATGACCCCTCCGATCCATCCGTGGCGATTGATCCTCGCCTCCGCTTCGCCCAGGCGCAGGCAATTGCTGCAAGGACTCGACCTGCCCGTGGAGATCACCAGCGTGGATGTGGACGAGACCCCGCCCGCCGGCATGCCCGATGATCAGGTGGCCGAGCACCTTGCGCGGAAGAAGGCGGAGGCCTGGGCAGGAACGCTCGCTGCGGATCAAGTCCTCATCACTGCCGATACCACGGTTCTCATCGACGATGCAGCGGGAGCCCATCTCCTGAACAAGCCAGCGGACGACACCGACGCGCGGCGCATGCTCGCCTTGCTCTCCGGACGGGCGCACCGCGTGATCACCGGGGTGTGCCTGCGCACGGCCGATGCGTACCACAGCTTCGCCGACATCGCCGTGGTGCATTTCCAATCGCTTTCGCCAGAGGAGATCGCGTACTACGTGCAGCGTCATCGTCCGCTGGACAAGGCCGGCGCTTACGGCGTGCAGGATTGGATCGGCTACACCGCCGTGGACCGCATCGAGGGGAGCTTCTACACGGTGATGGGCCTGCCGATGCACCGGGTGTACGCCGCGCTGCGCGATCTGCCCGCTCCGGAGTGACCTTCGACAGGTCCAGCGTCTAAACCGCGCATTACATTTCAGCCAACGTCAGAGACATGAAGAACATCGTCATCGCCATCGCCCTTGTTTGGGGCGCCGCCGCATTCGCGCAATCCGGAACCACCAAGGAGGGCTACGCGCTCCAGTGGGACAAGACCATCACCGTGCTTCCCGATTCCATCAGCAACGGGCATTACAAGCTGCCGGCCTGGACCTTCGCGGTGCATGAAGCCGATGCCAGCGACGTGATGGGATGGTGGCTCGCCGACATGCAGGCGGTGAGCACTTCGGTGGCCAAGGCCAAACCCGCCAAAGCGCTGGGCACACGCATCGCGGCCGTGCCCGATGCCGCCATCGCCGTGGCTGCGGCGACCAGCGATAAGAAGGCCAAGCTCGCGAAGCTCACCATCGCCTTCGCCCTGAACGACTCGGTGACCACGCCGGGCAACGCTGGGCAGGAGGACTATGTGCGCGCCTTGGCGGTGAAGTACAACCGCGCCGTGGTGGATCAGCAGATCGCCACGTACGAGAAGATGCTGGATAAGGCGGGGGATAAGCTCGCTGGCGCGAAGGACGACGTGGCGAAGAACCAGGCGAACCTGACCAAGTCCAACAGCAAATTGGAGAAGATCAAGGCCAAGCGCGGGAAGATCCAAGCGGAGAACGCGCATGTGGCGGGCACCATCGCCGGGCTGGAGAAGAAGTTCGCGCTCTCCAATGATCCGAAGGATCTGCAGAAGCTCACCAAGGCACGGCAGAAGCTGGCCAAGGGAGAGACCTCGCTCGCGAAGCTGATGCAGCAGGAGGCCGATGTGCAGGGCGATATCGCCAAGGAGCAGGGCCGCCTGGAGGATAACACCGGCGAGCAGGAGGAGCGCGGCGCCACCAAGGAGGAGGTGCAGCGTGTGACGGATGCGCTCAAGCGCAAGCACGACGCGATCAACTAGATCCGCTCAGCGCAACAGGGTCACGTGCCCGGTGCGCTCCTGGTTGCGGCCCTCGGTGTCGCGCAGGTGGAGGCGCCACGGGTACACGCCCTCAGGATAACCGGCGCCGTCCCAGAGGTCCTCTTTGCGCGAGGAACGGAAGAGCTCCTGCCCCCAACGGTCGAAGAGGATGAGCTCGTAATCCCGTGGCGACCCCACGGTGGTGATCACGCCCCACGTATCATTGAAGCCATCATCGTTAGGGGTGAAGGCATTGGGGATGTACACCGCGAACTCATCCTCTACGCACACCACTGCTTCCGAAGAGCTCGCGCAACCGTTGGCATTGAAGGCGAGCAGGCGAACGGAGTAGCAGGCCACGGAGTCGTACGTGTAGGTCGCATCCACCTCCGTGGAGAGCGAATCGATGCCTTCCCCGAAGCTCCACACCACGCTATCAGCGCCGGCAGATTGGTTGATGAACCGGAACACCGGGTCCTTGATGGTGGTGACCGGCGGCACGGCTACGAAAGCGGCCTGCGGCGATTGGATCACGTCAACGGCATCGGTCAGTGTCCAGCTGCCGCTGCAGCCACCATCGTCGGTGACGCTCAGCGAAACCGTGTAGATGCCGCCATCGGCGTAGCAGTGGCTCACGGCCTCGCCCGCCTGCAGCGTGGTGCCATCGCCGAAGTCCCACACGAAAACGCCGGTGGCCTGTCGTGCGATGAAGCTTGCGCAATGCGGCGAGCAACCCATCGTGTCCGAGACCGTGAAGGTGGGCGTGGCCACGCTGCCGATGCTCACCTCCACCTCATCCGGAGCGCTGGTGCAACCGTTGGCATCGGTGGCGGTAATGGTGTAGATGGTTGTCGCGTTGGGCGACACATCCGGGCCGTCCGGCGACCAATCGTAGTTGAAGCCCGGCGTGCCACCGGAGGCTGTTGCTTGCAGGGTGATTCCATCCCCGAGGCACAACGCGGCATCGTCCTGAGCGACCAGCAGTACAGGCTCCGGTTCGTTGACGGCCACATCGACCGTTGTGCTGCATCCCGAAGCGTCGGTGACCGTGCAGTCATGGGATCCTGCGGACAAACCCGATGCGGTCGCGGCGGTGCCACTGCTCGGCGACCAGGAATAGCTGTATGGCGGGGTCCCGCCTGAAGCCACGACTGTCGCGCTTCCATCCGTGAATCCGTTGCAGGTCACCGAGATGCTGCTGATCTCAACGGTAGGTGCGTTAGGCGGTGGATCCAAGGTGATGGTCGCACCAGTGGGGCAGAAGCCACCGCCGGTGACATTCAGCAGATAGGTTCCTGCGTTCAACCCGGTTATTGTCGGGGTGTTGAATCCTCCGGGGGTCCATACGAACGTGGGAGGCAAAGGCGCGTTCGTGACCACGGCCGCAATGGATCCAGCCGTGCCATCGCAACTCGGGTCTGTTGCGGTGATCTCAAGCCCGAGTATATCAACGACCAGCGTGACCGTGATTGGCGACCGGCATTCGAATGTGCGCGTGAAGGTCATGTCGTAGCTGCCGGGCCCGCTGAACACATGCGTGGGGGTGGCCAGAGAGCTCGTGTTACCGCTCCCAGATGCTGGATCACCAAAATCCCAGAACCAACTCACCGCGCACGCATCGGCGTTCTGGATCTCAATCGTATCAGCGAAGCACGCGAACTGCACCGCGTCTTGAAGCGCGGGCGCCTCGCCGATGTAGATGTCATCCACCGCAATGCCATCGTAGTTGTTGCACGTGGTACCCGCGCCGAAGACGAAGCGGAACTTCACGCTGGGCTCACCGGCCAGGAAAGCGAGGCAGTGCGAGGCCGTCACCCAGCCCGCGCTGCCTTGGCCGCCGGCGCACGAACCCTGAGTAGGGCCGATGCGTCCCGACCAGCCGGCGCGGGGCGCAGCCAGGTTCAGGTTGGTGATGTTCACCGTATTGAACCAGTTCTGCGTGGTGCAGTCATCGGGCTCGTTGGCCGCGCCCACGTTGCTCCAGTTGGACCCACCATCCACGGAATACTGGAACCCCAGACCGTCGTAGGTGCGCTCACATTCCCAGAACAGCTTGAAGGCGATGTAGGGATAGGGCAGGGCCGAAAAATCGAAGCAGGGGCTCTCCAGCCAGCTCTGCTCGCCGAAGGCATAGAAGCTGCCGGTGAGGCCGCCCACCACCCAGGCCTTGCTGCCGCCGGCCGCGGAACTGATCACCGGCTTGCTCGGGCTGCCCCAGGCCCAATCGTCGCTCGTGCCTCCGCTCGTCCACGCCGCCGCGGCCTCGAAGCCCTCCTGATACGGGAAGGCGCTGATGGTGCTGCTGCATTGCGCCCACGCAGCGGATGGGCTCAGCAGGCCGAGCAGGAGAGGAAGCAGGCACGCCTTCACGCCGCAAAGGACGGAGATCCGCGGGATGCGGTGGCCTGGACAGGCGGCTCATTCATGCAACCGGGCCGTGGAAGGGCTGCGATGGTATCGCCCGGGTATCTTCGCCCGCTCGCATGAAACGCTGGCTCGCCAACCTCATTCCCGTGGTGGTGGCCCTGCTCCTGTTGCTGGGGGGCTGGGCCTGGCTGCGCTCGTACACGCGGCACAACGAGGTGATGCGCGTGCCCGACCTCGCCGGGGCCAGCTTCGCCGAGGCAGAGGCCCTGCTGGCCAAGCGCGACCTATACGCCGTGGTGATCGACAGCGTGTACACCGAGGCGGCGCCCAAAGGCAGCGTGGTGGACCAGGATCCCGATGCCGGCCACGAGGTGAAGCCCGGCCGCAAGGTGTACCTGGTGCTCAACGCCAACCAGCCCAAGATGATCGACATGCCCAAGCTGGTGGACCTGAGCAAGCGGCAGGCGCTCTCGGTGCTGGAGATCCTGGGCCTGAAGGTGAAGGAGCTGCAGTACCGGCCCGATCCCTGCATCGATTGCGTGGTGGCTCAGCTGTACAAGGGCCAGCCGATCGAGCCCGAGTCGCGCATCCGGCGGGGCGAGGCCATCACCCTGGTGCTGGGCAGCGGCGAGAAAGGCGAGCGCGTACCGGTGCCGGACCTCGTGGGCCTCACCAGCGCCGATGTGCAGCTGGTGCTCAACATGGCCTCGCTCAACCTGGGGGTGGTGGTGGAATGCCAGGGCTGCAATACCGTGGCCGATTCCTCGTTCGCACGGGTGCGCCGCCAATCGCCGCAAGCGGCCAACAACCGCATCGCCCTGGGCAGCACCATCGATATCTGGCTCACCGCCGACACCGCCGGACTCCGGCCCGCGAGCGATTGGAACGAACCCGGCCGCTACGCCAATCCCGATAGCCTGTATGAACAATCTGAGTAGCCGCCTCCTCCTGGCCATCGCGCTCCTTCCGGTGGCCGCCGATGCCTGCGCACAGGTGGAATCGCTCACGCCGCTGAGCACACGGCCCGTGCCACAGGCCGTGCAAGCGCTGCGCAAGTCCGAGGGGCCGAAGACCTATTTCATCTACCAGAACGATCCGCAGACGCTGCCCATCCAGGACGATTTCTCCATCGACCGGCGGCGCAACCGATGGGCCCAGCCCGGCGATGCCGGCGTGACCCTCACCGATACCTACTACTACCTCGAGGCAGGCGGTTCCTCCACTTGGGACATGGCCTACAGCAGCGATACCACCTTCCTCTACACCACCGACACGGACCTCGACACCACCTTCCGCGAGGCGCTGCCCGAAGTGAGCCTGCAGGTGTACGACCTGAACGTGTACCCGCCCACGTCCACCACGCAGTTCGCGTGGCCAGCGTACAACGTGTTCGACACCATCCAGAGCCCTTCGCCCGACATCCTCGATCTCACGCCCGACCTCGTGCAGGATTCGCTGCTCGTGTACACCGTTGCCCCCGATGGCGCCACCTACATCAACCCCGACCTCAGCGTGGTGCCCCTGGTGCTGTGGGAGGATGACGATGTGCACGTCAACGGCAGCTATCCCATCGACCCGCCGACGGTGGGTGTGGCCACCTTCGATGGCTTGGCGCGCACGGGCTACCCCTACGACTTCGACCACTTCACCTCGTACGGGATCGCCGACCACCTGACCTCGGTCCCCATCGACCTTTCCGGATACGCCCTGAGCGATTCGCTTTACCTGAGCTTCTTCTACCAGCCGCAAGGCCTCAGCGGCGATGAGTTCGTGCAGGCGTCGGATAGCCTCGTGCTCGAGTTCTACGCGCCGGATGAGCAGACCTGGTACCGCGTGTGGCGCACGCCCTATGTGCCCCTCCAGCCGTTCGAGCAGATCCTGGTGCCCGTCCGCCTGGCGCGCTACATCAAGCCCGATTTCCAGTTCCGCTTCCTCAACTACTCCTCGCTCAGCGGCTCCTTCGACCACTGGCACCTCGATTACGTGCGGCTCGGCGCCCAGCGCACCTTCGACGACACGCGCCTGATCGACGTGGCCTACGTGTACCCGGAATCGAGCCTGCTCGAGACCTACACCAGCGTGCCCTTCAACAAGTTCAGCGCGGCGCCGGAAGGGTACATGGCGCAGAGCATCACCGCCACGATCCGCAACCTCGACAACGTGGACCGGTTCATCACCTACGGCATGTTGGCCAAGGAGGAGAATGCCGGCGCGCCCTACGTGTTCTTCAACGGGCAGAACACCAGCGGCAACGCTTCGATGGCCTTTCCCAGCACGCACCCGGTGAACAGCGCGCCCAACAACTTCGAGTACGACGAGACCCTCAGCACCGATGCCGCCTTCTGGCGCGTGAAACTCTGGACGAACACCACGCCCGACATCAACCGCTACAACGACACCACTTTCTTCATCCAGGAGCTGAGCAACTACTACGCCTACGATGACGGCAGCGCCGAGATGGGCTATGGGCTCAACCTCTCCGGCGCCGCGCTCGCCTATCGGTTCGACATGGTGGGTGGCGACTCGCTGCGCGCCGTGCGCATGTACTTCAATCCGCAGGCCAACGACCCGCAGTCGTCACCGAACCCTCCGCAGGGATCCTTCCTGCTCACGGTCTGGAGCTCGTTGAATCCCGAGGTGATCATCCATCAGGATTTCACCTTCTCCTCGCCCGAGTACCGCCTCGATGGCATCGACCACTTCGTGGAGTATCCCTTGGATGAGACGGTGTGGGTGGAGGGCACCTTCTACGTCGGCTGGGTGCAGACCAACGCGGTACGCATGAACCTGGGCTTCGACCGCAACCGCGACAACAGCAACAAGATCTTCTTCCGCAGCAGCACCACCTTCACGAACACCAGCTTCCAAGGCTCGCTGATGATGCGGCCGGTGTTCAAGGCGGCCTACGATCCCTTCGCCGGCATCACGGAACCGGCAACGGGATCAGCGGAACTCATCATCTATCCGAACCCGGCGCAGGAGCTCGTGCTGGTGAACGCTTCCGTGGATGGCGTGGCCACCGTGCAGCTCATGGATGCGACCGGTCGACTGGTGAAGCACATGAACTGGCGAGCGGGCAGCCCCTTGTTGGTGGGAGACCTGCAGCAGGGGCTCTACGTCCTGCGGTTGGTGGATGAGGAAGGCCGAACGCTCGCCCAGGACCGCTTGCTCATCCAACGCTGATGACCGACGAAGCGATCGAGGCCGGTACCGACGAGCAGGAGCTCTATGAGCACCACCGCATCGTCTGCGATCCGAAGCAGTCGTTGATCCGGCTGGACAAATTCCTCTTCGTCCGGCTGGCCAACACCTCGCGCAACCGTATCCAAGTGGCGGCCAAGGCAGGCAATGTGCGGGTGAACGACAAGGCCGCCAAGCCGAGCCTGAAGGTGAAGCCTGGCGATGTGATCAGCGTGGTGCTGCCCTATCCTCAGCGCGAGGTGGAACTCCTGCCGGAGGATATCCCCTTGAAGGTGCTGCATGAAGATGACCATGTGGTGGTGCTCGATAAGCCTGCCGGCCTGGTGGTGCACCCTGGCCACGGCAACTGGACAGGCACCCTGGTGAACGCGCTGCTCTTCCACTTCGGGAAGCTGCCGCCCGTGCCCGGTGCGGAGATCCCGCGACCCGGCCTCGTGCATCGCTTGGATAAGGACACGAGTGGCGTGATGGTGGTGGGCAAGACCGAGGAGGCCCTTTCGCACCTGGCCCGGCAGTTCTTCGAGCGCACCAGCGATCGTCGGTACAACGCGCTCGTGTGGGGCGATTTCGATGCTGAGGAAGGCGTGATCGAGGGGAACCTGGGCCGCAGCAATAAGGACCGCACGGTGATGCAGGTCTTCCCCGACGGTGAGCACGGCAAGCATGCGTTGACGCGCTGGCGCGTGATCGAACGCTTCCGTTACGTGACGCTGGTGGAATGCAAGCTGGAGACCGGCCGCACGCACCAGATCCGCGCGCACATGCAGTGGATCGGCCATCCGCTCTTCAACGATGCGGCCTACGGCGGCGGACGCATCCTCAAGGGCACCACCTTCACCAAGTACAGGCAGTTCGTGGAGAATTGCTTCGACCTGCTGCCGCGTCAGGCGCTGCATGCCCGCACGCTCAGCTTCGATCATCCGGCCACCGGCAAGCGCATGCACTTCGAGAGCCCGCTGCCGGCGGACATGACCTCCGTGCTGGAGAAGTGGCGCACCTATACCGGCGCCAATCCCCTGGCGGCGGAAGAGGAGTGATCAGCCCCGGATCAATTTGCCGCTCGCGGTGCGCGCGATGCGTGGCAGCACGATCACGCGCCGCGGCCACTCGTGGGGGTGCAGGTGCGGCATCAGCAAGCCCATCACCTCGGACACCAGTTCTTCTTTCGGCCGGTCGCTCTCGATGGTGAGCATTACAGCCTGCCCGAGCGCCTCATCGGGTGTGGGGCTGAAGAAGTGCGGGTAGGGGAGCAGGCCCGTTGTGCGCGCCTCGATCTGTTCCGGATAGATCTTCTTGCCGCCGCTGAGGATCACGTGGTCGTATCGGCCCAGCCAGCGGAAATGCGTGTCGTCGATGAGCTCGACCAGATCGTTGGTGAGGTGCTGGCCCACGCTCAGATGCGGGGTGTAGGCCACCAGGCAGCCTCGCGGGTCACGGGCGAAGTGGCAATCGCCCAAGGCGGCGAAGTGGTGCGTCGCTCGTTCACCATTCAGGTCGCGCAGCGCCACGTGCGTGACCATCTCGGTGCTGCCATATCCCAGCACGATACGGGTGCGCAATCCGTGCAGCAGTTCCTCCAGCGCGTCGCTCACCGGTCCGCCGCCGAGCAGGATGGTCTCGAACTGCTGCTCCACGCGGGCACGGTCCTCCTCCAGGGCCCGGTGCAATTGCACGGGAACCATGGCGGCGAAGCGGAAACGCTCGTGCGGCGCGATGCGCTTGAGGATCCCGCCACGGGGATCGATGAAGCGCATGTCGAGCCCCAGGGCGAAAGCGCGAGCGAGCATGACCTTGCCGGCGACATATTCCGCAGGCAGGCAATGCAGCACCCGGTCACCGGGCCGCAGATCAAAGGCATCAGCGGTGAGTCGGGCGCTCGCCAGCAGGTCGGCCGGTGGGATCAGCATGCGCTTGGGAGGTCCGGTGGTGCCACTGGTCGTGGCAACGAGCCCTTCGTTCCGCATGAGCTCCTCGGCGGTGCCATGGAGGCGCTCCGCCCAGGAGGGGTCCTCGGCATGCCGCGCTATCTCATCGAGATAACCAAGGATCCCCGCCGCATCACGCTCGATGCCGTCGATCACGAGCCGGTCGAAGCGCATCACGCGAGTGAGCTCAGGTCCCACTCGCCTTCCGGCCGGTAGCGCAGGAAGCCATGCCCCGCCACGAGCGGAGATGGGATGTTGTTGGTGTACACGCTGCCCGTTCCGAGGCCTTGCGCCGTGGTCACGTTCAGCGTGGCGGTGAACTGCGCGATGGCATTCAGCCCGATGCTGCTCTCGAGCGCCGAGGTGATCCACCAGCCGATGCCGCGTTCCTCGGCGAGCCTGATCCACGCATGCGTCGCGTTCCATCCGCCGACGAGGCTGGGCTTGATCACGATGTGCTGCGGCCTCACGTGATCGAGCAGGTCCACCTTCGCTTCGAGCGTGTTCAGGCCGATGAGGTCCTCATCCAGCGCGATGGGCAGGGGCGTTGTGGCGCAGATCTCCGCCATCACCTCGTACAGCCCGGGCGCCACGGGCTGCTCGATGCTGTGCACCTGCAGCGCCGCGAGTCGTTCAAGCACCGCCGGGGCCTCTTGCGCGCTGAAGGCCCCGTTGGCATCCACACGCAAGGTGATGTCGTCCGCCCCGTATTCCTCGCGCACCGCGCGCAGCAGCGCCAGCTCATCGTCGATGCCGATGGCGCCGATCTTCATCTTCACCGTGGTGCAGCCGCCATCGATCTGTTCGCGGATGCGCTGCTTCATGGTGGCCTTGTCGCCCATCCACACGAGTCCGTTGATCGGGATGCCCATGCGACCCAGCGTGAAATCCGAAGGGAAGAGCGTCTTGGTGCCACCGGCCTCCAGGTCGCGCAGGCATTGCTCCACGGCGAAGCGCACGCTCGGCACATCCACCAGGTCGCCTACGGTGCGTTGGGCCCAATCGTCGGTGCGCTCGCAGAGCTGGGTGAGCTTCAGTCTCACATCGGCGGGGAACTCCTTGCTATGCCCCGGGAACAGCGCCGCCTCGCCGATGCCGCGCACCAGCGGCTCATGCTCGTGCCAGGCGATCAGGTACCAGACGGTGCGCGCGTTGATCGGACCCTTGGAGGTGCCCAGCTCGAAGCGGGGCTGCAGAACACGTTCGACCCAGCGTGCCTTGATCATGCGGCGAGGAGGAGTCCGGTGCTGAAGGCGATGGCCGAGAGGAAGGTGCCGATGGCGAGCTTCTTGAGCTGCGGGTCGAGCGATGCGGGGTCGTACGCCCGCAGCACGGTGCGCATGTGCGAGGCGAGCAGGGGCGCCACCAGCAGGAAGGCCCATTGCGGCATGGCCCGGAAACGCAACGCGGTGAACAGGATCAGGCAGAGCAGGCCAGAGACGATGAGGATGCCGTGGTAGCCTTTCGCGGCATCGAAGCCGAGGCGTACAGCCAGCGTGATCTTGCCGCTGGCCTGGTCGTTCTTGATGTCGCGCAGGTTGTTCACGTTGAGCACGCCCGTGCTGAGCAGCCCGAAGCCGCATGCTGGCAGCAGCACCATGGGGTCGAGCGAGCGGGTGTGCAGGTAATAGCTGCCGCACACGCCCACGATGCCGAAGAAGAGCAGCACGCTCACGTCGCCAAGGCCGGCGTACCCGTACGGGTTGCGACCGAAGGTGTACTTCACCGCCGCGCCGATGGCCAGCAATCCGAGCAGCAGGAAGATAAAGGTGGCGATGCTCAGGCCGAGCGCGAGCACGATGAGCGCGATGCCGCTCGCGAAGGCGAAGGCGCCGGTGATGAGCATCGCTCGTTTCATGGTGGCGGCAGGGATAGCGCCGCTCTGGACGGCACGCTGTGGACCCACACGCAGTTCGTTATCGGTGCCGTGCTCGTGGTCCCCCAGGTCGTTGGCCAGGTTGCTGAGCAGCTGCAGCAGGATGGCGGTGAGCATGGCCAGGCCGAGGATGTCCCATCGGAACGGGTGCGAGCTGTGCGGGTTGGGATAGGCCAGCGCGCTGCCCACGAGAATGCTGCTCAGGGCCAAAGGCAGCGTGCGCAGTCGGAAGGCGTGCAGCCAGTGCTTCAGGTCGGCCATCTCAATCGCGCAACTGTTTGAAGTATGCGCGTAATACCTGGGGGCTCAGCTCCGCATCGGTGCGTACCACCAGCGCGGCGGGCGTATCGTGTGGCGCGTAGAGCTGCTCGAGCGCGCCGTGCAATGAGGTCTCGTCAAAGGCTTCGTAACCGGGCAGCCCGAAGCTTTGGAGCAGGGTCATGGGATCCCGGCCATGCCGCGCCTCGAACCACGGCAGCAGCGCAGGGTCCTGGTCAGGCCCATCGATATAGCGGAAGATGTTGCCGCCGCCATTGTCGATCACGATCACGCGGAGGAGTGGGGAGAGGTGCCGGTTCCAGAACGCATTGCTGTCATACAGGAAGGCCGTGTCGCCGGTGATGAGCGTGGTGGGGCGCTGCGAGGCGAAGGCGCTGCCCACGGCCGTGCTGGTGCATCCATCGATGCCGCTGGTGCCGCGGTTGCTGAACCACCGCAGGCCTTGGCGACGGTCGAAGAGCTGCACATAGCGCGCGGGGGTGCTGTTGGCCAGGTGCACATCGCTCCCATCGGGGATCCGCTCGAGGATGATGCCGCTCGCCTTGAGGTCGCACCAAGGCGTCCGCTCCACGATGGCGGCATGCCGCTCACGGGTGCGTGCATCCACCATGCGCCACGCCTCACCATAGATGCTCTCGCTGGGCTTCACACTGGCCGCCACTTGCGCGAAGAAGACCTCGGGGCTCACGGCGATGTCGTGCGTGAGGCTCTGGTAGGTGTCATAGTGCCGCTGGCCGGCATCGATGTTCCAATGCTGCTCGGGCCGCCATTGACGGAGCAGCCCTTTCACGCGTTTGCTCACTACCGCGCCTCCGAAGGTGATCAGCAGGTCGGGCTTCAGGTCCGCCGCATTCGATTCGTTCACGCCTTCGATCACGCGGTCGATGCCGGTGATGAACGCGGCATCATCGAGGTTGCTCGTGGCCTCGACCATCACGGTCACTTGCGGCAGTGCGGCGAGCTGCCCCAGCTGCTGCTTCAGGCCCGCGCTCCACTGGCCTTGGCCGCAGAGCACCATCACTTTCCGGCAATGGCTCAGGTTGGCGATCAGCCAGCGCGCATGGTCCGGCAGCACGAAGCTCTCGGTCATCACTTGGGCGATGGGCCTGCTCGGCTGTACGATGCTGTGGTCGTCATCGGCTTGCTCGGTCAGGCCGTAGAGCGGCTCCGCGAAGGGCGCGTTCACATGCACCGGACCGGGCACGGGCAGCAGCGTGGAGTCGATGGCCTCGTTGATCAATCTCCCGGCGTGCCAGCGCGCGAGCCCATCGGACATCAGTCGCGGGAGCTGCACGCTACGCTTCATGTGCAGGGCGAGCACGCCCTGCTGGCGGATTGCCTGCCCCTCGCCTTGGTCCACCCATTCCTCCGGACGGTCGGCGGTGATCACCAGCAGGGGCACACGCTGATAGAAGGCCTCCGCGATCGCCGGTCCGTAGTTGAGCACCGCGCTGCCACTGGTGCAGATCAAGGCCACAGGGGCATGCAGCTGCTGGGCCATGCCCAGGGCGAAGAAGGCCGCGCTGCGCTCATCGATCACCAAGTGGCACGCGATCTCAGCGTGCTTGGTGAAGGCGATGACCAAGGGGGCGCTGCGGGATCCAGGGCTGATCACGGCATGCCGCACGCCCTTCGCCGCGCAGAGCCGCGCCAGCTCAGCGGCGGCAGGATGGTCCGAGCTCATCGTCACGCGGCCAAAGCTATCCGCCAGCGCCTTGCCCATGCAGCAGGTCGAGCCACAGGCGTGCTTTCAATTCCACCTCGTCGCATTCGAGGTCGGGGTCGGATTGCGAGGTGATGCCGGCTCCCACGTGCAGCAGGGCCCGATCACCTGCGATCTCTATGCAGCGGATATTCACGTACAGCGCCGCGCGAGTCCGATCGATCGGTCCCCAATACCCGGCGTACAGCGCGCGCGGTCGGGGTTCGAGCGCTGCGATGAGCGTGCTCGCCGCATCGCGCGGGCGACCGCCCACCGCGGGTGTCGGATGCAGCGCCTGTGCTATGGAGAGCGGGTCGGAAGGTGAGCTGCCGGTGATGCGGTTGTGCAGGTGGGTCACGCGTCCGGCGCGGTGAGTGGTCAGTTCCGCGGCTTGCACGATGGTTGCGCCAGCGCGTGTCAGGCGAGCGAGCACTTCCTGTGTCACGAGCGCTTGCTCTTCACGCTCCTTTTCGCCCCACGCTGCCGGGTCCGCTGGCGCCTGGTCGGTGGGCATGGTGCCCGCGAGCGCATCCACTTCGAATCGGTCATCTTCCATCAGCAGCAGTCGTTCCGGACTGGCCCCGAGCCAGGTGCCGAATCGATCCGTGTTCACCAAGGCCACGAATGCGCCGGGCTGGGCCTCGCAGGCCGCTGCGAAGAGCCCGCCGGGTGTCGCGCTTCCCAGGTTGACGTCGATGGTGCGTGCGAGCACCACCTTCTGCGCCCGTCCGGATCGGAGCTCCATCACGGCGTGAGCGACCGCTTCCCGGTAGCCAGCGCGATCGAGTCCGGCATGAAGAACCCGGCCGATGGAAGTCGAAGTTCCCGTGATCCGATCGAGCCCACGGTCATCGTCAAGATTCAATTCGATATCCGGTCGGATGCACAGCGCGTTCCCATCGAATGATTCAAAGGGGCAAAGCGTGAAGCAGGTATCACCGGCCACGGCGGGTTTCAATTCCCCTTGCAGCTGAACCAGCACGCGCGCACCGTGGCCCGGCTCACGGAACGCGGCGAAGGTGGCGCCGCGTCGGAGCAGTTCATCGAGCACGTTCCCGCTCACTTGCGGTCGATGATCATGGTGGTGAGCCGGCACACCGCGCAGAGCGCACCGCGCTCATCGCGAAGGCGGATGTCCCAGACATGCGTGCTGCGACCGGCGTGCACCAGTTCACCGGTAGCCGTTACCACGCCGCCACGCACGCCCTTGAGGTGGTTCGCGCTCACCTCCAGCCCCACGGCGGTCTTCCCTTCGTCCACGACGAGCAGGAACGAGCCCATGCTCCCAAGGGATTCAGCCAGGGCCGCGGTGGCACCGCCATGCAGGAGTCCCGCTGGCTGGTGGGTGCGCGCATCCACCGGCATGGTGGCGCAAAGCCGGCCTTCATCATCCACAGTGAAGCGGATATCCAGGTGCTCGACCATGGTGCGTGCCCGGAATCCATTGGCGCGTTCGGCGTGTGCAGGGGTGAAGCGCATCGGGGCAAAATTAGCCGGGCCATATTTGCGGTATGGCACAGGAGCGCATCCTGCTGGTGGAAGACGAGCCCTCGCTACGCAGCACCTTGAAGCTGAATCTGGAATTGGAGGGGTACGCGGTGACCATGGCCTCCACCGGACCGGAAGCGCTGGAAAGGCTGCGTGGCGCGCATTTCGATCTGGTGATCATGGATGTGATGCTGCCGGGGGTCGATGGCTTCACCGTAGTGGAGACCGTGCGACTGGAGGGCAACACCACTCCGGTGCTCTTCCTCACGGCCCGCAACGCCACCGCCGACCGCATCCGGGGGCTGCGTGCCGGCGACGATCACCTCGGGAAACCCTTCGATCTGACCGAGCTGCTGCTGCGTGTGGGCAAGCTCGCGGCCCGTGCTGGCAACGCCGAGCCCACTGCGGTGGCCCCGGTGTACAGCTTCGGGGGCGGAACCATCGATTTCGGCAAGTTCGAGGCTACCGGTGCCGATGGGGTCACGCGAACCCTGACTCAACGGGAAGCCCTTTTGCTGCGGCTCTTGGTGGAGAAGGCCGAAGAAGTGGTCTCACGGGAGGAGATCCTGCGGAAAGTGTGGGGCTACAATGTGTTCCCAACCACTCGTACCGTGGATAATTTCATTGTGGCTTTCAGAAAATATTTCGAACAGGACCCCCGGATTCCCAGGCACTTCCATTCAATCCGAGGCGTCGGGTACAAATTCACACCCTGATTTTTTCCGGGGCCGTGGCAACCCCTTTCACGAAGCGCCGTCTACCTATCAACCAAGGTCGTTCTTCCTGGCCTTGGGCTGGTTCCAATCATTCCTTGCAGGTTTACCGCGCAGGGGTCCTTCCGAGGGCCCCTGTTCGGTTTTCAGGCCTCCCGGTTTCTGGCGCGGCGTCTTGATTGCACCTTCGCGTAGAGCTATCTTGCCGCCTCTTCGACCCGCACCAGACGTCCAAACACCCTCAACGATGAAGCTGACCCATACCCTCGGTTCCCTGCTCCTCACCGCGGCGTTCTCCGTTCCCATGGCCGGGAGCGCGCAGAACCAGGTGGACATCGGCCTGTTCCGCAACGGCGATAACCTGGAAGTGCGGGTGAAGCCGAGCAGCGATTTCGATGGCATCTTCTCGAGCCTGGTCTTCACCATCCGGTGGGACAACAGCAGCGGAGCCGCGCTGGGCACCATCCGCCAGGATGGAGCGCCCGCCATGTACCTGCCCATTGTGCGCTCAGGTGGCGTGCACGAGCAGGGAAGCACCAGCTACCAGGTCTACGCGGGATTCGGCGTGTCGCCGCTGGAAAGCTTCGAGGCGGCGTGGAGCGCTGGCAAAGAGGTGGTACTGGCCACGATTCCCGTTACCGGCAAGGGTGAATTCGAGCTGGTGAACGATGCGTGGACCAGCGAAGCCACTCACAACGCGGATTACTACATCTCCTTGGGAGGCCGGGATGAGACCGGTGTGATCTACAAGGGGCTCGCTACGGCCGAGGAGGATGGCAGCGTCACCATCCTGCCGAACCCCAACAACGGTCAGTTCGTGTTCTTCTTCACCACCTCTGCTCCCACCGATATCACCGTGGATGTGGTGAATTCCCTCGGGCAGTCGGTGTTCAATGAGGTCCTGCGCGGCTTCGAGGGCACTTACCGAAAGGAGATGGACTTGACCAGCATGAGCAACGGGGTGTATTACCTGAAGCTGAAGCGCAACGGGGAAACCGGCACCTACAAGATCGTCTATCGCTGATCGATAGCTTGAATGCGAAGAGGGGGCCACGGGCCCCCTCCTCGCATTCAAGGACTTACGCACGCGTGGCAATAGGTCGATTCGGGATCATGCCGGAAGGGCACATCGGGGTCGAGGATCTCGTGGATGAGCGTGGCGATGAGCGAGCGCATATCGTCCAGCTTTTCCCGCGACACCCTGTCCTCACCGGCCAATCGCAGCCATACGCCATCTCCGGCGCTCGGGGTGCGTAGGGGAATGAGTCCGGCCCGGAGCTGCTGTAGCGAGGGGTCGCGTTCGAAGGCCATGATGGCATAGCACATCAGCTGGATGGCTGGCCCATGTTCCCGCGAGACGGCCGACCGATCAAGTGCATCGAGGCGGAGCAGGTTCGGGTCCACACGACCGGTCTTCAGATCGAGGACATGAAGCAGCCCATCGCGTGTTTCCAAGCGGTCCGATTTGCCTATGAGCCTGACGGTGGAAGAGATCGATGCGCTCAGGTTCTCCTCCAGTCCCATGACGACGGTGCGTTCCCGTGCGCAACGCGCGGCCTCGGCCTCCCAGTAGCGCCGCATGGCCGTGCTCGCCATGGAGGCCACCAGGCGATGATGACCGGTGCGCAATTGATCGTCGGTGAGTCCTTGCGCACGCAGCCGATCGAGCATCAACTGATCCGTGTTGAGCGCGGCATTCCGCAGGATCTCCGGGCTGAGCGGCTGGCCGAGGGTCGGTCGCAAGGTCTCCTCCATCACGGCATGCAGCGCTTCTCCGAGCACGTTGGGCGCCAAACGTTGCGGGTCCTCCTCCTCCACACGCAAGCCGAGCACGTAGCGCGCGTGGAAGTCAAGCGGGCATCCCAGCCAGGTCGCCAGGGCCGAAGGCGATAGGCCCGTGGCGGCGTGTTCCCGCAGACGGTCGAGCACCTCCGGTGTTTTGCGCACGGCGATCGCGGCTCTCGGTTTCGATGCGATCGGCGCGGTGCGAGCGCGCGTTCGCAGAACCGTGCCGGGATAGGCGGCGAGGCTGTGCTTCCATTGTGCGATGAAGCGCGATGGTCCTTTGTCCTGCTGCCCTCCGCTCACGTGAACGAGATCGACATGCTCAGCTGCGTGCAGCAGGCGGTGCACGTGGTAGCTGAGCACGGCATCCGCATCGGCATGAAGAGGCAGGCCGTAATGGCGTCGCAGGTCGAAGGGGATCCAGCTCGCCGGCGGATCGCCACCGCCTAGCAGGCCCTCGTTGGCCCCGAGGAGGAGCACATGCTTGTGATCGAGCGCGCGCGTCTCCAGCAACCCCATCACCTGCAGGCCAGCGAGCGGTTCGCCAAAGAGCGTGAGCCGGGCGTCGCGCATCGCCCGTTCGCGAAGCGCCGCGTACGCCTCTGGACCAGTGGTGCCGCGGCCGTGGCTTTCGAGCACCTGGTCGAGCTCATGCGCCACGCGCGCGAGCTGGTACAGCTGCTCGCGTGCGAAAGGGTCCTGCTCCTTCACCTTGGCGGCCCAAGCGAGCAGCGACCGCATGCGTTGTGGGAGCGAATCAGAGTCGTCGCGCGCGCGCAACGCCTGTTCCATGGGAGCAGTGGCACGCGAACCGGCCTCCGCCGCCAGGCGCACCAGTGCATCGGTGCCCACATGGCCGCGTGGCAGCGTGGCGAGCAAGGTGCGCGTGGCCTCGCCCTCATGAAGCATGGGATGGGAGAGCAGGGGCTTCAATCGGTCCACGGGCCACGAACGCTGGTCCGAGCGCGCAAGGACCAGTGCGAGGAAGCTTGATTCCAACCCATGCACCGGCAAAGACCGCAGGGGCACGCCCATGGTCACGTTCAACGGTCCGATTTCCGATGGTAAGGCCTCCAGGACAGGCATCAGCATGGTCTCATCGGCCAGTACGATAACCGCTTGCTGCCGATCGGAGGCATCGAGCGCCATGGCCCATTCCGCGGCATAGCGCGCCATGGCCGCCGCATCGCTCACGCCTACCGCATCAATGTGACGGTGGCGCTCTTCGATGGCTCGACCTGGAGGCACGGTACCGACGCCCAGCTGTCCAATGGAGCGGCGTAAGAAGCGACCGGCTTCATGGCCCGTGTCATCGAGGTAATGGTGGTCGGCATCCCAGGCGATATCGGCCAGGCCGCGTTGCATGAGGGTGCCGATCACCTGCGTAATCGCTGGCTCCAAGGCATTCAGGCCGGCGATGTGTATGGCCGACCAAGTCGATCGCCAATCGGTCGCTGACACGAGCGCCGCGGCGGCCTTGGCGATGCTGCCCGCGCTCCCGAGTCCGCGAGCGCTCAACTCCTCCGCGAAGGCCGCATGCAGCTCGCCCATGCGCCGCCATTGCTCTATGGTGCGCAGCTGCCCGGCGGAGAGCGGGTCCGAACCGAGGAAGCTCCAGGCATCGAGCTCGTGATACTGCCGAAGATCACGATACACCGTGGCGGGCTCGAGCAAGTGCCCATCGATCTCGCTCATGTCGCGGAGCAACGCGGGTGCCCATTGCATGAACTCTTCCAGCGGCTCGGCTTCCGGGCCCAGCACGCGCTGCTGCACAGCATGCAGCAGAAGCAGTTGCCGCAACGAATCCGCCTGCTCCACCCCGGCGATGCGGGCCAGGAAGGCACCCGGGTCCATGATCTCCGGGCTCCAGAGCGGCCGACCAGCAGCGGCTGCCAGGTACTTTCGCAGATGCACGCCCGCGCGGCGACTCGGCAGTACAACGGCCACCTGGCCCAGGTCGGCCCCGTGGCACTGCAGGAGCGATGCGGCAAGGCGTTCGAGGAAACGAGGCATGGCAGCGGCGGAAGATAGACCGGGGAATGCGGCGGGATTCCCGCGTTACCGCCGATTGCGCGGTGGTGGACACTATTACCGGATCGACGGCCCGGACCGCTTCGTGGAGGTGCAAGTGGTTGGCACGCGGCGGCTGGTGCACACCATTCAAGCCCGCGCATACCCGGAGTTGCTGAGGATTCAAGAGATGATTGACGGGGGCGAGGGCCGGTATGAGGAAATCACCGCCAACGATTGGTCCGCGGTCTGCCCCCCGGAATGATACCTTCACCAAGCCGAATGGCCAGGCAACCGCAGGGCCGTGAATCAGGTCGAAGGAACATGCTGCGCCGCACGCTGCTCTGGCTCCTCCCGTTGTTGCTGGCGACCCCATCCTGGGCGACCCACATCATCGGTGGAGACATGTACTACGATTACCTGGGCAACAACCAGTACCGGGTCACGCTGCGGCTCTATCGTGATTGCGGCCCGGACAACGTGAATCAGACCGGCTTCGACGCCTTCGCCCAGCTGGGGGTATTCAACTCCAGCGGTACCCTGGTCGATGACGCCTCCGTGGCTTTGCCGGACGAGATCACCGTGCCCGTTGAGCTGAATGATCCCTGCCTCACCGCCCCGCCATCGGTCTGCGTGAGCACGGCGGAGTATGTGCATGTCTTCACGCTGCCGCCACTGGCCGGTGGGTACACCATCAGTTACCAGCGCTGCTGCCGCACGCCAGCCATGGTGAATCTTTCCGGGCAGCAAGGCCTCACCTGCACGGTGCACATCCCGGGCCCGCCAGATACCGGCAACAGTTCGGCCCGCTTCATCGACTATCCGCCTATCGCCCTTTGCCTCGGCCAGAACATGGTCTTCGATCATGCTGCCACCGACCCCGATGGCGATCAGCTGGTGTATTCGCTCTGCTCGCCTTACCAAGGTGCCGATGCCATTGATCCGGCCCCGGCGCCATCGGCTCCGCCATACCTCCCGGTGTCCTGGGCGGCCGGTTACTCCTCCGGGTATCCCATGGATAGCTCGCCGCCGTTGTCCATCGATCCCGCAACGGGGCAATTGACCGTTCATCCAACGTTGCAGGGCACGTTCACCGTGGGTGTGTGCGTCGAAGAGTACCGCAACGGAGCACTCATCGGCACGGCGCGCCGCGATTTCATGTTCCGCGTGGTGCTGTGCGATGCTGCGGTCAACGCGGCGATCGCGGCGCAGACCGGCACCCAGGCATGCGCAGGGCTTACGCAATCGTTCAGCAATCAGAGCACCGGCGCGCAGACCTGGAGCTGGGATTTCGGCGACACCACCACCACGGCCGACGTCTCTTCCGCCTTCGCGCCCCAGTACACCTATCCGGCACCCGGCACCTACACGGTCACCCTCATTGCCAACCCCGGTGCTTCTTGCGCCGATACCACCGTCGCCGATTACCTCGTGGCGCCGCCGATCCAGATCAGCTTCGAGACGGCTCTCCGCTGCGGGCCCTCAGAGGTGACCCTGGAGGCCACTGGCGATTGGGACCCATCGGCCACCTTCGCCTGGGACCTGGGCGATGCCGATCCCCCAACAGCCACCGGCACCACGGTCACGGCGCTCTTCCCCGCGACCGGCCTGCAACCCGTGACCGTTACGGCCTCTGCATTGGGATGCACCGGGAGCCATACCGAGAACCTTGGCATCTACGCCCAGCCGGTCGCCGATTTCGCCGAGCAAACCGTGTTCTGCGAATCACTCACGCAGGAGTTCGTGAACCTGAGCACCGATGCCGCGGCCTTCTTCTGGGGATTCGGGGATCCTTCGACCACGGCCGATAACAGCTCGCTCGAATCGCCCGCATGGACCTATGGCGTGGCGGGCTATCACACCGTGCGCCTGATCGCCACCAATGGCCCTGTATGCGCGGATACGATCAGCAGGGTCTTCGATGTGCATGTGCCGCCCAGCGCTTATTTCCCGCGGCCTCCGGTGCGCTGCCCAGACCAGCCCGCGCTGCTCTTCGCGCAGGGCTTCACCGCGCCCGATGTGCAGGTGGCGTGGGATCTCGGCATCGGCATACCCGTTACGCAGCAAGGCGTGAATACCCAAGCGCTGTTCTCCGCGCTGGGCATTCATCCGGTTACGCTCACCCTCACGGAATACGGCTGCACGGGGAGCTATACGGATTCCGTGGAGGTGCAACCCTATCCGGTGGCGGAATTCGAGAACGGATCGCTGGCCTGCGTGGGTGAGTCGTTCCCCTTCGCCAGCCTCGCCACGGCTGCGACACCCTTCACGCTGAGCTGGGACCTCGGGGATGGCACCACCCGCACCGATAGCGCCTTCCTGCACGCCTACACCGAGCCCGGCACGTATGGCGTTCGCCTCACGGTGAGCACCAGCACGGGTTGCGTTGCGGACATCTCGGCGTATCGTCCCGATGCCGTCGAAGTATTCCCGAAGCCCACGGCGGCCTTCATCGCCGTGCCCGATGAAGTGAGTTTGGTGACGCCCGATGTGAGCATCACGGACTATTCGGCCTTGGCGGTGAGCTGGAGCTATCTCGTCAACGGCGAGGAGATCACGGAACCGAGCTTCCTGCACACCTTCGAGGAGCCCGGCAGATACCTCGTGACCCAGACCGTGCTCTCCGGCGATGGCTGTTCGGACAGCACTACACGCCTGGTGACCGTGAGCGATCATCTGTTCTTCGCGCCCACCGGATTCACACCCGACGATGATGGCAAGAACGATGTGTGGCGGCCGGTGGTGGTGGGCGCGCGCGAATACGAGCTCGTCATCTTCGATCGCTGGGGCAAGGAGGTGTTCCGCACGGAGGACCCGACGGAAGGGTGGGGCGGCGATGGCCTGCCGCAGAGCCTCTTCGTGTATAAGGCGCACCTCAAGGAATGGGGTGCCAACGAGAAGGAGTACATGGGCCACTTCTCGTTACTGCGCTAACGGATCATTCGCGGCGCATGTCGATGTGCGGGATGCCATCCCACACGTACTCCTCGCTCACACGGCGGAAGCCCAAGGACTCGTAGAAGCCTTGCAGATAGGATTGGGCGGCCAGGGCGCATCGGCTGGTTCCGTGAACGGTGGAAGAAGCGCGCAAGGCCTCTTGCATGAGGGCCGTGGCGATGCCTCGATGCCGATGATCAGCACGCACCACGACTCGCCCGATGTGAGGCGGTTCATCGCCGGTTGGCGGAAGCAGCCGCGCATAGCACACGAGCGGTCCGTTCAGCAGACCTTGGAGGTGAAGTGCCTCCGGATCGCGTCCATCCAGCTCCGCATAAGGGCAGGACTGCTCCACCACGAAGACATCGGTGCGCAGCCGCAGCAATTCGTGCAATTCATGCACGGTGAGCTCATCGAACCGCTTCAAGGACCAGGTCGGTGTCATGCCGGAATCGGTTGGAGTTCCCCGGTGCTGAGGTAGAGCAGCGCTCCTTCCACCGGTGCGTAACCCAGCTCGCGCAGCAGGTTCATGTAGCTGCGGACCTGCTTCGCATGCGACTCGGCCGGTGCTCCGGTCTTCAGGTCGAGCACGCGGGCTCCGCCGCCTTCGAAGACCACGCGATCCGGACGCTGCACCTGTCCTTCAGCCGTAATGATGGTAGCCTCGGTGCGCGAATCCACTCGCGGCCCGAACCAATCGGCCAGTTGGGGAGAGGAGAGAAGCGGCAGCAGGCGCGCTTCGATGGCGTGTCCTTCCTCGCCGGTGAGTTCACCGCGCGAGATCATGCGTTCGATCACGGCTGGCAGATCCTGCGCATGGCGCACCGCGCTCAGCAACTCGTGGATCAGATTGCCCTGGCTCCGCAACGGGTCGGGATCCGCCGGGTCCCATGTCTCGGGAGCCTCCGAGCGCAGGGCGGCGAGGCCACGGCCGGTATTGTTCGGCATGGCATCGAAGCGTTCGCTCACGGCGGTCGGCTTCACGCGCCACGGACCACTTCGTTCACCCAGGATGAGCGATTCGCTCGCCCCGCTCGCATCCATGTAATCGAGCACCGCCTTCGTCACATCGTCGGCACCGCGTTCCGGCACCAGTGCGTAGAGGCGCTGCACCGGCCTGGTGAAGGCCACGTAGAGCAGGTCCATGGCATCGAGTATCCGCAGGTCGCGCTCTTCTTCTGATTCGGGCAGGCCCAGGTCGCGCAGGGTGGTGGAGTCGGTGACCAAGGCGAAGGGCAAGCCGGCGTCGGCCTCGGAAGGGGAAATCCATAAGTGCTCTCCATGGCGCGCCGTGGAGGCCATGCGCGCATGGGGCACGATCACCACCGGGAATTCCAGACCCTTGGCCTTGTGCACGGTCATCACTTGAATGCTCTGCCCATCCTCTGGAGGGCTCAGGCTGCGCAGCTGTCCTTTGCGCTCCCAGTGCTGCAGGAAGCCGGTCAGGTCAGGGCCGTGCTCCACGGAGAAGGCATGCGCCTCGTCGAGCAGCGCGAGCGCGCGCGCATCGGTCTGCGGGACGGACCCCAGCGCGCGTATCATCCGCGAGATCAGGTCGGTGAGCGTGGTGGATACGCCGCTTAAGCCGTACTCGCCGAGCCAGCTCTTCACGGCAGCGTGCAGGGCTTTCGCACGTTCAGCATCCGGGTAGGGATCCACCTCGTGGGTCTCTTGGTCGGCACGCTGACGTGCCATGTGCTGCAACGCGCGCAAGGCCGCCGTTCGGTCATCCGATGCGATCACACGCAGCAGTTCGAGCACGCTTTCCACCAAAGGGTCGTTGCTCAGCAGCAGGCCGTCAGGGGAGGTGATGGGATATCCGGCGGCGGTGAGCGCTTCGGCGGCCTCGCGTCCCTGCGCGCCGGTGCGCACGAGCACCGCGATGTCGCCAGCCGCGAAGCCATCGGCCACGGCCTCTTGCACGCATCGCAACATGAATGCATCACGCATGGCCTTGGCGTCTTCGCCGGTCACGTCCTTCGGCTGACGCTCGATCCGTACGAGGCCTTCCCGCTCATTCGCCGCGTTCTGCTCCAACGCTTGATAGACGCGGGCCAAGGACGGCGGGAGCGCCGTGCGCGTGTGCGCGAAGAGCGCGTTGTTGAAGTGGATGATGGTGGCCGCGCTCCGGAAGTTCGATGCGAGCGGCTCCGTTTCGCGGTGATGATGGAGCAGAGCACGCTCCCGCTCGTCGGTCACATCGCTGGCGGGGCTTCCGAATAGCCGGGGCAGCTCCAGGAACAGCCGCACCTCGCCATTGCGCCAGCGGTAGATCGCCTGCTTGGCGTCGCCCACGAGCAAGGCCGAACCGCCTGTGCCGAGCGCGTTGTGGATCAGAGGCAGCAAGGTGGTCCATTGGAGCAGGGAGGTGTCCTGGAACTCGTCGATGAGGAAATGACGATATCGCTCGCCGAGCCGCTCGTAGATGAAAGGCACCGGCTCGTCCTGCACCAGTTCCGCCACGCGGCGGGTGAGGTCGCTGAAGAATACCACGCCCTCCTCGGCTTTGCGCGCTTCGAGGCAGCGGTGCAGTTCGTGCAGGGTGAATGCGGTGGGCAAGCGATGCAGGATGGCCTTGCGGACGAAGTAGTCGCGCTGCTCCGCGGCCAGCGCATCGGTGGCTTCCGCGATGCGCGCTTGCAGCTGCGGCGCTATTGCTTCGAGCCGTGCCTTGGCGGAAGCATCGGCCTTGCCGCTCCACCACGTTCCGCTCTCCATGGCTTTCTGCGCATAGCTGTTGGGCAGCATCAGCGCATCGCCGAATCGGGCGAGCTTGGTGAGGAAGCCGTGGTATCCGCGCGCACCTTGGTACAGGTCCTCGGGCTTGAGCCCGGCCTCATCGAGCAGGCGCAGCGTGTCTTGGCCCAGCTCCCTCATGCGCTTGATGAACGCGTTGTTCCGTTCGCGCAGCCGCCCTGCCAAGGCAATCATATCCTCGGGCGAGGTGCTGGCCAGGGCCTTGAGCGGCGCAATGGAGCGCTCCTTGTCCAATTCCTTCCCAAGCTCGCGCAACGACCGTTCCGGATCCCACGCGGCTTCTTCTTCCAGCAGCATCTGGCAGGCTTCGGTGAGCAGGGCCGTCACATCCGGATTCAGGCCGGCCTCGGCGATCACATCCTCCACCGCGCGGTCCAGGTACCAGTCCTGGTCGGTGGCCATACGCAGGTCGTGGTCCAGCTGCAGGTCGCGCGCGAAGGGGCGCACCACGCGGCGCGTGAACGCGTCGATGGTGCTGATCGCCACATCGCTGTAATGGTTCAGCATGTGGTCGAGCACCGCGCGTGCGCGTTCGGCCACGCCATCCGCATCGGTGCCGGTGATGCTGATGATGTGTTCCATCACATCGCGCAGGCCGGCGTGGCTCGTGTCGTTGCGTGCGAGCCCTTCCAGGTAACCGAGCACGCGCTCCTTCATCTCGGTGGCGGCCTTGGTGGTGAAGGTGAGCGCAAGGACCTGGCGGTAGTCCTGCGGATTCGCGCCGCGCAGGCAAAGGCCCAGGTAGTGCTTCACCAGGGCATGCGTCTTGCCCGCGCCCGCGCTGCTGCGCAACACCTGGAACATGGCCGGAAGATAGAAGCGCGAAGGGTGCAAGGATCGGACACGGCGATGCGTTGTGGTTGAACCGGTATTTTCGCCGCGATCCATCCCCCATGCGATACCTCCGACCCATCGGCTTCTTTCTTCTTCTCCTCCTGCCGATGCTTGGCATGGCCCAAGGTGAGAGCGAGAACGCTGCGAAGAAGTCCCTACAGGACATGTACATCGAATACCTCACCGAGGAGGGCTATCGGCCAGAGATCGATGCCGATGGCGACGTGCAGTTCAAGGCTGAAGGGAAGACCTACTTCATCAACGTGGTGGAGGACGACCCCACCTATTTCCGCGTGGTGTTGGCGAACATCTGGCCGATCGAGAGCGAGGATGAGCGCGCGCAATGCCTGATCGCTGTGGACTACAGCAACGCGAAGAGCAAGGTGGCGAAGAGCTACCTGGTGAAGGACAACATCTGGGTGGGCATCGAGCTCTTCATCGCGAAGCCGGAGGATTTCAAGGAGGTCTTCAGGCGCAGCATGGGCGCGCTGAGCAATGGCGTCGCGCACTTCGTAACGAAGATGCGCGAGCAGCGAGGCGACGAGTGAGCCGTGCCTGTCCTGCACGCGCGAGGCCGCCCATCGGGCGGCCTCGCGCGTGCAGGGAGAACCTTTACTTCAAACGCAGGCTGTGCCCCAGCTTCTCCTTCTTGGTGCGGAGGTACCGCTCGTTGTGGGGGTTGGCCGATATCTCGATCGGCACGTTCTCCACGATTTCAAGCCCATAGCCCACCAGGCCGGTGCGCTTGCGCGGATTGTTGGTGAGCAGGCGCATTTTCCGCACGCCCAGTTCATGCAGGATCTGGGCGCCCACGCCGTAGTCGCGGGCATCCATGTCGAAGCCGAGCATGAGGTTGGCCTCCACAGTGTCGGCGCCTTCCTCCTGCAGCTTGTACGCCTTCAGTTTGTTCAGCAGTCCGATGCCGCGCCCTTCCTGCTGCATGTACACGATCACGCCCTTGCCTTCGGCATCGATCATCTCCATGGCGCGGTGCAGCTGCGGGCCGCAATCGCAACGGCAGCTCCCGAAGATGTCGCCGGTGACGCAGCTGCTGTGCACGCGCACCAGTACCGGCTCATTCGGCTCCCAGGTCCCTTTCACCAGCGCCAGGTGCTCGTCGCCCGTGGTGGTCTGGCGGTAGGCCACCAGCTTGAAGTCGCCATGCTCGGTGGGCAGCTGCACGTCCACCTCGCGTTCCACCAGCCGCTCGGTGCGCATGCGGTAGGCCACGAGGTCTTCGATGCTGATGAGTTTCATGTCGAAGCGCCTGGCGATCTCCTGTAACTGGGGCAGGCGAGCCATCGTGCCATCCTCGTTCATGATCTCCACGATCAAGCCCGCGGGCTCGAAACCGGCCAGCCGCGCCAGGTCCACGCCGGCCTCGGTATGCCCGGTGCGGCGCAGCACGCCGCCCTTGCGCGCCTTCAGGGGAAAGATGTGGCCTGGACGGGCGAAGTCTTCCGCCTTCATCGCCGGGTCGATGAGCGCGAGCATGGTCTTGCTGCGGTCGCTGGCGCTGATTCCCGTGGTGGTGCCGTGCCCCTTGAGGTCCACGCTCACCGTGAAGGGCGTCTCGTGCAGGGCGGTGTTATCGCGCACCATCAGGTCCAATCCCAAGGCCTCGCAGCGGTCCTCGGTGAGGGGGGCGCAGATGAGGCCGCGTCCATGGGTGGCCATGAAGTTGACCATCTCGGGCGTGGCGTTGCGGGCGGCGGTCACGAAGTCGCCCTCGTTCTCGCGGTCCTCATCATCAACGACGATCACGGCTTTGCCGGCGCGGATGTCGGCGATGGCATCCTCGATGGGGTCGAATGCGAAGCTCATCAGAATGGGGTGGGCCGCAAAGGTAGCGCTGCCGGGGGGGCGGGGGTGCCGGTCAGCAGCTGTTCCAACTCACGGGCGCTGCGGTCCCAATCGAAGTGCTGGTGCACGAAGCGGTAGCCTTCCTCGGCAAGCTGCTCGCGTGCATCGGGGCTCTCCAGCAGCTGCATGATCAGCGCGGCGTACTCCTCGGGCTGCTCACCGATGAGGATGGCCTTGCCTGGTGGGGCGCCCACGGCATTGTTGGCCAGCGCGCTGGTGATGCAGGGCACGCGCATGGCCATGGCCTCCAGGAGCTTGTTCTGCAAGCCGGTGCCGATCTGCATGGGCGCCACGAAGATGCGGGCGGCGGCGTAGGAGCTCCGGATATCCTTGACCCAGCCCGTCACGGTGATCAGCGGGTCGTTGCTGGCTAATGCGCGTACGCTCGGACTGGGATCCACGCCGCTGATCAGCAGGCTCGTCGCGGGCCTGTTCCTCCGGATGATCGGCAGCACCTTGTTCACCAGGTAGAGCACGCTGTCGATGTTCGGCGGATAGTTCATGTTGCCGGTGAACAGCAGATCGTACCTCGGGCGCTCGCCTTGCGGGGTGAAGTGCTCCATGTCCACCCCGTTGGGCACCACCGCCATGCGCGACCGCAGGGGGTGGTAGATGTAGTCGCGGTCCTGCGCGCTGATGATGACCGAATGGTCGAACTGGTCGAACATGAGGTTCTCGTAGCGGATCAGCCGTCGCGTCTCCATGCGGAAGACGGGCCGCAGGTAGAAGGGCGCGGTCTCGGTGCGGCGCTCCATGCCCTTGCTCAGGGTGTCCATGTAATCCAAGGTCTTGGGCAGACCATACCGGTGACGCACGTATTCGGTGGTGCGCACCAGCTGGCAGAGCACGTGGTCGGGCTGGAATTCAGCGATGGCGCGATCGACGAGCCGTTGCGCATGCCGGTGGTGGAAGTAGGCCACCTGAAACGGAAGGCGGGTGAAGACCGCGGTGAGCAGCTTCAGCAGGATGCGCCAGCGCGGTATGCGCACCACTTGGATCTGCGAGCAGAAGCGCTTGAGATGATCGATATGGGCAGGGTCGGTGGCCGAGTCGCTGAGGCAGAAGAGGAAGACCTCATGCCGCTCGGCCAATCGGGAAACGAGGTGGTAGGCGCGCAGCTTGTCGCCTTTCTCCAGTGGGAACGGTACGCGGCTGAGCAGAACGAGCAGCCTCATCCCTTCAGCAATCGCTTGAAGAATGCGGTGAGATCGTTCACGATCGGGGTATCCGAGTACGACCGCTCGATCAGCTTCCGGGCATTCCGGCCAATGGTGGCCGCGCGCTCGGCATCGCGGTGCAGGCCGATGATGCGATCGGCGAACTCGGCCGCCGTCCCCGCGAGCAGGATGTCCTTGCCATCGGAGTAAGCGATGCCCTCGGCGCCGATGGGGGTGGAGATCACGGCCTTGCCCATGGCCATGCCCTCGATGATCTTCACGCGCATGCCGCCTGCGCTGAACAAGGGCACCACCATCACCTGACGCTTCTGCATGTAGGCGGTGGCGCTCTTCACGCGGCCTTTTACCTGTACGCCGGCCAGCTCCATGTCAATCAGGTCCTTCGGCATCTTGTTGCCGGCCAGGTTCAGCCGGGCATCGGGGCACTTCCGCAGCACCTTGGGCCATACGCTCTCGAGCAGCCACCGGATGCCCTCCTCGTTAGGCAGCCAATCCATGCTGCCGAGGTGGAAGAAGATCGGGGCCTTGCCCGTATTCGGCTTCTCCATCGGATACTCATCCGGGTCCACGCCGAAGGGAATCGTCACCACGGGAGTGCGCGTGCCGTGCTCCTTGAAGTGCGCGGCGTCGTTCGGGCTGATGGCGGCCACACCATCCACGCGGTCGAGCACGGCCATCTCGTAGGTCTGCAGTTGCTTCGCCAGGAACTTCCTGTAGGGACGCTTCAGGAAGTTGCGCTCGCCGCTGGCGATTCGGTCCTGGATCACGTACTCCAGGTTGTGCGATCGCAGCACCACCTTCGCCTTGGAATAGCGCCTGATGGTGGCGATGTAGGGCGTCATGAACAGGCTCTCGAGCTGCACGATATCGAACTGCTCCTCGCTCAGCAGGCGGATGAGCCGGATGTCCATATCCGGTGAGAAGAAGCGGCTGATGTTGTAATTGTCTGCCGTGAGCAGATCGGTGAAGGCATCCACCACGTTCACGCTGGTGTCCACGAACACGCCCTCGATCCGGGTGGCGCGGCGGTATTCCTTGGGGATGTCGTTCAGCTCCAGGGGCTGCTTCGGCGTGCTGATGCACAGCACCTTCACCTCGTGGCCGCTCTTGAGCAGCCCGCGCGTGAGGTTGTGCATGGCCTTGCTGCCTCCGTCGATCGGAGGGTAGGGCGGCTTATTACAGAGCTGGAGGATGCGCATTCCGGGGGCGCAACAGGGCGCGAATCCGTTCCCAGCCGCGATAATACGCATCGCGGTCGAAGAGCGGGCTGTCGGCGCTGGCCTTCCAGGTGAGGAAGGCGCCGATCGGGATCAGAACCAGGGTGCTTACCCACATGCCCGGCCAAGGCTGCACTTCGCCCGCCACCACCAGCTTCTCGGTGGAGAAGGAGATGATGTGGAACACGAGGAAGAAGAGGATGGCCGCTACCACGGGCAGGCCCATGCCGCCTTTCCGGATGATGGCCCCCAGCGGAGCGCCGATGAAGAAGAAGACCAGGCAGGCCACGGCCAGCATGGGCTTGCGGTGCCACTCGATGCGGTGCTTGGCCATCAACGAGCGACGGCCGTTCAGCTCCTGCGCGCTGTTCTCCATGTACCGGGCGTTGTTCCGCGACATGTTCATGGCCAGTTCGAAGACTGCTTCGCGGCCGCCCGGCGTCAGCCCCTGCTCGAACTCCCGGAACGACTTCGCTTCAGCTTCGCGGTCGCCTTTCGGCGCATCGGCGCGAAAGAACCAGAGGCTGTTGCGTGCGTGGGCCAGTTGCTCGGCCTTGCGGTCGTCGTACACGGTGCGCAGGCTGTCCAGCTCCTCATCGAGCTGGCCCATGGTCAGCATCTTATAGTTGTCCTTGAAAAGGTCCTCGTCGGTGCGCCGCAGCCCCAGTCCGCTCAGGTCCATGGTCACCACATCGCGTTGGAAGGTGCCACGCATCAGGGGGCGGTTCGCGCGCCGGTCGCCCACGGTCCCCGCCTCGTCGTAGAGCTTCCCGTTCTCCAAGGTCAGTATCAGGAAATGCCCGTCGCTGCTGCGTTGCATGGTGCCCTTCTCGGCCCTGATCACGGTGCTGTTGCCCTTGTACGGCGCGCGGTGGTCGTAGATCAGCACGTCGCTCAGCTCGCCCGTCGAGGGGTTCTTGTCCGCCACTCGGATGCTGAAGCCGTCGATGCCGTTGTAGAACACGCCGGGCTCGATGTTCAACGCGGGCTTCTTCTCGGTCACGTCCCAGAGCAGCGACTTGAACTTCAGGTTGGCGATGGGCAGCAGGTTGTTGCTGAAGTAGAAGGAGCCCAACGCCAGCAGCCCGGCGAGCATGGCCAGTGGCAGCAGGATGCGCTGCACACCCAGGCCCGCGCTCCGCATAGGGATCAGCTCGGAGTTCTCGCCGAGGCCCCCCATGGTCATGATGCCGGCCAGCAGCACCGCCAGCGGCAGTGCCAATGGCACGAAGCTCGCGCCGGCGTAGGTGAGCAGCTCCACGATCACGTACCACTCCAGGCCCTTGCCCATCAGGTCGTCCACGTACTTCCACAGGAATTGCATCACCAGGATGAAGACCACGATCATGAACGAGATGGCGAAGGGCCCGATAAAGGCCTTCACGATCATCCGGTGCAGCGTCTTCATCGCTGTTGCAACGCGGCCGGGCCGCGAAACGTGCCCGATCAGGCGCCGAGCACCCGCACGAGGTTCGCGATCTGCGAGGCCCAGAGGTTGCGGGTCTCCTCCACCTCATCGGGCCAGGCATGGTCGGTGACGATCAGCGCCACCTCGTTGGTCATGTCGTCGATGCGGATGCGGAACTCGAAGTAGGCCGCAGCATCATCGTCATCGTTGCGGCGGAAGCGGATCACTTCGGGGGCCTTCCGGCCGATCAGGGTCGTGGCCTCTTCGTCATCGCCCCATTTGAAGGTGAACGATTCGCCGCGCACATCCACGTCATCGCAGTACCACTCGCTGAAGCCGCTGGGTGTGCTGATGAGCTCGTACAGGACGTTCGGCGCGCTGTGCACCATGAACTCCATCTGCACACGCTCTTTCGCCGGGCGGGCGGCGGGCTTGGGCTTCGGAGCGGGGCTGGCCTTCTCCACCTTCACCGCAGCGGGCTTCGGGGCAGGCGCGGGAGCCGGCTTCGGTGCTTTCGGCGCAGGTGCTGCCTTGGCCACCTTCTTCGGTGCCGCCGCCTTCAATGGCTTCGCTACCGGTGCGGCCTTCGTGGGGGCCGCTTTCTTGGAAGCCGGTTTGCTGGCCGTGGCAGCCTTCTTCACTGGCTTGGCCGTTGGCTTCCCGCCGGCGCGGGAGGCGGACGTCTTCGCGGGCTTCGCCACGGTCTTCTTTGCCAGGGGCTTCGCCGCGGTTTTCTTCGTCACCGGTTGCGCTGCCTTCTTGGGCTTGGCGGCTTTCTTGGGCGTGGCCTTCTTCGCAGCCTTCCCGCCGGTGCGCGACGCGGACGTCTTCGCAGCCTTGACCGGTTTGCTGGAAAGGGTTCGCTTGCCCTTGGAGGAATGCCCTCCTTTCGGGCTCTTCGCGACGGCTTTCTGCTTCTTCTTGGCCATGGTGCTCACTACAGATAGGGGTGCGGCTAAAGGTAGACAGATCACTTTCCGCCGCAAGTATCGCGGTGATTCCGGCCAATGGCGGATCGCTATATTTGCCGCCCCTTAGGCGGAAGCCTTCGGGACATGGCGCGGTAGCTCAGCTGGTTAGAGCGCATGATTCATAATCCTGAGGTCGGGAGTTCAAGTCTCCCCCGCGCTACCTAAGGCCACCCAATGCGGTGGCCTTTTGCGTTCCTTCGCAGCAGTGCGCCTCACGCTCCTTTTCCCCTTCATCCTCGCGGCTTGCGCGGCTCCTTTCGGGCCGGCCGACGATGCTGCCATCCGCGCGGCCATGTCCGAGCAGGAACAGGCGTGGGATGCCGGCGATATCCGCGGCTTCATGGCGGCCTATGCCGATAGCGTGTGCTTCGTGAGCCCGAGGGGAATCACCTGCGGCAAGGCGGCGGTGACAGCCAACTACGAGCGCTCCTATCCGGACAAGCAGGCCATGGGCGACCTCGCGTTCGGTATCCAGGAGGTACTAGCCGCGGGCCATGACCATGCCTGGGTCACCGGCACCTGGGCGCTGCACCGCACGGCGGACACCCTTTCTGGAGGTTTCTCCCTCCTCTGGGAGCGTGGTCCCAATGGGTGGCGCATCCTGCGCGACCATACCTATTGACGATGGACGAATCACTCGTGGAACTCAGTCCGGTGACGATGGTGATCCTGGTCGTCACCTCGTTGGTATCCATCAGCGCGTTCAGCAACCACCGGCTCTTCGGCCAGTTGCTGTACGAGCCCTTCGTGGTGAAGGCCCGCGGGGAGTGGTACCGCTTCATCACGCATGCCTTCGTGCACGCCAACTGGCCGCACCTGCTGGTGAATATGTTCGTGCTTTATGGCTTCGGCAGCCAAGTAGAGCCCATGCTCGCCTGGGTCACGGGTGGCGCTACCGCCCTACCATACCTCATCCTCTACACCGGCGGCATCCTCTTCAGTGCGTTGCCGGCCTACAAGAAGCACTTGCACGACCCGAGCTACCGGGCGGTGGGCGCTAGCGGGGCGGTTTCGGCCGTGCTCTTCGCCATGATCATCATGGAGCCTACGGCATCGATCGGCTTCCTCTTCTTTCCGTTTCCCATACCCGCCTGGGTCTTCGGCATCCTCTACCTCATCTATTCCTGGTACATGGATAAGCGCAACGAGGACAACGTGGCTCACGACGCGCACTTCTTCGGTGCCCTGTACGGTGTCACCTTCATGGCGGTGCTGGAACCCGGCCTTCTGTTGAATTTGATCGCGGGCATCCGCTCGACCTTCATCTGATGCTGCGTCCGGCCCTCTTCCTCGACCGCGACGGCGTGATCAACCGGGAGCGTGGCGAGCACACGTGGCGGATCGCCGATTTCGAGCTGCTGCCCACGGTGCCGGAGGCGCTGCGCGTGGCTTCCGCGCTGGGCTATGCCACCATCGTGGTGTCGAACCAGAGTGGCGTGGGGCTGGGGCTCTATACCATCGACGAGGTGGAGGCGCTGCACGCGCACCTGCACACCTTGCTCGCCGACCACGGCGCGGCGCTTACCGACATCTATTATTGTCCGCACCATCCCACCAAGGGGCGCTGCCTCTGCCGCAAGCCCGGGCGCCTGCTGATCGAACGGGCACTAGCCGCGCACGGCATCGACCCGGCGGGCTCGTTGATGGTGGGCGACCGTGAGCGGGATGTGCAGGCGGCCGAGGCGGCCGGGGTGCGGGGGCTGCTGGTTCCGGCGAACAGCGCGTTGTTGGATGTGGTCAATCGCGAACTTCGCAGTCCATGAGCGAGTGGGTGGACCTGAACGGGGAGTTGCGGCCGGCCGATGAGCCGGTGCTGCGCATGGACAATCGCGCCTTCCATTTCGGCGATGGGCTCTTCGAGAGCATCCGCGTGGTGGATGGCAAGCCCTGCTTCCTGGATGCCCATTGGGCGAGGCTCTCCACCGGTGCGGACCTGCTGCGGATCACCCTTCCCAAGGGGCTGGACCGCGAGCGCTTCGGGCAGGCCATCGCTAACATCATCGCGCGATCGGAGTTCCGCTCAGCCCGGATCCGCTTCACGCTCTTCCGCGGCGGAAGCGGCTATTACAGGCCGGAGAGCGACCAGGGCGTTTACGCCATCGAGATCAAGGCTTTGGCCGATGAGCACCATGTGCTGAACGCGAACGGCCTGCTGGTGGACATCTGGCCGGAGATGCGCAAGCCGGTGAACGAGCTCTCGCGGCACAAGACGCTCAACTGCCAGTACTATGTGATGGCCGCGCTTTGGAGCCGTGCGCGCGGGCTGGATGATTGCCTGCTGCAGAACGACCGCGGAAACATCATCGAGAGCAGCTCGGGCAACCTCTTCATCGTGAGCAATGGGGTGCTGTACACGCCCTCCCTCACCGATGGTTGCCTGGGCGGTGTGATGCGTGCCCAGGTGATCAACCTCGCCCTGGCCAACGGCATCAAAGTGTACGAGTGCTCGCTCAACCCGCAGAACCTGCTCGCGGCCGATGAGCTGTTCTTCACCAATGCCATACAAGGGCTGCGTTGGGTGGGAGGCTACCGCACCAAGCGTTATGCGCACAAACTTGCAGGGGCCATCACTGAGTTGCTGGTGGCCTCCACGCGCGGCTAGTTCAAGGAGGGGTCTTCCGGGAAGTTCGCCAATGGCGCGAATTCGCGTCCCATCGATTTCAGCGTCATGCGCCACATCTCCTCGTTGGAGGTGCCCATGATGCGGCGCTTGTCCGCCGGGGCCACCATCCAGGCCTGGTCATCCATCTCTTTCTTGAGTTGATCCGGCCCCCAGCCGCTGTAGCCTACGAAGAAGCGGACGTGCTTGGAGAGCTTGGGGTCGGTGGCCAGCATCGCGCGGAGCTGCGCGTAGTCGCCGCCCATGTGCACGCCGTCGATTACCTCCACGCTTCCTTCCACGTGCTTGCCGAGCGTGTGGAGGTAGTACAACTCGCCGCTCTGCACCGGACCGCCGATTCCCACGCGCGAGGAGATCGGTGGCAGGTCCTCCATCAGGTCGTTGATGGTGAGGTCCATGCCGCGGTTGAGCACGAAGCCGAAGGAGCCCTCGGCGTTGTGATCGCACAGCAGCACCACGGTGCGCCGGAAGTAGGGGTCGGGTAGGAAGGGCTCGCTGACCAGCAATCGGCCCTTGCCGGGATCGAAGCGGTTCTCGGGCTTGAAGTCGAGCAGGCCGGACATGAGGTGTGAAGGTAATGGAAGGCGGAGGCAGCCGCCAACGGTACGGCGAACCGATTCGTTGGCGCACGGGTAACTTGCGCCAGCAAATCCGAGCCATGAGCCAAGAGCGGCATCTGCATCATCGCGTCGAATACGGGCGCGCGACCTTGTTGGAGGAAGAGGCGGGGGAGGACCCGATCGCGCTGTTCGGGCGTTGGCTCGATGACGCGATCGCGGACAACCTGCCCGAGCCGCATGCCATGGCGCTGGCGAGCATGGGGCCGCTCACCATCAGCTGCCGCATCGTGCTGCTGCGTTCCTTCGATACGAAGGGCTTCGTCTTCTACACCAACCACAACAGCCGCAAGGCGCTGGACATCGAGCGCGATCCGCGTGTGGCGCTCACCTTTTTCTGGGCGGGCCATGAGCGGCAGGTGCGGATCGAGGGCAAAGCCGAGCATGTGAGCGCGGAGGAGAGCGATGCCTACTTCGGGTCACGGCCGCGTGAGAGCCGCATCGGCGCATGGAGCAGCGACCAGAGCCGGCCGGTGAATGATCGTGCGGCACTGGAGGAGCGCTTCGCGCGCTGGACCGATCGCTTCAAGGATGAACAGGAGGTGCCGCGGCCGCTGCACTGGGGTGGTTACCGCGTGAGGCCCGTGCGCATCGAGTTCTGGCAGGGGCGGCCCAACCGGCTCCATGATCGCCTGGCCTTCGAGCAGCTGCGCGATGGCGAATGGCTGCGCGTGCGCCTGCAGCCGTGACCGAACGGACCGAAAAGAAGAAGGCCCTCTCATCGAGGGCCTTTTCATGAACGCCTGAGGCGATCAGTCCTTCTTGGCCGCGGCTTTCTTGGCGGCCTTCTTCGGCGCGGCCTTCTTGGCAGCCTTCTTCGGGGCGGCCTTCTTCACCGCGGTCTTGGCGGTTCCGGCTTTCTTGCGCGCGGCACGCAGGGCATTACGCTTGCTCGGACGGCTCTTGCCGGCGCTACCGAGGCGGCGCTTGCCTTTCTTGGTCTTGCTGTCACCTTTTCCCATGGGATGGTTTTGTTGTGCGGCGAAGGTATCCTCAGGCGCTCGGCGATAGGGGTCGCTGAGTTGTCCTTGTGAACCTGCGCCTGTCGAAAAGCGCCAAGCGTTACGGGTGCTCCTCGTTCCTGAAGCGATCTTCGAGATGGCTCGCGCTATGCACCACCTTGCGCGCCCAGGAGAGTTTCAGCGCAGCGAGCTCCGCTTCCGGGAGCCGCCACTCGATGCTCGATGCGCGCAGCCGCTCCATGACGGTGAAGAGCGTGATCGCCGCCGATACCGATATGTTGTAGCTCTCGGTGAAGCCATACATCGGTATGCGCAGCGCGATGTCCGCCGCCTCCAGCATCATGTCGCTCGCACCGGTGAGCTCGGTGCCGAAGCAGAAGGCGAGCGGACGGTCCAAGGCGATGGTCTGTGGCGTGGTGTCGATGGCGCGCGGGGAGGTGGTGACGATCGCGTAGCCCTTCTCCTTCAGGTGCCTGATGCAGCGCTTGGTGTTGTCGGCCTCACCGCGCCAGCGATGCATATCCACCCACTTCGAGGAGCCCAGCGTCACATCGGGATTGACCGTGTACTTGTTGCGGTTCTCGATGATGTGCAGGTCTTGGATGCCGAGCAGGTCGCAGGTGCGCACCACCGCGCTGGCGTTGTGCGCCTGGTAGATGTCTTCGAGCACACAGGTGATGTGGCGCGTGCGATCGGGCGCGATGCGATCGAAGAGCGCGCGCTTGTTGTCGGTGATGAACGCGGCGAGGCGCTCGTAGAGTTCGATGTCCGTCATCGGGGTGCAAAGGAAAAGCCCCCCGCCGAAGCAGGGGGCTTCCCGTAGCCTTTCAGGGGTGCTTACTTCACCTTGGCGGAGAGGTCGGCGCCGGCCTTGAACTTCACCACCTTCTTGGCAGCGATCTTGATCTCTTTGCCGGTCTGGGGGTTGCGGCCTTTGCGAGCGGCGCGCTTGGTGATGCTGAAGGTGCCGAAGCCCACGAGGGCCACGCGCTCACCCTTCTTCAGGGCCTTGGTGGTGTGGTTCACGAACGCATCCAGGGCGCGCTTCGCATCGGCCTTGGAGATCTTCGCCTCATTGGCGATGCCTTCGATCAGTTCAGCTTTGTTGAGACCCATTGTTGTTGGTGTTTGTGAGTTGTTTGTTTTTGAACTCGCGGGCAAATGTATCCTCGCGGCCAAGCGTGTCAAGGGTTTCCGGCGGTTCCTTCGGGAAATGTTGAAAAAACAGGGGGTTTGTTCAAAACTGGCTCTGAAAGCCGCCCCCAGCAAGGGTTTCAGGGAATCGTGCGGCTCGCATTCCTGACATACGGGAAAGGGTGCCACTGGCTCCTCGTCATGTCCGCAGCGGCGCGGGCGTGCTACGCTCAGCGCAGGAATGCACCTGCGAGCGATCCGGCACCACGAATGAAATCCATGGCCGGCATGCGCCGCTTGCCTTCGATCTGCACGTCGATGGCTTCGATCCAGGCATCGTTGCATGCCACGAAGAGCTTGCCTTCGCGCACTTCGATGGTGCCTGGCTCGGCGTGCGCGCGGATCGCTTCGCCGATACGGGAGGACAGGATCTTGAATTGCGCGTTGTCACGGTCCGGTCGGTGCAAGGTGGTCCACGCGCCGGGCCAGGGAGAGAGGCCGCGAATAAGATCGTGCACCTGCTTCGCGGTCATGAGCCAATCGATGCGGGTATTGTGCGGCGTGAGCTTCGGCGCGAGCGGGAGGCTCGCGCCATCGCTGAGCTGCGGCCTTGACCGGTGCTTGCCATCCATGATCGCATGCACCGTGCGCACGAGTAGTTCCGCACCGGCAAGGGCCAGGCGATCGTGCAGGCTTCCGGCATCCTCTTCCGCACCGATATCCAATTCGACCGCATCGATGAGGTCGCCCGTGTCGATCTCCGACCCGATGAAGAAGGTGGTGGCTCCGGTACGTTGCTCGCCGTTGATGATCGCCCAGTTGATCGGCGCAGCACCGCGATACGCCGGCAGGAGCGAGGCGTGCAGGTTGATCGTGCCTCGCGCGGGCTTGCTCCACACCTGCTCGGGCAGCATGCGGAACGCCACTACGACATACAGCGATGCATCGAGCAGATCGAGCTGCGCGAGGAAATCCGGGTCGCGGAGTTTCAATGGCTGCAGCACGCGCAAGCCATGCATCGCCGCGTACTGCTTCACCGCGCTCTGCCGAAGCTGCTTGCCACGGCCCGCCGGTTTGTCCGGCGCCGTGACCACCGCGGCCACTTCGATTCCGCTGCGCAAGAGCGCATCGAGGCTGGCCACGGCGAACTCCGGCGTTCCCATGAACACGATGCGCTCGTCCTTCGCCATGCGGCGGCTAAGGTGAGAAGCGGAAACGGTAGGGCAGAAGGGCATCGGGACCCGCATAATCCACACCGATGCGTGGACCGGTGATGATCTCCGCCGGACTCACCGCGCGGCCTTCATCCACGATGCGGATGGCGCCACGGCGAAGGTCCAGGCCGGTATGCGCGGTGCGGATCCCCAATGCCTGGGTGACGAGCGCAGGGCCGCCGGTGCGCAACGGACGACCGCCGCGACGCTCGCGCATGACCGCCTCGCCCGCAGTGGGTGCGATCGCGCGCACCAGCACGGCATGCGGGATGTCCTTCTCGTTGGTGACCACGTTGAAGAGATGGTGCATGCCATAGCACAGGTACACATAGGCGACACCACCGGCCGCGTACATGACCTCCGTGCGTTGCGTGCGCCGCCCGCCGTAGGCATGCGAGGCACGGTCGCGCTCACCGGCGTACGCTTCCGTCTCCGTGATGATGCCCGCGGTTATCCGGCTATCGAATCGCGTGATGATGACCTTGCCCAGCAGCTCACGGGCGATCAGCGTGACATCGGCGCGGCGGTAGAAATCGAGGTGCAACGGCTGGCCCATGCGATTAGCGATCAAGCGGAGCCATGCTCATCGCGCCGCCATCGCTCGCCGAGTCGGTCGCGGTCGTATTCCCCCATCGGCTCAGCGGCCGTGTCACCGGCCCCGGCAGTCCGGGCGTGCGCCTTGCAGTTATCGCAATGCCCGCAGCGCGGGGCATCGGTTTCCCCGAAGTAAGCGAGAACCTTGGCCATGCGGCATCGACCCGTCTCGCGCAGGAAGGCCAGTACGGCATCGAGCCGGTCGGTGGCGCGGCGTTGCCGTTCGCGCAGCGCCTCGGGATCCAAGGTGAGCCGGGCGGCATCGAGCCGGGGCATGAGCAAGGTCGCCGAAGGTGCATCGGTACGTGGCCTGTAAGAAACCACGCCAAGGCGATCCAGTTCGTGCAGGCGCTCGGTCACCCAGGCTTCCGGCTTGTCGAGCACCTTCGCGAGGCGCCCCTCATCGATCAACGCGGCTTCCTCGAAGAGCCCGCCGTGCAAGCGCAGCATGGCCTCCACCAGCGGCCCGTTCCGCGCGTCGCCCACGCGCATGCGATACACCACATCGCTCGGGGCGGTGAAGAGCGCGCGCGAGGGCGAGCGGGTCCCTTCGCTCAAGGTGATGATACCGCCCAATTCCAAGGCCTGCAGGGCATGCGCCACCACGGGCGCGCGCAGTGCGGTTCGCTTGGCGAGATCGGAGATGTCCACCGCATAGCTCTCATGCAGCCCCGATCCCAGCGCTATGCCATGCGCATCGGCGAGGCTCTGATACACGCGCCTGACCTCTTCCAAGGCGGGGAAGCCGTGCCGGATCTTCTCTTGCGCGCGCTCCTCATCTCCGGGCCCTGTCAGTAAGAAGGCATGCGAGGCACGACCATCGCGCCCCGCTCTTCCGGCTTCCTGGTAGTAACTCTCCAGGTCGGGCGGCGGCTCCATGTGCACCACGCATCGCACATCGGGCTTATCGATGCCCATGCCGAAGGCGTTGGTGGCCACCACGCAACGGGTACGGTCGGTCATCCAATCCTGCTGAATCCGATCGCGCTCCGCACCGGAGAGGCCTGCGTGATAGGCCGCGGCGCTGATGCCATGATGCTGGAGAAAGTGGGCGATCCGCGTGGTTCCCTTCCGTTCGCGCATGTACACGATGGCCGCTCCCTGCGTGCGCTGCATGATGCGCAGCAGCCGGCCCATGCGGTCCTCTCCGCGGCTCACCCAGAGGACCAGCTCGGGTCTGGCGAAGGAGCCGCGCAGCAGATTCCTGGTGGTGAAGCCCAGCTGCTCCATGATGTCATCCGCTACTACGGGCGTAGCCGAGGCGGTAAGGGCGATGACCGGAACGCCAGGGAGCAGGGTGCGCGCCTCTGCGATCCGCCGGTACGAGGGGCGGAAATCATACCCCCATTGCGAGATGCAATGCGCTTCATCCACCGCGATGAGTCCGATGGGCATGCGCGGCAGACGAGCCTGAAGCACCTCCGTGGCGAGCCGTTCAGGGGAGAGGTACAGAAAGGAGAGCTTGCCCAGCGCCGCGGCCTCCAGCGTATTGTCGATCTCCGCCCAGCGCATGCCTGCGGTGATCTGCCTCGCGGCGATGCCCCGTGCCCGTAAGTGCTCTACTTGGTCCTTCATGAGGGCGATGAGCGGCGAGATCACCAGGCAGAGCTTGCCGATGCAGAGCGCAGGCACCTGGTAGCAGATGCTCTTTCCGCCCCCGGTCGGGAGAAGCGCCAAGGTGTCCTGGCCGTTCAGGACGCTGCGCACGATATCCGCCTGCATGGGTCGGAAAGCCTCGTAGCCCCAATGGCGCTTGAGCACTTCCCGCGGATCGGCGATGGCCTGTTGGTCGAGGGGCATGTGTTAACAACGGAGGCGATGCGCAGGGCTACATTACGCCGCCCGCCCAGATGGGTCCGCTACATTTGACCCGAGCACAACGTAAACCGACTGGCATGATCACCACCGGCCAAAAGATAGCCATCGAGCGCACCAAGGCCTCGCGCCTTCCGCAGACCGATCTTGAGAACATCAAGTTCGGAAGGGTCTTCAGCGACCACATGCTGGTGATGGATTATGTCGATGGGGCGTGGAAGGCACCAGCGATCGTCCCGTTCGGCGAGATGCAGATGAGCCCGGCCACCTTGGTGCTCCATTACAGCCAGACCATCTTCGAAGGCCTCAAGGCCTATCGCAACGCCCATGGCGGCATCAACCTCATCCGCCCGCATGACAACATCAAGCGGATGAACCACAGCGCGCATCGCATGTGCATGCCGCAGATCCCCGAGGATGTGTTCCTCGAAGCCATGACCGAGTTGGTGAAGCTCGACCAGGAGTGGATCCCCAAGGATGAGGATGCATCGCTGTACATCCGGCCGTTCATGTTCGCCAGCGACGCCTATATCGGCGTTCGACCGAGCGATAGCTACCGCTTCATCATCTTCACTTGCCCGGTGCGCGGCTACTACAGCGAGCCTGTGCGCGTGAAGATCGAGACCAAGTACAGCCGTGCCTTCCCGGGAGGAACCGGCGAGACCAAGTGCGGCGGCAACTACGCGGCAGCGCTCTATCCGGCCAAGCTCGGCCAGGACGAAGGCTACCACCAGCTGGTCTGGACCGATGGCCTCTCGCACAAGTACGTCGAGGAGAGCGGCACCATGAACGTGTTCTTCAATATTGATGGCACACTGGTCACGCCCGGCCTCGATGGCACCATCCTGCGTGGCATCACACGGGACAGCATCATCCGCATCGCGCAGGATGAGGGCGTACGGGTCGAGGAGCGGCAAGTGTCGGTGGAGGAGATCGAAGTGGCGGCGCGCAACGGCCGCTTGCTCTCGGCGTTCGGTGCGGGGACCGCGGCCACCATCGCCCACATCCAATCCATCGCGTTCGACGATGCCGTGTACGAGCTGCCCGACGTGAGCAAGCGCGAGCTGGCCAACCGCATTGGCAAGCGCATGGATGACATCCGCCGCGGACGCATGGCGGATCCGTACGGCTGGGTCGTGCCCGTGGTCTAAGCCTTGCTTCGAGCTCTTAGCCCGGCGATGCTGTCCGGTATCACCGCCAGACCCGGCAGGGTGAAGAAGAGCACGTACAAGGGCCATTGGAGGAAGAGGCATCCGAAGCCGATGCCGAGCACCATGAAGCAGCCGAACAGCAGTCCAGTGAGATGCAGTCCTTTGAAGGCGGCGCGGTCCATGGGAGTGGCCGGTCGCTCGACCTCCTCGGCATGTCGCGCACGGGTGTTGTATGGAGGCGCCGCCGCGGCTGGTGGCGCGCTTCGGTAATGCCTGAGCAGCTCGTCATAGGAAGCGCGCTGCTCTTCATCCATCAAGGTGCTGTAGGCATCGTGCAGCGCACGGAAGAGCTCCGATGCATTCTCCGAGCGGTTGCGGTCCGGATGACAGTGCATCACGCGTTCCCGGTAGGCGCGCTTGATCGTTCTGCTGTCCGCGTCGCGGGCGACGCCCAGCACCTTGTAGTGATCATAGCGAAGGGTGCGGTCCATGCCGTTGCCTGCTCAGATGCGCCGCGCCCGCACCCTGCCTCACGTTGCCCATGAGACCGTGTGCGATCGGCATGCCCAAGGTATCTTAATCGCGAACGCATGCGCCACCTGATCCTTGCTTCGCTGGTTCTCCTGCTGGCTTCCGCCGCGGCCGATCGCGCCTTGGGGCAGGCAGCCCTGCGGGGAAGGGTCATCGATTCCTACACCGGCGCGCCCCTCCAGGGAGCCCACGTGCGATTCGGCGAGGGGAGAGAGGGGGTGGTCTCCGGGGCCCAAGGCGACTTCATTCTCCCACTGCCGGTCAAGGGCGTGTGGGTCCTGCGGGTGACCAATACCGGATACGCTCCCGCGAGAATCGTGGTGAAACGGAACGAGCCGCTCGCTGATCCCATGGTGGTGGCAATGGATCGGCAAGCCGTGGAACTCGGACCGGCGGTGATCACGGCCGAGCGGGCGCCGGAAGTGGTCTTCGAGAACGATACCTTGCATGTAGGCGCTTTCCTGGTGAACGAGGCGGGCATCTGGGTGCTGACCTACGAAAGGCCGGTTCTCTGGCATGCCGAGGCCGATGCTGGCAAACAGGTCATGCGGCACGCGCGTGTCGTGTTGCTCGATACGCTCTTTGCGGAAGTCGCTCGGGCGACACTGCCCGAAGACGCGTTCGGGATCGTAAAAGACTATGGTGGCCGAGCCGTGATCAAAGGGGAGAGGTACGCATGGGTGGCGCACCGGACGGGCGACTCGATCACCTTCGGACGGATGGATCGAGACCGTTGGGAACAAGAGGTACGGCCTTGGACCGATAGCCTGAGCCATCTGCTCATCGGCTCCAGCCACGATGCCACCTACCCCGCCTTCGATCACGTGTGCTACGACCTCCGCTCCGGGACATCCCATGTGCTCTGCTCGGTCCGCGATGAGCGTACCATGTCGCTCTTCCGCAGCCAGTACAAGTACATGAGCGGACGTGATAAGGTGATGGCGATGGATCTGGAGAAGGAGACCGGCGTGGACCGTGAGGTGATCGCTGGCTACATGACCGGGTTTCATAACGACCTCTATTTCCGGCCACCGTACGCTCCGCTCTTCGTTCGCCACGATACGCTGCTGGTCTTCGATCAGTACGCGGGCCGCATGCGCCGTTTCACTCCGGACCGTGAGGAGCTCACCAGTGTCCGTATCGATTTCATGAATCAGCGAACATGGGTCGGGCGCCTCGTGCAGGATCCAGTGACCGGAACGGTGCACGCCCTTTTTCATCGAGGTACCCGACTCTGGTTGCGTCCCGTGGATGCGGATTCCGGGGTGCTGGGTGAAGCCTCGCAACTCACCTATCCTTATCCGGAAGAGGTGCAGGTGGCCGATGGCTGGGCGTACTACGTCTATCGTCCATATGGATCGCTGCGCCACCGGACACTATATCGGGAGCGACTGAAGTGAACTCCATCAGGGTGTCATCCCGGTTCGATCTAGTTTCAGGGTACCGGATGCGCAGTCGTCGATCGTCAATCGAATAGCCATTCATGCCGCGCCCAGCTGGTAGGTTCCGGTCTCTGGGTCGCAGCGGAGCTTCTCAGTCGCCGCAAGAGCAGCAATCGTCGGTTCAAGCCAGCCCGTGGCGATCACGCAGCGCGATTCGGTGACATGGTCGGCCTGGAAAGCGTGCGCCTGGGCGATGCAATAGAATGCCGCGTGGATCCGTACGCCGGTGTCCTCCATGGTGAGCGCGAGGAATATGAAGCCGGGTGATTTCGATCCGCGGTTGTGGTAAGGGCAGTTGACGATGAATGGGTTTCCCCAGTGGAAGGACTCCAGAGCCCGGTTCGCCCCGATGTGATGCGTGAATAGATAGATGGGCGCATCCATGGCATAGGAGTCGGTCAGCAAAGCGTGAAGGGTGGCCATGGCGCGTGATCAATGGCCGATCAGGCCATCGCCATGCCAAGCGCGACTGCAGCGGTGTGCCCGGCCCGATGGGGCAATAGCGCAGAACACGACTGGGTTATCCTTCCCCGAACCAGGGGCGTTTCATGCGCACGCCGCGCGATGAAGCTGGTCGGTGCGAACCTTTAGATGCGGGCCTGATAGGTGTACAGCTCGTAATAGCGGCCTTCCTTGGCAATGAGTTCGGCATGCGTTCCGCGTTCTGCGATGCGTCCCTGCTCGATCACCAGGATCTCCGTGGCTTGTCGGATCGTGCTCAGCCGGTGTGCGATCACGAAGGTCGTTCGGTCCTTCACCAACTCGTTCAGGCTCTTCTGGATCAACGCCTCGCTCTCCGTGTCCAGGTTGCTGGTGGCCTCGTCCAGGATTAGGATCTTCGGGTCGGCCAGCATGGCCCGCGCGATGGCCACCCGCTGTCGCTGCCCGCCGCTGAGCTTCACGCCGCGCTCGCCGATCACGGTGTCCAGTCCCAGCTCCATACGGTCGGTGAACTCGTTGACGTAGGCGCTGTTCACGGCCTGCATCAACTGCTCCTCCGTGGCGTCGGGGCGGGGGAAGAGGATGTTCTCGCGGATGGTGCCCTCGAAGAGGAAGTCGTCCTGCAATACCACGCCCAAGTGACGTCGGTAGCTGCTGAGGCTCACCTTGCTGAGGTCGTGCCCGTCGATGGTCACTGCGCCCGATGTGGGCGTGAGGTAGGTGGCCACCAGACCGGCAATGGTGCTCTTGCCACTGCCACTGGTGCCCACGAGCGCGATCACGGAGCCCTTCGTTGCCGTGAAGTCGATGCCGTGCAGCACCTCCTTGCCCTCCTCGTAGGCGAAGTGCACGTTGCGGAAGGCGATCTCGCCTTTCACGTCGTTCAGCACCATGGGCCGCTGCTCGACGACGTCCTCGGGCTGCATGTTCATGATCTCCTCGGTTCGGTCGAGCCCCGCGAAGGCCTCGGTGAGCTGGCTGCCGATGTTGCTCATCTGCACGATGGGCGCGATCATGAAGCCGAGCAGCACGGTGAACTGCACGAATTCGCCGCTGGTCAGTTCACCGCCCACCATCTGGTAGGCGCCGATGCCCATGATGCCCGCACTCGCCAAGCCCAACAGCAGGGTGCTCATGCTGGTGATGAAGGACGTGGCGGTGAGGCTGGCCTTCACGTTCTCGAAGAGGCGCGCCACCCCCTGTTCAAAGGTGCGGTTCTCCTGTTCCTCCGCGCCGAAGCCCTTGATCACACGCACGCCGTTCAAGGATTCCGTCAAACGCCCGGTCACTTCCGCATTGATCACGCCCCGGGTCCGGAAGATGGGACGCATGCGCCCGAATGCCTTCATGGCCACGAAGGCGAAGAAGCCCACGGGCACCAAGGTGAAGAGCGTCATCCAAGGGCTGATGTAGATGAGCCACACCAGCGAGATCAGCGCGGTGAGCGTGCCGCCGATCAGCTGCACCAGGCCTGTGCCCACCAAGTTGCGCACGCCCTCCACGTCGCTCATGATGCGGCTCACCAGCGCACCGCTCTTGGTGTTGTCGAAGAAGCTGATGGGCAGCGAGAGGATCTTGCGTTGCACCTGCGTTCGGAGCTGGCTGATGAGCAATTGTGCCTCTACGCTGAGCAGCTGGGTGAGGATGTAGCTGGTGACGCTCTGCACGATGAGGGCGCCCACGACCGCCGCAAGAAGGAACCACAGCATATCGAGATCACCTTGCCCTACCACATCATCGAGCAGGTATTTGGTGCTTCCAGGTAACACCATGCCGGCCACGCGGCTCACCACGATCAGTACCAGACCGATGAAAACGTTGCGCCGGCGCGGCCAGATGTACTGGGCGAAGGCCTTGCGCCAGGTGATCTTGCGCTCAGCTTTGGGCGGCGTGCCTGCCTTGGCGCGGATTCGGGCTTTGGGCCCATTGGGGGTGCGTTCGGCGCGGGCGGCAACGGTGCGGGTGGAGGTGGTCAGCATGCGGAGGGGCCACGGCTGACAATCCCTGGGCCATGTTCCCGCACCAGACGGATTGTCAGTGCCCGTTCGCTTCCCACCTTGCGCCCCCAAGCGCACCAGCGCCGGTGGTGGATTTTCATGAAGATGCGCTTCAACAAGCTGCTCGACCGGGCGCTGATCCCCAACAACGGCGGTGAACTGTTGCTGTACCAACGTGGCGAGGAGTATGCGATTGAAGTGGTCGGCATCCGTGGCGAGTTGATGAGCACCGCGATGCACGGTTCGGAGGATGCGTTGGCCGAGCTGGCCTTGAAACGGCTGAAGGCCCCACAGGAGGCGCATGTGGTGATCGGTGGCCTCGGTATGGGCTTCACCCTGGCTGCCGTGCTGCGCTTGGTGGGCGACAAGGGCAAGGTGATCGTGGCCGAGCTGGTGCCCGAGGTGGTCAAATGGAACCACCAGTGGGTCGGCGAACGGTCAGGCCATCCGCTGAAGGACCCGCGCACCATCGTGCACCAAGGCGACGTGCTGGAGCTGATCCGCGCCGGCAACGGCAGCTACGATGCCATCCTGCTCGATACGGACAACGGCCCCGAAGGCCTCACGCAAGCCGCCAACAACCGATTGTATTCGCACCGCGGGCTGCAGGCTGCGTTCAAGGCGCTGCGCCCTGGCGGTGTGCTCGCCGTGTGGTCCACCGATCATCACGATCCCTTCACGCGTCGATTGGGACTGGCGGGTTTTCGCGTGAAGGAGGAGAAGGTCTTCGCCCACCGCGACAAGGGCACGAAGCACCACCTGTGGTTCGCTACGCGGCCGTAATGGTCAGTGCTTGAACCGCACGAACAACCTGCCGAAGTTGTCGCGGTCCTTGTCGATGCGATGGTAGGTCTTCTTCACCTCGGGTAGTTGCAAAAAGCGCAGCACCTTCTTCTTCAGTTGACCGCTGCCCTTGCCGGGGATGATCTCCAGCATGTCGATGCGCCGGTCGACGCAGAACTCCATGGCCTCGTGCAGCGCCCGGTCGATCTGGTCGCCCTTGTTGAAGATCTCGTGGAGGTCGAGCTTGTGCTTGGACATGGTTCTTGGTCAGTGGATCGGATCGGTAGGCCGGTGAAGCTCGAGGATGAGCTCACCGGATTCGGATCTGCCGATGGTTCGATAGCCTGCCATGTGGTAGAATGCGGCCGCGCGGGTCCTGGGAGCTGTGCTCAAACGGAGCACATCGGAGCGGTGCCAGTACCATGCGGTCGCCGTGTGATGCAACGCCTTCCCGATGCCCTTGCGCTCGTATTCCGGTGCCACGAATATGGCCCAAAGGTTCTGCTTCTCCACGTCCACCATTGCGAAGCCCGCTAGTTGCCCATCCCGTTCACCGACCGAGCTCTTCGTATCGCGCGCCATGAAATCGTGGTAGTCCGCCTCCGTCACCACCGATGGGTCGCTCAACTGGTTCTCGCGGACACGTACGCGGATGGCATGCGCGGCAGGAACATCAGAGGCCAGCATTGGGCGGATCACGTTCATGCCATCTAGAGCTTGGTCAGATGCAGCTTCCCTATCGCCGCGACCTGCTTCGCATCCACCTCCGCTTCCTTCGCGAATTTCTTCCACTGCTTCACACCCGCCACTACCGCATCGATGATCGCTTCCGCCTTCTTGATGTTCATGTCCTTCGCCACAGCCAACAGGTCCTTTCGGGTAATGTCCAGCCGTTTGCCATTGATGCTCATCTGGTGCTGGCGAAGCCACATGTTCGTCGGGTCGTAAGCAAAGGTGATGTCGTAGGCGGGGGAGAGGTGCCACGTGCCTTGCGGGTCCATCAGGAACGAGGTATTCTTCGTGTGGTCGTCCAGATTGCGGGCGATCACATTGAAGCACATGCGCCGGAACAGTTCCACGGCATCGGGGTAGGGCAGGCTCAGCAGGCGCATCATCGCGAAGGCCTCTTCGTAGCTGTAGCGCAACGGATCATTGAAATCCATGTGCCCCAAGCCGCATAAGGTGGCCATGTGCAGGCGGTGGGTCTTGCCGGTCTTCGCATCGATCACCCGGTCGAACCGTTGCGTCAGGAAGTGCGCCCGACCATGCTCCTCCAGCAAGGTGCTCGGCATCATGCTGATCCCGCACGCCATGGCCATCAAGTAGTACGCGTATTCAATGCGGCTATAGCCCTTCGGGTCGCCCAGCGCCGCATTCGTCACCCCGTCGAACTTGATCAGGCAGTACGAGAACCCATCCAAGCCGTCGATCTGGCCACTGCGCACTTCACCGGTCTTGATGTTGTACGCCACGATCGCCTTTGCCCGCGCACCACCGGCCGATGTGCCCACTTGGATGATGTCCAGCAGCGCCTCCTTTTCGCCCTTCTTCCGGTTGGTGCGGAAGGCTTCCTTCTGTACCATCACGTTGCGCGCCACCCGCACCAACTCGTCAACGCGCAAGGCCTCACTGCTCGCTTCCAGCTCGGCATGGCTCGGCTCGAACTCCAAGGCGCCCATGCCGCGGTGACCCAGAAAGCACAGCTTCTCCACCGGATTCGCTGTGCCATCCGCGCGGTCCTGCTGTTTCAGCCAGGTGTTCAGCAGCGTATCGCCGAAACGGTCCGGCAGGCAATCGGCCAACAGGCCCGGCAACCCTTTGAAGGTCTCGTCGCGGAGGTTCCCGAAGGTGAATACCTCATCGCCGTCACGGGCTTTGGCCAGCGGCATCATCACCGGCGCCACCTCCAGTCCGCTTTGCGTGAAGGCACGGTGGTATTGGAAACGCGCACGGTGCAGGGTATCGTCCCACACCACAAGGCCTACGCGTAGCCCCCACAGGGTCACTGTTGCGTGGGTCACCATGTGCTCTTGGGTTTAGGGGGCGTTATGTCCGGCTTCTGACGACCGGCTCGCTTGCGCTGCTTCCTTTGGTACTTCGCTTGGGCCTCTACAAGTTGGTAGGGTGTAGGCTGCGGCTCTTCGTGGAATCCGTCCAGCACATCCAATTTGTCCATGGCGCGCAGCACCTGCACCAGGGTGAGCAGCGTAGCGGCCCTTCCGGCCTCCAGCTTCACCACAGTGGTGCGATCCAGGCCAGCGCGCTCGGCCACTTTGGCCTGGCTCAGGTTGCGCTCCAGCCGCATGCGGCGCAGCTCTTTCCCAAGCTGTTCCACGATCTGGGCATCCTTCAGGATCTTCCAGTTTATGTTGCTTGTAGACATCGTAAATGGCGTTTCAGTGTACTAACGTAGCCATCACGCCACAAGTATACGCATTTTCCGCCGGTCTGTTACATTACAACGATTCCTAAGAGCATCATAGTGCGAACAATCGGCAAACAATGATGCTTACTAGCAACTATGAATGATCAGAAGACCAGATAATGAGATGATCAGAAGATCCTATGCCGGGTGACAGGGAAGGCGACCCATGGTCTGATCATCTGATCGCCCCATCGTCTGATCAGTATTAGGGCGTGCCCCCTCGCAAAAGCCTCGGGGTCCGGCTTTCCCCTTCAAGTCCTCGCTCGTCCCTCGCTCCAGGCTTTCCGGTACAATCCGTCACGCTGATGAGGGCTTACCACTTTCCATTTGAGGAAAGTAAGAACTCAGTACTTGTCGTCTCACTGGGAAGATCATAGAGCCACTGGAAGCCGGGGGTGCTATTCACCGCGAAAGGCTTCATCAGTCCTATCATCTCAATGTATCCATTGTGGGACAAGGAGCACATGAACTGACCGGAGGAAACCTGATGAATTCCCTTGTCTTCATCTGTGAGCGTCATGTTCAACTCGCAGTTCAAAGGCCTAATGAAGGGAAGCGAATGCAATCGAACAGGTTTGCCAGTTTGGACCAGAGAATTCTCGATTTCTTCGATAAGCGCCTGGATTTCGCTCGTCGTAAAGTTGGACAGACGGACAATGGCAACAATGGACCTGTTGATGTCCGGAATCGATAAGTGTTCAAGGTTCATCACCAGTTCGCCGGGTTCTCCGAAATGTGCCGTGCGATGCGTTCGTATTCACCACCCCGCTGCCGGATGACGCGTTCGTAATACCCCGGTTGCCATGGGCGTCGTCCTGCAATACCGTTCAGCCGGTTAATGCGTTTCGTCGTTTCCGATTTGAACGCCGCGATGATCGCACCCAACGAACCCGGAACAGGTCCGCGCGGTTTCGCACGATCGTTCCCCAACGCACCCGTAGCGTCGACCCACTGGGTCGACCCTTTGCCCACCAGCGGATCCAATGCGATGATTGCATGCAGATGATCCGGCATAATCTGCATTTGGTCCAATCGCGCATGCCGAAAATGGTCCGGGGTCGCACGCCAGCATTCATCGACAAGGCGGCCCACGTCATTCAATGTCATTGATGCATCCGTTCCATTGCCAACGATATGCCCGAACAATTCCTGCCGCTGCGCGGTGCACAATGTCACGAAGTAGGCACCCTTCGTGTAATCGCGTTCGGGCAGCCGAATGTGTTTGTGGAAATGCGGGGCCATGGAAGATCGCGTGGGTCGACCCAGTGGGTCGACGGTACAGGTGCGTTTATCAAGATCCGCGTTCCATCAATTGAGTGATGATCGATCGCGCCGCCACCGGGATCTTCGTCCCCGGCCCGTACACATCGAAGCAGCCCGCATCTTTCAGGAATTGGTAATGGTCCGGCGGGATCACGCCACCGGCTACCACCAGGATATCGGGCCTATTGTATGTCTCACGCAGTTCCTTGATCACCTCGGGCACCAGGGTCTTGTGGCCACCGGCAAGGCTGCTGATGCCCAGCACGTGCACGTCGTTCTCGATGGCTTGCTTGGCCACTTCCTGCGGGGTCTGGAACAGAGGGCCGATGTCCACGTCGAAGCCGATGTCAGCGAAACTGGTGGCGATCACCTTGGCGCCACGGTCGTGGCCGTCCTGGCCCATCTTGGCCACGAGGATGCGCGGACGGCGGCCCTCCGCTTTGGCGAATTCATCGGCGAGGCGCATGGCCTCCTTCATCTCGGGGTCTTGCATGCTCTCTGCTGAGTAAACGCCGCTGATGCTGCGGATGGTCGCGCTGTAGCGGCCGAAGACCTTTTCCAACGCTTCGCTGATCTCGCCAAGCGTGGCGCGGTGACGGGCCGCGGTCACCGCCAGTTCGAGCAGATTCTCGCCGCCTTCCGCGGCGCGCGTCAATGCCGCCAACGATGCCGCTACATGTCCTTCGTCGCGGAGGTCCTTCATGATCCGCAAGCGCTCCACTTGCTGCTCGCGCACGGCCGTGTTGTCCACCTCCAGCAATTCCATCTTCGTTTCGTCCTCCGTCACGAAGGCGTTCACACCGATGATCTTGTCCTTGCCGGTATCGATGCGGGCCTGGCGTTTCGCGGCGGCTTCCTCGATGCGCATCTTCGGCAGACCGGTCTCGATGGCCTTGCTCATGCCGCCGAGTTCTTCCACCTCTTTGATCCGAGCCCAGGCCTTGTGCGCCAATTCGTGCGTGAGGTTTTCAACGTAGTAGCTGCCACCGAGCGGATCGATCCACTTGGTGATACCCGCGTTCTTCTGCAGATAAAGCTGAGTATCGCGCGCGATCTTGGCGCTGAAGTCGGTGGGCAGCGCGATGGCCTCGTCCAGTGAGTTGGTGTGGAGCGATTGCGTGCCACCCAACACTGCTGCCAAGGCTTCGACCGTGGTGCGTGCGATGTTGTTGAACGGGTCCTGCGCGGTGAGGCTCCAGCCGCTGGTCTGGCAGTGCGTGCGCAACGCGAGGCTCTTCTTGTCGGTGGCGCCGATCTCGTGCAGCAGCTTCGCCCAGAGCAACCGGCCCGCGCGCAGCTTCGCCACTTCCATGAAGAGGTCCATGCCGATGCCCCAGAAGAAGCTCAGACGACCCGCGAACTCGTCCACCTTCATGCCTGCGGCCATACCCGTGCGCACGTACTCGATGCCGTCGGCCAGCGTGTAGGCGAGTTCAAGGTCCGCTGGCGCGCCCGCCTCGTGCATGTGATAGCCGCTGATGCTGATGCTGTTGAACTTGGGCATCTTCTTCGCGCAGTAGCTGAAGATGTCGCCCACGATGCGCATGCTCGGCCCTGGCGGATAGATGTAGGTGTTGCGCACCATGAACTCCTTCAGGATGTCGTTCTGGATGGTGCCCTGCAAGTCTTCCGGTTTCACGCCCTGCTCTTCCGCTGCTACGATGAAGAAGGCCATGATGGGGAGCACGGCGCCGTTCATGGTCATGCTCACGCTCATCTTGTTGAGCGGGATGCTGTCGAAGAGGATCTTCATGTCCTCCACGCTGCTGATGGCCACACCGGCCTTGCCCACATCACCTTTCACGCGCGGGTGGTCACTATCGTAACCGCGGTGCGTGGCCAGATCGAACGCGACGCTGAGGCCCATCTGCCCGGCGGCGAGGTTGCGGCGGTAGAAGGCGTTGCTCTCCTCAGCGGTGCTGAAACCCGCGTACTGCCGGATCGTCCACGGACGGATAGCGTACATGCTGCCGTAGGGTCCGCGCAGGTAGGGCGGTATGCCAGCGGCGAAGTGCAGGTGTTCCAGTTGCTCGGTGTCGAGTGGCGTGTAGAAAGACTTGAGGGGGATCTCCTCTCGGTTGGGGAGGTCAGTTGTCGGTTGTCCGTTGTCAGTTGACAGTGCACTCCGACCGACAACTGACAACTGAGCACCGACAACGAACTTTTCCACCATTGTGTCCGAGAGTTGTTCAACAGTGTAGGAGCCCCCGATCGGATCGGCCACGCGCCCCAGGAAGCTCTCATCGTGCAACAGGTTGTGGATGTTTCGGACAATGCGGCGGGCCAGCGCATCGCCTTCCGGAATGCGCGGTGCAGGGATCGTCAATCCATCGCAGCCGCCGGTGATCGCGCTGACGGCCTGCAGCGTGGCGCGGATGAGGTTCTCGTGCCCCGACTTCGTTTCAGCAGGGTAGGAGACCACCGCTTGCAACCAGGTGTTGTGCGAGCAGTCGTGCTGCGGATTGAACTCATCCACCACGGCCGCCCAGGCCTCGCGGAAGGCGCGCAGACGGGCCACTTCCAGGAAGAGGTCGTCGCCGAGATGCAGGCGGAACTGCAGGCGGGCAGAGGCGTCGTCGATGGTGTAGCCCTGATCGAGCATTCGCTGAAGCAGCATCCGGCCTTGTTGCAGGGCTTCCTGCGTGTTCCGCGCAGCGCCATCGCTCACGCTGAAGAGCCGGATGCGCGGGTGCTCCGCGAGGCGGTCCTTGAGCGCGCTGATGTCCGCATCGTGTGGCAGGCCCAGGCAGATGCTGACTTCGGATGAGGGCGTGTTCTGTTCCTTATGCAGCTGAAGCAGTTCGTTCAGCACGGTCGCCTCACCATCCACTGACAGGTCGATCGCGCCCACCCATACGTCCTTCAGAACGGCACGGAGGTCCTGCGGCTTGCCCAACAGTTCCAACGCATCGGCACCGCCCATCAGTGCTTCGAGAGCGAGCATGTTCGCCATCACATCCGATGCATCGATAGCCACTGTCGCACGCCATGGATTGCCGTCGCGCTTGACCCCGCGTCGTCGCTGAGTGGTGGCCATGGCCTCGCTGGCCACATGGAAGGGGGGGAGCCGCGTGCCTTCCACCTGAACGAACAGTGTGTCCAGGGGCTTCTCCTTCAATTCCTTGGTGATCACGGCCTCCCATTGCTCGCGTGTAGCGGGGGGGAAGGCATCGAATAGCTTTTCCATCGGCACGAATATCGCCACGGTCGGTGTCGTGTTGTTCTGGCTTCACGAACACGATGGTCTTCTCGAGGCCGGAGGTGCCAAATGCAGCAGGAGCCGTCGACGGTCGACGGCTCCTGCCAGGTGGAAGGCACGAAATACTCAGGGAAGCTGCTCAAGACGTGTCGCGGTTGGAACGCTTCCGCCCACGTTCTGCAGAATGGGGTCTCGATCATTGCCCTCGCCCACATACTTCACGGTGCCATCGAGGTTCACATCTTCCAAGCGATAACCGGTGAAGGTGGCCGTAGGCACGGTTCCTCCCACTTGCAGGAGGATCGGATCGCGGTCATTTCCCTCACCTACGTATTTGAGCTCGCCGTTGAAGGTGACATCGCCGCTCCACATCACGAGTTTGGGAACGCTGCCCGTGACTGATTTGAGTGCATTGGTGCCGAAGGTGGGCAGGGTGCTCATGTCCACCGATGCTGCGACTCCGGACAGCGCCACCGCATTGGCGGTCATTACCCCGAGGTGATTCCGGTGGCGAACGGCGACGCGATAGGTGCCAGGTGTCACGGCGAAGGTCACTGGGCTGCTTCCATCGGTGCTCACGATATCACCATCGCGTTGGAGCAGGACGCTGGATGAACCGATCACCACGGTGGGGTTGGCGGCGTTGCGGAGCTCGAGCACCACCCAGTCCACAATGGCGTTGCTGCCGGTCACGGCCAAAACCGCAGCGCCGATGGCCTCGCCGCCCCCGCCGACATGCGCGTAGCCCAGAGCCGAATAGGGTTCGGTGAGCGGGAAGGAGGCCAAGACACGCAACTGATCGTTCATCAGGCCGGTCGCCGGGTCATATGCACCATCGAGGAATGCCCGCGCCGATACCTGCACACCCGAACTGCCGGTGATCATGATATCGTCGATAGCCATGTCGCTGGTCGATCCGGTGCCTGTTATGCCGCGGAAACGCACGCGAACGCTTCCATCGATATAGGCATCGAGCGGCACCGTGGCTTGTTGCCAGCTATTGCCCTGGTTGCCCGAGAGCGTCCACACCGAGTTCGTCCAGCTGCTTCCATCCCATAGATCGACATGCAGGCTGCCCATGGCCGTGCCCCACATGTGGTACCAGAAGGTGAGGGAGGCCGAGGCATAGCCGGTCAGGTCGATGCAAGGGCCGTAGAGCAGCGCGGTCTTCGACGGGTTGTTGGGGTTGCTGGACTCGGTGTAGAGGTAGTTGCCCGTACCGGTGGTATGGTCGGCGCTTGGGCCCGTGTTGGCAGTAGGCGTGCTGCCGCTCCGCAGTGTCCAATCCATGTCATCGTCGGCTCCTTGCACCCACAAGCCGGTGCCGGAGGTGAATGATTCGCTGTACGGCAAGGTCTGGCACCCGCCGATGCAGAAGTCCGCGGTGCCCACGCTGGCGAACGAGGAAACGGAACCATAGGGCGCGCCGCTCTGATCAACCACGGCGATGTAGCCGTTTCCGTATGCGCAGCACATGCCGTCGCCGAAGCTGTCGTTGACCGTGAGGGTGTAGCAGCCCGTGGGCAGGCACAGGTTGATGTCAGCCTGTGGATAGGTGCCTGCCGCAGCCTGATTGGTGTAAGGGCCGCCATTCGCTACAACGGTTCCACCCGAGTTGGTCAACTGCCACGTGGTCTCCGCGCCGTATTGGTCGAGCACGATGCGCACGACGATCGGCTGGCAATCGCTTGTGGTGAAGGAGCGCACCAAGGAGTATGCGCCATTGCCGCAGCTGTTCACCGATTGAACACGCCAGAAATAGGTGGTGAGGGCTTGCACGGCCACGGTCGGCGAGTAGCTGGTCCCAGTGATCCCGGTGGCCGATTCCACGATGGCTGTCATCGTCACGTTGGTGGAGATCTGCACGTTGTAACTCTGCGCGTTGGGGTCTGCTGCCCACTGGAGCGCGGTGCCGCCCGAAATGCCCGATGCGCCATTCGCCGGCGATGAGAGCGTGACCTGCGCGGCCGGGGCCAGCACGGTGAGGCTCAATGGGAGGCTCTTGTTGCCGCTCGCGCTGGTGCCAGTCAGGTTGAAGGCATACCCGCCTGCGGCAACGTTCCCCGTTCCGGAAATGGTGAGCGTGCTGCTGTTACCCGGGGTGACCGGATTCGGGCTGAACGAGGCCGTGAGACCGCCAGGAAGCCCTGATGTCCCCAGGGTGACAGCACTGCTATACCCGAGCACGCTGCCCACCTGCACGCTGTACGACGCGTTGCCGGGCTGGCATGCCGTGGCGCTGGAGCTGGTCACGCCAAGCGTATAGTCCGGCGTTACCGGAACGGTGATGGTGAAATTGGTGTTCGAGATGTCGTAGAAGATGTTGCCGTTGGCGCGCACCATCACCCGCGCGGTAGTCGTCGCCGCGTTCGGCACGGTGATGCTTTGGCTCCCATCATTAGGTGTGGCAGTGGCCAGGGTGTAAGGATAAGTGAGCCCGCCATCGGTGCTCAGCAGGATATCCACATTCGCGCAGCTCACGGGTGAGGCGGTGGTGCCCGCCACATCCCAGGTCACGGTCTGGGAGGAGAGCGCGGTCCAGCTCAACGCTGTATTTGGGGCGGTCACCAGGAAAGGCCCGGCGGTGCCATTCACCGTCACCACCATGTTGTCCTGCTTCGCGCAGCCGCCGCCCGCCGCATTGTCGCGCACCGTGAGTCGGAAGTTGAGTGTGCGGCCCACGCTGCTCAGCACTTCCCAGGTCGGCGTGGTATTCGCGATCACCGCAGGCAGGTTCGGCATGTAGCGCACCGGCGTGCTCTGCGGGAGCAAAGGCACCCAGGCGGGTCCGCCGGTATTGGTTGAAACCGGCGGCTGGGTGGCCACGGCATTGTCCATCTGCTCCCAGCTATAGGTGAGCACATTGCCCGGGTTGGGGTCGGTGGCGCTGCCAGTAAGGATGAAGGGCGTGGACTTGGGGATGACGCGGTCGACACCGGCATTGGCCGTAGGCTGGCCGTTGGAGAGCGCGGTCGCTGTGGGGCATCCGCTGCTGGCTCCTGTGGTGATGTTGGCGGCTATCTCCTGCATGCTGTAACCACCGAACATGGCAATGCTGTTGCTGGCCACATCGGGCGGGCAGATGCCGGCATAGCCCATAATGGTGATGCCGCTGCCCACCTCCACAGCCGCGCTGGCGGCACGGTTGCAGTTGTTGTTCTGGCTGTGGTTGCCACCGTACTGGTGCCCCATCTCGTGCGCCACGTAGTCGATGTCGAAGGGATCGCCCACCGGAGCTCCCGAGCCAGTGACCCCGCCTGCCTTGATATTGGTGCATGGGCTGCTGAGATAGGCAACGCCGCCACCGCCGGTGCTGAACACATGGCCGATGTCGTAGTTGGCCGAACCGATCACAGCATTGCAGTTGTTGTTGTTCTCGGTCAGCATGGTGCTGCCGTTGTTGTTCGTGTATGGGTCGGTGGCTCCGTTCAGGTAGATGAGCTGATCGTTGTTCGCCACGAGCACCATGGTCAGGGTGGCGTCGCGCTCGTATATGCCGTTCACCCGGTTCATGCTTGTCGCCATCGCGGCAGCGGCGAATGACTTGTTGTTGTTCGTGGTGTTGCTCCCATGAAAATTGGCGTACTCGCCTGTGCAGGCCAGCGCCAAGCGGTACGTGCGCAGCTGGCAATCGCCCACACGGTCCTCGCCCATCTGCGCGATCCATTGACGCGTCTGCTTCTGCGCTTGTTCCACATCGTTCACCTGCTCATACCCGCAGCCCGTGAAACCGGCAGGAACCGTCTTGTGGAAGTGCTTCCGGTAATAGCTCTGGTGCAGGGTGTTGTTGCCGAGGACGAGGGGGTCGATGAACCAATCGTCGCCGCCAGCGGTCATCACCATGGCATGGAATCCGTGCGGCGTCAGGTCCATTTTCAGCATGGCACCGTCTTCCATGCCGATGCCGGTGTATGTGCGGATCTCGGGGAAGCGCGCCTGCAGGTCGGGATGCATCACCGGGGTCTCCACCACGCGGAAGGCCTGCGAGCCACCATCGGGGCTCGGCAATTCGACCACGAACGAGGAGGCCTGCGCCCGATCGGCCGATTCCAACGGAGCCGTTTGCAGCAGCTGCCGCATGCCTTCGACATCCAGTGTGAGCACGCGGGCCTGGCTGGGCCTGATGCGCGCTTCACCCAGCGTGGATGCCCTGAGGTCCATGGAACTGTTGGTCCAGAGACCTCCTCGTTGGCCGAGCAGGCCGAGTGGCGATGCAAGGGAAAGGATGGCGGTCGCAGTATGCAGCTTCTTCATCTGAGCGAGTTGGGTTAGGTGCGGACCCTGGCCGTCGGGCGGGGGCGGTAAGATTCGGGAATCGCCCGAAATCGTTCAAGGAGGAATGTCACGCAATGGCTTATTCCGGTTCTTCGTTCGATGAACTGGCCGGGATGAGCGACCAGGCCACGATCCAGCTGCCGATGCCCACGGTGTACACGGTCTATGTGATCGAACTCAGCCGGAAAGTCTTCTCCGAGGACCGGCGTTTCCGTGCCGCCAACCCGCAGTTCAACGGGGTGCTCGAATGCCTGTACGTCGGCATGACCAGTAAGACGCCCGCAGAACGTCTCCTGCAGCACAAAACAGGCGCGCGCTCCAGCAAAGGCCACAAGCTCAGCAGCGACATCGTTCGCAAATACGGCCGATACCTCCGCCCCAGCCTGTACCAGCACATCGGTCCGCTGAGCCGAAAGGAGGCCTTGGAGGTGGAGCGCGGACTTGCGCTGGAACTGCGGCGCAAAGGCTACGCGGTATGGACCAATTGATGGCCTGGCCTGCGCATTACGCCGCGCGCCGAAAGGAGACCATCGCGGCGCCATCGGGCGATCGGTTACCTTGCCGCCATTCCAACCCATAAGCTCGTTCATCGATGCGCATCGCCAAGAACTCTGTGGTCTCTTTCCATTACACGCTCAACGATGGCGAGGGCAAATTGCTCGACACCAGTGCAGGCCGCGATGCCTTCGCCTACATCCATGGTGGTGGCATGATCGTGCCGGGCCTGGAGGAGGAGATGGAAGGGAAGGGCAAGGGTGACAGCCTGCAGGTGCAGGTAGCGCCTGAGAAAGGTTACGGCGTGGTTGATCCTCAACTGGTGCAGCGTGTGCCCTTGGACCGATTCGGGGATCAGCAGGTGGAAGAGGGCATGCAGTTCCAGACCCCCGATCACCGCGTCTGGAGCGTGATGGAGGTGAAGGACGGGGAGGTGTTCCTGAACGGCAATCACCCGCTCGCGGGCGTCACCCTCCACTTCAGCGTGGAGATCACCGATGTGCGCGAGGCCACGGCCGACGAGCTCTCCCATGGGCACGTGCACGGCCCGGGCGGTCATCATCATTGAGTGCATGCGTTGTTGGCTGTGCGCAAGCGCGCTGGTCATGGGCTTCGGTTGCCGCGCGCAGTCGGACTCGCTGCTGGCTCATTGGAAGCTCATCGGATTCGTGGACGTGTACTACGCCTACGACTTCGGCCACAGCACCGATGATGAGCGCCCGCCGTTCTTGTACCAGTACGATCGCCATAGCGAGGTGGACCTCAACCTCGGGCTCGTTCATGCCACCTACGAACGTGACAATGTCCGCGCGGCTTTCGGGCTCATGACCGGTACCTACGCCCAAGCGAACCTGATCGCGGAACCTGAGCTTCTCCGCAACGTGAACGAGGCGCGCGTGGGCCTCCGGCTCTGCAAGAGCGGTTCGCTCTGGCTCGATGCGGGGGTCTTCACCTCGCACATCGGCATGGAGAGCGCCATCGGCATCGACAACTTCACCCTTACGCGCACCGTGATGGCTGAGAACTCGCCGTATTACCTCAGCGGCGCGAAGCTCACTTGGACGGTATCCCCGAAGCTGGAGCTGGCCGCCCTGTTCATGAACGGATGGCAACGCATCCGCCGCGTGCAGGATGATACGCCCTGCCTCGGCACGCAACTGCTCTGGACCATGCGCGATGGCATGCAGTTCAACTGGAGCACCTTCGCTGGGAGCGACGTGCCCGATAGCGTCGGGTATTACCGCTTGTTCAACAACCTGTGGTGGAGCTGGGATGGCGCCACCTGGGGCGTTCAGCTCGGCGTGGATGCGGGCATGCAGGAGAATGGTATCGTTGGATGGAGCAGTTGAGCCGGGGCGGTCGGGATCGTAAGGCGCAGGATCGGCGAGCGGTACCGCGCCGTGGGGCGCGCCGAATACTACACCGACCCCGACCAGGTGATGGTGCCCACGGGTACGCCGCATGGGCTCACACTGGTAGGTTATTCCCTTGGCCTGGACCTCATGGTAGCCGAGGACGCGTTCGTTCGATTGGAAGGCCGCACCTTCCACGGGGTCGATGCCGTCTTCAACGATGTGCATGGAAGCACGCATGACAACACGGCCATCACCGTGAGCACGGCCGTGCGCTTCTGAGGCCCGGCTACTTTCGTCCGGCCCGTATGCTGTTCAACTCGCTCGCCTTCTCGTTGTTCCTCCCCGTGGCGTTCGCCTGCTACTGGTGGGTGTTCCGTTCGTTGCGCGTTCAGAATCTCTTCGTCCTCCTGGCCAGCTGGTTCTTCTATGGCTGGTGGGATTGGCGCTTCCTGGGCCTCCTCCTCATCAGCACATTCGGCGATTACGCGATCGGCCTTGCTCTGGGAAGGCAGCAGGATCCGCGCTCGCGCCGCTGGCTGCTCGGAGCCAGCCTGCTGCTGAATCTCGGGCTGCTCGGTTTCTTCAAGTACTTCGACTTCTTCATCGCCGGCATGGCCGACCTGCTGATCGCGATCGGGTTCGAGCCGCACCTGCCCACCTTGCGCCTCATCCTTCCCGTCGGCATCAGCTTCTACACCTTCCAGACGCTGAGCTACACCATCGACATCCATCAGCGGCGCATCGCTCCCACGCGCGACCCTGTCGCCTTCGCGGCCTTCGTCGCATTCTTCCCGCAGCTCGTGGCCGGTCCCATCGAGCGTGCCCGCGACCTGCTCCCGCAATTCGAGCGCCCTCGTGTCTTCGACCCGTCACGCGCGGCCGATGGCCTACGCCAGATGCTGTGGGGCTTCTTCAAGAAACTGACAGTGGCCGATCCACTGGGCGCCATAGCCGACACCGTGTTCGCGCTCGACCCGAGTGCCACCAGCGGCGTCACGCTCTTCTTCGGCGCCGTCTGCTTCGCGTTCCAGATCTACGCCGATTTCAGCGGCTACAGCGATATCGCCATCGGATGCGCACGTCTCTTCGGCATCCACCTCAACCGCAACTTCGCCTATCCGTACTTCAGCCGTAGCATCGGAGAGTTCTGGCGCCGGTGGCACATCTCGCTGAGCAGCTGGCTGCGCGACTACGTGTATCTGCCGCTTGGCGGCGCGCGCGATCAGGTTGGCCGGCTGCGCAACATCCTGATCACCTTCGGGGTGAGCGGCTTGTGGCATGGCGCCAACTGGACCTATGTGAGCTGGGGCCTGTTGCACGGACTTTACTATGTGCCGGAGGTCCTTTCCGAGCGGCGTCCGCGTTTCCGGGAGAGGGCCACCTGGCGCGATCTCCCGCGCATGCTGCTCGTGTTCCTGCTGGTGCTGGCGGCCTGGGTGGTGTTCCGGGCCCCTTCGATGCACCAGGCGGCCGCCTACCTGTGGCACACCGGCGCCAACATCGCCTTTCGCCGATACGAGCTGCTGGAGTGGTTGCGCTGGGAGATCTGGTGGCCCTGTCTCCTGATGCTCGTGGCGGAATGGCGGGCACGCAGCGATCAGCATGCGCTGGCGCGGCTGAGCCCGTGGCGCGCAGTGCGCTGGCTCATCTACCTGGTGCTTATCATCTTCATGGTGCTGCGCCTTCAACTCTTCACGGAGCATGCGTTCATCTACTTCCGCTTCTAGCGCGTTGCGCTTCGCTTCGCGGGCCGCGCTCTTCGCCGGCCTGCTCGGCGGCTGCGCCTGGGCGCTGGTGCACTGGGGCCCGCCGGCCGCGCCATCGGAGTACATGAGCAGCACGGTGTTGAAGAACACCCGTCTGCGGTCCATCGGCTCGCCCAAGGCCGTGCTCATCGGGGGCAGCAACCTCACCTACGGAGTGGAGAGCGATCGTTTGGGCGATGCATTGTGCATGCCGGTGGCCAACATGGGGCTCACCGCCGTGCTCGGCTTTCGCTTCGTGGCGGAAGAGGCGCTGGCCTGTGCTGGTAAGGGCGACATGCTCATCGTATGCCTGGAGCACGGCACGTACCGCCAGCCCGATCCGCAGCCCGATGCCTTGGCCACCGTGGTCGATTACAGGCCCGAGGCGCTTGAACTGATTCCATGGCGAAGGAGGCCGCGGTTGATCGGCAGCCTGGTGGTGATGCATGCGCAGACTCTGCGGGATCATGCGTGGAGCCGCATCATGCATGGCGAGACCCCACAGTACACACAGCGTCGATTCCTTGCGAACGGCGATCTGGTGAGCCACTTGGATGTTCCCATGCGCGCGATCGCCATTCCGGAGCGGTACATCTACGACACGCTGGTGATCGATCCGCATTTCTGGCGGCTCGCGGCGGATTTCGAGCAACGCGCCGAGCAGCGCGGCGCGCGGGTGGTGTTCGCCTTCGCGCCCATGGCCCGAGCCATTTACAATACCCGGGTCCAAGAGGCGCTGTACGATTCCTTGAGCGCGCACGGTCTAACGCTGGCGGGCTTCCCTGACCGATACGCTTACGACGACTCGCTCTTCTATGACAGTTGGTATCACCTGCGTCGGCAGGGTCGCGCGATGCGGACCGAGCAGTTGATCCGCGATCTGTGCGAGACCCTGCCCGAATCGTGCTGCGCCGCTCAGGGCCGCATGGAATAGTCCGGGTCAGTCCTTCTCCGGCACCAGCACGAAGATGTCCTCGTTGTCGCGCTTCATGAGGTAACGCTCGCGCGCGAACTTTTCCAGCAGCCGCTTATCGCTGTGGATCTCATCGAGCTGTTCCTTGGTGCGCGTGATCTCCTTCGCGTACCAGTCGCTCTGCTCCTCCATACGGTGGAGCGCACGGTGGTTCTTCCATGTGGTCCAGAGGTCGCTCTCCGAGAATACCGCGATCCAGGCCAGCAGCACGGCCACCGCCAGGATGTATCGATTCCGCAGGCGAGGCGGAATCCGGTCTAGGAGCTTCTTCACGGTACGAAGGTCGCTGGGTATGCCAAGGCAACGTCGTGGCGGCCCTGTGTCTTATTCCACAGGGGATCGTTAGGTCGATTCGATCGCGGAACGCGGGCCGAGCTCGATCACCTCCAGGTCCTTGGGCATGCCACCATCGAGCGTGAAGCGCAGCGCCGTGCGGACTTTATGCCAGCCGTGCCTGCCCGCCGCGCCGGGGTTCATGTACAGGCACCCCAGCTTCGGGTCGAACTGCACCAGCAGGATGTGCGAGTGACCGCAGATGAACAATCCCGTCGGGTCATTTCGGAGCGCTTCGATCACCTCTCGGTTGTAGCGCGGCGGGCGACCTCCGATATGGGTCATCCACACCTTCACGCCGCCCAGGGTGAAGCGCTGGTGCTCGGGGAAGGTGGCGCGTGCCTTGGCATCGTCGATGTTCCCCCACACCGCCCGCAGCGGTTTCCAGCGGGCCAGCTCATCGGTCACGGCCAGGTCGCCGATGTCGCCGGCGTGCCAGATCTCATCGCACCCTGCGAAGTGCTCTTTCAAGCGAGGGTCGAGCCAGCCGTGGGTGTCGGAGAGCAGGCCGATGCGGGGCATGGGGCGAAGTTGCGGTACCGGGGTGCTCGTTGTCTATTGATGCAGGGCTTTTCGGGTCCGGCAAGCGAACGACCGGAGCCCGGCTGACAGTGAAGTAGGGCTGCTGGAGGAGCCTTGCGCTTCGGGTATTTTCGCGCCCTGCCTTACCCAGGCAGGCCCGCATGGAGATCCTCCCGCGCTACTTCCTGCAGCTCAGTTTCTGCGGCACGGCCTACCGGGGCTGGCAGCGGCAGCCCGATGCGCCCAGCGTGCAGGCCGAGGTGGAACGGGCGCTGCAATTCGCGCTGCACCGGCACAAGGTGAATGCCATCGGTTGCGGAAGGACCGATACCGGCGTGCATGCCTCGCTCTACTACCTGCACTTCGACGGACCGGGCGATCGGCCCTTGGATGAGCGCTTCAGATACAGCCTCAACAGCCTGCTGCCGGACGACATCGCCGTGCAGCGCGTGATCAGCGTGCCCGATGATGCGCATGCCCGCTTCAGCGCCACCGAGCGCGGGTATTGCTACCGCATCCATCGGGAGAAGGACCCTTTCCTCACCGATCGGTCGCATCAGTTGAAGCCAAGGCTCGATGTGGCAGCCATGAACGAGGCTTGTGAGGCGCTCATCGGCACGCACGACTTCAGCAGCTTCCAGAAGGTGGGCACCGATGTGAAGACCTCCATCTGCGATGTGCGTGAGGCGCGGTGGGAGGAGACGGCGAACGGCTACGTCTTCCGCATCAAGGCCGACCGTTTCCTGCGCAACATGGTGCGCGCGATCGTCGGAACGGGCATGCGCATCGGCAAAGGGCATCAGCCCGCGTCGCACATGCGAGAAGTGCTCGCCGCGAAAGACCGTCATGCCGCCGGCCGTTCCGCTCCTGCTTGCGGCCTTTACCTCGAGCACGTGCTGTACCCCTTCATCCCGAGCGATCTTCGCGCCCCCACGGAATCATGAGCAGCGCAGCGCAGGGCAAGGCCTTCGACCGTAAGCTTTTCGGGCGCGTATTCGCGTTCACCAAGCCGTACCGCGCGCTCTTCTGGACCGCCTTCGCGCTGACCATCCTGCTTGCCGGGCTGGGTGTTGTTCGGCCTCTGCTAATGGGGGATATGATCGATGACTACGCCCTCACCGGCGATGCGCGTGGCCTGTGGATCGTGACCATGATCGTGTTCAGCCTGCTCGTGCTGGAGACCATCGTGCAATTCTACCAGGCCTACTGGACGGCTTGGCTCGGGCAGGCGGTCACCTTCGATCTGCGCCAGCAGCTCTACACGCGCATCGTCGGCTTCAAGCTGCGCTGGTTCGATCGCACACCCGTGGGCCAGCTCGTCACCCGCGTGATCAGCGACATCGAGACCATCGACGACATCTTCTCGCAGGGCCTGCTCATGATCATGGGCGATATCCTGAAGCTGCTCGTCGTGGTGGCGGTGATGTTCGTGGTGAACTGGAAGCTCGCCCTGCTGAGCCTCGTGCCGATCCCGCTGCTGCTCTGGAGCACCAACATCTTCAAGAACAGCATCCAGAAGAGCTTCCAGGATGTGCGCACGCAGGTGGCGCGGCTCAACACCTTCGTGCAGGAGCACATCCAGGGCATGGCGGTGGTGCAGCTCTTCGGCCGCGAGGAGCAGGAGTTCCAGAGGTTCAAGGCGATCAACAGGGAGCACCGCGCGGCGCATATCCGCAGCGTGCTGGCCTACAGCATCTTCTTCCCGGTGGTGGAGGTGCTGAGCGCGATCTCGCTGGGTTTCCTCGTGTGGTGGGGCGTGAAGGATGTGCTGGCGGGCTTCACCACCGTCGGGGAGGTCTTCGCGTACATCCTGTTCATCAACATGCTCTTCCGGCCCATCCGGCAACTGGCCGACCGCTTCAATGTGCTGCAGATGGGCATGGTGGGCAGCGAGCGCGTGTTCAAGGTGCTCGATACGCAAGCTGATCTGGTGGATGAAGGAACGAGGTCCGCCGAGGGGCTGCGTGGCGATATCCGCTTCGATGGCCTCTGGTTCGCGTACACGGATGGCACCGGTGGCGGCGATGATCCCTTCGTGCTGCAGGATGTGAGCTTCGAGGCGAAGGCCGGCCAGATGATCGCGCTGGTGGGCGCCACCGGCAGCGGCAAGAGCAGCATCATCAATGTGCTGAGCCGGGCCTACGACTTCCAGAAAGGCGCGGTGTACCTGGATGGCACCGACATCCGCGACTATCGGCTGAGCGAACTGCGGGGGAGCATCAGCGTGGTGCTTCAGGATGTCTTCCTGTTCAGCGATACCGTCCATAACAACATCACGCTGAACGATCCGACCATCTCCCGAGAAGAGGTGATCAGTGCGGCCAAGGAGGTCGGGGCGCACGAGTTCATCGCGCGGCTGCCCATGGGGTACGATACCGAGGTGGGGGAGCGCGGCGGCATCCTGAGCACGGGCCAACGCCAGCTGCTCTCGTTCATCCGCGCGTGCGTGCACAAGCCCAAGGTGCTCGTGCTCGACGAGGCCACCAGCAGCGTGGATAGCCTGAGCGAACAGCTGATCCAGCAGGCCACCGAGCGGATCACCAAGGGGCGTACGAGCATCGTCATCGCGCACCGCCTCAGCACGGTGCAGCACGCGGACCGTATCCTGGTGCTGGATAAGGGCCGCATCATCGAGCAGGGCAGCCACCAGGAGCTGCTCGCGCAGGATGGCGCGTACCGGAAGCTGTACGAGCTGCAATTCCGGTAGGTGCATTCAGCGCCCGTGGCGAACTTCGCTGGGCCACGGAGCCGCTGCGCCGTGCGTCAACCTCCATATCCCGTTTGGCATGCGCCCTCCCTTGCACATCTGTTCGCTGCTTCTTGTGATCTCCTTGCCAGCGATGGTCAGGGCGCATGATCATTCCCACGCTGGCGATACCGGACTGGAATTCCATGAGAATAAGGGCCAGTGGCCGCAGCAGGTGCTGTACCGCGCATTGACACCGGGTGGAGCGGTATTCGTGGAGCCGTCGGCGTTCACGTATGTGTTGCGGAGCGGTGGCCCGAAGCATGCGTCGGCGCCGGGACCGACGCAGGAGCCGTTCCATCGCCATGCGTTCAGGGTCCATTTTGAAGGCGGGGAGGCCGGTCGTGCGATGCCCTCCGCGCGCCGGTCGCACTATGCGAACTACTTCCTTGGCGCTGATCGCAGCAAATGGGCAGGCGGGGTAGGGGTGTACGGAGCATTGGAACTGCAGGAGGTCTATCCCGGGATCGCGCTTCGGATCCATGGTGAGAGCGGATTGAAGTATGACTGGGTCGTGGAACCTGGCGCCGATGCCGCTCGCATCATGCTGCGTTACGAGGGGCAGGATGGGTTGGAGGTAAGGGATGGGATGACCTACGTGCGGACCAGCGCGGGCACGGTGATCGAACAGCGGCCGGTGGCGTGGTCCGAGACCAGCACCGGTCGTGTTCCTGTTCGGTGCGAGTTCATCCAGGACGGAGATCGCGTGGGCTTCGTATTCCCCGATGGTTACGATCGGGAGAGCGTCCTGGTCATCGATCCGACGGTGATCTTCGGCAGTTACTCCGGCAGCTCCGCGAACAATTTCGGATTCACTGCGACCTATGATGACGACGGGCATCTCTACGGTGGCGGTATCGCCTTCGGTGCGGGTTACCCCGTGACGCTCGGCGTGCAGCAGGATGCCTTCGCCGGCGATGTGATCGATATGTCCATCACCAAATTCGCGCCGGATGGGACTTCGTTGATCTGGAGCACCTATCTAGGCGGAAGCGCGGGCAATGAGAGTCCGCACAGCATGGTGGCCAACAGCCTCGGCGAGCTCTATGTCATGGGCACCTCAGGCTCTTCCGATTGGCCCACGACCGCAGGATGCTACGATGCCACCTTCGGCGCGGGGCCGGCCATCTTCTTCATCGTGAACGAGGGCTACACTCATTTTTCCGGTTCGGACCTGGTGATCGCGCACCTCAGCGCCGATGCGACACAGCTCCTGGGCAGCACCTATATCGGCGGGTCGCAAGCCGACGGACTGAACCTCGCCGCGCAGCTCGATTACAATTATGGCGATCCCTTCAGGGGCGAGATCATCCTGGATCAGCAGGAACGTCCGGTGGTGGTCACCAGCACCCTCAGCGCGGACATGCCTACTTCACCGGGGGCGGCGCAACCGGCGATCGGAGGAGGGCAGGATGGTTATGTGTGCATGCTCGACCCCATGCTCACCGACCTGCTCTGGGCCACCTACATCGGCGGGTCGGCTGATGAATCCGCCTTCGGCGTGCAGCAGGGAGGCGATGGCCATTTCTATGTCACCGGAGGCACGACAAGCGCCAACCTGCCGATGGCCGGTCCTGCATACCAATCCAGCTTCTCTGGCATGGTCGACGGATACATCCATCGGTACGATGCCGCAGGAACGCTCGATGGATCCACCTACCTCGGGACTTCGGCGCACGACCAGAGCTATTTCGTGCAGGTCGATCTCGCAGGCAACGTGTACGTGGTCGGGCAAACGCATGGAGCGTACCCCGTGAGCGTTGGCGTTTACGCGAATCCGTTCGCCTCGCAATTCATCCACAAGCTCAGCGGCGACCTGTCCTCTTCGGTCTGGTCCACGCGCGTCGGTTCGAACGGGACCGAGGATATCTCGCCAGCGGCCTTTCTGGTCAGCGATTGCGGCCAGATCTATTTCAGCGGCTGGGGCGGCGACGTGAACAACTTCGGCCAACCGAATTCCAGCACCACCGTCGGGCTGCCCCTCACGCCCGATGCATTCCAATCCACCACCGATGGCAGCGATTTCTACCTGATGGTGCTGAATGCCGATGCGGAATCGCTGGCCTATGCGACCTATTACGGAGGCACCCTGAGCGGCGAGCACGTGGATGGTGGCACCTCCCGCTTCGACAAGAACGGCGTGGTATACCAAGCGGTCTGCGCCGGTTGCTGGAACAACAGCGACTTCCCAACCACGCCGGGTGCCTGGAGCGCGACGAACAACGCCGGCTTCAACTCGTGCAACCTGGCGGTGTTCAAGATCGATTTCGAGCAGAGCGTGCAGGTCGTCATTGATGCGAGCAGCTCGGCCACCGGCGCATGCATCACCGAGCCGATCGTCTTCAGCGCAGTGGGCACCGCCACGGACTGGGCGTGGGACCTGGGTGATGGCACCCTGGGCACGGAGACGACGCTCGCGCATGTGTACGACGAACCCGGGACGTACACGGTAACGCTGATCGGCACCACCGATGTGCAGGGTCTCTGCCAGGCGGTCGACACGGCTTATCTCGAGGTCTCCGTGGTGGAACCGCTGGTGATGCAACCGGCCTTCTCGGCGGAGCCAACAGGCAGCTGCGACGCCGCTTCGGTGCAGCTCTTCAATTCGAGCACGGGCAGCACGAGCTTCATCTGGTACTTCGGTGACAACACCGTTTCAACGGCGGCGAATCCGGTGCATGCGTTCGGTTCCCCGGGTGTGTACTCGATCACGCTCGGGGTGATCGATCCCGTGTGCGTCGATACGGTGTTCATCTCCCAATCCATCGATATCGGAATACCGGGAATCGAGCTCGATTTGACCTCGCCGATCGGACTTTGCCAGGATGGCCTTGCCACGCTCGATGCCGGAACAGGATTCGACACGTACGCCTGGAGCACGGGAGAGGGTACCTCTATGATCACGGTATCCGAGGCGGGGACGTACACGGTTGTTGTAACGGACGGATTCTGCACGGGCAGCGACACCGTGACCGTGACCCCGCCGGTGACCTATGCCGCCTTGGTTGACCGTGATCTCTGTCCGGGCGAGAGCGCGGCGCTTTCAACACCCTTCGCGCCGCAGCAGGTGCTATGGAGCAACAGCGCCACTACGGCGACAATCGATGCGTCGGTGGCGGGCACCTATTGGTACACGGCGATCGATGCAGCGGGTTGCACGGTGAGCGATACCGTAGAGGTGCGCGTTGCGCTGCTCTCCAGCGCGGATCCGATCATCCCCAACGTCTTCACCCCGAACGGCGATGCGGTGAACGAGGTCTTCCTTCCGGAGAACATCGATGCCGCCTCGTTCCGCATGGATGTGTACAACCGCTGGGGCATGAAGGTGTTCAGCAGCGCGAGTAGCACCGTGGGCTGGAATGGCAAGCTGGACAACGTAGGGCAGACGGTCCCGGATGGCACCTACTTCGTCATCATCACCTACAAGCCCTATTGCAAAGACGGCTCGGAGACCACCCACACTGGTCACGTCACGCTGCTGCGCTGAGCGGCCTGCGAAGGGTGCCGCTTCATCGAAACAGCCAGCGCCCTTCCCGTATGCGAGGGCTGTTCGGCGAGCTCTTCCGGCGTTCCGGTGAAGAGCAGCCTGCCGCCTCCGTCGCCGCCCTCGGGTCCCAGGTCGATCACGTGATCGGCGCACTTGATCACCTCGGTGTTGTGCTCGATGCAGATCACGCTGTGCCCGTTGGCGATGAGCATGTGCAGCGCCTTGAGCAGCTTGGCGATGTCGTGGAAGTGCAGGCCCGTGGTGGGCTCATCGAAGATGAAGAGCGTGGGCTTCTCATCCTGCCCCTTGGTGAGGAAACTGGCCAGCTTGATGCGCTGCGCCTCACCACCGGACAGCGTGCTGCTGCTCTGCCCGAGCTTCACGTAGCCCATGCCGGTCTCCTGCAAGGGAAGGAGCTTCTGCACGATTCGGGCGCAGGCGGAGACGCCGCTGTGCGTCTGGAAGAAGGCCAGCGCGTCATCCACGGTCATGTCCAGGATCTCGGCCACATCACGGCCTTGGAAACGCACATCCAGCACCTCGTCCTTGAATCGGCGGCCCTTGCATGATTCGCAGGTCAGGCTGATATCGGCCATGAACTGCATCTCGATGCGCACCTCACCCTCGCCCTGGCACACCTCGCAGCGCCCGCCATCGACGTTGAAGCTGAAGTGGCTCGGCTTGTAGCCGCGCACCTTGGCGATCTCCTGCTCGCTGAAGAGCTGCCGCACCTCGTCCCAGGCCTTCACGTAGGTCACGGGGTTGCTGCGGCTGCTCCGGCCGATCGGGTTCTGGTCAACCAGCTCAACGGCCTCGATCCGGGCCAGGTCGCCTTCCAAAGCGCTGTGCTCACCCGGCCGCTCGCTGAATCCCTCGATGTGCCGCTTGAGGGCAGGGTGGAGGATGCGTTTCACCAAGGTGGTCTTCCCGCTGCCGCTCACACCGGTGACCACGGTAAGCATGTGCAGCGGGAAGGCCACATCGATGTCTTTCAGGTTGTGCTCGCGGGCGCCCTTCAGAAGCAGCTTGTCGCGCACGGGCCTGCGGCGTGCAGGTGGTTGAATCGCTTCGCGGCCGGTGAGATAGCGAGCCGTGAGCCCATCGCTCTCGATCAGCTGCTCGAAAGCACCGCTGAAGACCACCTCGCCGCCATGGCTGCCGGCCATCGGACCCATGTCGATGATGTGGTCCGCTGCACGCATCACCTCCTCGTCGTGCTCCACCACGATCACCGTGTTGCCCAGGTCTCGCAATTGCTTCAGTACCCCGATCAGGCGCTCGGTATCCCGCGGATGCAGGCCGATGCTAGGCTCATCGAGGATGTACATGCTGCCCACCAAACTGCTGCCCAGCGACGTGGCCAGGTCGATGCGTTGCGTCTCCCCACCGCTCAAAGTGTTGCTGCGCCGGTCGAGCGTGAGGTAGCCCACGCCTACGTCCGATAGGTAACTCAGGCGATTGGTGATCTCCTTGAGCAACCGCTCGGCGATGCGCTGCTGCTGATCATCGAGCTCAAGCGCTTGGAAGAAGCGCAGGCACTCGTCGATGGGCATGCGTGCCAGTTCCGTGATGTCCTGACCGCCCACCTGTACGTAGCGGGCCTCCTTCCGCAGGCGCGTTCCCTCGCACTCGGGGCAGGTGGTCTTGCCGCGGTATCGGCTCCCCAGCACCCGGTACTGGATCTTGTAGCTCTTCTCCTCCACGTATTGGAAGAACCGGTCGATGCCGGCCACGCCGCGCGCGCCATGCCAAAGGAGCTTGCGCTGATCGGCGCTGAGCTCGCGATAGGGGCGGTGGATCGGGAAATCGTGCTTGGCGCTGTCGCGGATGAAGTCGCGCTTCCATTCACTCAGCTTCTCGCCGCGCCATGGGGCCACCGCATCGTCGTACACGCTCAGGCGCTTATCCGGGATCACCAGGTCGGCGTCGATGCCGATCACATTGCCGTAGCCTTCGCACTTCGGGCAGGCGCCCACAGGGTCGTTGAAGCTGAAGAGGTTCGGCGTGGGCTCCTCGAAGCGGATGCCATCGGCCTCGAACTTGTCGCTGAAGCCCATCTGGCGGCCGTCCTCGCCCAGCAGGATCAACTCGCCCTGCCCCTCGAAGAAGGCCGTCTCCGCACTGTCCGCCGTCCGTCCTTCGTTCTCCAGATCCCCAGCGGCCACCGAGAGGCGATCGACCACCAGGAACCAGGTCCCCTTCAGCGCTTTCTTCTCCTTCAGCAGGTCCTCGATCCGGTGCACGCGCTCGCCATCATGCACACGCGCATACCCTTGCTGCTGCAGGATATCCAAGTGCTCCTTCACCGAGCGTCCGGCCGGGATGGCCAGCGGGGCCAGCATCAGCACGGTGCCGCCGTCGGGGTAGCTGTTCAAGCCGGCCACCACATCCTCCACGGTGTGGCGTCGCACCTGCTGCCCGCTCACCGGTGAAATGGTGCGGCCCGCGCGGGCGAAGAGCAGCTTCAGATGGTCGTACACCTCGGTGCTGGTGCCCACGGTGCTCCGCGGATTGCTCGTTTGCACCTTCTGCTCGATGGCGATCGCCGGGCTGATGCCCAGGATCCGGTCCACATCGGGCTTCTCCAGCCGGCCCATGAACTGGCGCGCATAGCTGCTCAGGCTCTCCACGTAACGGCGTTGGCCTTCGGCATACAGCGTGTCGAAGGCCAAACTGCTCTTTCCGCTGCCGCTCAGGCCGGTGACCACCACCAGCCGGCCGCGCGGGATCTCCACATCGATGTTCTTCAGGTTGTGGACGCGGGCGCCCTCCACCCGGATGCTGCCTTTGCGGAGCTTCTGCAGGGTCTCAGGACTGGGGCGGGTGGTACGGGCGGGCAAGGGATGGGGTGCCTTCAGGAAAGGGGCGGCGAAATTAGCGACCGGTGCCCCCGCAGAGGGCCGTGCCCACCTATCTTTGGGACTGTTCTCGGAATATTCCACAATGCGTGCAATAACCACATCTGGGCAACGTTTCACCTAGCGTACGCGTCTGAATAGCGTCCACACCGCCCGCAGGGCATTACTTAACAACCGTTTCGCCGATAGCCTGACCTCTACCCTGACGTTCTCGATCCATCACGGACCAAAACGGGTAAGGCCATGCTACCAAAGCGCTTCCAGAAGGCGACGGTTTCCATTGACGACCAGGAACTCGTCCTGAAGTACCTCCAAGGCGATGAATCCGCCTTCGAGACCCTGCTGCACCGCCACAAGCGGAAGGTGTGGTCGCACATCTACCTGCTGGTGCGCGATCGCGAGCTCACCGAGGATCTCTTCCAGGAGACTTTCATCAAGGTGGTGAACACCATGAAGGGCGGGAAGTACACCGAGGAGGGCAAGTTCCTGCCATGGGTGCTGCGCATCGCGCATAACCTGGTGATCGACCAGTTCCGGCGCAGCAAGAAGATGCCGCTGGTGCGGGGGAACGACGACCACGACGTGTTCGCCGCGATCCAGCAGCCCGGCCAGAACGCGGAGCAGCGCCTGGTGAACGGCCAGATCGATGCCGATGTGCGCAAGCTCATCGACCATCTGCCCGAGGAGCAGCGCGAGGTGGTGATTATGCGCACGTACCTGAACATGAGCTTCAAGGAGATCGCCGAGCACACCGATGTGAGCATCAACACGGCACTGGGCCGCATGCGCTACGCGCTGATCAACATGCGCAAGCTCATCGACAAGCACGATATCGCCCTGGAACGGGTCTAGCATCCCGTCCGAGTGGAATGGGAGGGGGCGTCCGGAAGGGCGCCCCCGCTTTTTGGGGCACCGGGCAATATGGCGCGGCGGGGTGCCGTTCACCTAGCATCCAAACCACCAAAATCGTCTCGATGACGCATTCTACCCCGCGTGCCAAACGCCGTAATCGCAACATGACCATCGACCTCCAACCCGGCCCCCGCGCCAGTACCCTACGCCTGATCCTGGGCTATTCCAAAGCGGTGCAGGCGGTTGAGGCGCCGCCGATCGGCGAGGTGAGGCTGGTCCTGAACTGATCGCTCTCCGGAGCCCGCATCGCTGGACGCCCCTTTCGAGGGGCGTCCGTGTTAAAGGGCCATGCGCTGGCGCAGCTCGCGCCGGGTCACCATGCGCTGCAGCGCCGGGTCCCACGCCTTCAGCCGGAAACAGGCGATGATGTCCTTCGGCCAGAGGCTGGTCACCTTCGCCTTCTCACGCAGCTCTGGGATGGCCTTGAAGGCTTGCGGCAAGCGGTAGAAGGGGATGTGCGCGTTGAGGTGGTGGATGTGGTGGAAGCCGATGTTGCCCGTGAACCACTGCAGCACCGGGTTCATCTTCATGTAACTGCTGCTGTCCAAGGCGGCTTTCACGTAGCTCCAGCCGTCCTTGTCGGCGAACACGGTGCCCGGGAAGTTGTGCTGGGCGTAGAACAGGTAACTGCCCAAGGCGAAGGTGACCAGGTAGGGCAGGAAGAACGCGAAGACCAGATTCTCCCAGCCCAGGAAGTACCAGGTGGCCCAGCCCAGCGCGGCGTGGAACACCAAGGTGATGAGGCTATCCCAGTGCCTGCCCCGGTTGCTGATGAAGCTGTTCAGGCACATGCCGATGATGAAGACGAACACGTAGCCGAAGCCGATGGCGAAGGGGCTGCGGATGAAGCGGTAGGCGAAACGCTCTCCCCGATTCAGCGTCCGATACTTCTCGACCGTCACCACCGGGAAGGAACCGATGCTGCTCGTGTAAAGCTTGCAGTTGTGCTTGTGGTGGTGGTCGTGGCTGCGCTTCCAGATGCTCGGCGGGCTAAGCATCCACATGCCGAAGAACCAGAAGAAGGCTTCGGCGGGCTTGCTGCGGTTCAGGATGCTCTTGTGCTGATGGTCGTGGTAGAGGATGAAGAGGCGTACCAGCGCGAGGCCGGTGAGCACGCCGAAGAAGGCCTTGGCCCACCAGGGGTCAAGCATCACCGTGGCGAAATAGAAGCCGACGGTCACGGCCACGGAAAGGAACAGGTGTATCCAGCTCAGCGCACGTTTCTCATGCGCGAACGGGCGCGTCGCCAGGATCAGGTCCTTGCGTTCGCCAGTATGCTTCACCGTCACTTTGCCGGCGAAGGGCTGGCTGGCGGTCGTTTGTGCTTCCATCGGCGGTGCGTCCATAACCAGAGCTCCGGGTGACTGCAAATATCGCGTTCCAGACGCCGTGTATGTGTGACAGTAATCTCACCCTCTTGGGTGGCCTTCGGGTCGTCGACCAGAGTCTCGGCTACCATGCGGTAGTATCCGCGCTTGGGTCGCGAGATGCTGATGTACACGATCGGGTAGCCCAGTTTCCGCGAAAGTGCCTCGGTGCCAAGAAAGACCGGGGTATCCTGGTTGAGGAAAGTCATCCAGTAGGCGCGCTCTGGCGAGGGTGTCTGATCGGCGATGAAGGCCGTGGCGGTGAGCAGGCCCCGGTCGCGGATCATGCTCTTGGAGGTCTCGCGCATGGTGTAGAGCCGGGTGCCATGCCGGGTGCGCATATAGTGGATGAGCCGGTCGAACCAGCGGTTCTGCAGCGGGTGGTAGATCACGTAGAGCTGCGGGATGGTCTTCTCCTGGCTGTAGCGCGCCCCGGCCAGCTCCCAGTTGCCGAAATGACCGAGCACCAAGATGATGCTCTGGTTGCGCATCGCATAACCCTCCAGCACCTCCATGCCCTCGAGGCTCACTCGGCGCCGCACCGCGGCCGGTGAAACGGTCAGGGTCTTCAGGGTCTCCAGCGTAAGGTCGCAGAACCAGCGGTAGAAGCGGCTGGCTATGGCCCGGATCTCTGCCTCGCTCTTCTCCGGGAAGCTGTTGCGCAGGTTGCTGAGCACCACGCCCTTGCGATAACCGAGCACACGGTAGATCAGGAAGTACACCCCGTCGCTCAGCAGGTAGAGCAGCGGGAAGGGCAGCAGCGAGATGCCATAGATGAATGGCAGCGCGAGATAGTAGCCCAGGGCACCCATGTCGCGAAGATCAGTCGAAGAGCTCTTTCCGCCCGATCACCGAGCAGATGGGGCACTTGCGCGGGTCATGGCCTTTCGCCGGACAGTACTCGCGACCGAAGTAGATGATGCGCAGGTGCAGATCCGCCCAATCCTTCTCTGGGAAGAGCTTCTTCAGGTCGGCCTCGGTCTTCTCGACGCTTTTTCCAGTGCTCAACGTCCAACGCCAAGCCAGGCGATGGATGTGTGTGTCCACCGGGAAGGCAGGAACGCCGAAGGCCTGCACCATCACTACGCTGGCGGTCTTATGTCCCACGGAGGGCAGCGCTTCCAATTCCTCCATCGTGTCGGGGACCTTGCCAACATGCTTCTTCAGAATAATCTCGCTCAAGCCATGGATGCCCTTCGCCTTCGCCGGTGCCAAGCCGCACGGTCGAATGATGTCCTCGATCTCCTGCACGCTCAGTTTCACCATCTGCTGCGGCGTGCGTGCCTTGGCGAAGAGCAGCGGCGTGATCTCGTTCACCTTCTTGTCGGTGCATTGCGCGCTGAGCACCACGGCCACCAGCAGCGTGTACGGGTCGGCGTGATCGAGCGGGATGCTCGTGCGCGGGTAGAGCTCGGCGAGGGTGCGGGAGACGAAGGCGGCTTTCTCGGGGCGGGTCATCGGGCGAGCCAGTGTTGGCGGATCAGCTGGGGGAAGCGCGTTACACCCAGGCGCCCGTTCGCATCGAAGAGGAACTTCTCCACATCGGTGGCCAGCGCTTCCAGGTCGAGCTGTGCGCAACGGTCCAGCAAGGCCTGCGCCAGGGCCTGCCGCGTTCCCAGCCCCAATTTCTGTTGCACATAGCCCAGGTCGGGCTCCACGTTCAGACCTAGTAGGAAGGACACATCGAAGAAGTCCCTGCCCTTGGCGCGCTTGCGGTCCATGATGGCGTGGCACTTCTGCGCGAGCAACAACGGCAGCGGACAGCAACGGATATCCTGCCGCACATCCCACCGCGCCAGGTACCACGGCTCGGTATCGTAGTCATAGCGCTGCGGCTCGGTGTCCAGCTGGATCAGGATGCTCTGCTCCTTATGCCCGGTAAGACCGTGGTGGAACAAGAGCCCTGGCAGTCGCACCAGGCAGCGGAAGGCGGCGAAGCCGGCCATTTCCGCGGTCACCTCGTAGCCCTCCAGTTCCAGTTCATGCTTCACCAATGCGCCCACAGCGGCGAACTCGTCCTTGCTCAGCCCGCGGTTGTCGAAGTCGAGGTCTTCGCTGAAGCGCCGGTTTCCGTGCACGATGCGGAGGCAGGTGCCGCCCAGGAACACGAGCTTCTCCGCGTGGGGTGAGCTGAAGATGATACCCAGGATACGGTGCTGCAGGTACTCCCGCAGCAGGAAACCCTCATGCACATGCAGCGCCTCGGGGTACGGCTTCTTGATCTCCGCGAGCGTGATCATGTCAACCAGCGTTGGAAGGCGCGCGCCCGACGATGCAGCGCCTGGTTCGTGGAAAGGGCGAGGTAATCCGCCCACACCTGCGAATCGATCGCGGCACGGATGCCGGCCCGGTCGAAGCGCATGGCCGCGAAGTCGTCAGGCCCGCGCAGGCCGGGTTCGAGGTGCAGAAGGTCCAGCAGGCACTTCTCCGGCGTGGCCATGCGCACCACCTGTCCGTCGCGCTCCAGCAGGGTGTAGCCGAAGAACCAAGTGGTGGGCACCGCCCGGTAGTGGTGCAGCATGCCTTCCAGCGTGAACCTGCGCGTGTGGCGCGTGGTGATGCTGCTCAGGTGGAACACGCCTTCGGGAATGAAACCGTGATGCGCCAGACCGGTCTCCAGCGAGAGGTAGGAAGGGCGGTACAAGGCGTTCGCCACCACCCAACGGTCATGTTGCGACCAGGGCCGGGCGGTAAGGCGGTAGTAGGGACGGCGCAGCAGGCGCAGCAGACCCCTCACTTGCCAGCGGTGAAGCTGGCGGTCATCGAAGCCCGGAAACCGCAGCGCCGCATCCCGCGCGGTAAAGCACGGACGATGGACGAAATGCGCTGCGAACTCCAGATAGTTCATCTATGTCACAGAAGGGACAAATATAGCCCTTTCGTGACTTATAATCCGACTTCTCCACTCCGCCCCCTTCGCTCTTCCGTGCTTGCCGGGCACCTTCACCGGGGCCTCCCCGCCTTCGCCCCGCTGCTTCTTCTTGCGGCCGCATTTCTTCACCGGCGGCGCGGGATCTACGTCCTGCCAGCCTCCAGCAAGGTGGCGCTGTCCATCCATATCTCCTGGCAACCTCCCGGACTATTTCCAGAATTGCCACCACGAAGTCCTCTGGGAATTCCCGACAGAGAGATCACCACTTGAACGAGTGCGATGAACTCCCCTGAATGAACGTATGCGACCGCGTCGGCAGCTTCTCGCCTTCAACATGCACCAAGTTCTGCTGCTCCGCGAAGACATCCTGCAGCAGCGTGTTGCCGACCATCAAGCCGTTCGGTGAGTCGATGCCTTCCACCTGCAAGTAGCAATAGAGCGTTTCGCCGTCGAGTTCCTTGCCGATCCATTTCCACGTGAGCTGCTTCTCTTGGAAGAGCGTCAGATGCTCCATGAAGTAGCGGTTCAAAAGGCTATCGGCCTTCGGGTTCTCCTTTTCCGATCCGAGCTTCAGCTCCGCGCGATCCGAAAGCGCGTGCTCGATGTCGTGCGCGGTCATCCGCCAGGTGAGGTCGAGGGTATGCGTGGCAGGGGAGTGACGGATGGTGAGGATGGAGACGAAGAAGTCGTGCGGGGCGAACGCGAGGAATGCGGCGAACAGCAGGGCCTTCATGGGAGCAAAGTTCGAGAAAGGCGTTCACCGCAGAGGCCTGGAGGCGCTGAGGAACCCAGAGTCGACGAGGCGGTCCCGCTCCGCGGCCTTCGCGTCTTTGCGGTGAGAACCCCACATGTACTTTCGCCTTCATGTTGAATCGCCTCGTCTCCGCCTGCCTCCTGATTGCCCTTTGCAACTTCGCCCTTGCTCAGGATTCCCCGCGCTACGGCCGCGACAAGTTCCGCCAGCTCGACCAGGAACTGCCCACGCCGAACGAGCAGCGCACGGCGAGCGGAGCCCCCGGCCATGCCTATTGGCAGATGAAGGCCGACTACGACATCCACGTAGAGATTACCGAGCCCAAGGCCGAGGAAGGCGTGCTCCCCAAGCTCACTGGCTGGGAGAACATCACCTACCACAACCAGAGTCCCGACAAGCTGGACTACCTCTGGCTGCAGCTCGACCAGAACATCTTCGAGCCGAACAGCGACCACAACACCACGCGTACCGGAACCATCGGCGACAGCGTGAGCATCTCGCAGATCGAGAAGTGGGTGCACCCCTTCGACGGCGGCTACAAGATCACCAGCGTCACCGATGCCAGCGGCGGCAAGTTGAAGTACACGATCAACAAGACCATGATGCGGGTGGATCTGCCGAAGCCACTCGCGCCCGGCGCCACCTTCAGCTTCAAGGTGATGTGGTGGAACTGGATCAACGACCGCTCCAAGTGGGGTGGCCGCGCCGGCTACGAGTACTTCCCCGACGAGGACAACTACCTCTTCACCATCGCGCACTTCTACTCGCGCATGTGCGCCTACATGGATTACAGCGGCTGGATGCACAAGCAGTTCCTCGGCGCCGGCGAGTTCACCCTCGACTTCGGTGACTACACGCTCAGCATCACGGTGCCAAGCGATCACATCGTCGCCGCCACCGGCGAATGGTCGAACGCATCGAGCGTGCTCTCATCCGCGCAGCAGAAGCGACTCGCACAGGCGCGCACCAGCACCAAGCCGGTCATGATCGTCACCCCGGAGGAAGCGCTTGATAACGAGAAGGAGCGCAGCAGCGGAACGAAGACCTGGGTGTACAAGAGCAAGAACGTGCGTGATGTGGCCTTCGCCAGCAGCCGCAAGTTCATCTGGGACGCGATGAACCAGCCCGTGAAGACCAACAACGTGCTCTGCATGAGCTACTACCCCAAGGAAGGGAATCCGCTCTGGGAGCAGTACAGCACCAAGGTCGTGGCGCACACCATCAAGACCTACAGCAAGTTCACGGCGGACTACATCTACCCCGTGGCCATCAGCGTGCACACCGACCGCATCGGCATGGAGTACCCCATGATCTGCTTCAACGGCGGCCGCCCCGAGAAGGACGGCACCTATAGCGAGCGCACCAAGTATGGCATGATCGGCGTGATCACGCACGAAGTGGGGCACAACTTCTTCCCCATGATCATCAACTCCGACGAGCGGCAGTGGACCTGGATGGACGAGGGCCTCAACACCTTCGTGCAATACCTCACCGAACAGGAATGGGACAAGGACTACCCCAGCTGGCGCGGCAAGCCCCGCAACATCGTCGATTACATGAAGGGTGACCCCAACGCCGCACCGGACAAGGTGAAGGCGCGCATCGAGCCCATCATGACCAACAGCGAGAGCATCACGCAGTTCGGTAACAACGCCTACGGCAAGCCCTGCACCGCGCTCAACATCCTGCGCGAAACGGTGATGGGCCGCGAGCTCTTCGACCACGCCTTCAAGACCTATTGCGAGCGCTGGAAGTTCAAGCACCCCACGCCGGCCGACTTCTTCCGCACCATGGAGGACGCCAGCGGCGTGGACCTCGACTGGTTTTGGCGCGGCTGGTTCTACACCACCGACCACGTGGACATCAGCCTGGAGAAGCTCCGCTACAAGCGCATGGACCCGCGTGATCCGCTGCTGGCCGAGAGAGAGAAGCGCGGCGACAAGGCCCGCGAGGTGCCCGACCTCAGCCGCCAGCGCAACATCGATGCGAAGCTCGACTTCGTCGTGGACCGCGACCCAGCCACGCGCGACTTCTACAACAGCTACGATCCGCTCACCGCCACCGAGCGTGACATTACGGCCTATGAGAAGTGGAAGAAGAATCTGAAGCCGGAAGAACTTGCCTTACTCGACGAGGATCTGCATCTCTATGAACTCTCCTTCAAGAACATCGGTGGCCTGGTCATGCCCCTGATCCTCGAATGGGAGTACGTCGATGGCACCACCGAGGTGGAGCGGATACCCGCCGAGATCTGGCGCATCAGCGACGACATCTCCAAGGTCTTCGTCAAGCGGAAAGAGGTGAAGAGCGTGACCCTCGATCCCTTCCTCGAGACCGCCGATTGCGACCTCAACAACAACAGCTGGCCACCGCGCATGGTGCCCACGCGCTTCGATGTGTTCAAGGAACGAGAACGCGAAGGTCGCCGCCCGAATCCCATGCAGGAGGAGCGGAACCGGCAGACGGGAGGGGAGATGAAGGGGCAGTGAAGTTTTTCTGGGAGATAAGGGCGGCTACAAGGCAGATCGCGGACTGGTTGATGGAAGAGGGATTGTCCTCTTTCCATAGGCACTCCCACGCCGCGTGGGCCCTGGTCACCGACTTCAAGAAGATAGACGATTGGAATCGGGAAGTGCGGGCTGAGCACATGCAGTGGGTTGATGGCATCGACGGATGGCCTGACGATGAATGGATCATTGGCAAGGATGGCTTTGGGAATGACTATGTGGTTTCCAAGTCTGGCCTGTACTCTGGCGTGCATGTGTATGACCATGAGCTAAGGAATTTTGAGCCCTTTCAACCAAGCCTGCGTGCATACTTTGACCATTGTCTTGATATCGAACGCTCCACCGACACCTCGACGTAGCTTCCTCCGTCAAGGCGGGTTCGCATAAGGCGGCCTCAGCCTTTGTCTGAGGCTATCTTTGGTCATCACTAAACGACCATGAGCACCTCCGACCTCAAGCTCAACCTGATGGAACGCCTTCTCCACGAGAACGACCGCAGCGTGTTGGATCGCATTCGTGAGTTGTTCGAGCGCCGCGACTCGGAGGACGTGGATTTCACGGATGCTGAACTCGCCGAGCTGGAGGCATTGCGCACGAAGCGTGTCAATGGTGAAACACAAGGTCTCTCCAGGGAAGAGTCCATGCGACTGCTGCGCGAGAGGCTGAAGTAGTGATGACCTACCGCTTCGTGGTTGAACCGAGTGCTCAGCAGGACGCGCTGGAAGCAGCATTGTATTTGGAAGGTCGTTCACCCGGTCAAGGCGGTCGCTTCCTCGATGAGTTGGATCGCTGTTTTAAGTACATCCAGGACTTTCCGCACGGTTTCCAAGAGCGTCGTGGCCGTTTCCGGCACGCTATGCTGGCCGTGTTCCCTTATCGCGTGGTGTACGAAGTCGATGGCGACGCCATCTTCATCTACCAGATCCGCCACACCAGCCGCAAGCCCAGCAAGAGTTTCGGGCCCTGAACTCACCGCACCACCCACAGCCTCTTCGGCTCCAACCGGAAGCGCACTTCCTGCCCGATCACCGCGCTTTCGCCGTCCAAATGGGCGAGATCCCCGTCCTGGTGCACCGTGGCTTCTCGGGTGACGATGGTGCGCAGGTAGGGGCTCTTATCCACCTTGCCGGTGTAGAGCTGGTAGAAGGCTTGCAGCAGCCCCAGGAATGGCGGCTTGCGCACGATGCGCAGCTCGGCGAGTCCGTCGTCCACCGCTGAGCCGGGCGAGATGATCGCGCCGTTGCCGAACTCGCGGGAGTTGGCGAAGACCATCATGAGCACCTGCTCTTCGATGGTCTCGTGGTTGGCCTTCACCACCACGCGCATCGGCATCGCGCCGAAGACTTCCTTGAGGATGATGCGCATGTAGTTCCACGGTCCGCGCGCGCTTTGCTCGAAGGCGGCCGCCACGCGCGCATCGAAACCGATGCCCGCCGTGCCCACGAAAAGCCGTTCGTTCAGGTAGCAGACATCGACAGGCATGGGCGTGCCGGTGAAGGCAAGGGTCAAGGCCTTGCGCAGATCGCGCGGCAGGAGCAGGGATCGCACGTAGCCGTTCCCGCTGCCGTAGCCGAGCACGGCTACAGGAACCTTGCTTCCGGTGAGGCCTGCGGCCACCGCATTGAGGGTTCCATCGCCACCGGCGCTGATCAGGCGGTCGAAGCCCTCGGAGATCGCCTCCTGCGCGTACCGTGTGCCATCGCCCTGGCCTTTGATCAGCCGCACTTCCAGCTGCGCGCCGTGATCGCGGGCCATGTCAAGCGCGGCCTGCTGCACCTGCGGCGCCTTGCGCTTCCCGCTGAGCGGGTTGATCACGAGCATCACCTTCATGGAAGCACGAGCTGGTTGCGGAGCATGCGGTTGTTGAATTGCTGGACAGCGGCCTGCATCGTGCGTTCCATTTCCATCGTGCGCACCACTTGCGAATGAACGTGTTGCTCCCCCAGCTTGTCCGCCGCGAAGGAAAGCGCTCCTTCCGAATCGATGATCAGATAGCGACCTGTGGTCTTGGTCACGGCCACCGCGGCGCGCTCGTTCCGGAGGGCGCTGCTGCCGAAACTGAAGAAGGGGCGATCATGTCCAATGAGGTCCAGCACCGTCGGCATGATGTCGATGTGCTGCGTGACGCGTTCGACCTCCTCGTCCCGGATGGCCGATGGCATGTAGTAGAGCAGCGGCACATGGTAATCCGTGGCATCGCTGTAATGCTGACCGGTGCGGTCGATGTCAGCGGTGTGGTCGGCGGTGATCACGAACAAGGTGCGGTCGAACCAGGGCTGTTGGCTCGCGGCGGCGAAGAAACCACGCAGCGCGTCATCGGCGTATTGCAGGGACGCATGAATAGGCAACGGGCCGCCATTGAAACGCGCCGCATCCTGGGGCAGCAACCTATAGGGATGGTGCGAGCTCAGCGTGAAGACCGTGCTGTGGAAGGGCTCGCGTTCCTGCGAGAGCTGCTTCGAGAAGTACTGTAGGAAAGGCCGGTCCCAGATGCCCCAAGCGCCATCGTAGTCCTTCTGGTCAGGGTATTCGTTCATGCCCACGTAGCGCGCATAACCCGCGCTCTTCGCGAAGCCGTCGAAGCCCATGGTGCCGTTGCGCCCGCCGTGGTAGAAGCTCGTGGCGTAACCGTCGGCGGCGAGCACGCTTGCCAGGGAAGTGAAGGGCGTTTGGGCATAGGTCGAGGTGATGAAGGCCTCGTCCATCAGCTCTGGCATGGAAGCGGTGATGGCCGGAATGCCGTCGATGCTGCGGCGGCCGTTGGCATACGCGCGGGAGAAGTTCAGGCCATGCGCCATAAGCGAATCGAGGAAGGGCATGTAGCCTTCACCGCCGGAAAGATGCGCGCTGTATGCAGCCGAGAAGCTCTCGAGGATGATCACGACCACGTTCGGCTTCGCTGGAAGCTTCGGTATTCCCAGAGCGAGGCTATCGCTCCAGAATCTCGCAGGTACGTATCGGTGCTCCACGGGCCACAGGCGATCCGCTTCCTCCTTCGGCAGGTAGGTCTTCTCTTCCACCACAGGCTTGCCGATGCTGGTCATGATGGTGAAGGGTGTGTTGAGCACCACAGCGTAATAGGGCGGTGGTACGTGGTCGCCGGCGTTCATCACCCCGATTGGCATGAGCTGCACGCCGCCGCGCGCGAAGAGCACGAGCAAGGCTATAGCGACCACGCGCCAGGCGATGGCCCTGGTCGGCGTGAACGGAGCGTTCCCTTGAAGCCGTGCGCTCCGCCGGTAGGCCAGCCATGCGAGAGAGAGGCACGCGAGGAAGATCAGGATGATGTACCAGTAGTCCGATGCGAACACGGTGGCCAAGCTGCCGGTATCGCCGCCGCCGGCCATGATGCCGAAGAGGTCGGCCGTGCTCCGCTTCAGCGTGAACTTGTAGTATTCGAGGTCGGTGCAGGAGAAGAAGAAGCCGGCTGCGTTCAGGATCAGGAAGACGATGTGCTTGAGACGGGCGAACCAGCCCTGTTCTGTCGGATTGATCAGGCAGAGCACCACCCAGGCTAGGTTCAGCCATGCGATGGCGAAGAGATCGAATCGCACGCCGCCGATGTACGCGGCCATGGGCACGTTCGGGAAGGCATCGCGGTTGAGCAGCACGAAGACGAGGCGTAGGAGGCTGTAGAGCAGGGCCAGTGCCGAGAGTCGGCTCAGCAGCACCAGCAAGGGCCCGCGCATTCGATGCATGGGCCAAAGATCCCGATTCGCCGGACACGTTCAGCGCACGACGGGGGAATAGAGCCAGCGTCCCTCCATGGTGCGATCCAGCTCCAGGGCGTAGTCCCACTGTATGAAGTGCATGACCTCGATCGGCCGGTCGCTGATCACGTATCGCACCTGTCCATCGCGCATCATCGCATCGAAGCGGCTCAGGTCGAAGGGCGGCGACTGGCTCCATTGGATGATGTCGCGCTGGGCCACCAGCACTTGGTCCGCCAGTTCGATCTCCAGCGGGCTGCGGTAGGTGAGCACGATGTATTCATGGGCCGATAGGCTTGCCCGAAGCGATTGCCCTATGCGATGCTCGGCGTCCCATTCCCGCTGCAGTCGGGCCTCATCGCCAAAGGAGACGCGCCATTCGCGCAACGCGAGCAGCCGTGTCCCGGCGAAGAGCAGGCATTGCACCAGGAGCAGCAGCTTCAGCGCGCGGGCTGACTCACGCCGCAGCCAGGCAGCCGAGGCGATGAAGGCGATCAGGAGCAGCTCGAAGAAGTAGTTGTAGTCGCTGCCCGATTTCAGCGCAGCGGCAATGCCGAAGACCAGCACCGGCGCGAGCCAAAGTGCCAGGAGGCGCCGCGGCGGGGAGGACTCGCGGAGCCAGCGCAAGGCCAGGGAGAGCGCGATGAGGAGCCAGCCGGCAAGGCCCCAAAGCTGCGGACTGCGCAGGAGATGCTCCAGATAGCCGGTGCTGATTCCGTTGCGGAGGCCATCGACCACGTTCGTGAGGAAGAGGTCCATGCGCTCGCCGTGCAGGAGGAGCAGTCCGGTGAGAATGATACCGGCACTGAAGGCGATCACGAAGAGAAGCGCGGCCCGCCAGGCGCGCATGGCCAGGAGACTGAGGGGCATCAACCCGATGAGCAGCACGGCGGTCTGCTTGCTCAGCAGCGCCAGTGCCGTGCACAGTCCGGCGAGTATCAGTTCGGGCGTGCCGCTCCTGCCTTCGCGACGCGTGGCCCACCGCAGCATGAAGAGCACCGCGAAGACGAAGAAGAGCGCGTACAGCGCATCGACGCGCGAATAGAAATGCGGGCTGAACGCCAGGCTCGTGAGCGCTGCGGCGGACAGGGAAGACCATTGGCCAGCCCCTGCGGCACGTGCGGCCAACGCGACGGCCAGCATGGTGAGCAGGTTGAGGAGCAACGCGAATGCGCGGCTGATCTGTTGCAGGCCGCGTGCGTCGTCCGCGGCGATGCCCAGCGCGCGGCAGAGCCGCCCGGTGATCACGTGGTACGCGGGAGTGTATTGCACCACCGCGAATGGCGGCTGCTCGGGATCCATGTAGATGGCCTCGCCGCGCACCACGCGTTGGATGCCGTGCAGCACGTTCAGCTCGGAGCCGCCGAAATCGATGCTGTGATCGGCCATCACCTGCACGCGAAGGCCGAGCGCGAGCACGCTCGCCGCCACCAAGGATGCCGCCAGCAGGAAGGAGAGTCGGTCGTGCAGCGTGGGTCGCACCGGGGCAAGGTAGGCGCTCAACCGAGCGGCTTCCGCGCTACGGCGATGAGCGACCTGCCGACGCCATGCGCGATGACGGGATCGAGCAGTCGGGAAACCGGCACGATGCGGCGATCCCAGAAGCGCATCTGCGCGGCGGTGGGCGCTGCGCTGCGCAGCAAGACCTTATTGCCCAGCGAAAGCATCGCGCCCATGCTGTCGAGATAGCGCAATCGTACCAGCTGGGCTTCTGCCGGGAGCTCTTGCCGGAGGCTGCTTTTCGTGTAGCGCCGGTAGTGGCCGATCGCGCGATCGAACGGACTGAAGAGCGCGTTGAAGGCGGGCACGAGGATGACCACGTGGCCCCCCGGACGCAATGCCCTGTAGGCCTGCTCCAACTCCGTCCGCGCGTCGCGGATATGCTCGATCACATCGATGTAGAGGACGCTGTCGAAGTCGCGGCCTTGCACAGCAGCGATGGTGCCTGCGATGCGCTCAGCGCCCAGGAGCATGGGTGATGCGATGGTATCGGGCACTTGACCCAGCAATTCCGCATCGGGCTCGAGGAAGGTCCAGGACTTGACCGCCGCGTTGATCAGGTGATCCGCGTTGGCGCCGATGCCGCAGCCCACCTCCAGCACATCGCCGTGGATATGGGGCAAGAGCTCCTTGGCGAAGTAGCGCTTCCAGTTGAGCGCCTCGCGGAAGAGGTGCAGCTCGTGGCCCGGGTATCTCATTCCCGAGGCGGAAGAACCCGGTAAAGACGGCGCGCCGTGCGATCGCGGCGGGCGTTGCTCACCATTAACAGGCCGATGGCGAAGAAGCCCAGGCACAGCAGGGTGCCGTTGAAGAGCGATGCGGAGAGCACGCTGGCCCAACCAGGTATGGCCCACGCGGTGAAGAGGCGGATGCCGATGATGAAGGCGATGGAAAGCAGGAAAACGATGGCGAGCAGCAGGAAGGCGCGGAGCAGGGCGCGCAGCAGCTCGTCGCTGTATTCCATCAGCGATTGGAAGGCGTGAAGGCCCAGGCCATGGTAACCCATCTTGGAACGGCCATCGAAGCGCTTGCGGCGGTCGCGCACGATGATGCGCTGGGCCACACGCTGCCGTGAGAGGAAGGCGGCGTAATGCGTGAAGGAGCGCGCCAGCACGGCCTCGATCACCGGGCGGTGGATCAGGCTGTAATTGCCGAAGCGGATGCTACGGCCAGCAACCAGGCGGAACAGGAGGCGATAGAACCAGTAGCCGAGGCGGAAGAAGGGCGGCTCGGAGCGCTTACCGCGTGCCACGAACACGATGGGCGCATCGGTTACCGCCAAGAGCTCCGTGATGGCCGTGGGGTCGTCCTCGCCATCGCTGTCCATGACGATGAACCGATCGGCCGACAGCTCCGAGGCGTGGATCAGGCCTTGGTGGATCGCCTCCTGGTGCCCCATGTTATAGGGAAGGGCGATGACCTGAAGCTCCAGATTGGGAGCCACGAGGCGCGTGCGGGCCAGCAGATCGGCGGTGCCATCGGTGCTGGCATCATCCACCAGGATGAGCTTGAAATGCAGCGGTAGGGCAGCGAGCACCTGCTCCAACTCGCGGATGAAGCGAACGGCCACTTCCCCCTCGTTGAAGCAGGGCGCGATGATGGCGACATGGCCTGATTCCATCACCGGCGAAGTAACGGTGCAGCAGCGTGCCGCGCCCGGGATGGCAGCGGCGGCTGGCCGCGCGCCGCGACCTGCGCCTGGCAGCGGCGGAGGGGCGACCAGCGGAAGCCACCGCAGCGCGCCAGGCGCGGAAGCGGCGAAGGCCACCACAGCGGACAGCCCGCAAGGCGCCCAAACCATGCAGCGAGCAGTTGTCCGTTGTCAGTTGACAGGGATGCCTTGGTTGATGGGCTGAACATCGCGCTGTGAGGACCGGGAAGCGTGGACCCGGTCTGAGACCTACCGCCTCCGATACCTTTGGCGCCCGACTGCCCCAGGCAGCTATCCATGGCCACACTGACCACCGAGGACCGCCAGCTCCGATTCGAGCGCGGCACGCACAGCGACGCATTCCTGATCGAGACCTACGAGAAGCTGGTTTACCCACGCATCATCGAGGAGAAGATGCTCAGCCTGCTGCGGCAGGGGAAGATCAGCAAGTGGTTCAGCGGCATCGGTCAGGAGGCGATCAGCGTGGGCGCTGCCATGGCCTTGCACGGCGACGAGTACATCCTGCCGATGCACCGCAACCTGGGCGTGTTCACCACGCGCGACATGCCGTTCCGGAAACTCTTCGCGCAATGGCAGGGCAAGGCCACCGGCTACAGCAAGGGCCGCGAGCGCAGCTTCCACTTCGGCAGCCAGGAGCATAAAGTGGTGGGCATGATCAGCCACCTCGGGCCGCAGCTCGGCATCGCCGATGGCATCGCGCTGGCGCACAAACTGAAGAAGGAGAACCGGTGCACCATCGTGTTCACCGGCGATGGCGCCACCAGCGAGGGCGACTTCCACGAGAGCGTGAACGTGGCCGCGGTGTGGGACCTGCCGGTGCTCTTCATCATCGAGAACAACGGCTACGGCCTCAGCACGCCCAGCAGTGAGCAGTTCCGCATGAAGAGCTTCACGGATAAGGCCGTGGGCTATGGCATCGAGGCGGTGCAGATCGCGGGCAACAACATCCTGGAGGTGTACGACAACCTCGCCCGCCTGGCCGACAGCGTTCGCGAGAACCCGCGTCCGATCCTGGTGGAGTGCATGACCTTCAGGATGCGCGGTCACGAGGAGGCCAGCGGCACCAAGTACGTACCGAAGGAGCTCTTCGAGGTGTGGGGCAAGAAGGACCCCGTGATGAATTACGAGGCCTGGCTGCTGAAGATCGGCGTGCTGAGCGTAGCGAAGCGCGATGAGATCCGTACGCGGTTGAAAGATGGCATCGAGGCTGACCTGAAGCACGCGTTCGAGGAGCCGGAACCCGTGCCGGTGGAAACCGCCGAGGTCGCTGACGTGTACGCTACGGTTGCCGATGGCACCCGTAGCGTCGACCCACCGGGTCGACCTACTGCGTTATCCATGAAACCGGACCAGACCGGCGCCCCTGAGAAGCGCATGATCGACGCCATCCAGCAAGGCCTTGCCCAGAGCATGGAGCGCCACCCGGAGTTGGTGTTGATGGGGCAGGACATCGCGGAGTACGGTGGTGCGTTCAAGATCACCGAGGGATTCGTGGAGCAGTTCGGCAAGGATCGCGTGCGCAACACGCCCTTGTGCGAGAGCGCGATCCTGGGCGCCTCGCTCGGCCTCAGCATCAAGGGCATGAAGGCCATGATGGAGATGCAGTTCGCCGATTTCGTCAGCGAGGGCATCACGCAGATCTGCAACAACCTGGCGAAGATCCACTACCGCTGGGGGCAGAACGCCGATGTGGTGGTGCGCATGCCCACCGGCGCCGGGGTGGGTGCGGGGCCCTTCCACAGCCAGAGTAACGAGATGTGGTTCGTGAAGACACCCGGACTGAAGGTGGCTTACCCGAGCAACCCTTACGACGCCAAGGGCCTGCTCATGACCGCCTTCGACGATCCGAACCCGGTGATGTTCTTCGAGCACAAGGCCATGTACCGCAGCATCACCGGCTCGGTTCCTGAACAGCCGTACGGCATCCCCTTCGGCAAGGCACGTGTGGTGCGCGAGGGCTCAGCGCTCAGCATCATCACCTACGGCATGGGCGTGCACTGGGCAACAGAAGTCGCGGACGAAATGGTCACAGCGAGCGGAGCGAAGCTGGCTTGTGAGGTCGTAGACCTGCGTACGCTGGTTCCGCTGGATGTCGAAACCATTCTGACCAGCGTGAAGAAGACCGGCAAGGTGCTGCTGCTGCATGAGGATACGCTCACCGCTGGCTTCGGTGGCGAGTTGGCCGCGATCATCGCCGAGCACGCCTTCGAATATTTGGATGCGCCGATCGTGCGCGTGGCCAGCTGGGATACGCCTGTGCCCTTTGCCATCCCGCTGGAGCAGGGCTTCCTGCCGAAGGGGCGGTTGAAGGCGGCTGTGGAGCGGTTGGTGGAGTATTAGCCTCTAATCGGGAGGTAGATTGTCTTTGAACTTGGTGTAGAAGTGCTCCCGAAAGAGCCGGTCTATGATTGGTGCGCCTTTACAGGTCCACTCATTTCTGTCCGGCTCGGGGTCGCGCGTTAGGTGTGAAATGCGATGTGCGCGAATGATAAAGTTCAATAGGACTTCATAGTCAGGATCGCGGAGAGTTGAGATAGGGTACAACTCTAGTCCAAAGTCTTCCACATTAATGTCGAATCCCGTCTTGGAACCCTTTACGAGCTTGTACGGTGGCTTTTTCCAATGAGCCTTGATGCCGAGGAACTCAAGGAGCAGCCTCCCCGCGACACAGGTTCCCAACTCTAGCGCTGGCCCGACGGTCTTGTGCAATGCAACGTTATTGCAATAAGCATTTTACTGGGCCAGTTTCCATTCGAAATCGGCTTGCGTCAGATTTGGCCAATCAGGTTGCATGGCATCGAATCTAATTCTCGCTGTCGTGAGATTAAGTCACTCCTGCGGATCTGTGATCGTGCTCCCAGCCCCTAGTCCACCACTTTCTCAAGATCCGGCTTCAGTACATACTCCAACGCGATGCGCGCCAGCGCCAGGCAGGGGATCATCCATTCGCTGTTCTCCTCGCCCAGCCACAGGAGTAGTCCGAAACTAACGTAGCCCATCAGCATCAGCACCGTGCCTTTCCGCATCATGCTACCCACCAGTTCCTGCCAGAACAGCTTGTCGCGTCGGAAAAGGAAGCGGTCCAGCGCGATGGCGACCAGGTAGGCGATTGCCAGCGCGATCATCGCATCGCCCCACACGGCGCTTGGCCGCTCCAACATGTTGCCGCCTTTGCGCGGGTATTCGCCAAGGGCAGAGCCGAGGGCTTGGGCGAACATGTAGTTGATGATGATGAGGGGGACGCTAGCGGTGAGGACCGTGATGGCACTCGGTTGGCCGTGGCGGCGCATGGCCAGTGGCCGTGAGCTATATAGCACGATCATGCTCACAAGGTCCAATTGCAGAGCGAAGAGGAACAGGAACCCCGAACCGCCTGTGGCGATGCCATGGGCAGCCAGCGCCAAGTAGCTCATTAGGGTAATGTTCCTGCCGCGAATGAGGTTCACTCGGCTAAGGAAAGGGTTGCGTGCCATGGGCGCGTTATTCCCCTTCCCACCAACCACCCGCAACGCCCCCGACACCTCATCCCCGCAGAACGCTGCCCCGGCAACGTCATGGCAGTGCAGGGCGTCAACACGGCATGAGACCTCTGCTCGCCGTCCTTCTGTTCACCAGTTCAGCCGTGCAGGCGCAGCCACAGCACATCAACTAATACTTCCGCAAGGTCTCCCGTCTTCGGGGACCCTGCCTACCGCTTGCGAACTTTCGATCCGTGAACCGGTCGTTACCTTGCTCGCATGCAGTGGAAGAAGGCGTTGGCGGTACTGTGTATTCCGATCTGGCTATTCTTCGCATTCTGGCTGCTTCGTACCGTCTGGGCACTAATTGTTGCTGGGCCCGAGGGTGAGAGCGCGTTGGCCATCTACCTGATTGTGGGTGCGCTTATCACATTGTTCTTCTGGCTGCTCTTCTTCCTGGGGCGCTGGATCTGGCGTGTCCTCTTCCAGCGCAAGAAGACCGTGAAGCTCGAATGGCCGGAGTAAGTCCCAGGGCGCTGTGAGGGCCTCCTCATTCCTCATCGAGCCCTCGTCCGCTCTTCTTCAGGTTGGTATGCGTACGGATCACCGACCTTCACCCCGTGCGCCTCTTCCGTGCCGCATTGCTGCTCTTGCTGATTATTGCCGGTTGGCTCCTGGTGCGCCGGGCTTATGTGCTGCGCGGCGATGCGGAGATTAGTGATGCACAGCTTGAATTGCTCCGGCAGGAAGGGCTCGCCGCGATTCCCTCAGGCGATGTGCCCATAGGCGCCATCCTACTCTATGGCGATCATGTCATCGGCCGCGGGCACAACACGCAAGTGGCCACCGGCGATGCGGCCGGCCATGCCGAGGTGAACGCGGTGAGCGACGCCCTGCGCGCCATGGGCCGCGATGCCTTCAATGCCTTGAACCGAGACAGCCTGCTGCTCGTGAGCACCTTCGAGCCCTGCGCCATGTGCCGTGGCATGATGGAGGAGCACCGCATCGAGTGCATGGCCTTCCTGAAGCCGAAGAGCCTACGGAACCGGATGAAGAGCGATGCGCGCTTGCTGCAGATGGAGCTGACGCGCCGCACCACTGGTCATGAGCGGTTGCAGGACAGCCTCTTCCGCGCGCATCCGGCCTACGATGCACGCACCGCCGATCACTGAGGGTCAGTTGAGCTCCTTCAGCAGCGCCTTGAACTCGGGGTTCTCGCTGAAATGCTCTTCACCGAGACCGACCACCGTTCTCGCCGAATCGCGCATGCCCGCCTCGGTGAGGTAGTCGGCGTAGCGCACGAGTCCTTCGCGCAGCAGGCGCCGCTCATCGGCGGGGAGCTTCTCCACGTCCTCAATGGCCGCGTAGGCTTTCTTGAATGCGGCCATGCTCTCTTTCGCTTCTCGGGCCAGGCGCATCTTCAGCTGTGCCAGCGCGAGCAGTTGCCATGCGCCGGCGTTCTCGGGCTGGTAGCCAGTCATGCGGTCGAACTCGCGCTTCGCCTTGCTGAACTCCTCCAGGTCGAGGTGCGCGAGCCCGGCGCCCATGGCGGCGGTGTTCAAGTCGCTCCAATAGTCCTCGTAATTATCGAAGTAGGCATTCTCCTTGTCCTTCTTGCGGAACTTCTCGGCGTACTTCAGCGCATCGCGGTGCGCGTTCTTGAATTCCGGGTCGCTGGTGTACTCCTCGAGCTTGCTCATCTCGTGGTAGCACATGCTCGCATAGAGGTAGGGGAGCGGGTCGCGCCGGGTCTCATCCTTCTCCATGTAGCGTTCAGCTTTGCTGATGCACTTCTCATAGTCTTCATCGATATACAGGACGAGGAGGTCGTCGTACACATGATCCTGCGCGGTGATGGGGCTTGATGCGAAGGCAAGAAGGATCAGGGGCAGCAACTGCTTCATGGCCGATAGGAATTGGTGAGCCCAGAGGGCCACAAGGATGGTGCCGCCATGACCTGGGCGGATCAGCTCGTGGGAGGCCCGGCACCATTGGCCGGCCACTGGCGGAGAAGGAATGCGGCTTCACGCGTGCTCATGGGGAAGCTGCACGGGATCGATCGGCCTTGCGCGCGCGCGTCGGCGGGCGCAGCTTTGGCGGAAATCCGCGACATGATCCATCGCTACCTTACCCTATTCATGCTGGTGCTCACCGGTGCATGCGCGCTCGCGCAGACCACCATTACGCCGCAGTCCGTCACCTGCACGCTGAATGCCTTCGGCTCCGTGCCCGCTGTGGGCAATTTGATCGCGGGTATCGGGCCGGCGACCACCGCGTCCACCACCTTCCCGTACGCTCCAGGAAGCGGTTTCTCCGACGGGATCGGCTTCGTGAGCCAGTATGGGCAATGGCAGGGCAGCATCACCTACACGTTCGCATCGGCCACTTCGGTCTCGCGCATGCTGCTGTGGAATGCCTACTTCAACTTCGAGCTGGATCACAGCACGCGCAATGCGCAGCTCACCTTCTACAACAGCGCCAATCAGGTGATCTCCAGCGAGGCGGTGAGCTTCCCGCAGGCCAGCGCCTCGGTGCTCACGCCGCAGGTGGCGAACCTCGCGCAGGAGGTCCTTGGCGTGAAGAAAGTGGTGGTGACGGTGCAATCCTTGTGGGGCGGGAACGAGATCAGCCTGCGTCGCATGGCGTTCGCGGGGAATGGCATCACCACCGGCGTGGAAGAAGAGGGGGTGAGCGAGCGGTTGCTGCCGTACCCGCAGCCGGCGGTCGATCAAGTGACCATTCCGGCGACCGATATGCGGGCATGCGTGGTCACCGATCTCTCGGGCAAGCCCATGGCCGTGCGAGTGGCGCTGCGGCGCGATCAGGTGCTGGTCGATTGCAGCATGCTGCCCAATGGAGCGTACCTCGCTCAGATGACGGGTCCTCTAGGCCAACGGGCGCAGCGCTTCGTGGTGGCTCGATAACCGCGGTGCCACAGGCAGCATCCAACGGACTTTGCTTGTCTTTGCGGAAACCATCGCCATGCGCGCATCGCTACTCTTCAGCACCCTGGTCCTTTTCATGCCTGTGGCCAACGCGCAGGATTACCTCGCCGGTGAGCCGATCTGGCTTCAGCACTCGATCTGCGCGGTTCCGCTGCCGTGCATCGCCACCGACACGTACAACTATTACACGGTCGGTGATTCCATCATCGAAGGCGTCACGTGGACGAAGGTGAAGCGAGCTGGAATGGTTTCCTATTCGTGGCAATCCACGCCGCCTGTGGGTCCAGGCTGCCTGGGCACGACGACGTATGAGACCGATTACTTCTGGTTGATCCGGCAGAACGGCCAGCAGCTGCGGATCTGGGTGAACGATGCCGATGAGCTGCTGCATGAGTTCGACCTGCAAGTGGGCGATACGGTGCCGTTGAGCTATACCAACTGGAACACCGACATCACGGTACTGGCGATCGACTACGTGCAGATCGGCTCGGAGACCCGCGTGCGATACGAGCTGAGCAACAGCTGGGCGCAATACCTGATCGAAGGCGTGGGCAGCTCGAATGGCCTTTTCGAGCCGCTGAGCAATTTCCTGGAGTGCGGCTACGGCCTCGATTGCTTCGGCCTGGGGAGCGAGAACTTCTACCCGGAGGCGACCGGCGAGAGCTGTTTGCTGGCCATGGGCGTTTCGCGCTTGACCGAAGAGCCGGCGTTGGGCATCTCCCCGAATCCTGCGGACGCGATGGTGCAGGTCACCGGTGGCTCGGCTGGCCAGTCCATGACGCTGCTGGATGCCACCGGACGGGTGGTGCTGGTGGTGCCATGCACAGGGCCGAAGGCATCGCTCGATCTCCAGACGGTGCCGTCGGGTTCCTACACCGTGATGGTGGGTGGCCGGGCCCAGCGGTTGCTCGTAGCGCGCTGATGACAGCGTAGAGCCCTGGCCTTGCACGCATGACGTGGGCAGAGGGTTGGGCGCGCCGCGAACCATTCGGCACTAAGTAGCCGGAGACAGCATTTCACGGGTGCGGCAACGGATGGCGTGGCGGCTGCGTCAATCCAGATACCTTGGCGTTCGGAACCAGCAAACCAAAACCTGATGAAGCATCTCTTACCCCTTGCAGCGACGCTCCTCCCCCTTGGCATCGCCGCGCAGAGCACTTGCCTCGATGCCCTTCCTGTGAGCGTGGGCGTCACCGCTACCGACATGGTCACCGGAGAGGCCTGCGATTACTGCGCCAGCACCAACGAGGGGACCAATGCGATCTGGTACACGTACACGGCCACGGCCGACACCACCATGCGGCTGACCACTGCGGTGTCAGGTTACCCTGCGGTGGATACGCGGGTGAGCATTTATTCCGGTGCATGCGGCGCCTTGAGTTGCATCGTCGGCGATGATGACAGCGGCGGCAACCTCGCTTCCTTGGTGACCTGGGCCGCGACCGCTGGCACCACCTACACCATCGCCTTCGACAACCGTTACTCCAGCGCGGCTTTCGGTTTCGAGCTGAGCATGCTCTACATCCCGCCGCCGCCGCCGGAGCAGCTCTCGTTCACCACCATCTCCATCCCAGGTGCGGGCGGCATCATGGGCGCGGTGGACATGAACAACGACGGATTGGATGACGCGGTGATGCCCGGAGCCAGCAGCTTCCGCATCGCCTATCAGCAGCCGGACGCATCCTACCTCACCACCACCTTCCCCACTACGAACGCGGACAATACGGCCAGCTGGAGCTTCTCGATCGGCGATTGGGACAGCAACGGTCACCGCGACCTGCTCTACGGCGGAGGCAGCGGCGCCACCTTCATGAAGGCCAACGCCGATGGAACCGCGTACACGGAGATCACCTTCCCGCAGTACATCTTCTGCCAGCGCACCAACTTCGTTGACCTCAACAACGACGGGCACCTCGATGCCTTCAGCTGCCACGACGTGGATGCCAACGTGGGCTTCATCAACGACGGCAACGGCAACCTCACCTTCACCCAGGGCGGCTACGGCACCACTTGCGGCAACTACGGCTCCATCTTCACCGACTACACCAACGATGGCGTGCCCGACCTCTTCGTGGCCAAGTGCGGCTGCGACCCGCAGGACCTGATGATGCAGAACAACGGCACCGGTGCCTTCACCAACGTGGCGCCGGCCCAGGGGCTCAACGACAGCCACCAGAGCTGGAGCAGCGCATGGGGCGATTTCGACAACGACGGCGACATGGACGTGCTGATCGGCGCGAGCAGCAGCGGCTACCACAAGCTGATGATGAACGACGGCACCGGCAACTTCACCAACGCCACGCCCGGCAGCGGCATGGACACCTTCAGCGGCCAGAGCATCGAATGGACCGCGCACGACTTCGACAACAATGGGTGGATCGACATCCTCGGCGGCGGCGCGCTGCACTTCAACAATGGTGACGGCACCTTCAGCCACCAGACCGGTGCACCGGCCAACCAGGCGGTGGGCGACATGAACAACGACGGCTTCCTGGACATCTGCACCTCCGCCGGCTACAGCCAGAACCAGGGCAACGACAACAACTGGATCCGCATCATCCCGGTGGGTGTGCAGAGCAACCGCGACGCCATCGGGGCACGCGTGACCATAGTTAGCGCGCTGGGCACCCAGATCCGCGACATCCGCAGCGGCGACGGCTTCCGCTATATGAGTCACATCGGCGCGCATTTCGGCTTGGGCACCGATACCGAGGTGGAATCGGTGTCGATCCATTGGCCCAATGGCACCGTGGAGGAGCTCAAGAGCCCGGCGATCAACCGCACGCACACCGTGGTGGAAGGCATCAGCACGACCATCACCGAGGATGCGGAGTCCCCTTTCACCTTCGGCCCGAACCCGGTGATCGATGTGCTCTTCATCAGCGGTGTGCCGAACGCGCGCGTTGAGGTGCTCAACGCCGCCGGACAGGTAGTGATGGCGCAACGCATGCTCGGCAACGAGCTCGATGTGCAAGGCCTTGCCCCGGGCGCTTACCAGCTGCGGCTCCTCGGCTCCGCTGGCCTGCAGTCGGCTCGCTTCATCAAACGCTAGCCGGAGCCTGATCGATCGAATGAGGGTGTCGGCAGGCCCGTCCCACCACCGGTAGGACGGGCCTGCATCCTCGCAGCATCACACGAACCAGAGAATCCAGCCCCATGCGCCAAACCTCACGCATCTCATCGCTCCTCTTCGCGGCATGCGCCGCCTTCGCATCGCAGGCCCAACTCACCTGTGAGACCGCCGTGCCGGTGGGCATCGGGCAGCACGTCGTGACGGGAGTCACCGGCACGGCTCCTGTGGTGCTCTGCTCGGGCAACCCCGCCATCGCCGCCAACGGCATGTGGTACACGTTCACCGCAACGGCGGATACCGGCATCACCGTGAGCAGCTACATCGTAGGGAACCCCACCACGGACACGCGCATGCATGTGTACACGGGCGTGTGCGGTGCGCTTGCCTGCTATGCCGGCGATGACGACAGCGGCCCTGGCTACTCGTCCATCTCCAACTTCGCGGTGGAGGCCGGTACTACTTACTACATCGCATGGGACAGCTATTGGACAGCCTCCGGTTTCACCTTCGAGATCAGTGAGACGATCACGCCGCATCCGCCCCAAGGCCTGGTCACCTTCACCGGCGTGGGGGTTCCTGGTGCCGCAGGAGTCATGGGCGTGGTGGACATGAACAACGATGGGCTCGATGACCTCATCGCCCCGGGCTATACCTCCTTCGTGATCCTTCACCAGCAGGCCGGGGGCGGATTCGTTCCGACGACCTACACCACCACCCCGGCCGATAACACGGCCAGCTGGAGCTTCGCGATCGGCGACTGGGACAGCAACGGCCACCGCGACCTGCTCTATGGCGGGGGCAGCGGCGCCACCTTCATGAAAGCCAACGCCGACGGCACCCAGTACACAGAGGTCACCTTCCCGCAGTACATCTTCTGCCAGCGCACCAACTTCGTTGACCTCAACAACGACGGTCACCTCGATGCCTTCAGCTGCCACGATGTGGATGCCAACGTGGGCTTCATCAACGACGGCAACGGCAACCTCACCTTCACCCAGGGCGGCTACGGCACCACTTGCGGCAACTACGGCTCCATCTTCACCGACTACACCAACGATGGCGTGCCCGACCTCTTCGTGGCCAAGTGCGGCTGCGACCCGCAGGACCTGATGATGCAGAACAACGGCACCGGTGCCTTCACCAACGTGGCGCCGGCCCAGGGGCTCAACGACAGCCACCAGAGCTGGAGCAGCGCCTGGGGCGATTTCGACAACGACGGCGACATGGACGTGCTGATCGGCGCGAGCAGCAGCGGCTACCACAAGCTGATGATGAACGACGGCACCGGCAACTTCACCAACGCCACGCCCGGCAGCGGCATGGACACCTTCAGCGGCCAGAGCATCGAGTGGACCGCGCACGACTTCAACAACGATGGCTGGGTGGACATCCTCGGCGGCGGCGCCCTGCACTACAACAACGGCGACGGCACCTTCAGTCATGATGCCCTCGCGCCGGGCAATCAGGCCGTGGGCGATCTCAACAACGATGGCTTCCTGGATATCGCCACCAGCAACGGCTACCGCCAGAACAACGGCAACGACCACAACTGGATCCGCATCAATCCCGTGGGCGTGGCCAGCAACCGCGACGCCATCGGGGCACGCGTGACCATAGTTAGCGCGCTGGGCACCCAGATCCGCGACATCCGCAGCGGCGATGGCTTCGAGTTCATGAGCTACATCGGCGCGCACTTCGGCCTGGGCACCGATACCGAGGTGGAGTCGGTGACGATCCATTGGCCCAGCGGCAATGTGGATGTGATCGAGAACCCCGCCATCAACACGGTGCACAGTGTGATCGAAGGCACTTTCACCAGCGTACCGGCCATGGCAGCGGAGCGGCTCACCCTGGCCCCGAACCCAGCGGATGAGGTGCTCATGCTCGGCGGCGTGCCGTTGAATGCGCCCGTGGAGGTGCTCGATGCCTCTGGCAAGCTGGTGCTCTCCACCCGAGCGGCGGGTGGCCGTGTGGCGGTGGGCGCATTGGCTCCCGGAAGCTACCTGTTGCGCCTGGTGGTCGATGGCGAAGTGCTGCAGCGCCGGTTCGCCAAGCGGTAAGCATGGCACACGACCCGGTGCTGGAGCAGCGTCTCGCAGAGATGCTGCTGGCCATGGGGGCCAAGGCTGTGCCCAAGCGCATGTTCGGCGGCGTGGCCTTCATGCTGAACGGCAACATGTGCGTGGGCATCACCAACAAGAGCCATCTGATGGTTCGCTTCGATCCCATGCGACATGCCGAGATTGCCGAATGGCACGGCGCGCTGCCCATGACCTATGGGAAGGGGGAGATGAAGGGATTCCTCTTCGTGGACCCGGATACGATACCCGATCGGAAAGGACTGGAGCGCTGGGTGAAGCTGGCTCTGGCGCACGCGCGCACGCTTCCGCCCAAGCCCGTGAAGAAGGCCAGTACGGCAAGCAAGGCGAAGCCCGCGAAGAAGGCGGCGAAGAAGGCCGGGAGGCAGGAAGCAGGGGCTGCATCGGCAGGTACGAAGGCGAACCGCGCGGCGAAGCCAGTGAAGTCCTCGCCGAAACCGCGCGCGGGCAAGGCCTCGTCTCCTGGCAAGCGCCCGAAGCGCTAGCTTCACGCCAACAGAACGACGATGAAGCACATCTACGCACTCTCTATCGCAAGCGTCCTGGCCGGGGCGGCCCAAGCTCAGGTCGTGATCAATGAGGTCGATTACGACCAGGTCGGAACGGATGCCACCGAGTATGTCGAGATCTACAATTCCGGCGCCTTCGCCTTTCCGCTGCAGTATCTCCAAGTGGTCTTCATCAACGGCAATGCCGGTGGCGCGGTGGAGTACAGGACCCTGGAGAGCGTGTCGTGGCCCGCCTTGGACCCAGGCGACTTCTTCGTCATCTGCGCGAACGCCGCCACCCCGAACTGCGACCATCTGGCCACACCGGCCACCAACCTCATCCAGAACGGTTCCCCCGATGCCATCGCGCTGGTGATGACACAGCCCGTTCCCACGGTGATCGATGTGCTCAGCTACGGCGGCAGCGTGCTCGGCTACACCGAGGGCACCGGAACCACTATCGAGGATTCGAACCTGACCGACGGCATCAGCATCGGGCGGTTCCCCGATGGGAACGATACGCAAGACAACAACAGCGACTTCGTGCTCATGTGCAGTTCCCCGGGAGCCGGGAACGTCGTGGATCCGCAAGCCTGCGACCTTTCTTCCGGAGTGGCCACCCTGAGCCGGTCGGCCTCCTTCACCGCAGTGCCTTCGCCCGATGGCCAAGGCGTGCTGGTGTTCGATCCGAATCGATCAGGCGAGCCCTTGTCCTACGAGCTGCTCACCGCCGATGGCGCGTTGGTGGCCTCCAGCGGCAGCCGTGGCGCGAATGCCTCATGGTACATCGACTTGAGCGCGCTGAAGGGCCGGCTGCTGCTTGTGCGGCTCACCACCCCAACGCGGAACGAGACGCGCCGAATCGCCCTGCCCTAGCGGCTTTCGGCTCCCCATCAACATCGCCTCGTTCGTGATCCGCCGGCTCCCGGTCGGCGGCGCGCGCCGCATCGCCGGATCTTGGCGGCATGACAGCGGCGGTGTTCGAGGCGAGGTACGCGCGCATCCTGCGCTCCAGGGAGCAGGGCTATGAGGAACTCTCTGATTTCCTCGGAAGGAAGTCGGATCTGGGCGCCCTGGTGAGGCTCGGCCTGCTCCGGCGGCGCGAGGTGAACGACGAGTATCAGCGCTACCACGGATATGTGCCCACCCCGGCCGCGGAGAATCTGCTGCTCTACATCCCGGAGAAGGAACTGATCCTGGTGCGACCCGGTCAATCGGCCGCGCTCTTCGCCCAACTCAAGAAAGACCCCGCGCCCAAGGCCGTATTCAAGCCCACTTACGCAGAGCCCACGCACGAGCAGTTCGAGGCGTGCGTGCAACAGCGCGACCAGGCCGGGCGCGATGTGTGGCGGTTGCAACGCGCCGAGCAACTGCACAAAGCGCTGCTCGGAGGCTACATGGACCTCCGCTCCTTCACCAAGCGCACCAGCATTGGAGAGGGGGTGCTGCTGCGCCTTGAACTGTGCAAGCCCCGCCCTGAGCGCGTGCACGATCGCGCATTGGCCCTGGAACCCACCAAGGAAGGAGCCCGCTTCCTCACCATGCTGCAGCCGTGGGAGCTCCTGCTGGTGAAGCCCGGCATGGAACTGCCCTTGTTCGAGCGCTGCGACCCGGAGAACGCGGCCTACTGGTGCGAGCTTCCCTGAAAGCCGCACGATTCCGCTCCGGATCAAGGAATTAACTACTTTCGCGGCCCCGTTTCCCCCGCCTCACATGGCGGGGTCGGGGAAAAGCCCAGGCCGGGGGCCTTGGGCTCAACCAGTTAAACCCTCTCGGGCGGTCCCCCTTGGCCCGCGATACAAGCAGTAGTGCATGTCAACGATTGAGAATAACAAGGTCAGCTTCGCCGAACCCCCTGCCGATTTCGATTGGGGCGCCATTGAAGATGACAGCAAGGCCGCCGCGGCGGGCTCCCGTGAACAGATGGAGGCCGCCTACGAGAAGACCCTGAGCAGCATCCAGGAGAAGGAGGTGCTCATGGGTACCGTGGTGGGCATGAACAAGAAAGAGGTGGTGATCAACATCGGCTATAAGTCCGAAGGCGTGGTCCCCATCAGCGAATTCCGCTACAAGCCTGAGCTGAAGATCGGCGATCAGGTGGAGGTGTACATCGAGAAGCAGGAGGACAAGGGCGGCCAGATGGTGGTGAGCCACAAGACCGCGCGCGTGCACAACGCGTGGGGCAAGGTGAACCACGCCATGGAGACCAACGAGGTGATCACCGGATACGTGAAGTGCCGCACCAAGGGCGGCCTCATCGTGGACGTGTTCGGCATCGAGGCCTTCCTGCCCGGCTCGCAGATCGACGTGAAGCCCATTCGTGACTACGACCAGTTCGTGGGCAAGAACATGGAGTTCAAGGTCGTGAAGATCAACCAGGAGTTCAAGAACGTGGTGGTGAGCCACAAGGCCCTGATCGAAGCCGAGCTGGAAGCCCAGAAGAAGCAGATCATCGGCGGCCTGGAGAAAGGCCAGGTGCTCGAGGGCACCGTCAAGAACATCACCAGCTACGGTGTGTTCGTGGACCTCGGCGGCGTCGACGGCCTCATCCACATCACCGACCTCAGTTATGGCCGCGTGAGCCATCCGGAGGAAGTGGTGAAGCTCGACGACAAGATCAACGTCGTGATCCTGGACTTCGACGACGAGAAGCGTCGCATCGCCCTCGGCCTGAAGCAGCTGCAGCCGCACCCTTGGGACGCGCTCAGCGCCGACCTCAACGCCGGCGACAAGGTGAAGGGCAAAGTGATGGTGATCACCGATTACGGCGCCTTCGTGGAAGTGGCCCCCGGCGTGGAAGGCCTGCTGCACGTGAGCGAGATGAGCTGGAGCCAGCACCTGCGCAGCCCGAAGGACTTCCTGAAGGAAGGGCAGGAGATCGAGTGCGTGATCCTCAACATCGACCGCGAGGAGCGCAAGATGAGCCTGGGCATGAAGCAGCTCAGCGCCGATCCCTGGGCCGACATCGAGTTCAAGTACCCGGTGCGCTCCAAGCACACCGCCAAGGTCCGCAACTTCACCCACTTCGGCATCTTCGCCGAGCTGGAGGAGGGCGTGGATGGCCTCATCCACATCAGCGACCTCAGCTGGACCAAGCGCATCAAGCACCCCAGCGAGTTCTGCAACATCGGCGATGAGATCGAGGTGGTGGTGCTCGAGGTCGATAAGGACAACCGTCGCTTGAGCCTCGGCCACAAGCAGGTGGAGGAGAACCCCTGGGAGGTGTTCTCCGGCGTGTTCACCCCGGGCAGCGTGCACGAGGGAACCATCACCGGCCGTGCCGGGCAGAACTTCGTGGTGAGCCTGCCCTATGGCGTGGAAGGCACCGTGAGCGCCAAGCACCTGAAGAAAGCCGATGGCAGCAAGGCCGAGGTGGAGGAGAAGCTTCCCTTCATGGTCCTGGAATTCAACGGCGATGCCCGCCGCATCACCCTGAGCCACACGCGCACCTTCGAGGAGGGCGATGAGCCCATGGAGACCGTGAGCAAGGGCAAGCGCACCCGTAAGGAGACAGACGGAGCCGCCACCAGCGCCAGCGTGCGCAGCGTGAACGACAAGGTGGAGAAGAGCACCCTGGGCGACCTCAGCGTGCTGAGCGACCTGAAGAGCTCCATGGAGAGCAGCGAGCGCGCCAACAAGGAGAAGAAGAGCGAGGAAGGCGAAGGCTGATCCATCGCGAAGCGAATGTGCGGAGCCCCGGCTGCTGCCGGGGCTCCGTCGTTCATGGGCAAGGCCCGCTATCTTCGGCGCGGATGAAGCCGGTGACACTCCTCGCGAGCAAGGCCCTGAGCCTCACCATCACCCGTCTCTGCCATCAGCTGATCGAGGACCACGGCGACTTGGGCACCATGGCGCTGATCGGCCTGCAGCCACGCGGCGTGCTCCTGGCCCGTCGCCTGCGCCAGGAGCTCGAGCGCATCACCGGCCGCCCCGTGCCGGCCTATGGCGAGCTCGACATCACCTTCCACCGCGACGATTTCCGCCACCGTGCCGCGCCGCCCGCGCCCAGCGCCACCGCCTTGGATTTCGACCTGGAAGGCCGCCACGTGGTGCTCGTGGATGATGTGCTCTACACCGGCCGCAGCATCCGCGCCGGACTCGATGCCCTGCTCGCCTTCGGCCGCCCGGCCACCGTGCACCTGCTCGTGCTCATCGACCGGCGCTTCAGCCGCGAGCTGCCCATCGCCCCGGACTATGTGGGCCGCTGGGTCGATAGCATCGGCGACCAACGGGTGACCGTGGAGTGGCAGGAGAGCGATGGCCGTGACCGCGTGCTGCTGCACACCACCGGCTCCGATACGCCCACCGCCTCCGATATCGCCCAGGGATCCATCTCCGACCTATGAGCCCCAGCCCACGCACCGACGCCTTGGCCAGCGACCAGCTCAGCGTGGAGCACCTGCTCGGCATCAAGGACCTCATCCCGGCGGACATCGATCTCATCTTCCGCACCGCCGACGGATTCAAAGAGGTGCTGGGCCGTCCCATCAAGAAAGTGCCCTCCCTACGCGACATCACCATCGCCAACCTCTTCTTCGAGAGCAGCACCCGCACCCGCGTCAGCTTCGAATTGGCCGAGAAGCGCCTCAGCGCCGACGTGGTCAATTTCAGCAGCAGCGGCAGCAGCGTGAGCAAGGGCGAGACCCTCATCGACACGGTGAACAACATCCTGGCGATGAAGGTGGACATGGTGGTGATGCGCCACCCGGACCCCGGCGCCGCGGTCTTCCTCAGCCGCCACGTGGGCGCGCGCATCGTCAACGCGGGCGATGGCACGCACGAGCACCCCACGCAGGCGCTCCTCGATGCGTACAGCATCCGCGAGAAGCTGGGCAAGGTGAAGGGCGTGAGGGTGCTGATCGCGGGAGACATCCTGCACAGCCGGGTGGCCCTGAGCAACATCTTCTGCCTCCAGAAGCTCGGCGCCGAGGTCATGCTCTGCGGCCCCAGCACGCTCATGCCCAAGCACATCGAGGCACTCGGGGTGAAGGTGGAACGCGACCTGGATAAGGCCCTGCGCTGGTGCGACGTGGCCAACATGCTGCGCATCCAGCTCGAGCGGCAGGGGGGGGATGGGATCGCCAATTTCCCCAGCCTGCGCGAGTACGCCATGGTCTACGGCCTCGACCTCGCGCGGTACAAGCGCATCGGCAAGGATGTGGTGATCATGCACCCCGGTCCCATCAACCGCGGGGTGGAGGTGAGCAGCGAAGTGGCCGACCACGCCAACAGCATCATCCTCGATCAGGTGCAGAACGGCGTGGCCGTGCGCATGGCCGTGCTCTACCTGCTGGCAGCCCGTATCCCACGTAACGCTGTTTGAAACTGAGGTGCGTTCACCCGGTTTCCCGGCGAAAGGCGCTTGATTATCTTTGACCGGAAGCACCCCACCATGAATTTCACCATCGAGGATAAAGGGCGGTACACCTTGGTCACCAGCAAGGTCGACAAGCTCGATACCACCTGCGCGCCAGAGCTGAAGAGCGAACTGGTCTACCTGAACAAGACAGGCGTTCGCAACGTGATCATCGACCTGGCGGCCACCCGTTACTGCGACTCATCCGGTCTCAGCTCCTTGCTGGTGGCCAACAGGCTCTGCAAGAGCGTCAACGGCAGCCTCGTGGTCTGCGGCCTGCAGGAGGCCGTGCAGAAGCTCGTGCAGATCTCCCAGCTCGAGAGCGTGCTCTCCATTACGCCCACGACGGCTGAAGCCGTTGATCTGCTCTACATGGAGGAGATTGAGAAGGACGTGAACAAAGGCCAGTGATACCTACCGCATGAAGCGATTCCTACTCTCCGCAGCGCTTGTGGCCTTGGTGGCCCGCGCCTTCGCCCAGCCCTGCACGCCCAACCCGTTGTATGCCGATAGCGTCTTCGGCGTATGGCCCGATACCACGACCAACTTCATGGATGGTCAGTTGGGCATCGCCTATGTCCAGGACCTGAACCTGATCGTTCCCTTGAACGCGCAGGACATCGATCCCACCTTCCCTGCGGTGCAGATCGATTCGGTGGTCTTCAACGGTGTATCCGGTCTGCCGCTGGGCCTTACGGTGGCCTGTGCCTCCCAGACCCCTGCGCCATGCACCTATCTCCCCTCGGTTCTGGGTTGCGGCCTCGTTTCCGGCATTCCGCTCGAAGCCGGGCAGTTCGACCTCACGTTGAACGTAACGGGTTACTTCACGCTCTTCGGATCGCCTGTCCCGTATCCGCTCACCTTCACCGGATACCGCATCTTCATCCTGGATCCCACCGGCGTGTCCGAGCTGGCACCTGCGGGTCTCAGCGGCGTGAAGAACGTTCCCAATCCCTTCAGCGGTCGAACCAGCATCGAGTTCCACCTCGCTCGCACGGGCGATGTCAGGCTGCGCATCTTCAACCTCCTCGGCGATGAGCTCTGGAGCCTGCGCACACAGGGCAAGGCCGGTGCGAACCGTGTTCCCTACGAAGGCGCCACGCTGCAAGAGGGCGTCTACCTGTTGAAGGTGGAAAGCGGGCGCGAATCCTTCACCGGGCGCATGATGGTGAGCCGTTGAGCGCGCTACGACCTAATTCGAGAGGGCCCCGCAGGGGCCTTCTTGCTTGAATGGCGCATCGTCAGTTCGACCTGGTCACTTTGGGGACAGGAGCCGCGCTCCCTGCCCGTGGCCGGCACCCGTCGGCGCAGCTGCTCATCATTCACGGGGAGCATTATCTGATCGATTGCGGCGAGGGTACCCAGGAGCGACTGCGCGAAGCCGGTGTTGGCTTCAACCGCATCAAGCACGTATTCATCAGCCATCTGCATGGCGATCACTACCTGGGCCTCATGGGCCTGATCAGCTCCATGCACCTCATGGGCCGAGCCCAGCCCCTGCATGTGCATGGCCCGGCAGAGCTCAAGCCCATCATCGACCTGCAGCTGAGAGCCTCGCAGACCTACCTGCGCTACCACCTCCAGTTCCATGCCCTGCTGCCGGAGAGCGGCACCGTGGCCTGGTCCGATTCGCGCGCGCGCATCACCGTGCTCGCGCTGCGGCACCGCATTCCTTGCACCGGATTCGTTTTCGAGGAGACCGAGGCGCCGCGGCATCTGCGCAAGGAGAAGGTGCACGTGATACCGGAGCATGCCCGGGCCGCGGTGAAGAGCGGAGCGGATTTGCCCATGCCCGACGGCTCCATCGTGCCTAACAGCGAGCTCACCGTAGCGCCGGCTCCCGTGCGGCGTTACGCGTACTGTTCCGATACCGCTTATGCACCGGAGCTCCTGCCGCATATCCGCGGGGTGGACCTGCTCTACCATGAGGCCACCTTCACCGAGCAGCTGGCGAAGCGCGCGAAGGAGACCATGCACAGCACGGCTCAAGAGGCGGCCCTGCTCGCACGCGAGGCGGGCGTTCGCCGGTTGCTGCTGGGCCATTTCAGCAGCCGGTACAAGTCCTCGGATCTGCTGCTGGCCGAAGCACAGGCCGTGTTCCCGCATACAGAGGCCAGTGAGGATGGCCGCACCTATTCCATCCCTGAACTAACGATCGTGCAGAACTGAGGTCCGTGAGAACGGCCCGTGGGAATACCTTCGCCCATTATTTGGAACGATTCCACGGAAGGATGAGGCGAATCAAACTGCTCCTGGCCGATCACGGTGAACTGGCGTTGGTGGGTCTGCGTACCCTGTTCGAGGCATCGGAGCTCGTGAGCGTGGTGGGCGAGGCGCGCGACGGCATCGCGCTGAAGGCCTTGCTGGTGCGGCACCGGCCGGATGTGGTGCTGCTCGATCACACCTCGGAGGGCTTCGCGGCGCGTGATATCCGCGACGGGCTCAAACGCTCGCCGCGCACGCGCTTCGTGGCCATCACCGCCGAGCCTTCGCCCATGGTGCTCATGAACGCTGTGAAGGCCGGCGCCACCAGCTATGTGAAGAAGGATTGCGACCTGCAGGAGATCCGCGATGCGGTGACGAGTGCGGCCGATGGGCAGCGCTTCTTCTGCGGCAAGGTGCTGGAGGCCTTGCGCAAGGCCGGGCACGACGTGGAACGCTTCGTACAGGAGCCGCTGAGCTGCGCCCCTGTGACGCTCAGCGATCGCGAGTGCGAGATCATCGGGCTGATAGCCGAGGGGAAATCGTGCACGCGCATCGCCGATCAGCTCCACCTGAGCGCGCATACGGTGATCACGCACCGCAAGAACATCATGCAGAAGCTGGGTGTGAACAGCACGGCGGCCGTGGTGCTCTACGCCGTGCGGAACGGGCTGGCCAGCCCCAACCATTTCCTGTTCAACGCCGGGGAATAGGCGCGCGCGCGATCTTCGCGCCATGGCCCTGCTCATCGCTGAGATCGGAGGGAGCTCATCGCGGTGGGCCTTACTCGACGGCGATGCGCCCGAGGCCTTGGTGCCCGCGCCCGGCGAGCAGCTGCCGGGTTTCAATCCGCTCAACGGCGATTCCGAGGCCTTTGCCGCCGGCCTGAATACCTATTTCGGCGAGCGCTTGCCGGCCGCGTTGCGGGCCGATCGCCTGGCGGTGTACGGCGCAGGTTGCGGAAGCCCGGATCGCGCGGCGCGCATGGAGAGCGCGTTACGGCAGGTATGGCCTTCCGCTGTGATCGACGTGCGCACGGACCTGCTCGGCGCCGCACGTGGGCTATGGCTCCAGGACCAGGGGTTGACCCTTGTGCTGGGCACCGGTTCGAGCGTGGGCTGGTACGATGGCGAGCGCGTGCACCAGATGATGCCGTCACTGGGGTACGTCCTCGGCGATGAGGGCAGCGGAGCGGATATCGGCCGGACCCTGCTCCAGGACGCTTTTTACCGGCGTATGCCAGAGGAGGCAAGGGAGGCCATCTTCGGCGCCGAAGGCCCGATCTTGCAGGAGGTGCTCGCCCACGTATATCGCTCACCCTTCCCGTCGCGGGCTCTGGCTTCTTATGCGGGCCGGTTGGCCGGCTTCACGGCCATGGACTACGTGCGCGAGCTCATCACGGCCCGGTTCCACTCCTTCATCGAGGCCTTCAAGCCGTTCCACACGCCGGAGCAGCGCCAGCGTGTGCGAGCCACGGGTTCAATCGCGTGGGGCTACCGGGAGCTGCTGGCGGCTTGCCTGCTGGAGCATGGCATGGACCTGCTCGCAGCGGAGCGCGACCCGCTCAAGGGGCTGGTGCGCTGGCACCGGCAGAAAGGCTGAATCCCTGTACGAGGCGAGCGAAGTGATCGAGTGCCTCTCGATTGTCCGCGCTTCGCACCGAGCGCAGCACGCGGTCGCGCTCCACGCGGGTGAGGTGCCAGCTCAGCGAGATGCGCTCGTCCACGCCGTGCCGCAGCTGCACGTCGATCAGGTCCAAGGGCACATCGGTGCCGCGGTCGAACAGGCGCAGCATCAGGTCATAGTCCTGGTCCTGCACCCGTACGAAATTGTCGTACACGCTGCCCACGGGATCCAGCATGCGCCCCACCAGGGATCCGCTGGCCTGCTGCACCTCCAGTTCCTTCTGGGTGTCGCGCAGCTGCAGCACCACCACGCCGCTGGTGTTCGCCTTGATCCAATGGCGGAAGGTGTTCAGGTAGGAGAAGGTGACGCGGTAGCCGTAGTTGTCGCGCACGCCGGCATCCATCACCCGCATGGGCGGCTCGCAGGGCAGGGTGGTCACCGGCGTGATGTAGGGGAAGCTCGCGTTCATGCGCAGCGCGCTGGTGAGCTTGAGGCTGTCCGGTGAATGATCGGCGAAGAATCGGCGGAACTCGATCGCCTCGGCCTGGCTCTGCAGGTTCATCTGCGCATCGGGCCTGATGGCGGTGAGGAAGGCGCACGGCTGAGCGGCGATGACCACGCGGCGGCCATCATTGATGCTCACGGGGCTCACCACGAGCATCGGCACCTCGGCGGCGCGCTCCGGTGCGGCCAGCTCGCCTAGGCGCGTGTCCAGAAGGCCATGCGTATTCTCGTTCAAGCGCCGCTCGAAGGCCTCTGCCCGGTCCAGGGTGTAGGTGCGATCGCCGTCTTGCACCTGCCGGTAGCGGAAGAACATGTCGTTCGTCACGAAGCTGAAGGCGATGGGATTAAGCATATCGCTGGCGATGCCATCCAGCACATCGCGGTCGAAGCGATGAACACGTCCCTCACGTTGATCGGACAGATAGGCCTGGCGATAGTAGGTGGCCCCGATGAGCCCGCCTGAGGAGCCGGTCATGAGCACCGAGCGCTGCATGAGGGTGCCTCCGAGCATGCTATCGGCTGCTTGCAGGCACCGGTAGGTCCAGAGCATGCTGCGCAGGCCGCCGCCGCTGGTGTTGATCACCACCAGCTTGGGCTTGCTCCCCGGGGCAGCCAGCGCAGCGTTCTTGTCGCGCCAGCGCTCGAGCACCTCGATCATGGCACGCGCATCGGCCGCCGCGGCCTCATCGTCGTTGGCCAGGCCCGTGATGGTGGCGCGGTCGTAGCTCGCCGGCGGCGCATCGTAATCCAAGCCGTAGGCGAAGGTGTCGTACAGGAAGCTATCGGTACGCTGGCTGAGCAGGTTCAGGCCGATCACCACCAGCAGGATGACCGTGCCGGTCCAGCCCTGCATCCAGCTGAAGAGGGCGCTGATGAGCATGAGCACGATGGTGAAGAGCAGGAAGGCGCTGGCCCCGGCCGGTATGGCGAAGAAGGCCACATCGCTGAAGGCGCCGAGCGCGATGAAGGAGAGCACCAGCACCACCTCGAAGATGGAACCGTTGATGTGGTTCTGCCAGAGCACATCGCGCAGCAGGTCGGGGTCGTAATGGGCGCTGCTGCGCGCGAGCATGATGCGCAGGCGCGGGGTGAGGTAGGTCTCCACGCGCCACTTCTCGCTGCGCTGCTGCCGGCGGAGCCAGCGCAGGGCCTTGCGACGTTCGCCACGGCGCCGAGGCGGTGCGTCATGCTGGGGGCCCAGGATATCCATGAGCGGCTCTTCCGGCCGGTATTCCTCCGGCTGACCTCCCAGGAGCTTGACGATATCGGTGTTGGTGCGCGTGAAATAGAGGAAGGCCAATCCGAGGAAGAGGAGCATGCCTGCGGTGAGCCCGAGCAGATGCAGCGCCACTCGCGCCCAAGGCACCAGTTCCTGCTCATGCTGGAAGATGGCGGCGCACCAGAGGTAGGTGCCGAAGAAGAGCACCGGGACGACCGCATTGTTCACGCTGAATTTGAGGAAGGGCCGCGCGATGGTGGCGATGAAGGGGAAGCGGTAGCCATGCATCGCATAGCTGTACAGGTTGAAGGCCGTGATGAAGCCGCCCAGCGCGAAGCCCGTGATCAGGTGGGAGAGGAAGCCGACGCTGCCGAAGTATTCCGGGAAGAGGAAGAGGTAGGGCACACCGTACTTCACGCCGAGGCTCTCGGTGATGTAGCCGAAGAGCAGCACCCACGTGAGCAGGAGCAGGTGGTTCTTCTTCAGGTGCAGCAGGAGCAGCTGCAGCGGGAAGAAGTAGAGCGCTCGGCGCCAGGAGCGGCGCGTGGCCGGTCGGGAGATCATCGCACGCGGGGCATCACGCCAATGATACGTGCGCCGCCAGCGTCCAGTTCGTCGGGCGCGCCCCGGCCGTCAACGGGCCTTCGTTGGAAAGGGCTCAGACCTTGCCCAAGGTGATGGCCATCACCTCTGCCTCCAGCGCATCGGCCTTGGCCTTCAGGTCCTCGGCACGGGTGAGCACTTCGGCCTTGTATCCCGCATCGCCGAGTCCCGCGCAATTGATGCGCACGTTGAGGTAGCCGCCCAAGGCACCGGCCCGCGCGCACAGGGCGCCCACGCCGGCATCGCTCACGCTGGCGGGCAGGCCCTTCTCGGCCATGGCGCGCATCAGCCCCATGCTATCCACGCATACCTCCATGGTGCGCAGGGGAGTATTGATCGCGCCTTTGGTCGCCTCGTCGATGGCGGCTTTGCGCGCCGCCTTCTCTTCGTCGCTGCCCTTGGGCAATCCCATGGCCGCCATGATACGGTCGAAGGCACGCGTGTCCTCGTCCACCAGATAGAGCAGCTCATTGCGCAGCTTCTCGCCTTTCACGGCCCATGCGCTGTATTCCTCCCAACGGTCGTCCCAGCCGCGCTTGTGGGCGCTGAGGTTGGCCACCATGGTGCCGAGCGCGGCGCCGAGCGCGCCCACGTAGGCGGCCACACTGCCGCCGCCCGGTGCCGGGCTCTCGCTCGCGGCTTCTTCGCTGAAGCGTTTCAGATCCATACGCACGAGCCGCTCGCTGCCCGCCTCCTCGAGCATGTATTCGATCACCTTCTTCTCCGGATCGAAGGGGGCGAGGTCGTCGAGCCCGAGCGACTTCACGGCGATCTTGATCTTCTCGCGCTCCGGAATGCCCAGGCTGCGTTCCTGTCGGGCGAGGTAGAAGTCCGCCGCATCGAGCAGTGCCTGCTTGGGGACCAGGCCCACGAGCTCGCTGCCGGTGACGCGGATGCCGCGCTCGGCCGCGCTCTTACACGCCTCGTCGAAGGCCACGTGCACCGGTGTGACGGTGATGTCCGTGAGGTTGAGGGAGAGCTGCGCGATGCCGTATTCCTCGATGTACCAGCCGATGCCTTTCACGGCCTTGAGCTTGCCCGGGATCTTCAGCGGTTCGCCCTGCGAATCGAGCACGGGCTTGCCGGTGAGCGGGTCGCCCTCGCGCATCACGCGTCCCGCCTCGCGGATATCGAAGGCGATGGCGTTCGCGCGGCGCGTGCTGGTGGTATTGAGGTTCACGTTGTAAGCCACCAGGAAATTGCGCGCGCCGATGGCGATGGCGCCGCTGCGGGCCACGCTATCGTTGAATGCGGCCGGGCCATGATCGGGTTTCCAAGCGGGATCCTTCAGCTTCTTCGGCAGGCCCTCGTACTCGCCGCTGCGGTTGTTGGCCAGGTTGCGGCGCTTCTCTTCGCTGGCTGCGGCTTCGTACAGGTAAACCGGAATGCCCAGTTCCTGTCCGACCCGCTCACCCAGCTTCTTCGCGTAGGCCGCGGTCTCCTCCATGCTCATGCCGCTGATTGGCACCAAGGGGCATACGTCGGTGGCGCCGAAGCGCGGATGCTCGCCCTTGTGCCCGCGCATGTCGATCAGCTCCTGTGCCTTCTTGATCAGGCGGAAGGCGGCCTCGCAGACCGGCTCGGGCTCTCCCACGAAGGTGATCACGGTGCGGTTGGTGGCCTTGCCGGGGTCCACATCGAGCAGTCGCACGCCTTCCACGGTTTCAACCACCGCGGCGATGGCGTCGATCTTGGCACGGTCGCGGCCCTCGCTGATGTTGGGCACGCATTCGATCAGTCTTCGTTGCATGGGCGGCAAAGCTAGGTGCCGATCAGACGGGGCCCTAGCGCAGGCCGGCGAGCAGGCCGCGCCCTCGGAGAACTCAGGGCCAGAGCACGCTGGCGCCGTTGTTCAGCATATGGATGAGCACCGGCACCCAGATGGAGCCGCTGCGCGCGCGTGCGTACCCGAGCGCTACGCCCATGGGCAGGATCAGTAGCATCACGGGCAGGCTGTACTGCAGGTGCATGAGGGCGAAAACGCCGGCGCTCACCGCGATGCTGATGTGCTCATCGGCGATGTGCCGCAAGGAGCCGAACAGCAGCCCGCGCAGCAGCAGCTCCTCGAACAACGGGCCGAGGATCACCACGCCGATGATCAAGAGCGGCCAGTTGGTGGTGCTGCCCACCACCTTCTGCATGAAATCGGTGTCGAAGGCCGGGATGTTCTGCGCGAGCAGCTCGATGGCGAGCATGATGCCCGCGAAGACCGAGAACCACTTCAGGAAGGCCATGGGCTTGGGCAGACGGAGCCCGAGCAGCGTGCGCATGTGCTCCCGTTTCCAGCGCCAGCAGGTGAAGAGGATGAGCGCGGCGCAGATCCCGCCGCTCAGCGCCGATTCCATGCCCACCAGGTCGCCGTTGAACGCCAGTTCCGTGAGCCGCTCCTGGAAGAGGGGGTCGGACAGCCAGCCGAAGGAAAAGGCCTGATCAGCGAACTCCGGCGTGCGGGCCATGACGCCCTTCACCAGGGCGATGCTCTGCACCACGAAGAAGGCCACCATGGTGAAGGCGAAGAGCGCAACGCCCATGGCGAACTCCAGGCCCGGCGGGCGGCCCGGTTCGAGGGGGATGAATTCATCGGAGCGCTGCTCCGGTGCGGATGGGCTTTCCATCAATGATCACGGTATCGATGTGGTCGGTGCCGAAGGCATAGGGCAGGTAGGCCAGCGATGGCGCCGCATGGGTGATGATGAGGCTCGCGCGCTTGCCCGGCGTGAGGCTGCCCGCTTCATGATGCAGGCCCATGGCCGCAGCGGCGTTCATGGTCAGGGCGGCAATGGCCTCCTTTGGCAGCATGCGCAATTGGATGCAGGCGAGCGAGAGCACGAGGTTCAGGTTGCCGCTGGGCGTGCTGCCGGGGTTGTGATCGCTGGCGAGCACCACGGGCAGTCCGCGGTCGATCAGCTGACGGGCCGGCGCGTAGGGGATGCGCAGGAAGAAGGAGCACGAGGGGAGCAAGGTGGGCATGGGCACCTGATCCGGCGGGCAGGCGGCCAACGCCTCCAGGTCCGCTACGTCCATCACCTCCAAGTGATCCACGCTGAGCGCGCCATGACGGATGGCCGCTTGGATGCCGCCCAGGCTGGTGAACTGGTTCACATGCACCTTGCCGGGCAGCCCGTGCTTCGCCCCGGCCTCCAGCACGCGTTCCATCTCGGCCACCGTGAAGTAATTCACCTCGCAGAAGGCATCCACGAAATCGGCGAGGCCTTCTTGCGCCACCTGCGGGATCAGCTCCTCGCAGATCAGGCGCACATAGCCGTCCCGGTCCTCCTTGAATTCCGGTGGAAGGGCATGCGCGGCGAGCAAGGTGGTGCGAACCTGAAGCGGCAATGACGCCTTGAGCCGCTTCGCCACGCGCAGCATCTTGAGCTCACTCTCCAGCGTGAGGCCGTAGCCGCTCTTGATCTCCACGGCCACGGTGCCCATTCGCATCATGCCTTCGAGCCTGGCCTTGGCCTGATCGAACAGGGCCTCCTCGTCCATCGCGCGTAGCTTCATGGCACTGTTGAGGATGCCTCCGCCGCGCGCGGCGATCTCCTGGTAGCTGAGGCCCTTGATCTTGTCCACGAATTCCTCTTCACGCGGCGCGGCGAAGACCGTGTGCGTATGCGGGTCGCACCAGCCGGGCAACACGTAGCGGCCGCTCGCGTCGATCATCGTCAGGTCGCTCCAATCGGCAACGCCGGGGAATTCGCTCATCGGGCCGAGCGCCGTGATGCGGCCCTCTTCGGCCAGCAGCCACCCGTCCTCGATCATGGGCAGCCGGGCCATCTCCGCGCCAGCCACGCGTGCCACGCCCACAGGGTAGGTGCCCACGAGGGCCTTAGCGTTCTTGATCAGCAGGCGTGACATGAGAAAGCGGGTGCGCAAAGAAAGGGTGCGGGGCGCTCCCACTACTTTCGCCGCATGCCCGGCAACGCTTTCGGACAGCTGTTCCGACTTACCACCTTCGGCGAGAGCCACGGCCCGGCTATCGGTGGCGTAGTGGATGGATGCCCGGCCGGATTGACGCTTGATGCGGAGGCCGTGCAGCGCGAACTGGACCGCAGGAGGCCGGGCAGCACTGCGCTGGGCACCACGCGCAACGAGCCGGATCGGGTCGAATGGCTGAGCGGCGTCTTCGAAGGCCGCACGCTCGGCACGCCCATCGCCTTCATGATCCGGAATGCCGATGCGCGCAGCGGAGACTACGATGCGCTGAAGGACGTGTACCGCCCGGGTCACGCTGATCGCACCTGGGAGCAGAAGTATGGGGTACGTGACCATCGCGGTGGAGGGCGAAGCAGCGCGCGGACTACGGCGGCCTGCGTGGTGGGTGGCGCCATCGCCCGGCAGGTGATCTCAGCCGCCGGCGTGCGTGTCTCCGCCTATGTGCAGCAGGTCGGCGATGTGGGTCTGACGGAAGCCCCAGTTGATCTTTCCGCTACCTGGAACAACGATGCTCGTTGCCCGGATGCGGCCACTGCTGTGCGGATGAAGGCCTTGGTGGAACAAGTGCGCGCCGAGGGTGATAGCGTCGGTGGCGTGGTGGCTTGTCGCGTCGAAGGTGTGCCCGCAGGTCTTGGCGAGCCGGTCTTCGATAAGCTGGAGGCCGACCTGGCCAAGGCGATGCTGGCGATCAATGCGTCGAAGGGATTCCAGATCGGTAGCGGCTTCGCAGCAGCCGGTATGCGCGGCTCGGCGCACAACCGCCTCTCGCAAGGCGGCGTGGCCGGTGGGATCAGCGATGGCGACGAACTCTTCTTCGAGGTGGCCTTCAAGCCTCCTGCCACCATCGCCCAAGCGCAGCACGCGCGCACTCGTAGCGGTGATGAGGTGGTGCTCGAAGCGAAGGGTCGGCATGATCCCTGTGTGGTGCCCCGTGCCGTGCCCATCGTGGAGGCCATGACCTGCTTGGTGCTGGCGGACCATCTGCTCAGGCACCGCGGCTCGCGCCTGTGATGCGCGGAAACAACGAATCCCGGCGCTATGCGACCGGGATCCGTAGGCGGTATGCCCTGGCTCAGAGGCTCTCCCAGAGGCCCTTGAAATCCGGCTCACTCATGAATTGGTCCTTGCCCAGGCTGGCGTATTGCTTAGCGCGGTCGCGTTGCCCCTTGCTCACGAGGTAATCGGCATAGCGGATCAACCCGTTCTTGAGCAAGGTCTGCTGGTCTTTGGGCAGCGTGCCGATGTCGCCCGCGGCGGCCAGGGCCTTGTCGAATTCCTTGATGCTGAGGTCGCCTTCCTTCGCCAGGTTGCTCTTGTATTGGCACATGGCCAGCATCAGCCAGGCGCCGGGATTCTCCGGGTAATAGCCGGTCATGCCGTCGAAGATCTGCTTGGCCTTGCTGATGCCCTTCGGGTCGTCGAGGAAGTTCTCGCCATCCTGGTAGGAGGCCGTGTTGAGCTCGGCCCAATAGTCCTCGTAATTGCCGAAGTACTCCTTGTCCTTGTCCTTCTTGCGGTATTTCTCGGCGTACTTCACCGCATCGCGCTTCGCCTTCGGGTAGTCCACCGCGTACTTCTCATCCTTGCTCATCTCGAAGAAGCACATGCTCATGTATAGGAAGGGGAGCGCATCCTTCTTGGTCTCTTCGCCCATGGTGTAGGCTTCCGCCTTGGCGAGGCATTTCTCGTATTTCTCATCCACGAAAAGGACCAGCAGGTCTTCGTAGACGTGCTTCTGAGCGAAGGCGCTCCATTGCACGAGCAGGAACGCGGAGAGGGTGAGGAACTTCTTCATGTCAATGGGTGCGTGGCCGATGGCAACCACTGTGCCGAAGGTATGGGATGCATCAGGAACGGGCATTTGCGGGCCAGGCGCTTCCTTTGGCGGATGCGCATCGACATCCTTACCGTGCTGCCCGACCTCTTCACGAGCTGGTTCGGGGAGAGCATCATCGAGCGTGCCCGCAGTAAGGGGCTCGTTGAGGTGCACGTGCACGACCTGCGCGCATGGAGCACCGACAAGCACCGCCGTGTCGACGATTACCCGTTCGGCGGCGGCGCCGGCATGGTGATGCAGGTGGAACCGATCCATCGCGCGATCACCGAGCTGAAGAGCCAGCGCGCGTACGACGAGGTCATCTATCTGAGCCCCGATGGCGAATTGCTCGGACAGCCTTTGGCCAACCAGCTCAGCACGGCGCGCAACCTGATCCTGCTCTGCGGGCATTACAAAGGGGTGGATGAGCGCGTGCGCGAGCACCTGATCACCCGGGAGGTGAGCATCGGGGATTACGTGCTCACAGGGGGTGAATTGGCGGCGGCGGTTTTGAGTGATGCCATCATCCGCTTGGTGCCGGGGGTGATCGGCGATGAGACCTCCGCCCTGAGCGATAGTTTCCAGGATGGGCTCGTGGCGCCCCCGGCCTACACGCGACCGGCTGATTATCAAGGGTGGAAGGTGCCCGATGTGCTCCTGAGCGGCCACCAGGCTCGCATCGACGCCTGGCGGCATGAGCAGGCCGTGGACCGCACCCGTAAACGGCGTCCCGGCCTGCTGGGCAGCGGTGAGTAGGGGAGGCGGTGCCTGAGGAGCCGGAAAGATCCGTACTATTGCGGCCCCAAATCCGGGACCGTATGCCCTCGATTCAGCTCCAGGGCCGCTGGGCAACCCGCTAACAACCAAGGTCATGGACCGCATCAAGCAACTCGAGAAGGAATACGCCCCGCTGAAGACCCTGCCTGAATTCAAGGCCGGTGATACCGTTACCGTTCACTACAAGATCGTGGAGGGCAACAAGGAGCGGATCCAGCAATTCCAAGGCGTGGTCATCCAGCGCAAGGGCAGCGGCAGCACCGCCACTTTCACCGTGCGGAAGATGAGCAACAACGTAGGCGTGGAGCGCATCTTCCCGGTGGCTTCGCCCTTCATCGATAAGATCGACGTGAACAAGGTGGGCCGTGTGCGCCGTGCGCGCATCTTCTATCTGCGCGAGCGTCGCGGCAAGAGCGCGCGCATCACGGAGAAGCGTCAAGCGGTCGAGACGGCCAAGTAAGCCACACGTTCAACTCTCAGAAGGCCCCATCAATGGGGCTTTCTTCGTTCTGCGGCAGCCCATCGTCGCGAGCATCGTCTTCGGGGAAACGCGCCCCATGCATATCGAAGCCTGTTCGGAGGATTGGTCCGCGATGCGGTTTGTTGAAGGCGGCCGCTTCTGCGATCGATGCCAGCATGCCGTAGTGGACTTCGTTGGTTGGAGACGTGAGGCGGTGCTGGCCTACAAGCGGCAGCACCCCGAGGCATGCGGGAGATACGAGGCCGAGCACATCGAGCCGCACCTGGTGCCCTTGGTCGATCTGCTGCTCCCCAAGCGGCGAGTGCTCGCTGCGGGGCTCTTGTTGGGCAGCGTTCACGTGATGGCCCAAGCCGATGCACCGGCGCCGACGGAGCAGCTTCCATTCACCTCTGGGCAAGCGAACGTGCCGGAGCCCGCAGCGGTATCAGAAAAGCCGGATGGCGTGCACGGAATCTGCCCGGTGCCGGTGAATGAGCCCGTGAAGACCCAGCCATACCGGCGGCGTCCGCATCGCAAGGTGTATGTGAGCCGGCGTTTCCCGTTCATCCACATCCGCAGGCGCCGCGTCATGGGCCGGCTCCCTGCTTTCCTCTGAAAGCAGTGCTGATCGGCGCGCCCGGCTACTGCGTGTAGTAGATCCACGCCATCGCCGCGATGGCAATGCTCCCGAGGATGACAATGACAGCGAAGAGGCTGATGGTGGCCTTCATGTCCGTCGGTTGGTTGTCCTCCAAGGGTTCGGGCATGCCGCTCGGCTCGTTGAAGTGCTTGTCGGTTGACATGATTTACCCGGCGCAAGACAGGTGCCACCCGAGCCCAGCCGCCCGCATGGTGCTCGCATGCGCTGAATGAGCGCGACCTGCAGGCGCATTCGTGCTACCACCACGCATTGCAGCTGCACCGTCCCGACGACCACCGATGGGCATCCCTCGCCCCAAAGTGTGCTGTTGCTGGACACCCGGCTGGTCCAAGGCCGCGTTGGTCACGCTTGGAACGGCGTATGCTTCGGAGCGCAGGCGCAGGGGAGCGTTGCCTCCACGGGTGCGTCGCGTAAACCACAGCAGCCAACATGTTCACGCCCCCGTATTTCCTTCCCGACGCGACCCTCTTCCTCACGCTGCTGGTCATCGCGGTGGGTGTGTATCTCTTCGTCCGCGAGACCTTCTCCATTGATGTAACGGCCATCTTGATCATGACGCTGTTCATCGTGACCGGCGTTCTGGCTCCTGAGGAGGGCTTCGCCGGCTTCACCAATTCCGCCACCATCACCGTGGCCTGCATGTTCGTGCTCAGCTACGGCCTCTTCCGCAGCGGGGTGCTCGATCCGCTCATCCGCCTGCTCATCCGCATGGGGCGGCGGCACTACCTACTGGCGCTGGTGGCCCTCATGCTGTTCGCCGCGCTGCTCTCGGCCTTCATCAACGATACCGCCGTGGTTGCGCTGTTGATTCCGGCGGCCATGCGATTGGCCGATCGAACGGGCGTGGCACCCGGGAAACTGCTCATGCCCCTGTCGTTCGCGGCGCTCCTCGGAGGCATGTGCACGCTCATCGGAACGAGCACCAACATCCTGGTGAGCGGTATCGTGGAGCAACTGGGCCACGCCCCCATCGGCATGTTCGAGTTCACGCATGCGGCCCTGTGGCTCACCTTGGCCGGAATGGCCTACCTGCTCACGGTAGGCATCTGGATGCTGCCCGGACGGTTGGGAGAGGAGGGGGATTCGCGCATGTCCTACATCGCGCTCATACGTGTGCGTGACGGATCCAAGGAGGCAGGCAGCACGCTGGACGCGTCGAGGCTGGTGCGCGAATTCTGCGCGGAGGTCATCGATATCCAGCGCCATGGGCAGGAACTCGTGGCACAGGAGCGGGGCCTTATCACGCTCGCGGAAGGCGACGTGCTCAAGGTGGTGCTGGATCGCGCTCAACTGCTGGAGTTGAGACGGGGCGGTGAGTACAGAATCATCACTGAGGGCGGATCAGCGGATGCGAAGGGAATCGAGGTCTTCGAAGCGGTGGTGCCGAAGGGTTCCCGGTTGATCGGGCACGCCATCGACGGGCATGTCTTCCGGCGTCTGCTCGATCACGGTCTGCTCGGACTAAGGCGAGCGGAGCGCAACAGTGATCTGCGCTTCGTGGAGCAGCGGCTCGCGGCCGGCGACATCCTCTTGATCGCTGCCACCTCGGCCCGCATTTACAGGCTGATGAACGAGGAGGACCTGACGGTGATCGAGGAGTATGAAGAGCCCGGGGTCGATTGGCGCAAGGCCCTGCTGGCGCTGGGCGTGATCGTGGGCGTGGTCGGCGCGGCCACGGCAGGCCTCGCGCCCATCGTGCTCACGGCCATCGTGGGCGTGCTGGCCCTGCTGGTCACCCAGGTGCTCACACCCGAAGAGGCCTACGAGGCGGTGGAATGGAAGGTGATCTTCATGCTGGCGGGCGTGCTTTCCATGGGCGCGGCGCTGGAGAAGTCGGGAGGCGATCAGCTCATCGCGGATGGATTGCACGATGTGCTCGGCGAGAGCTCTCCGCGCATCGCCTTGGGGGTGCTCTTCCTGCTCACCTCCGTGCTCACGAATGTCATGAGCAACAATGCCACCGCAGCGCTTATGACGCCCATAGCGCTTCAGCTGGCCAAGGCCATGCAGGTGAGCGAGCGCCCCTTCATCGTCGGTGTGATGATGGCCGCATCGGTGGCCTTCATGACACCGATGGGCTACCAGACCAACACCATGGTATACGTGCCGGGGCGCTATCGCTTCGCGGATTACCTGCGCGTAGGCACGCCGTTGAACCTGCTGCTTTGGGTGCTGGCCACGTGGCTGCTGCCGATGTACTTCCCGTTCCGTTGATCAGCAGTGCATTCAGCGACGGGCTGCGCGCCGAGCGGCCTTGAGCTGGAACAACTCCCGATGGTCCTTGCGCTCGGTTTCGCCATCGTCCTCGCCGAGCACGTAGCCGAAGGGCTCCAGCGCCGGCACGCGGTCGCAGACGACCTTCACGATCGCGGTGAGCGGCAACGCGAGGAACATGCCCGGGATACCCCAGAGCGCGCCGCCCACCATCACCGCCAGCAGCGAGACCAGGGCGTTCAGCTCCACGCGCGAGCCAACCACCTTCGGCACCAGGAAATTGTTGTCGATGAACTGGACCGCGGCATAGAGGCCGAGCACCCAGAGCGCGGCAGCGGGATCCTTGGAGGCCAGCGCCACCATCATGGGCAGGGCCGTGGCGATGATCATGCCGATGTAGGGGATGAGGTTGAGCAGCGCGCCCAGCACGGCCATCAGTAGCGCGTAATCGATGCCGATGAGGAGCAGCCCAACGAAGTTGAGCGAGGCCACGATGCCGGCCTCGAACATGAGCCCGACGAGGTAGCCGCGCACCACGGTCTTGATGCGGCAGAACACGCCGCGCACCGTTCGCTCATGCGGCTCGCCGGTCCACTTGATCACGAAGTTCATGAGGATGCGCTTGTTCAGCAGCAGCAGGAAGGTGCACACGGGCAGCAGGAAGAGGAAGCCGAAGAGCGCGCCTACCGTGGTGAGCGTGGAGCCCACGATGGATCCGCCCTCGCTCGCGCCCTGCTGCACCTGTTCCACGGCGTCCTCGACATCGCGGCGCTTCATGTTCAACTCATCATTGGCCCAATGCAATCCTTCCCGGTAGAGCACATCGAGCTGCTTCTTCATCGCGGGCACCGAATCGGCGAAGTTGGCTGCCTGCGTGGCCAGGAAGTAGCCGATGGCGGATAGCACCAGCATGGCCAGCAGCACGGCCAGCGCGATGGCCATCACCTCCGGCACCTTGCGTCTCCGTAAGCCCGAGGCGATAGGGTCCAACAGGATGGCCAGCAGCAGCGCGAAGAGCAGCGGCACCACGATGGCGCGCGAGACCACGAGGGCGTAGCCCAAGGCCACCGCCCCGAGGATGATGAGGCTGGCTTTCTGATAGAGTGGGTTGATGGTCCGGACGTGATGTGCACTACGCTCCGGGACGGGAGTGGGACGCGATGATTCCATGCTGGGTGGGGCTGAGCCGCGCCGAGCAGGGCATAAGGCCTGCCATTCCGGAACACGCACGGAAGCGAGCCGATCCCGGGGAGATCCGGGGATTGCGCACCCCGATCACCACATAGCCCTGAGGTCAGCGCAGCGTTTCCGCGAGGAAGCCCAGCAGGTGCTGCCACGCGCGCTTGGCCATGCGCTCGTTGTACTCCTTGCTCGCCGGATTGGTGAAGGTGTGGCCGCAGTGCGCGTAGGTGATCATCTGCCAATCGGCCTTCGCCTCGTTCAGCTCGCCCACGAGGCCGGCCATGTCCTCCTTGCTCACGCTCTGGTCCGCCTCGGGATGCTGGATGAGCACGCTCGCGCTGATCGGTCCGTTCGCGCGCTTGCCCTTGCCTAAGCCGCCATGGATGCTCACCACGCTCTTCACGGGCAATTGGGCGCGGGCCGCCTCCAGCGCGCCGGTACCGCCGAAGCAGTAGCCGATCACTGCGATGCGATCCGGGTCGGCGCCGGCCTCCTTCAGTTGCTCCAGGGCCAGCGCGATGCGGTGCTGGTAAGCCGCGAAGTCGGCCTTGTAATGGGTGGCGATGGTGCGAGCCTCCTCCATGTTCGTGGGCACGTGCCCCTCTCCGTAGATGTCGGCGATGAAGACGATGTAGCCCTGCGATGCCAGCTCCTTCGCCGCGTCGCGCGCCTCGTCATCGATGCCCATCCATGCGGGCAGCAGCAGCACGCCCGGGCGCTTCGTGCCGGCATTGTCCGTCACCAGGCCCAGCAGCTTCTGGTCGCCATCGGCATAGACCGCCAGCTTGAGCGATTGGGCGGAGAGGGACAGGGTGAGGAGAGCGAAGGAGAAGAGGGAGAGGAGGTGGCGCATGGGGTAAAGGTCGCATACGCCGAGTTGAATTCTACCCGAGGGGCTATCTCATCGCTCGCGCCAAGTCATCGCCCCGCGGCAACGAAAGATCGCAGCGGTCCCTTGCCCTCCCAGGCATCCACGAGCAGGGGATCACCGAGCCGGAATCGAACAGGCAGCGGTAGGTGCTTCTCCAACTGCACATCCAACTTGCAGAAGACGCCTAGGTGCTGGTACTCGTAGACTGGCGGAAGCGAATAACGATCCAAGCGCACGGCAGGTGCCTCGGATGCTTGCAGACTGAACGACCGCGGCTCTTGCGCGTGTAGGTACGAGCAAAGGAGCATCGGAAGTAGAAGGCCGTAGATCCGCTTCATGGATACTCAAAGGTCGCGGGGAGAGCGTATTCCTGACCAGGAGGTGCCAACTTACCATCACACCCGAACCATCACCGAACCCGCCGCCAGGTCATGGAGGCCGCGTCGCTTGGTGTTCGCTCCCATGGTCAGGAAGATCAACCAGCCAAGCAGCAATTTGACCACGTATCGCAGATAGGATTGGCCGAGGTGGATCGGCCTGGTTTCATCGGAGGTCCTGCGCACGCGGATCCGGAGCATGCGCTGGCCGAGTGTTCCGCCAAGAGCGGTCATGATGGGCTCATAGCCAGCCCAGATGAAGAGGAAGGCCACGACGCGGGCGCTTTCCGGGGCCGTCTGCCAGGACTCGAAGAGATGGCCGGCGGCGAACATCAAGGCGATGAGGACGAACGTATCCACCACGATTGATTGGTAGCGCTTCCCGAGTTCCGGGTAACGCGTGAGGTCGACTTCCGGGGCGGGTTGAAGGTCTGGGGCTGAGGTTTCCATCAGGAGCGTGATCTCGTGAACAAGGTAGACGGGATTTCTTACCGTGATTTGACCGTTCAAGGCGTTTAGGCGCTGGCTACGCGCTGAATCCGCCATTTCCGCGCACGCTACGCGCAGTAGGGCGGACACACCACTTCGCAGGTTTTTGGGGACGCCCTGCGAGGGCAGGGACGTCCTGGGAGTGTCCCGTGCATCGTCACTCCGGGATGTGAGGCTCCGCGAGCATACCCGCGCTTCGCGCTGGAGTCTCACCAATCACAACGGGGCTAGGGCATTTGTGAGACTCCGTCGCTTCGCCACGGCTCGCGAGGCCGGGACCTACGCGCTCCGCGCGCCCGGCCTCCGGAGTGACGCGATGTGGGGCAGGGTCGCCGAAGACGGCAGACTGCTACGCGGGTTTCGGGGACGCCCTGCGAAGGCTGAAGATGACCTTCTATCTTTGAACGACCATGAGCACCGAGAGCCTTAGGAGCGAACTGATCGCATGGATCGGCAAGCTCGATGACCAGGGCCTGTTGAAGGCTCTCCTCGGCTTGAAGAAGCTGCTTGGCTCCGGTGGCCCCAATGCACTCACCGAGGAGGAACGCGCTGCCATCGATGCGAAGCTTGCTGCATGGTCAGGCAGCGACGAGGACCACGAGTTCTGGACCAAGCTGGCCGCCACGGGCCTTGCTCGCGCATACGGGAGCAGTGAACCCGATATCAGCGGGATCACGCTGCTGGAGCCCAACCCGCAGTGGGGGAAATGAAGGCCGGATTCGAGGCGCAGGGCTGCCACGGACGGTAGACCGCTGCGCGGATTTCGGAGACACGCCGTGAGGGCTTAGAATTGGAGGTCACAAATTGTGACCTCTACTGTTACAGTACCTCGTTGATCATCTCGAACACTCTGGGATGCGAGGCTCTGCGAGCATACCCGCGCTTCGCGCTGGAGTCTCACCAATCACAACGTGACTAGGGCATTTGTGAGACTCCGTCGCTTCGCCACGGCTCGCGAGGCCGGGACCTACGCGCTCCGCGCGCCCGGCCTCCGGAGTGACGCGATGTGGGGCAGGGTCGCCGAAGACGGCAGACCGCTGCGCGGGTTTTTGGGGACAGCCTGCGAGGGCTTGGATGGTCATTGGCGAACAACCCGTCCTACTGCATAATGCCCATCCTGAAAATGGACATGTATGAAATACAGTCCGGAATCGAGTGTGCTCAAGTCGAACGTGAATGATTCCGATTGGGAGCTGTTTCCTGTCACCTGCGTAAGCCGGCCTGTCGCATCCAGGAGCAACGTTGAGCGTATCCCTGCTTGGGTTGGAAGATGAACTGTGGCGGATGCAAAGGTTGGGTTCGGAGTGACGGATAGCTCGGTGAATTGAACCTCGTTTATCCCTATGGCAGATGGACCCAAACTAACAACCCAAGCATCGATGTATCCCTGGTGGCCAATGACATCGCCGTTGCTGGAGCTTGTTCCACCGGCGACAATCCAGGTCCCAGGCTCGCCTGCAATCGATGATTGGAAGGCTTCCGAACTATTGCCGCCCAGGCAGTTTTGCCATTCGATGGAACCAAGGCTGTCGAGTTTGACCGCCCAGGCATTGCCTTGTCCTGGACAATTTGCCACGTCGCCGTTGTTTGATTGCGTCCAGCCAACAACTAGAAAGCCGCCATCAGAAGTGCTCTTCACGGATTCAGCCCTATCGGTTCCGGTACCACCAAGGCATCTCTGCCACTGAATCGCCCCACCGGCGTCTACCTTCACCACCCAAGCATCGCTGTTGCCATGAAGGCCGCTTACATCGCCATTCGTCGAGCTAGTGTAGCCAGCTACAGCAAATCCTCCATCGGTGGTTGAGGCGACAGAGTAGAATGCATCAGGACTTGTGCCACCTAGGCAGCGCTGCCATTCGAGATTTCCTTCGGAGTCTAGCTTCACTAGCCAGCCATCGGCAAATCCCTGGCCGTGATGACCGCTAACATCGCCAGAGTTGCCAGTCGTCCATCCTGCTAACACATACCCTCCGTCTCCGGTCTGCTCAATGGAATAACCGTAGTCTGAGCTCGACGAGCCGAGGCATTTCTGCCATTGCAATTCACCATTCGCATTGAGGCTTACCACCCAAACGTCATCTACGCCATGATGCCCTGCTACATCGCCGTCGCCTGAACTCGTTGAGCCGATGAGGATGAATTCGCCCGATGCGGTTTGAAGTGCGCTCCTCGCGATGTCTGAGCCAGTACCGCCCAGGCATCTCTGCCACTGAAGAATGCCCATTGAATCGAGCTTAACCGCCCATGCGTCATTGTATCCGGGGGAATGGTTCCCGCTTACGTCGAAATCATTGGATCGCGTCCAGCCTGTGAAAAAATATCCGCTGTCGACCGTGCGAATAATCGATGACGCGACGTCATCCAAGGTGCCCCCAAAACTGGCTTCCCATTCTATTGCACCACCAGGGGCAAGCTTCACTACCCATGCGTCGCCGTAGTCGACCCCACCATGTTGTTGAGTAATGTCGCCATCGTCTGACAATGTGTGTCCGGATACCACGTATCCGCCGCTCCAGGCCATAGCAATTGACATCGCCCAGTCCTCATTCGCCCCTCCCAAGCATCTCTGCCATTGTATTGAAGGGGACTGCGCAGAGCCAATTGTGCAGATGCATTGAAGCGCGGCAAAGAGCCAAGAGTTTTTCATGGTCGAAAAGGGGTGTTCGCTGCAGTGTTGATTCATGAGTCCCGTCACCCCACCAGCTCCTTATTCCTGTTCGGGATATCCTCCTTGCTGAAGGGCACCTGCTCGTCCTGTTCCTTGAGTTTGAGCACGAGCTCGAGGGCGTCGGGCACCACATCGCTGCAGAGCACCACGAAGGCGCCTTTCGGCGCGGTGCCGATGGCGTGGCGGATGGCCTCCTCCTCCTTCTTCATGATGATGTACTTCTTGTTCGGGTCCACCTCGTGGATGCCCTTCACGAGCAGCGCGATGATCTCGTCGTCGGTCTTGCCGCGCAGGTTGCGGTCCTGGCGGATGATGATCTCATCGAACATGCGCGCGCTGAGGCGGCCGAGGTTCACGGTGTCCTCGTCGCGGCGGTCGCCCACGCCGGCGATGACGCCGATCTTGGGCGTATCGGGCACCTTGGCGATGAAGCGGCCGAGGGCCTCGAAGCCGTGCGGGTTGTGGGCATAGTCCACCACCACCTGGAAGTTGCGGAACTGGAAGAGGTTGAGGCGGCCGGGCGTCTGCGCCGGTGAGGGCACGAAGGTCATGAGCGCCTGGCGCAGCTCTTCGATCTTCACGCCCTGCGTGTACGCGGCCAGCACGGCGGGCAGCACGTTCTGGATGTTGAAGACCGCCTTGCCGCCGTAGGTGAGCGGCACGTTCACGGCCTTCTCGATGCGCAGTTTCCACTCGCCCTTGCTGATGGTGATGAAGCCGTTCTCGTAGATGGCCGCGAGGCCGCCGAGCTTGCAATGCTGGCGGATCAGGCGGTTGTTCTCGTCGAGGCTGAAGAGCGCGATCTTGCTGTCGCACTGCTTGCGCATGGCCATCACCAGCTCGTCGTCGGCGTTGAGGATCGCGTAGCCGTCCTTGCGCACGCTGCGCGGCACGGTGCTCTTCACATGCGCGAGCTCCTCCAGGGTGTTGATGTCCTTCAGCCCGAGGTGGTCGGCGGCGATGTTGGTGCAGATGCCCACATCGCAGTGCTCGAAGCCGAGGCCGCTGCGCAGCATGCCGCCGCGCGCGGTCTCCAGCACGGCCATGTCCACCAGCGGGTCCTTTAAGACGAACTGCGCGCTGGCGGGGCCGGTGCAATCGCCCTTCATGAGCATGCGGTTCATGATGTACACGCCGTCGCTGCAGGTCATGCCCACCTTATGGCCCACGCTGCGCATGATGTGCGCGGTGAGGCGCGTGGTGGTGGTCTTGCCGTTAGTGCCGGTGATGGCGATGATGGGGATGCGGCTCGGCGTGCCCGGCGGGAAGAGCATGTCCACCACGGGTTCGGCGACGTTGCGGCCCAGACCGCCGGTGGGATCGAGGTGCATGCGGAAGCCGGGCGCGGCGTTGACCTCCAGCACGGCGCCGCCCGTCTCGGTGAGCGGCTTCGTGATGTCGTCGGTCATGATGTCGATGCCGCAGATGTCGAGGTCGATGATGCGCGAGATGCGCTCGGCCATGAAGACGTTGTAAGGGTGCACGACCTCGGTGACGTCATCGGCCGTGCCGCCGGTGCTGAGGTTGGCCGTGGCCTTCAGGTACACCACTTCATCCTGCTTCGGCACGCTCTGCGCGGTCATGCCCAGCTTGGCGAGGATCTTCTCGGTGGCGTCGTCGATGTCGATCTGCGTGAGCACCTTCTCGTGGCCGTAGCCGCGACGCGGGTCCTTGTTCACCTCCTCCACCAGCTGCGCGATAGTGCTCTTGCCATCGCCCACGACGCAGGCGGGCGTGCGCTTGGCGGCGGCCACGAACTGGTGGTTGATCACCAGCAAACGATGGTCGAGTCCGGTGATGTAGCGCTCCACGATGGCGCTCCGGCTGATTTCCTTCGCCTTGGCCAGCGCGACCACCGCATCGTCCCAGGTCTTGATGCCGATGGTGGCGCCGCGACCGTGGTTGCCGCCGATGGGCTTGATCACGCAGGGGTAGCCGACGACCCCAAGGGCATCCTTCAGGCCTTCCTCGGTGCGCACCACGCGGCCCTTGGGCACGGGGATTTCGTAGCTCTCGAGCAGCTGTTTCGTTTCTTCTTTGTCACAGGCGATCTCCACGCCGATGTTGCTGGTCTTGCTGGTGATGGTGGCGCGGATGCGTTTCTGGTGAACGCCATGCCCGAGCTGCACGAGGCTCTGGCCGTTGAGGCGCAGGTAGGGGATGCCACGCGAGACGGCCTCCTGCACGATGCTGCCCGTGCTCGGCCCGAGGCGGCTCTCCTCGCGGAGCTCGCGCATCTGCTGGATGTCGGCCTGCAGGTCGTACTCGGTGCCGTCGATCAAGGCCTGAGCGATGCGCACCGCCGACTTCGCCGCGAAGAGGCCCACGGGCTCCTCGATGTAGCTGAAGACCACGTTGTACACGCCGCGCTCGCTGGTGCTGCGCGTGCGGCCGAAGCCGGTCTCCATGCCCGCCAGTGTCTGGATCTCCAGCGCGATGTGCTCGATCACATGGCCCATCCAGGTGCCGCGTTTGATGCGCTCCCAGAAGCCGCCCTCGTGCTCCTCGCTGCAGCGGTGGCTGTAGGTGCTGGGCAGCAGGGTGGTGATGCGCTCGTAGAAGCCGGGGATCTTGTCCGTGGGCCGCTCCTCCAGGCCTTCGATGTCGAGGCGCATGATGATGAGCTGGTGGCGGCGGACGGACCAGTGGTTGGGGCCACGCATGGCCTTGAGTTCCAGGATTCGCATGACGGAAGGTTGAGCCGGTGAAGGGTTGAGGGTTGAAGCTTGGGCACGCTGGGTGCGTCTTCGACCCGAGGCAATATAGCAAGGTGCCCTGTTCAAACTTCGTTCATGTCCTGTTCATGCGCAGGGCAAAGCCCTCTAATTTGGCGGCCGGGGGAGACCATTGTCCGTTCGCATGTCGTCAGTTGTCGGGCTGAGCTACTGGATAACCGGCCACGATCAACCGGCAACCAACGGGGTCTGGGGGGGTAAACCGAATACATGACACCCAAAGGCAAGCTGATCGCCATAGGCGGGGCGGAGGACAAAGGGCAGGAGCCGGAAGGCGGGCACCATACCAAGGTCTTCGACCAGAGCAAGTTCATCGAGGACGGCATCCTGCGCCGCGTGGTGGATGAGATCGGCGGGCCGGGGAAGCGCATCGCCGTCATCACCAGCGCGAGCTCCATCCCCGACGAGGTCGGCGCCAACTACATCGAGGCCTTCGGTCGGCTCGGCGCCACCGACATCGATGTGCTGGACATCCGGGACCGCAAGGATGTGCGCCCCGAGATGATCAAACGGCTGGCGAAGTGCGACGGCGTGATGATGAGCGGCGGCAACCAGCTCCGGCTCACCACCATCTTCGGCGGCACGGCCTTCCTGCAGCTCATGAAGCGGCGTTACGAGGAGGAGGCCGGCTTCGTGATCGCGGGCACCAGCGCGGGTGCCATGTGCATGAGCAGCACCATGATCTACCAAGGTCACAGCAGCAGCGGCCTGATCAAGGGCGGGGTGAAGATGACCACCGGCGCGGGGCTGATCCAGGATGTGATCATCGACAGCCATTTCGTGGAGCGCGGCCGCTTCAGCCGGCTCACACAGGCGGTGGCGGCCAATCCGGCGGCCATCGGCATCGGGCTGGGCGAGGACACCGGCGTGGTGATCACCGGCGCCGACATGCTTGAGACCATCGGCAGCGGGCAGGTGATGATCTTCGACGGGCACGACATCTCGTACAGCGACTTCGCCGATGTGGAGGAAGGCGAGCCTTTCAGCATCGAAGGCATGCGCGTGCACATCATCAGCAAGGGCTATTGCTACAGCGTGGCGCAGCGGCAGTTCGCGGCGGTGAAGGTGCCGGTGAAGAGCTGAGCCCGAGTGTTGAAAGCGTCCTGGATGGAGCGCCGATACTTCAAGTTGAACCAGGGCTATCTGAACATCGATGCCGAGGCGTTGATGTTCACCCGCTCGGGAAATTGGCAGGAGGCCGCAAACACCGAAGAGCGTACAACCAAACTGACCGCAGGACGAACGCTGCGGTTGACCACGGGGATAGGCTTGATCTTGGTCGGCGGACTGTTCCTTTCCCTGGGCGAATTGCGACACACGTTGCGCGAGGGATCCTTCATTCTCGCCATCGGCCTTGGAGGTTTCGGCATGTATAAGATGTACCAGCTCCTGAACGACGACATGGGCCGCTCCTTCCGGATACCCTTTGCGAAACTGACGGCGCTCACTTGCGATGAAGAGCATTTGGACATCTCTTTCCTGAACGGAGCCTTCAAGGAGGAACGAATGCGCGTGAAAGCTCCGGCTGAGGCTTGCCGGTTCGCGGAATCAGCTTGGAAAGACTCACGCAATGGCGCATGAACGGAGCGGGTAGTTTCGCGGCGCCATGACGACCGACCCCATCCTCCGCCGCTTCCGCACCATCGCGATCGCCGAGGGCATCAGCTTCCTCGTGCTGCTCTTCATCGCCATGCCGCTGAAGTACTTCGCTGATATGCCCATGGCGGTGAAGGTGGTGGGTTGGGCCCATGGCGTGCTCTTCATCGGGTACTGGGTGGCCGCCGTGCCCTTGTTCACCAAGCTCAAGTGGGAGGCCGAGCGCATCATCGGGCTGGGCCTCGCGAGCATCCTGCCCTTCGGCACCTTCGTGCTGGAGCGCAAGTGGCTGCGCTGAGCGCGCCTACCTTCGGGCCATGCCCATGACCACGGAGACCGAGGGATTGCGCCGCTACGTGCTCACGGTGCTGGCGGTAACGCTCACCATCGCCGCGCTCTACTTCGGCAAGAGCCTGATCCTGCAGCTGGTCGTTAGCGGCTTGCTCGCCTTCCTGGTGCTGCCGCTGGCGCGCGGCGTGGAGCGCAGGTTGCCGCGCTGGGCGGGGGCCATGGTGGCCACCTTGGTGCTGGTGCTGGCGGTACTCGGCGTCTTCTTCGTGATCGGTTGGCAGCTCGCCAGCTTCGGCAAGGACCTGCCGCAGGTGCAGGAACGCTTCGCCGAGAAAGGCGATCAACTGCTGCTGTGGGTGGAGGAGCAGACCGATGTGAGCCGTCGTGAGCAGATGAGCTGGTTCAATTCGCACCTCAGCAGCTTCGCGGATTGGGGCGGCAAGGCGGCCGTGAAGCTCTTCTCCGGCACCGGCAATATGCTCGCTGACGTGGCGCCCATACCGGTGTTCATCTTCCTCATGCTGCTGCTGAAGGATCGCTTCCGCGAGTTCTTCGCGCAGCTCGATGGGGAGAAGGAGGGAGGCGTGCTGGGCATCATGGTGCGCATCAGCGGCCTTTCCCGGAAATACCTCAAAGGCATGATCACCGTGGTGCTCATCTTCGGCACGCTCTGCTCCATCGGCTTCCTGAGCATCGGCCTGAAGTACGCGGTGCTGCTCGGTTTCCTGCTGGCGCTGCTCAACATGATCCCGTACGTGGGCGCCTTGGCCGGCAGCCTGCTCCCCGTGATGGTGGCGCTCGTGATCCACGATTCGCTGGGCCTGGCCGCAGGCGCGCTGGCCGTGGTGCTGGCGGTGCAGGCGCTGGACAACAACTTCATCACGCCGAAGGTGGTGGGCAGCAGCGTGAGCATCAATCCGCTGGCGAGCCTGGTGGCGCTCATCGGCTTCGGGCAGCTATGGGGCGTGGCCGGCATGCTGCTGGCCATACCGGTCACGGGCATGCTCAAGGTGGTGTGCGACAGTGTGCCCGGGCTGCGGCCATGGGGCTATCTGCTGGGCGAGGAGATCGAGACGCCGAAGGAGAAGCGCTTCCACCTGAACATCGGCCGAAAGCGTGGCGGCGCGAAGAGCGGCGATTAGCCCGCGTCTGTCCTAACGGAAGATCGCGGTGCGGAATACGCCGTCGGCGCCCACCTGGCCGCGGTACATTCCTGGGCAATTGAAGTCGAGCACGATGCGGCCCGCGCGATCGATCGCGATGAGGCCGCCATCGCCGTCGAGCGCGGGCAGCTTCTCATGCACCACCACGCGCACGGCCTCCTCGAGCGAGAGCCCTTTGTAGGCCATCAGCGCATGCACGTCGTGCGCGGCCACGGCGCGGATGAAGCTCTCGCCATGGCCGGTGCAGCTCACCGCGCACGTCTCATCGTTCGCGTAGGTACCCGCGCCGATGATGGGGCTGTCCCCGATGCGCTGCCACTTCTTGTTCGTCATGCCGCCCGTGCTGGTGGCGGCGGCCAGATGGCCCTGCGCATCGAGCGCCACGGCGCCCACCGTGCCGAATTTGCGCTCCTTGTCGCTGTGATCCAGCTGCACCTGATCGGTTCCGGCCACCTCTTTCCATTGGTCGTAGCGGAACTGGTCGAAGAAGTACTGGTCGTCCTCCAGCTCAATGCGTTGCTTGTGCGCGAACTCGAAGGCGCCCAGCCCGCTGATGAGGACATGATTGCTGTTCTCCATCACGCGCCGCGCCAGGCTGATGGGGTTCTTCACGTTCTGCACCGAGGCCACCGCGCCCGCCTGCAGGTCAAGGCCGTTCATGATGCTGGCGTCCATCTCGTGCTGGCCATCGGCGTTGAAGACCGATCCCTTGCCCGCGTTGAAGAGCGGTGAATCCTCCAACGCGCGCACCGCGACCTCCACCGCATCGAGCGCGGCGCCTCCTTCGGCCAGCACGGCGTGGCCCTGTTTCAAGGCCAGTTCCAACGCGGCCCGGTACGCCTGCTCGCGCTCCGGTGTCAGGTGCTCAGGCGCGATGGTGCCGGCGCCGCCATGCACGGCGAGTGCGATGTTCATCATCGGTTCTTCAGGTTCGACCGCGAAGCTATCCCGGTCTCGGGCGCACCGATGCAGATCAGGCCCGGGCTGTCAACAAGGGGCTGTAAAGCACGAGGCCCCGGGTACGCCGAGGCCTCGATGATGCGATGATCGGCTCAGAAGGTGATCAGCACGCCGTCGGCGAGGAACATGAGGTTGTGCTCGGGCTCGGTGATCTTCTCGATCTCCTCCTTGCTCTTGCCGGCGTCCTCGGCGTAGTGGCGGAGGGTGGGCACATCCACGGTCTCCTTGGTGGCGTAGCCTTGGATCACGGCCTGCTTGCCCTCCAGGCCATGCGTGGGCACGAAAAAGCCATAGTCCTTGAAGCGCACCATCATGTCGTTGCCATCGGGCAGCTGAACGGTCATCCAGCAGCCTTTCTTGGTGCAGCTCGTGATCACTTCGCAGTTGAGCTTCACGGCCATGCTATCGGTGGTGCTCATGGCCTTGGTGAAATCGGCGGCGCTCATGGCGCCATCGGGGGTGATCTTGGCGCCGTAGCTCTTCACGGTCTTGTCCTGTGCCTGGGCGGCAGGAGCGAGGAGGAGGGCGGCGGCGATCGTCAGCGAGTAAAGGGTGCTGTTCATGGTGATGGTGGTCCGGGTGGAAGGCGAAGTTCGGCATCCTGGCCGGACCGCCGCCGAGGCGAACACCGTGCCGTGTTAAAAAGGCGTAAGCATCGCCTGCGTCGGGATGCACCAACCGCCTTGTTTTGCTCCATGCCTGCAGCGAAGCGGAAGATGGTCGTCGGCCGGCTGGAGCACATCGCGCTGCCCGGCCTGGGCGTGGAGCGCGTGCAGGCCAAGATCGATACGGGGGCCTACCGCAGCGCCTTGCATTACCAGCGGCTCCGCCTGCGCACCACCGATGGCCAGAAACGCCTGGTGGTGACTTTCCAGATGGGGCGCAACCGGGTGACCAAGGTGTTCCGCAGCTATCAGCGCGTGACGGTGAAGAGCAGCAACGGCGAGAGCAGCCGGCGCTACCTGATCTCCACGCTGGTACGGCTGGGCGGGCACACCGTGAAGACCCAATTCACGCTTTTCGACCGCAGCGATATGAAGAATCAGGTGCTCATCGGCAGGAAGTTCCTCCGCGGGCGCTTCGTGGTGGATGTGGCCGGTAAGAACCTGTTGGGTTGAAGGCAGCAGTGAATCGGGGCATGTCTTCCGTATGTCATGTGGTTCGATGCTCGATTCGGATGATCCGTGATTGACCTGACCTCACTGAAATCCGCGGTATGGGCCGCGTGCCGAGCGTCCATCTCCACGCGGATCGCCGAATTGGAATCGGGCATCGCGGATGCGCGCGTCTCCATGCAGAGCGATACCAAGAGCAGCGCGGGCGACAAGCATGAGACCGCGCGGGCCATGGCTCAGCTCGAGGTCGATAAGCTCGCGAGCGCCCTGGCGAACATGCAGGCGATGGCAGCGGTCCTCGACCGGATCGATCCGCATTCGGTGCACGTCGCTTGCGGCGAAGGGAGTTTGCTACGCACCGATCGCGGTGTCTTCTACATCGCCGTAGGTCTTGGGAGGCTGCGGGTCGATGATATGGAGGTGCAGGTGATCAGCGCGCAGGCTCCCTTGGCGCTGCTGTTGCGCCATGCGCATGCCGGGTCATCGGCCACGTTCAATGAACGCGTCATCACGGTGCTGCAGGTGGGGTAGCCGCTCTCCCAGCCCCACGCTCCCAATAAATCACAAGATCATACCGGCGCCGGGCGCGCTCCGTTCCGTGCGGAAAGGCATTCGCTGTTTCCTCAAACCGCCGTTCGCATGCGCCTGCTCCTGATCAACCCGCCGCACGAATCCATTGGCAGCCGAATGGCCGGAGAGCATCTCCCGCCGCTGGGCCTCCTGAGCATCGGCGGGCCGCTGATCGATGCGGGACACGCCGTGGAACTGCTCGATGCCGACTACGCGCCGATGACCTTCGAGGCCATCGTGGCTGATGTCGAGCGGTGCGAGCCAGACGCCATCCTCCTCGGCCATTCGGGGTCCACATCGGCCCAGCCCATCATCAACGCGCTCACCGGGTTGATCAAGTCGCGGCTCCCTGCTGTCCGCATCGTGGTCGGCGGGGTGTTCCCCACCTATCACTGGCGCCAGATTTTGGAGGAGAATCCATCAATCGATGTGATCGTACGTGGCGAAGGCGAGGAAGTGGCCTTGCGCTTGATCGAGGCCTGGTGCACCGGACAAGAGCTCGACGCGGTACCGGGCCTGGCGTTCCGGAAGAATGGGTTGCCATGGAAGACCGAACCCGCGCCTGTGCTCCAGGACCTGGACCGCTACCGCGTAGGGTGGGAGCTGATGAAGGGTTACAGGTACACGTATTGGGGCCAGCGGAAGGCCGTGGTGATCCAGTTCTCGCGCGGCTGCCCTTATCCGTGCACCTATTGCGGCCAGAGCCTGTTCTGGAAGAAGTGGCGCCATCGCGATCCGCAGCGGCTGGCCGATGAGATCGAGATGCTGCACCGCGATCACGGCGTGGAGGTGATCAATTTCGCCGACGAGAACCCGTCATCGAAACCCAAGGCGTGGCGGGCCTTCCTGGAGGCGCTGGTGGCCAAGCGGCTCAAGCTGATCCTGGTCGGGAGCATCCGTGCGGACAACATCGTGCGCGACGCGGATTTCCTGCATCTGTACAAGCAGGCCGGCTTCGAGCGCTTCCTGCTGGGCATCGAGAACTACGATGCCGCGGTGCTGGCCCGGATCAAGAAGGCGGGCGCGATCGCAAAGGACAAGGAGGCGATCCAGCTGCTGCGCCAGCACGGCATCCTCTCGATGGCCACCTACGTGTTCGGCTTTGGGGAGGAGACGTTGAAGGACCTCTTCAACAGCCTGCGGCAATTGCTGGCATACGACCCGGACCAGGTGCAGCTGCTCTACGCCACGCCGCATAAGTGGACACCCTATTTCGAGGAGGTCCGGGACAAGGAGATCATCCTCACCGACCAGCGCAAGTGGGATTACAAGCACCAGGTGATCAGAACGACCCGCCTGAAGCCATGGGTGGTGATCCTGTGCGTGAAGCTCATCGAGGTGATCATGCGGACCCGGCCGCGCGCGCTATGGCGGCTCTTCTTCCATCGCGAGGCCCGGCTGCGCAGCGCCATGCGGTGGTACACCCGCATCGGCCGCCGGGTCTGGTTCCACGAGCTGCACCAGTTCTTCTTCGTCACGCGACTGACGAAGCAGCGGGTAACGATGGGAGAGTTCTGGAAATAGCCAGCGCCTTGCGCTCAGACGTTCCGTTCGATGAAGCGCACGATCTCGCCGGCGATGTCTTTGCCGGTGGCTTTCTCGATGCCTTCGAGGCCGGGCGAGCTGTTCACCTCGATCACCAGCGGGCCGCGCTCGCTCTGCAGCATATCCACGCCCGCCACGTGCAGGCCCAGTGCTTTGGCGGCCTTGATGGCGGTGACCTCCTCATCGTGCGTCAGCTCCACCAGCTCGGCCGTGCCGCCGCGGTGCAGGTTGCTGCGGAACTCGCCTTCCTTGCCGGTGCGGCGCATGGCGCCCACCACGCGCCCATCCACCACGAAGGCCCGGATATCGACCCCGCGGCTCTCCTGGATGAACTCCTGCACGATCACGCGCGCCTTCAGGCTGTTGAACGATTCGCACACCGCGATGGCCGCCTTCTTCGTCTCGGCCAGCACCACGCCCAGCCCTTGCGTGCCCTCGAGCAGCTTGATGATGCAGGGCGCGCCCCCCACGCTGTCCACGATGCTGCCCACATCCTTGCTGTAGTTCGTGAACACGGTCTTCGGGATGCCCACGCCGCTGCGCGTGAGGATCTGCAGGCTGCGGAGCTTGTCCCGGCTGCGCACCAAAGCCTGGCTCTCGGTGGTGGTGAAGACCTTCATCATCTCGAACTGGCGCACCACGGCCGTGCCGTAGAACGTGACGCTGGCGCCGATGCGCGGGATGATGGCATCGATGCCCGTGAGGGGCTGACCGTTGTACAGTACCTGCGGCTGCTTCTGCTGGATGAGGATGTCGCACTTCACGTGGTTCACCACGCGGGCCGTGTGGCCGCGCCTCTCACAGGCCTCCACCAGGCGCTGGGTGGAGTAGAGTTTGCTGTCGCGCGACAGCACCGCGATGTTCATGGGGGAGGGAAGGAGGCGCAAAGCTAGCGTGGCCTTGGTGCCCGCAGCATCCTCTGCGCCATCTTCGCGCCATGCGTGGCCTGGCAACATGGTGGAGCGCACCGCCGGCGAAAGCGCTGTGGGTGCTCACGCTCATCGCGCTGGTGCCGCGCCTGGTGGCCGCCGTGTTCAGCCAGGGCTACTTCGCGCACGATGACCACTTCCTGATCGTGGAGGCCGCGGCCAGCTGGGTGGCGGGCTCGGACTACAACTATTGGCTCCCTTGGAATCAGGGTGATTCGCCCACGCCCACCGGTCATAGCTTTTTCTACGTCGGCCTGCACTACCTGCTCTTCTCCGCGCTGGATGCGTTGGGCCTGCGCGACCCCAAAGCGATCATGCTGGTGGTGCGCCTGCTGCATGCGCTGTGGAGCTTGCTGGTGGTGCGGCTCGGGTACCGGGTCGCGCAGAAGCTGGGCGGTGAGGTGGTCGCCTGGCAAACCGGACTCTTCCTCGCGCTCTTCGCCTTCATGCCCTTCCTGGCGGTGCGCGATCTGGTGGAGGTGGCGTGCATCCCCTTCCTGATGCTGGCTGCCTGGAGCCTGGTGCGCGGCGGCGATCGACCTGGGCCGCGCGACGTGATCCTCGCGGGCATCTGGGTGGGCATGGCCATGAACGTGCGCTTCCAGACCATCTTCTTCGCGGCAGGCCTGGGGCTTTCCTTCCTCCTGCTGCGCCGCTGGACCGATGCGTTGCGCTACGGCATCGGTCTGCTGCTGCCGCTGGCGGTGATTCAAGGAGGCATCGACCTCTTCCTCTGGGAGCGGCCCTTCGCGGAGATCACGCAATACGTGCTCTACAACCTGGCCAACAGCACCACTTATGGCGTGCTGCCCTGGTACAATTACCTGCTCCTCCTTGCGGGCCTGCTCCTTCCTCCGCTGAGCCTGGCGGTGCTCTTCGGCTTCTTCCGCAATCCCCGCCCGCTGCTGCTGTGGCTGCCGGTCTTCGTCTTCCTGGCCTTCCATTCCTATTTCCCGAACAAGCAGGAGCGCTTCATCCTGCCCATCGTGCCGCTCTTCTTCGTGCTGGGCTATGCGGGCTGGGAGGCGTGGCGCAGACGATCCGCATGGTGGCAGAAGCGGCCCGGTCTCTGGAACGGTGCCCTGCTATTCGTGTGGGCGCTGAACCTCGTGCTGCTGCCGGTGCTCTCCACCACGTACAGCAAGCGCAGCCGGGTGGAGGCGCTCTACGCATTGCGCGATCTCGGGCCGGTAACCGGACTGGTGGTAGAGGACACCTACGAAGGCGAGGCGCCCATGCCGCCGCTCTTCTACCTGGGGCAATGGGACATCACCGTGCTGCCCTGGACGCAGCGCACGGCCGATCTCGATTCGGCATTCGTGGCCAAGAGCGATAGGCCAAGGCCGAACACGGTGCTCTTCTTCGGCGAGGAGGAACTGGTCGAGCGCAAGGCCCGGCTGGAGCAGGTCATGGGTCCGCTCACCATCATCGGGCGGGCCGATCCCGGTTTCATCGACCGCGTGGTGCATCGGCTCAATCCCGTGAACCGTAACGAGACGATCGTCATCGCCCGCGCCGCGCACCGATAGCTTCGCCCCCGAATCCCCATGCTCGAACTCGCCCACCTCGATCCATCGGTGCTGCTCACTTGGAACGGGCTCATCGCGCTGCTCACGCTCACGGCGCTGGAGCTCGTCCTCGGCATCGACAACATCATCTTCATCTCCATCATCAGCAATTCGCTGCCCGTGGAGAAGGACCGCGCGCGCAGCCGCCGCCTCGGCCTGCTGATCGCCATGGTCACCCGCGTGGCGCTGCTGCTCTCGCTCAACTGGGTCATGAGCCTCGACCAGCCGTTCATGACCATCGCCGGTCATGCCTTCAGCGGCCGCGACCTGGTGCTGATCGCCGGCGGCCTCTTCCTGTTGTACAAGGCCACCGTGGAGATCCACGAGAAGGTGCAGGGCGGCGAGGAGCAGGAGCACGCCAAGGGCAAGGCTCGGAGCTTGGCGGGCGTGATCCTGCAGATCGTGGTCATCGACCTGGTATTCTCGTTGGATTCCGTGATCACCGCGGTGGGCATGAGCAACGACATCATCGTGATGGTGCTGGCCGTGATCATCGCCGTGCTGGTGATGATGCTCGCGGCCAACTCCATCAGCGCCTTCGTGGAGAAGCATGCCACGGTGAAGGTGCTCGCGCTCTCCTTCCTGGTGATGATCGGGGTGGCCCTGCTCATCGAGGGCATGGGCGAGCACATCAACAAGAACTACATCTACTTCGCCATGGGCTTCAGCGTGGCGGTGGAGATGCTGAACCTGCGCATGGCGCGCAACCGGCTGGTCAAGCGCTAAGGCAGCTGCGCCGCGCGCGTGCCGGAGGGATCGTTCCCGCCCACATTCACCAGGATCGGGTCTCGGTCGTTGCTGTTGCCTACGTAGCTCACCACGCCATTCATGTTCACGTCTTCCCGATGATAGCCCGTTGCCGTGGCGGTGGGCGTGGAGCCGCCGATTAAGCTGAGGATGGGGTCGCGGTCATTGCCCTCGCCGGTGTATTTCAGCACCCCGCTGCCATCCACGTCGCCGCTATACAGCAGTTCTCGGCCACCCACCGATTTCGTGGCGCTGGATCCGCCGAAGAGCGCCGTGCTGCCATTGCTCAGGTCCACGGTGACGGCCGTGCCGCTCAATGCGATGGCATTGGCGGTCATGATGCCCAAGTGATTGCGGTGGCGCACGGCGATGTGATACGCGCCGGCGCTCACGCCGAAGCTCAGCGCGGAACTCCCGTCACTAGCCGTTACGATGTCGCCATCGGCCTGCAGCAGGGCGCTGCGCGTGGCCAGCACCTGCGCGTTGTTGGAGGCGCTGCGCAATTCCACCAGCACCCAATCCACCACGGCGTTGGAGCCGCTGACATTGAGCACCGTGTTGCTGGTGGTCTCGCCGCCGCCGCCCACATGGGTGTATCCCAGGGCCGTGTAAGGCTCGGTCAGCGGAATGAGACCGCCGGCACGCAGGTCGGAGCTCATCGAGCCGGTGATCGTGTTGTACGGTCCATCGAGGAAGGCCCGCACGCGCAGCGCGACCGCCGAGCTCGCATTCGGGTCGAAGCCATCGAGTGTGTTCAGGTTGTTGGCCGGATTGAGCCAATCGCGCATGCGCACCGCGGCTGAGGCGCCATCCCAGCCAGCGCTGAACTTCGCGCAATCCGTGGGGATGCTGGTGGCCGTGCTGCACACCTGAGCGCCATCGTACATGTGCCCCACCATGCGGTGGTTCTGGTCGAAAAGGGGAGAGCCGCTGGAGACCGCCTGCACGAGGCCCTGCTCCCAGCTCTGTCGCCAGCAGGGCACACCGATGGGATCGGTGAAAGTGGTGCTCGGGTCGGTGTTGAAGGCGATCTTCTTCACATCGTACATCGGATGCTGGATCACCGTGCTCTGCTGCGGAACGGCTCCGCTGCGGTCCCAGCCCGCGTAATAGATGTTGTAATTCGCGGGCGGCGTGCTGCTCAGCTCCACGAGCGCCATGTCGGTGTAGTAGTAATTCGCGCGGAGCGTGGCTCCGGTGATGGTCTGGCTGGTTGGGCCGGTGGAGCCCACGCAGGTGGGGCTCTCGTAATTGAAGTAGAAGACCCACTGGTTCAGCGAGGCGGGCACCAGGCAGTGGTTGGCCAGGTGGAAATACGGCTTGCGCGGGCTCTGGGTGTTGTTCACCAGGTTGCCGGAGCAGCCGTTGCCATCGGGGCGCAGGAACATGCCAACCGAGCGCTTCTCCTGCTGCCAGTCCGAAGCTTCCGGGCAGATCACGTTGATGTGGCAAGGCGCGCTCTGATAGCCAGGGTCATAGTCCCGCTGCTCGTCCGCATCAGCAGTGAAGCCGAACAGGTCGAGGAAGCCGTGCGTGACGCTGGCCACATGCAGCTGCGCCGGGCGCCGATGCACGCCGTTGGTGCGGAATTCGATCACTACTTCATCGCCGGGAAGAACGGCCGTGGCCATGCCGCCGTCAGGCGCTCGGTTGCTCGCATCGAAGCCGCCGATGAAGCGGGTACGCGCCGCATCGTACAGGTATACCGCATCGCCGGGGTTCAATTCCCACTGGTCGAATTGCACGCTCAGCATCACGGCGCCGGGGCAGCGCAGCGCGGCGCGGCACACGAGGCCTCCCCCGGGCAGCACATCCCAGCGCCCGGTGGCGAGCACGTCCATGGCGTGGAAGCGTTGCGTGCCATAGCGGAAATCGCCCTGCACGGCGTACTCCTCTTCTTCAGGAAGCAGACCGAGATCCGTGGTCGTGATCATGCCACGGCCAAGGCCGGGATGGGTCCACTCAGAGGGCTCGCCTCCGATACTGATCTGGGCAGCGCACTGGGCCGCCATGCCCAAGGCGGCCATCGAGGAAAGAAGGCGCATGCGGAACGAAAGGGTCCGAAAGATAACCCGCTGGGATCGGGCCTATTTCGACACGATGACGAATTCGGTGCGACGGTTGGCCGCCCGACCCTCCGGCGTATCGTTGGAGGCGATGGGCTTCGTAGGGCCGTACCCCTTGAAGCTCAGGCGGGAAGCCGCCACCCCGTGCTCCTGCAGATAGCCCATTACAGTGAAGGCCCTGTCGTTGCTCAAGGCCATGTTGTCGTCCAAGCCGCCCACGTTATCGGTGTGGCCTTCGATGCGGATCTTCATCGTGGGGCTCTCCTTCATGAAGGCGATGAGCTCATCGAGGATGTACTCGCTGCTCTTGGTGATGGACGCACTGCTGGTGGCGTACTTGATGTCGTTCACACGGTAGCTGCGGCCCACCTCGATCTTCTGCACGGTCATGTCCACCTCGGCCACGCCGGCGCGCACCGTGTCCTCGATGGCGAAGCTGCGCGAATCGAAGACGTGCCCTTGCTTCTTCACGGTGAGCACCACATCGCTGCCTGGCTTCAGGCGCACCACAGTGGCGTAGCGGCCATCCGCGCTATCGGCACGGAGCACCTCGGTCTGGCGCGTGTCCATGTATTTCACTTCCACCGTGGCGCCGCGCACCACTTGCCCTTTCTCATCGCGCACCTCGCCCTTCACGATCAGGATCTCATCGGGCCGCACATCCTGGGGCAGCCCGAAGCGCATGATGTCCAGCCCGCCGGCGCCCTTGAAGCGGTTGCTCGCGAAGTAGGCGGTACGTCCATCGGCGCTCACGATCAGGCCCTGCTCATCGTTCTCGGTGTTGATGGGGTGCCCGATGTTCCGCGGTTTGGTCCAGCTGCCGTCGTCGTTGAGTTTGCTGAAGAAGATGTCGTAGCCTCCGATCGTGCGGTGCCCGCGACCGGCTGAATCGGGCTTGGCGGCGAAGTAGAGCGTGCGGCTGTCGCTGTGCATGAAGGGCGCTTTCTCATCGCCTTCGGTGTTGATGCCGGGCACAGGTCGGGCGGGTGACCACTTCCCGCTCTTGTCACGGGTTGAATAGTAGATGTCGAGGCCGCGGCTATCGCGCCGGGCGGTGGCGAAGTAGAGCGTCTTGCCATCGCCGCTCAAACTGGGCTGGCTCTCCCAGCTGTCGGCTCCGTTGATCTCGGCAGGCAGCTTGTCCAAGCCGTTCCACACGAAGTCTTGGCCGCCCACATCGAGGTTGAACTTGGTGTCGTAGTGCGAGCGACAGAGATCGCAGTTCCGATAACCGCGGCTGTCGGTAGCGCACACGGTCACGAACATCTCCTTGTTGTTCACGCTGAGCGTAAGGCCGCCGTAGCTGTCGCCAGGCTCGAAGAGGTCTTCCACCACCTTGCCGCCGTTGAACTCACCTTTCACATCGGGCCTGCGCGCTTCGTTCAATTCCTCAATGTCGCGCGCCACGATATCGCCCTTGGCGCGTTCCTGCCGCTTGCGCGTGAAGAAGAGCAGCTCGTTGTCGGGCGAGAGCATCGGCAGGTATTCATCGGCGGCGGTGCTCACGTTGGGCACGGACTCCGGGGTGAAGCTGCCCGTGTTGCGGTAGAAGTCGGCGTACCACTCGAGCTCGGGCATCACCTCCTCCACATCCTTGTACTGCTTGTCGTAGTTCTTGCTCACGCGGGCCGCGTCGTCCGTGGGGAACCGACGGAAGGCCTCGAAGTCGCGCGCGGCTCCCGCGAAGTCGCCCATGGCATAGCGCATGGTGCCGAGCGTGTAGGGCAGGTCGCTGTGGTAGTTCGGGCACTTGGCCTGCACGGCTTCGAGGTACTTGATCGCTGGCGCGAAGCCCTTGCCGCCTTCGCGCATGATGCGGTAGGCAGAGAGCCCCAGGCGGAAGTTGCACTCCACGCATTCGGCATCGGTCTCCAAGGTGCTCTTCAGCTTCGCGTGGCGTTGCTGCGGGTCCTTCGCCTTGCCGGCCTCATCGAGCAGCTTCAGGATCTTCTTGTCCGTGGGCATGGCGCACGGGTCATCCGATTCTTCCTGCGCCATGGCCCTCACCGGCAGCAGTGCGATGGCGAACAGGAGGTGTAGCGGCCAGCGCCGCGCGGTGCTCATCATTTCACGCTCGGGTCAACGGCCTCCGCCTTGGCTACCAGGTCATCGCCTTTCTTCCGCGCCACGTCAACGAGCCCGTCGGCGCGCTTGTCGGCCTCGGCAATGGCCTGCTGTTCTTTCTTATCGGCCTCTTTCTTCAGTTTGTCCGCGGCCAGCTTGGCGGCGGCTTTGGCCAAGGGGTTCGTCACCTGCGCCACCTGGTCGTCGGCGGCTTTGTACGCTTCGGCCTTCACACGTGCGGCTTCGCGCCTGGCATCGGCCTTGATCTGGTCGGCCTGCTGCTGTGCTTCGGCAACGAGCCGGTCGCGCTCGGCCTTGGCGGCGGCGATGGCCTCCTCCCGCTTCTTGCCGATCTCCTCGTTCACCGTCTGCTTGATCTCGGTGACCACGGCGTCCTTCACGCTGCTGGTGCCTCCGGCGAAGACCGGCTTCACGATGGGCTTATCGACCGTGCCGGTGATCTTCGCCGTGAGGTCGAGGTCCTTCGGCACTTCGAAGTTCGCTCCGACGGTGCTGTTCGCGCGGCCCAGCAACCCGGCCACGGCTTGCGCCGCGCCATTGCCGAAGATGTCGCTCGGGATCTTCGCCTTCATGTCGTAGTCGATGGCCTGGTCGGCGAAGGCGGTGCTGCCGCCCACGTTGGCCTGTATGCGGTCGATCTTCACGTCGAAGGGCTTGGTGATCATCTTCCCATCGCGGAACTCGTAGCTGAAGCTCAGGTCCTGGAAGCGGGTGTTCTCGATCTGCTGGATCTTCAGGGCCTTCGCCAGGTCCACGAGCGGCTGGAAACCGTCCACTTGAACGTTGCGCGTGGTGAGCGTGCCGTCGCCAAGGAGTGAATTCAGGTCGGCCTCCATGTGCTCGTTCAATCGGCCCTCCATCGCCAGTTTGGTGCTGAAGCTGCCCTTGCAGGTCTTGGCGATGGGCGCCACCTTCTGCACCAGGTCCACATAGGCCACGGTCTGCTCGATGTCGAGCTCGCGGATGTCGTATTTCAGGTCGAAGCGGGGCGCGTTCACATCCTTCGCCTCGTAGCTGCCGGCCATGGTCACGCTGCCGTTGAAGAGGTTGAAGAAGACATCGCGCAGGTCCACGCGCTGGTCGTGCACGTGCAAGCCGCCACGCACGTTGGTGAGGTTCATCTGGTCGTAGATCACCTCCTTCACGCCGAGCGCCATGCGGAAGTCGATGTTGCCGGGCACCTCGATCACGCTCATGGGCGTGCTGTCGGCCGGTGCCGTTTCGGTCGCGGCGGCGGGCTCGCTCGGACCCATCAGCTCGTTCAGGTCGAACTTGTCGGCCGTGAGGTCGAAGCTGCCGGCGAGGGTGCTGTCCTTCAGCCACCACTGCAGGTAGTTGTCCATGCGGCCGCTGGCCTGCACATTGCTGCTGCCTACGCTGCCGTTGAAGGCGGTGAGGGCGAGGAAGCGCGGGCTGAAATCGAAGATGAGGTTGTTGATGCCGATGGCATAGGGCAGTGAGTCGCTGGCGTAGCGCATGCCCGCGAGCTTGAGCTGGCCGTCGGCCTGGAACTTCTCGTAGCGCTCGGCATCCACATCGCTCATGGCGCCCTTCATGCGCACGTCGGCATCGAGTTTCCCTTGCAGGTCATTGCCTTCCATCGGCACCACCTTCTTCACGCTGGCGAGATCGAGGTCGGCCTTCAGTTCGGCATCCACGTTCGGGTCGCTGATGGGGTGGGTGAGGTACATGCGCGCCTCCACCGGGTTGCCGGCCATCTTCAGGGCGAAGCGCTTCAGGTCCACCACCGTGCCATCGAGGTCCTTGCCGCCGGGGCTGTTCACCTTCAGGTCCACGTAGATGTCTTCCACGGCGGCGGGCAGGTCGGGATACTTGAATCGACCTTGGTCCACATCCATCACCAGGCCGAAGCCGGGCATGGTGGTCTCGTTGTAGGTGCCTTTCACGTGGCCGCTGAAGCCGGCCTTGCCGCTCATCTGCACGCCGCTCAGATCCGTTGCGAACTCGGCAGGAACCAGCGAGAGCAAGGTGGCGAAGTCGGTCTTCTTCGCGTTCCAGGTGATGTCCATGTCCATGTCGTCGCCGGGCATGGCGAGCCAGCCATCGAGGCCGAGCACGAGCTGATTGATCGCGGCCTCGTTCTCGTTGAAGGTGAACTTCATATTGGGCATGTCCATGCCGATATCCGCCTTGATATCGGTGCGCACATTGCGGAGGTATTTCACGCCGTCGAAGACCACGTTGGCGGTGTCGGCGTGGAGCACGGTCTTCAGCTCATAGATATCCTGCGTCATGTCGCCGCTGCCGGTGAGGTCGAAGCTGAGCAGGTCCATGTAGTAGGTGAGCGAGGCATCATCGTACACGAGCCGCCCATCCTCAATAGTGAATGCATCGAGCCCCAGGTGGAAGGAACTCGCGGACGTGTCGGCAGGCGTTTCCTCCGCAGCGGTCGTATCGGCCTTGGCGATGTCCCAGTTGGCGCGGCCATCCTCCAGCACCTTCACGTGGATGCTGGGCTTGATCAAGGCGATGCGCTTCACCTCGATGCGATCACCGAACAGGCTCTTGATATCGACCGTGGCGCTGAAGGTGCCGATGCGGGCGAGATCGATGCCTTCGAAGGGGGCGGCGTTGCTCACCTGCACGTCCGCGATCTCCACGGTGAGGTTCGGGAAGCTCTTGAGGAGGGTGATGTCCCAATCTCCCCAGTTCACCGTGGCGTTGAGGTTCTTGTTCACCTCCTCCTTCACGGCCGCTTCGATCTTGTCCTTGAACAGGATCGGGATGAGCACCGCGGCGAGCAGCAGCAGCACGATCAGGGCGACGATGGTGAGCAGGATGCGCTTGGTCCACTTCTTCATTTCGGGCCGGTTTGGGTGCGGGCTCCGGTGATGGAGCCGGCCGATGGCGCAAAGATCGTTCCCCTCCGCGCGCCTTCGTGGGGAGTGGGCGCAAGCCCTTCTCTACGCCGGGTTGTTGACAGGCGGGATCAGCCTTCTTCCCCCGGGAAGAGCCGCTCGCCCTGGCTGTGGGCCACGATGCTGCAGCAGGCGGCGTCGCCGGTCACATTCACCACGGTGCGGCACATGTCCAGGATGCGGTCCACCGGAAGGATGATGGCGATCCAGGCGGGATCGAGGCCCAGGCCGGCCAGCACGATGAACAGGGTGATGAGCCCCGCGCTGGGCACGGCCGCGGCGCCGATGCTGGCCAGGGTGGCGGTGAGGATGACGCCGAGCTGCTGGCCCAGGCTCAGGTCCACCAGGTGGAATTGGGCCAGGAAGATCACGGCGACGGCCTGGTACAAACTGGTGCCATCCATGTTCACCGTGGCGCCGATGGGCAGCACGAAGCTGGCGGTGCTCTTGCTCACGCCGATGCGGTCCTCCACGCATTCCATGGTCACCGGGAGCGTGGCTGCGCTGCTGCTGGTGCTGAAGGCGAGCAGCTGCGCCGGGCTGATGGCCTTGAGGAAGCGCCGGTACACGTTGCGGCGCGTGAGCAGCATCATCACCGCGGGGTAGATGACGAAGACCATGATCACGAGCCCGAGCACCACGGTGATGCTGTAGCCCGCGAGCGATTTGAAGAGCTGCGCCACGGCCGCGGGATCATCTCCCGCGATGCGCGAGACCACGCCGGCCATGAGCGCGAAGACGAAGTAGGGCGCGGCGCGCATCACCACGTCCACCATCTTCATGAAGACCTCGTTCAGGCTGTTCACAAGCGCTACGGTAGGCCCAGCGGCGGCGGCAGGCAGCATCAGCAGCACCACGCCGAAGAAGAGCGCGAAGAAGATCACCTGCAGCATCAGCGCGTTGTTGAAGCTGAGGAAGATGTTGCTGGGCACCATGTCCACCAGGAATTGCAAGGGGCCGCCCTGCACGTTCTTCGCCTGCTCCACCTTGCCCATGAGCGCCGGGTCGGGCGGCGAGGTCTTGCGGGCCATGGCCACCTCCGCCACCAGCGCGCTGTTCGCCGGGTCGCAGATCATGCAACGGCCGTCTTTCGGTTTGGCCACGCCGGGGGTCTCCTGCACCCACAGCTCGTAATCGATGCGGTTGCGCAGGCGCTGCGCGTCCTCGGCCCAGGCGCCCGGGCTGATCAGGTTCACCACCAGCAGGCCCAGACTGATGGAGACCACCGTGGTGCCGAGGTAGAGCAGCAGCATGCGGGCGCCGGTGCGGCCCAGCTTGGCCACATCGCCAAGGCCGCTCACGCCGCTGATGATGCTGAAGAGCACCAAGGGGATGGCGATGAGCTTGAGCAGGTTGATGAAGATGTCGCCGAAGGGCGCGATCCAGTCGATGGTGAAGGCGCTCCAGCCCAGGGTGCTCGAGAGCACGGCCCAGAGCACGCCGGCGCCGAGGCCGATGAGGATGCGGACGGGGAGCGAGGGCTTCATGCCGCCAAGATGCGCATTCGCCGGCGGGCGCGTTCACCCCTTGCGCTCGGGCCGCATGAGCGCGGTGACCAGCGCGGGCAGCAGCAGCAGCTCGGCCACGAAGGCGAAGGCGAGCGTGGAGGTGATGAGGATGCCCATGTACCGGATGCTGCTGAAGTCGGAGAGCATGAGGGCGATGAAGCCGGAGACGAGCATGATGTTGGTGACCGTGACCGCCTTGCCCGTGCGGCTGTAGGTGCGGCGCAGCGCGAAGGCGGGGCTCAATCCCTCGCGCAGGTTCTGGCGCAGCGCGGCCAGCATGTGTATGGTGTCATCCTCGGCGATGCCGAAGGCGATGCTGAAGATGATGGCCGTGCTCACCTTCAACTCGATGCCCGTGAAGCCCATGACACCCGCGATGAAGAGCAGCGGCACCAGGTTGGGGATGAGCGCCACCAGCACCATGCGCCAGTCGCGGAAGAACCAGAGCATGATCAGCGCGGTGAGGAGAATCGCCAGCCCCATGCCGCGCACGAGTTGCGTGCTCAGGGTGGCGTTGTTGCGGTCGATCAGGTAGGCCATGCCGGTCTGGTGCACGCGCACGATGCCGGTATCCACGTTGCTGGCGATGAACCGGTCCATCACCTCATTCCGGCCTTTGTGCACGCGCCCGCCTTCATCCACCATCCGCCCGCTGAGCCGCGCGCGCTGGCCATCGTCGGTCACCACCGCGCCGAGCAGCTGCTTCCCTACGAGCTTGGCGCGACGGGCCATCCGTGCATTCTCCGCGCTGTCCGCAGGAAGCGTGTAGAATGAGGCATCACCTCCGTTGAACGCCTTGTTCAGGCTGCGCATCACGGTCACCGGGGAATTGATGGCATCCACGCCATACACGCTGTCCGCGTGGTCCTGCACCTTCTCGATCTCACGCAGCGCTTTCACCTCCCACACGCTTTCGGCCCCGACGGCCTCGAATTCCATCTCGAAAGGGCGCACGCCGCCGAAGCTCCGCTCGAACCAGAGGAAGCCCTGCTTCATGGGATCGTTGTCCGGCAGGTCCTCGAGCAAGTGGTTGTTCACTTGGATCCGCGATGCGCCGACGATGCCGAGCACGCTCACAGCAGCGAAGCCCACCAGGATGCCACGGCGATGACGCAGGGTCCAGCGGAAGAGGTTCTGCAACCGGCCATCCAAGGGCGAGCCGCGATCGCTGCGCGGAAGGAGCTTTCGCGGATCGGTGAGCACCAGCAGGGCCGGTAGCAGTGTGAAGGCCAGGCCGAAGGCCACCAGCACGCCGATGGCCGTGTAGAAGCCGAACTCCTGCAGCGGTGGTATGCTCGCCGTGCCCAAGGTGGCGAAGCCGATGCCGCTGGTGACGGCCGTGAGGAAGGTGGGAAGGCCGACCTCGTGATAGGTGACCGCGATGGCACGGATGCGCGGCACACCGGCGCGGATCTCGTCGAGGTAGCACTCGAGGATGTGCACCACGTCGCTCATGCCCACCACGAAGAGGATGGTGGGCAGCAGCATGGTGAGGATGCCGATGGGCTTGCCCAGCACGGTCATGAAGCCGACCTGCCAGAGGATGGCCAGGCCCACCACGGCGATGGGGACGATCACGCCATGGATGCTGCGGAACCCGAACCACAAGAAGACCGCGAGCAGCGCGATGGAGCAGGAGAGGAAGAGCACCATCTCGCGCACCATCGTCACGATGTAGTGGTCCTGGCCGATGATCCGTCCGGCTAGCCGCGCATCGGGCAGGCCCACCTGCACCAGGGCGTCGCGCACATCGGCGAGGAGCAGGTCGCATTTCTCCTTGCTCAGCCCCGGCTGCGCGTTCATCGCGAGGAGCATGGCCTTCCCATCCTTGCTGAAGAAGGCTTCGCGCACACGCGGGTCGCTCCAGATGCGCGCGGAGTCGAGCGCGAGCAAGGAATCGGCGCCCACGCGCAGGTAAGGCCGCTCGAATACGCCGAGCGGGGTGACGATGGGCTCATTGAGCCGCGTGGGCGTCACCACCTTCATCACGAGCGGCAGGCGTTCCAGACGTGCCGCGAGGGAGTCGGCCTTGATCAGCAGGTCGTTGCGGAACACGCCCTCGGCGCCCTCGATGCCGATCAGCAAGAAGTCGTTGTCGAAGCCGAAGCGCTCGCGGAAGGCGAGGTAGCGGTCCAGCTCGGGGTCGTCGTTGGGGAAGAATTTCTCGAAATCGTAATCGACGCGCACGTCGCGGAGGGCAACGGCGAAGACCACCGAGATCACGGCGAGCGCCGAGAGCGCGAGCCATGCGTTGCGTCGCGTGAGCAATCGTTCGAGGCGTTGGATGCGGCGCTCCATCAACAGGCGGCGGTCGATGCCGGGCGGCAAAGGTGGCGCAGGCCCGGCGATGGTGCCGATACCTTCGCCGCGATGCATTCGTTCCGTTCGCGTGCCGCGCTCATCATGGCCACAACGCTCCTGGCGGCGCCGATGTTCGCCGGGCCTTTGGACAAGGCCTTCGCCGCGCTCGAGGTGCACAACTATTTCCTCGCGCGCGAGATCTTCCTCAAGCAGGCGCGCAAGCATCCATCGGCCTCCTGGTACGGCATGAGCGTGATCGCCGGCCGGGCGAACAATCCCTTCTACCAGGCCGATTCGTGCTACGCCTTCATCATGCGCGCCGACGCGGCCTTCACCGCCGCCCAGGATAAGGAGCGGTCCTACGTCAGCCGCTATGGCGTGGATCATGAGGCCATCGAGGCGCAGAAGCGGCACGCTTACGAGCTGGGCTGGGAGCTGGCCCGCAACGTGAACACCATCGCCGCCTACGACCGCTACATCAAGACCTTCATCAGCAGTCCCTTCGTGGGCGAGGCGGCCTTGGTGCGTGATCACCTCGCCTTCCAGGACGCCCGACAGGAGAATACCTCAACAGCGTACAAGGCCTTCCTCGATCGCTATCCGCAGGCGAAGGAGGTGTACGAGGCGCGCAGCCGGCTGAACGAGGCGGTGTACCGCGAATCGACGGAAGACGGTGACCTGGCCGCCTATAAACGGTTCATCGAGCAGCATCCGGAGAACCCGTACGTGCGACAGGCCGAGGAGCAGGTGTACAAGCTCTCCACGCCCGGCCGCACCATCGCCGAGTACCACGCTTTCATCAAGGCCAATCCGCGCAGCAGCAAACTGGAAGAGGCTTGGCGGGCGATCTACGAACAGTACACGCGCGACCTCAGCACCAACACCATCACGCGCTTCCTGCAGGAGTTCCCGGAATATCCCTTCGTGGAGGAGCTGGTGGAGGACTACAAGACCGCGAGCCTGCAGCTGCTGCCTTTCCGGCACGATGGCAAATGGGGCTACATCGACGATGAGGGGAACGAGCGCATCAAGGCGGTGTACGAGTGGGCCGAGCCCTTCGTGGGCGCGCAGGCGCTGGTGGGCTTGAACGGGCGCACCGGCAGCATCAACCGCTCGGGCAAGGTGGTGACCGACATCGAGTACGATGAGGTCACGGACCCGGCGGAGGGAACCAGCACCGTGGAGCGATCAGGGCATGTGGGCGCGGTGGACCGCAGCGGCAATCTGGTGGTGCCCATGGTCTTCGAGGATGTGGGCGAGTTCTCCGGCGGATTGGCCTATGCCGAGCGCAACGGCCGCTACGGCTACATCAACGCGCGGGGCGATGAGGTGATCCCGTTCAATTTCTCCTCAGCGGGCACCTTCCGCAACGGCATCGCCGTGGTGGAGCGGGAAGGGCTATTCGGCGCCATCGATGTGAAGGGCAACGTGATCGTGGAGCCGCAGTACGATTGGGTCGAGGGTTTCCGCGCCGGTCAGCTCAGCCGCGTGCGCAAGGATGGCCGAGTGGGTCTCATCAGCCCCTTCGGTGATGTGATCGTGCCGCTGGAGTACGAGCATATCGGTGAGTTCGCCGATGGGCTCGCACTCGTGGTCAAGGAGGGCAAGGTGGGATACATCAACGAGCAGGGCGCGCTGCAGGTGCCCTTGGTGCACGAGGCGGCGCCGGGTGTCGTGGGCTGGGGGAATTTCCAGAGCGGCATGGCCGAAGTGCAGAGCAAGGGCAAGCGATGCCTGATCAACATCAAGGGGGAGAACGTCTTCCCGTGCATCTTCACCGACATCGGTCCGGCAACGGGGCATCTCGTGCCTGTCAAGAAGAAGGGCAAGTGGGGCTACGCCGACCGCAAGGGCAACGTGCTCTTCGACAACCGGTACGACCTCGCGTGGGAGATGCTCGGTGGCCTGGCCCGCGTGAAGGCAGGCGAGTTCTTCGGCCTGATTGACAGCACCGGCAAAGAGGTGGTGCCCACGCGCTTCGCGGAACTCGCGCCTGCCGAGTTCGGGCTGTGGCTCGCGCGCACCGCAGATGGCAGCGGCCTGATCGATCATCAGGGCAAGGTGGTGCTTCCGCTGATTTACGATGATGCCAGTCTCCTGCGCGCCGACCTCGCCAGCGTGGAGCGCAACGAGAAGATCGCCTACGTGCGGCTCACCGACGGGCGCGTGATCTGGAAGGAGGAGGGCTTCGACGATTGATCAACGCAGCACAGTCACATGACCGATGAGCTCGCGTGATCGCGCTCCGTTGTCAGTGGTGGCGCGGTAGCGGATCTTCCAGACGTACACGCCATCGGGCACGGGCGAGCCGCCCACGGTGCCATCCCAGGTCATCGATGGGTCGCTGAATGAGACGATGCGCTCGCCCCAGCGGTCGAAGATGTCCAGCGTGAAGTCGCGGTAGCCGCCCTGGTAGCTCACGCCGAAGACCTCGTTCACGCCATCGCCGTTCGGGGTGAAGGAATTCGGCACGTAGATGAGCGGGTCGCATGCGCCTTCGGTCACCAGCATCTCCGCATAGGCATCGATGCACATGCCCAAGAGGTGCACGCTGTAAAGCCCGTCGGCTTGCACGCTGATGGAGGGCGAGGTGGCGCCGGTGCTCCAGTGGTAATAGGCGTGCGGCGTGGTGGCATCGAGCACCAGGGGCTGTTCCGTGCACCAGGTGCTATCCGTGCCCAAGGAGACCGAATCCACCCATTCAAGGAAGCGGAGATGCACCGCATCGCTCGCGGTGCAGCCCTGCAGCTCTACGCTGATGGTGTAGGTCCCGCTCTGGGCCACCATGATGCTGTCAGCAGTGGCGCCGTTGCTCCAGGTGAAGGAAGCGTCGCCGGCATCGATGCGCAGCACGACCGAATCGCCTTCGCAGAGCGTGCGGTCACCGCCCAGGTCCGGAGTCACCAGCGGCACGTAGTCGATGCGCACGGTATCGCTCACCACGCAGGCCGCCACCTGCACGCGCACCCAGTACAGGTCCGGTTCCGATACCGTGATCGTGGATCCCGTGGCGCCCGTGCTCCACAGATGCTGCCCTGCGATGCCGGTGCCCAGCCCCACGGTTTCACCCGGGCAATGCAGCTGGTCCGGGCCGAGCTCGAGCGATTCAGGATGGAACACCGCGACATTGATCGCATCGCTGGCCACGCAGCCATTCAGGTCCACGGTCACGGAATAGCTCCCGGCATCCGTTACGCTCAAGGCCGAGCCGGTGCTGCCATCGTTCCACAGGTAACTGGCGCCCTGCTGGGCCACATCGAGCAGCAAGGAGGCGCCTTCGCAGATGGTGGTATCGTTGCCGAGGGCCGCGATGGGTGTCGGAAGCACGATGATCGACGCCTGGTCCGTGGCACTGCAGCCGTTCACGGTCACCGTCACGCTCACCGGTTCGGCCTCGCTGGCGGTGTAGGTGGCGCCCGTGGATCCATCCTGCCACAGGTAGCTGGCGCCGGGCGTGGTGGCATCGAAGCTGGCTGACACGCCGGGGCAGACCGATTGGTCGCCGCCGAGGTCGACAAGAGGCAACGGATTGATGGTGACCTCGATCTCATCCGTGGCCGTGCATTGCGCCACGGTCGCGGTCACGCTGTAAGTGCCGCTCGCGGTCACGTTGATCTGCGCGCTCGTGGCGCCGGTGCTCCACAGGTAGCTCGCGCCAGGGAGCGTGGCGTCCAGCACCACCGGTGTTCCTTCGCAAGCCGTGATGTCCGTGCCGAGGTCGATCGCGCCGGGCTCCACCACGATCACCTGCACGGTATCGCTCGCGCTGCACACCGATTGATCCACCTGCACCCACACGGTTGACGTGCTGTTGATGGTGACCGTGCTCGCCGTGGAACCCGTGCTCCACAGATAGACCGCGTCAGCGATTCCAAGGGCGAAGACCACTTGATCTCCTGCGCAAAGGGTCACGTCCGGCCCCAGGTCGAAGCTCGCGGGCGTCACCACATCCACGGTCAAGGCGTCGGTGGCGGTGCAGCCGTTCAGGTCAACGACGACATCATATGCGCCAGCGGAGCTCACGCTGATAGTCGGCGTGGTCTCGCCCGTGCTCCATTGGTAGGTGGCGCCTGCGTTGGTGGCATCGAGCGTGGCGGCATCGCCCGCGCAGAGCGTGAGGTCCGCGCCGAGATCGACGCTCGGTGCGGGCAGCACGAGCACTTCAACGGTATCGCTCACGCTGCACGCGCCCTGCGAGGCTTCCACCCAAATGGTGCCCGCGTTGCCGGTGGTGATGCTCGAAGCGCTGGATCCCGTGCTCCAGATGATGCTCGCGCCGGGAACGGCCGTGGTGAACGTGACGGTCTCGCCGTCGCACAAGGTCACATCGGCGCCGAGGTAGAGCGCGCCGAGGTCGAGCACCGCGATGTCAATGGCGTCGGTGGCGGTGCAGCCGTTCAGGTCAACGACGACATCGTATGTGCCAGCGGAGCTCACGCTGATGGTCGGCGTGGTCTCGCCCGTGCTCCATTGATAGGTGGCGCTAGCGTTGGTGGCATCGAGCGTGGCGGCATCGCCCGCGCAGAGGGTGAGGTCCGCGCCGAGATCAACGCTCGGTGCGGGCAGCACGAGCACCTCAACGGTATCGCTCACGCTGCACGCGCCTTGCGAGGCTTCCACCCAAATGATGCCCGCGTTGCCGGTGGTGATGCTCGAAGCGGTGGATCCCGTGCTCCAGATGATGCTCGCGCCGGGGACGGCCGTGGTGAAGGTAACGGTCTCGCCGTCGCACAAGGTCACATCGGCGCCGAGGTCGAGCGCGCCCAAGTCAAGCACCGCGATGTCGATGGCGTCGGTGGCGGTGCAGCCGTTCAGGTCAACGACGACATCGTATGTGCCAGCGGAGCTCACGCTGATGGTCGGCGTGGTCTCGCCCGTGCTCCATTGATAGGTGGCGCTAGCGTTGGTGGCATCGAGCGTGGCGGCATCGCCCGCGCAGAGGGTGAGGTCAGCGCCGAGATCAACACTCGGTGCGGGCAGCACATTCACGACAACGGTATCGCTCACGCTGCACGCGCCCTGCGAGGCTTCCACCCAAATGGTGCCTGCTATGCCGGTGGTGATGCTCGAAGCGCTGGACCCCGTGCTCCAGATGATGCTCGCGCCGGGGACGGCCGTGGTGAACGTGACGGTCTCGCCGTCGCACAAGGTCACATCGGCCCCGAGGTCGAGCGCGCCCAAGTCAAGCACCGCGATGTCGATGGCGTCGGTGGCGGTGCAGCCGTTCAGGTCAACGACGACATCGTATGTGCCAGCGGAGCTCACGCTGATGGTCGGCGTGGTCTCGCCCGTGCTCCATTGGTAGGTGGCGCCCGCGTTGGTGGCATCGAGCGTGGCGGCATCGCCGGCGCAGAGGGTGAGGTCAGCGCCGAGGTTCACCGTCGGATTCGCTTGCACGCTCACCGCGATGGTGTCGCTCACCGCGCATTGGCCCTGTGCGGCTTCCACCCAGTAAGTGCCCGCTGCGTTCACGGAGAGGGTAGGTGTGCCCGCGCCGGTGCTCCAGGAGTAGGTGGCGCCGGGCAAGGTGGCGTCGAGCACCAGGCTCTGTCCTTGGCAGATGGTCGCGTCCGGACCGAGGTCGATCGCATCCGGCGTGGCTTCGATGATGTCGATGGCGTCGGTGGCGGAGCAGTTGGTCGCGTTGGTGAGCGTGACGCTGTACGTGCCCCCTTGAGTCACGGTGATGGAAGGCGACAAGGCGCCGGTGCTCCACAAGTAGCTCACGCCGGGCGTGGTCGCATCCAGATTGATCTGATCACCCGTGCAGAGCGCCTGATCGGGTCCGAGGTCGATGACAGGCAACGGTGCCACGCTGATGTCGACCGCATCCCACACCGTGCACGATCCTTGTGTCACCACCACGTTGTAGGTGCCCGCAGCGGAGACGGAGATCGTGGCGGTGCTCGCACCCGTGCTCCACAGATAGTTCGCGCCGGGCGTGGTCGCATCCAAGGTGATCGCATCGCCGGCGCAGATCGTGGCGTCGGGTCCCAGGTTCACGGGCACCGGCGCGGCGTACACCACGTTGATCGCATCCGAGGCTGTGCATCCGTTCGCATCGGTCAATTGCACGCTAACGGTTCCAGCGCTCTGCACCAGGAAGGTCGAAGCCGTGCTGCCATCCTGCCACGCATAGCTCGCACCGGCCTGCGACACATCGAGCAACTGCTGATCGCCGGGGCAGAGCTGCAGATCGCCGCCGATATCAACTTGAGCAGCCGGGAAGTTGCCGATGGTGATGGCGTCGCTGCTCGAGCAGCCGTTCACCGTCACCTGAACATCGTAGCTGCCTGGTCCGACCGAGATCGTCGGTGTGGCGGCCCCCGTGCTCCAGAGATAGCTTCCTCCTGCGGTGCTGACGTCGAGCATCGCATTCGCACCGGGGCAGAGGTCGAAGTCGTTGCCGAGTGAGACCACAGGCAATGGCGTCACCAGCACATCGATGGAGTCGCGCACCGTGCAGCCGTTGGTTGTAACATCGAGCCAATAGGTGCCCGCGCTCCCCACGTGCAGGCTGTCGGTGCTGGCACCCGTGCTCCACACATAGCTCGCTCCTGGGACATCGGCGCCGAAATGCGCGAGAGCGCCTTGGCAGATCGTCTGGTCAGGACCGAGGTCGAACACCGGCAGTGCGTGGTTCGATAGGTTCATCGCATCGGTGCTCGTGCAGCCGTTCACGGTCACATCCACCGAATAGCTTCCTGGCGTGTTCGTCGTGAGGGTGGCTCCGGTTGAACCATCGCTCCACAGGTAAGTCGCACCCGCGGTGGTGGCATCCAAGGTCACCGCAGTGCCCGGGCATACCACTTGGTCCGGACCGATATCGAAGACCGGCAGCGGTATCACGTTCACGTCGATGGCATCGTTGCTGGTGCAGCCGTTCACGGTCACATCCACATTGTAGGTGCCTGTCACGTTCACCGCCTGCGTGGCCGCGGTGCTGCCATCGTTCCACAGGTAGCTGGCGCCTGCGGTGGTGGCATCGAGCACGGCCTGCTGTCCGGCGCAGAACGAGAGGTTGGGCCCGAGGTTCACCACCGGCAGCGGATTGTAGGTCACGTCCACCGCATCCACCGTGGAGCAGCCGTTGATCAGCACGCCCACGCTGTAGGTACCGGGCGCGGTCACTTGGAAGGTGGCGGCGTTGCTGCCGTCTTGCCACAAGTAGGTGGCGCCGGGCTGGGTCGCGTCCAAGGTCGCCACGTCGCCATCGCACAGCGTGAGGTCAGGACCGAGATCCACCACGGGCACGGGGTTGAACCCGACGTTGAGCGCGTCGCTGGCGGAGCAGCCGTTGGCGGTCACGGTAACACCGTAGACGCCCGGTCCGGTCACCGAATAGGTCGATGCGGTGCTGCCATCCTGCCAGAGGTAGGTGGCGCCGGGCACGTTCGCGTCGAGGGTAAGGGTCTGCCCATCGCAGAGCGTCGCATCGGGCCCCAGGTCGAAGGCCGGCAAGGGCGTCACGTTCACATCCACCGAATCGCGCAGCACCACATTGCCTTGGAGGCTCAGGTCGTCCAGCCCGAAATCGTTGCCGATGCCATCGCCGCTCATCACACGAAGACAGATGGTGGCCGAGCTCTGGTTCGCACCCGTGACCCAGGTCTGGTTCACGGTCTGCCAACCGGCACCGTACGCGGGCAGGGTCACTTCCGGCCCCAGGTCGGTCCCATCGATCTCCCATTGCAGCCGCGCCGGGGTGGCATTCGAAAGGGTGCGTGCGCGGTAGCTGAGCGTATAGGTCTGACCCGGGCACACCACCACATCCTGGCACCAGACCACGAAGAGCGCGCTGGGCCATCCCGAGTTCACGATCATGAAATTCCCCGAACCCGTTCCCGAGAACTGCGGGTGGTAGCTCGCGGCATTCGTGCCGATCCAGTAGTTGCCGTCGGTGGTGAGGGTGCTGTTATAGTTGAACTGGCTGTTGAAGCCCGTGTTGCCCGAAGAGAAATTCCCATTCGTGATCAGCTGCGGGCTGGGGTACGAGACCTCGCACCAATACGTGCCCGCGCTGGACACCGTGATGTTCTGCGCCGACGACCCCGTGCTCCACACCCGATTCGGGTAGCCCGTGGGTCCATGCAGCGTCACGCTCTGGCCCTGGCAGATGGTGGTGTCGTTATCGATCTGGATCGCGCACGCCGGCTGTGCCCATGAGGCAGCCACGGACAGCACCGCCCCAAGGACGATGATTGTCTTGCGCATCCAGCTGATAACCCGGTGGTTCATGGTCGGCCGCGGCCTGCAAAGTTCGGGCCTTACGGGTTCTCTGCGGAACAACCCCGCCCGAGGACATGCTAATGGCCGATGAACACCCTGTTGACGCCTTCGAGGCACCATTCGTCCATTGTGCCGAAGACCTTCGTGAGATTCGTTTTCACGCGCTCGCAGCGGGCCGTGCTCGGGGCATCGTAGCCCACGGTGTTGAAGCAGAGCGTGCCGGAGCAACGGTCCCTCAAGGCATGGGCGAAGCCCATCGTGTCCACGCCCCGTGCGAGATCGAGGTCCTCGAAGAGGTCCACCACCACCAGGTCGTAGCGGTCACGAAGCGCTTGCACCTGCACCAGGGCGTCCCCTTCGATCACGTCGATGGCCTCTAGTCGGTCCAACCCGAAATGAGTTCGCGCGAGCCTCACCATCACCGGGTCGATCTCCACGGCGGTCAGCGGCGATGCGATGCGCAGCTCTTGGCGAAGGATCGAGGGCACGCTTCCGCCGCCCAGCCCCAACAGCAGCACCTGCTCCGGTGGGGAATCGCGCAGGGCAAGCAACCGGAACACCTGTTGCCACACCCGGTGCAGGCTGCCGAAGCTCTGGTTCGCATGGGCGGTGTTCAGCACCAACCGTCCCGATTCGTAGCGCAGCTCCAGCTCTCCGGATCGGCCGGCCAACCGCTCCGCGCGCATGGGCCAGACCCAGCTCATCCATTGTTTCCAATCTGCTCCCACCGGGCAAAGATGCCCCCCGCAGGCGACCTACTTTCGCGCGCCGTGAACTCCATCACCCGATACAAGCTGCGGAAGCTGGTGAAATACGCCTTGGTCACCGCGTTCGTGGCCTGGGTGCTCACGCTCTTCAGCGGCGAGTGGATGGATCTCGCCGAGGTGGGCGGATGGATGCTGCTGGGCCTATGGACCGGTGTGCTCGAGGAGTACTTCTTCGGGCGACGGTTCCGCGCGCTGGCCACGCCGCTGCAATTTGTGGGCAAGGCGCTGCTGGTGAACCTCTTCACCGTGCTGCTCATCGGCATGGCCTGGCTCTGGGATCCTGATCGCTTCTACGCGCTCACCAGCGACACCACGCATCGCATGCACCAGATCTTCGGCACCGCGCGGTTCTACCAGCTCGCCCTGCGCGTGGTGGTGGTCACGTCGAGCGCCATCCTGGTGGTGCAGGTGGAGGAGTGGATGGGCCGGCGAACCTTCCTCGGCTTCGTGCTCGGCCGGTACGAGCGCCCCAAGCGCGAGGAGCGGGTGGTGCTCACACTGGATCTGGTGGGCAGCACCGAGCTCGCCGAGCGCCTGGGCGACCTGCGCTACTACCGCTTCCTGAACCACGTGTATTCGCTCATGACCGACGCGGTCCTGCGCAACGAGGCCGACATCCATAAATACGTGGGCGACGAGGTGATCTTCACCTGGCCCATGCGCAAAGGCGTGCGCGACCTCAACTGCCTCGACCTCTATTTCGACATCACGGCGCGCATCCAGGAGCATGAGGAGGAGCTTCGGCGCGAGTACGGGCTGCTACCGAAGTTCAGGGCGGGCCTGCATGGCGGGCGCGTGCTCTCCGCGCAGGTAGGCCACATCAAGCGCATCGTGGACCTCAGCGGCGACGTGATGAACAGCGTGAGCCGCATGCTGGGCCTCGCCAAGAACATGAAGGTCGATATCCTCGTCTCGGCCGAGTTGCTGGAACGCATGCCTGATGCTTCCGCTCGATTCCGGATCGGGCCGCAGCACACGGTGCCCGTGAAGGGGAAGCGCCGCGAGGTGCGCGTGCATGAGGTGGAACGGATCGCCGCCGCGTCATGAGTCGCGCAGGACTGGTGATGTCGGTGCTGCTGGTGGTCGATGCGATCGCCCAGGTGCCGGTGCCTTTCGTCACGGAGGAGGACCGTTTCATGGTCTTCGCGGAAGGGCGTTTCGAGAAGCTGGAGCCGCGGCCGCCGGCCTTCGTGCACGCCATGGAAGGTCAGGTGATCTATCGCGATCATCAAGGCCAGCTCAAGATCTTCCTCCCCGATGGTCGACGCCTGCATCTCTTGGATCGGAACGGCGAGGAACCGCGCGGCACGCGCACGCGCATCGCTTGGTTGAGCCACGACACATTGAAGACGGTGCGGGAGGGAAGGCGCGCATCGTTGCCACCGGTGTGCAGGATTTCAGCGTGAGCGATAGCCCGATCGTGGTTCACGATAGCGTGGCGCGCACGCTCGATGTGCTCTGGCGGGGCCAGCGGTACCCGATGGTCGAGGTGCTGCAGGGCAGCGCGCGCCCTGCAATGGAGCGTGGGCAGCAGCATGGCGGCGGTGTTCAACAAGGAATCGCGTCGCCTGATGCTCTTCCATCAGGGCCAGGTGCGCACCCTGTGCGACAGCACCGACCTCGGCCTGGTGGTCATGGGCGACAGGATCATCGGCTACTGGGATGATCGCGTCAAGGAGTTCAGGATGCTCAGCGCCAAAGGCGTTGAGAAGCCTCGACCTGCGACCTGCCGATGCGAAGGCGGGGCAGGGCTGCTCGCTTTCGTTGATGGCAACGGCCGCTTCAAGCGCTACGCGAAGGGCGGCGTGCAGCGGCTGCTCGATGAGCCGCCCAGCGGTTTCTGGGTGAAGGATAGCCTGCTGCTCTACCTCGACCGAGGGGCCGCTTGATGCTCTTCGACCAGGAGCGCGTGACGATGGTGGAGCCCTATGTGCCGGAGAGCTGGGAGGTGGAGGATGGGCTGCTGGCCTACCTCGACATCAATCGCGAGCTGCGTGGCATCGAATCCGGCGAGCGCTTCCGCTTCGGCACGGAGGCCAACATCGCGGCCTTCAGGCTCTTTCGCGGGAAGGCCGTGGTCTATCGCAGTCCGCTGGGCAACGCGGTGGTGGCCACGCGACGCCGCAGCTACGTCTTCGATCGGAGACCTTCACGGGCTCGGTTCCCGTGTCGATCGTCCACAGGTCGGATCGTCGAGCGCTTTCCCTTCAGGGCGATGCTTCCGATCCACGCACGGGCAGCGGGCCTTCGGCAGCAGCAGGTCGAGCAGGTCCTTGCTCAGGGAGGTTGTCCACCTGGTGGTGTTGCAGGTCTCTTGGATGCGCGCGGCGGTATTCACCACATCGCCGCTGAAGATCCTCTCCTTCTTCACCAGTCCGACCTCGCCCGTGGTCACTTCGCCGTAATGGAAGCCGGCCTTGAACGCGGGCACCACGCCGTAGCGCGTGCGATAGTGCTCCTGCCGGCGCTTGAGCTTGGCGCGGATGTCGAGGAAGCATGCTGATGCAGCGCTGCCGCCCGAGGCCGCGGCGCAAGGGCCAGCTCACGCCGATCTCATCGCCCACGTACTGGTAGATCTTCCGCCGCGTGAGTCGACGATGGGGTCGGTGATGTCGCGGAAGAGCCTCGTTCAGCACTGGAAGTAGCGCACGCGGGCCAGGTCCCTCGGCGATGGAGGTGCTGGAGCGCATGTCGAGGAACATGAAGATGCGCAGCTCCTGCTTGTTGGTGGGCGGCCGGATAAGTGCCCCGTTCCTCCGTTGCCGTATTGATCGTTCAGGCGCACCATCAGCATGGTGGCCGCCATGATGGAGGTCCAGTACAGATAATGCCCCAACCAGCGCAGGCTGAGGAAGCGTTCCAGGTGCTGCCGCCGATCGGGTCGGTGCTGGCGGGGAGCCATGCGCCGGTGATGAAGAGCACGATGACCATCAACGCCGCGACGAGCAGGAAGGCGGGCAGGTAGGGCAGGCGACGCAGCCGCGGGCGCAGCAGGAAGATGTAGGTGCCGCCGCCGATGAAACCGCCGAGCAGGGTGGTCAGGAAGCGCTCATCGATGCGCTGCTGCAGTTCGCTCGCGACACCATGGTCCAGCAGCGCGTTGTGCTCGAAGAGCGCCGACAGCGTTGCGACGACCACCCACGAGAGCGCGATCCGCAAGGTGCGATTGAAGCGGAGCCGCAGGCGCGAGAGCTGGTCCATGGATGAGCCGGCGAAGTTAGACCGGTCGCCCCAGGCCATGTTAAGCGTGCATCAAGCCGAGGCGCGCCGCTGCCTGGGCTGGATCACCACGCGTAGTACCAGCCGACCAGCAGCAGGCCCGCCACGAAGAAGGGCGCGGCGAGGTAGCGGTCCTCATCGCTGAACCAGAACTCGGCGATCATCCAGAGCCCATTCGCCACGATCCAGCACACCACCGCCAGGCTGTGCAGCAGCTCGCCGATCTCGTCGCGGCTTCGCCAGGCGATCCAGATGGCCATGGCCAGTGTGGGCAGGAACATGGCCAGGCCGAGCGGACGCCGATCATCACCCAGCAGAGGTCCTTCAGCAGCCACAGTACGATGTGGAAGTTCTCGGCAGCACGCAGGAGCGCAGCATCGGCCTTTCGTTTGCCGCAAAGATGGGTCCGTCGAAGTTTCCGCACCTTCGCGCTGGACGCGGTAATTTTCTGGTGATGCGTGAACGAGGAAGTACGATGCGGGCGGTGCTGGTGGCAGGTTTCCTGCTGGCGACCGCCACTTGCGATGCCTTCTACATCCGGCTCCATGGCCTCGTCACCGAGAACTTCAGCGGCGACGGCATGAAGAACGCAGGTGCGCCTCGTGAAGGATAGCGTGGAGCGTGCCACGGTGTTCACCAACGGCAAGGGCGAGTACGAGATGTACCTCGAGCGCGGCTACGATTATCAGGTGTGGTTCTACCGCGCGGACCTTGTGCCCAAGTACGTCCGCATCGATGCCAGCGAGGTGCCGCTCTTCCCCGACGTGCCGTACTACGACATGGACGCAGATGACGACGCATCGCGCCGATCGCGGGATTCGACTTCAGCATCTTCGATGAGCCGGTGGCGATGGCCGCCTACAAGCACAGCGTGCGCAACCTCAATTGGGACATCGACTTCACCGAACGACGCCAGGCCGCGATCGCCAAGGTGATGGTGCTCTATGAAAGGGCCATCGCCGACCTGAAGAAACAAGCGGCCGAGGAGAAGCGTCAGAAGCGCAACAAACGCAAGCGGGTCTACTTCCGATCGTCCAGTTCGCGAAGCAGGCGGATGCATTGCATCGCTTCCTTCACATCGTGCACGCGCAGCGATCGAAGCGCCGTTCCGCAGCGCGATGGTATTCAGGACGCTCGTGCCGTTGAGTGCTTCCGCGGGCTTGGTGCCGAGCACCTCGTCGATCATCCGCTTGCGCGATAGACCCACCAGGACCGGCACGCCGATGTGCACGATGGACCCAAGGTGCCTCAGCAGCGCGTAGCTTGCGCGATCGCGGTCCCTGCCGAAGCCGAAGCCCGGGTCGAGGGCCACGTCGGGAATGCCGGACGCTCGTGCGGCGTTGAGGCGCTCACTCAAGAAGTAGGTCACTTCGCGCACGACATCGGCATAGGTCGGCGCCTGCTGCATGGTGCGTGGCCGGCCTTGCATGTGCATGGCGATGTAAAGGGACATGCAGCCCGGCCACCGTGGATAGCATGGCCTCATCGAGCAGACCGGCGCCGATGTCGTTCACGATGCTGGGCGCCCGCCTCAACGGCCTCTTTCGCCACCCGTGACCGATACGTGTCCACGCTCAGGAGTGCCTCGGGGAAGCGAGCATGCACCGCGGAGACCACGGGCAGCACGCGCTGCAATTCCTCGTCCGCGCTGGCTTCTTCGGCGCCGGGCCGCGTGCTCATGCCACCGATAAAGTCGATGATGGCCGCTCCTTCGGCGAGCATCTGCTCGACCCAGTGGAGCGCCGCATCCACCTCCACGCGGCTGGCGGAGTGGAAGGAATCGGGCGTGGCGTTCAGGATGCCCATCACCGAAGGGAAGGTCATATCGACCAGCCGGTCCTTCACCCGCCAGGTCACCTCGCGCTACTTTCGCCCGCCATCAGGGACCGAAGACGCGCCCGCCGCGCGCATGCAGAAGACACTCAGCCAATTCGACGCCGTCATCACCGAGTGCCACGACCTCTTCCTGAAGAAGGCGCAGGACTACGGCACGGCCTGGCGCATCCTGCGCGTTCCTTCGCTCACCGATCGATCACGATCAAGGCGCAGCGCATCCGCACCCTGCAGCAAGTGGGGAGAGCAAGGTGGGCGAGGGCATCCGGCCGAGCCGATCGGCATCATCAACTACGCTGCCATGGCCCTGGTGCACTGGATCTCGGCGTGGTCGATAGCCCTGACCTCAGTGCCGCCGCCGCCGCCGAGCACGTGCGGGCCGAGCTGGAGAAGGCCCGCGACCTCATGACGCGCAAGAACCACGACTACGGCGAGGCCTGGCGCAGCATGCGCGTGAGCTCACTGGTCGACCCGGATCCTGATGAAGCTGCTGCGCATCAAGAGCATCGAGGATAATCAGGGCACCACCCTCGTGAGTGAAGGCATCGACGCCAACTTCCTAGACATCGTGAACTACGCCGTCTTCGCGATGATTCAGTTGGAGGAGGGGAAGGGGTAGGGCTCTGCTATCCACATTCGCCTGTTGATTCATCCGGTATCCGGCCGATTCGGGCCTGGACGGCTGGAGATATGTTCGCCGTCCGCCCGGTCCGGAACCGCTTACCACGACGGCCCGGACGCTCACCTAAATCTTCCTGTCATGCGCTTGTTAGGCATCCTTGCCCTGGCCCTTCTCGCCCTCGACGCGAGCGCCGCACGCCTTCAGGTACGCGGTGTGGTCACCGACGCAGCCACGCGTGAGCCCATGGGCGACGTGCTGGTGCGCGTGTACAAGAACGGTGTGAAGCAGCACGTCTTCAACACCGGCAGCGGTGGGCACTACGACGTCACCCTCGATAACGGCGCCGACTACGTGATCCGGTTCTCCCTGCCCGGGCGCGTCACCAAGTGCTTCGGCATCGACACCCACGGCCCGGCTTGGGAGGGCGACCGCAGCACCGCGCAGGTGGAGGTGGAGATGACCCTCTTCGAGCAGGTCGATGGCCTCGACCTCTCCTTCTTCGACATGCCCATGGGCATCGCGCGCTTCACGCCCATGACCGGCTACCTGACCTGGGATCGTGGCTACGAGGAGCACATCAAACCCGAGGCCGACCGCCTCTACGCTGAGGTGATGCTGCGCCGCGACCAGACGCTGGCGAAGCATCCGTAAAGAGGTTTGTTGATCCCCTGTTAACGCCCCGTGCCCGCGGGAGGTGCCTTCTATCTTCGGCGCCGCACGATAACCCGCTACGCATGCGCGCACTGGTCCTCTTCTGCCGCCTCATCGTCGGCTCGCTCTTCATCGTCAGCGGCCTCATCAAGGCCAACGACTCCTTGGGCTTCTCCTACAAGTTGGAGGAGTACTTCGCCGAGAGCGCGCTGAACCTGCCCGGACTAGAGCCTTACGCCTTGGCGCTGGCCATCCTCGCCAGCACGGCCGAGGTCGTGCTCGGCTTCGCGGTGCTCTTCGGCGGTCGCATGAAGCTGGCCACCATCGCGCTGTTCGCGCTCACGGTCTTCTTCGGCTGGCTCACGCTCTATACGGCCACCTGCGACCCGCTCGGCACCTACACGGTGATGGTGGGCGGCGTGGCCGAGGAGCATGGTGTCACCTGCGTCACCGATTGCGGCTGCTTCGGCGATGCGATGAAGGGAAGCATGGGCCGCAGCCTCACGCCGTGGGAGAGCTTCTACAAGGATGCCATCCTCTTCGTCCTCATTGTGCCCATCCTGATCGTTGCGCTGCGCAGCAAGGAGAGCCTCTGGAACAGCAAGAAGGATGATATCGTGCTGCTCGTCGGCGGCCTCTTCCTCGTGGCGGTCTGGAGCTGGGTCTTCACCTGGTGGGGACCGGTGTGGTTCACCTTGGTGGGCTTCTTCGGATACGCGGTGATCAAGCGCGGCATGCAGGGCACCAAGGCCGAATGGGTCACGGCCGGATGGATCGCGCTCATCACGATAGCCTTCACCTGGTGGTGCTATTCCTACCTGCCGGTGCGCGATTACAGACCGTACGCGGTGGGCAAGAGCATCAGCGAGCAGAAGGCCGAGGCCAAAGCGCCCGTGAACCGCGTCTTCCTGAGCTACAAGAACACCCTCACCGGCGAGGTGAAGGAGTACGACACGGGAGGCGCCTACCCGTGGAACGACAGCGCCTACGTGATGGTGGAGGGCAGCAACCGCGTGGTGGAGGTGGAGCCTGGCATCGAGTCGCAGGTGCAGGACTTCCGCCTCACCGACCCCGACGGCTATGAACTCACGAACGATATCCTGAACGAGCCGAACCCGGTGCTGCTGGTGCTCTGCTACAATGTGAACAAGACTTCAACGGGGAATCTTCCTGCCATCGCGAAGCTGGCCGCCGATGCTGAGGCCGCAGGCTGGTACGTGTACGGCATGAGCGCCAACGGCTGGGAGGAGATCGAGGCCTTCCGCCACCAGCATCAGCTCGCATTCCCCTTCACGCAGGGTGACGACAAGGTGATCAAGACCATGGTACGCGCCAATCCCGGGCTGCTGCTGCTGAAGCAGGGCAGGGTGGTGGCCAAGTGGTCGGGCAACCACGCGCCGAGCTTCGAGGAGGCGAAGATGAAGGCGCAATGATGCGCTAGGAGGCATCTTTGCCGCATGCGAACCATCGTAGCCGGCAATTGGAAGATGAACACCGACCGCGCGAGTGCCGAAGCGCTCGTGTCGTCTGTGGTGAAGGAGGCAGCAACCTTCGGGAACGACGTGCAAGTGATCATCGCGCCGCCGTTCCCGTTTCTGGCGAAGGCCGTGGAGCAATGCGCGGGAACATCCATCGTGGTGGCGGCGCAGGATTGCCATCAGGCGGAGAAAGGCGCATACACCGGCGAGGTGAGCGCGGCCATGCTGAAGAGCATCGGCGTGGGCGCGTGCATCGTGGGGCACAGCGAGCGTCGGCAATATTTCGGCGAGAGCGATGCGCTGATCGGCGAGAAAGTCGCGGCCCTGCTCGCGCACGGCATCACACCGATCTTCTGCTGCGGTGAGCGCAAGGATGAGCGTGAGAGCGGTGCCCATTTCGACGTGGTGACCGAACAGATGAAGGGCGCGCTGGGGCGTTTCTCCAAACCGGAGCTTGAGCGCATCATCATCGCCTATGAGCCGGTCTGGGCCATAGGCACCGGTCTCACCGCCAGCACCGAGCAGGCGCAGGAGATGCACGCGCACATCCGCATGCTGCTGCATACCCACGGTGCTTCGGTCTCGGAGAATGTGCCCGTGCTGTACGGCGGCTCATGCAATCCGACCAACGCTGCGGGCCTCTTCGCGCAAGCCGATGTGAACGGCGGGCTCATCGGCGGTGCCTCGCTCGTCGCGGAGCAGTTTCTTGAGCTGATACGGATCGCTGGTTCTGCGAGTGCATAGTTGTCCGTTATCAGTTGTCAGGCAAGCGGCCGCCATGACTGACAACTGGCAACTGACAACTGACAACTGCCCATCAATGTCCTACACCCAAGTCACCTTCCTCATCGCCCCGCCCGATCCCTGGCGCGACCTGCTCACTGTGGAGCTCGCCGACATCGGCTTCGACAGTTTCGAGGAGGGCTTCACCGACCCCAAGGGCGCTAGCGGCGAGCTGAAGGCGTACATCCGAAGCGACCGTTTCGATGAGCAGGCCTTGAGCAGATTGCTCACGCTGCGCGACCCGCACGCCACCGTGAGCTGGACCGCCACCGAGATCGCCGACCGCAATTGGAACGCGGAGTGGGAGAGCAGCTTCCAGCCGATTGAGATCGCGCGTCACCCCGGAAAGGAGGGAAGCGAGTCATCCGGGGTCCGCATCCGCGCCGACTTCCATGCCAGCGTGGCCGGTTTCGCGCACGAGATAATCATCACCCCGCGCATGGCCTTCGGCACGGGACACCATGCCACCACACGCATGATGGTTCAGGCGATGCTCGGCCTCGACCTGAAGGACAATGAGGTATGCGACCTCGGTTGCGGCACCGGCGTGCTCGCGATCCTGGCCGAACGCATGGGCGCGCGCACGGTGCTGGCCATCGACAACGACCCCGGGGCGGTGGACAACGCACGGCACAATGGCGGGCTGAACGGTTGTCACGCGATCGCTGTGGAAAAGGGCGATGCCAGCAGCCTGAAGGGCCTCGCTTTCGACGCTATTTTGGCCAACATCGAACGCAATGTCCTGCTCGATGCGATGCCCGTGATGAGCGATGCACTCCGACCGGGCGGCGCGCTCTTCCTGAGCGGCTTCGTGCCCGGTGACCGCCACATGCTCGCGCAGCGGGCCAAGGAATGCGGCCTGGAGCTTGCGGAGCGTTTGCAGGAAGGGGACTGGGCCTTGCTCGGTTGCCGGAAACCATGAAGACGTCCACCGCACCGGCTTCCACGCGAGCCACGAGCCAAATGCCTCAAGCCACCGGTTCGCCCAGTGCATCCGAACGGTTCAAGCGCGTGGCTGGAGGATGGCGGCTTGCGGCTGCATTCGCGTTGCTGTTCTTCGTTCGTCCCGCATTCGCCCAGCAGAAGCCCTTCTCCTCCGACCAGGCCCTCTTCCTGCAGGAGATGACCGAATTCATGGTGGCGGCGGACAAGAAGGAAGGCCGGCCCTTCATGGAGCAGGTCTTCGCGCCGACGTGGAACGGCAGCTACTACAACGAGCGGCAGCGCGTGCGCGTGGCGGAGGTCGCCAACTTCATGCTGAAGAAGCGCTTCGAGGCCTTCCCCGGCTTCCGCGACTACCTGGAGTGCGTGGCGGCCTTCCCCACCACGGGGCGCGGCGCGGCCGAGTTCGATGCCTGGCTGCAAGGCATGGAGAAGCTGGTGCAGGGCTCGCGCAAGCAGAGCGTGCAATCCTTCATCACCACCTGCGCAGGGCTCTTCCGCGAAGGCTACCTGGTGAAGAGCGCCAGCACCACGTGGCGGGCGCGCAGCAAGGCCTTCGCCTTCGAGTTCGACAGCGTGCCGAAGATCACCTTCGCCAAGACCGACTTGGTCTGCACCGCCAAAGGCGACAGCGCGGTGATCCTGAACACGAGTGGCACCTTCCTGCCCACCACCGAGATCTGGCGCGGCACCGGCGGCAAGGTCACCTGGGAGCGCGCCGGCCTGAGGCCCACGGCCACCTTCGCCGAATGGGACCACCCGTACGAGGTGCGCATGAAGAGCGCCGCCTTCGAGGTGGACAGCGTGCAGTTCAACGACCCCTACTTCGAGCGCACCCTCTTCGGCAAGCTCAGCGACAAGCTGCTCGCGAACGTGGAGGCCGAGAACGCCACCTACCCGCGCTTCGAGAGCTACGACCGCCGCATGCACATCCGCGACATCGTCGAGGGCATCGACTTCGAGGGCGGCTTCAGCATGCAAGGCGCCAAGTTGCAGGGCTACGGCACCAAGGAGGAGCCCGCCTTCCTCACCTTCTACCGCGACAAGCGACCCTTCATCGTCACCAAGGGCACGCGCTACAGCATCGAGCCCGAGCGCATCACCAGCGACGAGGTGGCCGTGACCGTGCGCCTCGACAAGGACAGCATCACCCACCAGAGCACCAGCCTCCGCTTCCTGCGCGACAAGAAGCTGCTCTCGCTCATCAAGAAGGACGAGGGATTGGGCAAGGCGCCCTTCTACAACAGCTACCACCGCCTCGACATGTACTTCGAGGTGATCACCTGGAAGCAAGGCGACCCGCTGGTGCAGCTCGGCAACCTCACCGGCACCACGCAGAACAAAGCCAGCTTCGAGAGCTACGACTACTTCCGCGAGAAGCGCTACATGGGCATGCTCGGCATCGACAACGTGCACCCCCTCGTGCGCCTCAACGACTTCAGCAAGCAGAACAGCGGCATGTTCTACGCCCAGGAGTTCGCCGTCTTCAGCCGCATGGCCAAGGAGAGCGTGGTGCCCCTGCTCATCGACATGGCCAACAAGGGCTACCTCACCTACGACCCGGAAACGGAATTCGTGCAGGTCGCCCCGCGATTGAGGCAGCACATCCTCAACAGCGCCGGCAAGCAGGACTACGACGCGCTGCAGTTCAACAGCTCGGTGGATGACGATGTGAACGCCACCCTGAACCTGCTCAACAACGACCTGATGATGCGCGGCGTGGCCACCATCCTCATGAGCGACTCGCAGGATGTGCGCATCTATCCCGCCGAGCGCACCATCACCATCAAGAAGAACCGCGACTTCACCTTCGCTGGCAGCATCAAGGCCGGTCGCCTCCAGTACTACGGCAAGGAGTACTACTTCCACTACGACCCCTTCATCATCGACCTGGTGAACGTGGACAGCGTCTCCTTCATGGCCACCGCCTTCGAGGCCGATGAGCAGGGGCGCAAGGGCCTGGTGCGCGTGAAGAACGTGCTCGAGCAGGTGAGCGGCACCCTGGAGATCGACGCGCCCAGCAACAAGAGCGGAAGGCAGCAGGAGAGGTACCCGGAGTACCCCAAGTTCAACAGCGCGCGGGAGAGCTATGTATACTACGACAAGAAGAGCATCCAGCGCGGGGCCTACGGGCGCGACCGCTTCTACTATCGAAGCGATCCCTTCCAGATCGACTCGCTCGACAATTTCAGCAACGAGGGCCTCACCTTCAGCGGCACGCTCGTGAGCGCCGGCATCTTCCCCGACATCAAGGAGCCCCTGCGCCTGCAGACCGATTACGCCCTCGGCTTCGTGCGCCCCACGGGCGATGCCGGCATGCCGCTGTACGGGCGCAAGGCGCAGTTCGCGAATACGATCACCCTCAACAACCGCGGCCTGCAGGGCGATGGCGACCTGAAGTACCTCACCACCTCGCTCAGCTCCAAGCAGCTCGTCTTCACCCCAGACAGCACGCTAGGCCGCGCCGACACCTTGGAGAACATCGCGTCCACCGCGCCGAGCAAGGTGCCGCACATCACGGCCAGCGATGTCTTCGTGCGCCTGGAGCCCGGCAAGGATGTCCTGCGCACCGAGGAGCTGCGCAAGCCGCTGGTGATGTACGACGACCAGGCGCTCCTGCACGGCAGCACCGACCTCACGCCCACGGGCATGACCGGCGCCGGCCTCATCGACTTCCGCAACGCCACGCTCAAGTCCAAGCTCTTCCAGTTCGCCACGTTGCAGCTGCATGCCGATACCAGCGACTTCCGCCTCACCGAGGGCGATACGGCCAGCATCGCGTTCAAGACCGATAACGTGAACGCCACCGTGAAGCTCGACGAGCGCGTGGGCGAGTTCGTGAGCAACGGCAGCGAGACCAAGGTGGAATTCCCCGTGAACCAGTACATCTGCTACATGGACCGCTTCAAGTGGTACATGGACCAGGGCGACCTCGAGCTCGAGAGCGACCGCACCGCGGCCGAAGGGGCGGAGGACCTCCAGCTCAGCGGCTCCAACTTCATCAGCATCCGGCCCGATCAGGATAGCCTCAGCTTCATGGCGCCCAAGGCGCGCTACGACCTCAAGAAGCACCTGATCACCGCCAACGACGTGCAGTACATCCAGGTGGCCGACGCGCTCATCACCCCCGACAGCATGCGCGTCCGCATCCGCAAGAACGCCGTGATGGACCCGCTCGAGCGCACCGTCATCACCGCCAACTTCGTCACCAAGTTCCACCGCATCTACGACGCCACCGCCAACATCAAAGCCAAGCGCAGCTACACCGCCACGGGCAAGATCGACTACGTGGATGAGAACAACCGCAAATTGCCCATCGAGCTCTTCAGCATCGGCGTGGACACCGCCTTCCAGACCCGCGCTGTGGGCCGCATCAAGCAGGAGCAGGACTTCCAGCTCAGCCCCGCCTTCGACTTCTTCGGCGATGTGAACCTCACCGCCAGCATCAAGGAGCTCACCTTCAGCGGCAGCACGCGCATCCAGCACGGCTGCGAGGGCCTCGCCCGCAATTGGATGCGCTTCACCGGTCCCATCGACCCGCTGGAGGTCTTCATCCCCGTGAGCGATACGCTGCTCGATGACCAGGGCGCCCGCATCGGCGCCGGCATCCACATGACCGATGAGGATCCCTTCAGCACCTACGGCACCTTCCTCAGCCGCACCAAGAGCAAGGATGATCGCGACATCATCACCGCCAGCGGTCTGCTCTTCTACGACAAAGGGCGCAAGGAATACGTGATCTCCAACAAGGACAAGATCCGCCAGCGCGACCTGCCCGGCGCCCTCGTGAGCCTGGCCGTGGAGCCCTGCGTGGTCATGGGCGATGGCCCCATCGGCTTCGGCGTGGACCTGGGCCGCGTGAAGCTCGACATGGTGGGCGCCATGCGCAACGAGACCGCCGAGAAGAAGACCTTCGGCAACGGCGTGCTCATCGCCGACTTCCACTTTTTGGAGAACGCCCTGGAGCGCATGGCCGCCGAGATCCTGGCCTACCCGGATCAGCAGGCGCTCGACATCAGCAAGACCTATTACGAGAAGATGATGCGGCAGGTGCTCGGCCTGGAGCGCTCCGACAAGCTCATCAGCGAGCTCAGCATCAAGGGCGAGATCAAGAAGCTGCCCGACGAGCTGGTGAAGCCCATCGTGCTCGGCGACGTGAAGTTGCGTTGGGACGGTCCCGAGCAGAGCTGGGTGAGCGACGGCCCCATCGGTATCGCCACCATCCTGAAGAAGCCCGTGTACCGCAACGTCAAGGGCAAGGTGCACATCGAGCGCAAGCGCAGCGGCGACATCATGACCCTCTTCCTCCAGCTCGACGACCAGACCTACTACTTCTTCCAGTACACCCGCAACTTCCTCTACGCCTACAGCAGCGACCAGCAGTTCAATACCATGCTCGGCGAGGTGAAGGACGACAAGCGCAAGCTCACCGGCGGCGGCAAGGACATGCCCGATTACCAGTACATCCTCACCAACAAGAAGAAGGTGGATGACTTCCGGGACAGGTTCGGGCTGTGAGGGAGGTGAGTCGCTGCTACCATTTATCGGGTGTTGCCCGTTGCTGTTTGGTGCAGTCGTTGCGAGCACACGTCATCTGCTATCGTTTTGCACAGGAGCCCATCTCCCCGTTGTTGAGAGATGCGGCGCCTTGCTGAACGGTTAGTATAGAAAAACTCTCTGCAATTCCAAATTCTAAGGGGTGGGAAAAACACCCCCGTTATGGATTCTGCTTGACGGCCTTCTGGGGCATGCCACTCAACTGGAAGTCGTTGTCATGGCTCGACTTATTGGACATCGACCAGGGCAGCGGTAGCGACTTCATGTGAATCTTCCAAATCAGTGAGGCGGGTATTAATACCCCCCTTCGGGGCTTGGATATGATGTTGCCCCACCACTTCATTCGTCTTGCTCTCCGATAACCTAACCTACCTGTGTCATGAAGAACAATGGATTCGGATTCCTCCGTTTAGGGGGACGTTTACTCCTGATGACCGTTCTGGGGTGCATCGCATTCACGCTCCCACGTGCCAGTGCGCAGACCGCATGGATAGTGGGCAACGAATGGGCCCGTATGGACCCGCCATCTGGCGGTGTCACATTCAATGCGCTCCCTGCGCATCCGAACGTGCCTGATACCTATCAGGGTGATCTGGTCACGCGCTCCTCGTACATTCAGCTTGATCCGGAAGGGTTCCCGTTGTTCTTCATCGTCGACGGGAACGTTTATGATGGCGAGGGCTACCTCATTGCACCGGCTCTAGACGATGCACAGCAGACTGTTGGTGATTGCGCCTATCGTACTGATGGATTGATATATCCGAGCAGGGGCGAGCTTGCTGTCGCTCCGGTACCTGGCAAGTGCGGGGTGTGGTATGTTTTCCATCAGCGATTGCTGCCTAACGTGGAGTATCCATATTATCAACTCCAGATGTCCGTCATTGACATGACGGTTGACAATCCTTATTTCATCGGGAGTGGGCGAAAGGGCCGTGTTTGTGATCTTGAGGCCATGCTGGATTTGGGGATTAACTCCACGAGTAACTGCACAGATCCCTTCAATATCTCGGGTGGAGGGCCGGGACAAATACCCGATAATGGATTGTTCGAGCCAGGCGCAGATAATGGAGTGGTTCACTTTGACGTGGTGCACAATTTCGAGGAGAATCGTGACTTGCTTTTGGCCTTCACGGGCTATACACTCACAGTCTACGATTTACTGAACAACGGAGTCTATAAGCGCCTTTCTATTGTTCTTCAGGAGTCTTGGAACCATCGAAGTCGGGCAAAGGGCGAGATAGCGGTTGCAAATCATGGATCGACTGTGCGGATAGCGCTCCCAGTGACCCGAGGAAGTTTCATCAACCCAACAGAGTATCATGAAAGTTGGATGATACATCTGACTCTGGACCTCGCCACTCAAGTGCCTGAAATAATCGGGGACTTGGAGGAGTTCTTCATTGATCGAGTGCCGATTTCGCCTTGGCAATTGAACGAGCTGGGCGATGACATTTATTTTCCCGGAACAGGAGGTATTGAGTTCTCACCCAATGGTCGGTATTCCTATTGGTTGAACTCCTATCGGACTGACAACGGCCCGAATGGTTCCACACAGTACTTGGGCTACTTTGACTGGGATAATGGAACAATCCACTTCATTGACGTTGAGGGCGTTCTGCCATTCGTCGATTCACAAATGGAGTTGGCATCGGCACCCGACGGAAGCGGGTTGGCACTTTATGTCTGCGGCACCTCAGCAACAGCGGGGTTCTGGCTTGGCGCCTTGCTGGGGCCTGATAATCCTACCTCGGCCATTTGGCTGCCTGATGCTATAGAGTTGCAAGGAGTATCGCTGCTTGAGGATGGCTCGATTGGACAGCTATTTCCTGATCTGGACCGATATCACCTCCTCCCTAAACAAGATCTCAATGACCAATCCCAAGCCATGCTCGCTGGTGAGAGCTGCTGCGGCGCGGCCCACGCCATGCTCTCGTTCCGGGATCATTTGGTGCCAGCGGGCGTGGCGTCATGGACCACCACATCAAACCCCTTTCAGGATCGCACCATCATCCGGATAACCGGCGAACTGCGTTTCCAAGCCGGGGCGGAGATCAGCGCGCATGAGCTGGAGTTCCGCAAGGATGCGGGAACGTCTATCGTCATCGAGGAGGGCGCGCTTTTCGCCTGCTACGGCTGCACCTTCACCAACGCCTGCCCCGATGCCCTGTGGAAAGGCTTCAGAGTGGAGGGCGACCGCTACGACTTCACCCAAGACGATGGGCACCAAGGCCAGCTTCGCCTCTTCGATAGCTCCGTCGACCATGCCGAAGTGGGTGTATGGTGCGGTCGAGAAGTGGCCCCTGGCGTGGCCCACCCCAGCTATGGAGGCGGAGCCGTGCGGGCATACAACTGCCAGTTCACCGATTGCGTAGTGGGCGCCCGCGTGGAGGGCTACCACCGCTACGATGGAAACGGGGCCGAATTGCCCAACCTGAACTATTTCGGCGATTGCCGCTTCGAGACCACCGTTGCTTGGATCACGGATGAGGTGCCCGATGCGCACCTATACCTTCGGGATGTGAATGGTGTGGACATTGACGGTTGCACGTTCGTGAACTCGGCCCCGGAGCTCTTCTCAATCGAGTACTTGGGAAGGGGCATCTTCGCGCATGATGCAGGGTTCCGTTGCATGGGTTATGGCCTATATGACCAGCACAGGTTCCACGACCTGACTGCCGGCATTGTGGCCAGTGTGCCGGACCCGGCCAGCCATTACGTCGTGGATGGCATGGGCTTTAAGGGCAACGGACAAGGCGTTGTGGACCTAGGCAGCACCGATGCCCGCATCACCAACAATGAGTTCATCCTGCGTGGCGCCGATGCCACCAGCGATGTGGCCAGCGTGGGCGTGCAGCTCTTCCAGAGTGAGCGCTACACCGTGGAGCGCAACACCTTCACCGACCAAGGCACCAATGTGGTGAGTGTGGGCATCTGGTTCGTAGGACCGTCGTACGAGGACAACCAGATCTACGACAACGAGTTCAACGACCTTAGCATCGGATCCTTCGTGGAGGGCCAGCACCGCGCACTAGGCGATGTGCCGCAGATCATGCCCGGCTTGCAGCTGCTCTGCGGCGACCACAGCGGCAACAACGCCGACCAGTTCGTGCTGCAAGAGAGCTACCTGCGCTACATGCAAGGCTCCGATTTCGATGGGAGCGTGACCGCCAACAACCGCTACCAGAGCGCGGTCGATTGCTCCGACTCCGGCACCGGCCCTAGCTATCACGTGGGTTTCTGGGCCTGGAGTGACTACGGCCTCAACGTGCGCTACAACTACTACGAGAACGCTAGCAACCCCGAGATGCGGCCCGATTGCATCGAGGACCTTAACGGCGATCCCCTCTCCTTCATCGGTGATTGGTTCTATGATCTACAGGCATATCAGGACCCGATTGCATTTGATAAGGACATCAATTGCCCCAACGGCGTGCTCGACCAGATCGAGGGCCCAGGCATCGGCGGGGTGGTGGAACTCACCGACGAGGTGCGCCAGCGCCAGGCCGAGCTGCTCAATGCCGTGGGCCAGTACACCGAGACCATCGATCGCAAGGAGACCGGCAACGTGGTGGCCATGATCGACCATCAGCCCTGGCACCCCAGCTACCTGGTGCGCGACACCCTCTTCGCTCACTACCCGCTCAGCGATTCGGTTATACGTGTGGCGATCAAGCGGGTGCAACCCTTAGACACCTGGCACCTCACGCAAGTGCTGTTACAGAATAGCCCACTAAGTGTGCAAGTCTGGGACGATCTCGCGCAATACGAGCCGCTGCCCCCGTATTTCCTTGACCTTCTCAAGTACTATGATTCCGGAGGCGGGCTCAAGTCGGCCATGGAAGCGGAGATCGCGCTGCGCCAGCAGCAGAAGACCCGCGTCCAGCACCTGCTGCTGCAGGCTTGGGGTGTCGATAGCACCCAGGCGGGCAGACGCGATTCAATTCTAACGGTTCTCATGGCCGATAGTTTGGGCGACGGATTGCGCGGGTGCTACCTGAACCTGCTGTATGGCGGCCAGTACGGCGATGCTCAAGTTTTAGAGAGTGAGTTGGATCAGCGCCTTCAGTCAAAGTACCTCTCGGTATGGGGCAAGATCTTCCAAGACGTTGACGGAGATTGGAGCCAGGCCAGCCCAACAGACATCTCCTATCTGTACAACATGGCGTACGCCCATGAGTCCAGCACGGGTGCGCTCTCCTGGGCCGCGCTGCTGCACCTGCACGAGCTGGATAGCGTACCCTATCCCGTGGTTCCGGCCAGCGTGAAGAGCCTATGGATGCGGCGTATGGCGACCGATGCGCAGGGTGCATTGGAGCCGTTCATCGGGGTTCTGCCCAATCCGGCGAGCGACCGCGTGGCCTTCACCTATCCGCAAGGGACCGAGAACGGAACGCTGGAAATCCACGATGGCCATGGGCGCTTGGTGCGCAGCATCGCGCTCAACGGCCGCAAGGGAATGGTGGAAGGCACGGTGCAGGGCCTGCCCGCAGGGATCTACTCGGTGCGTTTGCTTCTTGATGGCTTCAACCTCGGCAGCTCGAAGTTCACGGTGATGCGATGAGTGGAAGACAGCACGCTTTGATGGTCGCCTTGGTCGCGGGCCTTTGGGCCCGCGGCCAGGGCGGCTTCATCGTGCATTTGGACGATTTGCAGGCAGGACGATCTGGAGTTGGCGCCTCCATTCGAGAATGCGACTCAGGGTATCTGCTCTTCGTGCGTCAGTTGTCCCAAGAGTTTCCAACTCAAACCCATGTCTATGTCAGGAAGCTCGATTCGTCAGGATTATTCGAGTATGAATTCGAGCATCGGGTGGGTGAGGATCGGGACTTCGACCTAGGGTATATCGACCCTGTAGCGGATAGTCCGGATGGCACCACTGCTGTTGTCGTTGCCGAGGGTTATGGATACGCGAGTGAGAAGCACCTGTACAGATTCGATTTGGATGGCGATACGCTGTCAAGGACTTTCCTCACGACATACCCGGTGGAGGACTCTGTTTATCATGTCATACGGCAAACTCGCTCTACTTCAGAGGGTGGCTTTGTGCTAGTCGGTGCCTATGACCCCAATGATCAGTTGGCTCGGGCCTTGTTGGTGCGAGTAAGCCCGGAGGGAGATACGCTTTGGACGAATCGCTATGGAGCCGTTACGGAAGGTCCTGTTGGTCTCGGCGTGGCGGAATACCTCGATGGGGGCTTCCTGCTCACGGGCCATAGCACGCCGCTGGGCAACCTGAACCGCAGCTTCCTGATCCGCACGGATGCCGATGGCAACCAGATTTGGCGACGCGATTACGGGAACCGGGCGGCTGCGGTGAACGGCGCGGTGCGCATCGCGGACGATGGCGGGATCGTGACCTGGAGCGGGTACCGCGATCCGGCCTGGCCGACCGATTGGCAGCAGATGATGCTGCGCCGATGGGATGCGAACGGGGCGGTGAGCTGGGAGAAGCGCAGCCACTACAACTACTTCACGGCAACCTTGGACTTCGAACTCCTGCCCGATGGAGGGATGATAGGAGCGGGCACGGCGCTGCTCGACGCGGTGCTCGCGAGGTACAGCAGCACCGGCGACAGCCTGTGGTCGCGGGCGTACGCCCCCACGCACGGCGGCTCCTATCTGTACGATGTGGAGCCCACCAGCGATGGCGGCTTCGTGGCCACGGGCACGGCCTACCGGTACGCGCCGGTGGATACCGCCCTGCAGACCAACCAGATCATCTGGGTGGTGAAGACCGATAGCCTGGGCTGCGTGGTGCCGGGCTGCGACCAGGTGGGCGTGCGCGAGTACGCGCTGGACCTGAACGAGCACCTGCGCGTGTGGCCCAACCCGGTAAGTGATCGGCTCTGGCTCGGCTTCGAGCCGCCGGCGGAACTGGCGCCGCAGGGCCGCTTGCATGTGCTGGTGCTCGATGCCACGGGCCGCCAAGTGCAATCCACCGCCTTCACGGGGCCCACGCTTCAACTGGCAACCGGCAAATGGCCCCCCGGCCTCTACCACCTGCACCTGAGCGATGGGCAGCGCTGGCTGGCGGGCCGAACCGTGGTGAAGGAGTAGGACTGGCTCCTTCGCTTCGTCTCCTCTTCTCCCAATCGGCGTGTCGCGACCACAGGCCGCAATCGGGCAATCTGCCCCCCTTATCCCCCGCGGTTATCTTCGCCCGCATTGCCTTGGCGCTGCCAAGGCCATGAACCATGGACTTCCCTTGGGTGTACGGCATCGCTGCCATGATCATCGCGTATGCGTGCGGCAGCATCCCGACCAGCGTATGGTGGGGCAAGGCCTTCTACGGCATGGATGTGCGTGACCACGGCAGCCGCAACGCCGGTGCCACCAACACCTTCCGCGTGCTGGGCCCCAAGGCGGGCATTCCCGTGCTGGCCATCGACATCCTCAAGGGCTTCGCGCCGGTGCGCATCTTGCCCAACTTGAGCGGCCTGCAGCCGGACACCGCCCCGTGGATGTGGCTGCGCGTGGCTCTGGTGCTCGCCGCCGTGCTCGGCCATCTCTACCCGGTGTTCGCCGGTTTCCGCGGCGGCAAGGGCGTGGCCACCTCCCTGGGCGGCGTGCTCGCCGTGCATCCGGGAGCGGCGGCCATCTGCGTGGCGGTCTTCGCCCTGGTGTTCTGGCTCTCGCGCTACGTCTCGCTCAGCAGCCTGCTGGCGGCCGTGGCCTTCCCCCTGGCCGTGGGCCTCATCTACCGCGAGGCCAGCCCCGTGAAGGTGGGCTTCGCCATCGTGCTGTGCCTGATGGTGGTGTACACGCACCGCGAGAACATCGGGCGCTTGATCCGAGGCGAGGAGAACCGCCTCAACCTGGCCGGCAGGAGCGGCACGAAGCCGTGAAACCCAGCGCTCTGCGATGGGGTATAAGCGCCCACTCTCGGACGATGACCCGTTCCACGGGCATATTCTTCGCGCTGCTCCTCCCGTTCCTGGCCCTGGCCCAGGGCGGTGACCAGCAGCTGCGCGCGCAGGCCGACCAGCTCTTCACCGAGCAGCGGTTCGCCGAGGCCATGCCCCTGTACTCGCAGCTCGTGAGCCTCACCCCTGGCGACCGCGGGCTCAACTACCGCCTGGGCGCCTGCATGCTCGCCGGCAGCGCCGACAAGGAGCAGGCCATCAGCCACCTGCGCTTCGCCACCGATGCGCCCAACACCGACCCGCTCGCCTGGTACTGGCTGGGCCGCGCCTACCACCTCAACTACCGCTTCAAGGAGGCGCAGACCGCCTACCAGCGCTTCCTCGGCACCGCCGACAAGAAGGTGCTGGAGGCCTGGCCCGTGGAGGCCCTCATGCGCCAGTGCCGCAACGGCGAGCGCCTGCTCAGCAGCTTGAAGGAGATCACCGTGCGCAACAAGGTGGAAGTGGCCGATGCCGATTTCTTCCGCTTCTACGACCTGGCCGACATCGGCGGCAAGATCGTGGTGCTGCCTGAGGAGCTCATGACCAGCACCGACAAGAAGCGCAAGCTCCGCAGCCTGGTCTATCTGCCCGATAAGCCCGGCCCCATCTACTTCAGCAGCTATGGCCGCGATGGCGCCACGGGCCGCGACATCTACCGCACCCAGCTGATGCCCGATGGCACCTTCGCCGCGCCGGTGAAGCTCGCGGGCTACATCAACACCGATCAGGACGAGGACTATCCCTTCATGCACCCCGACGGGAAGACCTTCTACTTCAGCAGCAAGGGCCACAACAGCATGGGCGGCTACGACGTGTTCAAGGCCAGCTACGATCGCGGGCTCGATGCCTTCGGCCGTCCGGAGAACATGGATTTCGCGGTGAACACGCCCGATGACGACATCTTCTACATCGTCGATGGCGAGCAGAAGGAAGCGTGCTTCGCCAGCGGCCGCAACAGCAAGCAGGGCAACCTGCATGTGTACCGTGTGGCCACCGCGCAATTGCCCGTGGTGATCACCGTGTTCAAGGGCACCTACGCCAGCAGCATCGACCCCGAGGACCGCAAGGCGCGCATCGTGGTGGATGACATGCTCACGCAGGAACGCGTGGCCGAGGTGCGCACCGACATCAACGGCAACTACGTGCTCTCCGTGCCGCGCGCCGGCAAGTACCGCTACCTGGTCACCTGCGGTCCCACCGGCACCACGCACGGCGGGGTGGTGGAGGTGCCTAAGGCCGATGGTCCGCGCGCCTACCGACAGGAGCTCGTGCTCGACCGCAAGGGCGACCTCGAGCAGCTCACGATCCGCAACTACTTCGATGAGCCGCTCGGCGACGACCTGATCGACCTCGCCCTGGATGAGATCAAGCGCCGCGCCCGTCTCGACGTGAGCGATCACGAGCCCGTGGTGCAGCAGGAAGTGGCGGAGGAAGGTCCCACCGGCGATGTGATGACGCGCGCGGGCTTCACGGGAGACATCGACCAGGCGAAGGCGGTGAAGCTGGCGCAGGACGATGCCCACGAGCTGGAGGCACAGGCGGCGGAGGAAGAGGAACAGGCGAGCGAGGCCTTCGCGCTGGCCATCGATGCCACCAATGAAGCGGAACGCGCCGCCACGCAGGCCGATGAGCTGATCAAGCAGGCCGCGGCTGCGTCGGATGAAGGCGAGCGCAACCAGCTGATGGTGGAGGCCGCGCGCGAGCGCCAGCGCTCCCGCGAGGCCAGCTTGCGCGCGCGCGCCGCGTACAACACCGGGCAGGCACTCAATGCCGCAACGCTGAGCAGCAAGCAGAAGGCGGCCACGGCGGCGAAGCTCTCCACGGATCTCGCCGCCACCACGGCCGGCGGGAACGATGCGGCCACCCTGCCACTGCTCCAGACCCTGAAGCAACGGCTCGATGAGAAGTCGCGCCCCGACGTGGGCCAGGAGCCCGTGGAGCGCGCGCGCAAGCAGCTCACCGAGCAGGAGAAGGAATCGGCGCGCATGCTCTCCGTGGCGCGCAGCAAGCGCGACGACGAGAACGAGCTCACCGACCGGGTCGCGCGGCTCAAGCGCGAGAAGGAAGAGACACGCTCACGCTCGCGCAAAGACGAGATCGACCGCGAGCTGGGCACCTTGGAGCCGCAGCTCGCCGCCCTGCGCACAGAGACCATCGCCGCCTTCAACAAGGCTTCCGCCGCTGAGCGGCAGACCGCCGTGGCACGTGGTCAGGCCTCGCTCACGCGTCACCTCGCGCAAACCGGCGAGCATCATGCGGGCGCGGAGCTCACCACCGAGCAGGCCCAGCAGCTGGGCCTTCGCATCAGCGGCGCGGATCAGCGCATCGCGGCGCTGGCCATCGATGAGCGCTACGACGCGCAGATCAGCACCGATGCCGCGCAGGCGGAAGCACGCCTCTTCGACTGGGGGCTGGCCTCCACCGCCGATGCCATCGGCAACGACCGCTCCGCGACCCGTGCCATGGACCGCAGCACCGCGGATGACGCCACGGTGGCCGCTTCGCGTTCGGCAGGCATCGCCCAGCCCGAGGTGGAGGATGCCGCGCTGCGCTCGGCCACCATCGCGCAGCAGCCCGAGACGCGCGGCGCGGAAGAGCAGCATTCGATTGATGCGGCCCGTTCAACGGAGGATCGCGAGCGCCTCGCTGAACAGGTTGAATCAGCCCAGGCCGAAGCGCGTGATGCACAACCGAGTGAGGCCGATGGCTTGACGCCAGAGAGTCGAGACGCTACAGCACAGGAGACCACGCGAACCGGATCCATGTCAGCAGCAGCGGGCACCAGCACCACGGAACAGAACCTCGCACAGGAGTTGGAAGCGAAGGACCGCTTCGTGCTGGAGAACGAACGCGACGAGCTGCAGCAGCTCATGAGCGCGGAACGCGACCGTACCAAACGCGATGCGATGCAGGCGCGGCTGGAAGCTATCGATGCCGAGCTGATCCGCCGCGACAAGGAGATCGCGGTGCAAGCGCCCAGCACGGAATCAGTCGTCGTTGACGGCGAGGAGAGCGTGATGGAGGTGGATCTGTCACGTCCGCTCGCGGTCTTCGCGCCCGATGCGGACGAAGTGATCATCGTGAGCCAGGTGTACCGTGACTACGCGGATGATCTAAGCGCTGCGGAACGGCTGCCCGATGCCGATGCCCGCGCCGACGCGATCAACGGCATCGAATCGATGCTCGCCGACAGCCTGCGTGCCGAGATGCAGCGGCAGGTGGCCGTATTGCAATTGTCGCCGCAACAGGCGGAGACCGTGCTGCCGCGCGTGGACCGCCTGCGCCGTCTACGCGATGAGCACGTCGCCGCCGGTGAGCGCGCCATCACTGAACGCCAGGCCGAGCTCGCCTCGGAGCAGCAGCAGACCGAGCCGATGGCGAGTCAGGGCTTTGGTGCGGGGAACGCCGATGGCAACGACCCGATCAACGACCGTTTCATCCGGGTCGATCGCCTCGCCACCGAAGTGTACGCGAGCCGGATCGAGCACCGCTCCCATGCCAAAGGCATCGATGACGCCATCGCCCTGCGCGAGGCCGATGTGGCCCGCATGGACGATCTGACCATGCGCATCGATTCCATGGAGAAGCAGCTGCTCGCCATGGCCCACGGCAAGGAAAGCGACAAGCTGCGGCGGCAGGCCGATCAGCTCATCGACGAGCGCTTCATCATCCGCACCGATCTCGGTCAGCGCAGCTCCTTCCTGATGAAGGAGGAATGGCGCACCGCCAACGATAGCCTGAAGGGCGTGGAAGCCATGAGCGCCGCGCGCGGGCTCGCACCCGATGAGCCGCTGCTGCAGATGGCCGCCGAAGCCAAGGCCGAGGCCCAGCGCTCGTTCGATGCCGCCGCGCAGCTGCGCAAGCGCGCTGATCGCATCGAGGACATCATGGCGCGCGACAGCCTGTACCGTCGCGCCTACCGCAATGAGCTCATCGCCTTGCAGCAGCTCGACCGTGCGATCACCGTGCAGAACTACCTCGCAGGCGACCAGCACCGGCGCGGCGAGCAGCTCGCCTATGAAGAAGTGGCCGCGCGCGTGCTCGGGCTTGACCGCACCGAGTTGATGGCCGCGCGCGCCGGATCGGACGGCACACGCACGCAGCAGATGGAACGTGCTGCAGGGTCCGAAGCGGAGAGTACCGCCGTGGCCGTGCCGGAGAGCGAAGCCGCTTCGCTTCAGAACAGCACAGAAGTCGGGAATGCCGTCGATTCAGCAACGAATCCGTCAACCAGCGCTGGATCCCAGGTGGACACGGCCGAGGAGCGCTCAGCGGCCGCAGCGCGCGCCGATGAGCAGCGCAGCGAGGAAGCGCCCGCTTCCGACACCCGCGCCACCGGTGGACAAGCGGCTCCGACCACAACGCCTGCCGTTGCGTCGAGCGCCATCGCCAACGAGATCATCACCCGTTCCGAAGGCCGCTTGAGCCCCAGCGACCTGGTGCCGACCGAGATGTACGAGCGCTACCTCAGCAGTCAGCCTTCCGTGGTATCGCCCACGGCGTTTGAGCCCGGGGTCGATCCCGATTTGCTCGCGCTGCGCGTGTCCACCAGCCAGCGTGCCGCCTCCGATCTGGAGCAGCGCTCAGCGGACGCCGCGGATCGCGCCAACGCGCTCACCGACAGCGCCGCCACGGCACGCAAGCGTCAGCGGGAAGAGTTGGAGGCGTTGGCGGCACGTGAGCGGGTGCTCGCCGATTCGCTGCACGGCGCATCGCAGCGCGAGCTCGCCCAGGCGCGTGAGGCGGAATTGCTGCGCGATGAGGCGCAGGTGGCGAAAACGCTGCGCGATCGCCTGATCAAGTTCTACTACCTCACGCCCGAAGAGCAGCAGATGGTGATGGTCGAAGGCGATGCGAGCCGCTACTTCCAGGCCCGGGCGCGCGCCATGGAGCAATTGGAGGTGGCCGAGGAAGCCGCCGCATCCGCCAAGAGCAATCGCGAGGTCTCGGCCACCTTGCTCGAACAGGCCCGCTTGGCCGAGCAGGAAGCCGCCTCAGGGCGATTACCAGCCGCCGAGGCGACCTCGCGCGCGCAGCTGCTCGATGCCCGGGCCGCCGTGCTGGGTCAGAGAGCCGATTCGCTCGACCGTGTGGCCGCACGGCTGCGTGGCGCGGCGGACATCAACGAGCGGCAGGCCAGCGCCATGCTGCAAGGCATGTCGGCCGAGCGCTCCAGCGAGCTGATGGCCATGGAGCAGCGCGCGCGGCGCACCGAGTCCTTGCTGGCCGAGTCGCGTGACCAAGCAGGTCAGCAGCGTTCCACGGAGCCGATCGTGCTGAACCGTCCTGAGCGCGCCGCGCCTGCGACAGCGCAGCAGGAAGCCCAGCGACCCGAGCCGATCGCCGAGGCAACGGCGCAACCGCGCGCCGTTGAAACGCGCACCGCGGAGCCCGTCACCGCTGCGCCCGTCACGGCTGCGCGTCCGTTCCGCATGCCGGAGGAACTGGTGGAGGATGTCTTCGTGCTGAACGCTCCGGCGACACGCCGCGAGGAACCCATTCCCATCGATGCGCCCATGCCCGGTGGCATCGTGTTCAAAGTGCAGATCGGCGCCTTCCGCAAAGAGATCCCGCAGCAGGCCTTCAGCGATATGACACCCGTGATGGGCGAGACCGTGGGCAACGGCCTGGTGCGCTACACGGCGGGTCTGTTCACGGGCTTCAGCCAGGCCGCTGCAGCCAAGGATCAGGTGCGCGAGCGCGGCTATCGCGATGCCTTCGTGGTGGCCTACCGCGATGGGCAGCGCATCCCGCTGGGCGAGGCCATGCGCGCTTCGCAGGCGATCACCGCGCAGCGTGTCCAGCAGCCTTCGGCGGCAACAGGCGAGCAGCCGCAGCGCGTGATCCAACCCGCCACCACCGCGGTGCAGGAGCCGGTCACCGCCACCATCACGCGCCCCTCTGTTGCCACAACGGCCACGCCGCAGGAAGATGCCATGGCGATCCTCGCCCGTTACCCGGAGACCGCCGATGCCATCGTCTCCTCCTTCGTGCCGAAGCCTGAGGCCGTGGCCTATTATAACGTGCCGGGCGCGGCGCCTGCCCGCCAGGTGGAAACGGTCAAGGGCCTCTTCTTCACCGTGCAGGTGGGCGTGTACAGCAAGCCCGTCGCGCTGGACAAGCTCTTCAACATCACCCCGCTCAACAGCGAGCTCACCGAGACCGCCAAGGTGCGCTACACCACCGGCTTCTATACCGATACCGAACAGGCCCGCGTGCGGAAGGATGAGGCCATCGTCCTGGGCGTGAAGGATGCCTTCGTCACCGCTTACCTCAACGGCCGCCGCATCCCGGTGCGCGAGGCCCAGGCGCTGCTCGAGAAGTTCGGTCCGGCGATCCTGGCCAAGCCCTGATGTGACCGGGAGCTGCCCTGTGCGTCCTATTTTAGCGGACGCATGAGCCATCAGCACGATCTGGAAGAGGCACTCCTGGAGGAGGTGCAGAGCGAGACGGGCACTTTGCGCGAGATCATCCTGCACAACGACGACGTGAACACCTTCGACCATGTGATCACCTGCCTGGTGGAGATCTGCGGGCACGATCCGATCCAGGCCGAGCAATGCGCGTACATCGTCCACTACAACGGGAAGTGCAGCGTGAAGCGCGGCACCTTCGACCAGTTGGAGCCCCGTTGCACCGCCCTGCTCAACCGCGGGCTCTCAGCCGATATCCAATGATCAAGACCGTATCCCGGGCAGCCCTGGTGCTGCTCGCCGTAGCGCTGCTCGATGCCTGCGCGAAGGTGCCCATCACCGGGCGCCGTCAGATGAACCTGGTGAACGAGGGCGACCTCATGGCCATGGCCGCGGAACAGTACCGTGGCGTGCTCGACTCCAGCAATGTGCTTCCCGCAACGGACAACCGCGCGCAGCAGGTGACCCGGGTGGGGCAGCGCATCGCGCAGGCCGCCACCAAGTTCCTCGACGAGAACAACGCCAGCGACCGCGTGGCCGGCTTCCAATGGGAATTCCACACGGTGAATGAGAACACCGTGAATGCCTGGTGCATGCCGGGCGGCAAGGTGGTGGTGTACACCGGCATCCTTCCGGCCACGCAGGATGAGGCGGGGCTCGCCGTGGTCATGGGGCACGAGATCGCGCATGCCATCGCGCGCCATGGCAATGAGCGCATGAGCCAGGGCTTGGCGCTGAACGGGCTCGGCTCGGTGCTCGTGGTGGCCGCCGGAGAGAACCCCTCGCTCACCGAGAACCTGCTGCTGCAGAGCTTCGGCATCGGCGGCACCTTGGGTCTGCTCGCCTATAGCCGCAAGCACGAGAGCGAGGCCGATAAGATGGGACTGGTCTTCATGGCCATGGCCGGATACGACCCGCGCGAAGCCCCGAAGTTCTGGGAGCGCATGAGCCAGGGCGGCGGTCAGGCCCCGCCCGAGATCCTGAGCACGCACCCCAGCGATCAAACGCGCATGCGCGACCTCGAGGCCTTCATGCCCGAGGCCCTGAAGTACTACAAGCCGTAGCGCGGCGGCCTACCTTGGCCGTATGGCCCGCTTCGCCGACCTGGCCGCCACCCTGGGCATGCTGGCCCACGCGCTCTGGTTCGCCCTGCGCGGCTTGCTCCGACGCCTACTCTGGTCAGCCGGTGCGATCCTGATCGTGGCCTGCGTGCTGGCCTTCACCCGCCTGCCCTACGATGCGCATCGCTGGCTGGGCATGGCTGGGGGCGAGTGCTTGAGCGCGCCGCGGCACGTGGTGGTGCTCGGTGGCAGCGGCATGCCATCCGGGCCGGAGCTGCTGCGGCTGCACCGGGCGGCCGATGCGGCCCGCGCATGGCCCAGCGCGCGACTGCTCGTGGTGCATCCCGGTGACCCGGCGGTGCTCCAGGCCATGGTTCAGGAGCTCGTGCTGCGCGGCGTGGAACCCGCCCGTATCGATACGGCCAATGCCGGTGACAACACCCGGGAACAGGCCCTGCTCGTGCGGGCCCGCATCGCGGAGGGCCGCGTCGCCATCGTCACCGCGCCGGAGAACACCTGGCGCTCGGTCCTGGCCTTCAGAAAGGTGGGCATGGGGGGGGTGTGCGGACTCCCGGCCTGGGACCACGCCATGTTCCACGAGTTCCGCTACGGGCATGCGGCCATCGGCGGCAAGGCCTGGGCGCCCGATGTCTCTGAGCGCACCGCCCTGCGCTACACCTTCTGGAACTACCTGAAGCTGGAAGTGACCTGCCTGCGCGAGTACGCGGCTATGGCCTATTACTGGATCAACGGCTGGGTGTGATCCCCATTGCCGGATAGGGACTATATTCGCAGCCGTTTTCAAGGGGACCCGTAGCTCAATTGGATAGAGCATCTGACTACGGATCAGAAGGTTTGGGGTTCGAATCCCTACGGGTCCGCGAAAGAGGAAGGCGCCGAAAGGCGCCTTCTTCGTTTCTGGGGTCGGCGCTGCATGGTATTCGATCGCGTGGGCCGCTTCGTGCGTGAGCGAAGCCGGTGTTCGTCAGGCTGACCGTTCGATAGAGACTCAGTCCGAAGTCGGTATCGGCTGTTGACACCGTCCAAGGTCTTCGCATCGCGTCACCCCCGGCGAGGGGAGGCTCTGCGACCGAGACCCGGGGTTTCGCCCATGCCCTGCGGGGTAGGCCTAGGTGAGACGCCGGAAGGCCATCGCCTGGTCTCCGGCGTGACGATGGGTCGTGCAACTGAACGGAGACACCACCGATCGTTCACAGTCACATACCTCGCCGAGACGGTTCAAGGGAAATAGGCATTCATCAACGTGCGGTCGATGTGGCCGGTCTGGCCATGGCAGCTTCGGCATGCGTTGCCCGCGTTTATGGCCGACTCGCGCACCTCGCCATTGGCACGCACATAGCCCCAGACCCAGCCATCGGCATCGGCGCCTTGCGTGCCCGTGCGTTTGAGCAGCACGGCATAGGTGCCCAGGGTATTCTCGTCCAGCCAGAGCTCCTTCACGATCAACGAGCCGTTGGGGAACAGCGTGTCCTCCATCACCTTGCCGTTCTCATCGAGGATCGAGGCGGCGACATCGTTGAAGCGCGTGCGGAGGAAGGCCTCGTTGTGCCCCGATCCCGATGACCGCGGAAGGAGATCATCATCGAACCGGTACCAGACCGAGGCTTCGCTGCCACGTGCCCGGTCGAGCAGTTCGGCGTCCACCGCGAACGGGTCGGCCTCGTGGCGGCAGCCGGACAGGGCCACGGTCAAGATCAATCCGGCGGACTTCAGTGCATGTCGCATCCCTTTGTTCTGTTGGCGCTGCCTCTTAGTCGTTCCGGTGGCCGGTTCATGACGGTTGCCGCTGTTCAATGCGTCGCCAGCTTCCGCACCATCTCTTGCGTGAGCTCGGCCGCGTACACGCCGAAGGCATTCACCAGCACGCCCTTGATGCCATGCCCAGGCGCCGAGATGGCGTACACGATGCTCTGATCCGAAGGGTTCGTCTCGCCCTCGAAGCGGTGGAACTCATCGATGTGGAAGTCGTCGGGGCTGAGCTCGGTGCGGGTGCCGTCGCACACCACGCAATGACCGGCGAGCGTGAGGTCATCGGCATAGCCGCGGCGGATGAGGTCGTTGACGGCCTCGGAGAGTGTGGTGTAGGCGGGCATTGAACGAAGGTAGGATGCGCTCGGAGTGCGGACGCTGCGCGCAGTCTGCGGCTACTGCAATGGAATGCGGGCAGACTGAGGCAGCCGCAGGCTGCGAGGATCCGATCTTGTCGAGCGTAGCCGCAGGCCTCGCTCAGACGTCGCCGCTTTCGCGCACGCTACGCGGAGTGGCCTCAGCGCCCGACCATCACCTTCCTGGCGAGCTTCACATCATCCTGTTGCAAGCGCACGAGGTAGATGCCCGCGGGCAGGTCCGTGGCAAGCGTTACACGACCCATGCCGGTGATCTT